>NZ_LJRO01000117.1 GCF_001401155.1 Pseudomonas tremae
GACGCAGAGCGTCGCACGATAGTCGAGGTTATCGCTCCCTGCGCTTCAGCGTGGGAATGCCTTTCACGACGCTCTGCGTCGCAAGCGTTTGTAGCAGTGTGGTTTTACAGACAAGAAAAAGCCCGCTCTCGACAGAGGCGGGCTTTTTCATTGCAGCGCGTCGGGTGAATCAGTCACCCATTTGCGACTGCAGGTAGTTCTCTATGCCAACTTTGACGATCAGACCAAGCTGAGTCTCCAGCCAGTCGATTTGCTCTTCCTTAGGCTCAAGGATGTCTTCGAGCAACTCACGGCTGCCAAAGTCGCCGACTGTCTCGAAATGAGCAATGGCCGCTTTCAGATCAGCCAGACCTTTCTGCTCGATCTTCAGGTCGCACTCCAGCATTTCCTTGGTGTGCTCGCCGATCAGGATCTTGCCGAGGTCCTGCAGATTTGGCAGCCCTTCAAGAAACAGTGTGCGCTTGATCAGCTTGTCTGCGTACTTCATCGCATGGATGGACTCGTGGTACTCATGCCCGCCGAGCTTTTTCAGGCCCCAGTCTTCGTACATACGTGCATGCAAAAAGTACTGATTGATAGCGACCAGCTCGTTTCCGAGGATCTTGTTGAGATGCTGGATGACTGTAATGTCGCCTTTCATGTTCGAGGTCCTGCCGATGGATGGTGTCGATAAGCTGCGAGTGTGAGCTGCGCTCCGTCGTCTGTCAAACCTAAGTGTTTGAATAATAAGTGAATTTAAATAGGAATAAGAATGTTTGAGTTCCGCATCTTGACGCTAAGCGCTTGAATTACAGGCATAAAAAAACCGGACATGGCGTCCGGTTCTTGAAAACGGGGTATTCAGGCAGCTGAAAATTTTGCGGGATAGGCCAGCGCCGCATGACTGCTTTGCAGTTCGGTCAGGGTGTCACGCACCACTTCTTTCGCCAGGCAGGCGCATTTTCCACATTTACTCGCGACGCCCAGCGTTTCGCGGACTTCACGATAACTGCAGCAGCCTTCCAGAATTGCATCCCGGATTTGACCGTCTGTGACACCTTGGCAGAGGCAAACATACATAAGCTATGGACCGTCGCTGGTTTATTGCTTGATGTGAAGGAGACTAATGCTAATGAGAATGCTTGTCAAAACTGTTTTGGGTTCGATTCAGGTAGGGCGATGAGTGGTCGGCGGGTTGATTGCGTAGCGCGAAGAATGCCCGCCACTTTTTGGCAGACATGAAAAAACCGGCGCAAGGCCGGTCTGTTCACTGAACTGTCGACCTCAGTCGTCGAAGTCTTGCCAGCCGCCCATTTCTTTCCAGCGGTTGACGATGCCGCAGAACAGCTCAGCGGTCTTTTCGGTGTCGTAGCGTGCCGAGTGAGCTTCACGGCCGTCGAAGTCGATTCCGGCGGCCTGGCAGGCTTTGGCCAATACGGTCTGGCCGTAGGCGAGGCCGGCAAGCGTGGCCGTGTCGAAGCTGGAGAACGGGTGAAACGGGTTGCGCTTCATGTCCATCCGGGCGACAGCCGCGTTGACGAAACCGAGGTCGAAGCTGGCGTTGTGACCGACCAGTACCGCGCGTTTGCAGCCATTGGCTTTAAGCGCCTTGCGCACGCCGCGGAAGATATCGTTAATTGCGGTCTCTTCGCTGACCGCCATGCGCAACGGGTGATCGAGCTTGATGCCGGTGAACTCCAGCGCAGCCGCCTCGATGTTGGCGCCCTCGAAGGGCTCGACGCGGAAGAAATAGGTGTGCTCGGGAAACACAAAGCCTTTTTCATCCATGCCGATGGTGACAGCGGCAATTTCCAGCAGGGCATCGGTGGCGGAGTTGAAACCACCGGTCTCGACGTCGACGACTACCGGCAGGTAGCCGCGAAATCGCGCTGCCATCGGGTGACGGGAAACGCCGCCACCGCCGTGGCCTTCGTGTTCTTCGTCAAAATGATCTTCACTCACGCGTGTTCCTCCAGACGCCAGCGCAGTGTTTCACCAGCGCGCAGCGGGATAACGGTCAACTCGCCAAACGGCAGGCTGGCAGGGGCGGTCCACTCGTCACGCACCAGCGTGATGGTGTCCTGATTGGCAGGCAGGCCATAGAACGCCGGACCGTGAAGGCTGGCGAAGCCCTCCAGCCTGTCCAGCGCGTTACGCTGTTCGAACGCTTCCGCGTACAGCTCGATCGCTGCGTAGGCCGTGTAGCAACCGGCACAACCGCACGCGTTTTCCTTGGCATGCTGAGCATGCGGTGCCGAGTCGGTGCCCAGGAAAAACTTGTTGCTGCCGCTGGTGGCCGCGTCGAGCAACGAAGCCTGATGCGTATTGCGCTTGAGAATCGGCAGGCAATAGAAGTGCGGACGAATCCCGCCGACCAGCATGTGGTTGCGGTTGTACAGCAGGTGGTGCGCAGTGATGGTCGCCGCCACATTGGCCGAGGCTTCGTTGACGAACTGCACGGCCTCGCCGGTGGTGATGTGTTCGAACACCACTTTGAGGGTCGGAAAGCGTTCGACCACACGACGCAGATGTTCGTCGATGAACACTTTTTCGCGATCGAAGACATCAATCTCGCCGCGTGTCACTTCCCCGTGTACCAACAGCAACATGCCGACTTCGGCCATTGCCTCCAGGGCCGGGAAGATCTTGTCGATGCTGGTGACACCGGAATCCGAGTTGGTGGTCGCCCCGGCCGGATACAGTTTGGCAGCGTAGACAAAGCCGCTGGCCTTGGCTGTGCGGATGTCTTCGGGTGTGGTCTGGTCGGTGAGGTAAAGCACCATCAACGGTTCGAAGCGGCTGGCTGCCGGACGTGCGGCCAGAATGCGCTGGCGATAAGCGTCGGCTTGTTGCGCGTTGCGAACCGGAGGTACGAGGTTGGGCATGATGATTGCGCGGCCAAAAGTTCGCGCTACGTCGGCAACGGTATGAGGCAAGACAGCTCCGTCACGGAGGTGAATATGCCAGTCGTCGGGACGCAGAAGGGTCAGGCGGTCAGACATTGGGGATTCCAGGCGGGTCAAACTCGTTGGGAATGCTACCGGAAAAGCCTCTCTCAGGCATCCGCTATCAAGTTTTGCATGAAGTTACCGATAGCTCCCTTGTCAGTCAGCATTTTTCTGTTTCGCGTTCATTTCCAGTGGAGCCTCCCGTGCGCCAGCGATATTTAGCCCTGCTCAGCATGTTTGCCAGCCTTCCGGCGATGGCTATCAGTTTCCAGACGCGTCTGGAGAGCATCGAGTGGAAGGTCGAAGGCGATCAGTTCGAATGCCGCCTGACTCAGCCGATCACCGATTTCGGTGCGGGCGAGTTCGTGCGCCGTGCGGGAGAGCAGGCGACATTTCGCCTCAAGGCGTCCTATAACATGCTGGGCAATGGCTCTGCGACATTGCTGGCCGCCGCCGCGCCCTGGCAGCCTGGGCGTGGTGATATCAACCTGGGTTCAGTGCGCGTCATGAATGGCGACATTCCGTTCAACACTTCCCAAGCGCAGGCAGGGCGGCTGATCAGCGGCCTGATGGACGGGCGCAGCCCGCTGATTCGTCACTACAACCGCGACGGCGGTCTGATGGAAATACGCTTGCTACCTGTCAAATTCAGCAAGGCGTTCAGTGAATATCAGGCTTGTACCGCCAAGCTGTTGCCGATGAATTTCGATCAGATCAAACAGGCTGAAGTGGGTTTTCCTGGCGGTGGTATCGAGCTGGATGCCCGTGCAAAAGCGCGTCTGGACAACATGGTTGCCTACTTGAAGGCTGATCCGACCGTCAACCGCGTCGAGCTTGATGGCCATTCGGACAACAGCGGCAATCGCCTTACCAACCGTGACTTGTCTCGCCGCCGGGCACTGGCAGTCATGGACTATCTCAAGGCCCAGGGTATTCCGGAGCAGCAGATCACCCTGCGCTTCCACGGTGAGCGCTACCCGCTGGCGCCCAACACCAACGAAGCCAACCGCGCGCGCAACCGTCGGGTGAACGTACACCTTGAGCGCGTAGCGCCCGATGAGCGCCCGGTGCCTGTTGCCTCCTCGGCAAGCGCCGCACATACGTCCTGAGCCCTCGTCAGGTTGCTGGATACGTCGCCTTGTCGTCACAAGCTGTCGCGCCCCTGTAAATCTGCTGGCTTGAACGGTAGAATCCACGGTTTTCCGTACAACCCGGTGGAGTGATGGCATGGCGGACGTAAACAAGGTAGTTCTCGCGTATTCCGGTGGCCTGGACACTTCGGTGATCCTCAAGTGGCTGCAAGATACGTACAACTGCGAAGTGGTGACCTTTACCGCTGACCTGGGTCAGGGTGAAGAGGTCGAACCGGCACGCGCCAAGGCTCAGGCCATGGGCGTGAAAGAAATCTACATCGATGACCTGCGCGAAGAGTTCGTGCGCGATTTCGTGTTCCCGATGTTCCGTGCCAACACTGTCTACGAAGGCGAGTACCTGCTGGGTACTTCCATCGCTCGTCCATTGATCGCCAAGCGTCTGATCGAAATCGCCAATGAAACCGGCGCTGACGCCATCTCCCACGGCGCAACCGGCAAAGGCAACGACCAGGTGCGTTTCGAACTGGGTGCCTACGCGCTCAAGCCTGGCGTCAAGGTGATTGCTCCGTGGCGTGAGTGGGATTTGCTGTCGCGTGAAAAGCTGATGGATTATGCCGAAAAGCACAACATCCCGATCGAGCGTCACGGCAAGAAGAAATCCCCGTACTCGATGGACGCCAACCTGCTACACATTTCCTATGAAGGCGGCGTCCTGGAAGACACCTGGACCGAGCACGAAGAAGACATGTGGCGCTGGACCAAGTCCCCCGAGGACGCGCCAAACGTGGCGACCTATCTTGAGCTGACCTATCGCAATGGCGATATCGTTGCGCTGGATGGTGTCGAGATGACCCCTGCCACTGTTCTGGCAACCCTGAACCGCATCGGCGGCGAGAATGGTATCGGGCGTCTGGATATCGTGGAAAACCGTTACGTGGGCATGAAGTCCCGTGGCTGCTACGAAACCCCGGGCGGCACCATCATGCTGCGTGCCCACCGCGCAATCGAATCGATCACCCTGGACCGTGAAGTCGCTCACCTGAAGGATGAGTTGATGGCCAAATACGCCAGCCTGATCTACACCGGTTACTGGTGGAGCCCTGAGCGTCTGATGCTGCAACAGATGATCGACGCGTCTCAGGCTCACGTGAACGGCGTGGTACGTCTGAAGCTGTACAAGGGCAACGTGATTGTGACTGGCCGCAAGTCCGATGACTCGCTGTTCGATGCCAATATCGCGACCTTCGAAGACGATGCTGGCGCTTACGACCAGGCCGACGCTGCAGGCTTCATCAAGCTGAACGCACTGCGCATGCGGATTGCCGCAAACAAGGGCCGCAAGCTGTTCTGAAGATAGCAGGTGGTTTGGCAAGTGCAGCCCCTCGCAGGGCTGCACTTGATGATCTGGCTGACGCGTAAAGCGCTTCAAGTTTCAACGCTTCGTATGACCTGCAGGGCGCGGCTCCTTTCCTGGACCAGCGCAGGTCACGTCTTTGACTAAAGTTTCCTGACACTTTGATCATTGCTGTTGAGTTCATCAACGCGGATACCGCTGGGCGTTCTACGCGTTTTAACGTCGCGGTATTGTTTTGATGAATCAAATACGGTCTGCAGTGTGTATTGATGAAGGCCTGCTTTCGACAGGAAAAGAAACAGGCATAGGCTTTGCCATGTTTTCCTACACAGACTGTCGTTGTTAAGGACGCTATAACCGAGTTTTTCAGTCGCGTATCCGGCACTCTTCGCACACGGCGGCTATTTCAACGCAACGGCTTTATTGAGTGTGCGGGTCAGCAGTACCTGGCGCCGAGTCAGGCTGCTTAGGCGTATCGCTTTCTCGCTGTTGCCTGAACTCATATCGATAGGCCTTGCCGATGTTCCAGATCTGGCGAACGCTGAGGTCGAGCAACTGAGCGATTTCAGAAGCAGCGTAGCCGAGGGCCGAATAGTGCATGGCGTGGCCCGCTACGACATCATCGACATCAGCAGTATCATTGCGTGCTTCTCTCCTGAGGCTACGCACAGGCTGGCTGAAATGTATCCTCACTTTATGTTCCGTTGCCAGTTGGCGAACATCCTTCTTGGTCATACGCAATGAGTACTGCAGGGCGTTGACCCCCGCGCCCTTTGCAACAAGGCACTTCAGTAATTCCACTTTGCCTGTGAGTTCCAGGGCAGAGGTATTATCGGTGGGTGTCGGATTCGATGAACCCGCTGTTTCTCCCTCCGGTATGACGGCAATAACCCCGCCGGTGGCGACGAACCGCTCTATGGCAGTGGCCAGTTCCAGAGCGGTACGGGGCGGTGAAGGCGAACGAACGTATTTATTGTCCATGATAGGTCCCTTTTTGAACATGGTTATACACATGGCCCATTCAAAAGAGTTGGCAGACACTTTGAGGTCTTGTCATCAGGCAGAGGTGCCCGACCGGCCATGTATGCAGTACCCGAATCCATCCGGCCGGTGTGATAGACCGAGCTCGTCTAACTACTGTTGCTCATGAAGTACGTGAGTGAAATACGCATTGATATAGCCTCTTGAGAAGCGTATTCAATGGCAATAAATAACGGTGTTAATGCCAAAAAAGTAACGACTGGTAATAGAATTTGCAAGGAGAAAATGGTGCTTGGATGGAATTGATTTGAAAGTATTTAAAAGGTCTTACATGTTTTATTTTTGCGTCCCTGATTTTTGTAGTACGTTTCCTATTCGGCTGACCATGGCTGGATCTGAAATGAGATTTGGTATTTGCTACTTGTCGAATGAGCTGCTTTTAGTCTTGAATGACGTAGGCTCATGCTAAGGTGTCTGTAAGATATTGCTTCAGCACAGGCTCGTGCGGTTAAATCATAATGCCGTGAGGCCTGAGCGCTAACGATGTGTCGAGTGCTCAGCCTGGCGTTCTGTTGTAGGAGATTTCCTTAAGTTATATAGGACGTTTCCTTAAATAAATATTTGTACAATATTCTGTATTCAATGTGTAATTTTTACTCGTGGTTTACGTATGTACGGTGTGAGTGATCGCTATCAGTCGCCCCGTGTGGCGTGCAGGCGTCGGTGCCAGGAAAGAGGCGCTTATCTTGACAGGACCGCACTATTTCAATCGCCACGTTCTGCGCGTCTCTGTCATGTAGATGCCTGAGTATCAAGAACTGTCGTGTCATCAGCATCTTGAAATTCGGCCATGACGCCCGGGCGTTTTGCTTCAGGAGTATTCAGGCGGACAGGAGGTTTTTTTCACTTTGCTGGCTATGCGCCATGCGTCAATTTGTTTCGATGCTGATAAAAAGACGGTTTTACAAAGTTTTTAACAGGCCCGACAAGATCATTTTTGACGATGAAACGTCTGGTCATGTTCATCTATCGACTGGAGTCGCGATGCTTACGCCGCCGCTCCAGCAATAATTCAACAGGTTCCGAAAAGGAAGGCTCTGTGAAAATTAATAAAAAATGTACGTTAGTGCCGAGTTTTGTAGGAAGTTTCTGCTGTACTTGTAGGAATGGTCTTTGGCTGTCAGTCCTTAAGGGTGAGCGCAATGCAAAGCACTAAACGACTAAGTTATTGTGCTGGCTCTGAAAATTCGAATAGCGAAAAATGGACTGCCCATGAATAAAGTGCTGATCGTGGATGATCATCCTGTCATTCGCCTTGCTGTACGCATGCTGATGGAGCGTCATGGCTATGAGGTCGTCGCGGAGACTGATAACGGTGTGGACGCATTGCAGATGGCGCGCGAGCATCTTCCTGATATCGTGATCCTCGACATCGGTATCCCCAAGCTCGACGGCCTGGAAGTAATCGCTCGTCTGTCAGCCATGACATTGCCATTCAAGGTTCTGATTCTGACTTCTCAGGCGCCAGGTCACTTCTCCATGCGTTGCATGCAGGCAGGTGCTGCGGGGTATGTTTGCAAGCAACAGGATCTGACCGAGCTGCTGAGTGCAATCAAGGCGGTGCTTTCAGGCTACAGCTATTTCCCCAACCAGGCGCTGCACACTGTTCGCTCCAGCATGGGAAACGCGAGCGAATCGGATATGGTAGACCGTCTTTCCGGCAGGGAAATGATGGTTCTGCAACAGTTGGCCAGAGGCAAGACCAACAAGGAGATCGCAGACGGCATGTTTTTGAGCAACAAGACCGTCAGCACTTATAAAACCCGGTTATTACTCAAGCTCAATGCACATTCGCTGGTTGATCTGATTGAGCTTGCCCAGCGTAACGGGCTTGTCTGAGGCGGGCAGGTCATATTCGGCAATCAGTAAGCCGTGCCCAGTGCCTGGGAGCGTCTCTCTTTAGAGCTGCTTCCAGGGCTCGGCTCTGGCACGCAATATGTCTGGCGTCTCGCCAGGCGCTGCGCCTAAAAGTCGAAGTCGTAATCGGCCAGTTGTCTTTGCAAGCGCCGCTCTTCAAGCAGGTTATCGATGGTCCGGCGCTTGCTCAGGTTTGTCTTCGCCGGCTCCACAACCACAGGTTCGATTTCGTCAGTTTCAACGACGACGATCTCATCGTCTACATCCAGCTGCTCATTGCCAGTACTCATGAAGTTGACTCCAGGGCTTGGACTTTCTCTGGCGCTTCTTATATCGACAATCCGCAGGCGGGTAAAAAAGATTTTTTCAATCGATAAAGTGGCAACCGCCCGTCGGCCTCAATCGTCTGATGTCTTGTGCTTGTAATCGCACAGGTCCTCTATGCGACAACTGCCACAGCGTGGCTTACGGGCCTGGCAAACGTAGCGTCCATGCAGGATCAGCCAGTGATGCGCATCGAGCAGATAATTTTTCGGCACAAATTTCATCAACTGCTTCTCTACCTCCACCACGTTTTTCCCGGGGGCGATGCCTGTTCGGTTGCTTACGCGAAAGATATGCGTGTCTACGGCCATCGCCATCTGGCGAAACGCGGTGTTGAGTACAACGTTGGCGGTCTTGCGTCCCACCCCTGGTAACGCCTCAAGGGCTTCACGGGTCTGCGGCACTTCGCCATTGTGCAGCTCGATCAGCATCCGGCAGGTTTCAATCACGTTTTTGGCTTTGCTGTTGTAAAGGCCGATTGTCTTGATGTACCCGGAAAGCCCTTCAACGCCGAGGTCGTAGATTGCTTGTGGCGTATTGGCCACTGGATAGAGCCTGGCGGTCGCCTTGTTGACGCTCACGTCGGTGGCCTGCGCGGAGAGGATCACCGCGATGAGCAATTCAAAAGGCGTGGTGTAGGCCAGCTCGGTTTTAGGGTCCGGATTGTCCTCATGCAGCCTGCGGAATATTTCCTGACGTTTTGCAGCATTCATGGACGAAGCGTTTCCTCGGAATTGATCGGTGCAGACGCTGATAGCAGCGCCTGCAGTGCCTGTTCGGCGGCCTCGTAGTGGCGTTGCAGCGTCACCAGCTGCGCTGCTTGCTCCGCAATGGGCGGATGACCAAAGGCCTTGAGCGACTTGTTGAGCTGGGCACGACTCATCGCCAGTGCAATCCTGGCTTTTTTCAAGGCATCGTCCGCGGCGCCAGGCCTCTGTTTCTGTTCAGTGTTTGCGGCAGTTCGAGGTGCTGCTTCACGAAGTGATTCCATTCGCTGCGAGCGGGCAATACGTTCTGCCAGTCGAGCCTGCTGTTCGCTGCGCAGCCTGGCGTTTCTGGAGTCGAAACGCCGCCGTGCATGAGTGCGCTTGTGCTGCCGGGCGATTTGCAAGTCACAGGTCGGTGCCAGTCCGCCCACGATCGGTATGATCGCTGCAGAGGGTAGCGGATGCATTTCAATGCAGTCCACCGGGCACGGTGCGACGCACAGGTCGCAACCTGTGCATTCCTCAATGATCACGGTGTGCATCAATTTCGCTGCCCCGACAATGGCGTCTACCGGGCAGGCCTGGATGCATTTGGTACAGCCGATACACTCGGCCTCGCGAATAAAGGCGACCTGGGCAGGTGCCGCTCCGCGCGCCGTATCCAGGGGCAATGCCGGCACAGCCAGCAGCTCTGCCAGTTGAATGATGGTTTCGTCACCACCTGGCGGGCATTTGTTGATGGCTTCACCGCCCGCAATCCCTTCCGCATAGGGCTGGCAGCCGGAATGCCCGCACTTGCCACACTGAGTCTGGGGCAGCAGCGCGTCGATACTCCGTATCAGTTCCACGTCGGGAAGTATGCGAATCGATTCAGTCATGATCGCGCCAGGTAGCGACAGCAGGTATGTCTTTCGAAAGGCGCATTATCGGCCATATCAAGGTGCTTGCGAATGCACGAAGCCCCGATACCCGCTGTTGAGCGGATACCGGGCCTTGTCCGGGTTACTTGATGCGTTGACCAGGTTTGGCACCGCTGTCCGGGCTGAGCAGGTAGATTTCTTCACCGCCAGGGCCTGCCGCCATCACCATGCCTTCGGAAATGCCAAAACGCATTTTGCGAGGCTTGAGGTTGGCGATCATCATGGTCAGGCGACCTTCGAGCTCGGACGGGTTCGGATAGGCGCTCTTGATTCCGGAGAAAACATTGCGCTGCTCGTCGCCGATATCCAGCGTCAGGCGTAACAGCTTGTCGGCGCCCTCGACATGCTCGGCCTTGAGAATCAGCGCCACGCGCAGGTCGACGGCTGCAAAGGTGTCGAAATCGATTTCCGCAGACAGCGGTTCCTTGGTCAGTTCGCCATTGCCGACCGGCGCTGCACCAGTATCGGTCTGCGTAGCGGTCAGGTCTTCTCTGGATGCAGTGGCCATTGCTTCTACCTTGGCCGGGTCGATCCGGGTCATCAGTGCCGAGAACGGATTGAGCTGATGGTTGACCAGCAAGGTCTTGTGATCTTCCCAGGTCAATGGCGCGACGTTGAGGAACTGCTCTGCGTCGGCGGCCAGGTTCGGCAGTACCGGCTTGAGGAAAATGACCAGTTGGCGGAACAGGTTGATGCCCAGTGCGCAGACAGCCTGGACCTCGTCCTGTTTGCCTTCCTGTTTGGCCAGCGCCCAAGGTGCTTTTTCTGCGATGTAGGCATTGGCGCGATCGGCCAGTGCCATGGTTTCGCGCATGGCGCGGGCAAAGTCGCGGGCTTCGTAAGCGTCGGCAATGCCTGGCGCAGCTGCCAGAAATGCATCGGTGAGTTCAGGCGCGGCATTGGCCTGGACCATCACACCGGCATTGCCTTTGTGGATGAACCCGGCGCAACGGCTGGCAATGTTCACGACCTTGCCGATCAGGTCGGAGTTGACCTTCTGCACGAAGTCTTCGAGGTTCAGGTCCAGGTCATCGACGCCACGGCCCAGCTTCGACGCATAGTAATAGCGCAGGTACTCGGGCGACAGATGATCGAGGTAAGTGCGCGCCTTGATAAAAGTGCCGCGCGACTTCGACATTTTCTGGCCATTGACGGTCAGGTAACCGTGAACGTTGATGGCGGTCGGTTTGCGCAGGTTCGCGCCTTCGAGCATGGCAGGCCAGAACAGGGCGTGGAAGTTGACGATGTCCTTGCCGATGAAGTGGTAAAGCTCGGTGGTCGCGTCCTTGCCCCAGTACGCATCGAAGTCCAGGTCCGGACGACGCGCACACAGGTTCTTGAAGCTGGCCATGTACCCGATGGGGGCATCGAGCCATACGTAGAAATATTTGCCGGGTTCATCCGGAATCTCGAAACCGAAATACGGCGCATCGCGGGAGATGTCCCATTGCTGCAGGCCACTGTCCAGCCATTCGGCGATCTTGTTGGCAACCGCGTCTTGCAGGGTGCCGCTGCGCGTCCAGCTTTTGAGCAGGGTGTCGAAGGCTGGCAGATCGAAGAAGAAGTGTTTCGAATCCTTCAGGACAGGCGTCGCCCCGGAAATCGCTGACTTGGGGTTCTTCAGATCAGTCGGCGAGTAGGTCGCACCGCACTTTTCGCAGTTGTCGCCGTACTGGTCTTCGGCCGCACATTTCGGGCAAGTGCCCTTGATGAAGCGGTCGGCCAGAAACATGTTCTTTTCAGGGTCGAAATACTGCGTCACCGAACGCGTGGCGATATGACCGGCATCGCGCAACCGCTTGTAGATCATGCTCGACAGTTCGCGGTTTTCATCCGAGTGTGTCGAGTGGAAATTATCGAAGTCCACCAGGAAGTCGTCGAAGTCGGCGCTGTGTTCAGCCTTGACGTTGTCGATCAACTGTTCAGGGGTGATGCCTTCCTTTTCAGCGCGCAGCATGATTGCCGAACCGTGAGCGTCGTCCGCACAAACATAAATGCACTGGTTGCCGCGGTGCTTCTGGAAGCGCACCCACATGTCGGTCTGGATGTACTCGAGCATGTGGCCAAGGTGAACGGGACCATTGGCATAGGGCAGGGCGCTGGTAACGAGAATCTTGCGTGGCTCGGACATGGGGCTCGGCTACTTGAAGTGAAACGGAGGTCGGCCACTATAAAGGTCTGAGCAATTTTTTTCACCCCGCGTGGCTGTGGGAATGCTCCTGTCACTGGGTTGAAATCATGTGGCTGCCTGGCAGAACAGGTACGATAGCCGCCTGTTTCAGTCAGTCTTTTTCGGAGTAAGCCCATGAGCGCAGTCAATCGCGCAGCGGTGGAGACGATTCTTCGCCAGTACACCGACCCCTACCTGAACCTGGACCCGGTCAGTGCCGGTTGTGTCAGGGCCATTGAAATTCAGGACGCTCGCGTCAGCGTGCAGCTCGAGCTGGGTTATGCCGCTGACCTGTTCAGAAATGGCTGGGCGCAAGTTCTCAAGACCGCTATCGAAAACCTCGATGGCGTGCTGTCAGCCAGCGTCGACATAAAAAGCGTGATCGGCGCGCATAAGGCACAGAGCCAGATCCCGGGCCTGGCCAATGTGAAGAATATCGTCGCCGTCGCATCCGGCAAAGGCGGTGTCGGCAAATCCACGACAGCTGCCAATCTGGCATTGGCGTTATCTCGCGAAGGTGCACGGGTCGGGATTCTCGACGCGGATATTTATGGGCCAAGTCAGGGGGTGATGTTTGGCATCCCTGAAGGCACGCGGCCAAAGATCAAGGATCAGAAATGGTTCGTGCCGATCGAGGCGCACGGTATCGAAGTGATGTCGATGGCCTTTCTGACCGACGACAATACGCCGATGGTGTGGCGCGGGCCGATGGTTTCAGGCGCATTGCTGCAACTGGTCACGCAGACTGCATGGAATGATCTGGATTATCTGGTCATCGATATGCCGCCTGGTACGGGAGATATCCAGCTGACGCTGGCGCAGAAGGTCCCGGTCGCGGGTGCTGTGATCGTTACCACGCCTCAGGATCTGGCGTTGCTGGATGCCAGGAAAGGTGTCGAGATGTTCCGCAAGGTCAGTATTCCGGTGCTGGGCGTTGTGGAAAACATGGCGGTACACATCTGTTCGAACTGCGGTCACGCCGAGCATCTGTTTGGTGAAGGCGGCGGTGAGAAGCTGGCGTCGCAATACGATGTCGAGCTGTTGGCGTCATTGCCGTTGTCGATGCTGATTCGCGAGCAGGCAGATGGTGGCAAGCCGACGGCTATTGCCGAACCGGAAAGCCAGATTGCGATGGTCTATCAGGAACTGGCGCGTCACGTCGGCGCGCGAATCGTGCTGCAGGAAGCAGCGAGCCCGGCGATGCCGACCATTTCTGTCAGCGACGACTGATGGTGTAACGATTTTTCGGCGGGGGAGGCGGTAGCAGTTTTGTCTCCCTTGATCCGTCTGGGATCATGCGCGATTACTCAAATGGCGGGCAATAAAAAACCCCGCTTTTGAGGGCGGGGTTTTTAAGCGAATCAGTACAAGTTAGATAACTTGAACTTCTTCAGCTTGCATGCCTTTCTGACCGCGGGTAGCGATGAAAGAAACCTGTTGGCCTTCTTTCAGGCTTTTGAAGCCGTCGGATTGGATAGCTTTGAAGTGCACGAACAGGTCGTCACCGGATTGTGGAGTGATGAAGCCGAAGCCTTTTTCATCGTTGAACCACTTAACGGTACCAGTTTGGCGATTGGACATAGTATATCTCCTTGGACAAAGTTAACTGCGGCGTAGGAAGAGCCCTGGCCGAGACTGAGTGCAAAGAGCTGGAAAATTCATGGAGATGGTTGGATCGAAATTCAACATCGTGTAGAGATTCTCAGTGACACAAGCAACACAGTGACGCCACCTTAACCCTTTTTTCCGAACGTGCCAATGGTCTGTTGATGATTATTTCCATTCGCAGCCGATCGGCGCCGCGCTCCGTCCAAACTCTCTCTCTGTTGTCTTTGAACCGTCGGCCCCACCCCGGTAAGATGCCGGATAACTTTTTTACCTCGCTATTCAGGACATCGCCATGAGCATCAAATCGGACAAGTGGATTCGCCGCATGGCGCAGGAACAAGGGATGATCGAGCCCTTCGTGGAGCGTCAGGTGCGAGGTGAAGGTGCCGACCGTGTGATCTCGTATGGCGTGTCCAGCTATGGTTACGACGTTCGCTGCGCAGACGAATTCAAGGTATTCACCAACATCAATTCGGCCACGGTCGATCCGAAAAACTTCGATGAAAAAAGTTTTGTCGATATCAAAAGCGACGTGTGCATCATCCCGCCGAACTCCTTCGCGCTGGCGCGCACCGTGGAGTACTTCCGCATTCCGCGTAATGTCCTGACCATCTGCCTGGGCAAAAGCACTTACGCGCGCTGCGGCATCATCGTCAACGTGACGCCGCTCGAACCTGAGTGGGAAGGCCACGTAACGCTGGAGTTTTCCAACACCACTACATTGCCGGCCAAGATCTACGCCAATGAAGGCGTGGCCCAGATGCTGTTTCTGGAGTCCGATGAGGAGTGCGAAGTGTCTTACAAGGATAGAGGCGGCAAGTATCAGGGCCAGCGTGGCGTCACCCTGCCGCGCACCTGAGTTGCAGGTCAGGCGACTAGTGGAATTGAATTAATACTCTATTTCGCACTCTATCTGATCACATGCTTTCGCATAATCGTTATGCGCGAAGGCTTTTGATCTGGAGTGCCCTATGAAGACTACTTTCAAAATCTCTGAACAGGCTCAATCTCCTCCGCTTAATGAGATCGGGCTGCTGGCCTGGTCACTCATGGCTCATTCGGACTTGCTTCCGGAGCTGAATATGGTCGGCGGCGGCATTCCGGGTAATCCGGATCCTGATACCCCTCCCCCGGAGCCCACTGAGCCGGGTGGCCCTACCTTGCCGGACGATCCACCGCCCGCGCCTGTTGCCTGATTCATCATCGCCCGCTTCCTGTTTCGGGGAGCGGGCGTTTTCACGTCTGCTTTCTGTGCTTTGGTCCAACGGCAGTCAGACCACGCGCCACACAGCATCGCCACCGGTGACATAGACTTGGGTGTTTTCCATCGGCTGAATACGAAACCCGCCGGTGAACTCGCCAAAGGCGGGCAACAGGCTGACGCGTTGACCGAGGTAGAAGCACGCCAGGCGCAGGCTTTGTCGGCCTCGACCATGTAACCGGTAGACGGGATGAACGTGGCCGGCCAGCACGTGAAGCGTGGGATGCGGGTCAGGTTCATGCTGCAGCGCAAAAGGACCGAGTACCAAGGGTTCGGCGACCACATCTATCCCCAGGTAAGCCGGTGGATCTCCCGCCCGTTTGTCATGGTTGCCGCGAATCAGGGTGATCTTCAACGTCGAGCGCTCTGCGCGCCATTGCTCCAGTGCGGCGAGTGTGCCGGCAGCGTGTGATTCCGGGGCGTGCAGGAAGTCTCCGAGAAAAATCAGCTGATCACAGGCGTAGGTGTTCAGCAGGGTGTCCAGCCGCCGCAGGTTGGTCTGTGTGGTGCCATGCGGCACTGGCTGACCCAGCTTGCGGTAGGCCGCCGCTTTACCGAAGTGCGCGTCGGCGATCAGCAGCGTTCGCTCGGCGGGGTAGTAAATGGCCTTGTCAGCCAGCAGCCATAGTTCTTCTCCTGCCAACGTGACAGGCAGATACGGCTTCATTGCTCATGCTCCGGGCCTGCGGCTTTTTCAAGGTCGCGGACCATACGTGCGATGCGGTCGGCAAGTTTTTCCGAGCTGAGACTTTCGCGAAAACGTTCGACCAGCAGCGGAAAAGCCAGAGGCGTGGCGCGCTTGATCGCATGCAGGTCCAGCCTGCGGCTATTGATCTGGCGCAGCGTCAGTTCAAGGCGTTGCAGATCCAGTTCCTGGCGCAGCACTTCCTGCTCGGCCTGAGTCAACAGCATATTGTCAGCGTCGTATTGCTTGAAGACCTCAAAAAACAGCCCGCTGGATGCCTGAAGCTGACGATTGCTTTTGGCTGCACCAGGATAACCGGAAAACACCAGGCCCGAGATCCGGGCGATTTCGCGAAACCGCCGCAACGCCAGTTCGCCCGCATTCAGGCTGGCAATGATGTCGGCCAGCAGGTCCTTTTCGCTAAACAAGACGGCCTGTAATGCTTCGGCCCAGTCAATCTCGCTGGCACTGAGCAGTTCCAGGCCGTAGTCGTTGACCGCGATGGAAAAGGTCAGTGGTCGATGGCGACTCAAGCGCCATGCCAGCAGGCTGCCCAACCCCAGATGAACATGTCGGCCAGCGAACGGGTACAGAAAAAGGTGCCAGCCTTCGCGAGACTTCAGCGTTTCGGCCAGCAATGTGTCGCGTCGCGGCAGGCCGGACCACTGCTGCTGCACCTCCAGCAGCGGTTTGATGGCCTGCATTTCCGGGCTGTTGAAATCACCATGGGCGGCGGCATCGAATTTTTCCACCACCGCATCCGCCAGCTCGCTGGACAGGGGCATTCGTCCGCCATTCCAGCGAGGTACGGCGGCTTTCTTGCCAGTGGCCTTTTTGACGTACGCGGTCATGTTTTCCACGCGGACCAACTCCAGCAGGCGGCCGCCAAACAGAAATCCGTCACCGGGTTTGAGCCTGGCGATAAAGCCTTCCTCCACGCTGCCCAGCGAGCCGCCACCGCCGCCTTTTTTCCAGTACTTCAGGTTTACAGTGGCTTCGCTGACAATTGTCCCGACGCTCATGCGATGGCGGCGCGCCAGGCGTGCATCCGGCACTCGCCAGATACCGAGCTCGTCCGGTTCGGCGCGGCGGTAGTCGGGGTAGGCGGTGAGGGAGTGACCGCCGTTGCGCACGAATGCCAGCGCCCACTGCCATTGCTCGTCGCTCAGGTCGCGGTAAGCCCAGGCGCTGCGCACCTCGGCCAGCAAATCATCGGGAAGGAAGCCGCCGCCCAGCGCGATGCTGACCAGGTGCTGGACCAACACGTCCAGCGGTTGGTGTGGCGACTCGCGCGGCTCGATCATCCTGGCGGCGACCGCATCATGGGCGGCAGCGGCTTCGACCAGTTCCAGGCTGTGCGTCGGCACCAGCGTCACGCGAGAAGGGCGACCTGGCGCATGGCCCGAGCGTCCGGCACGCTGCATCAGGCGCGCGACACCTTTGGGTGAGCCGATCTGCAGCACACGCTCGACCGGCAGAAAATCCACGCCAAGGTCCAGGCTGGAGGTACACACCACGGCCTTGAGCGCACCTTCTTTCAAGGCGCGCTCGACCCAGTCACGGACTTCCCGGGCCAGCGACCCATGATGCAGAGCTATCAGCCCGGCCCAGTCGGGACGTGCTTCGAGCAGCGCCTGATACCAGATTTCCGATTGCGCGCGGGTATTGGTGAAGACCAGGCAACTGGCGCTGCTGTCCACCTCCGCGACGACTTGCGGCAACATGCGCAGGCCCATGTGCCCGGCCCACGGGAAGCGTTCGATGGAGGGCGGCAACAGCGTATCGACCTGCAAGTCCTTGACGATCTTGCCTTGCACGGTCATGCCGCCTTCGCCGATCAGCACCTGTTGCGCATGCTCCTGGTTGCCCAGCGTGGCGGAAATACCCCAGACAATCAGTTGCGGGTTCCAGTGGCGCAAGCGGGCCAGCGCCAGTTGTAACTGGACGCCGCGCTTGTTACCGATCAGTTCGTGCCATTCGTCCACCACCACCATTTTCAGCGTCGACAGGGCGGCCTGCGCATCGGCGCGGGTGAGCAACAGCGTCAGGCTTTCTGGCGTGGTAATCAGTGCCGTGGGCAGGCGTCGTCTTTGACGAGCACGCTCGCTGCCACTGGTGTCGCCGGTTCGCAGCCCCACCGACCACGGAATATCCAGCTCGGCCAGGGGCGCCTCAAGGGCGCGGGCGGTATCGGCTGCCAGCGCACGCATGGGGGTTATCCACATGACGCTCAGAGGGGCGGCGGGCGGTTTGCGTTTGCGGGGTATTTTATCGGCGGTAAGGGTATTGGCTTTGGCAAATCGATTGAGGGCAGCAAACCACACAGCGTAGGTCTTGCCCGAGCCTGTGCTGGCATGCAACAGGCCGGACTCTCCCTTCTTCACCGCCGCCCAGACTTCCTTCTGAAACGCGAACGGCTTCCAGCCTCGGCCGAGAAACCATCGTTTGGCGAAATCGGTGGGTCTGCTCATCCGTTTGCGTGTGCTCTGAGTGGCGTTAAGTCAGAGACAGCTAAGAAAGGGTAATAGTTTTAAATGGTTATGGGGCTCTCCCAGGATGCAGGCGCGGACCAGGCGACGCTTCGCCTGTCCGCGATATTTAATGTGGGAGCGGACTTGTCCGCGAACTGCCGGGAACCGGCAGTAAAACCAGCCGCCTTGGTGTACCAGACACGGCCGAGGTAGCAGGTTTCAGGGCGGCTTCGCAAGCCCATCGCGGACAAGTCCGCTCCTACGCCTTGCGGGCAGAAGCTCGTGTTTCTTGCTCTTGGCGCTTTACACAACAACCCGCGTTATTTCAGATTGCCACTCAAAAACTGCTGCAGACGCTCGCTTTTCGGGTTGTTGAGCACCTCGTCCGGGTGGCCGGATTCTTCGATCTGACCCTGATGCAGGAACACTACCTGACTGGCGACCTTGCGCGCAAAGCCCATCTCGTGGGTGACCAGAATCATGGTCCGGCCTTCTTCGGCCAGGCCTTGAATGACTTTCAGCACTTCACCGACCAGTTCCGGATCGAGCGCCGAAGTCGGCTCGTCGAACAGCATTATTTCCGGTTCCATCGCCAGCGCACGGGCAATGGCCACGCGCTGTTGCTGACCGCCGGACAGGAAAGCCGGGTATTGATCGGCAACACGCTCTGGCAAACCGACTTTTTCCAGGTACTTACGCGCGCGGGCTTCGGCTTCGGCCTTGGGTACGCCCAGCACCCGGCGCGGCGCCATGGTGATGTTTTCCAGCACGGTCATGTGCGCCCACAGGTTGAAGTGCTGAAACACCATCGCCAGACGCGTACGGATACGTTGCAATTCATCCGCGTCGGCCACGCGCATGCCGTCCTTGTCGCTGACCATGCGCACTTGCTTGCCATCCAGGCTCATGGCCCCGTCATTGGGCTGTTCAAGAAAGTTGATACAGCGCAAAAACGTGCTCTTGCCCGAGCCGCTGGCCCCGATCAGACAGATCACGTCACCGCTGCTGGCCTTGAGCGATACGCCTTTGAGCACTTTGTTGTCGCCATAGCTTTTGTGCAGGCCATCGATGGTCAGTTTGTACATGACAGGTCCTCAAGGAGAAAGTAGGTAGCCGCTGCGATAGGCCCGGGTGCCAGCAATATGGGCGATGACCATGCCCGCCGTCGCCATACGGCGTAGCGAGCGTGCATACAGCAGGCCAGCGTTCAGGGCCCGGATGCTGGTCACGGCGTCGCTGATCGGGTCGATGACCTCGGCAATCAACTGGCCGGCCTCGACGTATTCGCCGGGTAACGCGCAGAACACCAGCAGGCCGCCCACCGGCGTGGCGACCGGTTCGACCGCTGCCAGGGGCGTCGCAGGGTAAAGCAATTCAGGAAGTGGCGAGGGTTCGCCGTCGATGACACCCGCGTCGATCAGGTAATGAATGATCGCCTGACAGTCGCGGCTGGCGAGGGCATGGCTGACATCGCCCTGGCCGCGTAGCTCCAGCGTCACCGAAAAACTGCCCATTGGTATTGGAAACCGTTCGCCAAAACGTTGCTGCAGTTGCCACCAGACCAGTGTGAAGCATTCGTCGAACGACTGACCACCCGAGTCGGTGGCCAGCAGACTGGCCTGCGCGCCCAGATAACGCGACAGCGCCTCGACTTTCGGCCAAGCCTCGGGCGTGGTGTACAGGTGCTCCACCGATTCGAAATCACAGTGCAGGTCGAGCACCACGTCAGCGTCGCAAGCCAGCCTTTGCAGTGTCAGGCGTAGCGATTCCAGCTGAGTTGCCGGGGTCAGAGCATTCAAGGCCGTCAGCAGGCTTTCACGTACAAGAGTAAGGTTCTGCCCTGCGTCGGCGGTCAGTCGGGCTTCGATATCATCACCGACCTGCGCGCCAAGGTCGCTGAAGCCGCGATTGAAATTCTGCCCGCTCTCCAGCTCGTAACGGCCCAGCGGCGTGTCCATCAGCACCTGTTCCAGGCCGATCGGATTGGCGACGGGCACCACGACGATCTCCCCCAGCAGGCGCCCGGCATTTTCCAGCTCGGCCAGACGCTGTTTAAGGTACCAGGCAACCAGCATTCCCGGCAGCTCGTCGGCGTGCAGCGAGGCCTGGATATAGACCTTGCCCGAACCCTGGCGCGGCCCGTAATGAAAGCTGTGGATCTGCCGACCCGTACCAGGTACCGGCGACAGCAGCTCATGAGTGTGATGACGCATGTTCAGTCCTGATTAATGGGCCGGGCCGAGAAAGGCCAGCCAGCGGCGCTCGGCAAGGCGGAACAGCCCGACCAGAATGAACGTCACGGTCAGGTACATGGCCGCGGCGATGCCGAACGACTGGAAGGTCATGAATGTTGCGGAGTTGGCATCCCGCGCGACCTTCAATATGTCCGGCACCGTGGCGGTGAAGGCCACAGTGGTCGAGTGCAGCATCAGGATCACTTCGTTGCTGTAATACGGCAGCGAGCGCCGCAGTGCCGAAGGCATGATCACGTAGGTGTAGAGTTTCCACCCGGTCAGACCGTAGGCCTTGGCAGCCTCTACTTCGCCATGGGCCATGCTGCGGATCGCACCGGCGAAGATTTCCGTGGTGTACGCGCACGTGTTCAGCGCAAACGCCAGAATGGTGCAGTTCATTGCATCACGGAAAAAAGCATCCAGAACCGGTTGCTCGCGTACCGCGGCAAGGCTGTAAATACCGGTGTAGCAGATCAGCAGCTGTATATAGAGCGGAGTGCCGCGAAACAGGTAGGTGTAGAACTGCACCGGCCAACGCACCCAGCGCTTTGTCGACACCCGGGCGATGGACAGTGGAATGGACACACAGAAACCGATAGCGATGGACGCACTGAGCAACCACATTGTCATGGCCAGACCGGTGACATTCACGCCGTCTGTATAAAGGAAGGGTTTCCAGTATTCCTGAAGCAATTCGATCATCGCTGTGCCTCCCGACTGCCTGCGGCGTAATGCCGTTCAGCCCAACGCAGGGCAAGGTTCGAGGCGCTGGTGATCATCAGGTAAATCAAGGCTGCGAGTATCAGAAAGTAAAACAGCTGATAGGTACTTTTACCGGCATCCTGCGAAGCTTTGACCAGATCGGCCAGGCCGATGATCGACACCAGCGCAGTGGCCTTGAGCAGCACTTGCCAGTTATTGCTGATGCCCGGCAACGCGTAACGCATCATTTGCGGGAACACGACATAGCGAAACCGCTGGCCACGTTTCAACCCGTAAGCAGTTGCCGCTTCAACCTGGCCGCGCGGCACGGACAGAATCGCGCCGCGAAACGTCTCGGTAAAATAAGCCCCATAAATGAAACCCAGGGTGATGACGCCTGCGCCGAACGGGTTGATCTCGATGTATTCCCATTCCATGGCGTCGGTCAGCATGGTCAGCCAGGTTTGCAGGCTGTAGAAAATCAGCAGCATCAACACCAGGTCCGGTACACCGCGGATCAGTGTTGTGTAAATTTGCGCCGGTATGCGCAACAGCGCAGAACTCGACAGTTTGGCCGTGGCTCCAATCAGCCCGAGTACGATACTCAGCGCGAGCGACAGAACAGCCAGTTTGATGGTCATCCAGGTGCCTTCCAGCAACAGCGGGCCAAAGCCCTTCAGGCTGAGCGCCGAGAGTCCCAGGTTTTGCATGAGTGCATCGAACATGGATAGGCCTTGCATTGCTGACAAAAACGCCCACCGACAGGGCGGCGAATCATCGCCGAAATCGATGGGCGTCGGTGTGTTATTTTCCGCTGTACAGGTTCAGGTCGCCGAAGTGTTTTTTCTGGATTTCGGCGTAGGTGCCGTCATCGTGCATGGCCTTGATGCCTTTATCCAGCAGCGCTTTCAGCTCTTTGTTGCCCTTGGCGATGCCGATGGCGGTCTTGGCTGGCAGCAGTTCGTTGTCGACAGGCTTGCTGACTTCGTAGTCAGCGCCGGCTGGCGACTTCAGGAAACCCAGTTCGGCTTGCAGCATGTCCTGGATCGAGGCGTCCAGACGACCCGAAGTCAGGTCGGCGTAGACCTGATCCTGGTTGGCGTAGGCCTTTGTGGATACGCCTGCCTTGTCCAGTACGGCCTTGGCATAGGCTTCCTGAATGGTGCCCTGCTCATAGCCCACGGTCTTGCCTTTGAGGCTGGCCGGGTCAGCGGTCAGGCCTGCACCTTTCTTGAACACCAGCGAGGTCGGGCCGGAGAACAGTTCATTGGAGAAGTCGATGACTTTCTCGCGGGCCGGGGTCACGGTCATCGAAGAAATAACGCCATCGAATTTACGGGCCTTGAGGCCTGGGATCATGCCGTCGAAGTCGCTTTCAACCCATTTGCAGGTGACTTTCAGCTCTTTACAGATAGCGTTGCCCAGGTCGATATCGAAGCCGACCAGGCTGCCGTCAGCGGCTTTGGATTCGAACGGCGCGTAGGAAGGGTCGACGCCGAAGCGCAGTTCCTTGTACTCCTTGGCCATCGAGTTACCGGCGGCGAGGCACAGAGCCAGTGCAGAAAGAGTGAGCCATGCTTTTTTCATTGTTCAGTCCTTAAAACCTTAAATGGGGCGTTGGGAACACGCGAAGCTTGCTACCGGCAAGTGCCAGACACACAGAAGATAGCAATTTCCGAACCACAGAGACGAACATGCGTTTGAAATGTAAGGCGTTGTCGCTATTTCATATAAACGGCTGGCAATCTGCCGCCTTTGCACGTTTCCAGAGCAGTTAACAGGCGCCTGCTGTGGAGGTAAGTGCTGCAGCCGCTGAGGCGGGGAGGCAGATTAGTAACGAATGGAGAAGGTTTTCAGCGGGTGGGCAAACGAGAGCGGTAATGAGTGTTTCAAAAAGGTGCGCGCAATATGGAGCGCACTTTTCTGGGGCGTCAGTTCAACAGGTCCTGAAGCGTCGCCAGACTGTCAGCTTCGGCAACCGGTTTGTCCTGTCGCCAACGCAACATGCGCGGGAAGCGCACTGCGATACCGCTCTTGTGCCGTTTTGACAACACTATACCCTCGAAACCGAGTTCGAACACCAACGTGGGTGTCACGCTGCTGACCGGCCCGAATTTCTCGACGGTGGTCTTGCGGACTATAGCGTCCACTTTGCGCATTTCTTCGTCAGTCAGCCCCGAGTAAGCCTTGGCGAACGGAACCAGCGTACGCTCGCTGGCATCAGGCGGGCCGTCCCAGACCGCGAAGGTGTAATCGCTGTAAAGGCTGGCGCGCCTCCCATGACCCCGTTGCGCATAAATCAATACGGCATCGACACTTAACGGGTCGATCTTCCACTTCCACCAGACGCCCATGTCCTTGGTACGGCCGACGCCATACAACGAGTCGCGGGCCTTGAGCATCATGCCTTCGACGCCCAGGCTGCGAGAGGCCTCGCGCTGGGTGGCGAGGTCGAGCCAGTCTTTGCCGGTGAGCACCGGGGAGGGCATCAGTACCTCGCTTTGGCAGCTTTCGATCAGGGTTTCCAGTTGGGTGCGACGTTCGTGCTGGGGCCTGCTGCGCCAGTCGTCGCCTTGCCATTCCAGCAGGTCATAAGCGAGCACAACGACCGGCACATCCGCGAGAATCTTCTTGCCCAGGGTCTTGCGGCCAATGCGCTGCTGCAGCAATGCAAAAGGTTGAACCGAGGGCGCCGCCTGCAGGGCTCCACTGTCCAGAGCGAACGCGGTGCCACTGTCAGGAGTGGATTCAGGGCTGGTATCAGGTGCCTTCCAGACTACGATTTCGCCGTCGATCACTGTGCCGTCCGGCAGACACTGCACCAGCGTGTGCAGTTCGGGAAAGCGATCAGTGACCAGTTCCTCACCGCGCGACCATATCCACAGTCTGCCGTCACGTTTGACCAATTGGGCTCTGATCCCGTCCCACTTCCATTCCACCTGCCAGTTTTCGGCAGCACCCAACAGCGTTTCGAACTGATCGGCAGGCTGTTGCAGTGAGTGTGCGAGAAAAAACGGATAGGGCTGGCCGCCGCGCTGGGCGTGCTCATCCTCCGATTCGGGCGCAATCAGTTTCAAATAGCGTTCGGCGCTGGGTCTATGCGACAGGTCGGTATAGCCGACCAGTCGCTGTGCCACACGCTTGCTGTCGATATTGGCCAATGCAGCCAGCGCACGGGTGACCAGCAGCTTGGACACGCCGACCCGGAAGCTGCCGGTGATCAACTTGATGCAGACCATCAGACTGATGCGGTCCAGTTGCGACCAGAACATCGGCAAGCGCGCGGCCAGTTCTTCGGGCGGCAGGCCGCGCAATGGCAACAGCTTGTCCTCCATCCAGATGGCCAGGCCTTCGTCGTTGCTGTGGTCGGCCTGCGGCAGCAGCAATGACAGGGTTTCCGCCAGGTCGCCAACGGCCTGATAGCTTTCTTCGAACAGCCACTCCGGCAGACTGGCCAGCGTCATTGCCTGTTCACGCAGCACGCGGGTCGGCACCAGCTGGCGCGGACGTCCACCTGACAGAAAGTACACCGCCCACGCAGCATCCTCAGGGGCGGCGCTTGCAAAATAGTCATGCATCGCCGCCAGCTTGGCGTTGCTTGATGTAGTGGCGTCCAGCCGGGAATACAGTTCGGCAAAGGCTCTCATGACTGCGCCTCGCCAGTGCCTGGCACTTCAGGCTCGGCGGTGGCCGGATTGCTGTCTTCCTCATCGCCGTATTCAGTGCTGAAGCCCTGAGCATCCAGCCCCAGTTCACGCAGATAGCGCACCAGTATTCCGACCGAACCATGCGTGACCATGACCCGTTCGGCCCCGGTCTGCTCGATGGCCCACAACAGGCCTGGCCAGTCAGCGTGATCGGACAGCACAAAACCACGGTCCACGCCGCGCCGACGTCGAGTGCCGCGCAGCATCATCCACCCGCTGGCAAACGCATCGCTGTACTCGCCGAAGCGCTTCATCCAGCTGCTGCCTCCGGCGGAGGGCGGAGCGAGGATCAGTGCCTGGCGCAGAGCCGGATCGGTCTTTTTGAAGTCGCCGGCGTATTGGGTTTCCGGGATACGGATACCGCCTTCGCGATACACACGGTTCAAGGGCTCGACGGCACCATGGACCAGAATCGGCCCGATCTGTGAGTCGATGCCGTGCAGAATGCGCTGGGCCTTGCCGAAGGAGTAGGCAAACAGCACGCTGGCTTTGCCTTGAGCCGCATTGCCTCGCCACCACTCGTTGATGCCGTCGAAAATCTGCGCCTGTGGTGCCCAGCGATAGATCGGCAGGCCGAAGGTCGATTCAGTGATAAAGGTGTGGCAGCGCACCGGTTCGAACGCCGCGCAGGTGCCATCCGGTTCGACTTTGTAATCTCCTGAAGCAACCCAGACCTCACCTTGGTATTCCAGACGCACTTGCGCTGAACCCAGTACATGACCTGCCGGATGCAGGCTCAGTTTTACGCCGTGGTGGGTGATGGTTTCGCCGTACTCAAGGGTTTGCAGGTTGATGTCCTGACCCAGGCGCGAACGCAGAATCCCTTCGCCGCTGGCGGCTGACAGGTAATGCTGATTGCCGGTGCGGGCGTGATCACCATGAGCATGGGTAATGACCGCTCGCTCCACCGCACGCCACGGATCGATATAGAAATCGCCGGGTGGGCAATACAAACCTTCAGGACGAGCAACGACAAGATCCATGGGGCAACCGTATGGATGGGCTTGTTAGCTATGAGCCGGTGCGGGGAGGGAAAGTTCGGGGAGTTTGCGCGTTCAGGCCCGAGTACGCAGCGAGCCACAGATCTGTGACGCCAAGCATCACACAAGGCATTCCCACGCTGGAGCGTGCGCAACGATATGTGTCCGAATGAACACTATAGGCGCTCGAGTAGACGCTATCGTCCCCACGCTCCAGCGTGGGGACGCATTTCTGGGCGCTCTGCGTCTGATCGTTGGCGCAGAGCTTTACTTGCCCGGCGTCAGTGTCAGGCGTTGTTTGCCATAGCCTTTTTCGTAGTTCTGTTGCTGCACCGGGATCGACATGTATTGCGCTTTCTGCCACGGCTCGATGCTGTTGGCGTAATACGGGCTGGCCGTGTTGCCGGACTGGCCGGTGTTGATCATGCCGGTCATGGGTTCGACCAGACTGAAGTCGACGATCATGCGCAGGCCGGGTGCTACGCGCGTGTCGAAGCCTTTGCCCCACTCGAAGCCGGAAACGTTCAAGGTGGTGTGATCACCGCCCGCTGGCGTGGCGCCACGGTTGAACTCGCCGCCACCCAGTTGCTTGGCCAGCGGGTTGCTGGACGCCCAGTTGTCGCGATGCAGTTTGCCCCACTGCCAGGCTTTGTGATCGCTGCCCAACAAGCTGTCGCCGGTGGTGATGGCGGCCGCCAGACTGCGTGCCAGGATGGCTGGCTTGTCTTCTTTCTGCGGAGTTTTGACGTCGTCCCAGTATGGGCTGTCGTCGCGTCCCAACAAGTGGTCGGCCTGCGGCGAGTACGATGAGCTGGCGTTGGCCACCAATGCCTGCCAGGCAGGGCTGGTTTCCGGACCCAGCTCATCAAGAAAGATCTGTTTGGTGCTTTCCTGCAGGAACAGCTCGTAAAGCGCTGCATCGGCGGAGGCGGCGCTGAGCTTGCTGTCGAACGCCATCAGGCGCGTGAATGCTTCGCGAGCCTTGTTGCGGTCGGCTTCCGGCAGGGCGTCGATGGCCTGCTTGAGTGGCTTGCTCATGCCAGGCGCCTGGAACATGGTCTTGAGTTTTGCCGCAAAGGTCGTGGTCTGGTCGTATTGCATGGCGATGATGCTACGCAGGTCCTGTTTGCCGCCGTTGGCTAGCTCGGCAATCCGCTCGGCGCGTTCCGGGTAGCCCCACGAGTTGGACAGCTGCATGCCATAGCCTTTGGGAATCGTGCGCTGGTTGGCCGCCGCGAGCCAGCCCTGACGCGGGTCCTGATCATACGGATGCAGCATTGAATCGGCGAAACCGTCCCAGTCGTATTTGCCATCCCAGCCTGGCGAAGGCAGCAGGCCCTGGCCTTCACGACGATTCGGGAAGCGGCCCGTCACTTGCCAGCCAATGTTCGAGGCATCGGCGAAGATCATGTTCAGGGTGATGGCGCGAATTTCGCGACTGGTGTCGAACGCTTTTTCCACATTGGGTGCGCGTGACAGATCAAAGAAGGCATCCAGGCTCTTGTCGTCCTTGAAACTCGGCACCTGCAGCGCCAGGCTCAGGCCATTGCCGGGTTGCGTTGCGCTGGCATTGAGCAGTGCGCCGTGACGGGTTTCGTACACGGTTTCGCGAAGCGGGCTGCCGCCTTTGACCATAAAGGTCTCTTGATGCGCGGTGGCAGGCACCCATTTGCCATCAGCTATGTAGGAGACACGATTGCCTTCGCGCTTGATCTTCTCCAGAAACAGGTCCTGATTGTCGCCTTTGACGTTGCTCATGCTCCACGCCAGCTTGCCGTTGAAGCCACTGAGGACCAAAGGCAGGCCCGCAATGGATACGCCGGACACCTGATATTTAGGCGCACGGATCTGCACGAAGCTCCACGCAGAGTTGAGCCCTGCAGGCAATTGCATGTCGCTGGCCAGCAGGCTCTTGCCGTTACGGCTGCGCTGCGGCGCGATGGCCCAGTTGCTCGAAGCCGCGACGCCAAGCATGTTCAGGTCGGAAAGCTGCAAGGCAATCCGGTTCAGATCGTTCAGGCCGGAGATCTGATTATTCAGGTTGAGGCCCTTGAGCTTGTCGGCCTCGGCAAACGGCAGCTCTTCGTCAGGGTAGGTTGGCAGCAGCCAGGCGAGTTTGTCGGCCCCGACTTTCTGCGCCAGCACCAATGATGACAGCTCTTCCTGAAGGTTTACCGACAGGCTGAAGTTGAGCAGGCTGAAGATCAGCGCCGAGTCCTCGGGTTTCCAGTACTCGGGTTTGTAGCCCGAGCTGGCGATGTCGGCCGGCAGCTTGTCGCGATAACGGAACAGGTACGCGTTGACGCCGCGCGCGTAGACATCGAAGAAGCGTTTGAGGCGAGGCGAGGCCGCGTTGTACAGATCGCTGGCATTCTGCTTGAGGTTGACCGAGCGCATCAGGCGGTCGACGTCCAGCGCATCCGGGCCGGCCATTTCCGACAGACGGCCCTGCGCCAGCAGGCGCATGCCGAGCATCTGGCTGATGCGATCACCCGCATGTACGTAACCCAGAGTAAACAGTGCGTCATGGTAAGTGCTGCTTTCAATCAGCGGCATGCCCATGTTGTTGCGGCGCACTGAAACGTTCTGCGCGAGCCCTTTGACGGGAAAAGTGCCGGAAACAGGCAGTACGGTATCAGGATCACCGCTGCCCAACTGGCAGCCGGCAAGGCTCAGGAAACTCGCCGCAGCGGCGGCAGCGCCGAATCGGGGTAGAAAATGACGAAGGGCTGGCGAGGCCATGAGCAAACTCCTGAAGGGGTCACGTACAAAAGCCGCTACGTTAGAGAGCAGTCAGGCAGCACGCAAGCGGCAAGGCTTAGTTTATTTCAGGATTTTGCAGGAGTAGACGCAGTGTGCATATCCCGTCACCTTGCGTTTCTCACGCCGCCATGGGCCACAGCTTCGAAAGTCGGTCGGGCTGACGTGCGTCACAAAGTAAAACGGCCTGCAGGGGCAGGCCGATGTCGAAGCGCTCAGCGCATCATGCGCCGTGGCATTTCTTGAATTTCTTGTCGCTGCCGCATGGGCATGGATCGTTGCGACCCACATCCTTCAGGGCATTGCGCACCGGGTCCTGGTGAGCGTGACCGCAGTTCGGACCATGAACGTGGGCGTGCTGGTGGTCATGATGATCATGGTCGTGATCGTGGTTGCAATCTGGGCCATGAACATGGGCTTGCTGGTTCATCGGGGTACTCCACTGTTAAATCTGCAGTCAATCTGGCGCGCATTATCCCGCAAATCGAAGCGAAGCAGTAAGGGGGCGATCTTTTTCGCGCTGAACGGTTTTTTTTAAGTATGCTTAGTTTCAGGCGGACGATTTCAGCGTCCATGTATTTTTCCAGCGCTGGAGCCCCATCGCATGACCAGACAGGAACGCATCGCCAAGGCCATTGCCGCCAGTGGGATGAGAAAGGGGGAGATTGCCGCGTACTGCGGGGTTGCCAATTCTGCCGTCACGCAATGGATCAGCGGCGAGAGCAAAAGCCTGCGTCCCGAAAACCTCTATGCACTTTCCAGGGCGACCGGCTTCAGGGCCGAATGGCTGGCAATCGGTGAAGGCCCTGAAAAAGAGGAGTTCGACGCCAACGTGGCGATGATCGATCAGCCGAAAATGTCGTTTCGTTATCCGGTCATCAGTTGGGTCTCCGCCGGGTCCTGGGAAGAGGCGGTGCAGCCTTACCCTGACGGGTTCTCCGACCGCTATGAAATTTCCGACTACGACTCCAAGGGGCCAGCATTCTGGCTTGAGGTCAAAGGCGATTCCATGACTGCGCCCACCGGTGTCAGCGTGCCAGAAGGAATGATGATCCTGGTGGACACGGAAGCCGATGTTCAGCCCGGCAAGCTGGTGATCGCCAAGCTGCCCGCCAGCAACGAGGCAACCTTCAAGAAGCTGGTGGAAGACGGTGGTACTCGCTACCTGAAACCGCTCAACCCGGCGTACAAAATGATCGAGTGCGGTGCCGACTGTCGCATTATCGGTGTCGCTGTCAGGATGACCGGCAGGCTGTGAGCCTTGCGGAACAAGGCCTTCAGCGTGTCTCTGAAGAAGCCGCTCCCTAAACTCGTCCTGTATTGCGCTTGCCGATAGCCCGCAGTCGGAATACTGTATTTATATACAGTTATGCGGGAGTTTCATGTCATGGTGGACAGCAATAATTTAGTGCCAGGCACGTCGCGCGCCTATGAAATGATCGGCAGGCGGATACAGCGGCTGGTCTCGGCGCCTGATGTACAGAAGATCCAATGGGTCATCGTGACTCGCCGCGATGACGAACCACAGGAGAGCTGGGAACGCGTACTTCAGGAAATCGAGGAAACCGCCGGTATTCAGTTAGACCGTCAGGCGGACGGTTCCGTGAGGATTGGCTGGCAGCGCTACCTCGACAATTGAGGCAGGCGCCCTGACGTGACCCTTGCTTGCGTCATTGAGTCCGAGGGCGCAGTGACCGTTCAGCGGTCTGCAATTGATCAGTATTTTAAGTATGCTTAAATATACTCATTCCTGCGTTACCCTGCCCATTATCGATCACACCTCTCGCAAGGAAGCGACCCGGGTCAGGGCGGCCCACGTTTCAGACCGGACGATCTCCATTCCCCACGGTCCTGTCGGCTGCTCGTCAGGCCCATATACCCGGGTTTCTGTGTTCTTGAACGGCTGTTATCTCTTGCGGAGGCAGGCTGATGGATCTCTTGAATGGTTTTGTAGACCGTGGCGAATGGCTGGTGGCCGGCCTGGTGGGCGCGATCATCTCTGGCTGGTGGCACAAGGCAGGCTTGCTCGACTGGCGTGCCTGGATGGTTTTCCTGCTAACGGGCGTTGCCTGTGCGGTGTTCCTGACCGGCATTGCCAGCGACTACCTCGGCGTCGCAGAGCCGCGCAATATCACCGGCGTGGGTTTTCTGCTGGGCTCGTTCGGTGGGGCATTGATCAGCGCAATCAACCGGGCGTTGTGGGCGGCGGATTTCTGGAAGTTCCTGATGGAGCTGATCAAGGGCCGACTGGGCGGGTGATGAGCCAGTCAGCGGCGATCCTTGATCAGGTCGCCGGGAATGACGTCGCCCGAGCGCAAGATGCGCACATTGTTGTGAAACAGAATACCGGTCTTGAGTTTGCCCTCAAGCTGATAATGGATGGGCTGATCAGGCTTTTTCAGCAACTTTGCGATGTACCTGGCGTGCTGCCAAAGGTTGGTCCGCACCGAGATCAACAGAGTTTTGCGGCTGTCGCCTTCCACGAAAAACCAGTCGCTGGATTTGCCCTCGGCCAGCATCGCCTCGTTCAGCATGATCTTATAATTGAGCCCTCGCACCAGCAGACGCGAGTCATTCGGGTTGTCGACCTCAAAGTACAGCCTGAAATCCTGATGCGTCAGCCTGGCCTTTATGACCTCGACTTTCACCAGATGCACTTCCGGGTCCTTGAGACTGTCAAAGCTCAGTAACGAGCATCCGCTCAAGCTGAACATGACCAGCGCAAGGCTCAGGATTCTTGTAATGTGCGCCTGAAAAAACATGGATGTGCTCCGTTTGAAGCCCGAGTCTAACAACTCGGTGCTCACGGGTAACGCGCTTGTTGCGTGCTCTGACGCTACGCCATACTTTTATTGACGTGCTTATCGGTGTCTCCATGAATGCCTACGAAATAGTCTTCAGCGCTGAACTGGTCGCTGGAGCCCAGCCCGAGAAGGTCAGGGCCAACCTCGCCAAGCTGTTCCAGGCGGACGCTGAACGCCTGGAATTGCTGTTTTCGGGACGTCGACTGGTGTTGAAAAACAACCTCGATGCGGCGACCGCCGAAAAATACCGCGCCACCCTGGAACGTGCCGGTGCGCGGGTTTACGTTCTGGAAATGAATGCTCTGCCGCCGATGGAAGAGGTCGAGCTGGCGCCGCCGCCTGATGCGCCTACCTGGCTGCGCAAGTCTACGGTCACTCAGGCGCGCCTGCAGATCAAGCCGCGGGATGTTTACATGGCGGCGTTTGCAGACGTCGATGCCCCTGACTATTCGGTGGCCGAGGCCGGGGTCGATCTGCTGCCTGCAAAGCTGCAGCCGGCTGGACCCTCGCTGGACCTTTCCCGGTTGAGTCTGGCCCCGGTGGGCAGCGACATGGGGCAGGCCGACACGCCCGAGCCTGACGCCGCCCCTGACACCTCGCACCTGCGCATTATCCCGGAATGACCTCTGTTACTTGCACCAACCAATGAACCCGGCCCGCTGTGCAGCTCACGCCACGTAGGCCGAGCAGCATTTCTTGAATTTCTGTTCACTGCCGCACGGGCAGGCGTCGTTGCGGCTGGCGTTGAGCGGGACTGTTGAGTCGATGAAGTACCAACGGCCCTGATTCTGTACAAATGACGAGCGCTCCTTATGGCTGTGCTCGCCATTGCCATCGTGCCAGCGGGCTGTGAAGGTCACGAATGCGTGTTCCGGCTTGCCGCCAAATACCTCTGCACTTTCCACCTCAAGCCCCAGCCAGGTGCTTTGTGCACTCCATTGAGCGATGGCTTCGCGGTCCAGCGCGGCTTGTTGTACTGGCAGGGTGGTCTGCACCAGATAATCGGTAAGCCCCAGCACATAGGCACTGTAGCGTGAGCGCATCAGTTTTTCCGCGCTTGGCGCAGGCTGACCCGCGTGATGGTGGCCACAACAGGCCAGCAACAGATCGCCGCTGCCGCATGGGCAAATAGCACTACTCATGATTCACCACCAGTATTTTCCAAAATTTTCCGGGTTGGCCCAGAATTTTGCGTTCAGCCAATCGGGCACCTGTTTATATTCGCGCAGGTCGTAGGTGAACAGGTTCAGCACCTGATCATCGCGGGCGAAGCACTCGCTGGACTGCAGGGCCAGCGCATAGAAGTCGGTCTCCCGCCAGCCGCAGGCCTTCAGGTCGGCCAGAACCGCGATGCGGCTGGCGTTCAGGTTGCGGATGCCGCCCAGCAGTTCCAGCGCGGTCTGCTTGGGAATATGCTCAAGACAATCGACCACCAGTGCCAAGTCAAAACGCTGCGCGGCAAGGTGAGCAGGCAGCGTGCCAGGTTCGGCCAGCGACACTTCGGTCTGCGGATGCGCCTCCTGAAAGGCCTGCAGTGCAGGAAATGCCTGCGTTCCGATCAGCAGCAGACGCTCTGGCGCGTACCGGTCGAGCAGGGCGGCCAGCGCTTGCTGTGGGGTGCGAGTGGAATAGCCGACGGTCATCGAAAGTCCTCTGGTTGGTTGACAAGACTAGCCTGCCGGACCGCCTCTGAACAGCCGCCGGCATAAGGCCTGACGCTCCCTGAACAATGAGAATGCTCCATGCTCGATCTTTTTCAATACACTGCTGGCATATTCGCTGAACAGCACGTCTACTGTGCGGCGACGAAAAGCGTGCGCAGACTTTGCTTTCGGAACGGATCATGACAAGGGGCAGGCGATGAAGGTGTTTTGGGGGCTGGGAAAGCTGTTGATGCTGGGCTTCTGGCTGGTGGTACTGGCCAATGCGCTGTTTGAAGCGCCCAGCCCGTTCGGCGTGATGATCGACATGGCGGGCGCGGTCCTGCTGCTGACTCATCTGCTGGAACTGATTCTGTTCAACGGCAGCCTGCGCGGTCGCAAGCACCCGTGGCGGGACCGAGGCAAAATCATTCTGTTCGGCATCTTCCATCTGCAATCCATCAGCCGTTCGGCTTCGGGGCACTCTCATGCGTAATCTCGTTCTGCTCGCGGCACTGTTCAGCCCTCTGGCGATGGCCCAGGCAATCATTGTTGCGCCGCACTCGCTCATGCGTTTGCCCGGCAACAGCAGTGTTCTGCAGCTGGATCGTCTTGAGGTGTCCGATTACGGCACCTTGCTGATCCCGGCCAATATCGACGATGTGAAGATCGGCGAGCTGGTATTGGGGCACGAAGCGCGCATTGCCATCGTTCCAGGTGTGCAGGCCTTTAATCTGGTGGTGGTACGCGGCAACTTCGGCACCGGCAGCCAGATCACGGCGCGCGGCGCACCGGGCACGTTTGAAAAAACGGCGCTGCCTGGACGCAACCTGACGCTGCGGCTGCAAAACCTGGATGCGGAAGAATTATCGATCGACGCGCGCGGCGGAGCGGGCAGCCCGGGGTATGTCGGTCTTGATGGCGGCACCGGCGAAGCACCGGGTTGCACCTGGGGTCAGGCCGGGCGTGGTCATGACGGTCAAAACGGTAGCACTGGCCGTGACGGGGCCGCTGGCGCTCAGGTCCGGCTGGAGTTGCCGCAGAGCTTTCCGGCTGATCGCATCAAGGTGAATGTGGCGGGCGGCGCGCCGGGCAAAGGCGGCGAGGGTGGCAAGGCCGGCAAAGGCGGTGCGTCCAAGGGCTGCTTCGTTTACCGCGCAGATGGCGGCAAGGCGGGTAAAGAAGGCGAGCCTGGCCAGCCGGGCGTTGCCGGTCCTGCGGGCTCGTTGCTTCTGCAGCGCCTGTAAACCTCTATACACCTTCCGGAGCTGGCGCGAGGCTGTGCTCCGGACAGTCGTCATTGCATAACGGTTTTACTGCGGTACGCCTTTTTCCCAATTCTTCCAGTCGCCGACAATTGCCTGCACCAGCGGGTTGCCGGTGCGGTACAGGTTTTCCAGTGCTGGCACGAATGCACCCTGATCGGCGTACTTGAGCAGGTTGTCCACTTCGCTGTAACCCGGATACGGACGATCGAAGTCGGAGCCGGCGCGCACCACCGCCAGGCGGTTGACGTCGACCTTGCCAGCCTTGCTGGCTCGCAATAGCGCTTCGTACGTGGAGTTGTCCTCCTGCTGGGTGGTGCAGTACTCACCTTTGCCGTCTGTCAGCAGTTTGGTCCAGACCTCTGCCCGCTCGCTCAAGCGCGTCCCTGAAAACCAGGTATTGCCGGCCACGGTGTCACATTGGGTAACCTGTGGCGGCTGATTGGCCGGTGCGTAGGGGTATTTGACGCGCCACGCCGCCGATTCCTTGCTCTCGCTGAGTGCAACCTTTTGCGACAGCGCGAACGCCTTGGCCTGAAGCTTTGGGTTCAGTTCGAAGACTTCGGTCTTGTAATCCAGCGGTGGTTTCTCGTTCGGGCCTTTGGTGTTGATGCCCAAGTAGCCGGTCGGCCAGTCCTTGGGCACGTCGCGCGAATCGATTTCCCATTGGGTGCCGAACTCCACCAGGTAATGCGCCCAAGCGGTGGTGCCCAGAGAGCCGTAATGCGGGTTGATCCCGGCAATACCGGCGACGATGAAGTAGGTTTTGCGCAGGTCGAACTGCGGTGACAGCGCCAGCGCCAGAGTCGAGGCTGCGGCGTTGGTCTGGCCCATGCCGGTGACCAGCAGACAGACATCCTGATCGTTGCAGCGGATGGCCGGGTATTCGGCGGCAAGGCCCGGCACCTGGATTTCCTTGGTCAGGTGCAGGCGATCAATCCAGTTCTGCGCCTCGGGGGCGAACATGGCTACCAGCATGACCTTGGGCGTAACGGGGGCGGCGGCCGCCCAGATGCCAGGGCTGAGCAGGGCCAGCGTGGCGCAGAGTGCATTACGGGTGATGTGTTTCATGAAAACTCCTGTCGTCAAAGTCATGATCAGAACTGATAGCCCACGCCAGCGTAGTAACCCCAGCCGTCCGAGCGGGCGCGGAAGTTGCCTTCGCCGAAGTTAAGTTCGCTACCGTCTTCCCAATTGCCGCCGTTATGGAAATAACGCCCTACCAGCGTGAAGCGAAGGTGAGTGAAAGCGTAGAGCAGCACGTTGGTGGCCACCGTTGAATTGCCTGTACGAGCCGGATCGTTCTTGAGGTCCGAGCCGAAGTCGAAATTGGTGAAGCCTATGTAGGTCAGCGAAGCGCCGTTGTCGAACTTGCTGATCGGCACAATGTATTTGAGCTGGGCACGATAGCCGTCCCACGAATATTCATTGCTGGCGCCATAGTTTTCCCACTGGTAGCGACCGTACAGGTTGGCCGACAGATTGACCCGCGAGTGCGTGTCGATGTCAGTACCGAAACCGCTGTACAGCGTGTTCGCACGGTTGGCCGAGTTGCTGCCGTGGTCGTAGATCCAGTCGAACGCAACGTACCATTCCTTGAACGGCCCTACGGCCAGGCTGCGTCCTGCCAGGTAGTCGATGGAGATGCGCGGTTCGTGTTCCATGAACAGCGGCGAGCCATGATCCCAGACGCCTTTGTCATTATCATTGCCGATGCCGAGGATCTTCGGCACGTCCACATAGCCGTACAGTTCAAACGGCCCCTTGCGGCCGAAGTACTCGTATTCCAGATAGATGTCATCGTTGGGCTTGGGGCCGAAGCTGATGTCCTTGCTTCCGATCAGCGTCAGGTCCTGATTGAACCAGTCTGAAAAGTACGCGCCTTTGCCTTCCTTGGGCGAGGCTGGCGGGCTCAGCGCCTCGCCCTGAGCGGAGTCTTCCGGCGCCGCAGGCTGAGCCTGTGCAGCGGAACAGAGCAATGTGGCGGCTGCCGCGAGCAGCAGGGGCGTCAGGATGTTGCAGGGTGCTGCGGGCTGGATGAAAAACTGCTTTGGCATTGAAGCTCCTTTTTATGATCACGTACTGCTGGCCGCGTACTGCTGATCGCAAACGTTTGCACAGCTCATGCCAAAGTGTTTCAAGATGTTGAATGTGCTGATTATCAGCCCGAGAAGATGACCGAACGGCCAGGAAACTGCTCGCAAGCTGTGCGCGATGTCACCTCCAGTGCCCCGTGATGTTCCGTTTCGTCTCAGAAGCCCGGACGAGCAGCAGCAAGCGCGACAACCGCCAGGCCGATGGTCAGGTTGATAGCGACCAGCCTGCGGATATTGCCCAGTGCCGCTGCACCTTCTGGCCATTGCTCCGCTTCCACGGCCCGACGCAGTTCCGGCAACTGCAATGAGTGGATCCGAAGAAACAGCGCGACCATCACGACGTACAACCCCATCATGAGTTGCACATAGCGCGGCGCGGTTTCAAAGCCGGTGAAGTTGAGCTGGATCATGCCGATACCGGTGATCGGCAATACTACGATGGTTGCCCAGACCCACATGAAGAAGCGCGGAAACACCTGGACCCACAGTTTCAAACGGGCCGGGCCTTCAAGTGCTGCAATGACTGCTGGGCGCAATACCATCCAGGCGAAAAACATGCCGCCAACCCAGATCAGGGCAGCCAGCACATGCAGCGTATAAACAGTAGAAAAAGCGGTCATCGGACACTCCGTTCTGCGCGGATGGATTTAGCGCGCTATCATAGCGCCGACTCAGAACCACTGAGAATTTATCCAGCCTTTATAGTCGTGCCCCCGAACCGAAGCCAATGATCAGTACCGAACTCAAAACCCAGATTCAGGGCGCCTACTCGCGTTTCCTCGAAGCCAAGAGCCTCAAGCCGCGCTATGGCCAGCGATTGATGATCGCTGAAGTCGCCAAAGTGCTGGGGGACATCGACACCGATGAAGAGGGCCGTCGTTCGGGCGATCCTGCGGTAGTGGCGGTCGAGGCGGGTACTGGCACCGGCAAGACCGTGGCCTACGCCATCGCCGCGATTCCGACCGCCAAGGCGGCGGGCAAGCGCCTGGTAATTGCCACGGCAACCGTCGCGCTGCAGGAACAGATCGTCTACAAGGACCTCCCGGACCTGATGCGCAACAGCGGTCTGAACTTCACCTTCGCTCTGGCCAAGGGACGCGGTCGTTACATGTGTCTGTCCAAACTCGACATGCTGCTCCAGGAAAGTGACGCAACTAACGCTACTGCGCAGTTGTTCGAGGAAGAAGGCTTCAAGATCGAGGTCGATGAGGCCAGTCAGAAGCTGTTCACCAGTATGTTGCAAAAGCTGGCCGGCAATAAGTGGGACGGCGACCGCGACAGCTGGCCGCAAGAACTGGCCGATCAGGACTGGGCGCGGCTGACCACCGATCACAGCCAGTGCACCAATCGTCACTGTCCCAATTTCCAGCAGTGCGCCTTCTATAAAGCGCGCGAAGGGATGGGCAAGGTCGACGTAATCGTCACCAACCATGACATGGTACTGGCCGATCTGGCGCTGGGTGGCGGGGCAGTGTTGCCCGATCCGCGTGACACGCTGTACGTGTTTGACGAAGGCCATCACCTGCCAGACAAAGCCATCGGCCACTTTGCCCACTACACCCGATTGAAATCTACCGCTGACTGGCTGGAGCAGACCGCCAAGAACCTCGCCAAGCTACTGGCCCAGCATCCGTTGCCCGGCGATCTGGGCAAGCTGATAGAACAGGTTCCTGAGCTGGCCCGCGAGATCAAGGGCCACCAGCAGTTCATGTTCGGCGCCTGCGAGCAACTGGCAGATTTCCGTCCAGGTGAAGACATGCAGGGCCGCGAGCGTCCACGTCACCGGTTTGTCGGCGGCGTGATCCCCGAGCACATCCGCGAGATGGGCATCGAACTGAAAAAAGGTTTTGCGCGCCTGGACGATCTGTTCACGCGCCTGACTGAACTGCTTAAAGAAGGCATGGACGGCGAAGTCAACATCGGCATCGCCAGCCATCAGGCCGAAGAGTGGTATCCGCTGTTCGGCAGTCTGCTGGCCCGCGCTCACGGCAACTGGGAATTGTGGACGGCGTTTACCGCCGAAGACCCGGAAGACAGTCCGCCAATGGCCCGCTGGCTGACCCTGGCCGACAGCGGTGCGCTGTTCGATATCGAGGTCAATGCCAGCCCGATTCTGGCGGCTGAAATGTTGCGCCGCAATTTGTGGAACATCGCCTATGGCGCGCTGGTGACCTCGGCCACCCTGACCGCGCTGGGCAAGTTCGATCGCTATCGCATGCGCGCCGGCCTGCCGAAATGTGCTGTTACTGCTGTGGTGCCCAGCCCGTTCCATCACGCCGATGCGGGCGTATTGCGCGTACCGGACCTCAAGGCCGATCCGCGTGACTCGGTGGCCCACACAGCGGCGATCATTCGTGACCTGCCCGGTCTGGTGGAAGGCTCGCGGGGCACGCTGGTGCTGTACTCGTCGCGCAAGCAGATGCAGGACGTGTTCGATGGCCTGGACCGTGACTGGCGCAAGCAGGTGTTCATTCAGGGCAACCTGTCCAAACAGGAAACCCTCAACAAGCACAAGGCACGCGTCGACAGCGGCGAGTCCAGCGTGTTGTTCGGGCTGGCCAGCTTTGCCGAGGGCGTCGACTTGCCCGGTGCGTACTGCGAGCACGTGGTGATTGCCAAGATTCCCTTCGCCGTGCCGGACGATCCGGTCGAGGCCGCGCTGGCCGAGTGGATCGAGGCGCGCGGTGGCAATCCGTTCATGGAGATCGCCGTGCCCGATGCATCGTTGCGTCTGGTTCAGGCGTGTGGCCGGTTGCTGCGTACCGAAGAGGATCGCGGCACCATCACCCTGCTGGACCGCCGCGTCGTCACTCAGCGTTACGGCAAGGCGATTCTCAATGCACTGCCGCCGTTTCGCCGTGAGATTTCCTGAGTCAAAGATGAAGAGGGTTTCACGTCTGTTCCCAAAGCGCTTGATCGCTGGAACAATACGCGCCCATTACGCCTGTCATAAGGCTCGGTAACGCCAGCAGGAGTCAGCCGTTGCAGATTCAGGGTCATTACGAACTTCAATTCGAAGCAGTGCGTGAAGCCTTTGCGGCGCTTTTTGAGGATCCTCAAGAGCGCGGCGCTGCCCTGTGCGTGCAGATCGGCGGCCAGACGGTCGTTGACCTGTGGGCCGGTACGGCCGACAAGGACGGTGCCGAAGCCTGGCACACTGATACCATCGCCAACCTGTTTTCCTGCACCAAGACGTTCACCAGCGTGGCAGTGCTGCAACTGGTCGAAGAAGGCAAGCTGAAGCTGGACGAGCCCGTTGCCAGGCTCTGGCCTGAATTTGCCGCGGCCGGCAAGGCGTCGATCACTTTGCGTCAATTGCTCTGCCATCAGGCGGGGCTACCTGCGTTGCGCGAGCAACTGCCTGCCGAAGCGCTGTATGAGTGGACCACCATGACGGCGGCGCTGGCCGCCGAACAACCCTGGTGGACGCCAGGGCAGGGGCACGGTTATGCCGCGATCACCTATGGCTGGCTGGTGGGCGAGATGCTGCGTCGCGCCGACGGTCGTGGCCCGGGCGAGTCCATTGCTGCGCGAATCTCACGTCCGCTGGGGCTGGATTTCCATGTAGGGCTGGCCGATGACCAGTTTTACCGGGTAGCACATATCGCTCGCGGTAAAGGCAATGCGGGCGATGCTGCCGCTCAGCGCGTGCTGCAAGCGACCATGCGCGAGCCTGCGTCCATCACTGCCAAAGCCTTCACCAACCCACCCTCGATCATGACCAGCACCAATAAGCCTGAGTGGCGTCGCATGCAGCAACCGGCAGCCAATGGTCACGGCAATGCACGTAGTCTGGCAGGCTTCTATAACGGCTTGCTCGACGGTAGCCTGCTCGAGGCCGACCTGCTCAACGAGCTGACCCGTGAGCACAGTATCGGCCAGGACAAGACCCTGCTGACATCGACCCGCCTCGGGCTGGGCTGCATGCTCGATCAGCCGACAGTGCCCAACGCCACGTTCGGCCTGGGCCCCAAGGCTTTCGGTCATCCGGGTGCTGGCGGTTCCGTCGGTTTTGCCGACCCGGACTACGAAGTGGCATTCGGCTTTGTCACCAACACGCTGGGGCCCTACATCCTGATGGACCCGCGCGCTCAGAAACTGGTTGGAGTATTGCGTGAGTGTTTGCAGTAAGTATCGGTCATAAGTGCTTGTTTCATACCGACTGTCAGTTAAATCGCTGTAACAGGAACCGTACGACGGTTTCTTTTTCCAACTGCATCTTTATGCATGTTATACCGGCGTAGTCACGTCCTTCTGTCTGATCAAAACCGTTGCGGGTCAACCATGTCGTCCAATAAAAGCCTCGTTCTTGCCCTGTGTATCGCCGTTACCGGCTGTGCTCAAACCCCTCAGTCCGACTCTGCTGCATCCGGAGGCCATTGGTGGCAGTTCGGTTCTGGCAGCGAGTCTTCCGATACAGGCGCTGCTGCAAACGCTCCTGCGCCGAGCCCGGCTCCGGCACCTGTGGCCAAGGCTGCTGCGGCACCGGCACCTGCGGCGGCTGCTGAAAGCAGCGCGCCTTGGTACTGGCCGTTTGGCTCGAACGACAACGCCCAGGCAAAGCCTGACGCGGTTGCCAAGCCTGCCGACAAACCGGCCGCGCCGCTGATTGCCAAGTCGGAAACCGACAGTAAGTGGTGGTGGCCGTTCGGCAGTGCAGACAAGACGGACCAACCCAAAGCGCTACCGACGCCTGATCCGAAAGTGACCCAGGCCTGGCTGGACGAGTACGAGCCGCGTCTGCGCGCTGCTATCAAGGACAGCCCGTTCCAGCTGGAGCGTCGCGAAGACCTGCTGGCGATCACCGCGCCGGTAGACAGCTCGTTCAACCCTGATCGCCCGGCCATGCTGCTGCCCAATACACTTGGCCCGATCACCCGTCTGGCTAAAGTGGTCGAAGGCGACCAGAAAACTGCCGTGCTAGTTCTCGGCCACGGTGACACCTCCGGCCCGACCGAAGCCAACCAGAAGATAAGCCAGGAGCGCGCGCAGTCTGTTGCAGCGATCTTCCGTCTGAGCGGTCTGGAACGTAACCGACTGAGCCTGCGTGGCATGGGCGCGGTAATGCCGCGTGCTGCCAACGACAGCCTGCAAGGCCGCGCGCTCAACCGCCGTGTCGAGATCCTCATGACGCCGCAGGACACCATGCGCGTGTTGATGGCCCGCTACGCATTGCCGCCTGTTGCACCGACCATGATTGCAGCGCAGGACGTCAAGCCTGCCGCTCCGGCACCAGCCGCCGCGCCAGCAAAAAAGGCCGTCGTTGCGAAGAAAGACACCGCCAAGAAAGCGGCTCCGGCCAAGGCCAGCACTGCCAAGAAAGCCGCGCCAGCCAAAACCGCAGCAGCGAAGAAGCCGGTAGCGACCAAAGCTGCTGCAAAAGCCCCGGCCAAGACAGCAACGCCAGCCAAGAAAGATGACGGCCAGGCCAACAACTGAGGCCCGATTACCTCAACGACTCTCGTCTCCACGCTCCGCGCGTTGCGTTATACACAAGTCCTGAACAGCCTGAGAATTGAGGCTGTTCAGGCTCCTGCCTGAAGGCCGTGGGAGCGAAGCGTCGTCCGGTTCGCTCCCACTGGCTTCGGCCAGAATCAAAAAAGAATATGTGATAACGGCGAGCGCCGGGCCTGGTAACGAGGGTTAGCTAACGTTCATGATATCTGCGCAGGAATGAAACCATGACCCAGACGCTGGCTGACATGCGCCGTGACTACACGCGTGACGGATTGACAGAAGCGCAGGCGCCGGACGAGCCCTTTGCGCTGTACCACCAGTGGTTCGAGGAAGCCGTAAAAACCGAACAGCCACCGGTCGAGGCCAATGCCATGACCCTGGCTACCGTCGATGAAGACGGGCGTCCGCATTGCCGTGTATTACTGCTCAAGGGGCTTGATGCCCAGGGCTTTACCTTCTTTACCAACTATGACAGCGCCAAGGGCCAGCAACTGGCTGCACGTCCATTCGCGGCCATGACCTTTTTCTGGCCGACGCTGGAGCGTCAGGTGCGCATCGAAGGTCGGGTCGAGAAAGTCAGCGCGCAGGAATCCGATGCGTATTACCAGGTTCGGCCGTTGGGCAGCCGTCTTGGCGCTTGGGCGTCTCCGCAAAGTCAGGTAATTGCCGATCGTGACGAACTGGAAGGCTTGATCAGACAAACCGAACAGCGTTTCGCAGACGCCCAGCCACACTGCCCGGAGCACTGGGGCGGCTACCGTCTGCTGCCCGAGCGGATCGAGTTCTGGCAGGGAAGATCCAGTCGCCTTCACGACCGTTTGAACTATCGTTTGATCAACGGCAAGTGGGCACGCGAACGTCTGGCTCCGTGATTGAATTAATCGCTTGCCGAATCGTCTGAGCTTTGTACAGTCGCTCGCTGTATGACGCCTGAATGAACTTAATTTGCGGATCGGTGATCGTGACAGCGCCTTTGTCGGGTAGTCTAATGGCCACTGGTCCCCCTGGAGATACCCTTTATGCGCAAGTCTGCTTTTCTGGTTGCTTCATTCACTGCGATGGCGCTGATGCTGGGCGGCTGTACTTCGAACCTGACCGGTGATTCCTATTCCCGTGACGAGGCCAGGACCGTACAGACTGTTCGCATGGGGACCATCGAGTCCTTGCGCCCGGTCAAGATCGAAGGCACCAAGACGCCTATCGGCGGCGCTGCGGGCGCTGTTGTCGGCGGCGTAGGCGGCAGTGCGATCGGCGGCGGTCGCGGCAGCATCGTGGCAGCAGTCATAGGCGCTGTGGCCGGTGGTCTGCTGGGTTCAGCGACCGAAGAAGGCCTGACCCGCACACAGGGTGTTGAAATCACCGTGCGCGAGGACGACGGCAGCATGCGTGCCTATGTTCAGCAGGTGCAGGAAAACGAGATTTTCCGGGTCGGCGAACGCGTTCGCATCATGAGCGTCAACGGCACCAGCCGCGTCACTCACTGATCTGTAGCGATGTACATCAGAACCCCGAGCCGAAATGCTCGGGGTTTTTTGTTTTATGTCTGGGATGGGTTGCCATGCAAAGCGTTCCTACTCTGGAGCGTAGGGCACGATGATCTCAACTATGACTATCGTGCCGATGCTCAGCGTCGGCATGCAGCTCTGGACGCTCTGCGTCCTCTTTGTGGCTTTTTGTATCACGCAAGGCATTCCCCACGCTGGAGCGTGAGGAACGATAATCTCGACTGTCGCGCCTGTGAGCTGCAGTGCGATAACAGGCTTGAGTCAGCCTTCGATTCCCAGCATGTCTCGCACCAGTGCTTCCGCAATCCGTATGCCGTCCACGCCTGCCGACAGGATGCCGCCCGCATAGCCTGCGCCTTCACCAGCTGGGTACAGGCCTTTGGTGTTCAGGCTTTGCAGGGTCGGGCCTCGGGTGATGCGCAACGGCGCCGAGGTACGGGTTTCGATTCCGGTCAGCACTGCGTCATGCAGTGAGAAGCCTTTGATCTGCTTGTCGAACGCGGGCAGTGCCTCACGAATGGCTTCGATGGCGAAGGAGGGCAGGGCGTCAGCCAGGTCCACCAGCTTCACGCCTGGCTTGTACGAAGGCTCGACGCTGCCCAATGCGGTCGACGCGCGGCCTGCGATAAAGTCGCCGACCAGTTGCGCCGGGGCTTCATAACTGCTGCCGCCGAGCAGGTAAGCGTGGGATTCCAGGCGTTCCTGCAACTCGATACCGGCCAGCGGGCTGCCAGGGTAGTCCTGCTCTGGAGAGATACCGACCACGATGCCCGAATTGGCATTGCGCTCGTTGCGCGAGTACTGACTCATGCCGTTGGTCACCACTCGGCCTGGCTCCGAAGTTGCGGCAACCACGGTCCCGCCAGGGCACATGCAGAAGCTGTAGACCGAGCGGCCGTTGCTGGCGTGGTGTACCAGCTTGTAGTCGGCTGCGCCCAGTTTCGGGTGGCCGGCGTACTTGCCCAGGCGAGCCCGGTCGATCAATGATTGCGGGTGCTCGATACGAAAGCCCACCGAGAAGGGCTTGGCTTCCATGTACACGCCACGACTGTGCAGCATGCGGAATGTGTCGCGAGCGCTGTGGCCCAGCGCCAAAATTACGTGCCGGGACTCAATCTGCTCACCGCTGTCCAGCTGAACGCCCAATAGTTGGCCATCTTCAATCATCAGGTCGGTCACGCGCTGCTGAAAGCGCACTTCACCGCCCATTGCCACGATCTGGTGACGCATGTTTTCGACAACGCCTGTAAGGCGAAACGTGCCGATGTGCGGTTTGCTGACGTAAAGGATTTCTTCCGGCGCACCGGCTTTCACGAACTCGTGCAGCACTTTGCGACCGATGAATTTCGGGTCCTTGATCTGGCTGTAGAGCTTGCCGTCCGAAAATGTCCCGGCACCACCTTCGCCAAACTGCACATTGGACTCGGGCTTGAGGACGTTTTTGCGCCACAGGCCCCAAGTATCCTTGGTGCGCTGACGTACTTCGGTGCCGCGCTCGAGGATGATCGGCTTGAAGCCCATCTGCGCCAGCAAAAGCCCGGCGAAGATACCGCACGGGCCAAAACCGACCACGATCGGACGTTCGGTCAGGCCTTCGGGAGCATGACCGACCACCTTGTAGCTGACGTCGGGCGCAGGGCCCACGTGGCGGTCATTGGACAGCTTGCGCAGCAGTGCCTCTTCATCCCTGACCTGAAAGTCGATGGTGTAGATAAAGCAAAGCTCGGAGGACTTTTTGCGCGCATCGTAACTGCGCTTGAAGAGGGTGAAGTCCAGCAGTTCGCTGCTGTCGATGCTTAGGTGCTGCAGGAGCGCAACGCGCAGGTCTTCTTCCGGGTGATCGATCGGCAGCTTGAGTTCGGTGATTCGTAACATTAAGGGGTCCAGTTTTCGGGCCGCAGGTTCAGCCCGACAGCACTACAAGACCGACGATTATAAGCGCTGAACCCCTTTGGCGGCGAGTCTGCTGGTCAGTCGTCGCGCGAACCGCCGTAATAACCGCAGCCACGCTGGGCCTGGCCGTTGATGCGCAGCTCGGCGGTCAGGTGTTGCACCGAGCCGTTCACGCTGTCTACGCAACGCTGCGGCGCAACCCAGAGCTCGATACGCTGATGGTTGGCCTCGCTGCTGATGCTGAAGCTGCCATCGGGTAGCTTCTCTTCGACATACGGCACCGCCAGTGCCTCGGCACCTTCACGTTCCAGCACCATGCCCTTGCCGCTGACGTTGACGTTCCACGCTGGTTTATTGCCACTGGCGTGCAGTGTCAGGCGTTTGAAATTAGGGTCTTCACAGCCTTGGCCGGGGCGCTCGACACGATACAGTTGGTGCAGGTCCAGCAGCCCGTCGCTGTTGCCTGCCTTACTCGCGGTAAAGTTGCCGCGCAGGTCGGCAAACGCCTTGCCCTGAGTGTCGGCCAGTGAAGCGGCTTCCTGCAACACGCCGGTATTGCCTCGATCCTTGACCACGTAGCGGCGCTGCTCGTTGCATGGTTTGAACAGTAACTGGCCACCATCACCCGTCAGATCGCCCTGCATACGGAGCATGCCTGCCGTGGAGACCTTCGGCTCATCGGCCTGTCTGCCGAGCAACTGGCACCCGGCGAATAGCGGTAGAAGGGCAAATACGAGGACGGAACGGGCAGCAAACATGGTGTGATCTCCAGACAAGTGCCGCCACGTTACTCAGACTGGAGGTGCATCACAAGGGGGGGCATACCTGCTCGGGTCACTACGAAGCGCTGACCTGAGCGGAAGCAGGCATCAATGACATCGCAGGGCCGCAGTGCGACGCGCAGCGTCAGGAAAGGCGTTACCACGCGCAGCGTGGTAACGATAATTATCGTGGCCCATCCTGTTTCTGAACGTTAATGCGCTTACCCGCCCAGATACGCATCCCGCACTTTCGGATCGACCAGCAGTTCTTCACCGGTGCCTTGCATGACCACGCGGCCGTTTTCCAGTACATAGGCGCGATCGGCGACTTTCAGGGCCTGGTTGGCGTTCTGCTCGACCAGAAACACAGTCACGCCATCGCGACGCAGTTGTTCGACGATCTCGAAAATCTGCTGGATGATGATCGGTGCCAGACCCAGCGATGGCTCGTCGAGCAACAGCAACTTGGGTTTGCTCATTAACGCACGGCCGATGGCGAGCATCTGCTGTTCGCCACCGGACATGGTGCCGCCACGTTGATTGAAGCGCTCCTTGAGGCGCGGGAAGAGCTGCAGGACCTTGTCCATCTGTTCCTGATAGTCAGCCTTTTCCGTGAAAAAGCCACCCATTGCCAGGTTTTCTTCGACTGTCAGGCGCGCAAACACACGGCGGCCTTCCGGCACCACGGCGATGCTCTTGCGCATGATGACTGACGATTCCTGACCGACCAGCTCTTCGCCCATATAACGAATGCTGCCGCTGTGAGCGCGAGGCGATCCGCACAGGGTCATCAGCAGGGTGGATTTGCCAGCGCCGTTGGCGCCGATCAGGGTGACGATCTCGCCCTGACGTACCTCCACGTTGATGCTGTGCAGTGCCTGGATCTTGCCGTAGAAGGTGGAGACGTTTTCAAACTGCAACATTTACGCTTCCCCCAGGTAGGCTTTAATCACGTCAGGATTGTCGCGAATCTGTTCCGGTGTGCCGTCTGCCAGAGGCGTGCCCTGATTGATCACCACGATGTGGTCGGAAATGCTCATAACCAGTTTCATGTCGTGTTCGATCAGCAGGACGGTCGCGTCATGCTCGCTACGCAGCACGCCGATCAGCGCTTTGAGGTCGTCGGTTTCACGAGGGTTCAGCCCGGCTGCTGGCTCGTCGAGCATCAGGATGCGCGGACGGGTCATCATGCAGCGGGCGATTTCCAGACGACGTTGCTGACCGTAGGCCAGCGTGCCGGCAGGTCGGTTTGCGAACTCCCTGAGGTTGACTGCTTCGAGCCAGTGCTCGGCGTACTCCATCGCTTCGCGCTCGCTGCGGCGGAAGGCCGGGGTCTTGAACAGACCCGCCAGGAAATTGGTATTCAGATGCCGATGCTGGGCAACCAGCAGGTTTTCCACAGCGGTCATTTCCTTGAACAGACGAACGTTCTGAAAGGTTCGCACCACGCCTTTGCGGGCAATCTGGTGACCGGCAAGGCCTTGAATCGGCTCACCATCCAGCAGGATGGTGCCAGCGCTGGGTTTGTAGAAGCCGGTCAGGCAGTTGAACACCGTGGTCTTGCCGGCGCCGTTAGGGCCAATCATCGACACGACCTGACCTTTGTTGACGGTCAGGGCCACGCCGTTGACCGCCAGCAGGCCGCCGAAACGCATGCTCAGATCCGTGGCTTGCAGCAATGGGCGGCTCATTTCGGCAGCTCCGCTTTCAATTTCATTTCAGGGCGTTGCATCGGCAGGAAGCCTTGAGGACGCCAGATCATCATCAGCACCATCAGTGCGCCGAACATCAGCATGCGGTAGTCACTGAACTCTCGCATCAGTTCAGGCAGCAGAATCATCACGATGGCCGCAAGAATCACGCCCAGTTGCGAGCCCATGCCGCCCAGCACGACGATGGCCAGAATGATTGCCGACTCGATGAAGGTGAAGGATTCCGGGGTAATCAGACCCTGCCGCGCGGCGAAGAAGCTGCCAGCGAAACCGGCAAACGCTGCGCCGAGCGTAAAGGCCGAGAGCTTGATCACGGTCGGGTTCAACCCCAGTGCGCGACAGGCGATTTCGTCTTCGCGCAGCGCTTCCCAGGCGCGGCCAATCGGCATGCGTAGCAGACGGTTGATGACGAACAGGGCCGCCAGTGCAAGCAGCAGGGCTATCAGGTAGAGAAAAATGACCTTGTTGATCGAGTTGTACGGCAGGCCGAAGAACTCGTGGAACGTCTGCATGCCCTCAGCCGCCTTGCGCTCGAAGGTCAGGCCGAAGAGGGTCGGTTTTTCGATATTGCTGATGCCGTTCGGACCGCCAGTGATGTCGGTGAGGTTGCGCAGGAATATGCGGATGATCTCACCGAACCCCAGCGTCACGATGGCCAGATAGTCACCGCGCAGGCGCAATACCGGGAACCCGAGCAGGAACCCGAATAGCGCCGCCATCAAGCCCGCAATCGGCAGGCAGATCCAGAAGCCAAGCCCGTAGTAGTGCGAGAGCAGGGCATAGCTGTAGGCGCCGACTGCATAGAAACCGACATAGCCCAGGTCAAGCAGGCCCGCCAGCCCGACCACGATGTTCAGGCCAAGGCCGAGCATGACGTAGATCAGGATCAGCGTGGCGATGTCTACCGCGCCACGCGAACCGAAGAACGGCCAGATGAACGCCAGCACGATCAATGCAGCCAGGCCCCAGCGCTGGGTGCCTGGCTGTGTAAGAAAGTCGCTGGTCTTCTGTGGGATCAGCGGTTTGTCGGAGCCGCGACGCATGCCGCTGATCTGCTCGGCAAACAGCACCCGCAAAAACAGCAGGACCGAACACACTGCAATGATGGTCAGGGTCAGCGGGCTGGCATTCTGCACTTGCAGAGTAACGCCGGAGAAGGCCAGTTTCAGACCGAATACCGGGTATGCCACGGCCCAGACCAGGGCGGCACTGAACAGCGCCTGTTTGAAAGACTTGCTCATACTTTCTCAACCTCCGGACGACCCAGAATACCGGTCGGTCGGAACAGCAGCACCAGGACCAGCAGGCCGAAAGCCACAACGTCCTTGTACTGATCACCAAAAATGTCGGCACCGAAGGCCTCGGCGACGCCCAGCACCAAGCCACCCAGCACTGCGCCGGGAATGGAGCCGATCCCGCCCAGCACTGCGGCAGTGAATGCTTTCAGGCCGACCAGGAAGCCGGCGCTGGGGTTGATCACGCCGTACTGCATGCTCAGCAACATGGCCGCTACGGCAGCCAGTGCTGCGCCGACGACGAAGGTCAGGGCGATTATGTTGTTGGTGTTGATGCCCAACAGGTTGGCCATTTTCATGTCCTCGGCGCAGGCGCGGCAGGCGCGGCCCATTCGCGAGCGGGAAATGAACAGGGTCAGGCCGGTCATGGCTAGCAGGGTGACGACGAATACCACGATCTGCATGTAGGAAATCAACACTTCCTGCGCGCCACCCGGACCGAACGAAAGGCTGCCGGGGAGTAGGTTGGGTATGGCGAAGTTGCCAGAGCCCTGGGAAAGCTGAACCGAGTTCTGCAGGAAGATCGACATGCCGATCGCAGAAATCAGTGGAATCAGACGGTTGCTGTTGCGCAACGGGCGGTAAGCCACACGCTCGATGCTGTAGCCGTAGGCACTGGTCACGATGATGGACGCGGCAAAGCCGGCAATCATCAGCAACGGCAGGCTGTGGATACCCAGCATCGCCAGGCCGGCAAGCGCCATGAAAGCAACATAGGAACCGATCATGTACACCTCGCCGTGGGCGAAGTTGATCATTCCGATGATGCCGTACACCATCGTGTAGCCGATGGCGATCAATGCATACGTACTGCCAATGGTCAGGCCATTGACCAGTTGCTGCATGTAGTGGAATAACTCGGGCATTTACCGCGCTCCTAAAAACCTGATCTGCATTTCTCTGGGGTGAACTGTGTCGCATTCTGTCGATGCGTTGTTCATGACGCTGGCAGAGAACCGCTGGTGACGGTTTTAAGATGTTCAGGTGGCTTCGTGCGCAACTCTCTTCACAGAAGGTGCGAACGGGCCTGGATTCGTAAAACAAAGCCCACTGCGCTGGCAGTGGGCTTTGAGGGTTGATGCAGGCAGCTTACTGAGTGGCTTCGGTCTTCGGCTTGCCGAAGTGCCACTCGTAGACCACGAACTGGAAGTTCTTCAGGTCGCCTTTCTCGTCGTAGCTCAGTTCGCCCATCGGCGTCTTGAACGTGCCGGCATGGATGGCCGCTGCCACTTTGGTGGTGTCTTCGGACTTGGCAGCGGTGATACCGTCGGCAATCACCTGGACTGCGGAGTAGGACGGGTACACGAACGGGCCGCTCGGGTCCTGTGTCTTGGCCTTGAATGCTTCGGTCAGCGCCTGGTTGACCGGGTCTTGATCAAAGGATTTCGGCAGGGTGACCAGCAGGCCTTCGGATGCATCGCCAGCGATCTGCGAGATGGAATCGTTGCCCACGCCTTCAGGGCCCATGAACTTGGCGTTCAGACCTTTTTCCTTGGCCTGGCGCAGGATCTGGCCCAGCTCAGGGTGGTAGCCGCCGTAGTAAACGAAGTCGACGTTGGCCTGCTTGAGCTTGGCGATCAGCGACGAGAAGTCTTTGTCGCCAGCATTGATGCCTTCGAAGAGTGCGACTTTTACGCCGTCTTTTTCGAGCGTCTGTTTGACGGCGGTGGCAATACCTTCACCGTATTGCTGCTTGTCGTGAATGACGGCAACGATTTTCGGCTTGGCGACCTTGGCAATGTAGTTGCCGGCGGCAGGGCCCTGGGCGCTGTCCAGGCCGATGGTGCGGAACACCAGCTTGTAGCCACGGGCGGTGAGGTCCGGGCTGGTAGCGGCCGGGGTGACCATGATGATGCCTTCGTCTTCGTAAACATCGGACGCTGGCTGGGCGGAGCTGGAGCAGAGGTGGCCGACAACGAACTTCACGCCGTCGTTGACGACTTTGTTGGCAACTGCAACGGCCTGTTTCGGGTCGCAGGCATCGTCGTACTCGACTGCCTCAAGCTGCTTGCCATCCACGCCACCCTTGGCGTTGATCTGTTCGATGGCCATCTTGGCGCCATTGAACTGCATTTTGCCGTATTCGGCAACAGGGCCGGTCTTGGGGCCGGCGATGCCGATCTTGATGGTGTCAGCTGCGAACGAATGGCTGGCAACCCCCGCCATAACCAGTGCGGCAAACAGCCTGGAAAGCTTATTGGTACCCTTAGTCATGATGCTCCACTCTTGCGTTGTAGTTTTTATAATCCTGATGGCCAAGGCTCCAGGACCGGATTCGATCACCGGTTTTCCCACGCCGCCAACTGTACCGGAACAGTTTAGAGCGCCGCTCGTTGGCTTGGATAGTCAGGCATTTGGGGACAAACCGATGCGTGTCGCGTAATCGAAAGAAAGTTACACAATCCAACCCATCGAGTGCCTGAAATCATTTCAGAACCATCGGGTTAGCTGCATTTCGTTGCAACCCGTCACCTTCATCTGGGCTTGCCGGTGGGAAAGTCGGCGGTATCATTGCACCGATTTTCTTTCTGGTGAAACCCATGACGCAAGAACCTAGCACCCTCTATGCCAAACTGCTTGGCGAAACCGCCTCAATCACCTGGACTGAATTGCAACCATTCTTTGCCAAGGGCACTTTGTTGTGGGTCGAGCGGCCTCTGGATCTGATCGAAGTCGCAGAAGCCGTGGCCGAAAATGATGCAGCCAGGGTGTCTGCGTGGCTGACTGACGGGCGGGTTGGCAAGGTGTCTGAAACCAAGGCGCTTGAGCTGGTAGAGACCGATCCGTTGCTCTGGGCGGTAGTAGTGGCCCCTTGGATTTTGATCCAGGACAGGGCGACGGATTGATCGTTGCACCAATAAAGTGCGCACGCCTCTTGCTGAGTGGGTGGGAAGGTAACTGCAGGTACACCTGCGTAGCATAAAGCCACATCATCTGACGCAGGTGCGGTGGTCTCGATCAGGGTGCTGAGGCCGCCTGTTGCGAACATTCAGTGACGAATCTGTCCGCGGTTTGAAAAGTCATCTGAATCGGAAAGGTCGGTAACTGCGCCCAGGCCTTTCGGATGCTCGCCATCCTGTTGCGGCATGGGCAGCGTCGGCCATCGGCTGGCGGGTTCGCGCTCATTCATCTGTTTGACGAAAGGGATGATTCGTTCCAGTGGCTGCGGCCTGCTGAACAGATAGCCCTGCACGTAATCGCTGCCGAACTGGCTGAGAAAATCCAATTGCGCCTGGGATTCAACGCCTTCTGTGACGACTTTGAGGCGCAGTGTATGCGCCATGACGATAATGGCCTGCACAATCTCCATGTCCTGAGGAGACTCGGGGATATCGACAATGAAGGACCGGTCGATCTTCAGCGTGTCCAGCGGCAGACGCTTGAGGTAAGCCAGTGATGAATAGCCCGTGCCAAAATCGTCAATCGACAACGATACCCCCAGGCTGCGAATCTGCTTGAGCAACAGGATGGTGTTGCTGATGTTGCCCATCAGGGCGTTTTCGGTGACCTCCAGTTCGAGCCGTCCCGGTGCTGCATTCGCGTCGGCCAGCGCCTTCCGGACTTCGTCTACCAGTTCGTCACGGCTCAGGTTGAGCGCCGAGCAGTTGACGGTAATGATCACCGGGTCCAGCCCCTCGCTACGCAATGTGCCGAGGTCATGGCAGGCACGGCGAAGCACCCAGTTGTCGAGTTCGGCAATCAGGCCGTTGGCCTCGGCAATGCTGATGAAGCGATCAGGCGTCAGCAGACCGTGTTGCGGGTGATTCCAGCGCACCAGGGCTTCCAGCTTGGCGACGTGGCCGGTTTGCAGGTCGATGATCGGTTGGTAGTAGACCTGCAGACCCGCCTCTTCGCGCAAGGCGTTGCGCAGCTCTTCCTCAAGGTGCAGCTCCAGGCTGGCTTTGGTCTTGAGTGCCGGACTGAAGAAATTGACCCTGTTGCGCCCGTTGCCCTTGGATTGATAGAGCGCCAGGTCGGCATGCTTGAGCAATTCGTCACAGGATGACCCGTCACGCGGGAACACGGCGATGCCGATGCTGGTGGTCATCACCATGCGGCGTCCCGCCAAGCCGATAGGGTCTTTCATCCGGTGCATGACCCGATGAGCCAGATGCCGAGCCTCTTCGTAGTCCGGAACGCTCAACAGGATGCAGAACTCGTCACCACCGAAACGCGCGACCACGTCTTGAACCCGGGTTGCGCTGCGGATGCGCTCCGCAATCACCTTGAGCAGTTCGTCCCCGGCGTCGTGGCCCAGGCTGTCGTTGATGCGCTTGAAGTGGTCGATGTCCAGAAACATCACCGCCAGCAGGCCGCTGGTATGGGCATGCTCCAGCAGTTTTTCGGCAAATATCTGGTTGAAACCGCGTCGGTTGATCAGGTTGGTCAAAGGATCGTAGTGCGCCACCTGCTGCAGCGAGACGCGCGCCTGATCCAGTTGGCTGAGCAGCGCATTGACCCGCTTCAGGTCGTGGTCCTTGCCTTGCAGCTTCTTGTCGGCCATCGCCGCGCTGATGCTCCCTGCGATGATCAACAGCGTGATGACCGCGATGGTAAGCCCCAGTTGCTGGCTGTTTTCAGTGCTTGGAATGTGCAGCGGCGCCCCTTCAGGCATGACCAGCCGCAACGCCCGCATGCCCATCAGGTGCATGGTCAGCAGGCCCGCGCCCAGCAAAAGGCTGACCCCGTAACGGAACATCTGGTGGAACATGCCGCTGTGCTGGCGCAGGTGACGGGACAAAGTCAGCAACGCCACGCTGGACAGAATGGCTACCAGAATGGACAGCGCGAACATCTTCGGTTCGTAGTGCTGGGTAGCGGCGGACCGCATGGCTGACATGCCCAGGTAATGCATGATGGCAATGCCGATGCCCATGACCACCGCGCTGAGCAGGCAGCGTTGGGTGGTGAGCGTAGGGACCGTCAGGGCTTTGATCGCGACCAGGGCAGTGACCAGCACTACCAGCAGTGACATCAGGGTGACGGTCAGGTCATAGGCAATGGTCAGCGGCGCCTGAAATGCAAGCATGCTGATGAAGTGCATGGCCCACACACCGCCCGCAAGGCACAGCGCACCGAGCGCCTTCCAGAGGCGACGGCTTCTTACGGCCTCGACCTGGATAACGCGGTCGGCGATGTCGAGCGTCGCAAAACAGGCAGCACAGGCCACGCCATAGGCCAGTGCCACGAGGAACATATTATGACTGCAATCAATCAGTACTTGTCCGTCAGCCGGCAGGCCGGCGAACATGTTCAAACCCAGCCACTCCATAGCGTGCCCTATTGTTCACTACCAGGGCGCCAAGGCTGAAGGCCTGGCGATTCCGGGTGAGTATAGAGCCTGTTTGCAACCTGCCAGCCAAATGAGCTGTCATTTTGATATGTCTTCAATAACGAATAGTTATAAAAGGCCATCACTTGTTCGCTGTTTTTACCAACGTTTACAGGCAGATAGCATTTCGGCGTCCTGCTTACGTAAACAACGAGAAAGGGACAAACGGGCTCGTGAACGAGCCCTGTCCTGAAAGCTCGGCCTTTGTGTCGGCCTGGCGATGGGTTATTAGGCCTCAACCTGCGACCAGTACCCGAATCGCCTCCAAACGCAGTGCAGCTTTCTCAAGCATGGCCAGGCCCTGTTCACGCTGGGCGCGCAAGGCAACCAGTTCGCTGTCGCGCACGGTCGGGTTGACCGCTTGCAAGGCTGTCAGACGGGCCAGCTCCTCTTCAGTGTCGGCTGCCAGACGGCGCTGCGCTTCGGCCACACGCTCAGCGTGTTTCGGTGTGATTTTCTCTTCGCCCGCGTTGATTCTCGGGGTCAGCAGGTCGCGTTGTGCCTGAATGAACTTGTTCGCGCTGGCGCGAGGCACGCTTTCGAGCTGGTCGTTCAGGGTGTTGAACGACACGCGGCTTGACAGATCATTGCCGTTTGGATCAAGCAGGCAGCGAAGGGCAGCAGGAGGCAGGTAACGGCCCAACTGCAATGAGCGCGGCGCGACCACTTCGCTGACGTAGATGAGCTCCAGCAGTACGGTGCCCGGCTTGAGCGCCTTGTTCTTGATCAGTGCGACGGCCGTGTTGCCCATCGAACCGGACAGCACGAGGTCCATGCCACCCTGAACCATCGGGTGCTCCCAGGTGATGAACTGCATGTCCTCGCGGGACAGCGCCTGGTTGCGATCGTAGGTGATGGTTACACCTTCGTCGTCGCCCAGCGGGAAGCTGGCGTCGAGCATTTTTTCGCTCGGCTTGAGGATCAGGGCGTTTTCCGAATGGTCCTCGCTGTCGATGCCGAACGCGTCGAACAGGGTTTCCATGTAGATAGGCAGGCTGAACTGATCGTCCTGGTCGAGAATTGCTTCGACCAGCGCTTCGCCCTCACCGGCGCCGCCCGAGTTGAGTTCCAACAGGCGGTCGCGGCCGGTGTGCAGCTCGCTCTCGAGACGCTCGCGCTCGGCACGTGCTTCATTGATCAGCTTTTGCCATTCGTCATCGTCACCGCTTTCCAGCAGAGGCAGCAGGCGCGAGCCGAACTGGTGCTGCAAGGCGTTGCCGGTTGGGCATGTGTTGAGGAAGGCGTTGAGCGCTTCGTGATACCACTGGAACAGGCGCGCTTGTGGGCTGGTTTCGAGGAACGGCACGTGCAGTTCAATGGTGTGCTTCTGGCCGATCCGGTCCAGGCGACCGATGCGCTGCTCAAGCAAATCCGGGTGGGACGGCAGGTCGAACAGAACCAGGTGATGGGAGAACTGGAAGTTGCGGCCTTCACTGCCGATTTCCGAGCAGATCAGTACCTGAGCGCCGAATTCTTCGTCTGCGAAGTAGGCAGCGGCACGGTCGCGTTCGAGGATGTTCATGCCTTCGTGGAACACCGTGGCCGGAATACCGGAGCGCACACGCAGCGCGTCTTCCAGATCCATCGCGGTTTCGGCGTGGGCGCAGATGACCAGTACCTTGACGCGCTTGAGCATCTTCAGGGTATCGATCAGCCAGTCGACGCGCGGGTCAAAACGCCACCAGCGTTCTTCTTCGCTGACCTCCGAATGCGCCTGGAAGCTTACCTCAGGGTAAAGGTCGGCGTGTTCGCCCACCGGCAACTCCAGGTATTCGACCGGACAGGGCAGTGGGTATTCGTGCAGCTTGCGCTCCGGAAAGCCCTGTACGGCGGCACGCGTGTTGCGGAACAGCACGCGGCCGGTGCCGTGACGATCAAGCAGCTCGCGAATCAGGCGCGACTTGGCTTCGTCGTCGCCGGCATTGACTGCGGCCAGCAAGGCATCGCCTTCAGCACCGAGGAAGCCATGAATGGTGGTCTGGGCTTGCGGAGACAATTTGCCCTTGTCGAGCAGTTCCTGGACGGCCTGGGCCACCGGGCGATAGTTTTCGCTCTCGGCACGGAAGGCTTTCAGGTCGTGGAAACGGTTGGGGTCGAGCAGGCGCAAGCGTGCGAAGTGGCTGTCCTGACCCAGTTGTTCAGGGGTTGCGGTCAGCAGCAGCACGCCGGCAATGACTTCGGCCAGTTGCTCGACCAGCGAATATTCGCGACTGGCCTTGTCTTCGTGCCAGACCAGGTGATGCGCTTCGTCGACCACCATAAGGTCCCAGCCAGCCGCGAACAGAGCGTCCTGAGCCTTTTCGTCCTCGACAAGCCACTCCAGCGCAACCAGCGCCAGTTGGGTGTCTTCGAACGGATTGCCGGCATCGCTTTCCATAAAGCGCTCGGCGTCGAACAATGCAACTTGCAGGTTGAAGCGGCGGCGCATCTCCACCAGCCATTGATGCTGAAGGTTTTCCGGAACCAGAATCAGCACACGGTTGGCGCGCCCCGACAGCAATTGGCGATGAATGACCAGACCGGCTTCGATGGTCTTGCCAAGGCCCACTTCGTCGGCCAGCAATACGCGCGGCGCAATGCGGTCGGCGACTTCCCGGGCGATGTGCAACTGGTGCGCGATAGGTTGAGCCCGCACCCCGCCAAGGCCCCAGAGCGAGGACTGCAACTGGCGGCTGGTGTGCTCGAGTGTGTTGTAACGCAGCGAAAACCAGGACAGCTGGTCGATCTGGCCCGCGAACAGACGGTCGGTCGCCAGGCGGAACTGGATGAAGTTCGACAACTGGGTTTCTGGCAGCGTGACCACTTCGTTTTGCGCGTTCAGGCCGTGATAGACCAACAGGCCATCGACGTCGTCGACTTCGCGAACGGTCATTTTCCAGTTTTCGAAGTGCGTGATCACATCGCCCGGTGAGAAACGCACACGCGTCAACGGTGCATTACGCAGTGCGTACTGGCGAGTCTCGCCAGTGGCCGGATAGAGCACGGTCAACAAGCGGCCGTCCTGTGCCAGAACGGTGCCCAAACCCAGCTCGGCTTCGCTGTCGCTAATCCAGCGTTGCCCCGGTTGATACTGCTGCGCCATGCTGCCTGTCTCCCGCTTGAAAAAGCTGACTATGTTAACGGAACGCGCCCCGAAGACCAAAGGTGGCGTGAAAAAACCTCGGGTTGTCGGCCGGCCGCTACCTGATTTTAAGTTCCATGACACTTATTTCACTTATGGCAGTCCAAAAAGGCCATAAATTAATGCAACCTGTTTCATGTCGGTTCAAGTTGCCCTGCGCACGGCCGAAACCCCGATAAGAGGATATAAACCATGCTGCAACCTATGCTTCCGTTAAGTGTGGTGCCCGTGACATCACAGCTGGACCCGGCCAAGCGCATGCCGGACATCCCGCCTGTCGCGCCGGTACAGGAGAGTTCCAACGAGACCTCCATCGACCTGCACAATGAAGATACTGAACGCAGTGCATTGCTGTTGCGTGAAGAGCAGCAGCGTCAGCAACAGCAGCACGGTCGCAGTCATGAAGAACCTGAGGCTTATGAAGGGCTTGTGGTTCCTGGCGATTCGCTGAATGCCGACAACACCGTGCCTGTCGTACCGCTCATCGATGACGAGCCACGCCAGGGCATATGGGTCGATATTCAGGTCTGATCGCGATAATCGCCGGATCTGCGCTGGTCATGCCCGATGCGATTAAGCATTATTGGTGCTGATTCCCGTGTTCGAGAGCGGCAAACCATGAACGACGATGAAAAACTGATCGACTTGGGTACCGAGCGCGCCAAGCGCGTTCACGATCTCAACGACAAGCGCCTCAACGAAGTGCGCAACGCCTTCGAGCAGGCGATGCCGTTGAGCAGCAAGAAACCCAAGAAAAAGCCCAAAAAGCGCTGACCCCGTCTATGTCCTTTTTTATCTGATCCGTGCTCTGGTCTCGCCTGACAGGCGAACAACTGACCTGGGTCAACTCGCCTCTGCACATTCCGGTTTACTCTCAGTCCATCGAAAACAACGTCGGCGACCACGCAGGCGTCGGCAAGCAATGGGCACGCAAGGCACTTGGGGCGACTTCGGTCGCCCTTTTTTTCGTCTGTGTGCCGGAAGCCTCGTTGATTTCCGGATACCGTCAGCTCAGAACTTTGGCGCCTGCATTGGCCTGGTCATAGGCTCTCGCTTCTTGCGCCGTCTTGATGTCGCGGTTGTAGCTCGGCGTCCATTCGGTCGTAGATGATTTCTGAGTGAAGCTGACATTGCTGCCGATGTCCTTAAAGTGCGCATCGCCATAGTCATCCAGCACGCCGCGATTACTTGCCTTGTGAGAAACATCGACGCCGTTGCTGAAATAGTTGGCCTGCGACAGGATGGTCGCGTTCCCGGTTGCAGTGAAACCGAGGTGGAATTTGTCGATCGAGTTGTTGAATACGTCAAATTCCCCCTGACGAAACAGACCGGGTCCGCGAACATCAAGGTTGCTGAAAACGTTGTCGGCGATGGTCATTCGCGGGTAACCCTTGTACTCGGCCTTGGCAGCTGCCGAGTCGTCTGGCTGGCCGAAAATCGCGCCATACTCGTTGTTCTGGAATTTCGAATTGGTCAGGGTGACGTTATCTGCCTTGCCGCCAACGTACAGCAGTTTGTCCAACCCTTTGGGGTTCTGATCCTTGGTGCCGGTGTAGGTGTTGTGGTCGATCCAGTATTTCTGGCCACTGCTGATGAACATTTGCATGTCGCCGTTTTCACGGTAACGGCTGTCATGGGTGAAGTTCAGGTTCTGAAAAATGTCATTGCCTGCGTTCTTGCCACTGGCCAGATAGATGTTATGCAGGCCGTTGCCCTTGTCGGTGCCCAGCAGGGTTTTATTGGCACCGAAGTTGATGGTTACTTTGCTGTCGGCGGTCAGGTTGGCGCCGAGGCGAATAGTGCGGGCGGTGTCGTCTTCCATATTCTTCTTGAGGTCCGCCACGGTATTGACGGTGACGACTTCGCCATTGTTGCCGCCGGTGGTGTTTGCTTCCTTGGCGAAACCGAGCATGCCCGACATATCCGCTCCAGGGCCATGAGCGGCAGAGGTTGCGGGCCTTGCCAGCTTTTCTGCCGCGTCAGGTCTGTCGACGGCAGACATTGACGTTTTCAGCTGTGCGGGTGCCGTGGCTGACGTCTCCGACGCATCAGGCGTGTCCTGCGTTTTATCAGCAGCCTTGAGTTGCCTATTCGACGTATCAGAAGGCGCCCCTGCGGTTTTTTCAGGCAGCTTCGCAGTTTTGTCCGCTGTTGGGTCTGTTGGGTCTGTTGGGTCGTTCTGCACCACGAAAGGCTTTTCTGTTTTGCCCTGGGCAGATGAGGGTGATGCGGGGGCCGTTGTCGAAGGCGACGATGACGGTTGGGAAGCGTTTGATGCCTGTTCGCCTCGTGACTGCGCAGGCGAATGCGTCGAGCCGTCTTGTGGATGTGCCGACGATTTTGGAAACAGGTCTTTGAGAATGTTGCGAATGGCTTCGACGAGCTTGTTCAGTAACAGGCCAGTGGCGCTTTCTGGCGTGTTTGAAGAGGCCGGTCTAGCGCGAGAGCTGGCTGTATCAAGTGGTGACTGCAACGCCGTTGCACGTTGCGGCGGGCTGAAATCGACTTGATTGCCAGTATGGCCGGGCTTCAGATCGGCTGGCGGGTGAGCGCCGGTCTCTGGAGTGATGCTTTGGTTCGACAGTCCGGAGACGGGATAGTAGTTTCTGTTGATCATATTCATGACTGGTTTCCCGCCTGTGGGAATAAAAATTCTTGATCCCGGCTAACAAAGTAGTACTCGTTGCCTGAGTGGAAGACACAGGAAAAGAGTTCCGGCTGGATCATGAGTTTTGGTATTCAGGCGAAAAGCTAGCCTTGGGCGCGTGCCATCCGGACACGCGCACGCGTTCAGTATCAGCCGAACGTGATCTCTGGCAGCACGGTCAGGTCGACAGTCTGCTGTTTGCGAGGGGCGAGGATTTCAGCTTCGCCGTCTACTACCAACTCGTCGTTCTGATTGAAAACACGGGTGGCGATACGAACGCGGAATTTAGGCAGTTTTTCCAGAATTTCCAGGCGCACAGTCAGGGTGTCGCCCAGCTTCACTGGTTTCTGGAAGGTCATCTGCTGACCGATATAAATGGTGCCGGGGCCAGGCAGCTCGCACGCAACCGCTGCGCTGATCAGCGCACCACTGAACATGCCGTGGGCGATACGCTCCTTGAACATGGTCTTGGATGCGTATTCGGCGTCCAGATGAACCGGGTTGTGGTCACCGGACATGGCGGCGAACAACTGGATGTCACGCTCTTCCACCTTCTTGCTGTAGCTGGCGGTCTGACCGACTTCAAGGGCTTCGTATGGCGTGTTGGTGACTTGAGTCATGTGGCTGTCCTGACAATGAAAAAGAATTGAAACTGGCCGGTTGATTCGACCTGCGTAGCCGCGCCCTTGGGTCGCGTCTTTGATAGACCGTGTTTTGTAACACTTGATGACTCACTACTGCCAATACACCGGCAAGATCAGTCAGACGTTTGCCGACACTCATCGGATCACATCCGCCGTGAATAATAAGCCACGGGCTGATAAACAGGGCGCTCGAAGCGTTGAAGTGTTACGGGGCGATGGTGACTGCCGGGCGTCCGCCCGCCAGTGTATAGCGAGCGGCTGATCGCAGCCTGAACAGCGACGAGATTCATGCTGCTGATACCACGCGGATGGCGATTTGCCTGATGCGTTTTAACTGCTAACGTCGGGCCAGGCCTATGCAGGGAAGAGGATAAAAATAATGAATGCTGATTTCTGGACCGACAAACGGCCCGCTGGCGTCTATGCCGATGTGGATCTTCGAGCCTATCAATCGGTCATCGATGTTTTTGAGCGCAGCTGCCGCAAGTTTGCGGATCGCCCCGCGTTCAGCAACATGGGCGTAACCCTGACGTACGCTGAGCTGGATCGGCATTCCGCAGCATTTGCCGGGTATCTTCAACAGCATACGCAGTTGCTGCCTGGCGACCGCATTGCGGTGCAGATGCCCAACCTTCTGCAATACCCTATCGCAGTCTTCGGGGCCATGCGTGCCGGCCTGATAGTGGTCAACACCAACCCCCTGTACACCGCGCGCGAGATGCGCCATCAGTTCCAGGACTCGGGCGCCAGGGCGCTGGTGTACCTCAACCTGTTCGGCAAGCTGGTGCAGGAAGTGCTTCCTGACACGGCTATCGAATACCTGATCGAAGTCAAAATGGGTGACATGCAGTCGGCGGCCAAAGGGTGGCTGGTCAACACCATCGTCGACAAGGTCAAGAAGCTCGTGCCCGACTATCAGTTGCCCCAGGCGGTCGGCTTCAAACGCGCCTTGCGCCTCGGACGCAATAGCGCGATCAATGTCGTCCCGCAGGGGCTGGACGATGTTGCCGTGCTGCAATACACCGGTGGCACTACGGGGCTGGCCAAGGGCGCGATGCTCACCCACGGCAATCTGGTCGCCAACATGCAGCAGGTGTATGCCTGCATGCGCCAGCAACTTCCCGAGGGCGGTCCGGCGTTTGAAGAGGGCTGCGAAGTGATGATCGCGCCGTTGCCGCTGTATCACATCTACGCATTTACAGCGCACTGCATGTGCATGACGCTCAGCGGCAACCACAACATCCTGATCACCAACCCTCGTGATATCAGCGCCTTCATCAAAGAACTGGGGAAGTGGAAATTCACCGCGATGGTGGGCCTCAATACCCTGTTCGTGGCGCTCATGAACCACCCGGCATTCAGCAAGCTGGATTTCTCGACGCTGAAAAGCACCAATTCCGGTGGCACGGCACTGGTCAAAACGACTGCCGAGCGCTGGGCACAGATTACCGGCTGCACGATTGTCGAGGGTTACGGCCTGACCGAGACGTCTCCGGTCGCCAGCGCCAACCCGTATGGCTCACTCGCGCGCCTGGGCACGGTCGGTATTCCGGTGCCGGGCACCGCCATGAAGATCATTGACGATGAGGGCGCCGAGCTGCCATTCGGCGAACGCGGCGAGTTGTGCATCAAGGGGCCGCAGGTGATGAAAGGCTACTGGAACCGACCGGACGCCACTGCCGAATGCCTGGACGCCGATGGCTGGTTCAAGACCGGTGACATTGCAGTTATCGCAGCCGACGGGTTTGTCAGCATCGTCGATCGCAAGAAGGACATGATCATCGTGTCGGGTTTCAACGTCTATCCCAACGAAATCGAAGACGTGGTCATGACTCACCCGAAAGTCGCCAGTTGTGCGTGCATCGGTGTGCCGGACGAGCGCTCCGGAGAGGCGGTGAAGCTGTTTGTAGTGCCGCTGGACGGGGGAGTGAGTGTCGAAGAACTCAAGACCTTCTGCAAAGAGAACTTCACGGCGTACAAGGTCCCCAGGCAAATCGTCATGCGTGACTCTTTGCCCATGACGCCGGTAGGCAAGATACTGCGAAGGGCGCTCAGAGATCTCGCTTGATCGTAGGAATCGTCCTTATTCTGAAGGTGTTTATACCCTCCGACGCGACGTCAGAGTGTCGACAGGCACGGGGCAGCGCCTCGCAAATGGCATGAGCAAGGCGCTAAACCCTCTGCTCCGGGGGTTTCCACTCAATCAGTCATCGCAGGCTAAACGCCTCTAAAGTGACTGGATTTTATTTTCTGGTCTTTTTAGTGACTGTCAGGCCCTTTATTGCATCTAGGCGGCCTTTTACAAAGCTGCTACTCTCGGCGCGCTTTTTGATCAGTCATAAAGCGCAAAAGCGTCTACTGGATTAGCCCAGACACAAGAAAATCATCGCTCGAAGCGGTGTGTAGAATTCGCGATCGCTACGGAGCTGGCTGAATGATTGAAAACTTCTGGAAGGATAAGTACCCGTCCGGCATTCCTGCCGATATCAACCCCGACGAGTACCCCAACGTCCAGGCGGTTCTGAAACAGTCCTGCCAGCGTTTCGCTGACAAACCGGCATTCAGCAATCTGGGCAAGACGATCACGTACGGCGAGCTGTACGAGCTGTCCGGTGCGTTTGCCGCCTGGATCCAGCAGCACACCGATCTGCAGCCGGGCGACCGTATCGCCGTGCAGTTGCCCAACGTGCTGCAATACCCGATCGCCGTCTTCGGTGCCATTCGCGCCGGCCTGATCGTGGTCAATACCAACCCGCTGTACACCGCGCGGGAAATGGAACACCAGTTCAATGATTCCGGGGCCAAGGCGCTGGTGTGCCTGGCAAACATGGCGCATCTGGCCGAAAAGGTCGTGCCCAAGACTCATATACAGCAGGTCATCGTCACTGAAGTGGCCGATATGTTGTCGCCGCTCAAAAGGCTGGTGATCAACAGCGTTATCAAATATGTGAAGAAAATGGTCCCGGCCTATCACCTGCCGCACGCCATCAGGTTCAACGAAGTGCTCGGCAAAGGCCGAGGTCAGCCGGTTACCGAAGTAGCGCCAGGCAGCAGCGATGTTGCCGTGCTGCAATACACCGGCGGCACCACCGGTATAGCAAAGGGCGCCATGCTGACCCACCGCAACCTCATCGCCAACATGCTGCAATGTCGGGCATTGATGGCTTCCAACCTGGATGAGGGCTGTGAAATCCTCATCACGCCGCTGCCGCTGTATCACATCTACGCGTTCACCTTTCACTGCATGGCGATGATGCTGCTGGGCAATCACAACATCCTGATCAGCAACCCGCGCGATCTGCCGGCGATGGTCAAGGAGTTGTCGAAATGGAAGTTCAGCGGTTTTGTCGGCCTCAACACCCTGTTTGTGGCGTTGTGCAATAACGAGAATTTTCGCAACCTCGATTTCTCGGCACTGAAAGTCACTTTGTCGGGTGGCATGGCCTTGCAGCAGGCTGCCGCCGAGCGCTGGAAGCAGGTTACCGACTGCCCCATCTGTGAAGGCTATGGCATGACCGAGACCAGCCCTGTGGCGACGGTCAATCCTTCTCAATACATCCAGATGGGCACTATCGGCATTCCTGTGCCGTCGACGCTGTGCAAGGTCATCGATGATGTCGGCAACGAGCTGGCGTTTGGCGAGACGGGCGAACTGTGCATCAAAGGCCCGCAGGTCATGAAAGGCTACTGGCAGCGTCAGGATGCTACCGATGAAATGATCGGCAGCGATGGCTGGCTCAAGACCGGCGACATCGCGATCATTCAGCCTGATGGCTATATCCGGATTGTCGACCGCAAGAAGGACATGATCCTGATCTCCGGCTTCAACGTGTACCCCAACGAACTGGAAGACGTACTCGCCACACTTCCCGGCGTGCTGCAGTGCGCGGCCATTGGCGTGCCGGACGAGAAGTCGGGTGAAAGCATCAAGGTCTTTGTCGTCGCCAAACCGGGCGTCACGCTGACCAAGGACAAGGTCATGGAGCACATGCGCGCCAACCTGACCGGCTATAAAGTGCCACGCAGTGTCGAATTCCGCGACATCCTGCCCACCACCAATGTCGGCAAGATCCTGCGTCGCGAGTTGCGTGATGAAGAACTGAAAAAGCTGGGTGTGAAGAAGTAAGGTCGTGGGTCTGAAACCGCTTTCGCCGTCACGCGCTTTATTCATCACGTCATCCAACTGATTATCGTGCCCATGCTCCAGCGTGGGCATGCATTTCCGGACGCTCCGCGTCCGATCTTGAGTGTGCCTCGATGCGGAGCGTCACCCAAGGCGTTACCACGCTGAGCGTGGGAGCGATCATCAATGCACAAGCCCCACCGATTCTTGTGCCGATGCTCCGCGTCTCGTCACGACCCACCGCAATCTGCGACAATCCGCATCTGCCATTTGAAAAAAGACCCTGCGCGCCTGATGACCGACGAATCGCCCTCTATCGACCAACTCCTGAAAAACCTCGACCAAGCGATGATCAGCGAACGCCATCGCCTGCGTCGTCAGTTGCACGAGCTGCGCAAGAAGCCTGACGAGGCGAAGCTCGCGCAATGGGTTGCCCGGGTTCAGGCGTCGTGCGCGCAGGCCACGGCGCGGCGGGAGAGCGTGCCGGCGATTCGTTATGACGACAACCTGCCGATTGCCGCCAAGCGTGACGAAATCAAAGAGGCGTTGCTCAAGCATCAGGTGCTGATCATTGCGGGTGAAACCGGCTCGGGCAAGACCACTCAGTTGCCGAAGATCTGCCTGGAAATCGGTCGTGGTCAGCATGGCCTGATCGGGCATACACAGCCGCGCCGGATTGCAGCGCGCAGCGTAGCCAGCCGGGTTGCCGAAGAAATCGGCACGCCACTGGGGGCGCTGGTCGGTTACCAGGTGCGTTTCGAGGATCAGAGCGACAGCAACACACTGATCAAACTGATGACCGACGGCATTCTGCTGGCCGAAACCCAGCATGACCGCTTCCTCGAGCGCTACGACACGATCATCGTCGACGAGGCCCACGAGCGCAGTCTGAACATCGACTTTCTGCTCGGTTACCTGAAAACCCTGTTGCCACGTCGCCCGGACCTCAAGGTCATCATTACCTCAGCAACCATCGACCTGCAGCGTTTTTCCGAGCACTTCAACGATGCGCCCGTGATCGAAGTGTCCGGTCGCACATTCCCGGTGGATGTCTGGTACCGCCCGCTGACCAGCGAGCAGGACGAGGAGGGCAACAGCGTCGAAGAAGACCTCACCGTCGATCAGGCCATCCTGGCCACGCTGGATGAGCTTGCTGCCTTCGAACGCAGAGAGCGCAAGAGCCCTGGCGACGTGCTGGTGTTTTTGCCCGGCGAGCGGGAGATTCGCGATGCGGCCGAGATGCTGCGCAAGGCTCAGCTCAGGCATACCGAGATTCTGCCGCTGTACGCACGCCTGTCGCCCGCCGAACAGCAGCGTATCTTCCAGTCGCATCCCGGCCGTCGTGTGGTGCTGGCCACCAACGTCGCAGAAACCTCGTTGACGGTGCCGGGCATTCGTTACGTGATCGATACCGGCACCGCGCGGATCAGCCGTTACAGCTATCGCGCCAAGGTCCAGCGACTGCCGATCGAGGCCGTTTCCCAGGCCAGTGCCAACCAGCGCAAGGGCCGTTGTGGGCGGGTCGAACCCGGTCTGTGCGTGCGTCTTTACAGCGAAGAGGATTTCAACGGCCGCCCCGAATTCACCGACCCCGAGATCCTGCGCACCAATCTGGCGGCAGTCATTCTGCAGATGCTGCACCTGCGCCTTGGCGAGATTACCGACTTCCCGTTCATCGAGCCGCCGGATGGCAAGGCGATCAGTGACGGTTTCAATCTGTTGCAGGAGCTGTCTGCGGTCAACCGCGAGAATCAGCTCACGCCCTTGGGTCGCCAGCTGGCGCGTTTGCCGGTGGACCCGCGCATGGGCCGCATGCTGCTGGAAGCCGCCAGGCAGGGCAGCCTGCAAGAAGTGCTGATCGTTGCCAGCGCCATGTCCGTGCAGGACGTGCGCGAGCGCCCACCCGAGCGTCAGCAGGCGGCAGATCAGGCGCATGCTCAGTGGAAGGATGCCGACTCCGACTTCGCCGGGCTGGTGAATCTGTGGCGCGGTTTCGAAGAACAGCGCCAGACCCTGACGGCCAGTCCGTTGCGCAATTGGTGTCGGCGTAACTTTCTCAATTATCTGCGCCTGCGCGAATGGCGTGATTCGCATCGGCAACTGAGCCTGATCTGTCGTGACCTGCAACTGACGGTCAACAAGGAACCGGCCGATTACCCGAAATTCCACAAGGCCATTCTGTCTGGCCTGCTGAGCCAGGTCGGGCAAAAGGCCGACGAGGGCGACTACCTCGGCGCCCGCCAGCGACGCTTCTGGATTCACCCGTCCTCAGGGCTGGGCAAAAAGCGCCCGCAATGGCTGATGACCGCCGAGCTGGTCGAAACCACCAAGCTGTATGCGCGCATGGTCGCCAAGATCGATTCGGACTGGATCGAGCCGCTGGCCGGGCATCTGATCAAAAAGAACCATTTCGAGCCGCACTGGGAGAAGAAGCGCGGGCAAGTCGTCGCGTTCGAGCAAATCACCCTGTTTGGTCTGATTGTGGTCGGTCGTCGTCCGGTGCATTACGGCCCCATCGACCCGGTGGTATCGCGTGAGTTGTTTATTCGCGAAGGTCTGGTGCGTGGCGATATTCTGTCCCGGGCCAAGTGCCTGAGTGCCAATACCCGCTTGCTGGAACAACTCGATGAACTGGAGGCCAAAGCCCGCCGTCGCGATATTCTGGCTGACGAAGACACCCTGTACGGCTTTTACGAGGCGCGTATTCCGGCCGAGATTCACCAGACGGCGACCTTCGACAGCTGGTACAAGACCGAGAGCCAGAAGAACCCGCAGTTGCTGATCATGCGCGAAGAAGACGTGCTGGCCCGCGAGGCCAGCGAAGTCACTGCGGCGCAGTACCCGGACACCCTGCGCCTGGGCGATCTGAGCCTGTCGTTGAGTTACCACTTCGAACCCAATCACCCGCGCGATGGGGTAACCCTGCGTGTCCCCGCACCGTTGCTGTTGTCGCTGCCTGCCGAGCGTCTGGAGTGGCTGGTGCCGGGGTTGCTGGAGACCAAGTGCATAGCGCTGGTGCGCAACCTGCCCAAGGCGGTGCGCAAGAATTTCGTACCGGTCCCGGACTTCATCAAGGCGGCCCTGCAGCGCATTACCTTTGGTGAGGGTTCCCTCCCTCATGCGCTAGGGCGTGAGCTGTTGCGCATGACCGGCGTGCGGGTCAGTGACGAAGCCTGGGCTGAAGCTGCGCAGCAGCTTGAAGGTCACTTGAAGATGAACCTGGAAATTGTCGATGGCAGCGGCAAGTTTCTCGGCGAGGGGCGCGATCTTGCAGAACTGACGGCACGCTTCGCCGAGGCGAGCCAGGCAGCGCTGGCCGTGCCGCAAACCGCCGCAAGCCAGCAGCCGGTACAGGCCAAGGCGTTCGCGGCGGTGGCGCAGAAGACGCAGCAGAACATCGCCGGGCTTTCGATGACGGTGTATCCGGCGCTGGTCGAAGAGGGCGGCGCGGTCAAGGAAGGCAGGTTCTCCACTCAGGCCGAAGCCGAATACCAGCATCGACGCGCCTTGCAGCGTTTGCTGCTGCAACAGCTGGCCGAGCCTGCCAAGTTCCTGCGCAATAAATTGCCGGGGCAGACCGAGCTGGCGTTGCTGCACCGCGAGCTGGGGCGCATCGATGCGCTGATCGAGGACATCCTGCTGGCCAGTCTCGACAGCTGCGTACTGGAAGGCGAAGCCGAGTTGCCGCGTGATGGGGCCGGCTTGCTGTCGCTGGCGGAGCGCAAGCGCGCCGACTGGACCGAACACGCCGAGCGGTTGGCAAAGCTGACCCTGGAAATCCTCAAGCTGTGGCACGGTCTGCAAAAACGCTTCAAGGGCAAGATCGACCTGTCTCAGGCGGTTGCGCTCAACGATATCAAGGCGCAACTGGGCAAGTTGGTGTACCCCGGATTCGTGCGGGAAACCCCGGCGGTCTGGCTCAAGGAGCTGCCGCGCTACCTGAAAGCCATCGAAATGCGTCTGGAGAAACTGCCCGGTCAGGTGCAGAAGGATCGTGTGTGGAGCATCGAACTGGCGGGGCTCTGGGCGCAGTATCAGGCGCGTGCCGACAAACATGCCCAGGAAGGCAAGCGTGATCCGGAGCTGGCGCTGTATCGCTGGTGGATGGAGGAATATCGCGTCTCGCTGTTCGCTCAACAACTGGGCACTAAAATGCCGGTGTCGGACAAACGGTTGAGCAAGCAGTGGAGTCAGGTGGAGGGCTGATTCCAAGCTCTGCAGGCGCTTATTGAAATGTGTCTATCGAGCCGATATTCATTGGCCGATAGCGCCAAAACCGGGCTCTATGGCACACTCCGCGCCTGTCTTCACAGTGTCATGAAATGCTGCTCGTTGTTGCAGGCAGCTTTTACATCTGCACTGGCACGTTGTCCCGATAAAGCGCGGGCTTCAGATGCCGTGCCTGAGCAGGTCATTACCTGCAACCCAATAAAAGAGGAACGACCGTGCACAACGTCGTCATCAGCGGCACAGGCCTGTTTACCCCGGCCAACAGCATTTCCAACGAAGAGCTGGTGCAGTCTTTCAATGCCTATGTTGCACAGTTCAACAGCGACAACGCTGCTGCCATCGAGCGTGGCGAAGTAGAAGCGCTCAGCGAGTCCAGCGCCGCATTCATCGAAAAGGCCTCGGGCATCAAAAGCCGCTTCGTGATGGACAAACAGGGCATTCTCGACCCGCAGCGCATGAAGCCCAACCTGCCGGAGCGCGGCAACGACGAAAGGTCGATCCTCTGCCAGATGGGCGTTGCAGCCGCCGAACAGGCCTTGCAGCGCGCGGGCAGGACTGCGGCAGACATCGATGGTGTGATCGTCGCGTGCTCGAACCTGCAACGGGCCTACCCGGCGATCTCCATCGAAATCCAGGAAGCGCTTGGCGTTGCGGGCTACGGTTTCGACATGAACGTCGCCTGTTCGTCGGCAACGTTTGGTATTCAGGCCGCCTGCAACAGCGTGCAGTTGGGTCAGGCCCGCGCCTTGCTGGTGATCAGCCCGGAGATCTGCACCGCACATTTGAATTTCCGTGATCGCGACAGCCATTTCATTTTCGGTGATGGCGCGACTGCGGTAGTGGTCGAGCGGGCAGACCTGGCCACTTCGCCTTATCAGTTCGACATCGTCAGCACGCGTCTGCTGACCAAGTTTTCCAATAACATCCGCAACAACTTCGGCTTCCTCAACCGCACCTCGGACGAAGGCCAGAATGCACCGGACAAACTGTTCGTGCAGGAAGGGCGCAAGGTGTTCCGTGAGGTCTGCCCGATGGTGGCCGAACTGGTCAGCGCGCATCTGCATGACAACGGCATCAACATCAGTGACGTCAGGCGCTTCTGGCTGCATCAGGCCAACCTGAGCATGAACCATCTGATCGTCAAAAAACTGCTTGGCCGCGACGCCACTGTCGAAGAAGCGCCGGTTATTCTCGACACCTACGGCAACACCAGTTCGGCAGGTTCGATCATCGCCTTTCACACCTATCAAGACGACCTGCCCAAAGGCGCGCTGGCAGTGCTCAGCTCATTCGGCGCAGGCTATTCGATCGGCAGCGTGATTCTGCGCAAACGCTGAGTGCATTGACGAGGTAGCGCTTGTGCGACAGGCGCTACTGTCATATCCCGTTATGTCACCTGCAGCCCTGCGGGTCTTTATCGTGTTGGCTTTTGAACAAGCCAACACGAGTATCGACCATGTTCACTGCCAACACACCACCCGAAACGCAAGCAGCTCCCCCGTCGGACGCTGCCCCCTTCGAAGCCGACCACCCCAATGCTGCCTTTATCCGCGGCAGGCTGCCGGCCTGGTATCTGAACGCCCCGCCAGCATTGCGTCAGGCACTTCAGGCCAGTCAGCAGAAAACCCGACATTCCCGTCAGGCGCTGGAGCCCATTCGCGATCGTCTGTTATCGGCACAGCAGTTTGCTGCCCCGGTGCTGTCGCAAGCCTTTCACGAGCGTTTCAAGCTAGCGCTGGACGTCGAAGCCTTTCAGTTGATGACTTGGCGCTACGACAGCGCCTGGGCACCAGCGCCCCTCGAACAGACCCTGTTGCAGGCAGCGTTGCAGAACTTCGCTCCCAGCAACCGCAGCCGCTTCGATCCTCATTCGGCAATTCTGCGTACAGGTGGCCTGCGTTACTGGCTGATCGATAGCGCCCAGCGCAGGTACAAGGTCGAGTATCAGGACCGCGTCGATATCAGCCTTGAACAGTTCGCTGATTTTTGCCATGAGCTGGATGTGGGAACTCAGTACCAGGCCCACCTGGACAGCGTATTCAAGCCTTCCCCAGCGGCAGCGACGGCGGTTGCCGCTGCCTTCATCGACAACGAGCGTGATGCCTTCGAGGTGCTCGCGCACATTGCCAGGATGAAGGGGGATATCACCGATACTGCCTATCAGTTGTTGCTGAGTGTCGTGCGGGCCGATGACCTGCCGCAATGGGACGGCAAGGCGCTGCGCTATTGTCAGTTGCACATGCTCGATACCTACGCTTTTTCGAGCTGTCTTTTGCATGGCGCGCTGCTTGTCCAGCAAGATATTCCCGATCCCGACAATGGGCCTTGCCTTGTCTACATGCCCTCGGAGCCTCTGCATCCGATCAAACAATATGTGTCACTCAGGGCCTTCAATACCAGCCTCGTGAAAGCGCTCGACAGCGAAAGTTACAAGCGCTATTTCAGCCGCTTTGTCAGTTTGAGTCGCAGTCCGGAATTTTTCGCCAGACTGCAATCCCGGCTCTATCCAGGCCAGGAGCCTGCGCTGGACGTCAACGCTGATCTGGTGCTGCAGCCACAGCCATTTTCGAAACCGCCGTTCGAATTGCTTCATGACCACTTGCTGGCCAAGACTTACGGCGATTCACGGGCAATCGCAGTGCCCTCGGCGCAGGTGGACCAGCAGGCTCGAGATGCACTGCTTGAAAGTCTCGAGCACAGCGGCATGAACATGCTCAATGTGGCCGGGCTGTTCGTGCCGGTATTGGGCGAAGTCATGTCTGTGGTCGCGCTCTATCAGCTTGCCAGTGAAGCCTTCGTTGCTTACCAAGACTGGAAGCACGGTGAAGTGGACGAGGCTATGCAGCATGTTTACGACATTGGCGAAAACGTCGCCCAGATGCTGGTGCTGGGAAGTGTCATAGGGGCGGTAAAAGGCTTTGAGCCGTCGATGTTCATCGAAAGCCTGGTGCAGAAAAACGTCGATGGTTCTGTTCGTCTCGGAAAACCGACGGTTGAACCTTACGCTGACACGGTTCGCTTGCCTGAGGGGCTGAGTCTCGATGCGCTGGGGCTTTACGAGCACGGTGGCAGGACGTGGTTGCCACTGGACGGCAAACTGTATCGTGTCGAACCCGATGCATCACGCGCCAACTGGCGGATCAGGCACCCGGAGAATGAGCGCTCCTACTCGCCCAGGCTGAAGCACAACGGTGCCGGCGCCTGGCGTCATGAGTGGGAGAACCCCATGGGCTGGGATGAGGTCACGGCGTTCAGGCGTCTGAACGCGACCTGCCATGCGCTCACCGAGACCGAAATCCGGAAGGTGCTGCGCATTACTGGCATCAATGAAGCGGTGTTGCGCCAGATACACGTCGAGCACTTTCAGCCTCCGGCATTGTTGATCGATGCCATTCAGCGTGTTGAAACAGAGCGGGAGCTGCTGGCCTGTATTGAAAGCCTCAAGACAGATGGACCGTCGCAAATCTCTGTTTCTTCTATCGGGCCATGGATGAAGCTGCTGGTCTCGTCGCCTGGCTGGAACAAGGCTCGAGGGCTGTTATTGATCGATGTGCAAGGCACCCTTCTGGAGGCGTGGAACGCAGGGGCGGACATGACGCTTTCGTCCCATGTAGTGGGGCCGACAACCAGCCTCAGCGAGGTTCTGGGCCAACTGCCGGATAGCCTGACGCTTGATGAGATCGCGTCTCTGACGGGCAGTGACAGCGCAGACAAGGTCGTCCGGGTCAGCGGCTTGAAGCGTCATCTGGCCGCTTGCGCCCACGCTCGTGTCGAGCAGTTGCTTGATGACATTCAGGCACTCAAAAGCCGAAGCGAGGACCCGCTGGTTCAACTGATACAGCGCGATTTCAGCGGCTTGCCGGACAGCGTCGTTGCCGAACTCATCGGCATGGCGAGCGACACAGACAAGGCGCGGATGACTTCGGAAAAGCGCATTCCTCTGGCGCTTGCCGAACACGCCCGCGAGTACCAGCAGCAACTGCGTATAAACAGGGCCAACGAAGGGTTTTACCGGGCCTCGACCCTTAACCCAGACACCCATGCAGCTGCGCTTGGCGTGCTGCAATATGTACTCGGCTGGCGTGGAAACATGTCAATCGATCTGCTGGAAGACTCGCTGGAAGGTGCCGAAATCGCGAGGCTCGACAGCGATCAGGCTGTGCTACACCGGCTTTTGGTCAAAACGGAAGAAGGGTTTCAGCCTTTCAATTCGTCAGGTGACTCTCTGGCGGAAGTCGATCAGGAGTTTTTCACTGCTCTGTTAAAGGCGCTGCCTGAAGATGTGCGCGCCGACATCGAGCTGCCTGCCAACGCTGATGAGCACCCATTGCGCAGTCTGCTGGGGAATATCGCCCTTGGTCAGCGTGAACGTGTGGCTGAAATATTGCGAATGCAGCCGGTCAAACCGGGGATCAAATGGCCGCAGAGACTGCCCGACGGTCGTATCGGCTACCCCATGAGCGGACGTCTGCGAGGTTTCTTTCGCCGCTTGGGTATCGGCGCGGCCAGTCATTCGCCGGAGCTTGCGGTGAGAAGTCTGTACCCGGATTTTTCCGAGGTTGAGGTGTCTGCCTTTCTGGACCGCTTGAGGGCCGAACACACTGGATCAGCCAGACAATTGCCGAACTTCGTCCGGCAAAGGCTGCGAGGCCTCGCGGATGAGTTGCGCAACCTTCAGGCCACGCTGGACGCCTGGGTCGCGGAAACGCAGTTTTCTTTGCAGCGCAGGCCCAGAGAAGTCGCAGCGATGCGCATTCACGATTGCTGGAGAAGGTTGAGCGCTCACTGCAGAAACTATCAGGGTGACTTTTTAGGATACGCGCTGGATCTGGATAATCTGAGCGTGGGACTGCTGCCTGATATCGCCGCAAACTTTGCCCATGTGGTGGTGTTGAAGGCGCGCAATATGCAGCTTACCGACCCACAAGCAGATGCCTTGCTGAAAAACTTCAGCAACCTGAATTCGCTGAGCCTCGACTTCAATGAGCTGTATTCCCTGCCGGCTTCGATAGGGAGAATGCCGCAACTTGCCGAACTGTCACTCAGTCACAACCCGCTGATCTGGACGGAGGCCTGCAACGTCACGTTGCAGAACCTGAACCGTCTGGAGATCCTGGACCTGAACTTTTGCTTTCTTGGGTCGGCAGCGCCTCTCGCGGCGCTCGACTCTTTGCGTCTGCTGTTTTTGCGCGCGACGGGTATCGAAACGTTGCCCGCGTGGAACTGGCTCAGGTCTGACTTGATTCGTCTGGATGTTCGCGATAACCGTATCTCGGAAATAACCTCCGCAGAGCTTGAGGATGTCGTCCGCTCTCTCGGCTCTTCGCGCTTGCACCTGCATTTGAACGGGAACCCGCTGGACGCGCCGACCCTGGAACGCATCAGGCTGTTTCGCGAAGGCAGGTTGCGACCGCGATGGGGCGTCAGTCAGCACCATCTGCCCTTGGAAGTCGGGCCTGACAGCAGACCCTGGCTGGCCGGTTTGAGCCGCGAACAGGCAGATGTCCGCATCAGGCTTTGGCAGGATCTGCGAGCGTGCGCCGGTTCTATGGATTTCTTCCAGACGCTGAGCGATCTGACCCATTCGGCTGATTTTTCAACTAATCGTGAAGAGCTCATCGAACGAGTCTGGGCGATGATAGACGCGGCCTCTGCAAACACTGAGCTGCGTCAGCAGTTATTTGATATTGCCGCTCACCCTCAGACCTGTGGAGATGGCCTTGCGCTGGTCTTTGGCGACATGGAAGTGCGGGTCCGAGTGTTTTCTATCCTGTCATCCACGCCGGAATCCGCGCAGCCACTGGAACTCTTCAAAATGAGTCAGCGCCTGGACCGTCTGGATCAGGTCGAAAAAATTGCGCTGCGCGACATTGCTCTTCGCCGGCAGAATGGCGAGACGGTCGATGAGGCTGAAGTGCGGCTTGCCTACCGCATCGGCCTGCAAGCGCGGCTTGAGCTGCCCGGTCAGCCCAGAAGCATGCTGTTCGCTACTATCGCGCGGGTGAGCGACGCTGATTTGCAGGCTGCGTACAAGGAAGTCATCGAGCGCGAACGCACCCCGGCGTTTTTCGAGTCGATGATTGCCAGGGAATTCTGGATGAGTTATCTGGAAGTTCGCTACGGGCCTTATTTCGAACCGGTAAAGATGCCGTTCCTGCAGCGCCTGGCGGCCCTGGATGAGCAGGCGCAGAGCGGGCAGTCCGATCAGGAATACCTCGATCAGGTCGCGCAAATATCTGGTGAGCGCGAGCAGGCGATCAACGAACTGGCGATCAGTCTTTCAAGGCAGATTTCGGCGTCGATGAACACAAGGTCTCAATAAGCGATACTCTTTACCAAGTCCGCTCACCGGGGAACCTGCATGCCCGTTCACGTTATCGACAGCCTTGGCACCGTTGCACCTGCCCAATGGGATGCGCTGGTGCCAGGCAATCAGCCGTTTCTGCGCCATGCGTTTCTTAGCTCGCTGGAAGATAGCGGCAGTCTTGGACCGCGTTCAGGCTGGCGTCCCGAGCATGTGCTGCATTACGAAAACGATCAACTGGTTGCTGCCTTGCCGGCCTATCGAAAGTGGCACTCGTATGGGGAATACGTATTCGATCACGCCTGGGCAGATGCTTGCCGACGCGCCGGAATCGCGTATTACCCCAAGCTGTTGGTGGCCGTGCCGTTCAGCCCGGTCGGTGGTTCGCGTATTCTGTCGGCCACGCCGCAAGGTGGCATGGAGTTGCTCGGCGAGCTGCCGGCTTATCTGCAGAGCGAAGGGCTGTCGAGTGCTCACGTGAACTTCACCGACCCGGCTGCCGATGCCCTGCTTGAAACACAGGCGGGCTGGCTGCAGCGGATCGGTTGTCAGTTCCACTGGCATAACCGGGGCTACCGGGATTTTCAGGACTTTCTTGATGCATTGAGTTCGCGCAAGCGCAAACAGATGCGCAAGGAGCGTGAACAGGTCGCAGGGCAGGGCATCGCGTTTGAATGGCTCGAAGGGGCGCAGATGAGCGAGGTGCTGTGGGACTTCGTCTATGCGTGCTATTCCAACACTTACGAAGTACGTGGGCAGGCGCCTTACCTGACCCGCGAATTTTTCAGTCTGCTGGCTGAACGCATGCCCGAGTCGATCCGTGTGGTGATTGCCTTGCAGGGCTCACGCCCTGTAGCGATGGCCTTCAGCCTGATCGGCGACGACAGTTTCTACGGGCGCTACTGGGGGGGCCTGGCCGAGTTTGACCGCTTGCATTTCGAGACCTGCTTCTATCAGGGCATGGATTACGCGATTGCTCACGGCCTGCAACGATTCGACGCAGGGGCCCAGGGCGAGCACAAGCTGATCCGCGGTTTCGAGCCGCAGATCACCCGATCATGGCACTACCTGATGCATCCAGGACTGAAAGACGCCGTCAGCGAGTTTCTTGAGCAGGAGCGCGTCGGCGTAATGGCCTACGCCGAGGAAGCACGTAGCGCATTGCCGTATCGGCAGGTGGAGTAGCAGTAGAGGATCAATCACTGCCTCTCGTTCCTCGCGCGTGCGAAGCAGAGTTAGATCTCGTTCCTCACGCTTTGCGTGGGAATGCATTTCTGGACGCTCTGCGTCTCCTGTTGAGTGTGCAGAGCGGTACAGACTTGTGACGCAGAGCGTCACGAACTGCATGCCAACGCGCATTGGCACGATAATCAGTTGCAGTCCGCTCAATCCATCCCCACAAACCCGCCGGTCTGGTGCTGCCACAGTCGTGCATACAGCCCGCCACGTGCCAGCAATTCGGCGTGGGTGCCGGTCTCGGCGATCTGGCCTTTTTCCAGAACCACCAGACGATCCATGCGCGCGATGGTCGACAGGCGGTGGGCGATGGCGATAACGGTCTTGCCCTGCATCAACGTTTCCAGACTTTCCTGAATAGCCGCTTCGACCTCAGAGTCTAGGGCCGAGGTGGCTTCGTCCATGATCAGGATTGGCGCGTCCTTGAGCAGCACGCGGGTGATCGCTATGCGCTGGCGCTGACCACCAGACAATTTCACGCCGCGCTCACCGACATGGGCATCGAAGCCGGTGCGGCCTTCCGAGTCCGACAGCAGGGGGATGAACTCATCGGCGCGAGCCTTGTGAATTGATTCCCAGAGCTGTTCGTCGGTCGCATCAGGATTACCGTACAACAGGTTTTCGCGAATCGAACGGTGCAGCAGCGAGGTGTCCTGAGTGATCATGCCGATCTGCGCACGCAGGCTTTCCTGAGTAATCCCGGCAATGTCCTGGCCATCGATCAGAATCCTGCCGCCTTGCACGTCATACATGCGCAACAGCAGGTTCACCAGCGTCGATTTGCCTGCGCCTGACGGCCCGATCAGGCCGATCTTCTCGCCCGGTTTTATGTCCAGGTTAAGGTTGTGGATGATCCCGTTGCCATTGCCGTAATGAAAATCGACGCCATCGAATTTGACACCGCCTTTGTCTATCTTCAGCGGCAGGGCGCCAGGCTTGTCGTTGACCGTGACTGGCTGCGAAATACTCTGCAGCCCGTCCTGCACGGTGCCGATGTTTTCGAAGATGCCGTTCACCACCCACATGATCCATCCGGACATGTTGACGATGCGGATCACCAGCCCGGTGGCCAGCGCAATTGCGCCAACCGAGATCAGCGACTGGGTCCACAGCCACAGCGCCAGGCCGGTGGTGGTGACAATCAATATACCGTTCATCGTGGTTATGGTCGTGTCCATCGAAGTCACTACACGGCCGGCCAGTTGGCTTTTCTCGGTGTGATCGCGCATCGCTTCGCGGGCGTACTGCTGCTCGTGGTTGGTATGGGCGAACAGTTTCAGGGTGGTGATGTTGGTATAGCCGTCGACGATCCGGCCCATGAGCCTGGAGCGCGCATCTGACGAGTCCACCGAGCGTTGCTTGACCCTCGGCACGAAATACATCAGTGCGAGTATGAACGCGACAATCCAGGTGCCCAGCGGGATCATCAGGCGCCAGTCCGCCTCGGCGAACAGCACCATCGCGCTGATGGCGTAGATCAGCACGTGCCAGAGCGCGTCCACCGACTGCACTGCTGAGTCACGCAGCGAGTTGCCGGTCTGCATGATGCGCTGTGCGATACGTCCGGCGAAATCGTTCTGGAAGAAGTTGACGCTCTGTTTGAGCACGTAGCTGTGGTTCTGCCAGCGAATCAGGTTGGTCATGCCGGGACTGATGGTCTGGTGAACGAGCAGGTCGTGCAGGCCAACGAAGATCGGGCGCAGCAGCAGGGCCACGACCATCATCCAGATCAGCTCGGAGCCGTGAATACTGAAAAAATCCTTGGGCGGCGTGTTTTGTGCCAGATCGATGATGCGGCTCAGGTAGCTGAACAGCGACACCTCGATCAACGCGCCGATGAGGCCTACCACCAGAAGCGCGGTGAACGTCGGCCAGACCTGACGCAGATAGTAGAGGTAGAACGCGAAGACAGTGTTGGGCGGAGCAGGGGTAGGCGCGTCTTTGAAGATATCGATCAGTTGTTCGAAACGACGATAAAGCATTGGCTATCAGACCCACGCGACGTGGGCTCTCCTTGATAAGTGGAGGCTCTCCCGTCCGGACCGCATGAAACCCGAAGGCCCCATGCGGTGCAGGTTTCCTGCTCAGTCGACGCGTTTGGCGGACTTGATCAGGATCGGGTCTACAGGCACGTTTTGCATGCCTTGCTTGGTGCCGGTCCGGGCGTTGACGATGTTGTCGACCACGTCCATACCTTTGACGACCTTGCCGAACACCGCATAACCGAAGTCACGGGTGCCGTTGTCGAGCATCGCATTGTCGTTGGTGTTGATGAAGAATTGACTGGTGGCCGAGTTCACATCAGATGTGCGGGCCATGGCGATAGTGCCACGTACGTTATGCAGACCGTTCTGGGCTTCGTTCTTGATCGGATCCTTGGTGGGCTTCTGAACCAGCTGCTCGGTGAACCCGCCGCCCTGAACCATGAATCCCGGAATCACACGGTGAAAAATGGTGTTGCTGTAGAAGCCGCTGTCCACATAACCCAGGAAGTTCTTGGTGCTGATGGGAGCCTTGGTGTCTGCAAGCTCGATTTCGATCTGGCCGAAGCTGGTGTCGAGTAACACATGCGTGGCTTTGTCTTGAGCAGCCATCAGGTTGGCAGCAAACAGTACGGAGCAGGCGGTGAGGGCGATTTTTTTCAGCATGTGGCAACGAGTCCTTCAGTAAGAGATATCGACTGTGGCCGGCAAGGTAACCACGTTTGGGTTTTTTTGCCCAGTGCGGCGTTTGACGGTCTGCAATGCTTCACGCGAGCAGCCTGCGCAACAAACTGCGCACGATTTTCAGACCCCGGTGCTTCCGATGAATTCCAATAGCGTGCTATTGAACTGTTCCGGCTGGTCCAGTGGCGTGGCATGTCGGGAGTCGTTGATGACCACCAGCCGTGCAGAGGCGATCCGTTTGGCGTAGGCCTCCTTCAGCGCTACCGGCGTGTAGTCATGGCCGGCAGCGACGATCAGCGTCGGGCAGGTAATGCGTTGCAGCCGGTCCTCCACACCCCAGCCGACGATGGCATCAAAGCTGGCCAGGTAGGCGCGTTTGTCATTTCTGCTCCAGCGCTCGGCCATCTTGTGCCGCAGTTCAGCCTGCTCGGGCCTGGGGAACAGCAGCTTGCCCAGCGCCTTGCCGAGCGTTTTCATGCTGACCAGACGAGACAGCGTCCAGCGTCTGGCCCATTGGCACAGGTCGGCAAGGCTGCGTATCTTCACCTGCGGAGCACTGTTGACGATGCTCAGACTCTTGAGCAGGTGCGGCTTATCTACCGCCAGTTGAAACCCGATCATCCCGCCCATCGACAGGCCGACCAGGTGCACAGGCTGCAGACGCAGATGCTCGATTAGCGCCTCGACATCGTTGCTCATGGCCTGGATGCTGTAGCGCCCGTGCGGTTTGTCCGAGCGCCCGTGACCGCGCATGTCCATGACGATGACGCGGTAGTGCCTGGCCAGCGCCGGAACCTGGAATTCCCGGTCCTCGCCACTGGACCCCAGCCCGTGCAGGAGCAGAACAGGTTCGCCCTGACCATACTCTTCATAGTGCAGCGAACAATCGTCATGCTCAAAAAACGCCATGTGCCGACTCCTGTCAGGCCTGTTGCGGCGCGCCAGGCGCCGTCAGGGGGGCGGTGTCGAAGGTACGAATCAGGTCGATCAATATCTGCGTGGCCGGGCCAAGCGGCTTGTCTTTGCTGGAGTACAGATAGAACGTCGGGTTGCGGTTACCGCCCTTGTCCAGTGGCAGGGGCTTGAGCAGTCCTTCGCGAAGTTCGCGTTCGATCATGTGGCGCGGCAGCCAGGCGAAGCCCAGGCCATTGCTGACAAAGGTCGCCGCAGTGCCGAGGCTGCCGACCGTCCAGCGTTGCTCCGCTCCCAGCCAGCCGAAATCTCGGGGTTGCTGCCGACCGGAATCGCGAATGACAACCTGCAACTGACTTTCGAGATCCTGAAAGGTCAGCTCGCGATTGGCCAGGTGCAAGGCGTGCCCCGGGTGCGCGACGGCGACGAATTCGACGGAACTCATTTCCGTACCCAGATGGCCTGCGATGCTGTAGCCGCTGATGGCCAGGTCTGCCACGCCTTCAAGCAGCACTTCCTCGACACCCGACAGCACCTCTTCGCGCAGGCGCACGCGGCAGCCGCGGCTCTGCGGCATGAATGCAGTCAACGCCCTGACTAGGCGCGCCGAAGGGTAGGCGGCATCGATGACCAAACGTACCTCTGCCTCCCAGCCCTGTTCCATATGGTGAGCGAGGTCTTCCAGCTGGCTCGCCTGTTTGACCAGCTGTCGCGAGCGTCTGAGCAGGACGCCCCCGGCTTCGGTCAGTACAGCCTTGCGACCGTCGATGCGCAACAACGGCACGCCGAGTTGTTCCTGCATGCGCGCCACGGTGTAACTCACCGATGATTGCGAGCGGTGCAATGCCTCGGCGGCCTGAGCAAAACCACCGTGATCGACTACGGCTTGCAACGTGCGCCACTGGTCGAGCGTCACGCGGGGCGCTTTCATGCTGTATTTCCTCTTTGATCTGCTGACTATTGTTCTACTCTGACAATCCCGTCCCGGAGAACACCGAATGAATCGACTGTGCTGTTTACTGCTGGCCATACTGCCTGTAACGGCCTATGCATACCCCATCGACGTGGAGAAACAGTATCAGGGTGTGAAGGTCGACTACGTGACCCACGATGTTTATCACGACACAGGGTCGATCACCGTCACTAACTACGGTGACGTAGACGCCAAATGTTCAGTGATGTTCACCAATGGGCCGGAAGCACCGCGCACCCGACATGTGCAGATCGGTGCAGGCAAGAGTGTTGACGTGTCGTCCAGATTCAATCGCATCATTATCAAGTTGCGCATCAGACTCGCCTGTCAGCCAGCCAGAGAGTAGAGCGTCGGCCCGGTAGTTCCAGAGCTATCGTTCCTCACGCTCCAGCGTGGGAATGCCTTGGGTGACGCTCTGCGTCACAAAATCTGCGCCGCGCCGCACGCCCAGGATCGGACGCGGAGCGTCGGCACGATAATCATCTCAATCAGACGAGGATGTCGGCTGCTTGCAGGCTCTGTACGCCAGTCAGCTGGATTTCAAAGTCTGCCTCGATGTTGTCATCCACGTTGCCGTACAGCACGCCATCGGCAAAGCGAAGCTCGCCGGTGTTGCTGGTGCTGAACGCCGCGTTGCCGATGAACGTGAACGCATCGCGGGTATCGGTAAGCGTTTGTGCATCGAAGCCTGTGAAATCCAGCTTGTCACCTTCGCCCGCCTTGAAACCATTGATGATGTCACGCAAGTCGTCACGGCCCACCTCGTCGAGGCTGTTGAACACATAGCGGTCAGCGCCGGTGCCTCCGATCAGGGTGTCCGCCCCCGCACCGCCGATCAGGACGTCGTCACCCGCACCACCGGACAATGTGTCGTTGCCATTGCCGCCGTTCAGAACGTTGGCGTTCTTGTTGCCGGTCAGCGAGTCGGCAAACTGGCTGCCCGACAGGTTTTCCGTGCCCTTTATCGTGTCCAGTCCGGAGCCGCCGGTCGTCTGCACGGCGCTGGTATTCAGCGCCACTGTGACACCTGCGGTGGCGAACAGATAAGACACCGTGTCATTGCCGTCGCGACCGTCGAGGACATTGTCGCCAGTGCCTGCATACAGCACGTTGTCCAGCGTATTGCCGGTTGCATTGGCAGCGCCCGAAGCGGTAATCACTATGTTTTCCAGGTTCGCACCCAGCGTGTAGCTGCTCAGCGCGCTGTACACAGTGTCGGTGCCGCCGATCTGCTTATCTGTATTGGTCTCGACCACGCGGTCGGCTGCATCGTCAACGTAGTAGCTGTCCGATCCGTCGCCGCCGGTCAACAGGTCAACGCCCGCTCCGCCGTCCAGAACGTTGTTATTCGCATTACCTGTCATGACGTTTCTCAACGCATTGCCGGTGCCGTTGATGGCGGACACACCGGTAAGCAGCAGATTCTCCACGTTGGCGCCGAGTGTCCAACTGACTGACGACACCACGGTATCGACCTGCGATGGCGAGTCATTGCTCTCGGTGACAGTATCAAGCGCGTTATCGACCACGTAGATGTCGTTGCCGTCGCCACCCGTCATGTCGTCGGCGCCTTGGTCGCCGTCCAGTATGTCGTTGCTGGCACTGCCGACCAGGGTGTCGTCGTCACTGGTGCCGAAGATATGACCGCCTTCGTTCTGCCCGGCATCGAAGATTCTTGCCGGGTCGTTGTTGTCGCTGGAATCGCCACAGTAACCCAGGTCATTGGCGATGAAGTCGGCCAGTCGCTGGCCGACTATTTCTGCCGACTCCTCGTGCAGGTGCCAGACGTCGTCCGGGTAAACAAGCGGGTTGACCTCGTAACGCAAGGGCAGGTCGGTGTAGTCGACTGCCAGCTTGACGTCGTTGCGCTCGTTGGCGATTGCCTCCTGTACGGCGCGGACATAACCGGCGCCTTCAACGATGGCACTGATCTTTTCTCCGGTGTAACCCCGCGCCTTGGCGGCCTCGGTCTGATAGTGACCGGTCTCGGCCATGTACACCGTGAAGTCACCGATTTGCGCGTGCAGGTAATCGAACACCTTGAGGGTCGACGCCTTGTAAAGGTCTGCCGCAGCCTGTTTGTCGGTGGCGCGGGCTATTTCCTGAGCTGCTTCCTCGCCCTGGCCCCAGATAATGCCTGTAGTGACCTTGTCGACAGCCGTCAGGGTTGCCAGTTGCGACTTCAGCAGGTCGGTGGCGCGCAGCAGTGCCGGGCCAGGCTGGTCGGTGTCGGTCAGCCACCACGAAACACGCTGCTCTTCCGGGCCGGCGGTCGAGTAGCCCACCACCGTGCTGCCGCCCACGGCGAGGTCGATGCCATCACCGTTGGCATCATTGAACTGGCTGCGCACGTCGTAATCGGTGTAGCGGGCCAGGTCCTTGACCATTTCCGAGGTGCCGGACTGGTTGTCGTCTTCAGTCATGCGCAGCAGGCGCGCATTGGACTGGCCCAGTGTTGGCAGATAGAGGATCTCCTGAGACTCACGCTGACCGAATACGAAGTCGGCGTTGGTCAGGGTATCGATCAGATTGCCGCTCAGAGCGATTTCAAAGCGATTGCCATCCACGTCCGAGTCGGCGGACTTGACGTAGGTCTTGTCCCCAGCCTCGTTGAGCGTCATGTACAGGGTGTGATTCTCGCCGTTGCCCAGCCCCAGAAAGCCCAGTGCGGAGACATCTATCTTGTCCTGACCGGGACTGAAGTCATAAATCGTGTCGGTGGCGGTCAGCCCGCCAGCGTCGTAATCGCGGTAGCTGTCGGTGAGGGCGCTGTACACGAACGTGTCGGCATCGGCTCCTCCGTAAAGGGCATCGCGGCCCGCACCGCCGTTGATCACATCGTCGCCGGTATCGCCGCGCAAGGTGTCGTCGCCGCCCAGGCCCAGCAGCGTGTCGTTACCCTCAGTGCCATACAGCGCTTCGGCATTTTCGGTGCCGGTAAGGATGCCCGGCGCGACGTTGCCCACAATGATGGCGAAGCTGTCAGCCACAGATGCGCCTGTCGCGTCGCTGGCCGTCAGCAGCACCGAGTAGAGCCCGGATGCCGTGCCACCTGGCGTGCCGCTGAAAGTCAGGGTCTTGCTGTCGAATTTCAGCCAGTCGGGCAGGGCACTGTTGTCGGCGAGGGTCGCGCTGTAGGTCAGCGCCGTGCTGTCCGGGTCGCTGAAACTGCCGGGCTGCACCGCGTAGGAGAATGCATTGAGTTCGGTGACGTTCTGATCCATCAGCGGCGTATTGAGCACAGGCGGCTGATTGGTGGCTGAAGCGCTGGAGAAGATGAAGTTGGAGTCGCTCAGCTTGCCGAGCAGGTTGCCTTCCAGTGCGATCTCGAAACGATTGCCGGTGGTGTCGACTGCGTTGGTCTTGACGTAGGTCTTGCTGCCGTCGGCATTGAGCGACAGGTAAATGGTATTGGCGCTGCCATCGCCCAGCCCGCGCAAACCGATGCTGGACAGGTCGATGCGGTCCTCGGCGGTATTGAAGTCTGTGATGGTGTCACTTTGCTTGGTGCCGCTGGCGTTGTAATTGCGATAGCTGTCCAGTCGCGAGGTGTAGATGAAAACATCCGCGCCAGCGCCACCGGTCAGGATGTCGGCATCGGCCCCGCCAGTGAGGGTGTCCGCACCCGCTCCGCCATTTATGCGGTCTGCGCCGGCGTTACCGTTGATGATGTCATTACCTTCCGTACCGGTCAGGGTATCGCCACCAGCGGTGCCCTCGGCAACACGCTGAAAGATGAAGTGACTGGCATTCAGCGTGTCCTTCAGGTTGCCGTTCAGCCCCAGCTCAAACCGGTTGCCGCTGGCGTCGGCATCGAGCGACTTGATGTAGGTGCGGTCTAGGGTGGCGTTATAGCTGATGTTCAGCGTGCCGGCCTTGCCGCTGCCCAATCCGGTGAAGCTCAGGTTCGACAGGTCGATGCGGTCCTGGCTGATATCGAAGTCAGACACCAGGTCCGTAGCGCTGCTAGTGGCCGTGCGATAGCTGTCGGTCAATTGATCAAAGCGAAAGGTATCGGCACCTGCACCGCCAGTAAGTTTGTCGGCTCCGGCCCCTCCGACCAGAATATCGTCCCCCGCGCCGCCATTCACAGTGTCTTTGCCCGCCAGGCCGAGGATCAGTTCGTTGGCTGCACCGCCGGTAATTGTGTCGTTGGCATCGGTGCCCTGCACGGTGACCAATGGAAACGCATCGCCCGCAAAGCTGCCCTCGCCGTAGACCAGGGTCAGGCCCTTGCTCGTATGGCTGATGGTGTTGCCGACGATGCTGTTGCGGTCGGTGCCGTTTTCGTCACGCTCGGCCACGCCGTAGGTGGAGTGGTCGCTGCCGGTGATCACATTGCCGCGAATCAGATTGTCGCTGCCATTGAAGTACTTGCCGGAGACGCCCGAAGTGTCATCGTAGGACTGAATGATGACTTCCGGCACCGGCGCGCCGAGGGAGTTGTTGCTCAGCGTATTATCGAAAACATCCACGCCGGAACTGCCGTAAATGCGCACGCCAGCGCTGCCGTTGTCGTGAATGTCCACACCGCTGACCGACACCTGGCTGGACAGCTTGATCAGCACGCCTTCTGCACCGTTGCCGTACACCGCGCCGCCGGTGATGGTGATGTTGGCCGGCGAGGGGATGTTTTCGCTGCCGCGCTGCACCACGATGCCGGTGCTGCCGTTGCCGTACGCCACGTTGTTGCTCAGGGTGAAGTCGTGGGTGCTGGTGACCACGTTGAAGCCGTGACGATCGTTGTCATACGCCACGTTGTTTTCGAACACGCTGTCGCTCAGGTAGTCGGCGACGAAACCGTCCAGACCATTACCATGCGAGACGCTGTTCCTGATCACCATGTTGACAGTATGCTCGTGCGGGTCGAACCCGTAGCCCGAGCAATCCTTGATCTCGACGCTGTCGAGGGTGACGTTCGAGTCCTTGCCCTCAGAGCCTGGAATGTAGCCGTTGAACCAGCCGTCCACCTTGCCGGTGGTTGCGTCACGGTTTCCGTTCAGCGTCAGGTTCTTCATGCCGAAGTCATGCGTTTCCTCGCCGTACGCCGAGCGCACGATGCCGGTGACCTTGGTGTCCGAACCGTCCGCGAGCTTGATGACCGTCTCGCCCATGCCGGCACCGGACAGGGTCACGTTGCTCTTGAGCATCAGGCAGCCGTCGGAAGGTTCCTCGCCGCCGGAAACGACGTATGTCCCCGCCCCCATGACCACTTCCCCGCCACCTGCCGCAGCGGCTGCGTCGATCGCGGCCTGAATGGCTGCTGTATCGTCAGTGACGCCGTCGCCCAGTGCTCCGAAGTCTTTTATGTTGAATATCATAGTGTTACTCCAGGCGACGACGAATTTGGAAGAGTTGAGTCAATATTGCAGCGTCGGGATGATAAGACCTTTTATTCAAGGAAAGTTGCTTGATATTGGCTATATTTTCGGCGAAACCGACGACATGTGCGTCAATAATGCAGCTGTCATATTTGTGACGGGTAACGCGGGGCGCGGCGACAGGTTGGCGTCAAAAAGCGGCGGCCTTCGAGTGGACAGTAAGTGACGCAACCGCTATGGTCGCGCCCTTCAAAAATGGGGGCGGGCATGGGTTATCTACTTTTCGTTACGCTGATCCAGGCGTTTTCTTTCAGCCTGATCGGTGTCTATCTGGCCGGGCACGTCGACAGCTATTTCGCGGTGCTTGTCCGCGTGGTGCTGGCCGGTCTGGTATTCATTCCTCTGACCCGCTGGCGTCAGGTCGAGCCGCAATTCATGCGCGGCATGCTGCTGATCGGCGCGCTGCAATTCGGTGTCACTTATGTCTGCCTGTACCTGAGTTTTCGCGTGCTGACAGTGCCCGAAGTGCTGCTGTTTACCATCCTCACGCCACTCCACGTAACGTTGATAGAAGATGCGCTGAACCGGCGCTTCAACCCTTGGGCGTTATTGGCGGCAATGGTTGCTGTGCTGGGTGCGGGAGTGATTCGCTATGACGGCCTGAGCGGCGACTTCCTCGGTGGCTTCCTGCTCCTGCAACTGGCCAACTTCACCTACGCCGCCGGGCAGGTGCTGTACAAGCATCTGGTGGCGCGCCACCCGAGCGACCTGCCGCATTACCGACGCTTCGGCTACTTCTATCTCGGCGCACTGGCGGTGGTGCTGCCTGCGTTCCTGATGTTCGGCAACCCGCAACACCTGCCCGAAGCACCTACCCAATGGGTCGTGCTGCTGTTTCTCGGCCTGTGCTCGACGGCGCTGGGCATGTACTGGTGGAACAAAGGGGCGTGCATGGTCAACGGCGGCACACTGGCGGTGATGAATAACCTGCATGTGCCGCTGGGGCTGTTGATCAATCTGCTGATCTGGAACCAGCATGAGGACTTCACCCGCCTGCTGATTGGCGGCGGGGTGATCGTGGCGTCGGTATGGATCAGCCGCCTGGGCGTGCGGCGTGTGCCGGAGGGTGTTTCCGGCACACGTTGAGTCAGACGTGCTGGCCTCCGTTGACGTGAATTTCTGCACCATTCACATACGACGCGCCAGCCGTACACAAAAAGTAGATCAGCGAAGCGACTTCCTCGGGCTTGCCCAGACGATGCATCGGCACCAGTCGCTCGACAATCTCTGCGGTGCCGGGTGACAGAATCGACGTATCGATCTCGCCCGGTGCGATGGCATTGACCCTTATCCCGTGCGGACCGAAATCAAAAGCCATCTCCCGCGTCAACGCAGACAGTGCCGCCTTGGACGTGGCATAGGCGACGCCTGCAAACGGGTGGACCTTCGAGCCGGCGATCGAGGTGACATTGATGATGCTGCCCTTGGCCGCCTTCAACTCGTCAAACAACCCGCGCGCCAGCAGCGCGGTGGAGAACAGATTGACGTTGAACACCTTGATCCAGGTGCTGTAATCCGACTCAAGCACCCCCATACGACCGCCTTCTTCGGTCTTCGGCGAAACGCCCGCATTGTTCACAAGCGCATCGAGACGTCCACCGAGCTTGTCCTTGATCGCCGCCATGCTCTCGCTGACGCTGTCGATGTCTTCCAGGTCCAGATGGATATGGTTGAGCAGACCCTCGGCCCACGGGCAGTCAGCGACCCAGTTTTGCCTGGAAGCCGTGAACACTTCCCAGCCTGCTGCATTGAAATGCTTGACCGTGGCATGACCGATACCCCGGCTTGCGCCAGTCAGCAAAAGCTTTTTCTTGTCGCCCATGAGTGCGTTCCGGTTTTTTTGGATGGATGCATCATGTTTTTTGGTGGGTGGGGTGTCAATGACAGCGCAGTGATTGCTCACTGGCATGAGGCGGCTGGCAGGGATATCGTGTTTGTCAGCCAATCACCAACGTCAGCATTAACTTGCACAGGAGGCAGCATGTTTGAGAAAGGCATCTGGCTGAATGAACCCCGACACTGGAGCGTGGCAGACGAGCGTTTGACAGCCACCACAGATCCGCAAACCGATTTCTGGCAGCACACGCACTACGGCTTCTGCCGCGACACGGGTCATTTTCTGGGCGTTTCGGTGTCGGGTGATTTCACCGCTCAAGTGCATGTACAGGGTGACTTCAAGACGCTTTACGATCAGGCGGGCTTGATGGTCCGCATTGACGAGCACAACTGGGTCAAAACCGGCGTTGAAGTCAGCGACGGAGCCCTGATGCTGGGTAGCGTTTTGACCTGCGGGCAGTCGGATTGGGCAACGGGTGCGTTTGATGAGTCATCATCCGGCCTCTGGCTGCGAGTCACTGTCGCCAAGGGTGTGATGCGTATTCAGCACTCCAGCGACGGGCTGCGCTGGCCATTGCTGCGTCTGGCGCCATTTCCCGTCAGCGAGTCTTATGCCGTAGGGCCAATGTGCTGCAGCCCGGAGCGGGGAGGGCTGGAAGTGGTGTTCTCTCATTTTGAAGTGATGCCTGCACTGGGCAAAGATTTGCATGATCTGACATGAATTGCTCTTCAACCGGTACGTACAGGTCAGTTGAAGAGCAACATGATTACATCGATTTATTCTCGGTAGTGAATATGCAGTTTTCGGGGGAGGTTTTTTCACATACGTTATACGTGAGGCCAAAAGGCCCATCTTCTTTTTTCCAGGTGCTGCCTGAAGTTTTTACAGTGAAGTCCTTATTGTTTTTAGCGATGAAACGCATGTCCAGCGCCTCGCGTCCACCGATGTTGTAGGTACAGTGTTGGAACATCTCAGGTGCGCCTGCGCCCTCTTGAATAGCGATGGCCAGGCCAAAGGACTGCACAGGCATTTTCTTTGTCACCACGCCTTGCAATACACCTGTCCACTCGCCGTCATTGCCGCTCGCGCGGTACACGCCGGGTGAAACCTGCTCGATCTTAGAGACAGCAGGGCAGTTTTCCGCCGCTTGAGAGGTCATGGATATTCCCAGTAGGGAAGTCGTAATTGTAGCGATGATTAATATTTTTTTCATGATATTCCTTTGGTTGAATAGTTGATTCTTGAAGTGTGGATAGGCTTGCATGTGGGTTTTTGGGTGCAGTTAGACGACGCGAGATTTTTCCAGGCCTGCCGTTTGGTTACATATTTTTATCGTATGCTTAACAGCAAGTATTTTGCGTATTGTCTCGTTCTTGAAGATGCTTGTGTTTCAGTAATAACTTGATCATATGCAATGTGGATGCGGCTATCTTAGGCGCTAGTCTATTTGTTGTCTGCGCCTCCAAACCTTAATTGTTTGTAGGAAATGACGCTGGTTTTTGTGGGGATAATGGGCTGGTTTACTATGCCTGAAACGCTGTCCCTATAGCAGGGCTAACGGCAGCGTTATTCCTTGCGCCCAGATCTAGGTGATGTTGCCACACCAGATCTGATTGGGCGCGGCTACATCGAACTCCCGATTCAAAATATTCGGAACATCAGGTCGCTTCACTGTTGCTTTTATATAAGCATGCGAACCCGATTGCTTGCTGATTAATCCCAGTTCCTCGCATCAGACCACGCACTTTGAACCGACCGATTTGCTCTGAGGCGTTACGCCACTGCGCTCCTGCTGGAGCTGGCTTACTCAGCGACGCAGCGCAGATCACCTCTGCTCAAGGCCCGGCACGCACACCTTTCTCCTGTGCTTCCTTTACAAGCCGCTCACGGTCTTCAGGAAGAAGCATTCGCGCTTCAGCCAGAGAGTCTGCGGCTTTACTCACTGCAGACACATAAGCCTCCTTCGTGGGGTAGCGTTCCTCCAGGGAAAGGCGAGGATCTCCGGCCATGATTCGCTCTTTCTTCGTCGCTGCAAACGGGAGGAAGCTGCCTTGGAAATTACAAAAGCCGCCATCAAAAAACTCTGGCCGGAAGGTGTTCCAACCTGTGTAAGTCCCGATGGGAGCACCTAAATACACATCCCGAACGCCACCAACATCAATTCCGTCTGCATCCACTTGAGGTACCAAGAGGCCGTAACTACCGACACCCGATTTCGGCGGCTCGCTTGTGAGAATGCCAGAGCTGTCTTCGGGACGAAAACCAGGCCCAAAATCAAGCACTTGAAGGCTATTGACGGCACCGGTGTAGCGGAGCGCGGGGCGTGAAACGCCACCATAATTGGTCGCGGGGATGAGCGGGAAAATGACCCTGTCCGCGGGCACAAGGGTGCCGTTCGCCACAGAAGGCTTTATCGAAGCTGGCGGTGTTGTCTCATCACGAACCCAGCCAACGAGATTGATGAACGCTGCGCGCATTGTCCAGGTGTGTGGATTTGGATTTGATTGCACTTGGCAAAGCCCAAAGAGTGGGTTAACCGGGAGCGGCAAAGATGGCGGGGCGTGCTGCGTACTTGCCATAATAAAAGTGCGGACGTTTTCCGGTTCATCTGCATCGCGCAAGCCGAGTGGGTCGGTAAGGCCAAGCGACTGGCGTCCTTCCCAAAGCTCGAGGGCTGTTGCCATGTGGAATATTAAAGGGCAAGTATTGTTATCGCTGCAGCGATCCAGCAAACCCTGCGAGCGTCCGGTAACAGGATCGGTTTCCCGGCCATAGGTAAACGGAAAATCGTAAGCAGGGTAGTCATGATCGACCTGCTGACCCCACGCCCGACCAGGTTGAGCAAATCGTATGTTGAGCGGCATCAGGCCGCCACCGATATGCGGCATTGCACCATCGTAGACCCGATGACCTTCCTCGCTGCGGTTGAAACCCAGCGCGATCATGCTGCGGATGAATCGCCCTGCTTGTGATGAGCCAGTGATAATCGACTTGACCTTATGCCCATGCACTACAGGGTTGGGCACACCTGTATCGTCATGCTCAGCCTGCTGAAAAAACGCACCCACATCCCGGGCAATAGCAAAACCAATACCCATTACCGTTGGCTCCTTGGCCCGGTAAATCAGCTCGTAAAGCTTACCGGGTTGAAAACCAGCGGATAGGCAAATTTGGGTTTCGTTCGGCGTATCGCAATCGCCAAAACTCCATTCAGTTACTGGAATTTCCTGTCTAGGCGCATTCGCCCGCGAACGCACCGTCAACGTCGGACGAAAGCCATTCGCAAGCACTTTAGTATTGTCGGTTTCAACCGATTTATAGCTCGTATGAGGGGGCGTGGAGGTGAACCAACCTGCGGATATGTTGAGGCTGACGGTCGGTGAGAGCGTAGTCAACTCACTGCGCACCACACCTGTTACCGACGACCCATCATTATTTATAGCTGTCGGCAATTGCACCGTCATGCGGTTGTCGCCTGGGGCAACGTCCCCTTGCCAGGCAAACGCGATCAGCGTCGTCCCTAGCCGTTGTAGAAAACCGTCCCCGGAGACTTCGAAGTTGTTGAACGTTGCTGGATCACCCCGCATATCAGCATTGAACAATAACATCGCTCGCTTAGAGCCTCGATTGGGCACATCAAATAGAAGGATGTCATTCGATTTAGCCAAGTCAGCGGGACGCAGGATTGCAATATCACTAGTATATTCAACCATTCCACGACCGTTACGGGGTGCAAGTTCGATGTCTTGAATAATCTTATTGTTAGAAGCTCCTGGGTCTAATTCACCATGAGCACGCGCAAAGATGCGTACGTAAGCTCCTGTATGCCCGAAACTTTCGCCTCCGAATGCGGGCTCGGTCCGCAGGATCTCCAATTGCGTAATACGGGCTTGGGCGGGTGCTGCAGCGATCATCATGAAGCTTGTAAACGCTGCAGCCTGAAATAGGCGATTCATCTTTACCCCCAATTTGTCTTTTTTATAGATGGCTTTTGATTCTCTTATAGCAGTGACTTGTACAGACCAAAAGGCTTCAAGCATAGCCCGCAGCTTGCTCAGTTATCACGAATTTGTAAGCGTTCCGAGAGCCGACCTTCAATTTCAGCATTCAGGCGGTTTGTAGGGGGCGACGCCGTATCTTTTCCGCTGAATTCAAACGCGAGGCTGCAGACCTCGTGCTTGATCCAAGGCTATAGCCACATTGAGGCCTCTCGCCTCCTGATAGTTTGCGAGTCTGCGCTACGTCGCTGGGCTAACCGGCTTCAACAGGAGCGTAACGGTACAATAACCCCGCAGAACAAAGCCCTGATGTATCTCGAACATGCCACTTAGACCATTGCATGCGACTTTGGTTGGGTGTCGCTAGGAGCTGTCTACGCAAATTTGAAGCGCCGCTGGCAACTGCAGTAGCGTGTCCATGATGCAGGAAGAGTATGAGCAGATTGGCGGTTCACGTGACGTTGCCTGATGAAGGAACCGGGATTGATCAGCAAGCAACCGGGCTAGCACGCTTATAAAAGGCGACGCTGAAGCGACCAGATATTCCGACGTCCAAGGTTAAGCTTCTGACGTGGAGATAGAGACAGCTCAGCGCGCATCTTGTAGTCACAACGTCAGCAATGCGGACTTAAGCCAGCGGATTGCGCACAAGTATATCGATCGCGAAAACTCCCAGTAGCGCACCGGACGCCCAGCGGTGCGCGCGCATGGCATTCGGGCGGGCCGTAAGGAAACGACTGACTCGCGCGGCAGCCAGGACGATCAGGCCGTTCAATGTAAGTGCGATGGATATCTGCACCAGCCCCAACTGTATGTACTGTTGCAGGGTCGAACCTTTCGAGGGATCAATGAACTGGGGGATCAGCGCGGAATACATCAGCGCTATCTTCGGGTTGAGCAAGTTAGTTACCAGCCCCATGGTGAAAAGCTTTCGAGGTGAGTGCGGGGGAAGTTCGCGCGGCTGGAAGGGTGACGCGCCCCTGAACATATTCCAGGCTAAATAGCCGAGGTAGAATGCCCCCCCGATTCGGACCACGTAATAGGCCATCGGGAAGGCCTTGAACAATGCTGCCAGACCCAGTCCTGAAGCAACCAGGTAACAGCCGAATCCCAATGCGACCCCTGCCAGCGAGATCATGCCTGCCAGACGTCCTTGTGAAATCGCTCTGGACGTCAGGTAGACCATGATCGGCCCCGGCGTCATGACCATGCCCAGCGCGATGATCGCCACACCAATCAGATTCTCTACTGGCATCTCAATATGTACCTTTTCTCGTGATCAAGTCTTTTATCGGAGGGTAGAGTCGTGCCCGCCCAGGTCTCCACATGATCGAGTTGCCGAGATTTCAATGACCCGGTCTGACTGTCCCTGAATCATCGTCTGTGCTGGATTTTAAGGTTTGGAGACAGGCAATTTTTCGTCAGTAACTGAGTCGATCCAGTGGGAGAGTCAACAGATCAAACGCTCAAACGACTGGAAAGGACTGTTTGGATGACACGACCCTGAACGAAGAATCGGATCTGAGTGGCAGGAATCGCAGAATGGTTCCCAAGCCAAGGCATGCTGACTCAAGAAAGAGGTCCGGAGCGCAGCATCGGGGATCAAATGCGTGCTTGGAATGTTGGGATCATCGATCACCTGCTTTCTACCAGAGCATCGGTTATCCTCAAGTCTTATAAGACGCGAGAATCACGCCTCCGTTATTGGCTTGGCCCGCACAGCGCGGGCCAGTAGTTTCATCTGAAACGCCTGCACATGAAATATGTCGATTGCAGGAGGGTACGTTTTATCTGAGAGTGTTACAGGTGGCGATTATTCAATCATGAAGCGACCAGATGTTTTATGAAGTGAGTCGAGTTGTCATTTAAGATCACGGCGCCAAGCAGTGTTTCAGAAGTTCGGTTCGCACAAGTCTCGTCGAACTCAAGCGGGATCCCTTCATTGGCGAACAGGTCTTTCAATGCCTATGCAGTGCTGACTGAGAAATCACCCTCTGTATTCCCCCCCGTGCATGGCTACGCGCAGTGTCAGCCCCTGCTCTTTAGTCGTTCGCAGATAATCGCGCACAGAGGCTAAAACTTCTCCTGGCACAAGGTCTTTGCGACGAAAAGGGAGCAGATGGAATACGCGGACTTTCGCGCCCGGCATACGTTCACCCGTACCGGCATCCACTTTTTCCGCCGCACACGCGACAGCAATACACGCACTCATGTTGTCTGCGATAACAGGCATATTTACCTGGCTCGTGCCAGCACTGTATAAATGCCGAGTCCCTTCATCATTGGGCACAGAGCAGTTGAATCCAGCCACTTTGACAGTCGTGGTCCTGTCGATCTGGAAACTGTAATCCAAACCTGCTCTAGAGTGATACACCATGGACCCATGGGAGTATAGATTGACTACGGTCCTTTATTAAGTTACCGCGATGCCGTCTTTCTGCTTGATACGCCGCTAAAGAAACCATGCTAAGCGTATAATCTCCACCGCACCGTGCAAGTTGAAAATGAGAAAACGTGGCCGGACGTTCGTCAACCTCGCCTGATGCGCTGTAGCTCGCAGATTCCGTTTGATGACTGGATACAGGCCTGGCGTTTGGAGAGCTTGCAGCCATTTCCCAGTGGTCACTGTCATTGTAGCTGTAGCTGCTACCAGAATGTTTTGAAACACATAGCCCCATAACGGTTCTCTCTTTAATGCAGGGTTATCTAAGGTCACAGCGACATAGCCGAAAAGGTAGTGTGGTCGTTGCCACGCCTTATGTGGCTGATACATAGGGTGCGCTGGTTTATTTTCTTTTTGTGATGTAATGCCTGGATTTCGATTACGACAATGCTCAGGGCAAGCGAGCAGCACATGTTGAGTGTTATGTTCGATCACAGGTGTTGAACAATTTGACACTCGTTTGCATGTGGCCTCAAAAAAAAACCACTGAGTGGCTAAAACCCTCCAGCGGTTCCATATCCCCAAATCACGATAACTCGAAGCGGGGAACAACGGGGCCTCGTGTGGCTGGGTTGCTCTAGCGAAGTGGCAGCCGTTGCAGGGGGACGCAATTTCGCTGTTGAAAGCGGCCAAGTTGTGTTGAGCAAGCCCAGTTGAAGTCGGGCTTGGCCCTTCGAGTTTTGATCCTGACCTTTGCGGCCATTGTTGACTATAGACACTGCCCTGACATCTCCGGCTCAGGCGGTGGCGATGATCACCGAACAACTTTTGCCCAATGAGCAGCACCAGCTAAAAGCTCGAAAATCACAGTGTGCGATTAGCAGGCGCTTACAGAACTGACTCTTCGCAGGTTCGCTAACCAGAGGGAAACGGGCGGCAGCAATCATGAACCCACTACCAACAGGCAATCATCAGGTCAGGATCAATTGATGGACGCCTGGTTGGGCTATAAAAATCGGCAATATAATGGCGTATATCTCTTGGATCGAGGCATTGATCAATGCTGCGCAGGAGGCGATTGGCTGGGATATGGCCTTCAATGTCAAACGAGCAAAGCAGTCGCTTTTGTCCGCTCGACATCATGCTGCGAATCTTCCGCTGGCCGAGGACCTGATTTTGCCGCAGGCCAGGCAGGAGATTTACTTTTTCAACAACATTGGCCAAAAACGGCCGCTTAATATAGCGCCTGCCATGACGGCTCTCGCAGACACTATCAATGCTACTTTACGCCACACCACTTTCAGGGAATCTTATATCCAGACTTCGTGACGATTTAATCATGGCAGCACACTCGTCACTGATGACGGGTCTACTAAAGAAATACCCCTGCATTTGATCGCAGCCATACGTCACAAGCAGCTCTAACTGGTCGACTGTTTCGACGCCTTCTGCAATGACCTTAAGGCCCAATTCGTGCGCCAGTACTATTACAGCTCTGGTGATAGCGGCGTCCTCATGATTGCTTGTTATATCCTTTATGAACACCCTGTCGATTTTGAGGGCGTCAAGAGGGAAGCGCCTCAAGTAGGCCAGACTGGAATAGCCCGTTCCAAAATCATCGACCGACAGGCTTATACCATACGACTTTATATCTTTAAGTATTTCAACCGCCGACTCGGGGTCGATCATGAGCATCGACTCGGTAAGTTCGAACTCTAAAAGAGCGGGGTTGACGCCGTATTCTTCAACGATGTGCTTGACCGTCTCGGCCAGGCCTTTTACCTGAAGCTGCCTGACTGAAAGATTGATGGCGATCGGGACCAGCCTGACAGTGTTCTCTTCCCAGCTTTTTATAGTTTCACAGACTTTGCGGATAACCCACAGGCCGACAGGAATTATCAGCCCAGTGTCCTCAAGAATTGGGATAAAGTCAGCCGGAGAAACCATGCCTTGCTCCGGGTGATTCCACCGCAATAAAGCCTCCAAACCACTTATCCTGCCATCGGTGAGGCTGACCTTCGGCTGAAAATGTAAAATAAATTCGTCGCGATCAAGTGCGCCCCGCAGTAGCGTTTCAGTCTGCAAGCGCTTGATTAAACTTTCGTTCATTCTGGCGTTGTAAAACTTGAAATTATTACGGCCGCTTTTTTTCGCATGGTACATGGCGGTGTCTGCATTCTTTAAGATGACACCCGTATCACGCCCATCGAACGGATAATTAGCGATACCGACACTCGCGGAAACAAATATATCCTGGCCGCCAAGATCAAACGGTTTTGCTAACGCATCAATAACGTGGGTCGCAAGCAATTTTATGAGGCTCTCGGAATAGACACGGTGTGTGACGACGATCGAAAATTCGTCGCCTCCCAGCCGTGCAACCACACTGTTCCCATCAATGCAGTCTTTCAAGCGCCGGCCCGCCTGGATAAGCAATTGATCGCCTACTGAATGCCCCATGGTGTCATTCACGGCTTTGAACCTGTCCAAATCTATAAATATGACGCTTACTGCATCTGGCGCTGACGTTTTTCGACTAATTAACTCGCGCAGATAATTGTTGAGAAACCAGCGATTAGGCAGATGGGTGAGCGAATCATTTTCGGCCAGGTAGGTTAGCTTTTTCTTTGCGTCATACCTTTCAAGCGCGGCAGCCAATAGGTTGGCCAGTGTTTGAATGTAGCTAACGTCTTCACGTGTGAATAAGTAGTCAGCGCTGGCATACACGCCAAGCACGCCTTTGAATACCTCCCGGCAAGAGATATCAACCTCCAGGCTACTTCTAATATTGTACATTTCCACTGTGCTATCAGGAAGCAGTGCGTAGCTGTTATCAGGCGCATCAGAGTGAATGACGAACCCGGCAAAAGAAGCAGTGCCTTTCAAGAAATCATCATGATAACTGTCGCGGGTTTCAACGTGGGTAAAGCCGACCTCCGCTTTGAGGATAACCGCGTGGCTCACTCGATCAACAACTAATAAAGCGGCCTTGCTCAATGTTAATCCTTGCGCCGCCGTCAGTGCTGCCCGTTCTCCTAGCGTACTGACGTTTTCTTCTGTCAATGCCTGCTGGCCAAACAAGGCGATAAGGTTTTGCCTTCTGGCGTTATCCAGAATTGCGACCTCAAACTCTTTTCGGTCTGTAATATCGATGTCGATGCAAATATATTTTTCAACGCCACCCATGTCATCGAGAATAGGGATGATAGTGCGTCGATGCCATGCATCCTTACCGGTACGACCTGAAAGCCTGACCTCGCCGTTCCACACCTCATTTTCCGGTGTCCATCGCCACGGCTCAGTGGCTGAAGACATACCGGTCCAGACTTCATCGATCGTCAACTCTAAAAGCTCGGCTCGCGAATGCTGTGAGCTTGTTACGAATCGTTCGTTAACGTAAGTGATACGTCCGGAGGCCGAAACTTCGCAAACGATTGAAACCTCATCCAGGGCATTTTTATGCTGCACCAGCGTATTCATCAACGATTCGATACGCAGGCCAAAGTGATTGCGCATGCTCGCGGCAGTACGGTTTACTGCTTTTATAGCCTCCTGTATTTCCATGGGAGCATCAGCGACCAACATGGCTTCTGCTGCCACTGCGCCTGAAGCGATTTCTGCCTCATAAGAGTGAAGCTTGCCCAAGTGGGCAAGCGAACGTTTAATCATGAACCCCATCAAAATCAAACTTATCAGTAAAAAGAATACCGCAAATAGTGTGGCCTGGATCACCAGGCTATAAAGTTCTGCAGCAATTTTTTCGGCGTTAAAAGACAAGCGCATAACGCCATAATCCTTCCCGCCAATAGTGATGGGGCGATTGACATCGAATAATCTTGCAGCGACCTCGGACTCTATCCACGCAGGGGCTCTCCCAACGGGCGCGCTGGCTGCCTCAAGACGAATGACGCCCCCCGACAGGTCAATAAACATGGCCGATTTGAACGGCGAGCGAGCCAGGGTTTTTTCGAGGGTTCTTTTGATGGTATCGTAATCGCCGATGACGACACTTTCCTCTACCGCTTGCGCGGCAACCTCTATCAGCATGTTAGCGGTGTCTTGTATCTCTTCAATGTGCTGAAGCAACTGGTTTTTATAAAACAGAACCAGACCTGTCGTCAGAAAAGTCAGTATCAGAATAGACAGCATCGCCAGTATTCGCGATGTCAGTGATTTGGGCAGCAGGCTTTTAAGGAAACTCATTAACAGCCTCTCCAGCTAAAGGTGGGATTAGTTACTTACGGCTTGCTGGCAAGCTATTATAAAAGTCCCGATAGGAAGCATAATCCGCTTCTGTCGCAGGAATGAAAGTAATCGGTACCGGGGCATGAACCAACTCGGTCGCCTCACGAAGGATTTTGCTGCCGTCAGCATCATGTTGCATATTAAAAAAAGCGTTGGCTACCGCATCACGTTCTTTTTTAGACACTCGAGGGGATGCCATGAGGGCCAAATCATTGAACGAGGCCGAACTCCACAGCACGCGGAACGACTTTCCTTCTCTCTCAGTGTAACCGCTTACAAGCTGTGAGTTGGCCCCCATCGCTTGAGCCTTGCCACTAAGGATTTGGCTAAAAGCACCATCCATGTTTCCGGCAAACACAGTAGACGTGTTGATTCCTTTCTTTACCAATTCCGAGCTTGTGACTTTATAAGCAATGAACGCTTCGGGTCCTGGGTAAACGACTTCTTTGCCCTCTAGTTCCGAAAGGCTGTGAATGGGCGAGTCGGCAGGTACCACGATCTGCCCTTCGAGGGCAGGCGCGTCACGGCGACCAAACACTGTCCAGCCCATTTTATCGCGTTCCGGGCTAAAAAGATGGTTGGTAAATGCGAAATCAACTTCTTGCGCGAGCACATAGCTTGTTGTGTCAGAGGATGTTCGTCCTAATTTCAGCGTGAGATTCACCCCGCTTTTTTCGGACACATACTTTATGATTGGGTTCCAGAAACTGGCTGACAGATTAAGATTGTACTGGTTGACAGGCGAAAAGTTGTAGACTTTAAGCTCTTCAGAAACCGCCACATTCGCCAGGGCAAAAGACAGTGTAATAAGTATAGCTTTGCAGCGCAGGCGTAACGTCACGTGTCAACTCCGACTGTATAATAACTTTCTTGCCTGACGGTGATTAGAGTGAACTTAATCTCAGCAATATAATATAATCGGCCGAGCCCCATGAATCTTAAGTGCAGCTTGCATGAATAAATATTAATCGACCCTTCAGCACACCTGCCTGCCCGCGCCAGAGCGGCGTTGGTGTCCACACTCAAATTTGCAGTGGGCACCACGTGTGGCCTTCACAAGGGCTTTTCATGCAGTCACAACACTGTTCCTGTTCCTGTTCCTGGTCGCTCAAGCCCAAGTCATTCAAGAGTGCGCACAGCCCGGAACCTCTATTGCCCGCATCGCGCTTAACCACAGCCTCAATGCGAACCTCGACCTTGGATTCGGCTGAAAACGCAAAACAGCAAGGCGCGCCACTTCATCACGAACACGTAGCTTGGTGAGATCGAAGGATGACCCGTCGTGATACGGCCGAGGTCGGCCAATACGTCCAAACGCTTAACTCTGTGCAAGGACTTTCAAACTTCAAGAAGCCGCTGTGCGAAGCGACCTGGCGAGTTTGATCTTGAGATCCCTACCGCTAACAGGCAGCTATCCCTGCTCAGACACGACCCGCTCTGACTCTCCCCGCAACCCCACCCGCATATCCGCCCCACTGGGCTGCTGATACAAACTCAACCCGAACTCCGGCATCACCGTAATCAGATAATCGAAAATATCCCCCTGTATCCGCTCGTAATCGACCCACACGGTAGTGCGGGTGAAGCAGTAGATTTCCAGCGGGATGCCCTGTGAAGTGGGTTCCAGTTGGCGGACCATGCAAGTCATGGCGGGGTTGATCTCGGCGTGGCTTTTCAGATAAGCCAGGGCGTAGGCGCGGAAGGTGCCGATGTTGGTCATGCGCCTGCGGTTGGCGGACATTTGTGCGACGTTGCCTTGCGCCTGGTTCCAGGCCAGCAGTTCGGCCTGTTTGCGGCCGATGTAGTCGGTGAGCAGGTGGATTTGCATGAGTTGCTGTTCTTCATCGTCACGCACGAAGCGCACGCCGCTGGCGTCGATGAACAGGCTGCGTTTGATGCGACGTCCGCCTGATTGCTGCATGCCGCGCCAGTTGCGGAACGACTCTGACATCAGGCGCCAGGTCGGGATGGAGACGATGGTTTTGTCGAAATTCTGCACTTTGACGGTATGCAGGGTGATGTCCACCACGTCGCCATCCGCGCCGACTTGCGGCATCTCGATCCAGTCACCGACGCGCAGCATGTCGTTGCTGGTCAACTGTACGCTGGCAACGAACGACAGCAGGGTGTCTTTGTAGACCAACAGGATGACCGCCGACATGGCGCCAAGGCCGGACAGCAGCAACAGCGGCGAACGGTCGATCAGCGTGGCGACGATGATGATTGCAGCGAAGACGTAGAGGATCATCTTCGACAGCTGCACGTAGCCCTTGATGGAGCGGGTGCGAGCATGTTCGGTGCGGGCGTAGATGTCCAGCAGGGCGTTGAGCAAGGCTCCGATGGCCAGTGTCATGAACAGGATGGTGAAGGCCATGGCGATATTGCCGATCACGTTCCTGCCTGCAGTGCTCAAACCGGGCACCAGCGTGAGGCCGAATTGTATGACCAGTGACGGCACCATCTGCGCGAGTCGGTGGAAGACCTTGTTATGACGGAAGTCGTTGACCCAGTGCAATGAAGGCTGACGGCCCAGCATCCTCACGGTGTACAGCACCAGAAACCGCGCCACACGGCCAAGCACCAGTGCAGCTGTCAACAGGAGAATCAGGGCCAGCCCGGTGCGCACCCATGGATGCTGATCAAGCATGTCCCAGAGTTCCTGGGTCTTGAGCCAAAGCGCGTGAATATCCATTGAGACGGAGTTCTCCTGCGGGAAGAGGGGGCGCGATTAAAACATTAACGGTGTCCTGTCGGGCGAAGACTGGCAAAATCAGTGCGCGCGCAGGGTGGCGCAGCATAACGTCCGGGCATGACACGGAATATGACGACTTTTATAAGCCCCCAATTATTCATCGCCGGAGTGGCAGCGTGCAGGTTTTAATCATTCAAGATTCCATGTTGTGGTCTCGGGCACGTTCGTGGATTGCAGGGGCAGGGCTGATGCTGGCAACACTGACCAGTGTTGCCGCTGTGCCGACTACTTATGGCGAGATGGATACCAAGGCGTTCGAGAAATCGCCCAGGGACACCTACACCCTGCAGGACTTTTCCGATAAATACCGTGCCACGCTGGAGATTTCCGCCAAAGACGATGTGTTTCGTCCCGGCGTGATCAATGTCTATGACAAGGCCAGCGGTGCTTCGCTGATCCGCGTGCAGTCCGATGAACTGGTGCTCGGCACCGATCCGAAAACCGGCAAGGTCAAAACCAATGTGCGTGAACTGCCCTACGGAGAGCAGAGCGTACTGATCTATCAGGATTTCAACTTTGACGGCATCAAGGACCTGGCGTTGATGGACGGCCAGAACAGCTGCTACCACGGCGCCTCGTTTCAGGTATTCCTCGGCACGGCCGATGGTTTTCGCCACAGTGATTCGTTTACCAAACTGGCGCAGAACAACTGCGGCATGTTCAACGTGGATGAAAAGAACCACAAGATCGACACGATGACCAAGGATGGATGTTGCTGGCACCAGACTTCTACGTACAGCATTCGTAACGGAGAACCGGTTCTGGAGACGCAGACGGTGATTGACCACACCGGTGGTTCAGGGCTGCCGACTGAAACCGTAAGCCGTAATCAGAATGGAAAGATGATGCACACCACCAGCATCGTCTGGGAGGAAGACGAACAGCGAGAAATTCTCTGGTCGTTCAGGCTCGCGCCGTCCGGCAAGCGAGTCGTTCTCTTTCGTTCAGGGCCCGCGAGCCCGGTCTTCTATGCCGCTGTAGACAGCAAGAATCAGGTGGGCCTGTTGTACCCTCAGGCCGACGGCGAGCAACTTAAGTACGACGACGCCAGTCACGTGTTGAGCTTCGCGCGCGGCGACACCGTTTACCGGATAGTGGCCGATGCAACGGGCGCGGCAAAAGGCATGCAAGTGGTGGCGCGAGGCAAAACCACGGAACTGAAATTGCTTCCAGGGCCTGCCGAAGGCTCGCTGAAAAAAGTCGCAGAGGCCCTAAAAGCCGCACAGTAGCAATCAATGCGCTAACCGCGATACCTGACTGCCTCGACAAACGCACTGAATGCCGGCGACGCCTGTCGCCGGTTCGGGTAGTACAGGTGAAAGCCTTCGAAGTACGGGCTCCAGTCAACCAGCACCTCTTTGAGGCGGCCGCTGGCGATATGCGGTTGTGCCAGGGAATCTGGCACATAGGCAAGCCCTACGCCGTCCAGGGCAGCATTGAGGACGTGGATCATGCTGTTGGACGTGAACTGCCCATTGACACGAATGTTCAATTTGCGACTGTCTTTTTCAAACTCCCAGGCGTAGCAACTTCCATTCGGTGAGTGGCGGATGTTGATGCAGGTGTGTTGGGTCAGGTCCTGCGGCTGCAAGGGTACGGGATGTCGCTCGAAGTATGCGGGTGACCCGACTACCGACAGTCGCCAGTCTGGGCCGAGGCGTACGGCGATCATGTCCTTGCTGATGGATTCCCCCAGGCGAATGCCCGCATCGAAGCGTTCGCTGACAATGTTGGTGAAGCCGTAGTCGATGCAGATTTCGATCTGGATATCCGGGTACTGCGCGAGAAACCCCGCAAGCATGGGCCGAATGATGCCTTCTGCAGCGTCATCGGAGCAGGTGATGCGGATTGTGCCAGCGGGCTTGTCACGCAGTTCGCCCAATACTTCGACCTCTGCTGCGATCTGATCCAGCAGCGGCCCTATCGAGCGCATCAGTTGTTCGCCTGCTTCGGTCGGGGCTACGTTGCGTGTGGTTCTCGCCAGCAGGCGCAAACCCATACGCTCTTCGAGCGCCCTCAGGGTGTGGCTCAACGCAGAGGGTGTCACGCCCAGTTTTGTGGCTGCCTTGGTAAAGCTTTGCTCCCGGGCAACCAGCAGAAAGGCTTGCAGGTCATTGAGTTTGGGTGTGCTCATTGCTGAATATCTCTCACAAGCGCGTGGAAATTACGGCGTCTAATAATGCTAATCCCTTTGCCCTAACCTGTGCCGACTATTTTGATAACCGCCAGGTCAGCGACGCATGCAAGCATTTGATTCAACTCTGAAGCAGCCCGCCACGACCACTCATCCGCCTGCTTGGGGCGCCGTGTTTTCGATGGCGTTGTGTGTGGTGGTGCTGATCGCATCGGAGTTCATGCCGGTGAGCCTGCTGACTCCGATCGCTCAGGATCTGGGCGTCAGCAAGGGCCAGGCCGGACAGGCGATTTCGATTTCTGGCTTCTTCGCAGTACTGATCAGCCTGCTCCATACACCGCTGACCGGCCATCTTGATCGCAAGAAGGTCCTGCTTGGCTTCAGCCTGCTGTTGCTGGGCTCTGCGGTAATCGTCACGTTGGCGTCCAATGGCTGGATGTTCATAGCGGGCCGTGCATTGCTGGGCGTGGCCATTGGCGGCTTCTGGTCGATGTCGACAGCCACCGTGATGAGGCTGGTGCCAAAAAAGTCCGTCGCCAGAGGCCTGGCGCTGATCAACGGTGGTAACGCGCTGGCTGCCACGGTGGCTGCGCCGTTGGGTAGCTTCATGGGGCAGTACATCGGCTGGCGTGGCGCGTTCTTTCTGGTCATTCCGCTGGCGGCTCTGGCATTTGCCTGGCAGTTGCTAAGCCTTCCGGCCATGAGCAGCTCGCCGAACGGCAGGGCGCGCAATCCTTTTCGACTGCTGCGCAACCCGCAAGTGGCTATCGGCATGAGCGCCATTCTGTTGCTGTTCATGGGCCAGTTCGCCGTCTTCACCTATTTGCGCCGGTTTCTGGAAGACGTCACCGGCGTAAGCGTCACCACGTTGTCGCTGATGCTGCTGTTGCTGGGTGCCAGCGGGCTGGTCAGCACCTACCTGATTGGCGGTCTGCTGCAAAAACGCATCTATGCCTGCCTGATTGCCATTCCTCTGCTTGATCAGGCTGCTTTCGGCGGGCGGTTATTGACCAATCCGTAAACAAAATCGACCTTTGGTGGTAAAGAAACTCGGCCCCGGCGCTCGAAACCGTTAGGCTATGCAGCTGTATTTTTGTTTTTCGTCGAGGTAGCACCCGTGTTTTCCGAATTCGCCCTGCACGAACGCCTGCTTAAAGCTGTGGCCGAGCTTAAATTTGTCGAGCCTACGCCTGTGCAGGCGGCCGCCATTCCGCTCGCACTGCAAGGGCGCGACCTGCGGGTGACTGCGCAAACCGGCAGTGGCAAGACTGCGGCCTTTGTGTTGCCGATCCTCAACCGCCTGATCGGCCCGGCCAAAGTACGCGTCGACATTCGCGCAGTGATCCTGCTGCCGACCCGTGAGCTGGCGCAACAGACGCTCAAGGAAGTCGAGCGTTTTTCCCAGTTCACCTTCGTCAAGGCAGGTCTGATCACCGGTGGCGAGGACTTCAAGGTTCAGGCGGCGATGTTGCGCAAGGTGCCGGACATCCTGATCGGCACGCCGGGTCGTCTGCTGGAGCAGCTCAACGCAGGCAACCTCGACCTCAAGCACGTTGAAGTGCTGGTGCTGGACGAAGCCGACCGCATGCTGGACATGGGCTTTTCCGAGGACGTCGAACGTCTGGCGGGCGAATGCGCGGGTCGCGAGCAGACCATGCTGTTCTCGGCGACCACTGGCGGTGCCGGCCTGCGGGAAATGATCGGCAAGGTGCTCAAGGACCCACAGCACCTGCAAGTGAACAGTGTCAGCGAACTGGCTTCCGGCACACGCCACCAGATCATCACCGCTGACCACAACGTTCACAAAGAGCAGGTTCTGAACTGGTTGCTGGCCAACGAGACCTATCAGAAAGCCATTATCTTCACCAATACCAAGGCAATGGCCGACCGTCTGTATGGCCGTCTGGTTGCGCTGGAATACAAGGCGTTCGTGCTGCATGGCGACAAGGATCAGAAGGATCGCAAGGCCGCTATCGACCGCCTGAAGCAGGGCGGTGCGAAGATCATGGTCGCTACCGATGTGGCGGCCCGCGGTCTTGATGTCGAAGGTCTGGACATGGTGGTCAATTTCGACATGCCACGCAGCGGTGACGATTACGTTCACCGCGTCGGCCGCACAGGTCGTGCAGGCAGCGACGGCCTGGCGATCTCGCTGATCTGTCATGGCGACTGGAACCTGATGTCGAGCGTTGAGCGCTACCTCAAGCAGAGCTTCGAGCGTCGCGTCATCAAGGAAGTCAAAGGCACCTACGGCGGGCCGAAGAAGGTCAAGGCGTCGGGCAAGGCGGTAGGCGTCAAGAAGAAAAAGACCGACGCCAAGGGCGACAAGAAAAAGGTAGCGGCCAAAGGCCCTACCAAGCGCAAGACTGTCAACCGTCCCAAGTCGGATCTTGTCAGTCAGGACGGCATGGCCCCTCTGAAAAAACGCAGTACGCCGGCCCCGGCTGCCGAGTGATTGCTCTGATCGCTCCCGCGCATAGGCGGGAGCGATCCACTTCTGCATCGTCTGCCCTCATGTGTACCACCCTTCGCCACGCCGTCCGGCAGCTTCTCTGAACCGCTACATACCCCCGCAGGTCACACACTCTGAGTCGCATGCCCATGACTGGATGTCATGGGTGATCATTCCATGCTGGACGGAGGTTTAGAGAAATGACTTACAACTGGGACCTTATCGAGCGTTTGTTGCACGAGGTGCAGAACACGGGCGCCAAATCGACATCCACCGAATTTGAGACGCTTCTGAATCGTAGCTTTATCGAACCGCTGCCTCGCGAGGAAGGCGGGGATGGCTCGACTTACATGCTGACAAAGCGCGGCTCGAGCCTGTTGTCTTTGATCGACAGCAGCATTCCGGGTAATGATCACCCGCGTCAGGTGCTGAATGAGCAGGCGGGCGATCCGCTTGATCCGGCGATCTTCGATATGATCGCTAAAAAGCCGCAGATCGCCTAAACCCGCCGACACTCAACATGTTTATCCAGGGCAGGACACAGAGCGTCCGGAACTGCATGCCCACGCGGAGCGTGGGCAAGGTAACCGGGGGGCGGATCACTTCTGCGACTTCAGGCAATCGAGTTCAGTGAAGTCCTTGCGCATGTCGGCTATCCGGCTTAGCAAGCGGGTGCGTTGTTCCGGGGTGCTCATCGCCGTGATGTCTACAATCAGCGATATCGCGGCTTTCTCGGTCTGGTCGTAGGCCTTGCGATACTCGGGCGTCCAGAAGGTCTCGCGGTCCTGCAGCAGCGCGGCGATGCGCTGCGGGAAATCGCTGGCCTGGCGCTGCTGAACAGTAGCCAGGAACAGGTTCTGCCAGCGCGTGCGGTTGTCGATCCAGGCTTTGTTCTGTTCGCCAAGCGAAGCGGACCAAGCCTGAATACGGTCTTTCTGCTCCTGGCTCAGTTTGCCGATCCATGGCGTCAGACGTTTTTGCATGCGGTCGGCGCGTTCGGCAATCTGCCGGTCCAGAGGTTGGTCGAGGTATTTGTTTTCGCGCTTGCGCTGGTCCTTGGCAAACGACTCCTGCATCTCCTGCACCTGCTTGTCGTCAAAGCGTGAGAGCAATTCCACCGCGGACGGGGTGATCTCCTGAGAGATTTTAGAAATCGCTTCCTTGGCCTCGCGGGTGCGGGCTTCAAGCCCCTCGTAGGTCACCTGATCGTTCCTGACCATGCCTTCAAGCTTGTCCAGCCAGGCCAGATAACTCGGTAACTGGGTGCTGCAATGCCAACTCAGGTGTTCCTTGAGGCGAATATCCAGCCAGCCTTTCTGTTCCGAGTTCATGTCCAGATAGTCGCTGAGCGTCCAGGGAATGATCACGTCGAGATTGCGATACGCCAAACCTACCTGATTGCATCCGGCAAGCAGTGATACGGTCATCAACAGCGAAATGAGGGCTTTGAAGAAAGACGGCATGACAACTCCTTGGCGTACTGACGTGCAGTAGAGGAGTGTAGCGGCTGGCAGTTCAACCGGGTTCAGCCATTAAAAGAACGAACGCACAGCCTTGAGGGTAAATGTCCCGTCGCAGCGCGCATTATGACCGCTGTACACGCTGCAATCACCGCCGCTGAGGCTTGAGCCGCTGTAGATCAGGTTCATATCGATGCCCAGCCATGGCCGTGAAAGGTTCAGCGACCAGTCGTTGAAGCCGTTGATCATGCTGCCGTCGGTAGAGGCTTGCGGCATGTCGAATTGGTGATTGGCATACTGCATGCGCACGCCCACCCCCAGTCGCTCGATGGCGCCGAGGTCGACGAACACAGTACTGTCGCGGGTGCCCACGTCGTTGCTGAAGGCCGCACCGACTCGGCTGTTGAGCATGCGCAACCCGGCATAGAATTCGTGACTGTCGACCTGATCGGTGTCCGGGTAACTGTAGCGGATCATCCCCAGCTCATAGCCCAAGGTGTTATCGAACGGTTTTTTGAAGCCCATGTATGAATCGAGCTCCATGCCGGAGTCGGAAGCGAAGCCCACGTTGGGCGTCCACTGGCCGAAGTAAAAACCGCTTTCATGGGTCAGGTCCAGCCCGCCGTGAAACGAGTCCGAACCGCCGGTAGGTGTCACCAGGCCTTGCGCCATGCTGCGTGTGGGCGTAGTGGCCAGTTTCAGGTCGAACGCTCCCAAATCCCGCTCCATGACCTGGGCAGAGACGGACTGACAGACAAGCAATGCACTGAAGGACAGCACGTATAAGCGATGGCTGAGCATGGCTCACTCCCTTGATCGGCGAGGAGTGTGGTCAGGAATGGCGTATCGAAAGTGGCCCGTAAGCCGACACAAACCGCGAGCTAGAGCGCTGCAAGGATACCGGTGAAATACTGCCGGGACGAACCGTTCGTCAGATCGCAGGTCATCGATTGGCGGTAGCCGTGTGAGTGGGTGGGATTACCAGCCCGCGAATCACCACCAGCGCCTGTTCAAACGAGGGATAGCCGCTCTTGGCGACGTCCAGTTGGGCGTACTCGGCCCGATAATGCTCGGCGAGTTTCGGGTCGCTCACGCTGAGCTGCTGGGAGAGCAGGGCAATGGCCAGTGGATGCCGATTGTTTGCTGCGGTTTTCAGCAACTGGATAATCTGCTCCTGATCGGCCTGCTGGCGAATCAGCAGCACGGCCTGGTAGAACTCGGCTTCGCCCGATGCATCGGTAGCTCCAGCGCGGCGCAGTATCGCTTCGGCCAGCTCGTAATTTTCGCGGTTGTCTTCGCTGATCAGCAGCTTGGCCTGAAGCATGTCGTTCTGGTACAGCAAATGCTCGGCCCGGCAATTGCCGTTGGAAGGCTGGCTGTCGTTGGGGCCGTTTTCGCAATTGTGCGATGCGCAGCCGCCAAGGTAGATAAGTGCGCCGAAAAGCATCCAGTTCTTCATTCGAGCATTCCACAAAGGAGACAACTTCCAGAGCGTGAACCAGCTCGTGGTCATAGTGATATCAGAGGAGAGAGTAGCAGCGTGACCGGAAGAATATCCAGCGAAGGATGGTCAATCTAGCGCCTTGAGCGTCAAGGCGCATAGAGATCGACAGGCAGGACGCAGTTTATTTTTTACCGAGATTGATCTGCTTGGACGGTGCGAAAGTCTGGCCACTCACGCCTTTGGCAATTTGCTGAATTTCGCCGCCGGACTTCAGGAAAGCCGCAATCTGCGCGTTGATCGAGTCGCTCGTTTCAACGGCTGGGGCGGGTTTGGCTTTCGAGTGGGATGCTTTGATACGCATGGCTGCCATTTACCTTCATAAACGTAATACGGCCAGCCAGAATACAGGAAATGCCCGGTCTTTGCGTGGCAAATATGCGGCCTGTCGAGTGACATATAAATGTTCTGCAGAGAAAGCGTCAGCCATCAGGTGTGCTAACTGGCTGTTTTGAATGGCAAGTTATAGGCTGGCCATTCTGACCTTGGCATAGCTGCCAGCCTTGGGGCGAGGCATAAACTGACGAGTGGAGGGCCCGCCTGTGCGTGCGCAGACACAGTGCGAACCCGGACACAAAGTCGGGTAGAATGCCGCCCACGTAATGAGGGTATCTGGAAATGGCTTTAATCGGGCGCTACAACAGCTTGCAAATCGTCAAGCACACGAACTTCGGTCTGTATCTGGACGGTGCGCAGGACGGCGAAATCCTTCTGCCCAACCGGTATATCCCCAAGGATATCCCCACCGAAGATGAGGACTGGCTGAATGTGTTCATCTATCTGGACAGCGAAGACAAGCTGATCGCCACCACTGAAAAGCCCAAGGTACAGGTTGGTGAGTTCGCCAGCCTCAAAGTGGTTGAAGTCAACAGCATCGGCGTGTTCCTCGATTGGGGCCTGCCCAAGGACTTGCTGCTGCCTTACTCCGAAGAAAAACGCACCTTGCAGGCTGGCGAGTATTGCGTGGTTCATGTCTACCTCGACAAGCACACCCGTCGCATCACCGCCACTGCACGTCTGGATCGTTACCTGGACAAGACCCCAGCGAACTACAGCGTGGGGCAGGAAGTCGATCTGCTGGTGGCCGAAGCGACCGACATGGGCTTCAAGGCGATCATCAACAACAAGCACTGGGGCCTGATTCACAAGAACGAAGTGTTCAAGTTCATGCGTGCCGGCAAGCAGGAAAAGGGCTTCATCAAGGAGATCCGCGCCGACGGCAATATCAGCCTGAGCCTGCAGCCTGTCGGGGCCGAGGCGGCAAGCAGTCTGAACTCGAAGATTCTCACCAAGCTGCGTGAGAACAACGGCTCGCTGCCAGTCAGCGATAAAAGCGACCCACAGGTCATCAGCGGACTGTTCGGCGTCAGCAAAGGCAATTTCAAGAAGGCCATTGGTGCGCTGTATAAACAAGGTCAGATCGTGATTCACGCCGATCGTATCGACCTGGTCTGATAAAACTTGCAGCCTGGACGCCTGAGCGCAGCCAATGCACCTCAGGCCCAGGCCGAAAGCGTTTCTATCGAAGGATCAATTTCCATCCTTGACGGGTCATAACCCTGTGCGGCCTTTTTCAGGCCCGGAACGGCATCAAGGATTCTCATGAAAAAAATGCTTACGGCTTACCTCGGCACGCTGCTGGCGTTCCTGATTCTCGACGGGCTATGGCTTGGCGTGTTCATGGGGCCTGTCTATCGGGAATGGCTTGGGCCGCTGATGCTGGCGACACCGGTGGTCGGGCCCGCCGTGGCGTTCTATCTGCTTTACGGTGTTGGCGTGGTGGTGTTCGGCGTGATGCCGGCAGTCAGGGAGCAGCGGATGAGCCGTGCCACGCTGTTCAGCGGCTTGCTGGGGCTGGTTGCCTACGGCACGTATGACCTGACCAACTGGGCGACATTACAGGGCTGGCCTGCGCAACTGGCGCTGATCGATCTGGCCTGGGGTACTGTCGTCTCCGCGCTGGCCGGTACGGCAGGCTACCTGGCGGTGCGACGCTTCGCCTGAGGACTGCGCGCAGCGATGAACGTCACTGAGGCGCGCTGTTCAGTCGCTGCTGCCATTAAAAGCAGGTCAGTTCTGCAGAAAACCGGCAAAACCCAGATTGCTGCCCTTGGGGCGCATGTCTTTGAGAAATGAGTCCTTGTCGGCGCTCAGTTCGAGGCTGACGGTCGGTTTGCGCTTGTCGGCATTGCGCACTTCAAGACCTTCCATGTGATCGCGCATGAATACAGTGGTCACTTTGAGGTGTAGCAACTGGTCTGTTTCAGGCGTGTGCAGCAGCAGATGCAGCCATTCGTACTGGCCTACCTGCAGGCGCGGCACCGGCAGGTCGAACCACCAGATATTGCGTTTAGGGTCGAGCACAGCGAAATGGGTGTTGTTGACGCCGAGCACTGCGCCGCCCAGATCCTGGTTTCTGCGTGCAATGGCCAGCTTTTTATCGAGTTTCATAGCGTTCCTGAGAATCGGTTTGTTCAGCGTGTCGGCCTTGCCGGACAACGGTGCCGCGTATTCTCGCACAAAGTCCGGCGCGCGCTCGTTTCTACGCTTGAAATGCAGGTGTGCAGGCAAGCGGACCAGCGGCGACGTCGGTCGCGATATTCATGAAACTCTTCGTTCTCGGTGAAGGTCAACTTCTGTGTCGATTACGACAACCTATTCCAGTGCGGTCTTCAGACCCAGGAGATTTTCGATGAGCAGTACCAGCGATAAAGTCAAAGGCATGGCCAACGAAGCCGTTGGTAACGTCAAACAGGCTGTTGGCAAGGCCACCGATAACACGAATTTGAGGGCTGAAGGCAAGGTTCAAGAGTTGAAGGGCGAGGGCCAGCAGGCCAAAGGCGAAGTGAAAGACGCGATCAAGAAAGGCGTCGACAAGGCGTAAACGGAGCGTTCCCGTCGCCTTCTGCACGGGAATGAGCGACGCCGATAACGGTCATCCACGGATGGCCGTTATGCTTTCTGCCTTGCGGGACTGAAACCTTTCAAGACCTGTCCAGTCAATGTGCCATCGGTATTTGCGTATAACCTTGTGATTACACAAGGCCTGCGATGCAGAAAATGCCGGTCTTCAGGATGTTAGGTGTTCCAGTTCGGGAGCAAGAGGAAGCGCCATGATTTTCCCCCATTTGCGTAAACTGTCAGTCGGTAAAGTACTGGTGCGCACCGTCAACGAGTTTCTCGACGACGAGATGTCCACCTATGCGTCGGCACTGGCTTATCAGATGCTGTTTTCTTTGTTCCCGTTTTTGCTGTTTCTGATCGCCTTGATCGGCTTTCTGCACCTTCCGGATTTTTTCTCCTGGCTGCGCCTGCAGTCCGAGTTTCTGTTGCCACCGCAGGCGCTCGAACAGGTCAACCCGGTTATTGATCAGTTGCAGCAGTCCAAGGGCGGTTTGCTCTCGATCGGTATCGTGATCGCCTTGTGGACAGCGTCGGCTGGCGTTCGTCTGATGATGAGCGCCATGAACGCGGCCTACGATGTGGTCGAAGGTCGTCCCATCTGGAAGCGTTTTCCGCTGTCGATCCTGTACACCGTCGGCATTGCCGGCATGTTGCTGGCAGCAGCGGCTTTCATGGTGCTGGGGCCTCAGGTGATGAACTGGATTGCTGCACAGGTCGGGATGGAAGAGATCATCGTGACGCTGTGGACCATCTTGCGCTGGCCCGCGATCATTATCTTGCTGATGGTCGCCGTGGCACTGATCTACTACGTGATGCCTGACGTCAAACAAGAGTTTCGCTTTATCACACCGGGTTCGGTATTGGCTGTGGTGGTGTGGATTGTGGCTTCGCTGGCGTTTGGTTTCTACGTCAAGACCTTCGCCGACTACAACGCCATGTATGGAAGTATCGGTGCGATCATCGTGCTGTTGCTGTATTTCTACATCTCGGCCGCCGTGCTGCTGCTGGGCGCGGAAATGAATGCGGTGATCGAGCATATGTCTGCCGAGGGTAAGGAAGCGGGCGAGAAAGAGCCGGGCGACGGTCTGGGCGATGAGCAGGAAGAGGCGGGTGGCAAACAGCATGTTTCCGGGTTGGGGCGTGATCATTCCGTACCAATGCCCAAGGCTGAAGAAACCTGATGGCCATGTATGACAAGATGGCGTTTTATGCGAAGGACCAGCAGCCATGATTCGTAATATTCTCAAGATGGGCGATGAGCGTCTGTTGCGCATCGCTCCACCTGTTCCGACAGAGATGTTCGGCAGCAGCGAACTCGAAACGCTGATTGCCGACATGTTCGAAACCATGCACAGCGTGGGCGGCGTTGGCCTGGCGGCGCCGCAGATTGGTATCGATCTGCAACTGGTGATCTTCGGTTTCGAGCGCAGCGAACGCTATCCAGAAGCCGAGGCCGTCCCGCAGACAATCCTGCTCAACCCGCTGATTACCCCGCTTGGCCCGAACATGGAAGAGGGCTGGGAGGGGTGTCTTTCAGTGCCGGGGCTTCGCGGTATGGTTGATCGTTACCAAAGTATTCGCTATGAGGGTTTCGACCCGGATGGCCTGCCCATCGAGCGGGTTGCTCACGGCTTCCATGCGCGGGTTGTGCAACACGAATGCGATCACCTGATCGGACGCTTATACCCTTCGCGTATCACCGATTTCAGCAAGTTCGGCTTCATGGACGTGATGTTTCCGGACATGGACCCCAATGCTGATGAATGACAGCGTGCTGCTCCCTTCAGCCCGTCAGGCTTCCCGAGACAGCGCAATCAACGCCTTGCTGCGGCTATAGCGCATCAATCGCTCGCCCAGTACTTGTGGCAAACGCTGCGCTGTTTCAAACCCCATGAGCTGATAAAACCCCAGCAAGTCAGGGTGACAGAACAACCAGACTGGCCCCGAGAGTGGCAGCAGCGCCGCCTCTATCAAGCGTTCCGCCACGGATTGGCCACGCTGTGCCGGGGCGACAAAAAGCCCCGTCAGCCAGTGGCCCTCCGCCACGGGCGAAAGGCACAAAGCCCCGACTATCTCGCCCTGCTTTGCTACCCATATATGCCCTTTGCTGGCGGGTCGCATCGACGACTGGTGTTCGCGATAGAACTTGCCCAGCAGCGGGCGACACGTATCGGGTAACAGGCAATACTGAATTTCTGACATCGCAAGCGAACTCGCCGGCACGGAATGGAGGGGTTGCATCATACAGAGGCTCATCTCGTTACAACTAATGACCGCGTAACGATGTCGATACTGTCAGCTATGTTTTCTTTACCCGCCATTCGAGGTGAGCATGAGATCAATAACACGACTGCTGAGCTGTTCCCTGCTGGCGCTGGGGCTGCTCGGTCCGCCAGCTATGGCGGCTGAAAAAAACGCGCCGATCCAGTTCGGCGCGCTGACCTGGGAAAGCGGCAGTCTGATTACCGAGGTATTGCGCACGCTGGTCGAAAAGGGCTACGGCTACCCGACCGACACGTTGCCCGGCAGTACCGTCAGCCTCGAAACTGCGCTGGCCAAAAATGATATTCAGGTCATCGCCGAAGAGTGGACCGGACGCAGCCCGGTATGGGTCAAGGCCGAAGCTGACGGCAAGGTTTTCGGTCTGGGCAATATCGTCAAAGGTGCGACCGAAGGCTGGTGGGTACCTGAATACGTGATCAAGGGCGATGCTGCCAAAGGCATCAAACCGATGGCGCCGGACCTGAAGTCGGTGGCTGACCTGGCCCGTTACAAGGATGTGTTCAAAGACCCGGAGTCGCCTGACAAAGGACGTTTTCTCAACAGTCCGAGCGGCTGGACCTCCGAGATCGTCAACACCCAGAAACTCAAGGCCTATGGGCTGAGCGACAGCTTCGTCAACTTCCGTACAGGCTCGGGCGCTGCGCTGGATGCCGAGATCGGGTCGGCCATCCGCCGTGGCAAACCGGTGCTGTTCTACTACTGGTCGCCGACCCCGCTGCTGGGCAGTTACAAGCTGATCAAGCTTGAAGAACCCCCTTTCGACGCCGATGCCTGGAAAACCCTGACCGATGCCAGCAATCCTGACCCGCGCGGTTCCTCTTCGCTGGACGCCACGCTGTCTATCGGCGTGTCCGCAGCGTTCAGCAAGCAGTACCCGGAACTGGTGAGTTTCTTCAAACAAGTGGATTTCCCTATCGATCTGCTCAACCAGACGCTGGCTGAAATGAGCGAAAAACACCAGGACCCGCAAGTTGTCGCCAAGGCGTTTCTCAAGCAACACCCGGATGTCTGGAAAGCCTGGCTGCCTGCCGATGTAGCAGCGCGCGTCAGTAGCGCGTTGTAAGCAGGTAAACCGGACATATGCAAGGCTCGCGCAGGGTGTGGCATACCGGGCTGGCATTGGTTGCCTGTCTGGGGCTGGATGCCCTGCGGCCGGTGAGTGCCGAAGATGTCGACGACACGGCGCTGGCACTGGTGGAGCAGCGAAATCTGGGCGAGGGCCTGGCCTGGCTGGGTTATCAGGCCGCCTCGCGTACTGCCGCTTTTGCCGCTATGGTGAAATCGGTCGGCAGGATCGAGGCCCAGACCCTGGTGCAGAACGAACTGCGCTATTTGCAGCCTGATTACCAGAGCCAGTGGGATCGCAATCTTGCGGCCTCTTACGCGCACTCATTCACTGCCGAGGAACTGCGCTCGCTCGATCAGGGCGAGAGTTCGCTATCACTGGCAAACAGCTTCAGAGTGAGAAATGCAAGAGTCATTGCTGATATGAAAGCTCGATCCTCTGAACTGCTCGAACAATTTGTGGCACGCGCACTGGGCAATGCTCAAATGACGCTGCAACACTGACACCTACTTAACGTTAACGACGCGAGGCAAAATCATGGACGCATTCATGCGAGCGGCATTCGAAGAGGCGCAGCGTGGGCAGGAAGAGGGTGGTATTCCCATAGGTTCGGTCATCGTGCATGACGGCAAGATCATCGGTCGTGGTCGCAATCGTCGGGTGCAAAATGCCAGTGCCACGCTGCACGGTGAAATGGACGCACTGGAAAATGCCGGTCGCCAACCTGCCAGCGTGTACAGGGAGGCGGTGCTCTACACAACGCTCTCGCCTTGCGCCATGTGCAGCGGTGCGATTCTGCTCTACGGCATTCGCAAGGTCATTGTGGGCGAGAACCAGTCTTTCATGGGCGAAGAAGACTTATTGCGCTCACGAGGGGTGCAGATCGATGTACTTGATGATGCAGCATGCAAACACATGATGCAGAACTTCATTAACAACAAGCCTGACCTGTGGAACGAAGACATCGGCGAGTAACGGCTGGTTGTCAATTGTTCCTGTACCTGCCCTGAGTACTGCGACGCTCCGAATTTAAATCGCTGACTGCGGTTTGTGCCACTAGTGTGCCGCTAACGATGATAATCTTCTCTCATTGTCCTTAGTGCATGCACACCACGGTGGTACCGTGGTCATTTTTCGGAGCCCGATATGTCGGTCCAGCAGCGCAACAACGTCAACGTTATGGGTGAGGGACCGGCCACCCTGATTTTCGCTCATGGATTTGGTTGCAATCAGCACATGTGGCGGTTCATGGCCCCGCACTTTGCAGAGCGCTTCAAGGTTGTGCTGTTTGATCTGGTGGGCAGCGGTCAGTCGGATACTTCGACCTGGTTTCCGCATAAATACGCATCACTCAAGGGCTACGCGACCGACTTGCTTGAGCTGGTGAACGAGTATGCGGGCGCTGGCCCCGTCATTCATGTCGGGCATTCGGTCAGTTGCATGATTGCGGTACTCGCCGAGCTTGAATCCCCTGGCCGTTTCGACGGCCAGGTCATGGTCGGCCCGTCACCTCATTACCTCAACGACGGTGACTACGTCGGTGGCTTCACGCGGGCGGATGTAGACTCACTGCTGGAAACGCTCGAAAGCAATTATCTGGGTTGGGCCAGCACCATGGCGCCGACCCTCATGGGCACCTCGAACCCGCCTGAGCTTAGTGAAGAACTTGCCAGCAGCCTCTGCCGCACCAATGCCGAGATTGCCAGGCAGTTCGCCCGTGTCACCTTTCTCTCCGATCATCGTGCCGATGTCGAAAAGCTCAAGACCCGAACGCTGATCCTGCAGAGTAGCGATGACCTTGTCGTGCCAGTTCAGGTGGGTGAATACCTGCATCGGGTCATCACCGACAGCACACTGCACATGATCGACAACGTCGGGCATTACCCGCACATGAGTGCGCCGCAGGAATGCATCATTGCCATGAACCAGTTTCTGGCGTTTTACGAGAGCGCCGAACATGTCGCTTGAACAAGTGACTCTGCCGCTTACGGAAGACCTTTACGAGCACGCCGCCTGCGGGCTGGTGGTGACCCTGCCGAACGGCACCATAGAGCGTGTCAACCTGACTTTTTGCCGTTGGCTGGAGCTGGAGCGCGAGGCTGTCGTGGGTCGCCGTTTTCAGGATTTGCTGAACCTTGCCGGCAAGGTCTTTTTGCAGACCCACTGGGCACCGCTGCTGCAGAGCCAGGGCTCGATCGCCGAGGTCAAGGTCGAGCTGCTGCACGCCGATGGCCACCCTGTGCCCATGATGCTCAACGCCGTGCGCCGCGAATACCCGTCCGGGTTTCTGCATGAAGTGGCGGTGTTCCTCGCCGAAGAGCGCAACAAGTACGAGCGCGAATTGTTGGCATCGCGCAAGATGGCCGAAGAGTTGTTGCAGCAGCAGATGACGGTTCAGACCGAGCTGACTTCGGCGCGCAACCGCCTGCGTCTGGCCCATGCCGAAGCAGAGATACGCGCGATTTTTGCCGAGCAGATGATCGGCATCGTCAGCCACGACCTGCGCAACCCGTTGGCGGCCATCAAGATGGCCGCCGGCCTCCTGGAACGTACCCCGCTGGAGTCGCGCCAGGAGCGGATTCTGGGTCACATTCACCATTCGACCGACCGTGCCGAGCGCATGATCGTCGACTTGCTGGATTTCACCCATGCCCGCGTCGGCAGCGGCATTACCGTTGTCCCTCAGTCTGTTGACCTGCATGCGCTGATCGCTAGGGGTGTCGAGGAGTTGCGTCAGGCGTTCCCCGACCGGGTCTTGACGCACCGCAGCGAAGGTGAGGGCGCCTGTGTCGCTGACCCGGACCGTTTGCTGCAGATGCTGAGCAATCTGGTGAGCAATGCCGTCAATTACGGCGCCGATCACAGTGAGGTATTAATCACATCGTCATTCGAGACGTATCTGATCAAGCTGTCGGTGCATAACGAAGGCGAGCCCATACCAATGGAAAAGGTCGATGACCTGTATGAGCCGGTGGTTCGTGTGGTCAGTGACAGCGACGAAACCCGCACGGTTGGGCTCGGGCTGTTTATCGTGCGCGAAATCGTCCGTGCGCACCTGGGAGACGTGACGGTCAATTCTTCGGCGCAGGCCGGCACGACCTTCACTGTCGCTTTTCCGCGGCCCACTGCAAAAAGCTGAAGTCTACGTAACCACGGCTACTCGTCGGGGCAATCTTCAAACAGGTCGATCCCTGGCGCACAAAGACGCGTCAGGCACGTAGAATGTCGCGCTGCGCCATTACCTCCAGGCTAGACAGGTCTTACATGCGGCATTCCATTTCAAATGATGTAGCCACGATCAGCCGTATCAGCGCGGTGCCGGCTATCCTGCAAGTCATTACCGAGTCCACTGGCCTGGGCTTCGCGGCAGTGGCGCGCGTTACCGAAGACTCCTGGACGGCCTGCGCAGTCCTCGACAACCTTAATTTCGGTTTGAAGCCCGGTGGCGAGCTGGAAGTGACCAGTACGATCTGTCACGAGATACGCTCCTCTCACAAACCGGTAGTGATTGATCACGTTGCTGACGACGAGATGTTCTGCGCGCATCACACCCCGCGTCGTTACAACTTTCAGAGCTACATATCGATACCGATTTTTCTCACGGATGGCAGCTTTTTCGGCACCATTTGCGCGCTGGACCCCAAGCCCGCCAAACTGACCGGCACGCCTATCGAGGCGATGATGGTGTCATTCGCGCGCCTTCTGGCATTGCAGATAGAGGCCGAGGAAAACATGCAGCGGGTGCAGGCCGATCTTCTGGCCGAGCGTGAGGTGGCCGAACTGCGCGATCAATTCATCGCCGTTCTGGGGCATGACCTGCGTAACCCACTGTTTGCCATCAATGCAGGTGCCGAGCTGTTGCTGCGCCGCCCGCTGGATGACAAGACCCTGCAAGTCGTCCAGCACATCCTGACCTCGGGCCAGCGTGCTTCGCAGTTAGTCGATGACGTGCTGGATTTTGCCCGTGGTCGCATGGGGCACGGCATTCCGTTGAGCATTCACGATGCTCATGGCCTGGACAAGACGCTTGAACATGTGATCTCCGAGGTGCAGCGTGTGCATCCTGACCGGCTGATTCGCTCGAATATCGGAGCGCTCGAGCTTATTCGCTGCGACCATGAGCGAATCGCACAATTGCTGTCCAATCTGGTGTCCAACGCAATCTCTCATGGTGACGCCCAAAGCTCGGTCGAGGTGAATGCCGGGGTGCGCGGTGATCTTTTTGTGCTCAGCGTTGCCAACCAGGGCGAGCCGATCCCCGAGTCGATGCGTTCGCAGCTTTTCCTTCCATACTCACGGCCGATTACCAACGAACCGCAGGCCGGACTGGGCTTGGGTTTGTACATTGCCAGCGAGATAGCCCGAGCTCATGGCGGCGTGCTTGAGGTGTGCTCGACGCATGAAGGTGGCACCGTATTCACTTTCAGCATGCCGTTGAAGTCGGCCAGCGATTGCTGAAAACCAATGGCGCGGGATCGCCTGACGCCCTCTAAGGCCTCGCAGAACACTGCGTTTGCCGATGCCTCGCTGTTCAACATCGCCGTGCTTTGACCATCTTTGTTACAAACTCTCGCATCGCTTTACTTGCTCATCGGCATCGCCGGAACGAACCTGCAGCCTCGGTTGACATCAAAGGCCTGAGTCTCCTTCGTCGTACCCGGAGACTTCACCTGTACCCAGAGGTATGTGATGAACAGTTTTGTGCGCAATCTTGTAGGCGGTGTGCTTGTGGCGTTGTCCGGAATCAGCGCCGTTCACGCTCAGACCCTGCCCAACAGCACCCTGAATAATGGCGCCAGCAGCAACCCCTACAACAGCCCGACCAAACGCTCCAACCCCAATAGCCGTCAGGGCACGGAATCGAGTACGCCACGCGCGCCCGGCCCCAATATTGCGCCACCGGTGCGCAGGCCAACGCTGGAGAACGGCGGTATCGGTAACGGCTACCCGACGCGCCAGACCTCTCCGCGTCCCTCTGCACCGACAACCGACCCCAAACGCGGTAACTGACTCTCTGATCACGCGCCCGCCGACCGGCGCGGCACCCGTTCAATGCATTAAGGAAATGCTCATGCTTAGAAAAACCCTGATTGCGACATGGTGTACCGCTGCCATTCTGAGCCTGCCGATGACGGCCAGCGCTGCTACGCAAGAATACAAAAGCGAGCAGGGCACAGTGACGGTCAGCTCTGTGGCTGAAGGGCTGAACCATCCATGGGCGCTGGCGTTTCTTCCGGACAAACAGGGCATGCTGGTGACAGAACGATCCGGCAACCTGCGCTTGGTATCGGCTGACGGCAAGTTGTCCGGTCCGCTTTCCGGCGTGCCGGAAGTCTGGGCGCAGAAGCAGGGAGGCCTGCTCGATGTTGTGTTGTCGCCAGAATTCGCCAAGGACCGCATGGTGTACCTGACTTACTCCGAAGGCAGCGGCAAGACCCCCGCCGAGGGCGATACTGCTGGCACGGCGGCAGGTCGTGGTCGTCTTTCGGCTGACATGACCCGACTGGAAGACTTTGAAGTCATCTTCCGCCAGGAGCCCAAGCTGTCGGTCGGCAACCATTTTGGCGCGCGAATGGTCTTTGATCGCGACGGCTACCTGTTTATCGCGTTGGGCGAGAACAATAATCGATCTGCCTCACAGGATCTGGACAAGCTGCAAGGCAAGGTCGTGCGCCTTTATTCGGACGGCAGCGTGCCGAAAGACAACCCTTTTGTGGGGCAGAAAAACGTCCGGCCTGAAATATGGTCCTATGGCCATCGCAACCCACAGGGTGCAGCGCTCAACCCGTGGACCGGGACTGTATGGATCAACGAACACGGCCCCAAGGGCGGCGACGAATTGAACATTATCGAGCGGGGTCAGAATTACGGCTGGCCGCTCGCGACTCACGGTATCAATTATTCGGGTGAGCCGATCCCTGAGGCCAAGGGCAAGTTTGTCGAAGGCACCAAGGTGCCGTTTCAGGTCTGGGAAGTGTCACCGGGCATCAGCGGCATGGCGTTCTACGACCACAGCCTTATCAAGGCATGGGACCACAATCTGTTCATCGGCGCGCTGGCCACTCAAGAGTTGATCAGGCTGCAATTTGACGGCGACAAGATTGTTCATGAAGAACGACTGTTGAAAGACATGAAGCAGCGTATTCGAGACGTGCGTCAGGGGCCGGACGGTTATTTGTATGTGTTGACCGATGAAGATAATGGCAGCGTACTGAAGGTCGGGCTGGCTAAATAATAACTCATGATGATTAAGTAATAGAACGCTAAGGCTTTAACTGAAAATTCCCACAATAACGTGGGAATTTTCTTATCTGCACTGTAGGCAACTAGAAGATCGCTGGATCAATGGTCTTCTGCGTCACGAACTACTTTGCCGGTTTTGGCATCAACATCGTAGTTCCATTCAACACGGTTAGGGCCCTTCAACTCGATCTGGTAGACAAGCTGGCCAGTGATGGTTTTGTCCAGTTCGGTATCATGGATCGTGAAGCCTGGGTGTGCTGCGAGGGCCTGTTTGTTGAACTGTTCAAAGTCGCCCACTGTGCCAGCCTTGTGCAGGCGTACTACTTCATCGGGGCCGATATCGGCTTGGGCAACACCGGCAGCCGCAGTGAGGGCGGCGGCAGCGAAGAGGGCAGGCATAAATTTCATAAGGTATTCCTTCTGATTGATCTGTTTTTAAATGATTCATGACGCGCTGATTCGTTCAGCGGTTTTGTTGCGTCCAGATTAGCCATACTTACTTAATTCACGCTTAATTATTCTGCCGCGTATCATTTGTGGCGTCCGTGTTTGTTGCCTATTGTGTCAGCCACGTTTTCAGTGCCCTTTGTTTATAGTCGATCGCCACGTAAAGGTTGAAAAAAACCGGCAGTGAACGTAAAAGGTTGCCCCCTGCCGGAAGGTGCATCGCGTCTGTCCAGGCGCTGTCCTTGCGGAGTCTTATCGATGAGTGCGTCCAACCGACCTGCCGTGCGTTACGCCTGGCATCTGCTGCCTTTGGGCATGGCCGTCGCCTCGCCGTTGCTGGCGGCCGAGCCGCTCAGCCTGGAGGCAGTCAATGTGACCGGCTTCAGCGAGCAGGAGAGTACTTCCGATTACAGGGCCGGCAGGGCCTCGGTCGGCGGGTTTGAGCAGGCATCATTGCTGGACACGCCTGCGTCGGTTTCGGTGTTCACCGAAGCGCTGATCAAGGACCGTCAGGCAAAACTGCTGAGTGATGTGCTGCGCAATGACGCCTCGGTGGGCGACGGGTACGCGCCGGTGGGGTATTACGAAAATTTCGTGGTGCGCGGTTTTTCGCTGAATGCGGCCAACAGTTATCGCATCAATGGCCGGAGCATTGCCGGTGAACAGAACGTGGCGCTGGAGAACAAGCAGCAGGTCGAATTGCTAAAGGGTTTGTCTGGCCTGCAAAGTGGCGTTTCAGAGCCAGGCGGAGTCATCAACTACCAGACCAAACGGGCGCAGGATGTTCGCTCCGTAACGGTCTCGACCAATGAGCACGGTGAGCGTTACCTCGCGACCGACGTCGGTGGCTGGTTCGGCAGTGAGCAGCAGTTCGGCTTGCGCGTGAATCTGGCGCATGAGGATATTCGTTCCTACGTGCAGCACGCCGACGGTCAGCGTGACTTCGCTTCGCTGGCCTTCGACTGGAACATCAGCGAACGCGCCTTGCTGCAACTGGACGTCGAATACCAGAACAAGGAACAGCGTTCGGTGCCCGGTTATCAACTGTTGGGCGGTACAACGCTGCCCCATGATGCCTCGCCACGCAAACTGCTGGGCTATCAGAACTGGTCCAGTCCGGTGGGTATGGAATCGCTGAACATGAACGGGCGCTTCGAATACCAGTTCAACGACAGCTGGAAGGGCAGTCTCAGCGCATCGCGCAGCCGGGTGGTGATCTATGACTACAGCGCCTTTGCCTGGGGTTGCTATGGTTCGGCCAGTTGTGCGGCTGAGGCGGTGCCCAACCACTTCAGCGCCGAGGGGGGTTATGACATCTATGATTTCCGCAGCCCTGACGATACGCGTCGCAATGACGAGATCGAGGCGGCCATGTCCGGAGTGTTCAGCACCGGTTCGCTGGCGCATCAACTGACCTTCGGCAGCAGCGCCTACCGCCGAACCGTGGACACGCGCGGAACCTTCAACGAGCTTGTGGGCTCTGGCAACATCAATCAATCGTCAGTGCCGGTCGAACCGTCCGGCCTGCCACTGCCGCACACCGAGCGGCGTCTGGACAGCCGCCAGTACGGGCTTTTTGTCATTGACCGGATAAGCTTCGACGAGCATTGGCAAACCGTGCTGGGCGGGCGCCAGGTGCGGCTCGACGAGCAGGCGTTTGCCGAGGACGGCAGCGAAGCGCGCCACACCGAGCGCTATGTGTTCCTGCCGCAGGCGGCGCTGATCTACAAACCGGTCGACAATGTTTCGCTCTACACGAGCTACAGCAAGGGCCTTTCGCTGGGCGGGACAGCGGCGTGGTTCACCACCAACGCCAGCGAAATCCTCGCGCCGACTGTATCGCGACAGCTGGAGGCGGGCATCAAGTACGACTGGCAACGCATGAGCCTGACTGCTGCGCTGTTTCAGGCCCGTCAGGCTTATCAGTATTCCCGGCCCAATGACGACGGCACGTTTACCTACGTCCAGCAGGGCGAGCAGAAAAACACCGGGCTGGAGCTTGGCGCGAGTGGCTGGCTGACCGAGCGCCTGCAGATTTCAGCCAGCGCAGCGGCCATCCGGTCCAGAGTCGACAGCAGTGGTACTGATGCCTATGAAGGTCATCAAACGCTCAACGTGCCTGAGTACCGGGGTACGCTGCAAGCCGATTACAGCCTGCCGATTCGCGGCCTGGCGTTGCTCGGCGGAGTGCAGTACAGCGCCAGCAAATACGCTGACCGTGAAGGCTCGGTACAGGTCAGCGACTACGCGCTGTTCAACATCGGCAGTCGGTACAGCACCAAGGTGAGCGGGTACGACACCGTGCTGCGCCTTACCGTCGACAACCTGTTCGACAAGCGCTACTGGCGCGATGCAGGCGAGTACCTGGGCGACGACTATCTGTTCATGGGCGCCCCCAGAACCGCCAGGCTGTCTGCGTCGATCAATTTCTAAGCCTTGTATGTGCGGGGGCATGGGCTGAGGCCCGCACCGGAACTTCGCGGCACACACGCTTGCAAGCTTTGCTATTCTTCGCGCCCTGTGAGCGCGATGCGCTCTTTTCAGCCATGTTTCGGGGTCTTCATGACGGCCATCGTTCAACCCGCTCCCCAACCCTTCAGCAAAGCCGATTACAAGACCCTGAGCCTTGCGGCCCTGGGCGGGGCACTGGAAATCTACGACTTCATCATCTTCGTATTTTTCGCGCTGACCCTCAGCCAGCTGTTTTTCCCGCCTGACATGCCGGAGTGGCTACGCCTGCTGCAAAGCTTCGGGATCTTCGTGACCGGTTACCTTGCCCGGCCGCTTGGCGGGATAATGATGGCGCATTTTGCCGACCGCCTGGGACGCAAACGGGTATTCAGCCTCAGCATCCTCATGATGGCGCTGCCTTGCCTGTTGATCGGCATCATGCCCACCTACGCACAGATCGGCTATTGGGCACCCGTAGTGTTGTTGGCATTGCGTATCCTGCAAGGCGCGGCGGTCGGTGGCGAAGTGCCTAGTGCCTGGGCCTTCGTGGCGGAACACGCGCCCACGGGGCATCGGGGTTATGCACTCGGGGTGCTGCAGGCGGGCCTGACCTTCGGGTATCTGCTCGGTGCGTTGACCGCAACCTGGCTGGCGCGGGTCTTCAGCCCGGCAGAAATTCTCGAGTGGGCCTGGCGTATCCCTTTTTTGTTAGGGGGCGTATTTGGAGTGGTGAGTGTCTGGCTCCGTCGCTGGTTGAGTGAAACGCCGGTGTTCATGGCCATGCACGCCCAGCGTGAAGGCATGACAGAACTGCCGCTGAGCCAGGTCTTGCGCAATCACCGACGCTCCCTGCTGCCCGCCGCACTGCTGACCTTCGTGCTGACTTCTGCAGTGGTCATATTGGTAGTCATTACCCCTACGGTCATGCAGCAGCGTTTTGCTATCAGCGCAAGCCAGACATTCGCCCTCAGCGCTCTGGGCATCGTCTTTCTCAATATTGGCTGCGTGCTGGCCGGCATGCTGGTCGATCGTATCGGTGCCTGGCGCGGGGTGATGATCTACAGCCTGCTGCTGCCTGTGGGGATCGGCGTGCTTTACGCCAGCCTCATCCAGAATTGGCTGCCACTGGGTATCGCCTACGCCATTGCCGGCCTCGGTTGTGGAATCGTCGGTGTGGTGCCCTCGGTAATGGTCGGACTGTTCCCTGCTCACATCCGTGTATCGGGTATTTCCTTCACTTACAACATCGCCTACGCCTTCTGGGCAAGTATCACGCCGCTGATGCTCATCGCGTTGATGCCCTGGAATCTGTGGATCTGCGTGCTGTTCAGTCTGATCATGGGCATTGTGGGGCTGGTCACTGCTGCAGTGTTCGGGCTGCATCATGGAACCCGGGTAGATGACTCCGCAAGCTGCAACGCCCGATAAAAGCAGGCGAATTAGCGACAGTCTTGGCGTCCGCTTGAACATGTGACGACAGCTGCTCACCTTCGTGAGAGTAGTCGTCACATAACAGATATCAACAACGTTACGTCTCAATCGTTATTCAATTGTAACAACTGATTGTAATTCCGAGTGCTCAAGTCTATCTTGCGCCTGTCTATTTACGCATGTTTCCAAATGGCTGTAGTGCAGAATCGGTACAGTACGGATTTACTTGTACTGGCTGCTTTTTCACGACGTCTATAAGTGGGCTCGTAGTCATTATGCTTGGTGTTATGTAGGAGCTTTCTTTGTTGTATGGCTGCTTGTAAGAACCTTCTTACCTTCAGAAGTATGGTTTCTGGATGGCTAGCCAAGCCGCAGATCGACCTGCGAAAACAATTCTAAATAAAGTGATCTCTGTGCCGATTCAGTAATCAAGTCATGGAGGACAGATGTAAGAAGCATCCTACAAAAATTTGCCTTCAGGCAAAACGATGGTGAGAGGGAATATCATGTCGGTGACAATCAGAGAACAAGAAGTGCTTGGTCTGTTGCTGCAGGGCTGTACCAACAAGGAGATCGCCAGGCAACTTAGTATCAGTGACTATACGGTGCGTGATCACGTGTCTTCGCTGCTCAGAAAAAACCAGGTAAGAACACGCGTTGAGCTCATGGCGCGGTGTGTTTCTGTATTACTGCCTCAGAAAAACTTTGACCCCCTACATCTGTAGGATTGTGTCGCGTTTCAGTCCCTCCATAATAAGTCCTGCCATCCCTGTGGTTTGTTAGTGCGGCCAGCGCAGTGCCAACATTGTCAGGCAGGTATGAAAAAACTGGCTGTATGGCCGCTGCACGGGCAGCCATCCGGCGGGTTATTCGAAGAACGTAGCGTTAAAAAACCAGCCTGTACGATCAATCCGTCAACGTTAAAAGGAGCAACTCATGACTGTTTGTTTTCTTCGGAGCGAATCAGAATCCGATCAGTCATTGCGGCTGGACCCGCATCGGCCAGGCTTGAATCTGACGAATAACTTCCATCGCCTCGCAACCCGGCAGGCCGCACTTTCCGTGGCGCAGTTGGTCGAGCAGCAAGCAAGGCTGTGTGGCCCCGTTGGCTTGTTCGTAAAGCTTTCTCGACAGCTTCGGTCATTGGGGCGCCAGTCGCCGCTGCTGGAGGACACAGAAAGGCTGAAAGGGCGCAAGCGTCAGTGGCTGGCCGAGCGGGCAGTGCAATTCGCACTGGGCAAGAACTCCCGCCGACCCGGGGTGGACAACCCTTTCAAGGACATGCTGCGAGAGGACCTGTGCTGCATGGTGTTCGATGATTCATCGCTGCACACGCTGGTCGAGCGTTACGCTGCCAGTGAAGCCCTGCGGCGTCAGGACAGCGAGTACTTCGTCAAACTCATCGCCACCACCCGAAACACCGTCGAGCGACGCATCGTCTTTCACGGGTTGCTCGAGCACTTTGACCGGCTGCTGCCCATCGAGAAGAGTATCTACCCATTTGATTACCGCGCTGTCCAGTTGGCCCATCTGGAACAGGAAGAAGCACTGTACGGCAAGCTGATCATGGGACAGCCCATCACGGCGTTGCTGGAAGCGCATACACCCGAGTGGCTGCTGAATAATCTTTCCTCTTTTGAATTTTCGATTGATTAAAGAGGCGCTCTGCAAGTTGCAGTTCTCCCTGCTTATATCATTCAAGGAATGTAGGGCTTTTGCACGGTCAAGCATCTCCATGCATGGCAGTGGAAAGTGTTGCATGGCGTTTGTCTTTCTAAATGCATCAGCGGGTTTTTCTGCCAGAAGTGTCAGGTGGTTTTAATTCGATAGAGTGAGTTCGACGTCTGGCGATAATCGTCATGTGTTCTAAAATAGATCAGGAGTCAACATCATGCGAGTGATAAGCTCTGGGGCAGAGGCGGCAATAGCAGCACGGCAACTTGATAAAAAAATAGCGATGAAAATGCCCGCCTCTACTACTTCTTCAGCCCCTGTAAAATCTTCGGGCCCTTCTGTCACCATCAGCGGCGAGGCTCTTCTCAAACAAAGAGTCTTCGGCCTGGCAGACCCCAATCGCGCTGCACCAATGCCAGGTAAAGAACTGTTTGGAAGGAATCTCCAGAGCATCGCTTTTTTCAATCGTGATGACAGGCGTTTTCCTGGTAGCGTTTATGAGCGGGCTCAAGATCAAGGTACTGACCTGACTTATGTTGATCCGCCCGGATTAAGACTGGCTGGCTCCGGGGAAAAACGCCAACCCGACAACGACACTCAAGAACAAAGCGCTTCGGCTCGGAAAACCACAAAGCCAAAAGAAATAACCCTGGAAAGTCTGCGTGAAGACATGCGCAAGTCGTTCCTGAAGGCGATGGGGGTTGAAAGCTTCTCTTCTCTATTTGAACTGCTGTTCAAGAACAAGCGCTGACTGATCAGATTCCGGCGTTGACGACCTGGCATTCCTGCGGGGCATCTTTGGCGCTGACAATGCGGTTGCGGCCGGTGCTTTTGGCGAGGTAAAGCGCCTTGTCGGCCTCATGCAGCCATGAGGCTGCGTCGGACATTTCCGACATGTAGGCGGCAATGCCGATGCTGAGGCTGACCTTGAGATCGCAATGCCGTGAGTGGGTCATCTTGTCGATGGCCAGACGCATGCGTTCGAGAGTTTCCCTCGCCTGGATCAGGCTGGTATCCGGCAGAATGACGCAAAACTCGTCCCCGCCACAGCGCCCTATCAAATCGGAATCGCGCAGGTTATCGAGCAGCGCTTCACTGATATTTTGCAACACCGTGTCGCCCATGATGTGGCCATAGGTGTCATTGACGACCTTGAAATGATCGATATCAATCAGCGCAATCACGCAATGCTGGTAAGCGTTCTGGCTCTTGGTGAACTCCAGATCAAGCAAGTCTTTCCAGGCGCCATGATTCAGAAGTCCGGTCAGGCTGTCGGTACGGCTCAGTTTGCGCAGGATGTTGCGGTGTTCACACAGTTTGAGGGTGACCTGATGGCTCAGCCAGCCGATGACGATAGGGTAGATCACCAGCACCGGTACACAGGCGTAGATCTGCGCCATGTTGCCTTGCAGGTTGACGACCGGGTTGAGCAGTGCCAGCGAGATCAGCACCCCCAAGGCCTGTGCGAATATACCCTGGAACATCAGACGAGGACCTGCGGCAGCCATATTGTGCATGGCCATCATCGCGACGATCGTGACCACGGGCAGCAGGCTGAAGCCCATTGCCCCCATCCAGAAGCCGCCAAACAGCGAGTCGATCAACAAATTGCGCCATTCGGCTTCATAGGGCTGATGTGAGCGGCGTGCGATCTGATAGGCAATATGCGGCCACATCAATGCATTGAGCAGCGCCAGATACCAGACCCAGTGCGCAACATTGACGTAATACAAAGACACGGCGACAGTAAAAAAGCCAACGCTGACACCGAGTATCCTCGGGGCATAAATCCGCTTGGCGAATGCCAGTCCCCTGCGGTGATATGTGCTCATGGTTTCTTACCGGACATTGCTTTTGAATCGGCCCGACTTTCCTGCTCCGTGACCGAAAGGCAGGAGTTTGAGCGTTCGTTAGTGTCATGGGAAGAGTATTTTGCCGAAGAGCGTCAAATAACTGCATATTGCAGAGGCTTGACTGTTTTAGAGTCAATTAACTGACAGAATATGGCTTTAAAACGGTTCAAAAATATGACGAAACATGCAGGAAGATGCACGATTGAACATCAGGCCAATCTGGCTGTGTCGACAACCAGGTTGGCCGGTAATGCGTGAAGAGTAACTTGCGTTACGCAGCCGCCTTTTTTACTTGAAGTTTGGTTACCCAGGCGACAGCGATGGCCAGCAGAGCGACAAGTGCTGCCACGTACCCACCAGCACCCAGACCCAGGTGTTCAATGGTCAGGCCGCCGATGATCGAGCCCAGCCCGATGCCGGCGTTGGCTGCCGAAACGTTCAGGGTTCCGGCCAGAGCCTGCGCCTTGGGCGCAGCTTTCATGACGCGTATCTGGCAGATCGGGAACAGCGCCGTGTGAGCGATGCCCCATATCACCAGCACCACAGCCAGCAGCGGCATAGAACCCGCAGCAGGTACGCTGGCCGTCATACCCAGTGCCAGCAGTATCGCGAACGCCACAGTAGAGCCTAGCGGGCTGCGATCCACGTAACGGCCACCCAGCGCGTTACCGATAAGACCGACGGCACCGAAGCCCATCAGCCACCAGCCGACCTGAGCCGATTCGATACCGGCGATACGCTCCAGGGTGTCGGCGAGGTAGGTGTAGGCACCGAACATTGCGGTGAACAATAGAATCGACAGCAGCAGGTTGGCGATGAAGTGTGGGTCACGGAGGATTCTTGCCTGCTCGGCAAGACCCACTTTAGCAGTGGGTTCCAGGCGTGGCATTGACAGCGCCAACAATACGGCCATCAAGCCGGACAGCAGGGTCAATGCCCAGAACGCCCCGCGCCAGCCCACTGCGTCGGCAAATACAGTACCCAGCGGAATGCCGAACAGCATCGCTGCAGAGATCCCGAGATACACCTGCGCGATTGCCTTGCCCGCACGCTTTGGTCCGGCCAGCAGGCTGGCGGTCTCACTGGCGGTGCCCCAGAACACGGGCAATGCCAGTGCCGGAATGAATCGCGCCAGCGCCAGTACCCAGATATTGCTCGAGACAGCCGCCAGTGCGTTGGAGGCTGCGAATATCAGCAGGATGACGATAAACGTCCGCTTACGGTCCAGGTGTGAAAGCATGGCCGTCAGCGGCGGTCCGAACAGCATCACCGTGAAGGCGAAAAGCGTAACCAGCAAGCCAGCAGTCGAGATAGAGATTCCCAGATCGCGGGCCAATGACGGCAGCAGCCCGATAATGAGAAATTCAGTGGTCACAATCACAAAGCCGGCCAAGGCCAGAATCGCGATGGACAAGCCAGCACCGGACGAGCTTTCGCTCGTGGTGCTGGAAGCAGCAGTTTCCAGAGACGCCATGATACAAACCCACCAAAAAATAAGTCCGCCAGCTTATTGCAGAAATCGATTCCTATCTTTGGCAAATATTCCGTACATTGTGGACTCAGATTCATTAATGGGTGTTTACATGCTGTCCACGGATCGCCTCAAAGGCATCGAAACATTCGTTGCTGTTGCCAACGCAGGCGGCTTCACCGCAGCCGCAGAGCGGCTTAATCTGACCAATTCTGCAGTCAGCAAAAGCGTGGCGCGTCTTGAGAGTCGTCTTGGCATGCGCCTCTTCGAGCGTACTACTCGACGACTGACGCTGACCGAGGAGGGCGCGGCTTACCACGTTGTGTGCATGCGAATGCTTGCCGAGCTGGAGGCTGCCGAAACCGCTCTGGCGGCGCAGCGTATGGAGCCCGCCGGGCAGCTGCGCATCGATCTGCCTGCTACCTTTGGCCGCCTGCATGCGCTGCCGCTGATCCTCGCCTTCACAGGCCAGCATCACAAACTGCGCCCACGCGTGACCTTCACTGATCGTTTTGTGGATATTCTCGAAGAGGGGATCGACCTGGCCGTACGCATCGGTGGGCCGCAAGTCTGGCCAGCGGGTCTGGCGCATCGTTACCTGGGCACCGAGCGGGTGATCTTCTGCGCCGCTCCGGCGTATCTGCACCGTCACGGAACGCCTGAAACGTTCGAGGACCTTGCCCGTCATGCCTGCATTCTGTTCGGTCGGGGAGACGGCAGCACCAGCCCCTGGCTGTTTGTCGACGAACAAGGGCAGCAGGAAACCCGGGCTGTCGAAGCGCGGCTGGTCATCGGCAATGGTGAAGCTCAGGTCGCCGCCGTAACGTCGGCGTGGGGCATTGCCCAACTGGCAACCTGGTTGATCAAGGAGCAACTGCAACGCGGCGAACTGGTGGAGATCCTGCCGCAACTTGCCACGCAAGGGCTGGATCTGCATCTGGCCTGGCCGCGCAAACGCGAGTCACTGCCCAAGGTGCAGGCGCTGGTCGAGCTGTTGTCCGATGCGCTGCGAGTGGACTGAGCCGATGACCGAATGCGGCATCAACCTCCGTGACTCAATTCATTGACCGATGACTGTTTTAACCAGTGCTGCCTGTTCTTTCGGGTTGTTCGCACTGGATACCACGTTCAGTACTGCGGTACGTGTACCTGACGCAGCAATGATCGACGTGCTCAATACCTTTGCATCGCTCATTGTTGCGGAGCTGTCGACTTGCCGCACGCCCAAGCCGTTTTTCTTGACGATCTTGCGTGCGCCCAGTTTCTTGAAATCCTTGTAGCCTGCACTTTGATGGTCGACGATGCCGTCGGTGATGCCATCAAGCAAAGCCGCGTCGTTATCGCTTGCCTCGACGTTCATTGGCAGCGTTGTTTCGGTGACAATCAATACACGTTTTTCGGCAGCATTTGTGTACATCTTTCCATAAACACCCTGCGCCCTGGCTTTCTCATCAATGTCAGGCATGTCGCCCGCTACATAGCCTGCAGGCACAGTAAACGCCAGTTTGCCGCCCAGCAATGAAACCTTTTGCGCTGCAGACGCGGGTGCCGTTGCAGGCGCAGCAGCCTCGGCCTTGGTGGCCGCTTGCACATTGATTGCAACCTGGCTGGCAGCCAGCGCGACACATACAGCTATTGCCTTGAAACCAGAAGACCGCATGGAAATTCCTTTTTATCTGTTAACAGAACAAGGCAGGGGCGCCCGAGAAGTGTGAGTAGCCAGGCAGGTAAAAGTGCCCATAAAAAAACGACCAGCCCGATCACTCCGGCTGGCCGTTCCTGTGCCGCGTATCGGTTACTCGGCGACCTGCAATTTGCGTGATTCGGTATACACGTAGCGAACCTTTTCGTACTCGAACGGCGAGTTCAACTGGCCATAACGGAAGCTGGTCACGTAGCGACGATCAACCGCGCGCAGTACGGTTATTTCCGGGTGGTCGCTACTGACTTCGGCGACGTTCAGGAAGTTGATCTGGTTTTCAGCCGTGTAGTCGAACAGCATGCCACCGGTGTCCCGCAGGTTCGACGGACCGAACAGTGGCAACACCAGATAAGGACCAGCAGGAACACCGTAAAAACCAAGTGTCTGACCGAAGTCTTCAGGTTGGCGTGGCAGCCCCATCATGGTCGCCGGGTCCCAGAGGCCTGCGATGCCAATGGTGGTATTGAGCAGCAGACGACCGGTGGTATCCAGTGAACGCTCGCCCTTGAATTGCAGCAGGCTGTTCAACAGGTTGGAGACGTCGCCCAGGTTACTGAAAAAGTTGCTCACGCCGCTGCGCACGAAGCCCGGAGTGACATAGCGGTAGCCGTCAACGACAGGCAGGAACACCCATTCGTCGAAGCGGTAGTTGAAGTGGTACACCCGACGGTTCCAGGACTCCAGCGGGTCGTAGACTTCCAGCGCGTTGATGGACGCGCGCTCGAACTCGCGCTGATCCAGCCCGGGGTTGAACTGCAGCGACTTGAGCGGCTGAGTAAAGCCGTCTGCGTCTATCTGGCGGGCCACGGTGGCCGGGTGCTGAGCTTTGTTGCTGGTATCCGCGTCAGCGGCCTGGACTGTGCCGGCACAGAGCAGAGCAGCAAGTAATAAAAGACGTTTAGCCACGGAAAAACTCCAGCATGGCGTCGGTGTTGACGCGGTAATTAAGGTTGCCGCAATGGCCGCCGTAAGGATAGACGGTCAGACGATCACCGAAGGTCTTGCGCAGGAAACCCAGGTCACCCGAACCCAGGATAACGTCGTCAGCGTTGTGCATGACAGCGATCTTGGTGTTGCTGTGCAGGTAATCCTTGAGCGCGTACAGGCTCACCTGATCCACCAGTTGCAGCAGGCTGCCACCGTCGGTGCGTGCGCGCCACATAGGGATGACCTGTTCGGTCAGGTAGCAGTCGAAGTCGCATTGCAGTGCGCGCTTGAGAAACGGCGTCAGGCTGGTGCCTTCGGAAATCGGGAATTTCGGCGGAGTGATCAGGCCGCGACGATTGATCAAGTCAGACGTGAAAGCGATGTCGGCCGACGAGAAACGAAATGAAGTGCCGATCAACATTGCCATCTGCTCGTTGGTCAGATGCTGTTTGGACTGCTGGAAGTCGAACAGCAACGCGTCATTGAGGTCGATGTAGCCTTTTTGGCGGAAGTAGCGCGTCAGCTTGGCCAACACCAGTTCATAGAATGTGGTGGTGTTGTTGATGCCCTTGACGTTGGTCTGGACCAGTTTGTCCAGGTTGCTGATCGAGGTGTAAAGATTGACCGGCGGATTGAGCAGCAGCACTTTCTTGAAGTTAAAGCTGCGTCGTGTCTCGTCCAGCTTGCTGACAAAGGCTGCGTCCAGCGCTCCCAGGCTGTAACCGGTGAGGTAGTAGTCGGTCACCGGCAACTGTGCCTGCTGGGCACGAATAGCCTGCATGACGCGGTAAATGTCTTCTGCATCGTCTGACGATACACCAGGGGTCGCGAAGCGTGACGCCGACGTCATGAAGTCATAACTGGTCGGCGAAGACAGTTGCACAACGTGGTAACCGGCACCGTAATAGAGCTTTTTCAGAAACTCGTTGATGGTGCTGTTGTAAGGCGCGCCCGTGCCGGCGATCAGGAAGATCAGCGGTGCGGCATGGTCCTGTTTGGCCAGACGGTAGTGCAGTTTTTTTACGGCCCAGAAGTTGTCGGGCAGTGTGAACTCGCGTTCAGGGTGCAGGTTCAGCGTATACACGTCCTGATCGATGTCTTCATCGTCAGGCAAGTCCGGACGCAGATCGGGCGGTGTAGTAGCAATGGTCGCTTCAAACGGATTAGTCAGCGGGTAGCCATAGGTGGCGGGGTCGACATTGGTCGCCAGAGCGGACGCACTTAAACACAAGCCACCTATTACGGTAGCGAAGCGCAGAAAACGGAGCATGACTAAATCCCTTGGGAAAGAAGTGCTGATGAGATACGCAGGCTATGACCAAGGTGTAGTGCCAAAGTGCCGCATCCACCGGTTAACCGAGTAAATATGACGGAACAATACACGGTCTGGGGAAATTTCAATGCAGGCCGGCGCTTTATTTTTCACGCGGAGCCGAATGCGCGGCTGTGGAGCCCCTTGATTCGCGCGAGGCAACGCCGCTGCATACAGCGACAAACCGGGCGTTTAAGGGCAGAAAACACAAAGGAGAGCCAAGGCTCTCCTCCAATGCGTTTCACGTGCTCTTTTTATTGTTGTAGGGCGGCCTGTTATTGTTGTTGGCGGCCAAGCCCTTTACAGCGTTCTTGCGCGACCCACATTCAGGGTCAAGAGCAAACGTATTTTTTTGAGCGCTGACTTGCTTTAATCATCTGTCTGCACAACACATGATCCCATCGGCTTCGTCGCTACCTGAAGGTAGTTTTATTGTTCTCTGTCCGATTGCGAGGCCTTTCACTGAAAGGTCCCTGTAAAGCTGATCCACTCCAAAAAAATCTGTTAGCTGCGTCTCTGTCCGTGTTGTTCTTGTTGTATCAGAGCCGTTACGTCTTGTTTTTATTGAGGTGCTGCATCATTTATTGTTCTTGTTGTGCAAGAGATATAGCAGGAGCCGTGCCATTTTTGAAAACTCTTTAAAAAACATAGGCTTACTTGGCGTGATAGGCGTCTGACCCGCTAAGCGTCGCAAAATCTGTTTCCGTGTTACCCGTTTCCGCAGGCATTGTCATCCTGCGGTAACACATCCTGTTTCCTTTACCGCGTGGGCCAGAACGGTGCGCGGCCAGCCCCGTGCCTTCAGACGCCAACTCTCTTTTTTCATGTAGCGCCTGACACTTGTGGTCATGAGTATGGGTAAAGCCACGACCGGATCCTGGCGTTTTCTGGCCGGCGTGTCGCGGATGACTCGCTGTTGTCGTTTCCCGTTGCCCCGGTGTCGCAGCCAGAGCATGTCTGCTCGTCCGTCAGGTCGATGATCAATGTGGCGTTGCAGTGCGTGTTACCACGCACATCGGCGATCAAAGCGTGCAGGGCGCGGCGTGCCCCAGAAACGGGCGTGGGCGCGGTCTTGAGAACAACGTTAACCATGCCCGACAACCGTCGGTGCAGACTTCCGGGGAAGTGACGATGATGATGCGAAAAATACTGGGGGCGGGCGCCGCTCTGGTACTTGCTGTCAGCTCCACACTGGCGACTGCTGAAACCAAGACCCTGACCATCGGTTATGTAGAAGGCTGGTCCGACAGCGTTGCCACCACCTACGTGGCTTCTGAAGTGATCAAACAAAAGCTGGGGTATGAAGTCAAATTGCAATCCGTGGCGGCGGGGATCATGTGGCAGGCGGTGGCCACTGACAAGCTGGACGTCATGTTGTCCGCCTGGCTGCCAGGCACCCACGGCGAGTATTACGCCAAGTACAAGGATCAGGTCGTCAACTACGGCCCTAACTTCAAGGATGCCAAGATCGGCCTGATCGTGCCGGAGTACGTGAAAGCCAAGAGCATCGAAGACCTCAAGACCGACGCTTCCTTCAACAAGAAGATCACCGGTATCGATGCCGGCTCGGGTGTCATGCTCAAGACCGATCAAGCCATCAAGGATTACGCGCTGGATGGCTACAAGCTGCAGGCCAGCTCGGGTGCAGGCATGATCGCCGAACTGACCCGTGCCGAGAAGGCACAAAAAGCCATCGTTGTGACCGGTTGGGTGCCACACTGGATGTTCGCCAAATGGAAGCTGCGCTTCCTGGACGACCCGAAGGGCGTCTATGGCGCTGCTGAGACGGTAGACAGCGTCGGCAGCCTGGGCCTGGAGAAGAAGGCACCGGACGTCGTTGCGTTTCTGAAAAAATTCCAGTGGGCATCCAAAGACGAAATCGGTGAAGTCATGCTGGCGATTCAGGAAGGTGCAAAACCTGAAGCTGCTGCCAAGGACTGGTTGGCCAAGCACCCTGATCGTGTTGCTGCCTGGACCGCAAAGTAACCAACAAGCTCTCTGCAACAACCCTCTCGAGGCTGTCTGGCGTTATCGCCAGATGGCCTTTTGCATTTCCTGCGCCCGCCAATTTATGCGCGGCTGACTGACGGTGCGATAAAGCAGTGGACAGGGGCCCGATGACGACTAATGTCGTTCTAATACTAAGGTCGTCTGGAGTGCGCGCCGGACCCGACTAAAGTGCATGACGTGACATCTCATCTGTGCTGCGAGGACAAAAACAATGAACGACAGCATTTACCTCTCGATTCAAAACAGCCCCCGTTTCAAGGAGCTGGTATCCAAAAGAGAGCGTTTCGCCTGGATTCTCTCGGCGATCATGCTTGGCCTGTATGCGGCCTTTATTCTTTTGATTGCTTACGGACCCCATATTCTGGGCGCCAAACTAAGCCCCACGTCAACCATCACTTGGGGCATGCCGATAGGCGTAGGGCTGATTCTTTCCGCGTTCGTGCTGACCGCCATCTATGTTCGTCGCGCAAACGGCGAGTTCGATGACTTGAACAATGCGATCCTCAAGGAGGCTCAGCAATGATCCGGCGCCTATCCGCAGCACTTGGCCTGGCCGCATTCGCTCCGACCCTCTGGGCGGCAGACGCTTTGACTGGCGCAGTACAGAAACAACCCCTGAATGTCTCCGCGATCGTCATGTTCGTCGTGTTCGTCGCGTTCACGCTGTGCATCACCTACTGGGCCTCGAAAAAGAACAAGACTGCGTCGGACTACTACTCGGCTGGCGGCAAGATCACCGGTTTCCAGAATGGTCTGGCGATTGCCGGTGACTACATGTCCGCAGCGTCCTTTCTGGGGATTTCCGCGCTGGTGTACACCTCCGGTTATGACGGTCTGATCTACTCGATCGGCTTTCTGGTCGGCTGGCCTATCATTCTGTTCCTGATCGCCGAACGCCTGCGCAACCTGGGCAAATACACTTTTGCCGACGTGGCGTCCTACCGGCTCAAGCAAAAAGAGATTCGCACTCTGTCTGCCTGCGGTTCGCTGGTGGTGGTGGCGTTTTACCTGATTGCGCAGATGGTCGGTGCCGGCAAACTCATTCAATTGCTGTTCGGTCTGGACTACACCGTTGCTGTGGTGCTGGTCGGCATCCTGATGTGCCTTTATGTGCTGTTTGGCGGCATGCTTGCCACCACCTGGGTGCAGATCATCAAGGCGGTGATGCTGCTCTCCGGTGCGTCGTTCATGGCACTGATGGTCATGAAACACGTCAACTTTGACTTCAACACGCTGTTTTCCGAGGCCATCAAGGTTCACCCCAAAGGTGAAGCGATCATGAGCCCTGGCGGTCTTGTGAAAGACCCGATCTCGGCGTTCTCGCTGGGTCTGGCGTTGATGTTCGGTACGGCTGGTCTGCCACACATTCTGATGCGCTTCTTCACCGTGAGCGACGCCAAGGAAGCCCGCAAGTCCGTGCTGTATGCCACAGGCTTCATCGGCTACTTCTACATCCTCACCTTCATCATCGGTTTTGGCGCGATCCTGCTGGTTAGCACCAACCCGGCGTTCAAGGATGCAGCGGGTGCTTTGCTGGGGGGTAACAACATGGCGGCGGTTCACCTCGCCGATGCAGTCGGCGGCAGCCTGTTCCTGGGCTTCATCTCGGCAGTCGCGTTCGCCACCATTCTGGCAGTGGTTGCCGGCTTGACCCTGGCCGGTGCTTCTGCTGTGTCTCACGACCTGTATGCCAGCGTGATCAAGGCTGGCAAGGCCAACGAGAAGGACGAAATCCGTGTCTCGAAGATGACTACCATCGCGCTGGCAGTCGTAGCAATACTTCTGGGCATCGCTTTCGAAAGCCAGAACATCGCGTTCATGGTGGGCCTGGCGTTCTCCATCGCGGCCAGCTGTAACTTCCCTGTACTGCTGCTTTCCATGTACTGGAAAAACCTGACCACGCGTGGCGCCATGATCGGCGGCTGGATGGGCTTGATCAGCGCCGTGGTGCTGATGGTGTTGGGTCCGACCATCTGGGTGCAGATCCTGCACCACGAGAAAGCCATCTTCCCTTACGAATACCCGGCGCTGTTCTCCATCGCCATCGCATTCGTGGGTATCTGGTTCTTCTCCATCACCGACAAGTCGAAAGCAGCAGAGGGCGAGCGCGCGTTGTTCTACCCGCAATTCGTCCGCTCGCAGACTGGGCTGGGTGCCAGTGGTGCGGTTTCGCACTAAGTTGCATGTGTCCGAAAGAAGCAGCCTTACGGCTGCTTTTTTCCTGGACAATAAAAAACCCCGCGTATGAACGCGGGGTTTCTTTTTTACTGCCTGTGGCAGGTGCTGCCGTTATATCTTGCCGAGCAACACCAGAATCAGCAGGATCACCAGGATAGTACCGATGATGCCCGACGGACCGTAGCCCCAGCTGCGCGAGTGAGGGAATACTGGCAGACCGCCGACCAGCAGCAGAATCAGAACGATGATAAGAATAGTGCCGATGCCCATGGGATGAGTTCCTTCTTTGAAATCCAGGTAAATAAAATGCCATTCAGCTTTCCATACCACAGGGTATGAAGTAGATCAGCTTGACGTATCCGACTGCGCTCTTTCGGGAAAGGTTCGGGGTATTTTAAATAAAACCTTACACATTTTAAAAATCATCAAAATCATAGGCTTAGTGTGATTTTGTCCGACAATATATTCGGGTTATTTGCCATTTTTCAGACTAAACGGTCTTAAAAAGAGTTGAACTAAAAAACCGATTGGGTATCCGGGCTACTTCGTGCCCCGATGAAGCGAATACCCGCTGGAGGCAGTGCAGATGGTGTATCGAATGGGCGCAGATGCAGTGGTTGTATTCCACCTGGCTTTTATTCTGTTCGTGTTGTTCGGCGGTCTGCTGGTGCTGAGAAGACCCTGGCTGGCGGTGCTGCATATCCCGGCCATTGCGTGGGGGGCTGCAGTCGAATTCCTGCATCTCTATTGCCCATTGACGCCGTTGGAAAACGCGCTGCGCAGCCGTGCCGGAGAGCAGGGTTATGACGGCGATTTCGTCGAGCATTACCTGATCCCCCTGATCTACCCCGCAGGGCTTACGCCGGATATACAGCTTTGGCTCGGCGGTATCGTCGTGCTGGTCAATGTGTCCGTTTATAGTGCTTTGCTTGTGCGCTGCCTGAGCCGGCTCAAGCGCCCTTGAGGCCGCAGGTTTGCTCCAGTCATTCAGCGCCTTGATTGTGGAGTTACATTGCTTCGGCTGTGTTTACACTCAGGCGACTCCTGCACCTCACAAGGCATTCGGCTATGCATAACCGCATCATGATTACTGGCGCCGGCTCAGGGCTGGGCCGTGAAATGGCACTGCGCTGGGCACGCGAAGGCTGGCGGCTGGCGTTGTCCGATATCAATGATGCCGGTCTGCAGGAGACCCTCAAGAGCGTACGCGAGGCGGGCGGTGACGGCTTCGTCCAGCGCTGCGATGTTCGTGATTACAGCCAGCTCACCGCATTCGCCCAGGCGTGCGAAGAGCGCTTTGGCGGTATCGACGTAATCGTCAACAACGCGGGCGTGGCATCCGGTGGTTTCTTCAACGAGTTGTCACTGGAAGACTGGGACTGGCAGATCGCGATCAATCTTATGGGGGTGGTCAAGGGCTGCAAGGCATTCCTGCCGATGCTGCAGGCGAGCAAGGGCAAGATCATCAACATCGCCTCGATGGCGGCGCTGATGCAGGCACCGGCCATGAGCAACTACAACGTTGCCAAGGCGGGCGTTGTAGCGCTTTCCGAAAGCCTGCTGGTCGAGTTGCGTGATCAGGGTGTCAGTGTGCATGTCGTCTGTCCGTCGTTCTTTCAGACCAACCTGCTGGACTCCTTCCGTGGGCCGACCCCGGCGATGAAAGAGCAGATCGGCAGGCTACTGGAAAAATCACCCATTACCGCTGCCGATATTGCCGAGTGCATCTTCAAACAGGTTGCCCAGGGCGAATTCATGATCCTGCCCCACGAAGAAGGTCAGATGGCCTGGGAACTGAAGCGCAAACAGCCACAGGCGATGTACGAAGAAATGACCATCATGTGCGCGAAGATGCGCGCCAAGGCCCAGAAGGGCAAGTCCTGACTAAGATCATTCCCTACACTCAAGCGCTCAGCGTTGTGTGCAACTCATGAAACTCTCAGGAGAAAGGGCTTTTGTGAGAGCGGACTCGTCCGCGAAATACATTCTCGGAAATTCCACCGGCCCTTTCGTGGACAAGCCCACGCCCACGAGAATCAAAACGCACAGCGTTGTGTGCAACTCCTGAACGTGTTGTTTTCTGCTAGGGTTGCACGCGTCTATCAGCCCTGTTCCGAGAACCTCTCATGCTCAACTATCTGTGGTTCTTCCTCGCCGCCTTGTTCGAGATATTCGGCTGCTACGCCTGCTGGCTGTGGCTGCGGCAGGGCAAGAGTGCCTTGTGGGTCATCCCTGCGTTGATCAGCCTGACGGTGTTTGCGCTGCTGCTGACACGAGTGGAAGCTGCATACGCCGGACGTGCCTATGCGGCGTATGGCGGGATCTATATCGTGGCGTCGATTGCCTGGCTGGGGCTGGTCGAGCGAATCAGGCCGCTCGGCACTGACTGGCTCGGGCTGGCGTTTTGTGTTGTGGGTGCAACGATCATTTTATTGGGGCCGCGATGGTCCGCGTCCTGAAAAACTGCCGCTGCCAAGGACTTTTCCTACAGATTCGGCATGAAAGTAAGACATTTCCTTCGGTAGATTCCGGCGACATTGCAGGACGTTACTGATTTGCCATCATCGCATTGAAGCACGCCTGCGTGCCGTGCAACCTGCCTCTTTTGTGCATGAGAGGGCAGGACGATGCTGGTATTGACGCGGGAAATCGGCGAGAAGTTTTCAATTGGTGATGACATCACCGTGCAGATTCTGGGGATCAACGGCAATCAGGTCAGGCTGGGGATAAGTGCACCCAAGGACATCAAGGTTCATCGCGCAGAAGTTTACAAGCGAATCGCCAACAAGCTTTCCCAGCAAGGCTTGCAGCCACAACAATAGCCGCCGTCCTGGGGGTTATTCAAAAAACTCCTTGGGCACATCGTGCTTGAGCATCAACTGACATTGCTGGCTCTCGAGATCGAAAAAGATCACCGCCTGACCTTTGGTGAGCGCATGTCGCACGCGCAGCACGCGGGTTTGCAGGGGGGTCTCGTCGCCGTTGTCAGTGCCCTCGCGGGTGACAAAGTCCTCGATCAGGCGGGTGAGGGTGTCAGGTTCCAGTTGATCGTAGGGGATGAGCATGGCGTTTCTCTTGTCGATGAGCGGCGATGATAGAACTGCGGTGCCAGGCACCGCAATTCAATTCAGCAGACCTCAAATCTCTTCGCGGTTCTGTCCGATCAGGCTGTCGACAGGTGGCACGCGGGTATCGGATTCCATCTGCGCGTCATGTTCGATCTGATGGCTGAACCGCTCCAGCGAGGACTGGGCCGGTTTGGCATCGCTGGCAAATACCGGCGGGCTGAGAATGTACGCGCCAAGCAGCTTGCTGAGCGCCGCCAGACTGTCGATGTGGGTGCGCTCGTAGCCGTGCGTCGCGTCGCAGCCGAAGGCCAGCAAAGCGGTGCGAATGTCATGGCCTGAAGTGACTGCCGAATGTGCGTCGCTGTAGTAATAACGGAACAGGTCGCGACGGACCGGCAGCTCGTTTTCCACGCCCAGACGCAACAGATGGCGGGACAAGTGATAGTCGTAAGGACCGCCCGAGTCCTGCATGGCCACGCTGACCGCGTGCTCGCTGGAGTGCTGGCCCGGCGCAACCGGAGCGATGTCGATACCGACAAATTCGCTCACGTCCCAAGGCAGTACGCCCGCCGCACCTGTGCCGGTCTCTTCGGTGATGGTGAACAGCGGGTGGCAGTCGATCAACGGCTCGGCGCCACTTTCGACGATCGATTTGAGCGCCGCCAGCAACGCCGCGACGCCAGCCTTGTCGTCCAGATGGCGCGCACTGATGTGGCCGCTTTCGGTGAACTCTGGCAGTGGATCAAAGGCCACGAAGTCGCCGATGCCGATACCCAGAGATTCACAGTCGGCGCGCGTGGTGCAATAAGCATCCAGACGCAGTTCGACATGGTCCCAGCTGATCGGCATTTCATCCACGGCGGTATTGAATGCATGACCGGAAGCCATCAGCGGCAGAACGCTGCCACGGATGACGCCCGTGTCGGTGAACACGCTGACACGACTGCCTTCGGCAAAGCGGCTCGACCAGCAGCCGACTGCGGCCAGTGCCAGACGACCATTTTCCTTGACCTCGCGAACGCTGGCGCCAATGGTGTCCAGGTGCGCCGATACTGCGCGGTCAGGGCTGTTCTGTTTGCCCTTCAGCGTCGCGCGAATCGTGCCGCGCCGGGTCAGCTCGAACGGGATGCCGAGTTCTTCCAGACGCTCGGCCACGTAACGCACGATGGTGTCGGTAAAGCCCGTAGGGCTAGGAATCGCGAGCATTTCCAACAGAACTTTCTGCAGGTACTTCAGATCCGGATCGGGAATGGTTGCAGTGGTCATGAATGCTCCTTATGGAGCAGTTGCAAGTCACAGGCTGCGAGGGTTGAAACCCTGTATTGCAGCCTGTTGCTCGCAGCTGCGATCAGATATGCACAGGCAAACTGTGCGGAAACAGCAGATCGACGAAGCGTTCGGCAGTGGGTTGCGGTTCATGGTTAGCCAGCCCGACGCGCTCATTGGCTTCAATGAACACGTACTCGGGCTGATCGGCGGCAGGCACCATCAGGTCCAGGCCGACTACCGGAATGTCCAGCGCCCGCGCTGCACGCACAGCGGCGTCGCTGAGCACCGGGTGCAGAATGGCCGTGACGTCTTCGAGGCAGCCGCCGGTGTGCAGGTTGGCAGCGCGGCGTACGGCAAGGCGTTGGTCCATCGGCAAGATATCGGCATAGTCGTAACCGGCTTCGCGCACCGTGCGCTCGGTTTCCTGGTCCATAGGAATACGGCTCTCGCCATCGGTTGCAGCGGCACGGCGGCGACTTTGTGCTTCGATCAGTTGCTTGATGGTGTGACGACCATCACCGATGATCTCTGCCGGGCGACGTATCGCCGCGGCCACCACCTGAAAACCGATCACAACGATGCGCAGGTCCAGGCCTTCGTGGAAGCTTTCCAGAATCACCCGGCTGTCAAACTGGCGCGCCTGCTCGATGGCGCTCTGCACGTCTTCGATCGTGCGCAGGTCAACCGCAACGCCCTGGCCTTGCTCGCCATCCAGCGGTTTGACCACTACTTGCTTGTGCTGGTCAAGAAACGCATGGTTGTCTGCCTCGTCGCCCGCGCGTTGTTGTGCCGGCAAGCGCAGCCCGGCGGCCTTCAATGCCCTGTGTGTCAGGCTCTTGTCCTGGCAAAGGGTCATGCTGACAGCGCTGGTCAGATCGCTCAGCGACTCCCGGCAACGAATTCGCCGACCGCCGTAGCAGAGCGTGAACAGACCGGCATCCGCATCGTCCACCTGCACATCAATGCCGCGGCGATGGGCTTCCTCGACGATGATTCGCGCATACGGATTGAATTCCGCCTGCGGGCCCGGGCCGAGGAACAGCGATTCATTGATGCCGTTCTTGCGCTTGATGGCGAAGGTCGGCAGGTTGCGAAAATTCAGCTTGGCGTACAGCGCCTTGGCCTGCTCGTTGTCGTGCAACACCGACAGATCGAGATAGCTCAGGCCGCGACTCATGAAATGCTCGATCAAGTGACGAACCAGCACTTCGCCGACGCCTGGGCGTGTGCATTGCGGGTCAACGGCCAGGCACCACAGGCTGCTGCCTTTTTCCGGGTCGTTGAACGCTTTTTGATGGTTGAGGCCCATGACGCTGCCGATGATCGTATTGCTGCCTTCGTCCTCAGCCACCCAGTACACCGGGCCGCCTTGGTGACGCGGGGTCAGCAGGGCAGGGTCGATAGGCAACATGCCGCGCGCCAGATACAGGTTGTTGATGGCCTGCCAGTCCGCTTCGTTGTGCGCCCGACGAATTCGATAACCACGGAACACCCGCTGCGCCGGACGATAGTCGCTGAACCACAGGCGCAACGTGTCCGAGGGGTCGAGAAACAGCTGCTGCGGCGCTTGCGCCAGTACCTGCTGTGGCGCGGCCACGTACAAGGCAATGTCGCGTTCGCCAGCTTTCTCGTTGAGCAGGTCCTGCGCCAGCGCTGCCGGATCAGGGTAAGTGTGACCGATCAGCAAGCGCCCCCAGCCACAATGCAGCGCCAGAGGCTCTGCATCGATCTGGCTGCCATCTTCGGCGAGGCGCGCTTGCAGGCGTTCATACGAGGGCGACTGTCCGCGCAACAGGCGTTGGCTATAAGTCGTCGCGTTCTGTTTCATTAATCACAGTCCTTGTTCGCTGAGCCACAGGTTCAGCGCAGCCAGCTGCCACAACTTGGAGCCGCGTAGCGGCGTCAGCTGGCCTTCCGGGTTGCTCAGCAGTTTGTCGATCATGGCCGGGTTGAACAGGCCGCGGTCCTGACTCGGATCGGTTAACAGCTGACGCACCCAATCAAGGGTATCGCCTTGCAAATGCTTGAGGCCGGGCACCGGGAAGTACCCCTTCTTGCGGTCGATCACTTCCGAGGGAATAACCATGCGCGCCGCTTCTTTCAGAACTTGTTTGCCACCGTCCGGCAGCTTGAACTTGCCGGGGATACGCGCAGACAGCTCAACCAGGCGATAGTCGAGAAACGGCGTACGCGCTTCCAGGCCCCAGGCCATGGTCATGTTGTCGACACGTTTGACCGGGTCGTCGACCAGCATCACTGTGCTGTCCAGGCGCAAGGCCTTGTCGACCGCTGCGCTGGCTCCCGCCTGTGCGAAATGATCGCGAACGAAATCACCGGCAGCGTCGTTAGCCGTGCGCCACTTCGGCTGTACGGTTTCGGCGTATTCGGCGTAGCTGCGGTCAACGAATGCATCGCGATAGGCCGCTACCGGGTCACTTGCACCATCCACTTGCGGGTACCAGTGGTAACCGGCAAACAGTTCGTCGGCGCCCTGGCCGCTCTGTACCACCTTGCAATGCTTGGCCACTTCACGCGACAGCAGGTAGAAAGCGATGCAGTCATGGCTGACCATCGGTTCGCTCATGGCGCGGAACGCCGCAGGCAACTGCTCGATGATCTCGCTTTCCTGAATACGCAACTGGTGATGACGCGTGCCGTAATGCTTGGCGATCAGGTCGGAATACTGAAATTCGTCGCCACGCTCGCCACCGGCATCCTGAAAGCCGATAGAGAAGGTCGACAGGTCCTCGACGCCCACTTCGCGCAGCAGACCGACCAGCATGCTGGAGTCCACACCGCCTGAAAGCAGCACGCCCACATCCACCGCTGCACGCTGACGGATAGCCACCGCTTCGCGCGTGCTG
>NZ_LJRO01000450.1 GCF_001401155.1 Pseudomonas tremae
ACGGTTTCAGCGGCCTTGCGGAAGCTGCCATTCTCGACCACGGCACGAAATGCCTGGAGGTCGTTTAGGTCGAAATTGATGGGCATTGCATGACCAGGATTATTGATTCGGTATGGACATCAATATATCAGGTTGCGCGGGCAGGGCAGTCAGGCCGTCAAGGTCTTCGCAAGCGCAATCGCGTTCGGTATATCAAGCTGGCTGGAGGCAAATGATTTGATCAGCAACGAATTTGGCAGGGCCCAGTCCCACTTCTCCCGTATCAGATTCTTCACATCTTTCAGCAGTGGTTCCACGTTGGTTGCGTCCAGTTCCGCAATCCTGCCCAGTGCTGTCAGCACGCTTTCCTGAGAGGCGCTGATTTCGAGTACTAGGCTCTGTACGTAAA
>NZ_LJRO01000101.1 GCF_001401155.1 Pseudomonas tremae
ATGATGCCGTTTGTCTTGCTTAGAACATCCTTCCCCATGTGCGGGTTGAGCAAGCAGATACGGCGAGCGATATCGGCGAAGAGTGCGACCATTCCGCGTTGTCCGTCGCTCAGGTCGTTGAACGGGATTTTTCGATCATCCATATCGACTACCAACGCACGTAGCTCCATGTCGTACTCTATTCCCTTGGCGTCGGGTAGTGCGCATTGGATGGCTGAGTTTATCTAGGTCAGTTCGTCGTTGAAAACGCTGGAAGAACCTGCTCGGGATAGTCTTTGAAAGCGCTCCAGTGTTTTGCCGATGAACCAGGTCTCGAAGTTTTTCAAATTGGAGGCGGCATCGAACCAAGATGTGTATGCATCCAGTCTTGATGGTTTGCTCTGTGCAGCAAGCTCAGCGGTTACACTCATCGTCAGCCAGCGTCGATTGGCTTGATAGACGGCGAATACAGGCAAATCCCCGTGGGTACTTACATCGATGCTAATCAGATTTTACGAAAATACGAGACTGTTCAGCGCGCTGAAATTTGTCTGAAGACTGCTGCGTTCCAGCGATACGTGCCATTCCTGACGCTCAAACGCGCCACCTTGGGCAGTCAATACAAGAGGATAGCTGCGTTCGAAACGAATCCTGTCTTCGAACTTTACTAACGCGAACCGAACATCGGACTCAGCTATCGAT
>NZ_LJRO01000292.1 GCF_001401155.1 Pseudomonas tremae
GGATTGACGTCGGTGCCAAGTCCGAGATCTACGAGATCATTCACAACCTGGCCGCCGACGGGATTGCGGTCATTGTGGTGTCCAGTGACCTGATGGAAGTCATGGGTATTTCCGACCGCATTCTGGTGATGAGCGAAGGCGCGATCACTGGTGAACTCAACCGCGATGAGGCTGATGAATCGCGACTCCTGCAATTGGCTCTGCCTCGCACGCGCAGCTGATAACCGGTCCCCTGACCATGAACAACAATAAAGAGGTGCATATGTCTACCGA
>NZ_LJRO01000055.1 GCF_001401155.1 Pseudomonas tremae
GCGGAGCGTGAGGAACGAGATGTCCGAGCGTCCAGATCATTCCCCCTGAACGTTTTAGGCTGACAGAGATTCCAACACTTCATAGGCAGGAGTACGCTGCAAGGTCGAACTTTCGAGAGGTCTTGCTGGCGCTGCCATGGAGTCTGTCTCTCAATCTGCCAAGGAGTCATTCATGACCACTACCCAAAAAACCGCTCTTGTCATCGGCGCCTCGCGAGGCCTGGGGCTCGGGCTGGTTGAGCGGTTGACCGAACAGGGCTGGAAAGTCACCGCCACCGTTCGTGATCCGCAAAACGCCGAGAACCTGAAAAAAGTCGCGGGCGTCCGCATCGAAGCCGTAGACCTCGACGAAATCGCGTCGCTTGAAGTGCTGCTCCAGAAGCTGCGAGGCGAGGTGTTCGACGTGCTGTTCGTCAATGCAGGGATCACAGGCGCGGAACATCAAAGCGCAGCGAAGTCGACCGCAGCTGAACTTGGGCAACTGTTTCTGACCAATGCGGTTGCGCCTATTCGTCTGGCCGAGCGTTTCGTCGATCAGATCCGTCCTGAAACGGGTGTGCTTGCGTTCATGAGTTCATGGCTGGGCAGCGTGAAGTGCCCGGATGGCGCGAACCTGGCGTTGTACAAGGCCAGCAAGGCGGCGCTCAACTCAATGACTAACACCTTTGTCACCGAGCTGGGCGAAAACCGCCCTACTGTGCTGTCGATGCATCCGGGTTGGGTCAAGACTGACATGGGCGGTGAAAACGCTGCCATCGATGTGCTGACCAGCACCACCGGGCTGGTCGAGCAGCTCAATGCGTATGCGGGCAAAGGTGGTCATCACTTCGTCGATTATCAGGGCAATACCATTGCCTGGTGATCAACAGGTGTTGATCAGCAATCAATCCCGCCGATAGACTCGCCGACCTTGCCGGGGGCTGTATGCCTCTGGCAACCCTGGATCAGCAGACAGGGCAACACTGAGCTGGCTAACCCTGAACCCTTTTCAGAGGAGCCGGCCCATGCCCGCGACCCGTATCTGGTTGAAAAACCCACTCGCCGTATTCACCGCCAATGATCTGGACGCCCGTGGCGGCCTCGTCATCGAGGGTGGTGTCATCACTGAAATGCTGGCCGCCGGGCAGCAGCCCTCAAGGCCCTGCGCGCAAACTTTCGATGCCCGCGAACATGTGCTGCTGCCGGGGCTGATCAACACCCATCATCATTTCTATCAAACCCTGACGCGCGCCTGGGCGCCGGTGGTCAATCAGCCATTGTTCCCATGGCTCAAGACTCTGTATCCGGTGTGGGCGCGCCTGACGCCTGAAAAGCTGGCCGTCGCCAGCAAGGTTGCTCTGGCAGAGCTGCTGCTGTCGGGTTGCACCACGGCTGCCGACCATCACTATCTGTTCCCCGACGGGCTGGAGCACGCCATTGATGTGCAGGTGCAGAGCGTGCGTGAGCTGGGCATGCGCGCGATGCTGACACGCGGTTCGATGAGCCTGGGCGAAGCGGAAGGTGGTTTGCCGCCCCAGCAGACGGTGCAGCAGGGCGAAGTGATTCTGGCCGACAGCCAGCGCTTGATCGAAACCTGGCACGAACGTGGCGACGGCGCGCAGATCCAGATAGCCCTGGCGCCCTGCTCGCCCTTCTCGGTAACACCACAGATCATGGCTGAAAGCGCCGCGATGGCCGAGAAGCTCGATGTGCGGCTGCACACCCATCTGGCCGAAACCCTTGATGAGGAAGACTTCTGCCTGCAACGCTTCGGCCTGCGCACCGTGGACTATCTGGACAGCGTCGGCTGGCTCGGCCCGCGTACCTGGCTGGCCCACGGCATCCACTTCAACCCTGCTGAAATCTCTCGCCTGGGCGCAGCAGGCACCGGCGTCTGTCACTGCCCCAGCTCGAACATGCGCCTGGCTTCCGGTATTTGCCCGACACTGGAGCTGATTGCTGCAGGCGCGCCGTTGGGGCTTGGCGTCGATGGTTCAGCGTCCAACGATGCGTCAAACATGATGCTCGAAGCCCGCCAGGCGCTTTATCTGCAACGCCTGCGCTACGGCGCCGAGAAAATCACCCCGCAACTCGTCCTCGGTTGGGCAACCAAGGGCTCGGCGCAGTTACTGGGACGCGCCGATATCGGTGAGTTGGCAGTGGGCAAACAGGCCGATCTGGCCCTGTTCAAGCTGGACGAACTGCGCTTTTCCGGTAGCCACGATCCGCTGGCGGCACTGCTGTTGTGCGGCGCGGATCGTGCGGATCGGGTAATGGTCGCAGGTCAGTGGCGGGTGATCGATGGCCAGATTGAAGGGCTGGATATCAGTCAGCTGATTGCCGATCACCGCCAGGCAGCGCGGGAGCTGATTCAGGGCTGAGCATACGGAACCAACTCTACCTATTGTGCCTATGCTCCGCGTGGGCATGCCGTTCAGGACGCTCTGCGTCCTCTTGCGACGCAGAGCGT
>NZ_LJRO01000276.1 GCF_001401155.1 Pseudomonas tremae
TTATGCCACTCCCTCCCAGGAAAATTCCACGCAGGCCGTCCTGCCATCCGCGGACCATCGAGCCTCACGACTCAATTCACACACCAGGCGGAGCCCGCGACCATACAGCTCATTGCCCGCAGGTATCTGCATCCGGACTTTTTCAATATCAAATCCCTGACCACTGTCCTCCACGCTGAGGGTCAGCCGACCACCCGCTGCGACCGGCTCGACCCGCACAGTCACGCGGATAAACCCGGTCTGAAGCATGCCAAGCCGCTCGGCGCGCTGCTGATAATACAGTGCGAAACCTGCTGCATCATGCTTTAGCGCCGAATCCAGCCCTAGTACACCATGTTCCAGTGCATTGCTATAAAGCTCGCCGAGCACCATGTGCAATGC
>NZ_LJRO01000462.1 GCF_001401155.1 Pseudomonas tremae
CGTCAGGACTACGCATACGATGACGGCGACCGACTGCTGTCAATCGAGCGCAAGCCGACGGACACCGGCAGAAAGCTCGGCGTCAGCGCTGAGAAACTCGAATTTGCCTACGACCTGCTAGGCCGTCTCGTCAAAGAGACCACCCCGCAGGGCGCACTGGCCTACGAGTACGATCCACTCAGTAACCTGACCACGCTGACGCTTCCCACCGGCCAGCACCTGAACCACCTGTATTACGGCAGCGGTCACCTGCACCAGTTGAACCTCGATGGCCAACTGATCAGCGACATGGAGCGTGACGACCTGCACCGCGAGATCTATCGCACCCAGGG
>NZ_LJRO01000337.1 GCF_001401155.1 Pseudomonas tremae
GCAGCTGAATCCGTTTCAGGTGTCGTTGTCTGAGGCGCTTGATACAGCGTGACGCGAGGTAAGCGGTAAAGAACCACCAGTGCGAGTACGCCCAGTGCGGCGCAGATCAACAGCCCCGTACCGACTGCATGGGCGAGGGCAGTGCGAGCCAGCTGCAACGTGGTGTCGATATCTTTGGGCGTGTGCTGCAGCAAGACCTGAGGGTCGGCCAGACGCGCTATTGCCTGCATCTGGCCTGCCGCTGTCAGCGCATGTTGCAGATTGGCGACGTACAGCAACTTGACCAGCACACCCATGGCCGCCGTGCCCAGCAAGCCGCCAACCAGTCGCAACGATTGAGTGAGTGCTGTGGCGATACCGAGAAACTGCCGCTCGGCAAGCGTCTGGGTGAATACGGTGAGGTTGAGCAGAATGAATCCAAGCCCCAACCCCGCCAGCAGAATCCTGTCTCTTATACACATCTAAAAAAACAGTCGAAGCCGGCACACGGGCCGGACG
>NZ_LJRO01000205.1 GCF_001401155.1 Pseudomonas tremae
CAGTTGCGGGAACGGAAACGGCGCGTCGAGTTGTTCCGGGTGGTTATGCGCGGCCTCGGCCTGTTCCAGCGTGCGTTGCCGCAGCCAGTTTGCGAGGTCCGGGTATTTGTCTTCCCACGGCAGACGCAGGTGCATGAACGGCTTGGGCCGCCACAAGGCCTGATGCGCGAACAGAAAGCTGTCCAGCGCACGAAAGTGGCTGCCGAGGTGTTCATCCTGCAAGCAAGGTTCAGTGGGCATAGTGGCGGCCTCGCGGGGCAAGGTGCTGACTGGGTCGACGCCAGCACCCTTCATATCAGCGCCCCTGACTTGCGTCTACACGCAATAGCTTTTCCAGCAGGCGGAAGCCTTGTACCAGCACGAACGTCATCACGAGGTAGAACATACCGGCGGCGAAGAAAATTTCTACCGGCAAGTAAGTGCGGGCGATGATCGTGCGGGCCATGCCGGTCAACTCCAGCAGGGTTACGGTGCTTGCCAGTGCGCTGGCCTTGAGCATCAGGATGAC
>NZ_LJRO01000165.1 GCF_001401155.1 Pseudomonas tremae
ACTTGAGCTCACGGACAACACCCTGCGGGGTCAGCAACTCGAATTCATACACGTACATGTTATTTTTTTCCTCAAGCTCAGCCTCCAGCAGGCGAGCGCCGGGATGAAGACCCAGCGCGCGCTCGATAAACTGTTCGAGAGGCAGTATCACCCCACGCTGCCGCAGACTGAGCGCTTCATCCTGATTCAGATCCCTGGCATAGACAAAAGAGCAGGTCAGACTCAAACCAAGGATGACACAGAGACGCTTGTCGACATTCATTAGTTATCCTGATGATTCCTGTAGACCTGACCCGTAGCGGCGTCTATTTCGAGAACCCACTCAATATCGTGCTTGTCACGCAGCTCGACATTGTAAAC
>NZ_LJRO01000310.1 GCF_001401155.1 Pseudomonas tremae
CTGCAGGATCAAAGTAACGCGGCACGTTGCTGTCGAAAATATCCAGACAGATATTCCGGGCCGAAAGTGTGTAGGGTAAGAGCGTTGCCATTTTTAGCCTGTCTGTTGCGGTTAATCACATTGCCTGACGAAATATCTCCTTAATCTGCTCAAGATCGGCACGACGCGGATTGGTCAGACCGCACGCATCTTTCAGGGCATTGGTGGCCAGGATCGGGAAATCCTCTTCCTTGACGCCAAGCACCGCCAGCCCCGCCGGGATTTCCACGGCAGCCGACAGTGCGCGAATGGCCTCGATTGCCGCCTGAGCACCTTCTTGCGGAGAAAGACCACGAATATTGCAGCCCATTGCATGCGCAACATCAGTCAGGCACGCAGCGCTGACGCTGGCGTTGAAACGCTGAACATGAGGCAACAATACGGCGTTGCACACACCGTGCGGCAAATCATAGAAGCCGCCCAGTTGATGCGCCATGGCGTGTACATAGCCCAATGATGCGTTGTTGAACGCCATGCCGGCCAGAAACTGTGCGTATGCCATGTTCTCGCGTGCAGTAATGTTCGCTCCATTGGTGAAGGCATCGCGCAGATTGTTGGCAATCAGTGCCATGGCCTGCAACGCGCAGGCATCCGTGATCGGATTGGCAGCCGTCGAGACATAGGCCTCTATCGCGTGAGTCAAGGCATCCATACCGGTGGCGGCGGTCAGTGACTTGGGCATGGCAGTCATCATGTTCGGGTCGTTTACGCATATCAGTGGCGTTACGTTACGTTTAATGATGGCCATTTTTACGTGG
>NZ_LJRO01000377.1 GCF_001401155.1 Pseudomonas tremae
ATGGCTGGCTGCAGCGACAGGGTCTGGAGCGCAACATTGTCGCGCGGGCCAACAGCTATCGGGCGGCCTTGCAATTGCTGGAAGGCACCGATTTCATGCTGGTTCTGCCACGGCGTATTCAGACGCTGCTGGGTAATGAACCGTGGATTTCCGTATTCGAACTGCCACCGGACCTGCCTGGCTTCAGACTGGACATGCTGTGGAGCGCCCAGGCGGATCGAGACGAAGCCAGCGGCTGGCTGCGTGAACAAGTCGTGAAGGTGTGTGCCGAACGCGGCTTGCTCTGACGGGTGTCAGTTGCCTGACTTGTCTTTCTGCGGGTCGGGTGAGGTGGCAGGTCGGGCC
>NZ_LJRO01000076.1 GCF_001401155.1 Pseudomonas tremae
GGCATGGTCTTTCTCAAGTCCAGAGAGCGAGACCCTAACCTGCTGGCGCTGCTGGCCGAGTGTCGGATGTATGCGAATCGCCTGCTGGAGCAGGCGACCTGATCGAAGGGATCTAACCGACGATTGCGCGCACGATGAAATACAGCACCGACGGCCCCAGCAGACAGCCCAGTCCGGTATGAAAAGTGGCGGTCAGCGCGCCATAAGGCACCAGACGCCGATCCGTCGCCGCCAGCCCGGCAGTCACGCCGCTGACAGTACCCGCCAGACCACCGAAAACCATCGCCGAACGCGGGTTGTCCAGCCCCATCCAGCGCGCCGCCACGGGCGTACCGACCATCACCAGAATCGCCTT
>NZ_LJRO01000214.1 GCF_001401155.1 Pseudomonas tremae
GGATGTACCGCTGCAAGGCACGGTATCTGATAAAGGCTGGTATCTGACACAGATACTCTGATCGTTCAGCCAACAGGGCAATCAACGATCAGAGCAGAAGCAGGGCTTAATGCCTGCCGGGGACTTTTTGCTGTTGTTGAGTGATCTCGACTGGAGCGTCATCCTTGCTGGTCCACAAGCTTTGCGCATAACCGGTTGTCACGACACCCAAGCAAAACAGAATAACCAGAATCCAGAGTAAATCAGGCTTGCGTTTCATTGACTGCCCTCCTTAGGCAA
>NZ_LJRO01000271.1 GCF_001401155.1 Pseudomonas tremae
TGGTGAACTCAATATATATTTCGGTTGCCGAAGCCAATACAGGGCTGAAAAATGGATTACTCGGGTGTTAGAGTGTGGCTGCCGAACATAGCAACGTTCCTGCTTTTGGGCAGTATCGGCTGCACCATCCCTTTGTTATCAAGATCTTTGGAGGATTCAGGCTTGACCCAAGCCAGGATTGGAATTGTTAGCGGGGCTTTTTGGCTTGCTCCGATATTTTTTAGAGTTTACATTTCCCGCCTGCTAGAATATAAAAAAAAGAAAATACTGATTGTTTTTGGGCTCGTGACGACGGCGCTTGCATATCTCATCACAAATGAAGTTGAAGGGATTTTTCAGTTGGTGTCAGTGCGCTTCGTTCAGGGTATAGGCTACACGATTTCAATTATTGGAATACTGGCCTTTGCTGTTAATTCTGCGCAGGCTCGTGAGCGCGCCAGCCAGTTTTCAATCAACAGTATATTTAGCTTTCTTGGTTATGCGCTCGGCCCTGCATTAGGCGAATTTGTTATTCAGTGTTTAGGTTATGCACGCACTTTTGAGATGGCGTCTGCCATGTGTTTTTTGGCTGCGGCATTTATTTGCGCAGGTCGCGAGCCTCTCTTGAACTCCCCATCAGGGCCGACCATTAGTACGAAGAGCAAGAAACCTCCGCCACTGCGCTCTACATGCATCCAACTGATGCTGGTCGCTGCCCCCCTAGGTATGGCAGAAGCATTTGTTCCGATTTTTTCGCGGCAGGAGGGTTATGGGTCTGTGAGCGCCTTCTTCCTCATATTTGCTTGTGCCACACTTGCTATCAGGGTGAATATGTCGAAGCTGAGCTGTTGGCGAAGTTTCACTTGGCTCGCTCAGGCAGGCGCTCTGTTATGCATGCTGGCGCTGACGGTGCTCGCAGCATCCAACTCGAAATCTATGATGCTTGCGGCTTCGTCTTTCATGGGCCTCGGGTGGGGGCTGGTTTTCCCCTCATTAATAGGATTGAATGCGGAACAAAATCCCAATGCAAGCTCAACTCAACTTTCTATTTTCAGCTCAGTGTACGATTTTTCTTTCTTCTTCGGTCAGGTGCTCTTTGGTTTGATTATCTCAAGCTTTGGTTATCGACTCTCTTTTGTGTTGGCAGGTATAGCTTGTTTGGTGTCGTTTGCGTCGATAAAATTTCGTCTGTTTGAAGGCGGCTGAATGTAGTGGTCAACTAATCCCGGACACGACGTTAAGTTTTTCCTCGGCCCGAGCTGGAGCCAGCCCACCGTTGAACTGATGCGGTCGAATCCAGTTGTACCGATGCATCAAAAAATGGCTGATATCGCGCTGTGCTTCCTGTGCAGTTCGATAGCCCAAGGTCGGTATCCATTCTGTTTTCAAGCTGCGAAATACCCGCTCCATCGGCGCATTATCCCAGCAATTTCCTCGGCGGCTCATGCTCTGGCGCATGCGGTAGCGCCACAGCCGTTGGCGAAATTGGCGGCTCCCGTACTGCGATCGTTGATCCGAGTGAAACAGTAACCCTTGAGGCTTTCCACGTTGCTCGTAAGCCACGTCCAGCGCCTTGACCACTAGGTCTGCATCCGGTTTTGCGGATAAGGCCCAGCCCACCACTCGGCGGGCGTAAAGATCCATAACAACCGCAAGGTAGTGCCATTTTCCCTGTGCCCAGATGTAGGTGATGTCGCCGCACCAAACCTGGTTGGGTGCTTCGACATCAAACTCCCGGTTCAAGACATTTGGTATATCAGGCTGCTCGACTGTCGCCTTTTTATAGGCGTGTGATCCAGGTTGCTTGCTGGCCAGTTCCAGTTCGCGCATCAGCCTGCGTACCTTGAACCGTCCAATTTGCTCACCTTCTTCTTGCATCATTAACATGATGCTTCGACTGCCCGGAGCACTTCGCCCCTGGGTGAACAACTCGTTCACTCGGCTGCGCAGCCTGAGTCGCTCAACGTTTGGTGTTCGCCGCCTTAGACGATGCGCGTAGTACCCCGAGCGACCTCAAACGCCTCGCACAAGCAGTCAACAGGCTCATGGACGCTTAGCTGATTGATCAGCGCTTACGCTCGAAATCTTCCGACATCAAGAGCGCGGTAGCCTTTTTTAATATTGATTTCTCGCGCTCAAGGCGAGCAATCCGAGCTTCCAACTCCTGGATTTTTTGCTGCTCTGGTGTCAGGGCCTTGCTCTGGGGCGTGACGCCGGTGCGCTCTTGCTGAAGCTGGTCGACCCAACGACGCAGCGCCGACTCACCCACGCTCAGTGAGCGACTGACTTCGATGAAACTGTAGTTTTGCTTGAGCACGAGGTCGGCAGCCTCGCGTTTGAATTCTGGTGAAAAGGTACGACGTTGTTTGGTCATGAGACACCTCTATCTGGCGAGCATTCTCGCCTAAATGAGTGTCCGGAATCATTAGACCAGTACAAGTTACAACCCAAAGGCCGCTTACAAACGCCTGAGCTGAAACGATGTTTCACTTCGAGAAAACGCCGAAATCCCACCTTCTTCGATTTCAGCTTCCGGAGCGGAGCGATGACGCAGGTTATTGACAGTACTGCGCAAGCTGGCACCGGTACTGGAGATCGCCTCCCCGCTCATGTCCTTGACTGTTTTCGCCAGTTTGACGGTCTGGTCGGCAACATAGCTTGTGGTACTGGATGCAGTCGATTTCACCTTATCCTGTATAAACGACTCGGCTTTCTTAACCGCAGGGTCAGTCGCCAGTCCAGCGGTGGTCCAGCCTGCGAAAACGCCTACCGAACCCACCAGGTTGCTCAGTTGACTAACCGCAGCCTTGGTCGCCGGATCAGTGATATTTTTCGTCG
>NZ_LJRO01000082.1 GCF_001401155.1 Pseudomonas tremae
ACGAATACTACTGTATCGCCGTCAAGCATGACTAGATCAAGCTCGCCGCGTTTGCATAACCAGTTTTGTTCAATCAGGTGCAGCCCCTGTCGTTGCAAAAACTGAAGGGCGAAGGCTTCAGCCTCGCGCCCTGCCTGTTGGCGGCTGCGGCTTGGTATCAAGGCGCTGTGTCCGGCAGGCGTTGGATCTTGCCGTCGACGAACTCCGCCCATGGCAACTGACGCTCGACGCGACGGCCAGGGTTGATGCTCAGGCTGCCCGACAGGCCATCAATGCGGCTGTCAGGCATCGCCTTTAGTTGCGCAAGGCGTGGGGCCAGGCGGTAGGCGTCGATGCCCATTGCGTACAGGCGGCCAAGGCTGCCAGCAGCTTGTGGCCATTGCGCGGTGACTTGCTGGCGCAGTGGGTCTTCAGCGTTCAACAGCCATGGCGTCTCGCAGAAGCGCACACCGTTGAGGTCCATGTAC
>NZ_LJRO01000439.1 GCF_001401155.1 Pseudomonas tremae
CTATCAGAGCGCCTACCTGTGCGAAATCATCCTCGGTGCCATTCAGGCGCTGCCGGCTGGTCAGTACGAAGCATCACGCGCGCTGGGCATGGGCTACATGCGCACCACGGTCTGGGTGATTCTGCCGCAAGCGCTGTACAACGCATTGCCAAGCCTGATCAGCCAGTTCATTTCGATCATCAAGGAAACGTCGCTGGGCTACGTGATCAACGTCCAGGAAGTGACCTTTGCCGCCAATCAGATCAATAACCAGCTGCTGACCAAGCCGTTTCAGGTGTTCTTCATTCTGGCGATCACCTACTACGTGCTGTGCTACGGCCTGACCCGGCTGGCCGCAGTGGTGGAACGGCGGATTGCCCGCAAACGGGAGGGCAGCGTGTCGCCTGCACCTGTTCCCCGGCCTTTGACTACCGATAATTGAGGGTTGCCCAATGCATCCGATGATCATGTTTTCCAGGATCAATAAGTGGTATGGCGAGTACCAGGCCCTGACCGATATCACCGCTGAAGTGCAGCGCGGCGAGGTGGTGGTGCTGTGCGGGCCCTCGGGCTCGGGCAAGTCGACACTGATCCGCACCGTCAACCGTCTTGAAGATGTTCAACAGGGCCAGATCCTGTTTGACGGCCACGA
>NZ_LJRO01000037.1 GCF_001401155.1 Pseudomonas tremae
AAACTCACACTTGTCTTCTTTCCTGAAGCACGGTCAAGGGCTGCTTGCCCATAAGCTTTAATTGGACCTCGTGCGTGCCGCACGTAAGGTTTCAAATCGTTTATTTTCTGCTGCAGTCGCATGCTTTGAGTTCTCTCTGCGTCGCCTGCCGATCTCTGCCTGCGATCCGGAGTGTTGCGCTCGCTTCGAGAAGGTGTGTCTGCACGGTCAGGCGAATAGACCTGGTGCGACATTCGAGATCCGCTGACGCATGCATTTCCCATCTTGAACTCCTCATAAAGGTAAAACGTTTCGAAGCAATGTGTGGCGCATCATCATTGACGGGTTCCATTGTGAAAACCTTAAGGAAGCGCTGCAAAAATGTATGCATTCGGCCATCACGCCTTGCGTGATTAAACCGGTTGCCACTTATGCGGTAGCAACTGATCTCACTAGCTCGCTGCGTCGGCAGGCGCGTGAGAATTTCCTTCAGATAAACATACGGATCATGACCATTCAGCCGAGCAGTCTGGATCAGACTAATGATTGCCGCCGCCCGTTTTCCACTGCGTAGCGAGCATGCAAGGAGCCAGTTGTTGCGACCAAGAGCCCATGGTCTGATTTGGTTTTCGGCCCAATTGTTATCTATGGGTACGGCCCCGTCATCAAGATAGCGCGACAGCGCTGCCCAGCGTTTCAGGAGGTAGTCGAGTGCTCTGCTGATGGCCCAGCCTGCGGGCACGAGGTCACGCTGGGCGATCATCCAGACATGCAGCATATTCATCACTGGGACGACTTTTTCTTGCCGTATGCGGCGCCGTAAAAGGAGGTTGATAAGCGAAGCGTAATCACAGGCATAATAACCATTCGTAGGGCTCGGGGTATCTGCGGTGAAAATTCCCTGAAGGCAGGCAGAAAGCGGTGATCAAACAAAATGTGTTTGGCAGACGCTTACTCTTGGACGTAAAAATTGGCTCTTCGCAGGGTCGCTACGCAGCGGAAAACGTGCGGCGGCTATCATGAGTTTGATCCAGTCTGCACGTTTGAATGGGCACGACCCTTATGTGTATCTCAAAGATGTGCTGACGCGGCTGCCGACGCAGCGCGCCAGTAAGATCTCCGAATTATTGCCGCATAACTGGTTGCCGTTACCCAACCTGTAATGCGAGTTCGCTTACACTGGCTTAAATACTTCAGGCGGCATGCCCGCATGCATGCCTTAAAAGCTATATGGCTTAAGCTCTGCGAGCTGGGACAGCAGGATTAGATGCTCCACTGTTTTTAATTTCTCAACATGATCAAGAGATGCTGATCCGCCAAGCATTAACGCTGGAACAAAACCATACATTTCATCATGGCGCAGCGTGCCGAGCTTTCTTCTTGCCTGGCTAAACAAATTTTCTACATCGTTAGAGTCCACTTTTCTGGACACGATAAAGTCTTGAAGCTTACGATCCATTTGTTCGGGGGTGGGTTCAAAATCATGGATTACGCATCTAGAAAAGACGCTGGTTATCTTCAGTGAAAATCCCGTTTTCTCGCCCCACAGGTATAGGTCACCAAAAGCACCACGTGCAATCAGGTGGTAAGTGTCGCGCTTTTCAAGTTCCGTCCCCTCAATCCAGGAAGCCACCACTCCCTCGTACTCCTGCGGGTTCACTATCCAAAAAATCCCTTCACCGTATCCGCACCAGCCGTGCTCAGTCCAGTATTCCAGAAGCTGATTAGGCAGTTTGCCCCTATAGCGCTCGATACTTGACATCGGGACGTCCTGGCGATCGACAGGGCCACCAAACTTCTCTAGAAACCTAGCAAATACCTTGTCCACGGATGCCTCCTTCAGCACTTATGTAATTTAACGTTAAGGAAAGTTGAGCCTCGCAGGGATTCTGGCACTTTCTCAGCAGCTGCTTTGAGGTTTTGAATTTTTGGTCTCCACTGAGGCCCAATGCTGGAGTTAACCTGTCGGTCACCGAAATCGCCGATGATATCCTTGCCACCAGCACTCAGATCGGGGTTGTGCAGTCCAGCAAGGTTTGCCATCGTTTCCTTGGCTTTTTTAATTGCAGCTTCTTCGGCTTCGAGTACATCCAAGTCTGGAAAATCATTCTGAAACCGCTCTTCCAATTGATCTTGCAGATCCTTGCGAGCCGTTCTGGCAGCCGCCGGACTGCGTTTCACCGGATTAGCAATATTCTCTAGATACTCATCAACCGTCAGCCGATTCAGCCCGTCCTCCTGCCCCTTCAATTGCCGCTCGAACTCTCCGACTTTAGAGGCCGGCATCTTGTCTGCCTTGAAGCATTCGACGTCATGGCGCGGCATAGTATTTGGCTTGCCCTTGGGCGGCTCTTTGTCTTTTCCAGATGGGCTGTTCGGTGGTGGCTCCTGCGGCCCAAGTGCGCCTCTGCGAGGCTCTGCCGTTTGTAGATCAGGGTGTTTTTTCAATGCTTCTTCGTGCTTGAGCATCCACTGGCCAAGCTTTGCGCCTCGCTCGCTGCCACGCATTTCGGTTGCGAGCACCCTTGCGTTTCCACGGCCTCGAGTCATATAAGCAACGATAGCGCTTAGCAGGAGAATCACTACGGCCTCATGGGAGCATGCAATATCCCACGCACCTTGTTGTGCTGCCATGCTGTCATCGGAAAAGGAACTCAACGGATTGCCGGTTCGCTCTCGAGGGCCGTTCCAAGCGGTGGAAACCCCACGAATGTAGCCCGTAGCTATCGGCTTAAGACCTTCTGTGAAGAATTCAGCAATCGAGGCCAGCCCCAGTACTCCAAGAATCCAAGTTCCCGCTTGCACTCCGACCAGTGCTCCTGCCGTCGCGCCTGGGAACGCGCCGATGCCGCCAGCAAGTAATCCGATCCCTCCACCTATCGTAGCGCCAGTTAACGCACTGCCGATAATGATCATGGCCATGTCGACCACTGCGCTAATCATCTCATCAAGGATGCTTCGAATATCAAGGTCAGAAAAGCGCTTCAGGATGCTGTTGGCGGCCTCTTTTTCGCCCAAATCACAAGCTCGGCGGACACATCTGACCCGGCGATAAATCAGATCGATACTAGGTACATTTATGGAGCTGGGTGGGCTGAGAGGATTCATGCCCGTTCCGCGTTCCGCTAGGCCGCGCTTACTAAATAGGCGTTCGGCATAAGCCTCGATATCGAGCCAACTGGGAATCCTTGTCCATAAAGGCATTCATCGCTCCTGCGTTCGGGGGGAGAATTTGGAAAGCTAAACTTTGTGCCATGTTATGTCAAAAGTGATTTCAAGGGGTCCAAACCTTAAGGCAGCGGCAGTCGAAAGGCTCGTGCCAAAGGATTCCCGCTCCCATGTGGTTCAGGCAGTGCGACGCAGAGTCAGGATACTCACGTCGGTCGTCTACAAATTTACCTGCTAGATGACTTCGCCAGACGCATACTGCGCTTCCACGACCCCGCGTCAGATAAGCAACGATGGCGCTTAGCAGGAGAATCACTACGGCCTCATGGGAGCTTGCAATATCCCACGCACCTTGTTGTGCTGCCATGCTGTCATCGGAAAAGGAACTCAACGGATTGCCGGTTCGCTCTCGAGGGCCGTTCCAAGCGGTGGAAACCCCACGAATGTAGCCCGTAGCTATCGGCTTAAGGCCTTCTGTGAAGAATTCAGCAATCGAGGCCAGCCCCAGTACTCCAAGAATCCA
>NZ_LJRO01000163.1 GCF_001401155.1 Pseudomonas tremae
GCACGAACGTCCGCAGCGTTTGCGCCCATCGTCAAGCCGGTTGCTGTCACTGGCAATAGCGAGGTTTCGGCGCTGCTCGAAAGGATCGCCGGCCTGGCCAACGAAGGCAAAAGTGCCGAGGCGCAGGCTGCCTGCGAGCGCTATCTGCAACAGCATGAGCCGGTTGCACAGGTGTTTTACTGGCTGGGCCTGCTCAGCGAAGTAGAAGGCAGCGTGGCGCAGGCTCAGGGTTTCTATCGCAAGGCGTTGTACCTGCAACCGCAGCACTCCGAATCGCTGGCCCAACTGGCTGCGTTGCTGGCCGCCCAGGGCGACAGTGCCGGGGCCCGGCGCTTGCAGGACCGTGCTGCACGTGGCGCGAATAAACAAGGAAACCATTGATGACGGGTGTGTCCGGTTTTTCCAGTCTTACCCATGACCAAGCCCTGGATATCGATGACTGCTGGAACCGTATCGGTATTCACGGTGATCGTTCCTGCCCGTTGCTTGAAGAGCACATACACTGTCGCAACTGCGCGGTTTATTCTGCGGCGGCCACTCGTCTGCTGGACCGCTACGCACTGGCCCAGGAAT
>NZ_LJRO01000378.1 GCF_001401155.1 Pseudomonas tremae
CGCTGGTTGGCGTGGAAGCACTCGACGGTCTGGGCGGTGAGCCGCACTTCGAGTTGGTGCTTCACCAACTGGTATGGCACCGAGTAAAAGTGGCCATCGACCTCAACGTGATAGTCGATATGGACGCGTAAAGGCCGCGCGCGACCGCAGCATATCGCGTAAAGCAGCTGTCATTGAGTTCGGACTGAGCAACACTCGTAAGCTTCGGAGCCTCTAAACCTAGACTTGACTGTAGATATAAAGACTTCTCGATGGTTCGCTAAC
>NZ_LJRO01000356.1 GCF_001401155.1 Pseudomonas tremae
TTTGCAGCGCCTCCCTAGGCCGCACGCTCGTTTTACCGTTCATGTAATCACTGAACGCTTGGGCCCGTTTTTCATTTTCCATCTTCTCTTGCTGCTGCTGAAGCATCTGCATATTGGCCAGCCGCATCTGCTGGTTTTGCAGCTCGATCAGCTCCTGCTGGTAGCGCAGCTGTAAATCCTCCTTCTGCTGTGGGGTCGTCACCTCGTTCAGCCGTGCCCGTAGGAACTCGGCGTTCTTGACCCGTTCAGTGCTGGCGTTGTAATTGCGCTCCAGCGCATCGGCAACCGACATCATCTGGTCGAATTTCTGCTGCACGCTGGCATTATCCGAGGTTAAGCCGTAGCGGTCACGCAAACTGGCGATGTCCCGTGCCGTGCCGTAGACATCGGCCCAGTCCCCCATGGGCATGACCCTGTTCAAGGCGGGGTCGTTCAGGAACCCACCCAGCATGTCATTGCCGGTGATGATGCTCTTGTAATGGTTGTACTGCTGCGCGGTCTCGCGGATGGCGTCCTTGGCCGTAGTCAGTGCATCCATGGCCTGCTTGGCCTGGGCCAACGCATTCGCCCTCAGCGTGAGCAGGGTAGACGGGTCCAGGACCGGCACGCCTGGCACTGCGGCGTGGGCAGCAGGCAGGGCGGCGGTCACTATGAGCGCGCTCAGCGCATAAGCCATCACGTGTTTGTTCATGATGAAACCTCCATTTCGTTGTGTTCCTGAAGGGCCTTCCAGGCTTTCTGAAAGGCCAGCATCCAGCGTTGTGCATCTCGCGTGTTCATGGACTGACGCAGGCCCTCGGCATAATCGAATGCAGGCAGCCACACGGCGGGATCGTCGGTGTTCAGCCATTGGCGCACGGCCTCGGCCACCAGGAACGCATCGACCCACACCGTGGGATCGGTCGTGCCCAGGTGTTGCCGGATACGCTCGGCCACCGCCAGGTTCATTTTCGTGGCCGACAGCAACGGCAACCAGTACTTGAGGGGGCCGCCCAGCTCCATCTTCAGCTTCACCGTCTGGTGACCCTGCTGCACCACCATTTCCCGGCTGAGTTTCCCCATGGCACGCACCGCTTCAAACAGCTTGCCCGTGACACCAAACTTGGCGTAGCTCTTAGCCTGGGCGTTTTTGTTGGGCAGCCAGATGGGCGTAATCACTTGCTGAATGACCGCCGGAGCATACTTCGTCGCCAGCGCTTGCTCGGGGTACTGGGTGTCCATGATCAGGATTTCCCCGCGCATGCGTCCGCTTTGCAGCACCTCCTGGATGGCGTCTGCCGTACTCTTGAAGGACAGCGGTGCCCAATACTCGGCCACCACGTTGAGCAGCAGATTGCCGGGGCGGGCCTGGTGCATTTCGCGCTTCATGTAGAACAGCGTGTTCAGAAACGCCTCCATGACCTCGGGGTGTTTCTCGGCATAATTGTTTTTGAGCAGCTGCGTGCAATCGAAGGCGAGACGCCGGTAGGTCTGCGCATCGAACTGGTTGACCGGCGAATCCAGTACCCAGGCGTATTGCCCTACACGGCCTTCACCGGCCAGGCGACACCATTTCGATAGCCGGGTCCGCAAGCAGTTTTCGCCTTGCTCGGGGATGTTTCGCAGCAGCAATGACATGCTGCGATTGCGCACGTTGGTGTGCGCCATGACCGCCTCGATCGAGTCCTTGATCCTTTTCTGGTCAGCGTCATTGCTCTTGTCAGGACCACCGGCGCAGCACAGCACCAGGTCAAACAGCATTTGCCGCAACCCCGGACTGTCGTGAAACTGGAACGGGTTGACGCCGGTGAATTGCCCCAGCTGCACGGTGTAATACTCGGCCCTCAATGCACACAGCAGGTGTTTCAGTGACTCGTTGTAGTCGATGCCGAAAATCAGCGGATCGAAGCGGCTGAGAAAGGTCAGCAGGGTGGCCTCAGCGGTGGTTTTACCCACCCCCGTCTGGCCCGTGAAGACCGCATGCCCTGGCAGCATTTCACCGAGGTTGTTCTGACCGGGCGGGCTGTCGTGCACGTTGAGGACATACAACGCCTTGTTGGCCGTCAGCACGGGCATCACACCCGTTCCATCACCAATGGGGTTGCCCTTGACCTTGCCCGTGGGGGTGGAGTGCAGGGAAAAGCTGCACGCCAGGTTCTCGGTCGATTTCATCATGGGGTACATGGCCTCGGTCACACCGGGGAACTGCGTGTACCAGGTGTCGATGTTGCTCATGGTCGAACGCACAAAGGTCGCGTCACGCACCGTAAACACCGACGCCATTTTCGTGCCGTTCTCGATGGCCTGGTCCGGGGTCTTGCCGTAGACGATCAGCGAGGCGTGATAACGACCAAACGCCTTGTCGCCCAGGGTGATGGCCTCGATGGCATTTTCAAGCTCCTCGGTCTGCCTGGAATCGCGCTCGACCGAGCCCAGATCCGCCACGTGCTTTTTGAATTTGTCCTTGGCCTTGTTACGGTCTT
>NZ_LJRO01000302.1 GCF_001401155.1 Pseudomonas tremae
CAGATGATGAAGAAGCAGGGCGTGTCGCTCGGCGGCAAGGGCGTGAGAGCCTGCCTGACACAGGCTCAGGTACAGTCTGACAACATCCCGCTGACTGATCCGGCTTCCGGGTGCACGCAAAAAATCACCGCGCGAAATGGCAAGACCTGGAACTTTCAGTTTAGCTGCCCAAAAGCTCAGGGCACCGGGCAGGCGCAGTTCCTTAGTGATCGTGAGTTCACCACAAACGTGGTAGGTACTTTTAACGCCACTGGTCAGCAACAGAATGGCAGCATGGACACTCGCGCTGTATGGCTGGGGCCACAGTGCGGCAATGTCGCCCCGCGTACCTGATCAAATTC
>NZ_LJRO01000217.1 GCF_001401155.1 Pseudomonas tremae
GTGCAACGCCTACATAGAAGCTCACTCCGCTGCGCGGGGATGGTGTTCAGTGTTTCTGTGATGAGGCACGTCGAGGTAGGGAAAAGCGGTTGAAGCTCCTTTCGCTTCATCTATAGAGACTCATCAGCCTCTTGGATCTGGTTCAGACTGAACGCCACTTCGTACTCAAAAAGCGAGACGTTCGGCACTGCCACAATCGCGTGACGTAGGTTGGAGCTGATGCTTTTCGCCACGATAACGCCTTTCACCATTTTTCCCTTCGCAAGGTTTTTCTTGATCCAGCCCATGTACCGACTGATCTGACCAATCGCCTTGTCTGCCAC
>NZ_LJRO01000150.1 GCF_001401155.1 Pseudomonas tremae
GGCTTACACCGGCGCGCAGAAGGCCGCTGTGATGATCAAGTTGCAGCAGACTCAGCAGAGCGTGATAGCCGGGCGGGATTTGCGCAATACCGAGAAGACCGAGGCGGGCCTTAATGAGCGAATCGCTCAGTTGCAAGCCGATCCCGATGTTCAGGAGTACCTCAACAAAAGCATTCCCGAACAGGAGCGCAGCCTGGTCAGCAGCGATTCGGCGCTGCAAAGGCCGTGACTGAGCAGGTTCAAAACGTCAACAGCGGAAAGGCCTTGCAAACCGACCTGGCAACCGCAGACAAGGCCGTCGGCAAACACAACCCCGACCCCGATTACAGCGGCGCCATCACCGGCCTGTCGGCTCAACTGCAACTGCAAAAAGACCTGTTTACCTATGCCCAGGTGCCCACTGCCCAGCAAGTATTCAACAACCAGCCTGATGAAGTGCAAACGAAGATTGCCGATTCCTACGTTCGCAACTT
>NZ_LJRO01000171.1 GCF_001401155.1 Pseudomonas tremae
AGACCGATGGAACAGAACGCGTTTTGCCATGGGACGAAGACAGATTTTTCGATCACAAAAAACGTGTTGTTCAACCAAAATACACACTGACGCCTAACCTGTGGGCCTACCTCCAAGCTTACGCCGAAAAACACCGCTCAGCCGGTAACGGCTTCGGTTTTGGCATGGCGTTTCCAGATAGTGTGACGCGCACCCTGTCTGCGCGGTATCACAAGGATGGCTCGGAAATTCTGGTTAATCAAGGCAAGAAACGCCCGCGCCGCCTTACGCCACGTGAGTGCGCACGTCTGATGGGGTTTCCCGATACGTTCAGAATCCCGGTAAGCGATACGCAAGCGTATCGCCAGTTCGGCAATAGTGTCGTGATGCCGGTCATGCAGGAAGTGGCCCGCATCATGGTTCCCCACGTTCAGGCGCTGATAGCGCATGAGCGTGACGGCACTCCGCTTGCGTTGCCGTTGTTTGCCTGATGGTCGATGTAGTGGACAGTGCCACCCGTAGCAGGCTGATGTCCAGCATACGGGGGCGCAACACGAAACCGGAAATTCTGATTCGAAGTCTGCTGCACCGTAAGGGCTTCCGGTTCCGTCTCCATGTCCGCGATTACCGGGCAAGCCCGATATCGTGCTGCCACGTTACCATGCAGTGATATTCGTGCATGGATGCTTCTGGCATAGACATGACTGCCCGTTGTTTAAATGGCCCAACACGCGCCCGGACTTCTGGCAAGATAAAATCGAACGGAACCGCACAAACGATCACAAAGCGAGCGAAG
>NZ_LJRO01000090.1 GCF_001401155.1 Pseudomonas tremae
GCTAACCAATACTAATTGCCTGTGAGGCTTGACCATATAACACCCAAGCAATTTGCGTCGAATGACCAGATTGCGGTGACTGTGAAGATGACACGAACCGAAAGTTTGCGTCACGAGCGACACCTGAATAACTGACTGTCACATACCCGATTTGCTGAAGCGCGCCGCATGGCACGACTCGGTACCCGAATTTCTTGACGACCATAGAGCATTGGAACCACCTGATCCCATCCCGAACTCAGCAGTGAAACGATGTATCGCCGATGGTAGTGTGGGGTTTCCCCATGTGAGAGTAGGTCATCGTCAAGATTGAATTCCAGAAACCCTCATCGCTCACGCGTTGAGGGTTTTTGTTTTTATGGCGTTCGTCAAATTTCACTCCGCGCCAGCCTTTGACTTTGTATGTATGAAGCTCAGTGGGAAAATCCTGGTAGTGCCCGTGCTCTAATTGCAGGCATAAAAAAACCACCGGCAAGGTGGTTTTTACGTTTGGTGCAGATCAATCTCCGCGATACTCACAGCCACTGGTGCAGGTCTCGTGAATGCGGATGGCCGAAAGCTCAGGTAGCAACGGTTTCAATTCATCCCAGATCCACTTCGCAAGATTTTCGCTGGTCGGGTTTTCCAAGCCTGGAATGTCATTCAGATAATGGTGGTCAAGGCGCTCGTAAAGCGGCTTGAAGATGGCTTTGATTTCGGAGAAATCTCGAATCCAGCCAGTATGCGGGTCTACCTTGCCGGCCAGGTGAATACCGACTCGAAATGAATGACCGTGCAGACGTCCGCATTTATGCCCCTCAGGAACGTTGGGGAGGAGATGTGCTGACTCAAACGTAAACTCTTTGAAGATTTCCACTGTGTATTGGCCCCGAAAAATGGCGATCGCAGACGCGATAAATGCAGGCGGCAAGTTTAACAGCAATGGTCCGAAACTCCATGCAACCAAAAAAATGACGACGCCTTAAAAAGTGATGGCACTCGGCCAGATCTATTCAGCTTGAGTTAAGTTGCGCCAGTTAAGGTGAGCACCATAAAAGCATCGACGGCTATGGACTCCCATTAATAATGAAAACGCTGACGAACCTTGCGTCGCTTATCACTCTTGCTCTGGTTTCTTCGGCCAGTCAGGCGCAAGGTGTTGATCCGCTTGAGGTGCTGCGTCTCAGTGATGCGGGCACGCTCCAGTCAAGCGAAAAGCTTGATGCCAAGGCCTTAAGCAAGCACCCAGGCGCGAGCATTATTGGCACTCAGATCAAGAACATCTACGGCAGGTACGTTTACAATGTCGAGCTGCGCGATGCGCAGGATATTGAGTGGGACCTCGAAATAGACGCCGCCACAGGCCAGGTCTACCGGAATCATCAGGACAACTAATGAATGTCGACAAGCATCTCTGTGCCATCCTTGGTTTGAGCCTGATCTGCTCCTTAGCGCTTGCCAGAGATTTGAATCAGGATGAAGCGCTCAGTTTGCGTCAGCGCGGAGTGATTCTGCCGCTTGAACAGTTCATCGAACGAGCGATGGGGCTGCACCCCGGTTCGCGTTTGCTGGAAGCCGAGCTTGAAGAGAAAAACAATAGGTACGTTTACGAGTTCGAGCTGCTGACTCCGCAGGGTGTTGTGCGAGAGCTCAAGTTCGATGCACGCGACAGCAGTCAGTTACTGAAAGACGAGGATGATTGATGCGCCTGCTACTGGTTGAAGACCATGTTCCCCTCGCCGACGAGCTGCTTGCTGCCTTGGGCAGGCAAGGTTACGCAGTCGATTGGCTGGCTGACGGACGTGATGCGGTGTATCAGGGGGCCAGTGAGCCGTACGACCTCATAGTTCTGGATCTGGGTTTGCCTGGGATGTCGGGGCTTGAGGTATTACAGCAATGGCGTGGCAAAGGTCTGGCGACTCCGGTACTGATCCTGACGGCGCGGGGCTCTTGGTCAGAGCGAATAGAAGGATTGAAGGCCGGTGCCGACGATTACCTGACCAAGCCTTTTCATCCTGAAGAGCTGCAACTGCGTATTCAGGCCCTGTTGCGTCGCTCGCATGGTCTGGCCAACCAGCCAACGCTTGAATCCGCAGGTCTTAATCTGGATGAAGGTCGGCAATGCGTCAGCCGCGATGGTGTTGATATCCAGCTTACGTCCGCAGAGTTTCGCCTTTTACGCTATTTCATGCTTCACCCTGGGCAGATTCTCTCCAAAAGCCATCTGTCCGAGCATTTGTATGACGGTGAAAACGAGCGTGACTCGAATGTCATCGAAGTCCACGTCAATCATCTGAGGCGCAAGCTGGGTCGTGCGGTCATAGAGACACGTCGCGGGCAAGGCTACCTTTACGGCGGAGCCGGAGGTTGAAGTCCATACAGCGACGTTTGAGCCTCGGCCTGATCGCTGTCATGGTGGTCGTTGGTCTGGTGATGGCGCAGACCAGTCTCTGGCTGTTTGAAGTGGGTCTGCAACGTTACCTGGAATCGGGCCTGCGTAACCAAAGCGAGAACCTTCTGGTAGCGTTGGTTCGCGGCCCCGCCGGACTGCAACTCGACGATCATCGCTTATCAGGGGCCTATCAGCGTCCTTTGTCCGGCCATTACTTTCGTATGGACCTGCCGCAAGGGCACTGGCGATCCCGGTCATTGTGGGATTTCGAGCTTCCTCAACCTGGTGTGGGTCTGCATGCCAATCTTGAGCTAGGCAAAACTGGACAGTCACTGTTGATGCTGACCAGCGAATATCGCAAGTTCGGCCAGCAGATTTCCATCACTGTCGCGCAGGACTACACCCCGGTAAGGGCAAGCTTTCGCCTCATGCAGCAGATCGGGCTAGGGCTCGGGCTCGCAGCGCTGATTCTTGTGCTTGTACTGCAGCGCATTACCGTGCGAAGGGCACTGCGTCCGCTGGAAACCGTTCGAGAGCAGATATCCCAGCTCCAGCAGGGCCAGCGTTCCCAGCTGGATAATCAGGTACCTCTTGAGCTCGAGCCTCTGGTCGCCCAGATCAACCACCTGCTTGCGCACACCGAGGACAGTCTGAAGCGTTCACGCAACGCGTTGGGGAATCTGGGGCACGCTCTGAAGACGCCGCTTGCCGTTCTCCTCAGCCTCGCCTTGAGCGGTGAGCTCGATGCCAATCCTGCGTTGCGCAAGACGCTCCAGGAGCAACTGGAAAACATCCGTCTGCGTCTTGAGCGTGAGCTCAATCGAGCACGCCTTTCCGGCGATGCGCTGCCGGGTGCTCGTTTTGATTGTGATGCAGAGTTGCCCGGGTTGTTTTCTACCCTGGGGATGATCCACGGTGCTCACCTGCAGTTGCTCAATGACGTCGAGCCAGGCATGTACCTGCCCTGGGATCGGGAGGATATTCTGGAGCTGCTGGGCAATCTGCTGGACAACGCCTGCAAGTGGGCCGACAGCGAAGTACGATTAGGCATCTTGCGTCAGAATCATGGCTTCTGCCTGTTGATCGACGACGACGGGCCCGGCATTCCCGAATCTCAGCGTGCAGAGGTATTCAGTCGTGGGGCTCGTCTGGACGAGCAGATCACGGGTCACGGGCTGGGGCTGGGCATCGTGCGCGACATCGTTGAAGCGTGGTGCGGTCAGCTGCAGTTGCTGGAGAGCCCTGCCGGGGGGCTTCGCGTACGTATCGAACTGCCTGAGCGCACGGCACCCTGAGCAGCCCACCTTGACTGGTCGGGCCGCAGCATAAAACCTTGTTGGAGGTTGTTGCCTTGCGATCATATTGCCTGCATGAGATGGCACTCGTACGTTCATGTGCTGACTAAGCTCTAGACCGCGCGCAAGGCGCGGTTTACTGACATGGACAGGACATGAACGAAACCACGTTGCAATACAAAACCCTTATTCTGCTATTGGTGCTGGTGAGCATTGCCTTCATCTGGATTCTGCTGCCGTTTTATGGCGCGGTGTTCTGGGCGGTTATTCTCGGAATCATTTTTGCGCCAGTACAGCGCAGGTTGCAGATCAAGTTCAACTGGTCACGCAATCTCACCTCCCTGTGTACCCTGACGATCTGTCTGGTGATTGCGATTCTTCCGGTGATCGTCATCAGCGCCTTGCTGGTTCAGGAAGGCACCACACTGTACAAAAACGTCGAAACCGGACAGCTGGATATTGCTGGCTATCTGGCCGAATTCAAGGACCTGCTGCCACACTCGATTCAGGCATTGCTCGACCGTCTGGGCATGGGCGATCTTGAAGGGCTGCGCGACAAGATCACCAAAGGTGCGATGCAGGGCAGTCAGTATCTTGCAACCCAGGCTTTCAGCTTCGGGCAGGGCACGTTCGATTTCGTGGTGAGCGTCTTCATCATGCTTTATCTGTTGTATTTCTTTCTGCGCGACGGGCAGGAACTGGTACGCAAGATACGCACTGCCTTCCCGCTGGGCGAACAACAGAAGCGTCGTTTGCAGCTCAAATTCACCCGAGTGGTACGTGCCACAGTGAAAGGCAACGTGGTGGTCGCGGTGACACAGGGCATGCTGGGAGGCTTCATCTTCTGGGCGCTGGATATTCCAAGCGCATTGCTCTGGGCCGTGATCATGGCCTTTCTGTCGCTTTTGCCGGCAGTCGGCGCGGGAATTGTCTGGGCTCCAGTAGCTGTCTACTTCCTGCTCAGCGGCATGATCTGGCAAGGCGTGATTCTGGGGTTGTTCGGTGTATTCGTCATCGGACTGGTGGACAACGTGTTGCGCCCGGTTCTGGTTGGCAAAGACACCAAGATGCCGGACTACCTGATCCTGATTTCCACTCTGGGCGGCATGTCGGTCTTTGGTCTGAATGGCTTTGTGATAGGGCCTCTGATCGCTGCGCTATTCATCTCCAGCTGGGGACTGTTCAGCGGAGCCAAAAAGACGGTAAAGCTGCCGGGCTAATTCTCGGAGGCAAAAAAAACCCTGCTCTAGCAGGGTTTTTTGTTTGCGGATGATCAGCCTGCGACGTGCAAGCCGGCATTGACCACCAGGTCCAGCAGCGGTTGCGGGTAAACACCCAGTGCAAACGTCAGGATCGCCACAGCCAGCAGCATTACGCCACCTGTGCGCTGTGCCCAGTTGATTGCAGCGTCGTGACGCGGCATCTTGTTGTCGACCAGATACATGGTCACCATCACGCGCAGGTAGTAGAACAGACCGATAGCGCTACCGATTACCAGCGCCCCGACCAGCCACCACAGTTGCGACTCGACGCCGGTTGCCATGATGTAGAACTTGCCGATGAAACCGGCAGTGAGCGGGATGCCGGCCAGCGACAGCATCATCAGGGTCATGACTGCCGTCAGGTAAGGACGACGCCAGAACAGACCACGGTATTCGAACATCGCATCGGCATCACGCCCGCTGTAAGGCGAGGACATCATGGTGATCACACCGAAGCTGCCCAGCGATGTCAGGACGTAGGTCGCCAGATAGACGCCAATGGCTTCGACTGCCATACCTTTGCTGGCTACCAGCGCGATCATCAGGTAACCGAAGTGTGCGATGGACGAGTAGCCCAGCAGACGCTTGAGGTTGGTCTGAGTCAATGCCAGCAGGTTACCGACCAGAATGGACGCTACTGCAATCACTGCCAGTACGTCATGCAGCACGCCGCTGCTCGCAGCCGGGGAAATCTGGAACAGACGCACCAGCACTGCGAACACGGCGACCTTGCTCGCTGTGGCCAGAAACGCAGCGACAGGGGCGGGTGCGCCTTCGTAAACGTCCGGGGTCCACAGGTGGAAAGGTACCAGTGACAGTTTGAAGGCAAGCCCCACAACCATCATGCCCAGACCCAGGCTGGCGATCGGGCTGGGCATGCCTGTAGCTGCAATAGCCTTGCCGATGCCTTCAAAGCTCAGAGAACCCGCTTCTGCGTATAACAACGCCATGCCGAACAGCAGGAAAGCCGACCCGGCTGCCGATAGCACCATGTACTTGATGCCGCCTTCCAGCGAGCGCTTGTTGAAGAAGGCATAAGCCACCAGGCCATAGACCGGCACCGACAGCAGCTCCAGGCCGATGAACAGGCCAGCCAGATGCTGAGCACTGACCAGCACCAGGCCGCCGGCAGCTGCCAGCAGGATCAGCAGGTAAAGTTCTTCGCGGTTGCCCGGATAGCCTGCCTTGCCGTCGCCCAGATAAGCGTGCGCCATCGTTACGCAAGCCAGAGTAGAGGCGAGGATGATCGCCATATACAGACAGGCAAAGTTGTCGATGTGCAGCAGTGGTGTCACCACCAGCGGGGCAACTTTCAGTGCCGGGTAAATCGACAGCAGCGCCAGGTTGAGGCCTGCTACCGACAGCAGGAACGTTTGTGAGTGATTGCGGCGCCATGCAATCGCCAACATCACCACTACAACGGTGAGGCTGGTGATCAGCAGTGGCGCAAGCGCAATAAAGTGTTGAATCGTCAGGTCCATAGCGCTCTTACCGGGCCGAAGCGAGTTGAGTGAAGGCAGTGCCTAGCCATTGCTGCACGCCGTGCATGGTCGCTGCCGAGGTATCGAGGAACGGCTGCGGGAAAACCCCGAGCACGATCAGCAACACGGCAAGGCCCAGCACCATGATCATTTCCCGTCCGTCCATGCCTTTCAGAACCGCGTCGGATTTCGACGGGCCGAAGTAGGCGCGGTGGATCATGATCAGCGAGTAGACAGAACCAAACACCAGTCCGGAAGTGGCAATTGCCGTGATCCATGGCGAACTGGCGAAACTGCCCAGCAGGATCAGGAACTCACCGACAAAGTTACCAGTGCCGGGCAGACCCAGAGAGGCAGCCGCGAAGAACAGACTGATCGCCGGTATGTAAGCGATGCGTGACCACAGGCCACCCATTTCTCGCATATCCCGAGTGTGCATACGTTCGTACAACTGGCCACTGAGAATGAACAGGGCAGCAGCTGACAGACCATGCGCAATCATCTGTATCAGCACGCCTTGCAACGCCTGCTGGCTGCCCGAGTAGATACCGATCAGCACGAAGCCCATGTGCGACACACTGGAAAACGCGATGAGACGCTTGATATCGGTCTGGGCGAAAGCCAGGAATGCGCCGTAGAAGATACCGACCAGACCCAGGCCCATCGCAATCGGCGCGAATTCGGCCGATGCATTGGGGAACAGTGGCAGGGCGAAGCGCAGCAGGCCGTAGGCAGCGGTTTTCAGCAGGATACCGGCAAGGTCGACGGAACCGGCAGTCGGTGCCTGAGCATGTGCATCCGGCAGCCAAGAGTGCAGTGGCACCACCGGCAGCTTCACCGCGAAAGCGATGAAGAAGCCCAGCATCAGGATGTACTCGGTACCTGGCGCCAGCTTGGTCTTCAACAGGTCGGCGTAGGCAAAGGTGATCACGCCGGTCTGGTTGAAATGCACCAGCACCAGACCAAGGATCGCCACCAGCATGATCAGACCGCTGGCCTGGGTGAAGATGAAGAACTTGGTCGCTGCGTAGATCCGGGTCTTCTTGCCGTCCGATGAGCTATGGCCCCACAGTGCGATGAGGAAATACATCGGCACCAGCATCATTTCCCAGAAGAAGAAGAACATGAACAGGTCGATGGCCAGGAACACGCCGACGACACCACCCAGAATCCACATCAGGTTAAGGTGGAAGAAACCCACCTTGCGCTGGATTTCCTTCCACGAGCACAGCACCGACAGAACGCCGAGCAGGCCGGTCAACAGAATCATCAGCAGCGAAAGGCCGTCGAGTGCCAGATGCACGTCGATGCCGAAGCGGGTGATCCACGGGTGGTGGAATTCCAGGGTCCAGGTCGGATCGGCACCAGGCACCGGCGCGTAGCCGAAGTTGCCGGTTGCCCACAGCCAGAGGCCGAGAACCAGTTCGAGGGTCATTGTCAGTAGCGCGATCCAGCGCGGCAGGGTAGAGCCGAAGCGCTCACCCAGCCAGCACAGCAGGCCGCCGATAAAGGGGATCAGGATTAGCCAAGGCAGAATCATGACGGGCTCAATTCCTTTCGCAAATTCGCAAGGTTCATGTCAGACCGCAACCAGAACGACGGCACCGAGTACCAGAACGGCACCTACGGCGATCGAGGCAGCATACCAACGCAACTGGCCGGTCTCGGTACGGCTCATGGTGTCATGACCGCCTTTGACCAGACGTGGGATCAAGCCGATGGTGCGGTCGAATGGATCGCTACGCAGCACATGGCTGATCGCCAGATAAGGTTTGACGAACAGCTTGTCGTAGATCCAGTCGAAGCCCCAGGCGGCGAACCACCAGGCCGAGAGGAAGCGACCCGGACCGCTGTTGGCGATAGCCGTTGCCAGGCGACGCTTGCCGAGAAACAGCAACGCTGCCAGCAGGATACCGGCCAGGGCAATGGCCCCCGAGGCGATTTCCAGGCTGTGCTTGGCTTCGCCACCGGCATGCCCGACGCTTTGCGGCAGAACACCGGCCAGCGGCGGGGTGATCATCGCGCCGACGAATGTCGACAGTACAATCAGCACCCACAGTGGCAACCAGTGAGCAATGCCGTGACCTGCGTGCGCTTCAGTCTTGGCCTCACCATGAAACGCGATGAAGATCAGGCGGAAGGTGTACAGCGAGGTCATGAACGCGCCGACCAGACCGGCATACAGCAGACCATTGTTACCGCTGGCGAACGCTTCCCAGAGGATTTCGTCCTTGGAGTAGAAACCGGCAGTCAACAGCGGCAAGGCAGACAACGCAGCACCGCCGACGATGAAGCTGGCATAGGCCAGAGGCAGTTTCTTCCACAGGCCGCCCATCTTGAAGATGTTCTGTTCATGGTGGCAGGCAACGATGACCGCACCCGACGCAAGGAACAGCAGCGCCTTGAAGAAGGCGTGAGTCATAAGATGGAAGATCGCGCCTTCCCAGGCACCTACACCCAACGCCAGAAACATGTAGCCGATCTGGCTCATGGTCGAGTAGGCGAGAATGCGTTTGATGTCGGTCTGCACGAGTGCTGCAAAACCGGCCAGTACCAGCGTGACGCCACCGACCAGACCTACCAGATGCAGGATGTCGGGTGCCAGTGCAAACAGGCCATGAGTCCGCGCGATCAGGTAGACACCTGCCGTTACCATTGTGGCCGCGTGGATCAATGCAGAAACCGGAGTAGGGCCGGCCATTGCGTCTGCCAGCCAGGTCTGCAGTGGCAGCTGCGCGGATTTACCGACGGCACCGCCGAGCAGCATCAGCGTCGCCAGCACGATCCAGAAATCGCCAACCTTGAAGTGCTCAGGCGCCTTGATCAGCAGCTCCTGCACATTGAGCGTACCCAACTGCTGGAACAGGATGAACATGCCGATGGCCATGAACACGTCGCCGATACGGGTGACGATGAAGGCCTTGAGTGCTGCGTTGCCGTTGTTGCGGTTGCTGTAGTAGAAACCGATCAACAGGTAGCTGCACAGGCCTACACCCTCCCAGCCAAAGTAAATGAACAGCAGGTTATCGCCCAGAATCAGGAACAGCATGCTGGCAATGAACAGGTTGGTGTAAGCGAAGAAGCGCGAGTAACCGGCCTCGCCGCGCATGTACCAGGACGCAAACAGGTGGATCAGGAAACCGACGCCCACCACGACACCGAGCATCGTGACGGAGAGACCGTCCAGATACAGCGCGAAGTTGGGCTGGAAGCCATCGACGTCCATCCAGCGCCACAGCACCTGGGTGTAGTGACCGCCTTCTGGTGGTGCGACATTGAACTGCCAGATGATCCAGGCCGTCACGACAGCCGACAGGCCAATGGAACCCACGCCGATCAGCGCTGCGAGATTTTCCGAGATGCGTCCTCGAGAGAACGACAGCAGCAGAAAGCCGATGAGGGGAAATACGAAAGTCAGAAAGAGAAGGTTCATCCGCGCATCTCGCTGGCAGCATCGATATCGAGAGTGTGGAAGCGGCGATACAGTTGCATCAGGATCGCCAGGCCAATACTGGCCTCGGCTGCCGCAAGGCTGATCACCAGAATGAACATGACCTGTCCATCCGGTTGCGCCCAGCGGCTGCCGGCAACTACAAACGCCAGAGCAGAAGCGTTCATCATGATTTCCAGGCTCATCAACACGAAGAGAATGTTACGGCGCACCATCAGGCCGACCAGACCCAGGCAGAACAGGACCCCGGCGACCGCCAGACCGTGCTCAAGAGGAATAGCATTCATTGGCTTGGCTCCTTGGCCTCGTTGCGGCCCAGATGGAATGCCGTGATGGCTGCGGCAAGCAGCAGCATCGAGGCGAGTTCCACCACCAGCAGATAGGGCCCGAACAGGCTGATGCCGACCGCTTTGGCGTCGACCGTGGTGTGACCGATGGCAGCACCGGTCTGGTTGGCGAAGAGGACGTACAGCAACTCGGCAAGCAACAGCGTGCCGAGAATCACCGGGCCTATCCAGATGCCGGGTTTGAGCCAGGCTCGTTCCTGCTGAACCGAAGCCGGACCCAGGTTCAGCATCATCACCACAAACACAAACAGAACCATGATCGCGCCCGCATAGGCGATAACTTCCAGTACCCCGGCAAACGGCGCGCCAAGGCTGAAAAATGTCATCGCAACAGCGATCAGCGAGATGATCAGGTAGAGCAGGGCATGCACCGGATTCGTGTTGGTGATCACCCGCAGGGTGGACACAACAGCGATACCGGATGCGAAATAGAAAGCGAATTCCATCTTTACTTCCTTAAGGCAGCAAGCTCTTGACGTTGATCGGCTCGGCTTCATTCTGTGCGGAGCCCTTGGGCTTGCCGCCGATCGCCATACCGGCAACGCGATAGAAGTTGTAGTCGGGGTTCTTGCCGGGACCGGAGATCAGCAGATCTTCTTTCTCGTACACCAGATCCTGACGTTTGAAGTCGGCCATCTCGAAGTCCGGCGTGAGCTGGATTGCGGTGGTAGGGCAGGCTTCCTCACACAGGCCGCAGAAAATGCAGCGTGAGAAGTTGATGCGGAAAAAATCCGGGTACCAGCGTCCGTCCTCTGTTTCTGCCTTCTGCAACGAGATACAACCAACCGGGCATGCCACGGCGCACAGGTTGCACGCCACACAGCGTTCTTCTCCGTCCGGGTCGCGGGTCAGCACGATGCGGCCACGGTAGCGAGGCGGCAGATACACTTGCTCCTCTGGGTATTGCAGGGTGTCGCGTTTGCGGAAGCCGTGACCGAACACCATCACCATGCTGCGCAACTGGGTACCAGTACCCTTAACGATGTCACCAATATATTTGAACATGGGTCAAATCCTCACTGAACCGAGCCTGCCGGTGTGTTCAACAACACGATCGCAGCAGTCACCAGCAAATTGATCAGGGTCAGCGGCAGACAGAACTTCCAGCTGAAATCCATGACCTGGTCATAACGCGGGCGCGGGATGGAAGCGCGCAGCAGAATGAACAGCATGATGAAGAACGCGGTTTTCAAGGCGAACCAGAAGAACGCAAGCGATGGCAGGATATCGAACGGACCGTGCCAGCCACCGAAGAACAGCGTAACCAGCAGCGCCGAGATCAGGATGATCCCGATGTATTCACCCACGAAGAACATGCCCCATTTCATGCCTGCATATTCAATGTGGTAGCCGTCAGCCAGTTCCTGCTCGGCTTCCGGCTGGTCAAACGGGTGACGGTGAGTGACCGCAACGCCTGCGATGAAGAACGTACAGAAGCCGAAGAACTGCGGAATGATGAACCACAGGTTCTGCGCCTGATATTCGACGATGTCGCGCATGTTGAACGAGCCGACCTGAACCACGATGCCCATCAGCGCCAGGCCCATGAACACTTCGTAGGATACAGTTTGCGCCGAAGCACGCAGGCTGCCCAACAGGGCGAACTTGTTGTTGCTCGACCAGCCCGCAAACAAGACGGCATACACCGACAGACCGGCCATAGCGAAGAAGAACAGCAGGCCGATGTTCAGGTCCGCCACGCCCCAGTTAGGTGTGATCGGAATCACAGCGAAGGCGATCAACAAGGCGCTCATGGCCACGACCGGTGCCAAGGTGAATATCACCTTGTCGGCGAACGGTGGTGTCCAGTCTTCCTTGAAGAACATCTTCAGCATGTCGGCTGCGATCTGGAACATGCCGAACGGGCCAACGCGGTTCGGGCCGTAGCGGTCCTGCCACCAACCCAGCAGACGACGTTCCACAAAGCTCAGCAGCGCGCCGCAGACCACCACGGCCAGCAGCACGACAATGGCCTTGACCGCAGCAAGTATCGCGTCAATCACATCAGGGGTGAACCAGGTCATTGCGCTGCCTCCTGCAGACCGTCAACGGATTTGCCGAAGATAGCTGGTGGAATGCCTGGCAAACCGGCCGGCAATGCCACCAGGCCGGCGCCCAGTTCTTCATTGATACGTAGCGGCAGTGTCAGCGACTGTCCTGCAACGCTCAGCGAAAGCAGGGCACCTTCGTTGACGCCCAGACGATCGGCTTCGGACTTGGCCAGTGCCACGTATGGCTGGGGAATGCGCTCTTGAACCGGTGCAGCCAGTGACGAGGTCTCGTCGCTGCCGAACAGGTGGAAGAACGGCACGACCTGCCAGGTACCGCGCTCCGGGGAAAACGCGCGTGGAACACCGGAGAACCACGACAGACCATCGCCATGGCTTTCGATCAGGCGGGTGCCTGGGTCGCCGGCGCGCAAATGACCGCCAACTTCGTCCTGGAACTTGTTCCAGGCTTGCGGCGAGTTCCAGCCCGGCGACCAGGCGAATGGCACCTGCTGACGAGGTTCAGCAGAACCCGAGTAGCCTTCCATGGAGAAGGAGAAGGCGGTATCGATGTCTTGCGAGGTACGAGGCTCATGCACACTGATGTTCGCGCGCATCGCTGTACGACCGCTGTAGCGCAGCGGTTCGCGAGCCAGCTTCAGGCCTTTGATGCGGAACGAGGCAGACGGTGCAGCATTGACGATACCGGCGAGTTGCGCAGAGCTGCCAGCACAGGCTTCGGTGACGTGATCAAGCTGAGTCCAGTCAACCGGCTTGTTCAGCAAGGTCGCGCGCAGGGCATGCATCCAGCGCCAGCCTTCGTGAACCAGAATGGCAGGGTCCAGATAGGTCGGGTCGAACACTTGGAAGAAGCGCTGAGCGCGGCCCTCCTGGCTGACCAGTGTGCCATCGCCTTCGGCAAAGCTGGCTGCTGGCAGAACCAGATGTGCGCGATCAACAGTCGGTGTTTTCTGATGGTCAGCAACGATCACCACTTTCGCAGCGCTCAGCGCAGCGTCGACGATTTTGGCGTCCACACGGCGATACAGATCGTTTTCCAGAACCACAATGGCGTCGGCCTGACCGGAAATCACTGCCTGCAGTGCAGCATCGACAGACTCACCGCCGAACATCGCCAGGCCCATGCTGTTGGCTTCTGGCACGATCAGGCTGATTGAGCCCTGTTTGTCGCGTAGCTTCAGAGCCTTGGCAATGTTTGCCGCTGCTTCGATCAACGCTGTCGAACCCAGCGAACTGCCGGAAATGATCAGCGGGCGCTTGGCCGCGAGGAGGGCGTCGGCAATACGTTGCGCCAGTTCCAGCGCTTCGCTGTCCAGACCTTCAACGGCCGGTGCGCTGGCGTCTAGTGCGTGGGCAACAGCGAAGCCGATGCGTGCGAGGTCATCCGGTGCGGCGTGGACACATTCTTCTGCAATGTCGTCGAGTCGGGTTTCAGCCAGGCTGGCGATGAACAGCGGATTCAGTTCATGCTGACCGATGTTCTTCACAGCAGCATCGAGCCACGGCTGGACTTTCATCGCTGCGGCCATGTCTTCGGCCTTGCCCTTGACGGCCTGACGCAGGCCCAGCGCCATGCGCGCTGCGGTCTGGGTCAGGTCTTCGCCAAGGACGAAAATGGCGTCGTGATCTTCGATGTCTCGCAGGGTAGGAATCGGCAGCGGGCTGTCGTTCAGCACCTTGAGGATCAGGCGTACACGTTCCAGCTCGCCGGCTTCGATACCACTGTAGAAGTGTTCGGCCCCGACCAGTTCGCGCAGGGCATAGTTGCTTTCCAGACTGGCACGAGGCGAGCCGATGCCGACAATATTGCGACCGCGCAACAGGTCAGCGGCCTTGTCCAGTGCCTGATCCAGGCTCAGCTTGACCTGACCATCAGCCAGTAATGGCTGACGTGGACGGTCTGTGCGGTTGACATAGCCGTAGCCAAAACGACCGCGGTCACACAGGAAGTACTGGTTGACCGAACCGTTATAGCGGTTTTCGATGCGGCGCAGCTCACCGTAACGCTCGCCTGGGCTGATGTTGCAACCGCTGGAGCAGCCGTGGCAGATGCTCGGCGAGAACTGCATGTCCCATTTGCGGTTGTAGCGCTCGGAGTGAGTCTTGTCGGTAAACACACCGGTCGGGCAGACTTCGGTGAGGTTGCCGGAGAACTCGCTTTCCAGCGTGCCATCTTCGACGCGGCCGAAGTACACGTTGTCGTGAGCGCCGTAAACGCCCAGGTCGGTGCCGCCAGCGTAGTCTTTATAGAAGCGCACGCAACGATAACAGGCGATGCAGCGGTTCATCTCATGCGCGATGAACGGCCCCAGCTCCTGATTCTGGTGGGTGCGTTTGGTGAAGCGATAACGGCGCTCGTTATGGCCGGTCATCACCGTCATGTCCTGCAGGTGGCAGTGACCGCCTTCCTCACAGACAGGGCAGTCGTGCGGATGGTTGGTCATCAGCCATTCGACGACACTGGCCCGAAAGGCCTTGGATTCATCGTCTTCGATGGAGATCCAGGTGTTGTCGGTGGCTGGTGTCATGCAGGACATGACGATACGACCACGGGTGTCGTTTTCGTCGGTGTACTGCTTGACCGCGCACTGGCGACAGGCGCCAACGCTGCCAAGGGCGGGGTGCCAGCAGAAATAAGGGATGTCGAGGCCCAGCGACAGACATGCCTGTAACAGGTTGTCTGCACCATCGACTTCGAGCGCTTTGCCGTCTACGTGAATAGTAGCCATGGTTCAAAGGTCTTCGTTGGCCCGTTGTCAGCGGGCGTGGCTAATGGAATCTCGGTAGTACCCGTATCGTTCAGCCCGCAGGCGTCAGCAGGTACGAGGACGGCAGCCCGAACAGCCGCCGACCGTTGTGTCTTGTTATGCGCCGACCACAGTCGGACTTTTACCCGGAACAAGTGTGGACGCGCTGGCGGGCGCTATGCCTGCTTCGAACTCCGAGCGGAAGTACTTGATTGCACTGCCAAGCGGCTCGACGGCACCTGGTGCGTGAGCGCAGAACGTCTTGCCAGGGCCAAGGAAATTGACCAGTCCCAGCAGGGTTTCGATATCCCCCGGCTGACCCTGGCCCATTTCGATGGCGCGAAGCATCTTCACGCTCCACGGCAGGCCGTCACGGCAAGGGGTGCAGAAACCACAGGATTCCTGGGCAAAGAACTCTTCCATGTTGCGCAGCAGCGACACCATGTTGACCGAATCGTCTACAGCCATCGCCAGTCCGGTGCCCATTCGGGTGCCGACCTTGGCAATACCGCCAGCGTACATCTGCGCATCCAGATGCTCTGGCAGCAGGAAGCCGGTTCCCGCGCCGCCTGGCTGCCAGCACTTGAGCTTGAAACCGTCGCGCATGCCACCGGCATAGTCTTCGAACAGTTCGCGAGCCTGCACGCCGAAAGGCAACTCCCACAAACCGGGGTTCTTGACCTTGCCGGAGAAGCCCATCAGCTTGGTGCCGTGGTCTTCACTGCCTTCGCGGGCAAGCGACTTGTACCAGTCGTTGCCGTTATTGACGATGGCTGGCACGTTGCACAGCGTCTCGACATTGTTCACGCAGGTCGGCTTGCCCCAGACGCCTACGGCGGCGGGGAAGGGTGGCTTGGAGCGCGGGTTGGCACGGCGGCCTTCGAGCGAGTTGATCAGAGCGGTTTCTTCACCGCAGATATAACGACCGGCGCCGGTATGCACGAACAGCTCGAAGTCGAAACCAGTGCCCAGGATGTTTTTGCCCAGCAGACCGGCAGCCTTGGCTTCAGCCACGGCACGGTTCAAGTGCTTCGCAGCCGTTACATATTCGCCTCGCAGGAAGATGTAGCCGCGATAGGCCTTGAGCGCGCGTGCGCTGATCAGCATGCCCTCGATCAGCAGATGGGGCAATTGCTCCATCAGCATGCGGTCTTTCCAGGTGTTGGGCTCCATTTCATCCGCATTGCACAGCAGGTAGCGGATGTTCATGGATTCGTCTTTGGGCATCAGGCCCCATTTCACGCCAGTCGGGAAGCCCGCACCGCCGCGACCTTTGAGGCCGGAGTCCTTGACCGACTGAACGATATCGTCAGGCGCCTGCTGGGTCAGCGCCTTGCGCGCCGCTGCATAGCCGTCTTTGGTCTGATATTCGTCGAGCCAGACCGGCTCGCCGTCATCACGCAGACGCCAGGTCAGCGGGTGGGTTTCAGCCGTACGCGTAATGCGGTTGGCTGGGCCGAAGGAAGTGATGGTCATAGGTAACCCTCCAGCATCTTGGCAACGCCAGCAGGCTGTACATCGCCGAAAGTGTCGTCATCGACCATCACGGCCGGGGCCTTGTCGCAGTTACCGAGGCAGCATACCGGCAGCAAGGTGAAGCGGCCGTCAGCAGTAGTTTGCCCAAGGCCGATACCCAGCGAAGTTTTGATTTCGTCCACCACGTTCTCGTGACCACCGATGAAGCACACCATGCTGTTGCAGACACGAATGATGTGACGTCCGACCGGCTGGCGGAATATCTGGCTGTAGAAGGTCGCAACACCTTCGACGTCGCTCGCCGGGATACCCAGCAGATCGCCGATCGCATAGATGGCGCCGTCCGGCACCCAGCCACGTTCCTTTTGAACGATTTTCAGGGCTTCGATGGACGCCGCGCGCGGGTCTTCGTAGTGATGCATCTCATGCTCGATGGCCGAGCGCTCGGTTTCGCTCAGAGCGAAACGGTCAGTCTGGATTAGCGGGCTATTCATGCTTAGCGGTCCACGTCGGCCATAACGAAATCGATACTACCCAGGTACGCGATCAAGTCCGCGACCATGCTGCCCTGGATCACCGAAGGGATCTGCTGCAGATGCGGGAAACTTGGTGTGCGGATCCGGGTACGGTAGCTCATTGTGCCGCCGTCGCTCGTCAGGTAATAACTGTTGATACCCTTGGTCGCTTCGATCATCTGGAAGGACTCGTTGGCCGGCATGACCGGGCCCCACGAAACCTGCAGGAAGTGCGTGATCAGGGTTTCGATGTGCTGCAGGGTGCGCTCTTTCGGTGGCGGCGTGGTCAGCGGGTGATCCGCCTTGTACGGGCCTTCCGGCATGTTGCGCATGCACTGGTCGATGATCTTGATGCTCTGACGCATCTCTTCGACACGCACCATGCAGCGATCATAGGCATCGCCGTTCGCGGCCAGCGGTACTTCGAACTCGAAGTTCTCGTAGCCGGAGTATGGGCGAGCCTTGCGCAGGTCGAAGTCGCAGCCGGTGGAGCGCAGGCCTGCACCGGTGACGCCCCATTCGAGGGCTTCCTTGGTGTTATAGGCGGCAACGCCGACGGTACGACCCTTGAGGATACTGTTCTGCAGCGCAGCCTTGGTGTATTCGTCGAGGCGCTTTGGCAGCCAGTCGACGAAGTCCTTGACCAGCTTTTCCCAGCCGCGTGGCAGGTCGTGAGCAACCCCGCCGATGCGATACCAGGCCGGATGCAGGCGGAAGCCGGTGATGGCCTCGATCACGGTGTAGGCTTTTTGGCGGTCGGTGAAGGTGAAGAACACCGGCGTCATGGCCCCCACGTCCTGAATATAGGTGCCCAGGAACAGCAAGTGGCTGGTGATACGGAAGAACTCGGCCATCATGATACGAATGACGTCGACTTTTTCCGGCACCTTGATGCCCGCCAGCTTCTCGACCGAAAGTACGTACGGCAGGTTGTTCATCACCCCGCCGAGGTAGTCGATCCGGTCGGTATACGGGATGAAGCTGTGCCAGGACTGACGTTCGGCCATTTTCTCGGCACCACGGTGGTGGTAGCCGATGTCTGGAACGCAGTCGACGATTTCTTCGCCGTCCAGCTGCAGAATGATTCGGAATGCGCCGTGAGCAGAAGGGTGGTTCGGCCCAAGGTTGAGGAACATGTAGTCCTCGTTCTGGCCGGAGCGCTTCATGCCCCAGTCTTCTGGACGGAAGCGCGCGGCTTCTTCTTCCAGTTGCTGTTTGGCGAGCGTCAGGCTGTAGGGGTCGAATTCGGTTGCGCGGGCAGGGAAGTCCTTGCGCAGCGGGTGACCTTCCCAGGTCGGCGGCATCATGATGCGGCTCAGGTGCGGGTGGCCCGGGAAGTCGATACCGAACATGTCCCAGACTTCGCGCTCGTACCAGTTGGCGTTCGGCCAGATGCTGGTGATGGTCGGCACGCTCAGGTCGCTTTCCGACAGCGCGACCTTGATCATCACATCGCTATTTCTTTCAATCGACAGCAGATGGTAGAAGACCGTGAAGTCAGCGCCGGGCAAGCCCCGGCGATTGGTGCGCAAACGCTCGTCCACGCCATGCAGGTCATAAAGCATGGAGTAGGGCTTGGGCACGTTGCGCAGGAACGTCAGAATTTCAAACAGGCGAGCGCGCTCTACCCATAACACAGGCATGCCGGTGCGAGTCGGCTGGGCTGTGAAAGCCTCGGCGCCAAAACGGTTATTCAGTTCAATGACGACATCTTGGTCGTCAGCCTTGTAAGGCGGGATGTACAGAGCGTTGTCTGCAGTCATAGGTCTCAATCACTTCGGTCAACGTACAGAATCAACCCCGGTTCCTGTCTTTTTTATAAGCAGAACGGGCTGTATCAGACTTCGTCGGGGCTGCGCAGGTTGGTCACCTGAATACGCTGTTCGCGGCGCTGTTCCTTTTGCGAAGGCATCTCGGCGCGGTACACGCCTTGATCGCCTACAACCCAGGAAAGTGGGCGACGCTCCTTGCCGATGGATTCCTGCAGCAGCATCAGGCCTTGCAGAAAAGCTTCGGGGCGGGGCGGGCAGCCGGGCACGTAGACATCCACGGGAAGGAATTTGTCCACCCCCTGGACCACTGAGTAGATGTCGTACATGCCACCGGAGTTGGCACACGAGCCCATGGAAATGACCCACTTGGGCTCGAGCATTTGCTCGTAGAGACGCTGGATGATCGGCGCCATCTTGATGAAGCAGGTACCGGCAATAACCATGAAGTCTGCCTGACGCGGCGATGCCCTGATGACTTCGGCGCCGAAGCGTGCGATGTCATGGGGAGCCGTGAAGGCAGTGGTCATTTCCACATAGCAGCACGACAGGCCGAAGTTGTAAGGCCAAAGGGAGTTCTTGCGACCCCAGTTGACCGCACCGTTCAGCACGTCTTCCAGCTTGCCCATGTAGATGTTTTTGTGGACTTGATCTTCTAACGGATCGGAGACGGTTTCCCGCTTGCCGATGGGGTACTGCTCGTTAGGAGCGTCCGGGTCGATCCTGGTGAGATTATATTGCATCGCCAAAGCCTCATTGTTTCAGCTTCGCTTGCCGATTACGGCGACCTTCAGGAGCCCAGTCAAGAGCGCCAACCCGCCATAGGTAGACAAGACCTGCCAACAGAATTGCTATGAAAACGAGAGCTTCGGCGAATCCGGTCCAGCCGCTTTCGCGGACGGACACAGACCAGGCAAAGAGAAAAAGGGCTTCGATGTCAAAGATCACGAAAAGCATCGCGACCAGATAGAATTTTGCGGAGAGCCGCAGACGCGCACTGCCGGTTGGCAGCATGCCGGATTCGAAAGGTTCGTTCTTGCTGCGGCCCCAGGCCTTGCTTCCGAGCAGGCTGGACAGACCGAGCATGAAGGCGCAAAGGCCGACAACCCCCAAAAGGAAAATGGCGAAGCCCCAATTGTGGGCAATCAGACCTGTCGATTCGGGCATGCTGGCAGTCCTTGTTAGAGAGCAAAGGTCTCTGTGCTTGATAAAGAGTCGAGGCAGTGACGAAATGTCGCAGCGCGGTCAACGAATTGATTTTATGTGCAAACAGTTGGCAAGTAAATTTTCTACATCAAATTTATTTACCGAATCAATCACAGTCTGCCCTCTGACTGGGCTGCAGGCCCTGCCAGGCGGGCACTGACAGGTTTTTCGGCGATTATATTTCCAGAAGACAAAAAAGGGCGAAACGAAATTTGAATGATAATTGATATCATTTAAACGCTCTGGATAGTTTATGCCTAGTTAGTCAAGCGGTAGTTGTCAGCAATGACAGTTAGAAAGTGCGCCCTTTTTAGCATTTCTGAAAGAGCAGATGATTGTCCAAGGTCAATTCAGGCAATGCCTGACAGAAAAAACAGGCCGCCCCTACGGACGGCCTGTTTTTTCAACGCGTTGCGCGATGGGTCAGTGGAATTGCTCTTCTTCTGTGGAGCCGGTAAGTGCGGTCACTGAAGACACGCCGCCCTGGATCACGGTGGTCATGTCGTCGAAATAACCGGTACCTACCTCCTGCTGGTGAGCCACAAAGGTGTAGCCCTTGGCGGCATCGGCGAACTCCTGTTCCTGCAGCTTCACATATGCCGTCATGTCGTTGCGCGCGTAGTCGTGCGCCAGGTTGAACATGCTGTGCCACATGTTGTGGATGCCCGCCAGGGTAATGAACTGGTGCTTGTAGCCCATGGCTGACAGTTCGCGCTGAAATTTGGCAATGGTCGCGTCGTCGAGGTTTTTCTTCCAGTTGAAGGAGGGCGAGCAGTTGTACGACAGCAACTGATCCGGGTACTCCTTTTTGATCGCTTCGGCAAAGCGACGTGCTTCGTCCAGATCCGGTTTCGCCGTTTCGCACCAGATCAGGTCTGCATAGGGCGCGTAAGCCAGGCCGCGTGAAATGGCTTGATCAAGACCCGCGCGAACTTTGTAGAACCCTTCATGCGTGCGCTGGCCGGTCACGAAAGGTTTGTCGTAAGGGTCACAGTCGGAAGTCAGCAGATCGGCGGCGTTGGCGTCGGTGCGGGCCAGAATAATCGTTGGCACCCCGGCAACGTCGGCGGCAAGGCGCGCAGCAACCAGCTTCTGGATGGCCTCCTGAGTTGGTACCAGCACTTTGCCGCCCATGTGGCCGCATTTCTTCACTGAGGCGAGCTGATCCTCGAAGTGGACGCCAGCAGCGCCGGCCTCGATCATGCTCTTCATCAGTTCGTAGGCGTTGAGTACTCCACCAAAGCCGGCTTCCGCGTCGGCCACGATAGGCGCGAAGTAGTCGATGTAACCCTCATCCCCAGGCGCCTTGCCAGCCTTCCACTGGATCTGGTCGGCACGGCGAAACGCGTTGTTGATGCGTTTCACTACCGTGGGAACCGAGTCCACCGGGTACAGCGACTGATCCGGGTACATGGACTCGGCGGAGTTGTTGTCGGCGGCGACTTGCCAGCCGGACAGGTAGATGGCCTGAATCCCGGCCTTGACTTGCTGAACCGCCTGGCCGCCGGTCAGCGCACCCATGCAGTTTACGAAGTCCTTGTCAGGGCGAAATGAAGGTTTGGCACCTTGCGTCACTAGGTTCCACAACTTGTCGGCGCCCAGTTTTGCAAAGGTGTGTTCAGGTTGAACCGAGCCTCGCAGGCGGACCACATCAGTTGCAGAATAAGTGCGGGTCACGTTTTTCCAGCGCGGATTTTCAGCCCAGTCTTTTTCGAGAGCCGCTATTTGTTGTTCGCGTGTCAGTGCCATTTCATAAACCCCAGGAAGTAGGTCTCGATTAAAGTCCTGCTCCGCCAAATGCCTCGTGTCTCATGGCACTGTAAATGGCTGCTCGCTGCTCGGCGCGTAACGATCAGGGCGCGTGTCACCGTGGGCTCCAGGCAGCGGGAGCGAGGCAATCATGCCTTGGGGTCTGGAAGGGCGTCAAACGTTTTGTAGTGCTTTTTTTGAATCACTACATATTTGTAAGGTGAGACCGGATAGTCATTAAAAGGCCCGCAAGTGCTGGCTTTCACGCCAGCCCTTGTTACTCAAGCGTTTCGACCTTGACTCGCAATACCATGTCGTTTCGACCCTGCGTCGAATAGCGTTGTGCGATACCTCTCTGGTCAGCAACAGACTGGTCGCTATTGCTTGCAAGGGTGATCCATTCGCCTAGCCTCCCGCTGACCTGGCTGTCGGTGCTTTGCACCTTGATGGCGTCGGGCTGTTCCTGGCTCATGCGGTCATGGTTGGTGCTGATATTGAGGTGCACGGTATCGCCGGTCACGCTGGCCGTGACGTAAAACCCCTGAGTCACATTGCGGTACTCGGTGTTGTTCTGCGAATAGCCGTAAGAGTCCGTAGAGGAGGAGGTCAGCGGAACGCTTTGTCCGACCTGAATCAGCGCCGGTGTGCCTTCGCTGGTCTGTACCTGTTGCACGCCGCCCTCGCGGCTGGCAGTGCCATACTCGATAACCTGAGAGCCGCCGCTGCTGCGCATGGCGGTGTCGCTGGTATCGACACTGATCAACAGGCGCTTTGGTGCAGTGTCCAGCTGCGAGATAAGTGCACGAAGCTCTTCGATCTTGCGCGAGTCGGCGTTGACTATCAGCTGGTTGCCATAAGCGCTGACGGTACCGTCTGACCCTATAAAGGATTTGGCCACCGGCAGCAGGTCTGCGCTGGTGCGATAGTTGAGCGGGACCACTTCAGTCGCCGCCAGCGCGCTGGCACTGAATGCGATGAGCAGTGTGACAAGCAAAGTGCGTAAAAGCATGTTCATTCTCCGCGATGGGCGCGTGACACGTGATGCACGCATGCATTACGCATGAGTGTGCCTCTGTGTCGGCCGTTATGGATGCAAACTGAATGGCCAGACGCAAAAACGCCCTGCCTTTTGTCAGTCTGGTATGAGTGATACCAGCCTTCGAAGGGCAGGGCGTCAATTATGTAGTGCTTTTAAAACCGCCTACATGATCCAGGTTCGTTACGCTTCCTGGCGAAGCATATCGACATGGGGCAAACCGGCTTCGAGAAATTCCTTGCTGGTTATCTGAAAGCCATAACGCTGGTAAAACTCCACCGCCTGTACCTGAGCGCTGAGTCTCAACGTGGTGAACCCGCGTTTCTCTGCCTCCAGAAGCACCGCCTCAAGCAACATTTCACCAACTCTAAGGCCACGCCAATCCTTGAGTACTGAAAGACGACCAATTTCACCGCCATTCAACAGGCGTGCTGTACCTATCGCGTAGTCACCTTCGTAGGCCAGAAAATGCACCGCATCGGCGTCTTCGGCATCCCACTCCAGCTCGGCGGGAACTGACTGCTCGACGATAAATACTGACTCGCGTATGCGTCGTATATCGGCGTTGTTTTTCTGCCATTGTGCGGCAGCTACGGTGACTTTATTCATCGGCAAATCCCAGGCTTCCTTGTTTTACGAGTTCGCAAAGCAAATTGCGTCCCTCGTCGTCGGCCAACCATTGGCCGAGGTTTTCGCTGTGCAGCGCGTCGGCAGCGCAGATAAGTTTGAGCAGTTCGCGCAGGCTGCCCGGTAGCAGGCGACTCTGCCCGCTGGCAAATAGTAGCAGATCGTCATCAACCTCCGACCAGGCCAGCCTTGCACTCGGGTTGCGTATGAGTACGGCTCCTTGCTCCAGGCTGTCGAGCAAGTCCTGTTCCTGCAGTTCCGGACCGGTTACCAGCTCCGGATAGCGCGGCTCAGTCATGAACTGACCGAACCAGGTCAGCAGCAGTCGTTCATCACTCATGTGCTCCGTGAGCAGCGCCTTGAGCCGATCAAGTGCGTCATGCTGGATCTGGTGAGGGTCGCTGACCGGCTGCGCATCGGCGTCGGTGTAGCGCTCTTCATCCGGAATGAACTGGCTGAGGAAGTCGGTAAAGTGGGTCAGGACCTCAGCGGCGCTGGGTGCGCGAAAGCCGACCGAGTAGGTCAGGCAGTCATCCACTGCAACGCCGCAGTGCGCCAGGCGCGGTGGCAGGTACAGCATGTCACCTGGCTCCAGCGTCCATTCTTCGGTCTTCTCGAATTCGGCAAGGATGCGCAGGTCCGCGTGCTGCAGCAGCGGGCTTTCGGCATCGCACATCTGGCCGATCTGCCAATGGCGCTTGCCATGACCCTGAAGCAGGAACACGTCGTAGTTGTCGAAATGCGGACCCACGCTGCCGCCGGGCGCCGCATAGCTGATCATCACATCGTCAATACGCCAGCTTGGCAGAAAACGGAAATTTTCCAGCAGCTCGCTGACTTCCGGGACGAATTGATCCACCGCCTGTACCAGCAGAGTCCAGTCGCGCTCGGGCAGTTTGCTGAACTCGTCTTCGGCGAACGGGCCGCGACGCAGCTCCCAAGGGCGCTCGCCGTTTTCGATGACCAGCCGTGACTCGACTTCTTCTTCCAGGGCAAGGCCGGCAAGCTCGTCTGCATCGATCGGGCTTTCGAAGTCCGGCAAGGCCTGGCGGATCAGCAACGGTTTTTTCTGCCAGTAATCGCGCAGGAAAACCCGAGCGCTGATGCCGCCGAGAAGTTGAAGAGGGATGTCAGGATTCATGTGTAAGCCCTTGAAATGAAAACGCCCGGCACAGCCGGGCGTGTGCAATAGTTATGCGTGTCAGATGCGCTTGGCCTGAGCGGCTGCGTTACCGATGTAATTGGCAGGCGTCAGCTTCTTCAGCTCGGCCTTCGCTTCGGCAGGCATGTCCAGACCGTCGATGAAAGTCTGCAGCGCTTGCGGGCCAATGCCCTTGCCGCGGGTCAGTTCTTTCAGTTTTTCGTACGGATTTTCGATGTTGTATCGACGCATCACGGTCTGGATAGGCTCGGCCAGAACTTCCCAGCAGGCGTCCAGGTCAGCAGCGATGCGTTGCTCGTTGAGCTCCAGTTTGCTGATGCCCTTGAGGCTGGCCTCGTAGGCAATGACGCTATGGGCAAAGCCTACACCCAGGTTGCGCAGCACGGTGGAGTCGGTCAGGTCGCGCTGCCAGCGAGACACTGGCAGTTTGCTCGCCAGATGCTGAAACAACGCGTTGGCGATACCCAGATTGCCTTCGGAGTTTTCGAAGTCGATCGGGTTGACCTTGTGCGGCATGGTCGATGAGCCGATTTCGCCAGCGATGGTGCGCTGCTTGAAATAGCCCAGAGAGATGTAGCCCCAGATATCACGATCGAAATCGATCAGGATGGTGTTGAAGCGCGCAATTGCGTCGAACAGCTCGGCAATGTAGTCATGCGGCTCGATCTGCGTGGTGTAGGGGTTGAAGCCCAGGCCCAGTTCGTCTTCGATGAAGGCGCGTGCGTTGGCTTCCCAGTCGATGTCTGCGTAGGCAGAGAGGTGGGCGTTGTAGTTACCGACCGCGCCGTTGATCTTGCCCAGCAGTGGAACTGCCGCAACCTGCTTGATCTGGCGCTCCAGACGGTAAACGACGTTGGCTAGCTCCTTGCCCAGGGTGGTCGGGGAGGCGGGCTGGCCGTGAGTGCGCGACAGCATCGGTACGTCGGCGAAACGTATTGCCAGTTCGCGGATGGCGTCGGCAATCTGGCGCATCAGCGGCAGCATGACGTTGTCGCGGCCTTCACGCAGCATCAGCGCGTGGGACAGGTTATTGATGTCTTCGCTGGTGCAGGCAAAGTGGATGAACTCGCTGACCTTCTCCAGCTCGGGCAGCTTTGCGGCCTGCTCCTTGAGCAGGTATTCCACAGCCTTGACGTCGTGGTTGGTGGTGCGCTCGATTTCCTTGACGCGCTCGGCGTGCTCCACGGAGAAGTCTTGAGCCAGCGTGTCGAGGATGGCGTTGGCCTGCGCAGAGAAAGCCGGCACTTCGGTGATCTGAGGGTGAGCCGCCAGGCGCTGAAGCCAGCGAACCTCGACCATCACGCGAAAACGGATCAGGCCGTATTCGCTGAAAATAGGGCGCAAGGCCTTGGTTTTGCCGGCGTAGCGGCCATCAACAGGGGAAACCGCGGTGAGCGAAGAAAGCTGCATGGGATGCTCTCGGACAGTCGGCGACGAAAAGGGGCGCGTATCATACATGAAAAGTCAGGCGGACCGGTGTCCGCCGACCAGCGTAGACAGCGTCGTGCCGGTGGTGGTGAAGGGCCATTGGTGCGCAGCGGATCAGCCGTGCAGCAATGGGTACAGTTCTTTCAATAACTTGCGACGGCTGAATACCAGCTGCCAGCGATGACCGCCAACTTGCCGCCACAGACGAGCGGAGCGTATGCCTGCCAGCAGAATGGCGCGAATCTTGGAGGCATTGTTTGGCTGCTGCAGGTTGCGCATGTCGCCCTGCACCTGAATACGTTGGCGCAATGTGCTCAGTGTGTCCTGGTACAGCGCGCCGGTCGCGGCTATCACGTTTTCATGCGCCACGCCGAAATGTTCGACCTGAGACTGAATCACCGGGATACGCTTGCCGATCACTTCGAGCAGATCATCACGCTTTGCCAGTTGCCGCTCGAGGCCGAGCATTGAAAGGGCATAGCGCAACGGTTCGCGTTGCAGTGTGGCAGGGTCGCGTTCCAGAGCGCTGGCCATGGCGCGATAACCTTCGTGCAGATTGAGGTCGTCACCGCCGTAGACGTCCAGCGTGTCTTTCGGGTTGACCACCAGCAGGCTGCCGAGCATGCAGCTCAGTGCCGCTTCGCTGATCTGTCCGGTCTTGGCGATTCGATCAACCAGCACGGCGGCCTGAAATACTCCGCCCAAGGCAATCAGTTGTTCCTGAATCGGGGTCATCAACGCTTGTCCTTGCTGGTCCAGGGTTCGGCGATTTCGATTACGCCGCCGCCCAGACATATGTCGCCATCGTAGAACACCACGGACTGACCGGGCGTCACTGCGCGTTGCGGGTCGTCAAAAATTGCCCGGTAGCCATCAGCGGTCTTTTCCAGCGTGCAAGGCTGATCGCCCTGACGATAACGAACTTTCGCAGTGAGCCTGCGCGGGGTGCTCAGGTCGACCGGATTGACCCAGTAGATTTCCGAAGAAACCAGTGCGCTTGAAAACAGCCACGGGTGGTCATTGCCCTGGCCGACGATCAATTCATTGGCGCCCAGGTCCTTGACCAGCACGTACCACGGATCATCGCTGGCGTCCTTGAGGCCGCCGATGCCCAGGCCCTGGCGCTGACCGATGGTGTGGTACATCAGGCCGTTGTGGCGCCCGATGACTTCGCCGGTGGTGGTCTTGATCTCGCCAGGCTGTGCTGGCAGGTATTGGCGAAGGAAATCGGTGAACCTGCGCTCGCCGATGAAGCAGATCCCGGTGGAGTCCTTCTTCTTCGCTGTGGCAAGGCCGTGTTTTTCAGCAATGGCCCGTACTTCCGGCTTTTCCAGTTCGCCCACTGGGAACAGCGTCCGGGCGATCTGTTCACCGCCGACGGCATGCAGGAAATAGCTCTGATCCTTGTTCGGGTCCAGGCCTTTGAGCAGCTCGGTGCGGCCATCGATATCACGGCGGCGCACATAGTGGCCGGTGGCGATAAGGTCGGCACCCAGCATCAACGCATAGTCGAGAAACGCTTTGAACTTGATTTCCCGGTTGCAGAGGATATCCGGGTTGGGCGTGCGCCCGGCCTTGTACTCTTCCAGAAAGTGCTCGAAGACGTTGTCCCAGTACTCGGCAGCGAAGTTGGCCGTGTGCAGTTTGATGCCGATCTTGTCGCACACGGCCTGGGCATCTGCCAGGTCTTCGCGAGCGGTGCAGTATTCCGTTCCGTCGTCTTCTTCCCAGTTCTTCATGAACAAGCCTTCCACCTGATAACCCTGCTCCATGAGCAGTACGGCGGAAACGGAAGAGTCCACGCCGCCGGACATGCCGACTATGACGCGCTTCATTTCTGAGTTCGAGGGGGCTGGATCATGCATGGGGATTAAACGGCTGACCTGTAAAAGGACGCGATTCTATCAGGCTGAAGGCGTCGAGTCTCACGCCTTGTCGCGCAGCAGGTCGAGACTGAAATGTTCGCCATTCAGGTAGTCGTCCAGGCAGCGCATTACCAGTTCGCTGCGCCAGCGTGTCTGTTGGGCCAGTAATTCGTCACGTGTCAGCCATACAGGGCCGACAATCCCGTCGTCCAGCAAGTAGTCGGGGCGGTGACTCAGGGCCTTGGCAGCGAAGCAGATACGCTGGTAGGTCACGCCGTTGCTCGGTGCGGTGTACAGATAGATGCCCACCACGCTGGTCAATTCGACGTCCCAGCCGGTTTCTTCCAGGGTTTCGCGAACCGCCGCGTGCTGCAGGCTTTCATCAGGGTCCAGATGGCCTGCAGGCTGGTTGAGGACCGAACGGCCGCCTTTCATTTCTTCTACGAACAGGAAGCGGCCCTGATCTTCGACGATCGTGGCGACAGTAATGTGAGCTTGCCAGGTCATGATAATGGTCTCTTTAGTAAGGGTTAAGTCAGCCGTAACAGGTCACGCCGAACGCTTTGCGCGCTATTTTGGCTCGAACTGCAGATCATGCCTCAGGGCGCTGACGCAGAAGTCTACAAAAGCTCGTACCTTGGAAGAGCGCCGACGCCCCTCCAGATAAACAACGTGAACCGGTTCCGGCATTATTTCGAAAGTGTCCAGAACACACTTGAGCCTGCCTTCCTGCAAGTGCTCGCGTATCTGATAATACGGCACCTGGGTCAGCCCCCAGCCCTGCAATGCTGCGCTGATCGCTGCCTGATAGGAGGTCAGGCTTAGTCTGGAGCCGACGTCCACTGAGTAATCCTTGCCATCAATCCGGAAAAGCCAGTGAGGCGAGCGTTCGGCGGTGGTTGTCGAGATTGTCGAATGTTGTCGCAAATCGTCGGGATGCTGCGGGGCTCCGTGCTTTTCGAGATAGGCAGGGGATGCGCAAACCATACGCCGCACGCTGCCTGTCGGGATGGCGGTAAGAGACGAATCGGGCAGGGTACCGATCCTGACCGCCACGTCGACGCCTTCATCGAGCATGGACACCACCCGATCGACCAGAATTGCGCGTATGTCCACCGCCGGAAACCGCTCGAGAAAGCCCGTCATTACGGGCACAACATGCAGCGCGCCGAACATCTGCGGTGCCGTGACCGTCAGCAGGCCGCCTGGAAGCGCATGCAAACCGCCTGCTGCGCTTTCGGCCTCATCGAGGTCGGCAAGCAGCCGGCGGCAATCAGAGGCGAAGCGCTGGCCCGCCTCGGTGAGCCGCATGTTGCGGGTGGTGCGTACCACCAGCAGGATGCCCAGACGACTCTCCAGGCTCGCGACAGCACGGGTCACCGTTGCGGTCGACAGACCAAAGTGGCGGGCTACTCCGGCAAAACTGGTTTGCTCGGCAAGTCCGGCAAAAAGCGTCATTTCCTGAATACGGTCCATGTCCCGCCTGCTTGCCATGAGAGATGAGAAATCGTATCAGCATTTCATATTTTGAAATGGTGAATTGATTTTTATGGTGATTCTCAATGCTGGAAGCAACGATCAGGATGATGACCCATTCGTTCAGCCAGTAAGACTTTCATATGAAAAACTTCGGTTCAGCCGACGCTGAAAATGCCGCTCCCGGTGTCAGTCGTCGCAAGGTTTTACAAGCGTCAGCGTTAGGCGCTGCTTCTGCTCTCGGGGCATCTTTGGTGAGTGCCGCTTCTGCCAGCAACAAATATCCATCCAGGGAAAATGCAATGAACATTGATGATGCCTCTCGCGTGACGTTTCACACTCAGCAGGTAGGGAACGTAAATGTGTTCTACCGCGAAGCAGGACCCAAGGACGCTCCAGTGTTGCTGTTGCTTCATGGTTTTCCGAGTTCCAGCCACATGTTTCGTGACCTGATGCCGTTGCTGGCAACTCAGTACCGCCTTATTGCTCCTGATCTGCCCGGTTTCGGCAACACTCAGGCGCCGCCGCGTGGGCAGTTCGATTACAGCTTTGAAAACCTTTATAAAGTGATCGAGGGTTTTACCGAAGCGCTGGGGCTGAAGAAGTACGCGCTTTACGTATTCGACTATGGCGCACCGACCGGCTTTCGGCTCGCAGCAGCGAATCCGGAAAAAATCACTGCAATCATCAGTCAGAACGGCAACGCCTACCTCGAAGGCTTCAGTGATCAGTGGGGCCCTTGGCAGGCCTATTGGCGCGAACCTTCGGCGGCCAATCGTGAGGCATGCCGCGCGTCGTTATCGCCGCAAACCATACGTGACTGGCAGTACGGTACCGGGGCTGATCCTGAAAAGCTTTCGCCCGACGGCTACAATCTGGACATTCTGTACATGTCACGACCGGGCGCAGAAGAAATCCAGCTGGATCTTATTCTCGACTACCGCACCAATGTGGCGGCATACCCTTCATTTCAGTCTTACCTGCGCACGTATCAACCAGCGTTGCTGGCTGTCTGGGGCAAGCACGATCCCGCGTTCATACCGCCTGGAGCGCAGGCATTCCTCAAGGACGTTCCGGACGCCGAAGTGCATCTTCTGGATGCCGGTCATTTCGCGCTGGAGACGCATGCTCCGGAAGTCGCCGAATACATCCGCGACTTTCTTTCGCGAGCGCTGAAAGATTGAATCACCTGCGACAGCAGCCTCAACGGGTGGCTGTCGCAGGTATGGATTGAAATTTATCTGTGAATGCAAAAATCCCCGGCACCAGGCCAGGGATTTTTTTGTGCGACGCAGCGCATTTATGGATGCGCTACGCGGTTTGCCTCTTACAGCGCGGCGATGGCCGCGTTGAACGTAGCGCTTGGGCGCATGGCTTTGCTGGTCACATCCGCGTCAGGGAAGTAGTAGCCGCCAATATCAACTGGCTTGCCCTGAACGGCATTCAGCTCGGCAACGATTTTTTCTTCGTTGTCGGTCAGGGTCTTGGCCAGCGGCGTGAACTGCGCTTTCAAGTCCGCATCGTCATTCTGTGCGGCCAGTGCCTGAGCCCAGAACAGGGTCAGGTAGAAGTGGCTGCCGCGGTTGTCGATGCCACCTACTTTGCGCGATGGCGACTTGTTGCGATCCAGAAACTCGCCAGTGGCCTGGTCAAGAGTCTTGGACAGCACCAGTGCCTTCGGGTTGTTGTAGGCGTTGCCCAGGTGTTCCAGAGAGGCTGCCAGGGCCAGAAACTCGCCCAGCGAGTCCCAGCGCAGGAAGTTCTCTTCAACGAACTGCTGGACATGCTTGGGGGCCGAACCGCCAGCACCGGTCTCGAACAGGCCACCACCGTTCATCAGCGGAACGATCGACAGCATCTTCGCGCTGGTGCCCAGTTCCATGATCGGGAACAGGTCGGTGAGGTAGTCGCGCAGCACGTTACCGGTCACCGAAATGGTGTCCTTGCCAGCGCGAGTGCGCTCCAGGGTCAGCTTCATGGCGTCGACCGGCGAAAGAATCTGGATGTCCAGACCGGAAGTATCATGGTCGCCCAGGTACTTGCGCACTTTCTCGATCATTACGCTGTCGTGGGCGCGAGACGAGTCGAGCCAGAAGATCGCCGGCGTGTTGCTGGCGCGAGCGCGGTTGACGGCGAGCTTTACCCAGTCCTGGATCGGCGCGTCCTTGGCCTGGCACATGCGCCAGATATCGCCAGCTTCTACAGTCTGCTCCATCAGCAGCTTGCCCTGGCTGTCGGTGACACGAACCACGCCGCTGCTCTGGATGTGGAAGGTCTTGTCGTGGGAGCCGTACTCTTCGGCTTTCTGAGCCATCAGGCCAACGTTCGGCACGCTGCCCATGGTGGTCGGGTCGAAAGCGCCGTTCTTCTTGCAGTCGTCGATGACAGCTTGATAAATGGTGGCGTAGCAGCGATCCGGGATCACGGCCTTGGCATCGTGCAACTGACCGTCAGTGCCCCACATCTTGCCGGAGTCACGGATCATCGCCGGCATGGATGCATCGACGATCACGTCGCTTGGCACGTGCAGGTTGGTGATGCCCTTGTCGGAATTGACCATCGCCAGTTGAGGACGGACCGCATAGACCGCTTCGATGTCAGCCTTGATTTCAGCCTGCTTCTCGGCGGGCAGAGCGGTGATGCGCTCGTACAGGTCGCCGATGCCGTTGTTCAGACTGAAGCCTATCTGCTTCAGAGTATCGGCGTGCTTGGTCAGCGCGTCCTTGTAGAACTCGTCGACGATCTGACCGAACATGATCGGATCGGAGATCTTCATCATGGTGGCTTTCAGATGCACCGAGAACAGCACGCCCTGCTTGCGGGCGTCTTCGATTTCAGCGGCGATGAAGCTGCGCAATGCCTTGGCGCTCATCACCGAGCAATCGACAATCTCGCCCGCCTTGACGGCGGTTTTTTCTTTCAGAACGGTGGTGGTGCCGTCCTGGGCGACGAGTTCGATCTTGACCGAATTGTCGGCTTCGATCTGGGCTGCCTTCTCGCTGCCGTAGAAGTCGCCGTTGCTCATGTGCGCAACGTGGGCTTTCGAATCAGCAGACCAGGCGCCCATCTTGTGCGGGTGCTTGCGCGCATAGTTCTTGACCGACAGCGGGGCGCGACGATCGGAGTTGCCTTCGCGCAGAACCGGGTTTACGGCGCTGCCCTTGGTTTTGTCATAGCGTGCGCGGGCTTCTTTTTCCGCGTCAGTGGAAGGGTTCTCAGGGTAATCGGGAATCTTGTAGCCCTGGTCCTGCAGCTCCTTGATGGTCGCCTTCAATTGAGGAACCGAAGCGCTGATATTGGGCAGCTTGATAATGTTGGCTTCTGGAGTGGTCGCCAGTTTGCCCAGCTCGGCGAGATGATCCGGCACTTGCTGATCGGCGCCAAGGGACTCCGGGAAGCTGGAGAGAACACGGCCCGCCAGGGAGATGTCGCGTGTTTCCACGTCGATATCGGAGGTTGCCGTGAAAGCTTCGATGATAGGCAGCAGGGAGTAGGTGGCGAGGGCCGGAGCTTCGTCGGTGAAGGTGTAGATGATCTTCGAGCGGTTGGACATTCGTATTAACTCTCTGTTTTGCTGAACATGCACAAAATCTCGATTCGCGCAGGGTATGCACGTTTGCCCACGGTTCGGCCATGAGCCAGGTCGAGGTTTATTCGCGGTGATGTTGGGTGCGTCAGTCGAGCGTCAAGCTGTCGGGTCAGGTAGCGGCCCGACGCATTTGGAAGGCTGAGGGTCAGATTTCAGACGGGTCAGCCTTGATGACTCTGCGGTCACGGCGCGAGTATATCAAACCATTGGGGCAAGGCATTAATGCTATGCGTGCTATCGAAAAATGAATATCCGCCGTTGGTCGAACGAGCTGCCGACTGAAAAACGGACAAATCTGACCTGGCGGGAGCGAGCAAGGAGCTTGAGGATGGGCGAATGAGGTGAAAAGGCGATGGGTGATCTGGCAGGGGCTGTGGCGTCGTTAGTCAAAGGTCGGGCATCCGCGGTGCAATTCCCGCTAATTCGATACCCTGTCGAGTTGCGTCGGTCTAAAAGCCGTCACAATCTCATTGCGTACTGCTGCGCGTGCTGCGAGCTGGATCTGGCGATCCTGGATCCGCTGTGTGAACTATCTCGGCTGTCTCGACTGATTGGCTTCACGCATGCGCGAGAATGTCTTCGTGTTCATGCTGAAGCGGGGCAAGCGTCTCTATTGCCATTGCCGGTTCGCCTGATCGGGCTGCCGACGCTGAGATATTTACCGCGTGATTCCCTTTCGGGCCTTGAATAATGTCGAAGCTGACCGGTTGACCAGCTTTCAGGGTCTTGTATCCTTCCATCTGGATAGCCGAATAGTGAGCGAACAGATCTTCATCAGGTTTGCCGTCTTCAAGTATGAAGCCGTAACCTTTTGCGTTATTGAACCACTTGACTTTTCCATTAAGCATTGTCATATCCCTCTGCAAAGGACTCCGTCAGGAGTATCATCCACTTCAATCCGCCTCACCAAAAATTTTGGTTGACTGCGCGGACCCTTTTTACCCAATGTGGGCTCTATTGTTTGTAACACCGTTTAGCTGATAGTCAAGGTCATGCGACATTCCATTCAAAAACCGTCCAGACTGCGACTAACGGCTCAATCCGCCCTCACACGAACATTTCTTTCCATGCATGCATTCAGCAAGATTCGACTAACATTCAATCAGGATGGTCCGCAGTCACACGAGGACGACTCGGCAGGCATCGCGGTGCAGGACGCCAAACCGACCCTGCAGGCGCCACCGATGTACAAGGTGGTTTTGTTCAACGATGACTACACCCCGATGGATTTCGTCGTAGAAGTGCTCGAGGTGTTTTTTAACCTGAATCGTGAGCTGGCCACCAAAGTCATGCTGGCCGTCCATACAGAGGGACGGGCAGTCTGCGGATTGTTTACCCGCGACATCGCCGAGACCAAGGCAATGCAGGTCAATCAATACGCCAGGGAGAGCCAGCATCCGCTACTCTGTGAGATCGAGAAGGACGGTTAAACGCCGACCACTTGGGTATGAGGTGAAGCTATGTTAAACCGTGAGCTCGAAGTCACCCTCAATCTTGCCTTCAAGGAGGCACGTTCGAAGCGTCATGAGTTCATGACGGTCGAGCATCTCCTGCTGGCTCTATTGGATAACGAGGCTGCAGCGACTGTCTTGCGTGCCTGCGGCGCAAACCTCGATAAGCTCAAGCATGATCTGCAGGAGTTTATCGACTCCACCACACCGCTGATCCCCGTCCATGACGAGGACCGCGAGACCCAGCCTACGCTAGGGTTCCAGCGCGTTCTGCAACGCGCAGTCTTCCATGTGCAAAGCTCCGGCAAGCGTGAAGTCACCGGCGCCAATGTGCTGGTTGCAATTTTCAGTGAGCAGGAAAGCCAGGCCGTATTTTTGCTCAAGCAGCAAAGCGTGGCCCGGATTGATGTCGTCAACTACATTGCCCACGGGATCTCCAAAGTCCCAGGGCATGGCGAACACCCTTCTGAAGGTGAGCAAGATATGCAGGACGACGAGGGCGGTGAAGCATCTTCCTCAGGCAATCCTCTGGATGCCTATGCCAGCAATTTGAACGAGCTGGCGCGTCAGGGGCGTATCGATCCACTGGTCGGCCGCGAAAGCGAAGTCGAGCGTGTGGCTCAGATCCTGGCTCGTCGTCGCAAGAACAACCCCCTGCTGGTCGGTGAGGCGGGCGTCGGCAAGACGGCCATCGCTGAAGGCCTGGCCAAGCGCATCGTCGACAATCAGGTGCCTGACCTGCTTGCCAACAGCGTCGTGTATTCGCTTGATCTCGGTGCACTGCTGGCCGGCACTAAGTACCGCGGCGACTTCGAGAAGCGTTTCAAGGCGTTGCTCAATGAGCTGCGCAAACGTCCGCAGGCGATCCTTTTCATTGACGAGATTCACACCATCATCGGCGCCGGTGCAGCATCCGGTGGCGTGATGGATGCGTCGAATCTGCTCAAGCCATTGCTGTCTTCCGGTGATATTCGCTGCATTGGTTCGACGACGTTCCAGGAATTTCGCGGAATTTTCGAAAAAGACCGTGCCTTGGCACGTCGCTTTCAGAAAGTCGATGTATCCGAGCCTTCGGTCGAAGACACCATCGGCATCCTGCGCGGCCTGAAAAGTCGCTTCGAGCAACATCACAGCATCGAATATAGCGATGAGGCCTTGCGCGCTGCTGCAGAACTTGCGTCGCGCTACATCAATGACCGTCATATGCCTGACAAGGCCATCGATGTAATCGATGAGGCCGGTGCCTATCAGCGCCTGCAGCCGGTCGAGCAGCGCGTCAAGCGCATTGATGTGCCGCAGGTCGAAGACATCGTTGCGAAGATCGCGCGTATTCCCCCTAAGCACGTCAACAGTTCCGACAAGGAGCTGCTGCGTAACCTGGAGCGTGATCTCAAGCTCACCGTGTTTGGCCAGGATGCCGCGATTGACTCGCTGTCGACAGCGATCAAGCTCTCGCGAGCAGGTCTCAAGTCGCCAGACAAGCCGGTCGGCTCGTTCCTGTTCGCCGGCCCTACCGGTGTCGGCAAGACCGAAGCGGCGCGTCAGCTGGCCAAGGCTCTGGGTGTCGAACTGATACGTTTCGACATGTCCGAGTACATGGAGCGTCATACCGTGTCTCGTCTGATCGGTGCCCCTCCGGGGTATGTCGGGTTCGATCAGGGCGGCTTGCTGACAGAGGCCATCACTCGCCAGCCGCATTGCGTGCTGTTGCTCGATGAAATCGAAAAAGCGCACCCTGAGGTCTTCAACCTGCTGCTGCAGGTAATGGATCACGGTACGCTGACCGACAACAACGGGCGCAAGGCAGATTTCCGCAATGTGATCGTGATCATGACCACCAACGCCGGTGCCGAATCCGCTGCGCGGGCTTCGATCGGTTTCACGCATCAGGACCACTCGTCTGACGCGATGGAAGTGATCAAGAAGAGCTTCACGCCGGAATTCCGCAACCGTCTGGACACTATCATCCAGTTCGGTCGTCTGAGCCACGAAGTCATCAAGAGTGTGGTCGACAAGTTCCTCACCGAGCTTCAGGCGCAACTGGAAGACAAGCGCGTATTGCTCGAAGTCTCCGAAGCGGCGAGAAGCTGGCTGGCGCAGGGCGGTTACGACGCAGCGATGGGCGCACGTCCGATGGCTCGTCTGATTCAGGACAAGATCAAGCGGCCTTTGGCTGAGGAGATCCTGTTCGGCGAATTGTCCGAGCACGGTGGTGTGGTGCATATCGACATCAGAGATGGCGAAATCACCTTCGACTTTGAAACTACGGCAGAGATGGCCTGACGTCGTTACCTGCTCCGTATCGTTGATTGGTGCGGAGCAGGCGACCCAGGCGTCTGTTTCAGACAGACAAACAAAAACGCCCGGCTTATGCCGGGCGTTTTCGTCAATGCCTGATTAACGAGCGCGGTAAGTGATGCGCCCTTTGCTCAGGTCATAGGGCGTCAGTTCTACACGAACCTTGTCACCGGTCAGAATGCGGATGTAATTCTTGCGCATCTTGCCGGAGATATGCGCGGTTACGACGTGCCCGTTTTCCAACTCCACGCGGAACATGGTGTTGGGCAGGGTGTCGACGACAGTGCCTTCCATTTCGAAGCTGTCTTCTTTCGACATGCAGTAAAGCCCTCGGTATACAAATGAGTGGCCCGGTGCAAGTGGCGCCAGGCAAAAGCGGCGTGCATTGTGCCCGAAAAAACCTGTTTAAGCCAAGGGGTTCAATAAAGAGTGACCCATCTTTGATTGGTCAGCAGCTCGATAGGGCGATATTGGGTCTTGTAATTCATCTTTTTGCAGTTTTTTATCCAGTAACCGAGATACACCGCTTGCAGTTCAAGTCTGGCGGCTTCGGCTATCTGCCATAAAATGGCGTAGCGACCCAGGCTGCGGCGCTCTTCGTCAGGTTCGTAGAAGGTATAGACGGCAGAAAGCCCGTTGGGCAGCAGGTCTGTGACCGCAACGGCCAGCAAGCGCTGCTCGACGCGAAACTCGTAGAAGCGCGAAAAAGGCAGGTCTCGAATCAGAAATGTCGAAAATTGCTCGCGGCTGGGTGGGAACATGTCGCCGTCGGCGTGACGCTGCTCGATGTAGCGCTGATAAAGATCAAAGTATTCTTGAGTGAAAACCGGTTTGGCGCTGTGGACCTGAATGTCGGCATTACGTTTCAGGATGCGTTTTTGCTGCCTGTCGGGCACAAACAGCTTCACTGGAATGCGCGCAGGAACACAGGCGCTGCAATTCTGGCAATGTGGGCGATAAAGATGATCGCCGCTGCGGCGAAACCCCATGTCGGACAGGTCAGCGTAGACCTGCACATCCATAGGCTGACTGGGGTCCAGAAACAGGGTGGTCGCCTGCTCTTCGGGCAGATAACTGCAGGTGTGGGGTTGAGTGGCATAAAACTTCAGCCTTGCCAGCTCTGTCATGATCGCCGCCTAATGGTAAATCCATACCTGTGAGTGTATGCCAGCCTTTCAAACTCGCCTAGATAACCAGTCCGCGTCGGTCGGCTGGTCGAGGTGCTGCGCGAGGTAGTCTGCGAACTCCCTGCGTGGGATCGAGCGTGCGCCAAGGCTTTGCAGGTGCTGAGTCGGCATCTGGCAGTCGATCAGTACAAACCCCCAGTCAGTCAGGTGCTCTACCAGAGTGGCGAAGCCCACTTTCGAGGCATTGTCTGCGCGACTGAACATCGATTCTCCAAAAAACAGCCGCCCCATCGCCAAGCCGTACAGCCCCCCGACCAGTTCGCCCTGATCCCGGACTTCGACGCTGTGCGCGTACCCGCGACGATGCAGCTCAAGGTAGGCCTCCTGCATTGGGCCTGTGATCCAGGTTTCATTGGCGTAGCTGCGAGGCGCGGCGCACGCCTTGATCACGCTTGCGAAATCGTTGTCGAAGGTCACGCTGTAGCGAGACTGGCGCATCACTTTGGCGAGGCTGCGGGAGACGTGCAGCTCTTCAGGGAACAGCACCGTACGTGGGTCCGGCGACCACCACAAAATGGGCTGGCCGTCCTGAAACCAGGGGAAGCAGCCGTGCCGGTAGGCCTTGATCAGGCGGTCTGCCGATAAATCCCCGCCTGCGGCGAGCAGGCCGTCAGGTTCGCGAAGGGCTTTGTCCAGCGGAGGAAAATCGAGGCTGTTACGGTTTAACCAGGTCAGCATGGCATCACGACTTTGCGGAAGGGGAGGGCGCCCAGGCCTGTCGGTGCAACTCTAAGCGGCAGGCGTGGTCACAAGCGGTTGTCATTATGGCGCGTACGTAGCGCTTTCGGTAGGGCGCTGGCCCGACACAGGTGGCGCTATCGTGAAACTTGCAGGTTGTTGACACAATCACGTCATAAGCCTTTGTCACAAAACGGAATGCATGCTCAAATTGAACACTGCCGGCAAACATGAACGCTTATTCGGGCTTTCACGGGAACGGGATACATCCCAACCCGATTTGACGAGTTTTCGTACAGACCCCGGTATGTGTAAAGCCGTACAATGCCTTTTTTGGGCATTATCATTCAAGCGTCTGGCAAGCGGCCTTCCCGGTGCCTGCGATCCCTGTTCATTCGGGCGCAGGCATTGCTGTTCTGCCGACGTTTTTAGTCAATCAACGAGATGTTCGCGCTCCAGCGCAGGAAATAAAGCGTTTTGAAGAAATCCACACCAGCACCCAGCGCTGTCCCGCTTTGGCGGCAGCAACTGCACTATCGGCTCAAGGAAGGGGCTCTGATAGCCTTTGGCGCCCTTTGCCTGTACCTGATGATGGCGTTACTGACCTACGATCAGAGCGACCCTGGCTGGAGTCACACCAGCAGCAATGCTGCTCAGGTCCAGAATGCCGCTGGGCGCGCAGGGGCCTTCTGCGCCGATATCCTGTTCATGGTTCTGGGCTATTTCGCCTATATTTTTCCATTGCTGCTGGCCATCAAGGCCTGGCAGGTCTTCCGGCACCGCCATGAACCCTGGCAGTGGAGCGGCTGGCTATTCTCATGGCGCCTGATCGGGCTCGTTTTCCTGATTTTGGCGGGCGCAGCGCTGGCGCACATCCATTTTCATTTCTCGGCCGGTTTTCCAGGGTCTGCGGGTGGGGTGCTGGGTGAAGTACTGGGCGATCTGGCCAAAAAGGCCCTGAACATACAGGGCAGCACGCTGTTGTTCATTGCCCTGTTCCTGTTCGGTCTGACGGTATTTACCGACCTTTCCTGGTTCAAGGTCATGGACGTCACCGGCAAGATCACCCTTGACCTGTTCGAACTGTTTCAAGGTGCTGCGAACCGCTGGTGGACGGCCCGCGCCGAACGCAAGCAGATGGTTGCCCAGTTGCGCGAGGTCGATATGCGTGTAAATGACGTCGTGGCGCCTGTCGCCCCCGACCGTCGTGAGCAGGCCAAGGCCAAGGAGCGCCTGATAGAGCGCGAAGTGTCGTTGAGTAAGCACATGACCGAGCGCGAAAAGCACGTGCCTGCGGTCATAGCGCCAGCGCCGTCAAAGCCTGTCGAGCCCAGCAAGCGTGTACTCAAGGAAAAACAGGCGCCGCTGTTCGTAGACAGCGCCGTCGAAGGCACCTTGCCGCCGATTTCGATTCTCGATCCTGCAGAAAAGAAGCAGCTCAACTACTCGCCCGAGTCTCTGGCGGCGGTCGGGCATCTGCTGGAAATCAAGCTCAAGGAGTTTGGTGTCGAGGTGTCCGTGGACTCCATTCATCCAGGCCCGGTCATCACGCGTTACGAGATCCAGCCGGCTGCCGGCGTGAAGGTCAGCCGCATCTCCAATCTGGCCAAAGACCTTGCCCGTTCACTGGCCGTTACCAGCGTTCGTGTGGTCGAGGTAATCCCGGGCAAGACCACCGTGGGTATCGAGATTCCGAACGAAGACCGGCAGATCGTGCGTTTCTCCGAGGTCTTGTCCACGCCGGAGTACGATAACGCCAAGTCACCTGTGACCCTCGCTCTGGGGCATGACATCGGCGGCAAGCCGGTGATAACCGATCTGGCGAAAATGCCGCACCTGCTTGTTGCCGGTACGACCGGTTCCGGTAAGTCGGTGGGTGTGAACGCCATGATCCTGTCGATCCTGTTCAAGTCCGGCCCGGAAGACGCCAAACTGATCATGATCGACCCGAAAATGCTCGAGCTGTCGATCTACGAAGGCATTCCGCATTTGCTCTGCCCGGTCGTGACCGACATGAAGGACGCTGCCAACGCCTTGCGCTGGAGCGTTGCCGAGATGGAGCGACGTTACAAACTGATGGCCAAGATGGGTGTGCGTAACCTTTCTGGCTTCAACCAGAAGGTCAAGGATGCGCAGGATGCCGGCGAGCCGCTTGCCGACCCGCTGTACAAGCGCGAAAGCATTCACGATGAAGCGCCGTTGCTGACCAAGCTGCCGACCATCGTGGTGGTGGTGGACGAGTTTGCCGACATGATGATGATCGTCGGCAAGAAGGTTGAAGAGCTCATCGCACGTATCGCCCAGAAAGCCCGTGCAGCCGGCATTCACTTGATCCTCGCGACCCAGCGTCCATCTGTGGACGTCATTACCGGTCTGATCAAGGCCAACATTCCGACGCGAATGGCATTCCAGGTATCGAGCAAGATCGATTCGCGGACCATCATCGACCAGGGCGGTGCCGAGCAATTGCTGGGCCATGGTGACATGCTGTACATGCCCCCCGGCACCAGCCTGCCGATCCGTGTACACGGCGCGTTCGTTTCCGACGAAGAAGTGCATCGAGTCGTCGAGGCCTGGAAGCTGCGTGGCTCTCCGGAGTACAACGACGATATTCTCGCAGGCGTGGAAGAGGCCGGTAGCGGCTTTGACGGCGGCAGTGGCGAGGGCGGCGAAGACAGCGAGAGCGATGCCCTTTACGATGAAGCTGTCAAGTTCGTACTTGAAAGCCGTCGAGCTTCTATCTCGGCCGTGCAGCGCAAACTCAAGATTGGCTACAACCGCGCCGCCCGTATGATCGAGGCCATGGAAATGGCTGGCGTGGTGACATCGATGAACACCAACGGCTCGCGTGAAGTTATCGCACCTGCTCCTATGCGCGACTGAGTTGTACCATCCCGGATTACGGCTGCAGCGTGCATTGCGCGTTGCCGCATCATCTTCGACACAATGAGGAATCCCATGCGTCTTATCCGCATGCTGTTGGCCACCGCACTGACTTTTTCCGTAATCTCCGCCCACGCTGACAGCAAGGACGTGGCACGCTTGACTCAGCTGCTGGAGAAATCCCAGACCCTGACCGCGCGTTTCTCGCAACTGACTCTGGACGGTGGCGGTACGCAGTTGCAGGAGACCACAGGTGAAATGGCCTTGCAGCGTCCTGGCCTGTTCAACTGGCACACCGATGCACCACAAGAGCAACTGATGGTCTCCGACGGCAAGAAAGTATCGCTGTGGGACCCTGACCTGGAGCAGGTCACCATCAAGAAACTTGATCAGCGCCTGACCCAGACCCCGGCACTGCTGCTTTCAGGTGACGTGTCGAAGATCAGCGAAAGTTTTGATATCACTGCGAAAGAAGCGGGTGGCGTGATCGACTTCGTGCTCAAGCCCAAGACCAAGGACACGCTTTTCGACAGCCTGCGTCTGTCGTTTCGCAACGGCATCATCAACGACATGCAGTTAATTGACAGCGTAGGTCAGCGGACCAATATCCTGTTCACCGGCGTCAAGGCCAATGAGCCGATTGCCGCCAGCAAGTTTCAGTTCCAGATTCCCAAGGGCGCTGATGTCATTCAAGAGTAATAGGGCCTATTCCTGATCATGGATCTGTTCAGCCGCGAACCGATAGCTCAGCCCCTGGCTGCACGTTTGCGTGCTACCAACCTGGACGAGTACGTCGGTCAGGAGCATGTGCTCGCACACGGCAAGCCGCTGCGCGAAGCGCTTGAGCAGGGTGCATTGCACTCGATGATTTTCTGGGGGCCGCCGGGCGTGGGCAAGACTACCCTCGCAAGGCTCCTGGCCAAGGTTTCGGATGCTCATTTCGAGACTGTTTCTGCCGTACTGGCGGGGGTCAAGGAAATTCGTCAGGCGGTGGAAGTTGCCCGGCAACAGGCCGGGCAGTATGGCAAACGCACCATTCTGTTTGTCGATGAAGTACACCGTTTCAACAAATCTCAGCAGGATGCATTTCTTCCATACGTGGAAGACGGCACGCTGATTTTCATTGGTGCGACCACCGAAAACCCATCGTTTGAACTCAATAACGCGTTGTTGTCCCGAGCCCGCGTTTACGTACTCAAGAGCCTCGACGAGGCGGCGCTGCGCAAGTTGGTAAATCGTGCCCTGACCGAAGATCGCGGTCTGGGCCAGCGCAGGCTGACCCTGAGCGACGAAGGTTTCGCGATTCTGATGTCTGCTGCCGACGGTGACGGTCGGCGCATGCTCAACCTGCTGGAGAACGCCTCCGATCTGGCCGAAGATGGCAGCGAGATCGACATAAACTTGTTGCAAAGCCTGCTGGGCGACAGTCGGCGCCGTTTCGACAAGGGCGGTGAGGCTTTTTACGACCAGATATCGGCGCTGCACAAGTCGATACGTGGCTCTAATCCCGATGCGGCCCTGTACTGGTTCGCACGCATGATTGACGGTGGGTGCGACCCGTTGTATCTGGCTCGTCGCGTGGTACGCATGGCCAGCGAAGATATCGGCAACGCCGATCCGCGAGCGCTGCCGCTGTGCATGTCGGCCTGGGATGTTCAGGAACGCCTGGGCAGCCCTGAGGGCGAATTGGCCGTCGCGCAGGCGATCGTGTACCTCGCTTGCGCGCCCAAGAGCAATGCGGTTTACATGGCATTCAAGGCTGCAATGCGGGAGGCGGGCGAGCACGGGTCTCTAGAGGTTCCGCTGCATTTGCGCAACGCACCGACCAAGCTGATGAAGCAGTTGGGTTACGGTGAAGAGTATCGGTATGCCCATGACGAGCCGGACGCCTACGCGGCAGGCGAAGACTATTTTCCGGACGATCTGGAGCCGCGTCAGTATTACCAGCCGGTGCCACGTGGCCTCGAGCTGAAAATCGGTGAAAAGCTCAGACACCTGAACGCATTGGACAATGCGAGTCCTCGCAAGCGGAGAAAATGATGTTTCAAACCATTCTTGCTGTGTCGGTTGCCGGTATCGCTGGTACATTATTGCGCTTCGCCACCGGCACGTGGGTCAGCGCCAACTGGCCGCGGTATTTCTATGCTGCAACGCTGGCGGTCAATATCGTCGGCTGTTTGATCATTGGTGTGCTTTACGGCCTGTTCCTGTTGCGTCCGGAAGTACCCGTCGAAATTCGTGCCGGCCTTATCGTCGGCTTTGTTGGGGGTCTCACGACCTTTTCATCCTTTTCACTGGATACGTTGCGCCTGCTTGAAAGCGGGCAATTGCCGCTAGCCCTGGGCTATGCCGGTATCAGTTTATTCGGCGGGCTGCTCGCGACCTGGGTTGGCCTTTCCCTGACCAGACTTTGATAGACGAGAGAACGATATGCTCGATTCCAAACTGTTACGTACCCAGCTTCAGGACGTAGCGGATCGCCTGGCCTCCCGTGGCTTTACACTGGATGTGGCGCGCATTGAATCGCTGGAAGCCCAGCGCAAGGTGGTGCAGACCCGCACCGAACAGTTGCAGGCCGAGCGCAATGCCCGTTCCAAATCCATAGGCCAAGCCAAACAGCGCGGTGAAGACATCGCGCCGTTGATGGCGGATGTCGAGCGTATGGGTAACGAACTGAGCGAAGGCAAGGTCGAGCTGGACGCCATTCAGGCTGAACTGGATGCGCTGGTGCTCAATATCCCGAACCTGCCTCACGAATCGGTGCCGCTGGGCGCCGACGAAGAAGGCAATGTTGAAGTACGCCGCTGGGGCACGCCGACTGCCTTTGATTTCGAGGTCAAGGATCACGTTGCGCTAGGCGAAAAATTCGGCTGGCTGGACTTCGAGACTGCCGCCAAGTTGTCCGGTGCACGTTTCGCGCTGTTGCGTGGCCCGATTGCGCGCCTGCACCGTGCGCTGGCGCAGTTCATGCTTAACCTGCACATCAACGAGCATGGTTACGAAGAGGCCTACACGCCTTATCTGGTGCAGGCTCCCGCGCTGCAGGGCACAGGCCAGCTGCCGAAATTCGAGGAAGACCTGTTCAAGATTTCGCGCGAAGGCGAAGCCGACCTGTACCTCATCCCGACGGCTGAAGTGTCACTGACCAATATTGTGTCGGGCGAGATTCTTGATGCCAAGCAGCTGCCGCTCAAGTTCGTGGCACACACACCTTGTTTCCGCAGTGAAGCAGGCGCATCGGGTCGCGACACGCGCGGGATGATCCGCCAGCATCAGTTCGACAAGGTCGAGATGGTCCAGATCGTCGCCCCGGACGATTCGATGGCCGCCCTGGAGTCGCTCACCGGCAATGCCGAGCGTGTTCTGCAACTGCTGGAGCTGCCTTATCGCACGCTGGCGCTGTGTACCGGCGATATGGGTTTCAGCGCGGTGAAGACCTACGATCTGGAAGTATGGATTCCTAGCCAGGACAAGTACCGCGAGATATCTTCGTGCTCCAACTGCGGCGATTTCCAGGCGCGTCGCATGCAGGCGCGCTGGCGCAACCCGGAAACCGGCAAGCCGGAACTGGTTCATACACTCAACGGTTCGGGGCTGGCGGTGGGGCGGACACTTGTTGCAGTGCTGGAAAACTATCAGCAGGCCGATGGTTCGATTCGCGTGCCGGAAGTTCTAAAGCCGTACATGGGCGGTATTGAGGTCATCGGTTAAATGGAATTTCTGCCGCTGTTCCATAACCTGCGTGGCAGCCGCGTGCTAGTGGTCGGCGGCGGCGAGATTGCCTTGCGCAAGTCTCGCCTGATCGCCGATGCCGGAGCCGTATTGCGCGTAGTCGCGCCGGAAGTAGAAACCCAGTTGCGCGAACTGGTGGCGCAAAGCGGTGGTGAACTGATCCTGCGTGGTTACAGTGAAAGCGACCTTGATGGCTGCGTGCTGATTATTGCCGCAACAGACGACGAGCCGCTCAACGCCCAGGTTTCCCACGATGCCCGGCTCCGTTGTGTTCCGGTCAATGTGGTGGATGCTCCGGCGTTGTGTACCGTGATCTTTCCGGCCATCGTCGACCGTTCGCCGCTGGTCATTGCAGTGTCCAGTGGTGGGGATGCGCCGGTCCTGGCGCGTCTGATACGGGCCAAGCTGGAAACCTGGATCCCCTCTACGTATGGTCAACTGGCCGGGCTCGCCGCGCGTTTTCGCCATCAGGTCAAAGGGCTGTTTCCCAACGTGCAACAGCGCCGGGCCTTCTGGGAAGAGGTTTTCCAGGGCGCCATCGCTGATCGCCAGCTGGCCGGGCAGGGCGCAGAGGCCGAGCGCATGCTGATCGCCAAGATCGCGGGTGAGCCGCCAGCGGAAACAGGTGAGGTCTATCTGGTCGGCGCCGGTCCAGGTGATCCAGATTTGTTGACGTTCCGTGCCTTGCGCCTGATGCAGCAAGCGGATGTGGTGCTGTATGACCGCCTGGTGGCGCCGACCATTCTTGATCTGTGCCGCCGCGATGCCGAGCGTGTTTACGTGGGTAAGCGTCGTGCAGAGCATGCGGTGCCTCAAGAGCAGATCAATCAGCAACTGGTTGCGCTGGCCAAGCAGGGCAAGCGGGTTGTGCGCCTCAAGGGCGGTGACCCGTTTATCTTTGGCCGTGGTGGCGAGGAAATCGAAGAGCTGGCAGCCCACGGGATCCCGTTTCAGGTGGTGCCGGGTATCACGGCTGCCAGCGGTTGTGCCGCGTACGCGGGTATCCCGCTGACGCACCGCGATCATGCCCAGTCTGTGCGCTTCATCACTGGGCATCTTAAGAATGGCACGACCGATCTGCCTTGGTCCGATCTGGTGGCGCCCGCTCAGACGCTGGTGTTTTACATGGGGCTTATCGGTTTGCCGATCATCTGCGAACAGCTGATAAAGCACGGGCGATCCGCCGACACCCCGGCGGCATTGGTCGAGCGCGGCACCACAGTCAATCAGCGCGTGTTCACGGGCACTCTGGCCGACTTGCCGCAAATGGTCGCCGAACATGAGGTTCATGCACCTACGCTGGTGATCATCGGTGAGGTGGTCAAGCTGCGTGAAAAGCTGGCCTGGTTCGAAGGCGCTCAAGCAACACTCTGAAGCTGAAGCGGATAGCCCGCCCGGGCTATCCGCTTTGCCAGCAGGCTACCTGCCTGCCTACCTTTCCCACACACCCTTTCCAGACAGGCGTGTCCGGTCATGAGCATCTTGCAGGCTCAGCGCCGGCCCTTTGGGAATGATCCCGGTCGGGTTGATGGTGCGATGGCTTGCGTAGTAGTGACCTTTGATGTGTTCAAAGTCGACCGTCTCGGCAATGCCCGGCCACTGATACAGCTCGCGCAGCCAGTTGCTGAGGTTCGGATAGTCCGCAATACGTCGCAGGTTGCATTTGAAGTGGCTGTAATACACCGCATCAAAGCGCACGATGCTGGTGAACAGGCGTACATCGGCCTCTGTCAGGTGTTCTCCGGCCAGATAGCGCTTCTCGCCCAATAGCTTTTCCAGTGCGTCCAGCTCGTTGAAGACATCGTCGAATGCCTCTTCATACGCACCTTGCGATGTCGCAAAGCCTGCCCGATACACGCCGTTGTTGACGTTCGGATAGATCTGCCCATTGAGTTCGTCGATGGTCGGCTTCAACGCTTGAGGATAAAAATCCAGCGTATTGCCGGTCAGTTCGTCGAAAGCCGAGTTGAACATGCGGATGATTTCTTCCGACTCATTGCTGACGATGCATTGCTGCTGCTTGTCCCATAACACGGGCACCGTCACGCGCCCGGTGTAGTTCGGATCGTCTGCGGTATAGCGTTGATGAAGGTACTGCAGCCCGTCCAGTGCATCGTCGCTGGAGCCTTTCTGCTGATCGAAGGTCCAGCCGTTTTCCAGCATCAGCCAACTGACCACGGAAACCTCGATAAGGCTTTCCAGCCCCTTGAGCTTGCGCACGATCAGCGTCCGGTGGGCCCAAGGGCAAGCCAGCGATACATAAAGATGGTAGCGGCCAGCTTCAGCGGCAAATCCACCTTTGCCGGAGGGGCCCGGTTGCCCATCCGCGGTTACCCAGTTACGGCGCAGAGCTTTTTCTCGCTGGAATGCGCCGTCTTTACTGCTTTCGTACCACTGGTCTTGCCAGCGTCCTTCGACCAGAAGGCCCATGTCTGACTCCCATTACTGAATGATGAAACTTGGAGGTCAGTCAAGGCGCATAGGTTCGACCTGAAAAGCGCAGGATTATGAACGTTGGTTATCGTCATGGCCGATAGATCAGATGCTCTTGTCGCGGCGATCCCAAAACACCCGGGCTTGCTCAAACGCCTCTTCACGAGCGACGCCCAGACCGCGCAACGCGAGCGCCATGGTGGAGATCAAGGCCAACTGCGGGTAACTGTCCTCGATTTCGCCGCGCCACAATGCCAGCAGTTGTTGTGGATCAAGTGTGGCCGGTTTGACATGGCGGCGCGGGGAGAGGGCGGGCCACTCTTCGTCCCAAGGCTGCCCTGCGGTGGTGCCATACAGGTGGCTGATGGTGTCAGGGTTGATCTCGATTTCACCGCCGTCGCCCTTGACCACAATGGCGTTATCACCCAGCAGGCTGCTGGCATCTCGATGCACGCCCTGGTAGCCCGGGTGAAAGATACTTTGCAGGCCGCAACGTGCCTGAAGCGGATTGAGAATGCGTGCCAGCGAATGAATCGGCGAGCGCAGCCCCAACGTGTTACGCAAGTCGATCATGCGTTGCAACTGCGGTGCCCAGTCCGCGAGCGGTATGAACGCCAGGTTGCCTTGTTCAAGCGAGCTGTCTACCGCTGCCCAGTTGCGGCACAGCGGTATATTCAGCAAACCCAGCAGCTGTTCGGTGTAAAGGCGCCCTGCGGTATGCGCACCACCACCATGCAGCAGGATTTTCACGCCGTTCTGCGCGAGGCATTTGGCTGCCAACAGGTACCACGGCAAATGGCGCTTCTTGCCGGCATAGGTTGGCCAGTCGATATCGACCTTGATGGGCGGGGCGTTCAAGCGTTCGCGCAGCGCTTCAGTAAAACCGGCCAGTTCCTCGGGGCTTTCTTCCTTGTGGCGCAGCAGCATCAGAAACGCGCCGAGTTGGGTGTCCTCGACCTTTTCATCGAGCAGCATACCCATTGCCTCGCGTGCTTCTTCGCGGGTCAGGTTACGCGCGCCGCGTTTTCCTTTGCCCAGAATGCGTACGAAAACAGCAAAAGGGTGTTCTTCCGGCGTTTCAGTCACCAGCGATGTGTAGTCGTTCATATGCAATTGGTCGGCTTTGGCAGGCCCGCCAGCTTGGCGGCGAGTTTGGCGGGAGTGCCGTTGAACAGGCGATTGAGGTGCAGGCTGTTGCCTTTTTCCGTGCCCAGCTTGAGGGCGGTGTATTTGATCAGCGGCCGGGTGGCCGGTGAAAGCTGAAACTCTTCATGAAAATCCCGCAACAACAGAAGAATTTCGATATGTTCGGGACTCAGAGCGATGCCTTCTTCGGCCCCCAGCGCATGAGCGACGTCCAGCGCCCAGTCGTTGAGGTCCTCAAGGAATCCATCCTTATCCAGTTTAATGCTGAGTCCGTCCACAATCAGCTGTTTCATAACCAGGTATTGACCTTGTCAAAGCGCAGCGACAGTTGCACGAAAGTCGGATAGTCGACGCTGCTGACCCCAGCAGGAAGCGACAAGTTGCGTGCCTTGATGTCTTCGTCGAGGGCAAACAACTTCAATGAGCCGATCACTGCCTGCAGAGCGTTCAGCGGCGCGCTGGAGGGCGTCAGCGCATAAGTGGCATCGCCACAGAGCAATACGCCGTCGTCATTGCCCAGCACGCGCAGGCAACTGTCCAGGCGGGTATCGGCAAACGGCGAGTGAGAGAGAACGTGCAATGTAGCCATCAGATCGTGATCACCTCGTCGTATCGATCAAAAAGCGCCGACAGCTCGGAGCGTGTCGACAATTGACTGATCTCATCGCTCAAGGCATCGGCAGCGATGCCTCGTTCTGCCAGGCTGTAGGCGCAGGCGTAAAGAGCTTCTACACCGAACATCGGCAAGGCTTTCAGGTTGGCGGTGAGGTCTTTTTGTTGCAGTGCCGTCGGCGATTGCTGTGGCACCAACTGAAATACGCCGTCATCCAGAAACAGCAGGCCGACCGGCAGATCGAATGCGCCACCCGCCAGCACGATGTCCAGCGCCTCTCTGGCGCCGGGGCCTGACCAGGGTGACTGACGGCTGACAATCAATAATGACCTGGGCATTTCACGGCCCTCCAAAACAGATCAGGCGATCAGCCGATTGCACTGCATCGTGCAACTGACCCAGGCCGGATAATTGCCAAGGCTCATGCAGGTTCGCCGCTGGCCGCTGGTAACGTTCGGCCTCTTGAGCATCGAGCACACCGCGGCGCAACGCTGCAGCAATGCATACCACGCCATCCAGATCATGCTCGACGATGAAATCACGCCATTGCAGCGCCATATCCTGTTCGTCCTGAGGCGTCACGGCATTGGCCGACGCGCTGTGTACGCCGTCCTGATAAAAAAACAACCGGACAATTTCGTGCCCGCCTGCAAGCACGGCGTTGGCAAACAGCAAGGCACGCCGCGAGGAGGGCGCATGGGCGGCGGAAAAAAGCGAGATGGCGAATTTCATGATCGGCTCTGCCAACGAAACATGCGTAATGATAAAGAATTCATGGCCGAGCGTGTGAGTTTGGCGTGCTCAGGAGAGACATTTGTATAGCGACCGGCCTGCTACATGGGCACATCGGCCTTTCACTGATTGATAACGGTTAGACATCAATCGATGAAAACATAGCACTTATCGTTTCAAAGTGTGTCCGGCAGACTCCTCGATCACAAGCGCTGACAAGCACTCTAATAAGATCGCTGGAGAACATTCATGCAAGGCTCTACCCCTCGACAAACCGCGTCTGCCCGATGCCGGGCCGGAGCAGTATTCCGCGTTACTTCAGGCAACTTTCTCGAGCAGTTCGATTTTTTCCTGTTCGGCTTTTACGCCACTCAAATTGCCTCTGCCTTCTTTCCCGCGAGCAGTGAATTCGCCTCACTGATGATGACGTTCGCGGTCTTCGGCGCGGGCTTCCTGATGCGTCCATTGGGTGCGGTGATTCTGGGTGCTTATATAGATGATGTCGGCCGCCGCAAAGGCTTGATCGTGACCCTGTCGATCATGGCCAGTGGCACGCTGCTGATTGTGCTGGTGCCCGGCTACGCGAGCATCGGACTCTGGGCGCCAGCGCTGGTTTTGCTGGGAAGGTTGCTGCAGGGGTTCTCCGCAGGGGCCGAGTTGGGCGGGGTGTCTGTCTACTTGGCCGAGATGGCCACACCGGGCCGCAAGGGGTTCTACACCAGTTGGCAGTCAGGCAGCCAGCAGGTGGCGATCGTCGTTGCTGCAGCGCTGGGTTACGGCCTCAACCAGTGGATGGCACCTGCCGCTGTTGCAGACTGGGGCTGGAGAATTCCATTCGCCATCGGTTGCCTGATCATTCCGTTCATTTTCATACTGCGCCGCAGCCTGCAGGAAACCGAAGAGTTTGCGACCCGTTCTCACCGTCCAACCATGCGGCAAGTGTTTGCGACGCTGTTGCAAAACTGGCGTGTGGTGATCGCAGGGATGCTGATGGTTGCAATGACCACCACCACGTTTTACCTGATCACTATCTACGCGCCGACCTTTGGCAAAACCGTGCTGAACCTGAGCACCTCGGATGCGCTGCTGGTGACCTTGCTGGTCGGTGTGTCCAATTTCATCTGGCTGCCCATTGGCGGCATGCTGAGCGACCGTTTCGGGCGCAAGCCATTGCTGGTGGCAATGACGTTGCTGACCATCGTCAGTGCCTACCTGGCGTTGTCCTTTCTCGCGCAGGCACCAAGCTTCGGTCATATGCTGGAAGTGCTGCTGTGGTTCTCGTGCCTTTACGGTTTGTATAACGGCGCAATGATTCCTGCGTTGACTGAAATCATGCCGGTAGAGGTTCGCGTAGCCGGGTTTTCTCTGGCCTACAGCCTGGCGACCGCCGTTTTTGGTGGCTTTACCCCGGCCATATCGACCTGGCTTATCCATTTGACCGGAGACAAGGCTGCGCCTGCCTACTGGATGACGTTTGCCGCGCTGTGCGCGTTGGGCGCAACCCTGGCGTTGTACCGGCACATTTCAGCTCGCCCGCAATTGGCTGTGTAATAAAGGAAAATGAATATGAAAATGTTGCATAAACACTCACTGGCACTGCTGTTTCTGGGCTGCATAGCTGCCAGCGCGGCGGCTCAGGCTGAAGAACTCAAGGTCATGACATCCGGTGGTTTTACCGCTGCTTACACGTTGCTTGGTCCTCAATACGCGGCGTCTTCGGGTGACACTCTGGACACCATTCTCGGCCCGTCGATGGGCAAGGCACCCGAGGCGATTCCAAACCGTCTGGCCCGAGGTGAGCATGCCGATGTGGTGATCATGGTCGGCTATGCGCTGGATGATCTGATCAAGCAGGGCAAAGTAGATCCGGCATCGCGGGTCGAACTGGCCGATTCACGTATCGGCATGGTCGTGAAGCAGGGCGCTGCCAAGCCTTCGATCGGAACCGACAGCGAACTGAAAGACACGCTGCTCAAAGCCCGCTCGGTTGCGTATTCTGACAGCGCCAGCGGCATGTACATCGAGAAGGAGCTGTTCAAAAAGCTCGGCATTCAGCAACAGTTGGCGCCAAAGAGCAAAATGGTCGAGCGGATTCCAGTCGCCTCTGTGGTCGCGAAAGGCGACTACGAGCTGGGCTTTCAGCAGGTTGCCGAGTTGTTGCCGATTCCCGGTGTGACATTCGTGGCAAAGATCCCGGAAGACGTCCAGTCGGTTACGCGTTATGCCGCCGGCATTCCGGTCAATGCCGAGCATCCGAAGCAGGCGAAAGCGTTGCTGAAGTATCTGGCATCACCTGAAGCGCAGGCTGCCGTGCAGTCGACGGGGCTGGATTCAGTTCCCGATTGATCGAGACGGCATTTTTCGCACCAGTCGCTCCAGCTCCAGCGCAGCGGGCGTCAATGTTCGCCCGCGGCGCTTGATAAGCCCGACATTGCGGACCACCTCAGGTGCGACCAATGGCACGCTGACCAGAAACGGGTGAGCGGTCATTGGCATGGCAATCGACGGCACCGCTGCCACGCCAAGCCCGGCCTCCACGAGGCCGATCATGGTTGTGACATGCCGCGTTTCACAGATGCTTTCCTTGTGCGGTCGCGAAGATGCCAGCGCCTGATCCAGCACAAGCCGGTTACCCGACGTGATGTCCAGAGCAATGTAGTCGTGGCCATACATCTGTTCCCAGCTGACGCTTTCCTGACCGGCAAGCGGGTGATCGCGCCGGCAGGCCATCACGTAGCGCTCCTGCAGAAGCAGCTCGAAATCCACTTCCGGGGCCAGGTTGCCACTGAAACTCACTCCGAAATCCGCCTCGCCCGAGGCAACTGCACTGTTTGCCTCATTGGCGCTGGCGTCCATTACCCTGATTCTGATCTTCGGGAACAGCTCATGGAACGCGCTGATGACAGTAGGCATGAAGTAGTAGGCGGCTGACGGCACGCAGGCAATGGTGACGTTGCCCATCCTGGTCGAGCCGAGCTCGCCTATGGTCATCAAGGCAATATCCAGATCGTCCAGAATTCGCTCGACCTGCGGCAGAAAGGCACGGCCGACGGTGGTCAGGCTGACCTTGCGCGTGGTGCGTTCGAACAGTTTCACATTCAGCGCGGACTCAAGCTTTTCTATACGACGGCTGAGTGCAGGCTGGGTGATCTGCACGGTATCCGCTGCCTTGCGGAAGCTGCCGTTCTCGACCACCGCGCGAAATGCCTGGAGGTCGTTGAGGTCGAAATTGATGGGCATTGCCTGGCCAGGTTATTGATACGTGGGGGGCATCAATATATCAGACCGGGCCGGCCAGGCCTTGAAGCCGCGTAGTGCGTGTACCTGCTGCACCTCGATACGCCGGCTTCCAGTTCACGCCACCTGGCACATCGACCAAACCCCGGAAACGACAAAGCCCTGAATAATCAGGGCTTTGCGCTTTTTAATATGGCGGAGGCATAGAGATTCGAACTCTAGGACCTGTTACAGTCGGCAGTTTTCAAGACTGCTGCCTTAAACCACTCGGCCATACCTCCACTTCGTTGCGGGCGCCATAATACCGGAATGAAACAAGCTGTCAAACTCTGTGACTAGCCAGTTGCAGCTCCTCTGTTATGATCTTTGCAACTCAACATTTCAACAGGAAGGAGTTTCGCCATGCGCGAACAGGATTACAGCCTTAAAACCGGCGTGCAGGCCGACCAACTCGAGGTTAGTCGTGTCCTGCGCAACACTTACGGTCTTCTCGCCCTGACCCTCGCTTTCAGCGGTGTCATGGCGTTTGTCGCTCAGCAGATGCGCGTCGGCTACCCGAATATCTTCGTGGTACTCATTGGCTTCTACGGTCTGTTCTTCCTGACCAACAAGCTGCGTGATTCGGTATGGGGCCTGGTTTCGACCTTCGCGCTGACCGGTTTCATGGGCTTCCTGCTCGGCCCGATCCTCAATCGTTATCTGGGCATGGCCGGTGGCGCCGAAGTCGTCAGTTCCGCTTTTGCGATGACCGCACTGGTTTTCGGCGGTCTTTCGGCCTATGTGTTGATCACGCGCAAGGACATGAGCTTCCTTGGCGGTTTCATCACGGCAGGCTTCTTCGTGCTGCTGGGTGCAGTGGTTGCCAGCATGTTCTTCCAGATCAGCGGGCTGCAACTGGCGATCAGCGCAGGTTTTGTCCTGTTCTCGTCGGTCTGCATTCTGTTTCAGACCAGCGCGATCATTCAGGGTGGCGAGCGTAACTACATCATGGCGACTGTCAGCCTGTATGTGTCGATCTACAATCTGTTCATCAGCCTGTTGCAGATCTTCGGCATCATGAGCCGCGACGACTGATCCACATGATCAAGGCGGCCTGAGTTATCAGGCCGCTTCGCTGCGAACAAAAGCCCCGACTTGTCGGGGCTTTTGTGTTTCCGGAATTTGAAAATACAAGGTGTGCAGGTGACGTCGGGTTGTGCTGCTTTTCAGTGCGTTCGCGCGTGAGCAGGGTGGGGATGAAGCTCGTCACTTCCTTTTAAGCTCAAACGTAAAATTTTTTTGACCGATCAGTCATTTTTATCAAGATTCTTTCCTTCTTATCAGGCATTTATCGATTTTCAATCATCACTGGAAAATATACCGCGCTATTCCCCAAGGTTTGTAGGCATTTCCTTTTTTAGGCCAAGTGACATCACTCAGGAGGAGTGGACACATTTTTTCAAGGTGTGTCAGTTTTGTTACGCATCACAAGGCGAGTGACAGGATTTCCTCGCTACAGATGGAGTCCTGTCTACCAATCTGATCTACCAGCAAACAAGGAAGTGTCATGACGAAAGTCAAAGAAAATGCTGCAATTCAACTCTCCGCCGCTACCAGTACCTCCTTCGACCAGATCAATACGTTTGCTCACCAGTACGACCGTGGCGGTAACCTCACGGTCAATGGCAAGCCTTCGTATTCGGTCGACCAGGCTGCTGATTATCTTCTTCGCGACGATGCCGCCTGGGCGGATCGCGACGGGAACGGCACCATCAACCTCACTTATACCTTCCTGACCGCCAAACCCGCCGGGTTCAACAATTCTCTGGGGACTTTCAGCGCGTTCAACGCGCAACAGAAAGCCCAAGCCGTGCTGTCGATGCAATCGTGGGCGGATGTCGCCAAAGTCAGCTTCACCCAGGCTGCTTCCGGCGGCGACGGGCACATGACGTTTGGCAACTACAGTGACGGCAACGCAGGCGGGGCAGCGTTCGCTTACCTGCCAAGTGGCAACAGTCGCACTGACGGTCAGTCCTGGTACCTTGTTGATAACAGCTACAAGCTCAATACAACCCCGGACAATGGCAACTATGGTCGTCATACCCTGACCCACGAAATCGGCCATACGCTGGGCCTGTCTCACCCTGGCGACTACAATGCTGGCGAAGGCAACCCAGCCTACAAGGATGCAAGCTACGCAGAAGATACGCTTGGCTATAGCGTCATGAGTTACTGGAGTGAGTCCAATACCGACCAGAACTTCGTCAAGGGTGGCGCTCCGGCTTACTCATCGGGGCCGCAGCTGGACGATATTGCTGCTGTACAGCAGCTCTATGGGGCAAACATGAGCACCCGTGCCGGTGATACGGTTTATGGTTTCAACTCCACTGCCGGGCGTGACTTTTACAGCGCCACATCGGCAGCTTCCAAAGTGGTGTTCTCGGTATGGGACGGCGGGGGCAAGGATACCCTCGACTTCTCGGGGTTCACCCAGAACCAGAAGATCAACCTCAATGCAGCCTCGTTCTCGGACGTTGGCGGCATGGTGGGTAACATCTCCATTGCGAAAGGCGTTGTGGTCGAAAACGCCGTGGGTGGTTCGGGCAATGACCTGTTAATCGGCAATGCGGCCGCAAACGATCTGAAAGGCGGCGCCGGCAATGACATCATCTACGGTGGTGCCGGCGCGGACAGCCTGACAGGTGGCGCAGGTGCCGACGTGTTTGTGTTCGGTGCAAGCTCCGATTCCAATCGGGCTGCTCAGGATACGATTCGTGACTTTGTCAGCGGTCAGGACAAAATCGACGTTTCGGCCATTTCCACACTGAGCGCGCTGCAGTTCGTCAACGCATTCAGCGGTCATGCCGGTGAAGCGATCCTGAACTACAACCAGAGCAGTAACCTGGGTAGCCTGGCCATCGACTTCACGGGGCAGGGCTTGGGCGATTTCCTCGTAGGGACTGTTGGTCAAGCGTTTGCCACTGATATCGTGGTTTAATCTGTAACAATCATGGGCGACTGTATGCAGTTGCCCATGATCTGGAATGCACCCCCATCATGAAGATCAATCACTTTGTTCGAATCGTGCCACTCGCTTTTGCGTTGCTGGTGGGGATTTCTGGAGCAAGCATGGCCATGAGTTTGAAACTGCCCGATCCTGCCGAACTCAGCGGCAAGTGGCGACTTTCTCTTGAGGGAAAGGCGGGTGATCGCTGTGAGCTGCAACTGAATACCGAAATACCGCAACTGGGCGGTGAGCTTGCCTGCGCTGCAAAGTGGTTGCATGGCACACCTGCGGGCTGGTTTCCGACCCCGGATGGTCTGGCTTTTACCGACAAGGAAGGCAATCGCCTGATCCACCTCAATAACATGGGGGAGCAGATCTACCAGGCGCGTCTGCCCGACGGCGAAGTGCTGATCCTTGGACGGCTCGCCGATTAAGCGTTTCATGAACGGACGCGAGTTGTTTGACAAAATCCAGGGATGCCACCCCGCCGCAAGCAAGACCATCAAGGAACCATCATGAGTGCGTTGCCCCAAAGCGCCCGACCGCCGCTTTATAAAGCGCTGGCCGATTACAAAAGCGCGTTGATCGCTGTCGGTTGTTTCACCGCGCTGATCAACGTGTTGATGCTCGCCCCGTCGATTTACATGTTGCAAGTCTATGACCGCGTATTGACGTCACAGAACCAGACCACGCTGGCCATGCTGACCCTGATGGTGGTCGGTTTCTTCGCATTCATAGGGCTGCTGGAAATGATTCGCAGCTTTGTGGTGATCCGCATTGGCAGCGAGCTGGAACGGCGTTTCAACCTGCGCGTCTATCAGGCCGCGTTCGAGAGCAACCTGCATGCCGGACAACGGCAGGCAGGGCAGGCGCTGGGCGACCTGACTTTCATTCGGCAGTTTCTCACTGGTCCTGCGCTGTTCGCGTTCTTCGACGCTCCCTGGTTTCCAATTTATCTGGCGGTCATTTTCCTTTTTGACCCTTGGCTGGGTGTGCTGGCCTGTGTCGGCACCGTGCTGTTAGTGGGGCTGGCCTGTCTTAACGAGTGGCTGACCCGCAAGCCTCTGGCCGAGGCCAGCGGTTACTCGCAGCAATCTGCGCAGTTGGCAACCCGCCATCTGCAACAGGCCGAGGCCATTCAGGCCATGGGTATGCTGGAAGCGTTGCGACGTCGCTGGTTCAACGTTCACGGCCGTTTTCTGGCCTTGCAGAACCGCGCCAGCGACACAGGCGCGGTGATCAGCTCGATCAGCAAGGCGCTGCGCCTTTGTCTGCAATCGCTGGTGCTGGGACTGGGTGCATTGCTGGTGATTCAGGGTGAGATGACAGCGGGCATGATGATTGCTGGCTCGATACTGATGGGTCGTGTGCTCAGCCCGATCGATCAGCTTATTGCCGTCTGGAAACAGTGGAGTTCCGCGCGTCTGGCCTACGGACGTCTTGACCAGTTGCTCAAGACCTATGCCGAGCCTGTCCCGCGCATGGCGTTGCCGACGCCGCGCGGTCAGATCAGTGCGGAGCAGGTCAGCGCTGCGCCTCCGGGCCATACCTCGGCCACGGTTCAACAGGTGAGCTTCCAGTTGCAGGCCGGTGAAGTACTCGGCGTGCTCGGTGCTTCCGGGTCCGGCAAGTCAACGCTTGCCCGCGTATTGGTCGGGGTCTGGCCAGCGCTGGGCGGAACTGTGCGGCTGGACGGTGCCGATATGCATCGCCTGGAGCGCGAGGCGCTTGGACCCTTCATCGGTTATCTGCCGCAGGATATCGAGCTGTTCGGCGGCACTGTGGCAGAGAATATCGCGCGTTTCCGTGAAGGCGATGCCAGTGCAGTGGTGGCTGCAGCACAATTGGCGGGGGTGCATGAGTTGATTCTGCGCTTGCCGCAAGGTTATGACACCCGGCTTGGCGATGATGGCGGCGGCTTGTCCGGCGGACAGAAGCAGCGCGTTGCGCTGGCCCGTGCGTTGTACGGCGATCCCAGACTGGTGGTGCTCGATGAGCCCAACTCCAATCTGGACGCTGCAGGCGAAGCGGCCCTGACCCAGGCTATTGGTGAGCTCAAGGCGCGCGGTTGTACAGTTGTTCTGGTCACCCACCGCACTCTCTCTCTTAACCAGACAGATCGGTTGCTGGTGCTGAGCGAAGGTCGCATGCAGGCCTTCGGCCCTACGGCTCAGGTGTTGCAGGCCTTGTCGGGGCAGGCGACACCCAGCCAGGCAGTACAACCGCAACCTCGCTCGGCACCTGCCGGGCTTACCATGAGCCGTCAGTACGGCACCCAGAACAGGCAGTCCGACGTATGAGCAGCCCTCTCGACAATCATTACGCGGTGCCTGGCAAGGAACGCGGCGTGCAGTTCTTTGTTCGCGCGGGCTGGATTCTCATGTTGGCCGGAGCGGGCAGTTTCTTTCTTTGGGCCAGTCTCGCGCCATTGGACCAGGGCATTGCCGTGCAGGGCACGGTTGTCGTGTCGGGTAAGCGCAAGGCTGTGCAGTCGCTGGATGGCGGCGTGGTGAGCAAAATTCTGGTCAGCGAGGGCCAGACGGTGAAAGAGGGCGAGCCGCTGTTTCGACTTGATCAGACTCAGGTCGAGGCTGACGTGCAATCGCTGCGTGCGCAGTACCGAATGGCGTGGGCCAGCCTGGCCCGCTGGCAGAGCGAGCGTGACAATCTGGAGCAGATAGACTTTCCCGCCGAACTCATCGCAGCCGGGCAGGGCAAAGACCCCGACCCTCGTCTGGCTCTGGTACTCGAAGGTCAGCGGCAATTGTTCAGCAGCCGTCGGCAGGCTCTGGCTCGCGAGCAGGCCGGTTTGCAGGCCAGCATCGAAGGTGCTGGCCTGCAGCTCGCAGGCATGCGCCGCGCGCGCTCGGACCTGCTGGCTCAGGCCGACTCGTTGCGACAGCAGTTGAGCAATCTGGAGCCCCTCGCACAAAATGGTTTCATTCCGGGCAACCGCCTTCTGGAGTTCCAGCGCCAGTTGTCTCAGGTGCAGCAGAGCCTGGCGCAGAACGCAGGCGATACCGGACGGATAGAGCAGAGCATCGTCGAGTCGCGGTTGCGCATACAGCAACAGCGCGAGGAGTATCAGAAAGAAGTGCGCAGCCAATGGGCCGACGCTCAGGTCAAGGCGCTGACCCTTGAGCAGCAACTGGCCTCGGCCGGTTTCAGTCTGCAGCACAGCGCCATTCTTGCGCCTGCCGACGGTATTGCCGTCAACCTCGGGGTACACACTGAAGGCGCGGTGGTGCGTGCAGGCGAGACCCTGCTGGAAATCGTCCCGCAAGGCACGCGGCTGGAGGTCGAAGGACGTCTGCCGGTGCAGTTGATCGACAAGGTCGCCAGCCATTTGCCGGTCGATATCCTGTTCACCGCGTTCAATCAGAGCCGTACACCTAGGGTGTCAGGCGAAGTGAGCCTGGTTTCCGCCGATCAGATGCAGGATGAAAAAACCGGGCAACCGTATTACGTGTTGCGCACCTCTGTGGGCGATGCCGCCCTGGAAAAACTCAATGGCCTGGTGATCAAACCGGGAATGCCCGCTGAAATGTTTGTGCGCACAGGCGAGCGCTCGTTGCTCAATTATTTGTTCAAGCCGCTGCTGGACCGCGCCGGTTCCGCGTTGACGGAGGAATAGGATGTTTGGTTATCCTCTGAAAGCCGCGTTGCTGACCGCTGTTCTGATAGGCGTTGCACCGATGGCTCATGCGATCGGGCCTTTTCAGGTCTACGAGCTGGCGCTTCGCAACGACCCGACTTACCTCGGTGCCCTCAAGGAGCGTGACGCGGGCCTGGAAAACCGGGTGATCGGTCGAGCAGGATTGTTGCCTCGTGTGTCGTACAGCTACAACAAAGGGCGCAACGATTCAAAGGCCACAGTCAAAGGCGCCCGCGACGACACCACCGACCATCGTCATTACAACAGTTTTGGTTCAAGCCTGATGATCCAGCAACCGCTGATCGACTACGCAGCTTATGCCAATTACCGCAAAGGCCTGGCTCAGGCGTTGTTTGCCGACGAAACCTTTCGCAGCAAGAGCCAGGAGTTGCTGGTGCGGGTGCTGACGCTCTACACCGATGCGTTGTTCGCTCAGGACCAGATCAACATCGCACGCGCCAAGCAGCAAGCGTTCGAGCGACAGTTTGCGCAGAACAAGCAGATGTTTCAGCAAGGCGAGGGCACCCGCACCGACATCCTCGAAGCGGAGTCGCGCAACGAGCTGGCGATTGCCGAACAGATCGAAGCCAGTGATGAGCAGGACGCAGCCTTGCGTGAGCTCGCTGCATTGCTGGGGGAACCGGGTATTGATATTGATCAGCTGGAGCCGCTGAGGGACAACTTCCAGGCCCTGGTGCTGGCACCTTCCAGCTTTACCGAGTGGCATGCATTGGCGATGGCCAACAGCCCGATTCTGGCATCGCAGCGTCAGTCGCTGGAAGTGGCGCGCTACGAGGTCGAGCGCAACCGCGCCGGTCACCTGCCAACGGTGAATGCCTACGCGAGTATTCGCCAGAACGAGTCCGACAGCGGCAACACTTATAATCAGCGCTACGACACCAACACTGTCGGTATCGAGCTGAGCCTGCCGCTGTACGCCGGGGGCGGCACCAGTGCCTCTGTACGCCAGGCCAACAGCAAGCGCGAGCAGGCTGAATACGAGCTGGACGGCAAGACGCGAGAAACCCTGATCGAGCTGCGGCGGCAGTTCAATGCCTGTGCGTCGGGAGTGAGCAAGTTGCGCGCTTACCAGAAAGCACTGGTCTCGGCTCAGGCATTGGTCGAATCGACTCGGCAAAGCATTCTTGGTGGCGAACGCATCAGCCTGGACGCGCTCAACGCCGAACAGCAGCTCTACAGCACTCGTCGCGATCTGGCGAAAGCCCGTTACGACTATTTGATGGCCTGGATCAAATTGCATTACTACGCGGGCACGTTGCGCGACACTGACTTGGCGCGCATTGACGAGGCGTTCGTGATGACGCGCTGAGCTCTTTGCTCAAGCCTGCCTGGTGAAGCGTCGCAGCGAGAAAGCCGAAAGGTCTGCTTCGCTCTCGCCGTCAATACAGCGTTGCGCCAAGGCCAGGCCGAGCGCTGCCGAGTGCTTGAAGCCATGCCCGGAGCAGGCTGAGACCACCGTCACGTTTTTCAGGCGCGGATGCTCGTCAATAATGAAGTGATAGTCCGGTGTGACGGTGTAGGCGCAGACTGCCGACTTGGCTACCGTTGGTGCAAGACCGGCGACCTTTCCCTGAACCTGCGTCTGAAACATGTCCTGCACCTCCTGCGCTGTAAAGGTTCGATCCAGCTCGCTTGCGGCTGAGGCATGCATGTACTGCTCGGTGGCGATCTTCATGCTGTGCTCGCCGGGCAGGGGCGGAAAACCATAGTTCACGTCTGCGTCACCCGGCCCGTGAATCATGATGAAGCTGGGCGAGGCCGGAGCAAAAACGGCGTCTTTCTGTAAGTCGAACCAGAACAGAGTCTGTCGACAGACCCTCAGCAGGTCGCTGAAAGGCGCGCCCAGCAAGTCCGCCGACCACATGCCTGCGCTGACCACCACTTTGTCGGCGATGATCAAGCCCTTGTCTGTGCTGATCCGCACCTGATCGCCGTGGTTTTGTAACGTCGTGACTGTCTCGTTCATCCGCAATCGCGCCCCGAGTTGCCTGGCCAGCCTGAGCTGCACGGCGATGCATCGCTCTGGCCGAACGAACCCGCCACCCGGTTCGAAGTAGCCAACGGCCGTGTCCAGGACCGGCGAGAACTGCGGGAAGCGCTCGCGAATGTCGACCGCTGTCAGCACTTCATGCTCTATACCATTGGCCTGGGCCAAGGCGATGGTCTTGTGGGTGAAGTCTTCGCTGTCGTCAGGGTCGTAAGTCGGGCTTGATGTCATTACCAACACGCCGCATTGCTCGAAGAGTGATTCGCCGGTCATGGCTTCGAGTTCGCGCCAGATCATCTGGGAGCGGCGCACCAGCGGCAGGTATTGCTCACCTTCGCCCGCCGAGAGGCGGGTAATGCGTGTATCGCCGTGGCTGGACCCCAAGGTGTGGGGTGGCTCGTAGCGATCGACACCGATCACGTCAATGCCGGCTTTGGCGAGCTGGTAGACAGTGGCTGCCCCCATGGCACCCAAGCCAAGCACGGCTACCTTGCAGCGCTGTTCCATCTTTCGTCTACCTCGAAAAAAGCAAGCATTTCAGGGGGATGGGTGTTTTGAATCAACAGTCAATAATGCTAAAGCATATGTCAAAGCGCAGTCGCCGTGCGCTGTGCAGATTTCGACAATCGCCAAAAAATTTACGCTTGCACTGCCCAAGGTTTTTAAGTTCCGGAATCGATGAAAAGTTGTCCACGGAAATCGTGGGTATGTCTGTGGGTAACTTTTTGAAACCCTTGTTGCACGTGGCTTACAGTCGTGTGGTTATTTTATGAACAGCCTGTGAAACGCACCTGTATGGTGCCGCAGACAGGTTGAAAAACAGGCGTGCCAGCGGCGACTGAACGCACAAAAACGAAATATTTTGGCTGGATGAGCGATCATTTTTTCATAAAAAAACGGCGCCACTTTGTCCAGGTGGCGCCGCTTTTCGTCTCAGACGTTACAACTCAGCCATTACACGACAGGCTGATCACTCCACTCACCGTTGACCAGGCGACGCAAGCCCAGCGGGTTGGCGTTCTGCAGAGCAGGTGGCAACTGGCTGTCGGCGAGGTTCTGGTAGCAGACCGGGCGCAGGAAGCGATCGATGGCCAGAGTACCTACCGAGGTACCTCGTGCATCCGAGGTTGCCGGGTAAGGACCACCGTGGACCATCGCTTCGCATACTTCCACACCGGTCGGGTAACCGTTGAACAGGATGCGACCGACTTTTTCTTCCAGAATAGGCTGCAGCCAGTTGTATTGGCTGAGGTCAGCCGGTTCACCGATCACGGTAGCAGTCAGCTGTCCGCGCAAGGCCTGCAAGGCATCTTTAAGCTGTGCATCGTCAGCAACTTCGATGATCAGCGTGGTCGGGCCGAAGACTTCTTCCTGCAACAACTGATCGCCATTGAGTAGCAGGCTGACGTCCGCCTTGAACAGCTGTGCCTGAGCCTGCTTGCCTTCCTGCGGCTTGCCGGCCAGGTGGGTCACGCCGGCGTGCGACAACAGATGCTCGACGCCCTTGCTGTAGCTACGCAGACCGCCTGCGTTAAGCATGGTCTGAGGTGCCTGACTGCCCATCTGTTCAGTGAGCTGTTCCACAAAAGTCGTGAACGCAGGAGAGCGCAGACCGATGACGACGCCCGGGTTGGTGCAGAATTGACCGGCACCCATCACGACAGAACCTGCAAGCTCCTTGGCCACGGTTTCTGAACGGGCCTGAAGGGCGCCGGGCAGAATGACGACAGGGTTGATGCTGGACATCTCGGCGAACACCGGAATAGGTTGCGGACGCTCGGCGGCCATTTTGCACAGGGCATTGCCGCCATTCAGCGAGCCGGTAAAGCCGACCGCCTGAATGGCCGGGTGCTTGACCAGACCTTCGCCGACGCCGTTGCCGAAGATCATGTTGAACACACCTTTCGGCATCTTGGTGCGCTCTGCGGCGCGGATGATGGCACTGGCTACCAGATCGGCAGTCGCCATGTGGCCGCTATGAGCTTTGAAGACGACCGGGCAACCGGCGGCCAGTGCGGCAGCGGTATCACCGCCAGCAGTAGAGAAGGCCAGCGGAAAGTTGCTGGCGCCAAACACGGCAACCGGGCCTACGCCGATGCGGTATTGGCGAAGGTCCACGCGCGGCAGCGGTTTACGGTCTGGCAGGGCGAGATCGATGCGAGCACCGACAAAATCACCACGGCGCAACACTTTGGCGAACAAGCGCATCTGGCCGCTGGTGCGACCGCGCTCACCTTGAATTCGAGCCTGTGGCAGTGCGGTTTCCTGGCAGACAATGGCGACGAAATCGTCGCCCAACTGGTCAAGTTCATCGGCAATGGCGTCGAGGAACTCGGCGCGGCGGGCCGGGCTCAGCTGACGAAACTCAGGAAAAGCTGCTTTGGCAGCAAGGGCAGCAGCATCGATTTCGCCGTCGGTGGCTTGGTGGAAGCTGTAGGGCAACTCTTCACCAGTGGTTGCATCCAGGCTCTTTTGCAGGCTTTGGCCGAGGGCACTGCGGCCGCCTGCGATAAAGTTCTGGCCAAGAATGTTAGGCATCGGTATCTCCTGTTGTTTGATGTTGGAGGCGGGTACGAAGGCTCCGGACCGTGCGCTCCTTATGGGTTGCCGAGTTGCTTTGCGGGTGACGGTGTTGCGGCATCTGTGAAGCCGGCCGCAATCATGTTCCATGAATTAGTGGGCAGTCATCGTACAACCTGATTCGATGCCTATGCAACTGCCGGGCGATTTTGCCGCCGGCAATGCGCCTGCCGTTACCGCGTATCAACACGGTCATGCGCTTATGGTGATACGTCTTCATGAACCTTTCAGGCGTTGTAGTGCATCCAGCACCTGACGCAGGGGTTTGCTGAGCGGCTTGTCCTGGCGCACCACAATGCCCAGAGTACGGCTTAAACCGGGCGTCAGCGAATGCACCTGCAGCCCGCGCCGGTGATGGACGGCAGCGACGGCCATGCGCGGCACGATGCTATAGCCCAAACCTGCAGCTACCATTTCCTTGATCGCCTCGATGCTACCGAGTTCCATCACAGGCTTGACGCGAATCCCTGACTGCAAAAACCACTCGTTGATCAGCAGACGCGTACTGCTCCCGGCTTCGAACACCACCAGAGGCAGCGGGTCAAGGTTCTGGGGTGTCATTCCGGTGTCGGGTAGAGACTGGCTGGTGGCAAAGATCGCCACGAATTCATCGTCGAGCAAGGGGCTGATGTCCAGGCTGCGTCCGGCTGCGGGGAGGGTGACCAGCGCAAGGTCCAGACGGTTTTCCTCGACTGCTTTAAGGATGCCATCTGTGTTGCCGGTGCTGACCCGCACATCCAGCTCGGGAAAACGCAGGCGCAGGGCTCGCAACACAGGCGGCAACAAGTGGATACAGGCGGTCGCGCCGGTGCCGATGGAGACTTGCCCTGCAACGCCGCTGGCGTGACTGGACAAATCCAGCAAAGCCTCCTCGACCACAGCCTCGATGCGCACGATGTGCTCCAGCAGTGCCTTGCCGGCAGACGTCGGTTTAAGACGTTTGCCCACGCGCTCGATCAATTGCAGGTTCAATTGATCTTCCAGCTGGCGTACTTGCAGGCTCACGGCAGGCTGAGTCAGGTGCAGATGCTCGGCGGCGACAGAAAAACTGCCATGAGCGATGACCAGCGAAAACGTATGCAGATGGTTTAGATTCAGTCGGCGCATGGCAAAGTATTTCTTATGCTGTCGATGAAAAATCATAGCTTTTTTAATGTCGTAGCGGGCGGCATGATTACCGTCTTCTACCCAGAACTGCCCAAGAGCCCTGTGATGATCCCGAAACTTATGCTGCGTGACGCCCTCGACGACGACATGCCTGCCGTCCAGACGATTTACGCCGACCATGTGCTGCACGGTATTTCCAGTTTCGAGCTTGAACCCCCGAGCCTTGCCGAGCTGTTGCAGCGTCGCGCGCAGGTGCTCGCCAAAGGCCTGCCGTATCTGGTCGCCGAGCATGCGGGAGAGGTGGTGGGCTATGGCTACGTCACGCCTTATCGACCTCGTCCTGCCTACCGCTTCACTGTCGAAGATTCGGTGTATGTACGTGCTGGCATGGGCGGGCTGGGTATCGGCCATGCGCTGCTGGGCGAGCTGATCAAACGGTGCGAAACGGGTGGCTGGCGGCAGATGATCGCGGTGATCGGCAACAGCGAAAACATCGCCTCGTTGCGCTTGCACGAGCGAATGGACTTTCGCCGGGTGGGGGTCTTCGAGTCGGTAGGGTTCAAGCACGGTCGTTGGGTGGACACCGTGTTGATGCAGAGGGCGTTGGGCGATGGCTCATGCAGCAGGCCTGGAGACCAGGCGTAAGAAGGGTGAAGGGCAGGGAACTGCCTAGCCTGACGGCTCGCGTCGCTGATCAGTCGCCTGAGTTTTCTGAATGCCGGGGGCTTTCGAGCTTCTGCCTGATGCGGCCAATGGGTTGCAATTTTGCGCCCACGCCACTGTAATACGTCAATAAATTGTCTGACAATCAGGTTTGTTGGCGTTGCCAGAGGCGTTCTGAATGGTTAGGGTATGCGGCTGTTGAAGAAGGAGCCCGATATGACTCGGCATGAACCCATGGAAACGGGAGCGGTAGCCATCCGACAGCGGCGTGCGCCCAAAGGCGAGAAACGTCGCGAAGAGTTGCTGGACGCCGCGTTGCAGATATTTTCCCTTGAGGGTTACACCGGCGCATCTGTCGCCAAGGTGGCGGCTATCGTCGGAATCTCCGTCGCGGGTTTGCTGCACCACTTTCCGAGCAAGATCTCATTGTTGATGGGGGTGCTGGAGCGCCGTGATCAGGTCAACGCCCGGATTGCTGCCGAAGTCCGTACTGAAAACTCATTGACCGGCCTGCTCAACGGACTGCGTGCGATCAATCGCTCCAATGCCACTGCACCGGGTGTAGTGCGTGCCTTTTCCATCCTCAACGCCGAAAGCCTGCTGGACAACCAGCCTGCCTATGAGTGGTTTCAGACGCGCTACGAGCGCATCCATGCGCATTTGTTGAGTCAGTTTTCGGAATTGGTGGAACGAGGGGAAGTGCGAGCGGATGTGGATGTGTCAAAGGTGATCCAGCAGATCCTGGCCATGATGGATGGCTTGCAGATTCAGTGGTTACGCTTTCCCGACCAACTGGATCTGGTCGAGTGTTTCGATGCCTACATTGCGCAGGTCGATGCAGCGGTAAGGGCTCGTCCCTGAGCCTTTATTCGTCCGTTTTTCAGTCAGTCAGCGTGATGCTTACTCGACGGTCTGCTTGAACACACCGCCAGTCTTGACCGGTGGCTTCTCGACCAGAACCGAGTTCAGCGCTGAACGTGGCAGCGGGTTGCTGCTGGTGGTCGACAGTTCCTGACGGAACGAGTTGACCAGCTTGGCGTTCAGGCGGACGTCTTGCGACGAGGCACCGAGCGAGATGTTGAAGGTGTCGGCGTCGACCACCCACTGCTTGCTCTTCTCGTCGAAGTAGGCCAGCGAGCGATCATTCAGCTCGATGGTCACGCGCTTGCTTTCACCCGGCTTGAGGAACACCTTCTTGTAGCCTTTGAGTTCCTTGATCGGACGCTCGACTTTCGGGTTCTGCTGACCAACGTACAGCTGCGCAACTTCCGAACCGCCCACCTTGCCAGTGTTGGTCAGGTCGAACGACACCTTGATCGGCGTATTGCCCACTGCAACGCCCGGCGTGACCTTGATGTTGCTGTAACCGAAGGTGGTGTACGACAGGCCGTAACCGAACGGGTAGAGAGGCTTGATGCCTTTCTTCTCGTAACCGCGATAACCCAGCATCAGGTCATCCTTGTAATCCATGTCGGTCAGAGTGTTCTGATTGTCGAATTTCGGGAAGGATGCGTAGACAGGGTTGTCTTCGATATTGCGTTCGATACTGATCGGCAGCTTGCCCGACGGGTTGACTTTGCCGAACAGAATCTCGGCCAGCGCCTGACCACCGTTCTGGCCCGGGTAGAAGGCGTGCAGAGCTACCGGAACCTGTTCGATCCAGTCGCTCATCTTCAGACCGGTACCGCCGTACATGGTCACCACGGTGTTCGGGTTGACCTTGGCGATGTTCTGGATGAGCTCGTTCTGGAACTCAGGCAGATCGAAGCTGTGGTCGAAACCTTCACCTTCGTATTCGCTGCTGTTACCGACGGCAACCACGACGGCGTCGTAGCCGGACAGATCCTGCGGCGCGTTCAGCGAAGCCGAGCTCAACTGTACGCCCACCAGGCCGCCCATGGTCGACAGGTAGCCTGCACGACGCGAGTACTCGAGCTTCACGTCATAGGACTGGCCCGCTTCCAGATTGACCTTGGCGAACTCTGGAATGGTTGGCGGGATGCTGTTGCCCGGCAATGGCTTGCCTTCACCGTTGTCGATGATTTTCTTGCCATTGACCCACAGGCGCACAGCACCGTCGGCGCGAACCTTGAACACCTGCTCGCCGCTCTGGGTCGGGGTGATCTTGCCGGTGTAGCGGATCGATGTCGACGAAGTATCGCCATTCAGCTGGCTAGCGGTCGAACCTTTGCTGGTGTACGGATCGGACGTCGAGGTGTTGCTTTCGAACGGCAGGTTCTTGTCGTTGGCCCAGTCCAGATCAACGTGTTTTTCGGTACGGGTGACCGCTGCATCGCCGGACCAGTTGGTGTTGCTGAAGTACTCGGCTTTCATGCCTTGAACTTCGTTGCCAGCGGTGTCGGTGGTGGTCCAGGCAGAGGTGCTCGGATCCAGCGACAGCCCGTCGATGAACTCGACCTTGGCGTTAGGTGCCATTTGCTGCAGGCCGCTCAGCTCGCTGACGTAATGGCTGGCCATAACGTTGGCGCTGCCGAAACCGGTAGGCGGTGCGTATTTTGCCAAGGTGCCGACCACGGCGATTTTCTTGACTTTCTGCTTGTCCAGCGGCAGCAGGTTGTCCTGGTTCTTCAGCAGCACGATACCTTCACGCGCAGCATTCAGAGCAACCTTGTTGCTGGTCGAGCTGTTCATGTTGTGGGTGGTCAGCGGTGCTTTGCTGTCGAACTTGTACAGGTAGATCTGCTTGAGGATGCGGCGCACCTTGTCATCGATGGTCGCAGCGCTCAGGTCACCGGCGTCCAGATGCGGCTTCAGCACGGAGCTGTTCATCTGGTAGCCCATCATGTCCAGGTCGGTACCGGCACGAGCAGCGTTGAAGCCGTGAACCACGGCGTTGTAGTCGCTCTGTACAAAGCCCTTGTAGCCCCATTCCTTCTTCAGGATCTGGGCGATCAGGTGCTCGCTTTCGCAAGCGAACTCACCGTTCACCTTCTGGAAGGCGCACATCATCATCGCAACGTTGCCGTTTTTCGAGGACGATTCGAAAGCAGGCAGCGACATTTCGCGCAGAACGCGTTCGCTCATCTTCTGGTCGAGATTGAAGCGGTTGCTTTCCTGGTCGTTAGCTGCGTAGTGCTTGGCGTTGGCCCACACACCACGAGACTGGATACCGTTGATCACGCCCGGTGCCAGGCTGGCGCCCAGGAACGGATCTTCGCCGGAGAGGTATTCGAATGCACGGCCGCCGTAAGGCATGCGGTACAGGTTGACGCCGGGGCCAGTGATGAACTGGTAACCGCCGGTGGCAGTGTCATAGCCGAGTGCGCGACCCAGGTCGATGGCACGACGCGGGTTCCAGGTGGCTGCCAGGTTAGGACCGGACGGATAGACCACGCCTTGATCGTTGCCTTCGCTGGTGTAACGCACACCGACGCCGCCATCGGCGCCGTGGATCTGCGGAACGCCATAGTTGGTCAGTGGCTTGACGTCCCAGCCGCCGGTGCCGCCGATGTAGGCCAGCTTTTCTTCCATGGTCATCTTGGCCAAGGTCTTTTGCGCGACTTTTTCAGCGCGATCTTCACGACCCTGCTGCACGGTCGCGTCAGCGGCGTACACCTGCGAAACCGCCAACGCGAGCAAGGCCAGAGCCGAGTGCGCGCCTATCATCTTTCGTTTGTTCATGCTGCTCTCCAACGGTATTTAGAATAACTGTTTGCCCGCGCTTACACGCCGGTTTAATGCGTCACAACTTGCCCATCGGCGTTTAATATTTTTTCAGGCAACGGTCATCCGTTATCGCGTTTTACCCCCTGTTTGAAGGGGGCGATACAGGTCCGCTTAGTTAACACTTTTCTTTTAAATTGTTATGTTTTACTGCCTCTAAGGTGCCATCATTTTGCTATCGCTAAATGGCGCCTCGGGTTTGTGAACGGTGACGATTAAGTCTAAAACAAGCCATAAATGTCAAACAAAAGCGTATTTTTCTTTATTTTTGTCATTTTTCTGTGCAGATGAGGAACTCTTATTAAACCTACTGGTCGATTGGTTTAAGATTTTTCAGGATGAAGAAAGACAGCTCGCAAGTTGCCATGCGTGCTGTTCGTTAATTCTTGCCCGTTTTTTATTGTGAGTGCTGCGTCGTGCAGTCTCCTGTGTTTTTCCGAGGAGTTATTAAAATGAAGTTTTCCATGATCAGTGCAGCGGTGGTTTTAGGTCTGGCCCTGAGTGGCGCAGCAGTTGCCGAAGAGTCGACAGACGCAGATGCCACTTCGGGTACTACCGATTCGACCGTGATGACCCAGACTCAGGACGCCAAAGCAGCTCAAAAACAAAAGACCGAACCCACAAAAGGTGGTCGCCCACAGAACGCAACCCCTCAAAAGCAGTCAAACTGATCGTTTGAAGCCTTTGAGCGCAGCACTCTCCATGCGGAGAGTGCTGTAATATGTCCCTCCGAAGTAGCAAAATGCCCTCATTCATGTCTCCAGTTCCCGTCGATATATCCCGCATCGCAATCCCGGATGCCGAGCAGGTCTGTGCCTGGCTGGTCGAAAATGCCGGTCTGAAAGCGGTCGATCTGGAGCGGGCGCACCGTTTGCAACAGGAATCGGAAGGCACCGAGCTGTTGGGTCTTCTGACCCGCCTTGGATTGGTGTCGGAGTTTGAACTGGCACGCGCCTGGGCTGCGCTGTTGAATGCTCCGCTGGTACTGGCCGACGGCGTGCCGCCAATGCTGGATCCGCTGCCGCCGCTGACCGAGCGTTTCATGCGCCACTATCAGGTGGTGCCGGTAGGCTGGAGCGATCAGGGGCTTCAGGTACTCGGCGCCAACCCCGGCACGCTGTACCCGTTTCAAGCAATTGCCTATGCCTGTGAAGTGCCGGTGCGCCTTTCCGTGGGCCCGCGCAATGAAGTCGAGACGCTGATCGAGCGGTATTACGGGCAGGGCCGGTCGGCAATGGGCACTCTGATCGAGAACCTTGACGACGAGGGCGGCTCGCTGGAAGACATCGAGCATCTCAAGGACCTGGCGTCAGAGGCGCCGGTCATTCGTCTGGTCAACCTGATTTTGCAGCGCGCGGTTGAACAGCGTGCGTCGGACATTCATATAGAGCCGTTCGAAAGCCAGCTGAAGGTGCGCTATCGCATCGACGGCGTACTGCATGAAGCCGAAGCGCCACCTTCCAGCTCGTCGGCAGCGGTCATATCCCGGGTGAAGATCATGGCTCGCCTGGACATCGCCGAGCGACGTTTGCCGCAGGATGGCCGGATCATGTTGCGTATTCAGGGCAAGGAGCTGGACCTGCGGGTTTCTACCGTGCCCACCAGTTTCGGCGAGTCGGTTGTCATGCGTCTGCTGGACCGGCAAACCATCAATTTCGACTTCCCGAGCCTGGGCTTCGATGGCGAACGCCTGGACGAGTTTCTGGATGTGCTTGAGCGACCGCACGGCATCCTGCTGGTCACCGGGCCGACGGGTTCCGGTAAAACCACCACGCTCTATACGGCGTTGTCGCGGCTCAACACTGCCGAGCGCAAGATCATCACCGTCGAAGACCCGGTGGAATACCAGCTCGAAGGCATCAACCAGATTCAGGTCAAGCCCTCCATCGGTCTGGACTTCGCCGGGGCGTTGCGCTCCATTGTGCGTCAGGACCCGGACGTCATCATGATCGGTGAGATGCGCGACCTCGAAACCTGCCGCATTGCCATCCAGTCTTCATTAACCGGTCACTTGGTGCTTTCGACCCTGCACACCAACAGCGCTGCGGCGAGTATTACTCGTTTGCTGGACATGGGCGTCGAAAGCTACCTGATCGCCTCGACCGTCAACGGTATTCTGGCTCAGCGACTGGTGCGACGACTGGACCCGGCCACTCGTGAGGCGTTCGATGCTCCACCGGAGCTGATCGCCGAGCACGGGCTCGAGCGTTTCACCGACGAGCGTCCGATTCGGCTGTACCGGCCACGCGCCGACGCGCCGGGCGGTGGCTACCGCGGGCGCAGTGCAATCACCGAGTTGCTGGTCATGAATGAAGAGCTGCGCAGCCTGTTGATGCGTCACGCCGACGCCTCGACACTGGAGGAGGCTGCACGTCGCGGCGGGTTGCGCACCTTGCACGAAGAGGGCTTGCGTCAGGCCGTAGCCGGCGTCACCTCACTGGAAGAGGTGTTGCGCGTCACCCGGGGTGATGGCACATGAGTCTGTTCAAATACCGCGCGCTGGACGCGCAAGGCGCGCCGCAGAACGGCACACTGGAGGCTCGAGATCAGGACGCTGCCATTGCTGCTTTGCAAAAGCGCGGTTTGATGGTCTTGCAGGTCGATGTCGCCGGTCTCGGCGGGCTACGTCGTGTGCTCGGCAGCGGCTTGCTGAACGGAGCGGCGCTGGTCAGTTTTACTCAGCAGCTCGCTACGTTGCTGGGTGCAGGGCAACCTTTGGAACGATCTCTCGGGATTCTGCTCAAACAGCCTGGACAACCGCAGACCAAGGCGCTGATCGAACGTATTCGCGAGCAGGTCAAGGCGGGTAAGCCGTTGTCCGTTGCGCTGGAAGAAGAGGGCACTCAGTTTTCGCCCCTCTATATAAGCATGGTGCGCGCCGGTGAAGCCGGTGGTGCTCTCGAAAGCACGTTGCGCCAGCTGAGCGATTACCTGGAACGCAGCCAGTTGTTGCGCGGTGAAGTGATCAACGCACTGATCTACCCGGCGTTCCTTGTCGTAGGTGTGCTGGGCTCACTGGCCTTGTTGCTGGCTTACGTGGTGCCGCAATTCGTACCCATTTTCAAGGATCTCGGGGTGCCGATCCCTTTGATCACCGAGGTCATTCTCGACCTTGGACAGTTTCTCGGTGACTACGGCCTGGCGGTGTTTGCAGGTCTGATTGCGCTTATATGGGGCATGGCGATCCGCATGCGTGATCCCCTGCGGCGTGAACGGCGTGACCGCCGCCTGTTGGGTATCCGGGTCATCGGCCCTCTGTTGCAGCGCATCGAAGCCGCGCGCCTGACCCGCACTCTCGGAACGCTTTTGACCAATGGCGTGGCGTTGCTTCAGGCGCTGGTCATCGCACGGCAGGTGTGTACCAATCGTGCCTTGCAGGCCCAGGTGGAGCAGGCCGCCGAGTCGGTCAAGGGCGGTGGCACGCTGGCCAGTGCGTTCGGCGCGCAGCCACTGCTGCCGGACCTGGCCCTGCAAATGATTGAAGTCGGCGAACAGGCTGGCGAGCTGGACACGATGCTGATGAAGGTCGCCGACGTGTTCGACGTCGAGGCCAAGCGCGGTATCGACCGCATGCTGGCAGCTCTTGTACCGGCGTTGACAGTGGTGATGGCGGGCATGGTCGCGGTGATCATGCTGGCCATCATGCTGCCGCTGATGAGCCTGACCAGCAATATCTGAATCCATGAACGAGGAAACCATTGCGATGAATTTTAGCCGTACACGCTTCAAACCCGCACGCCGTCAGGGTGGCTTCACCTTGCTGGAAATGCTCGCCGTTATCGTCCTGCTGGGCATCGTTGCGACCATTGTCGTGCGGCAAGTGGGCGGCAACGTCGACAAGGGCAAGTACGGCGCGGGCAAGGCGCAGCTGGCGAGCCTGGGCATGAAAATCGAAAGCTACGCGCTGGATGTCGGTTCGCCTCCCAAGACGTTGCAGCAGTTGACTGAAAAACCGGGTAACGCGTCGAACTGGAATGGCCCTTACGCCAAGCCTTCGGACCTCAAGGACCCGTTCGGCCATGCATTTGGCTATCGCTTCCCAGGCCAGCACGGCAGCTTCGATCTGATCTTCTACGGCCAGGACGGTCAGCCGGGTGGCGAAGGTTACAGCGCCGACCTGGGCAACTGGGAGTAAATGGCGGAATGAAAACGTCTGTTGCGAGCCGGGGTTTTACCCTCATGGAAATGCTGGTGGTGCTGGTCTTGATGAGCATCGCTGTCGGTCTGGTGGGTTTCGGTCTGCAACAGGGTTTGAGTACTGCCAGCGAGCGTCGTGCAGTGGGCGACATGGTCGAGGCACTGCGGGCGACCCGAGTGCGGGCTATTGTGACGGGCCAGCCGGCGCGCACCGAGTTCAATCTGCGCAAGGCAACGTTCAAGGCCCCCGGCAAGCGTGAAATGCGTTGGCCTGTCACGCTGCGAGTGACCCTGCAGACCTCCTCGGACCTTGGCTCGTCGGTCGAGTTTTACCCGGACGGAGGTTCCAGCGGTGGCAACGTTTTGGTCGCCGACGGTGACCGGCGCTGGCGTATCGATATTGGCTGGCTGACCGGCAGTGTCCAGGTTCGGTCGCTTTAATGAAAACATCGCAGTCGGGGTTCACCCTGCTGGAGATGCTGGCTGCATTGACCGTTATGGCGGTCTGCAGTGGCGTTTTACTGGTTGCGTTCGGGCAAAGTGCGCGGTCGCTGCAACAGGTGTCACGCAGCGACCGGCTCAGTCACGCTGCCCGCACCATCATGGATCAGGAAAGCGCCGGGCCGCTGGAAAACGCTACGCGTAAGGGCACCTTGTCCGGCATTGACTGGACACTGGATATTCACCAATTGCCAGGCGCGAACGGACAACCCAGGCTGTTTCGCCTTGATCTGTCGCTGAACGAGCATCAGCGCAAGGCGCAGTTCAGTACCCTGAAGCTACGCGGCGCTGTCACCGGGGCTGGCTCATGAGGTCGGCTCAGCGTGGCTTCACGTTGCTTGAAGTGTTGCTGGTGATCAGCCTGCTGGGCGTGCTGCTGGTATTGGTAGCCGGGGCATTGTTGGGAGCCAATCGTGCCGTGCTCAAGGCTGAGCGCTACACCGTCAATCTGGATGAGACCCGCGCTGCGCAGGCCTTTTTGCGCAGTTCGATAAGCCAGGCGCTGCCGCTGGACACGTCCGCGGAAGACGATGTGAACAGCGGTTTTTTCGAAGGCTCGGCGCAACAGTTGCGGTTTGTCGCCACGTTGCCTGGCGAGTTGGGCGGCGGCATCCAGGTTCATAGCCTTGAGCTCAAGGGGCCTGAGGGGCGTCGTTCCTTGCAGGTATCTTTTGCTCAGGTTCAGTCCGGTGCAAACGGTATTGCACTTAAACCGTGGGGTGAGCCTCAAGTGTTGCTGCAAAACGTCGATTCACTGACGTTCAGTTACAGAGGGCTCAACCCGAAGGGCAAGCCTACAGGATGGCTGCCCGATTGGCCGTGGCCGAATCGTTTACCGGGAGCGGTACGGATCGACATGCAGACCAGAGGAACCATCAAATGGGTACCCGAGGTTGTAGCGTTGCGTCTGGATTTGTCCGGCGGGGCGAGCGGCGAATGATTGAAGCAAATCGATACCAGCGCGGCGTAGCGCTGCTGGTAGTGCTTTGGGTTCTTGCACTGCTCAGCCTGTTGCTGGGCGGGCTGGCGGGCTGGGTGCAACTGGAAAGCCGGCAGGCACTCTGGCTGCGGCAGAACACGCAGGCTTTGATGGCGGCTGAGGCTGGCATGAATATGGCTGTGCAGGGGTTGCTTGATCCTGCGCAGCGCAAACGCTGGATTGCCGATGGGCGTCTGGTGTCGTTGCGCATGGATGACACGCAACTGGTTGTGAGTATCAGGAGCGAGCGCGGCAAGCTGGACCTTAATAGTGCGCCGGTCGCCGATATATCCCGGCTGCTGCAGGCGTGTGGCGCGGCCAAAAACCAGGCCAGCAGTATTGCCCAGGTGCTGGAGGCTCAGCGTAATGGCGGCCAGTCACCCTTGCGAGTGGTCGAGGAAGTACGTCAGTTGCCGGGCATGAGTCAGGCGCTGTATACCCGGATATTACCGGAAATAACATTATGGAGCGGCCTGGACAGGCCCGATCCGGCATTCGCTTCGGGGTTGCTGCGTAGGGCCTTGAACTTGCCGAACCAGAGCGCTGCAGGGGCTGATCCTGGCGAGGTACTGGCCATCGACAGCCGCGCAGAACGACCGGGCGGTGTGACCGCCCTGTTAAAAACCACTGTTTTATTGAGCCCATCGGAGGGAAGCGCACAGCCCTACAGGGTATTGCGTTGGCAAGAATGAATTCATCAGTTTCTGCACGTCTGGCGCCTGTTTACGCGTTACGCGAACAGGTCGCCAGGCAGTGGCGTGGCAGTCCGGCCCAACAGGCATGGCAATGGTGGGTGGCCGAGCTTCGCGCCTGCCTGCCTTTGCGCGTGCGCCGCTGGCTGGGTCGCGAGACCGTCGAGCAGACGCACGTCTGGCCATTGGTCGAGCCGTTGCCTGTCGCATCGGCCCAAGCGCGACGCGTTCTGCTGCTGCCTGCTTCTGCGGTGCTGGTGCAAACCTTGCAATTGCCGGCCGCCGCAGCCCGCAACCTGTCCACCGTGGTGGGCTACGAGCTGGATCGCTTTACGCCTTTCGACGCGGGGCAGTTGTATTTCGTCGCTCGCCAGGACAGCCGTAGCGCCAGCTTTGTCCAGGTCACGCTGGTGGCCATACTGCGCGAGCGGCTGGACGCGATACTCGCCGAGTGCGCCGAGCGTGGTCTGCGTCCTGATGCTGTGGACGTTGGCGCTGAAGGTCAGCGCATGGGTGTCGATCTGCTGCCTATGCCGCTGCGTCCGCAACAGTCGCGCTCTGGCCATCGCTTGCAACGCTGGTTGGGCTGGCTGTGTGTCGGTCTGCTGTTGAGTGCCATGCTGCTGTGGCTGAATGATCGCCAAAGCCTGCTCGACGACATGCAAGCCAGCGTCAAGGCACAAAAAGCCCAGGTCGGAGAGGTTCAGCAACTGCGCCAGCAATTGACTAACACCCTGGGTGCCGCCAATTACCTGTTGCGGCGCAAGGCTGCTCAGCCGCCGCTCTCGGCGTTACTCAGCGAGCTGACCGCCTGCCTTCCTTCGGACACCTGGATCGAGCATCTCGAGATCAGTGACAGCGCCGAAGTGGCGTTTTCCGGCCAGAGCGGCAAGGCCAGTGCTTTGATAGGCCGGGTAAAAGACTGTCGTAGCCTGGACAATGCCCAGTTTCAGGGGGTGATCCAGCCTGACACCAAAACCGGCAAGGATCAGTACTCCCTGCGTGCGCACTTGCACCAGAACCAGCAACAGGAGAACGCCGATGCGCCGTCCACTGACAAGCCGTGAACGGCGGGGCGCGGCCCTTACTGTCCTGGCACTGGTGCTATGCCTGGCGTACTGGTTGTTGATCGACAGCTGGTTCGCCGGGCCATTGCGTGATATCGGCGAACAGACCGAGCAGTTGCGTGAACAGCAGCAACGCTACGCCGGTTTGTTGCAGCAAGGTGATTCCCTGCGCGAGCAGTTAGAGCAGGCGCGTCGGGATCCGGCGAGCAGCACCAGCCTGTTGCCAGGAGAAGACCCCAGTGCCGTGGCGGCGGACCTGATGCAGCGTATCGCCGATCTGATCAGCAGTCAGGCCAACACCGGTGGCGGCTGCGAGCTGACCCAGCGTATGCCGATCACGCCGGAGCAGGACAGCGCCGAGCCGTATCGTCAGGTCAAGGTCAGCCTGACCCTGAACTGCGCCATTGAGCCGCTGACGGCCATTTTGCATGCGCTGGAATACCAGCGTCCGTTTCTGTTTATCGATGAGATGAGTATGCGTCGCGACGCCAATGCGCCTGCCAATGGTGCTGCGGGCAAGCTGGTAGTGCATCTGCTGGTGCGCGGCTACCTGCAACCGGCCAGTGTCGGGGAGGGCGAGCAATGATCGGCTCATTACGTCCGCTGGAGTGGGCCTTGCTGGCATGTGCCGCTTTGCTGGCTGCGCTGATTGCACTGATATTCAGTGGTGCAGCACATTCGCCAGGCTGGCTGCCGGAGCAGGCGCCGCGTAACCTGACGGATCAGAAGGCGCAGATCCACAGTGCGCCGTCAGCTACTCTGGACAGTCTGGCTAATACTTGGAAGACCCCGCTTTTCAGTCCTGATCGCAGCCCCGATGCGGCGGTCCGCAAAACTGATGTGCAGGCCTCCAGCCTGGCTGGCCTGACCCTGACCGGGGTAATCATGGATGGCTCGCTACGTGTTGCACTGCTCAAACAGGCCAGCGGGCCGGCACTTAAAGTGCGTCAGGGCGCGCGTCTGCCCAATGGCTGGACGCTTGAGCGTCTTGAGCCTACCGAGGCCACTTTCAGGCTCGACGAGCGTACGCAAGTCCTGCGCCTGCCCGCGTTGCGCCTGCCGCCGCCGTCAAGCAGCCCCCCGATTACCTTAACCAACGATTCCACCCTGTGATGGGTACATTTTCTGGAGTTCCTGCCATCGCTACCTTGCGCACACCCTTGCTTTGCCTGGCCACCGCCGTCGCCCTTGGCGGCTGCGCGACACCGTCAGACACACTCGATCCCGACAATGGCATGCTGCAGGAAGCGCTCCAGGGAACGGGTTCACAACGTCCGCCGGTAGACCCGCGCAGCGAGCGACCGCCTGTCGAGCCACCTGCCCAGCAGACGACGACCTCGCCACAGCGCAAGATCATCCAGGGCAACCAGCGGTTCATCCGTCAGCCCGCTGCGGCGCCGGCTGCGCGTCCGGCCGAGACTGGCGATATCGTCTTCAACTTCACCAACCAGCCCATTCAGGCGGTAATCAACAGCATCATGGGCGATCTGCTGCACGAGAATTACAGCATCGCTCAAGGTGTGAAGGGCGACGTCAGCTTCTCGACGTCCAAACCGGTCAACAAGCAACAGGCGCTGTCGATCCTCGAGACGCTGCTGTCCTGGACCGATAATGCGATGATCAAACAGGGCAATCGCTACGTCATCCTGCCTTCCAATCAGGCCGTGGCGGGCAAGCTGGTGCCGGAAATGCGTGTGGCACAACCTTCGCCAGGAATGTCGGCACGACTGTTTCCGCTGCGTTACATCTCGGCCAACGAAATGCAGAAGCTGCTCAAGCCGTTCGCCCGGGAAAACGCATTTCTGCTGGTCGATCCGGCGCGCAACGTTCTCAGCCTGGCGGGCACGCCTGAAGAACTGGCCAACTATCAGGACACCATCGACACCTTCGATGTGGACTGGCTGAAAGGTATGTCGGTCGGCGTATTCGGTCTGCAGCGCGCTTCGGTCGGCGAACTGATGCCCGAGCTGCAAAAAATGTTCGGCCCTGAAAGCGGCATGCCGCTGGCGGGCATGGTGCGCTTCCTGCCTATCGAGCGGACCAATTCGGTGGTCGCTATTTCCTCGCAGCCCGAATACCTGCGCGAAGTCGGCGAGTGGATTCACACCATCGACGAAGGCGGCGGCAACGAGCCGCAGATGTACGTGTACGACGTGCGCAACATGAAGGCCACTGACCTTGCCAAATACCTGCGGCAGATCTACGGCACGGGCGCTATCAAGGAAGATTCGCCGGCCAAGGTGGCGCCAGGTCTGCGCACCACCACTCTGTCATCGCTCAACTCCAGCGGCGGCGGCGGCATGAGCGGTTCCGGTGGGCTGGGCGGCAACGGCGGTGGTATCGGCAACAGCGGCGGCATGAGCAATGGCGGCGGTTTTGGTAACAACCAGGGCCTGAACAACAGCCAGAACAACGCCGACAGCGAATCCGAGGGTGATGACCAGAGCGGCGGTGATTCCGAATCCGATTCGTCCGGCCAGGACGGCAGCGGCTCCGCAGGCAACGGCAAGTCACTCGACGCCAGCACGCGCATTACTGCGCAGAAGAGCAGCAACCAGTTGCTGGTACGCACACGTCCAGCACAGTGGAAAGAAATCGAATCAGCCATCAAGCGCCTCGATAATCCACCGCTGCAAGTGCAGATCGAGACGCGCATTCTGGAAGTCTCGTTGACTGGCGAACTGGACATGGGCGTGCAGTGGTATCTGGGGCGTCTGGCGGGCAATTCGGGAACCACCGGAAACGTCGCCAACACGGCAGGCAGTCAGGGCGCACTCGGCACCGGCGGGGCTGCGCTGGGCGCGACCGATGCGTTCTTCTACTCCTTCGTCAGCAATAATTTGCAGGTGGCGTTGCGCGCTCTTGAACGCAATGGCCGCACTCAGGTGCTGTCGGCGCCGTCGCTGGTGGTCATGAACAATCAGCAGGCGCAGATTCAGGTGGGTGACAACATTCCGATCAGCCAGACCTCGATCAACACCAATACGTCCACCAACACCACATTGAGCAGTGTGGAATACGTGCAGACCGGTGTGATTCTCGATGTCGTGCCGCGCATCAATCCGGGTGGCCTGGTGTACATGGACATTCAGCAACAGGTCAGTAATGCCGACAACAACGCCTCGAATAACGATGCCAACGGCAACCCGCGCATTTCAAGTCGCTCCGTTTCCACTCAGGTTGCGGCTCAGAGCGGTCAGACGATATTGCTGGGCGGGCTGATCAAGCAGGATAACGCAGAGACGGTCGACGCCGTGCCGTATCTGGGACGTATTCCAGGCTTGAGATGGCTGTTCGGCACCACCAGCAAGTCCAAGGGGCGTACCGAGCTGATCGTGCTGATTACGCCACGGGTCATCACCAGCAGCAGTCAGGCGCGTCAGGTGACTGATGATTACCGTCAGCAGATGCAGCTGCTCAAACCCGAGGTTTCGCGGACCAGCATGCATAACTGACGCTGTGTTAGTTTTGCCACGACATCCACTCACGGCGCTGCCTGTCGGCAGCGCTCAAAAGAGGTCATGAACCGATGCTGAAATTTTTCGCCGCCTTGCTGTTTGCTGTTGCCGGGATGGCGCAGGCACAGGACACCCTGCACACGGATCTGCCGCTGGACTACCTTGCGCAAGCAAATGTCGAAACCCCGAACCGGCCGCTGGTGATCTTCATTCATGGCTATGGCAGCAACGCTGCTGATCTGTTCGGGCTCAAGGAGCATCTGCCGGCCGATTACAACTACCTGTCGGTGCAGGCTCCGGTAACGTTACAGCCCGACAGTTACAAGTGGTTCACCCAAAAGCGGGGTGCACCCGATTACGACGGCGTGACTGAAGACCTGAAAAGCAGCGGCACCAAACTGACTGCATTCATTACTCAGGCCACGGCAAAATTCCACACTCAGCCTGACAAGGTTTTTCTGGTCGGCTTCAGCCAGGGCGCAATGATGAGCTACGAAGTTGCCTTGCGTCAGCCGAAGCTGGTGGGGGGCATTGCGGCGTTGAGCGGGCGTTTGTTGCCGGTGGTTCAGTCCGAGGTCAAACCCTCTGACGACCTCAAGGCGTTGAAAGTCTTCATCGGTCATGGAAAGCAGGACCGCCAGGTGGCCTACGCCAGCGGCCCGCAAGCCGAAGCAACCCTCAAGTCGCTCGGCCTGACGCCGCAGTTTCATGCTTATGAAGGCCTTGGGCACAGCATCAGCGAGGCTGAAGTGGTGGACCTGGGGAACTGGTTGCAACAGTCAGCACGCTAGCCAAAACGTGCGTCATCATGCCTGGAGGGGCGACGCACCATTCACGGTTAACTAATTGACCTTGACCTCGTTGAACTTGAGTACGTTGTCTTTGTTCTCGCGATCACGGAAGGTCAGCTTCAAAGCAGGTGATTGCTTGATCCGGCCCTTGGTCGCTTCAAAGATCAGCGTCACGCGGGTAGGGACGTTGCGGATTAACTGGAAACTGTCCCAACGGTCGTACTTGGCATCGCCAACGCGCAGTTGCGACAGACCCAGTGCGCCACCGGTTTCCTCAAACAGGCTTATTGGAGTGAGAAAACGGAAGTCGCGGTCTGCACTCTTGTTGATCAGTTCGAGGGTACAGGTAGGCGACTGGCCGTTCTGATCGCAATCAAGCAATTCCACGCTGAGGTTGTCGACGGTCTCGGATCGTTTGCCGAACATGTTGGCGTTGTCATTCTCGACGAACAGCTTCTGACTGCGGGCGAATTCGAGCGAAGGCTTGGCGTATTCACCGCCCAACTTGAAAAAAACTGCACACAGAAACAACGCCAGCGCCAACCAGACGCCAAGCTTGAGTACCGCAGGCAGCTTCCTGGCGAGGATTGCGATACCCAGCCCGCTGAACAACATGATCGCGCTGACAATGATTATCAGCGTCTTCCAGTTGATGAAGTCGACGCTGAGGCCAAGAATGGCCGGGTCCGGGAAGAGGTAGGTAAAGATGCTCCAGATGACCCCGATCATGCCGCTGATGCCAAGCGATATCTTGGCGAAAATCGCGGAAATTTTGCTTGTTCGTGGTGCTGCGTCCATTGCTGTTTTGCCTTGTTCGGGTTGCGGAGGTGCTTACCGATGCGCTTGAACAGCACATCGGAGGGTTGGGGGCCTTGGGATGAGGCGTCTGTACAATCCGTGTTCAATCGCGCTTATCCAGAGGTGCCGGATACGCGAGCCTAAAGGTGCGAGAGAGCCAGAAGGGCGATTTGCTATGCAACCGCCGCGGCATTATCCTGCAAATCAGTCACAAAGTGCAGCGTTTACGCATTCTGCCTTGATCGATCCCTGAGAAACGCCAGCAACGCAATCAGCGGCAGTACCGTGCCTGCGATCAGCACCCAAGCCCATCCGCCATGGTCGAATAGCGGGCTGGCCACCGCTGAGCCAATAGCGCCGCCGATGAAGATGCTGGTCATGTACAGCGCATTGAGCCGGCTGCGACTGGCCGCATCCAGGGCGTAGACAGTGCGCTGACCCAGGACCATGCTGGTCTGTACGCAGAAATCCAGGACCACGCCCGTGATTGCCAGGCCGATCACGCTGTAGGCAGGGTGAACCATGCCCGGGAGAAAACTCAGAGCGCCGAGCAATAGCGCGCCCAGTGAGGCTATGCGGGTATAGCCGGCGTCTGCCAGGCGACCACTGATGGGGGCAGCGATTGCGCCGATCGCGCCGATCAGGGCGAAGATGGCAATCTGCGTTTGCGACAGCCCGTGGTTGCGCGACAGTTCCAGTGGCACAGCCGTCCAGAACAGGCTGAACGTCGCGAACATGCACGCTTGGTAAAAGGCGCGCTGACGCAGCACCGGTTGGGTACGCAGCAGAGTCCAGAGCGAGAACAACAACTGGCCGTAGGACGCACGATGGTCCGGCACGCGCTTGGGCATGGTAGTCGCAAGCACTACGCTGATACCTATCATGATCACTGCCGCCGAGCCGAATACTGCACGCCAGCCGAAATGATCCGCCACCAAGCTGGCAATGGGCCGTGCCAGTAGAATCCCCAACAGCAGCCCGCCCATGATCCCGCCGACCACACGGCCTCGAGACTCCTCGGGCGCAAGGTGCGCTGCCAGTGGGATCAGCATTTGCACCGACACAGAACTGAACCCCACCAGCAACGACACCAGCAGAAACAGATTTGGTTGTTCGGCAAAAGCCGCGCCCAGCAGGCTGAGAACCGCAACCACGGTGGTGATCAGCATCAACCGCCGGTTCTCCAGCAAATCGCCCAGCGGCACCAGAAAGAACAAGCCCAGCGCATAACCGATCTGCGTCAACGAAACGATCAGACTGGCCGCTGTACTCGACAACCCGATGTCCGGGGCAATCAGCTCGATAATCGGCTGGGCATAGTAAATGTTGGCAACAATCGCGCCACAGCAGAACGCGAACAGCATCACCATGGCCGGAGTCATTGTCATCGCATTGTGCGCGGGTCGGGATGCGTGAGGCATGTAAAATCTCGCTTGGGCGCAGGCCTGTCAGATGTCCGGGACGTCTGTGTCAGGCGGTTGTGTGATTGATGGCGAGCAGGCTAACGTTTTTGTCAGGGATTAAGTAGGCACGGCGAGTTGATACAGGATATTTCTGCGAGTGATGGGTGGAGATGGGCTGTTACGTGGCAAGGCTGTTACGAGATACGTGATGAGCAGGATTTTCGTCCTTCTTCCATCAGGCCGGCTGCTTGATCCCATAACTCACCACATACAGCGCCGGCAGAAAAAACAGGGTGAGCAGGGTCGCGATGGCGATGCCGCCGATCATGGCGATCGCCATTGGGCCCCAGAACACTTCGCGGGCGATCGGGATCATGCCCAGGCTGGCAGCCGCTGCGGTCAGCATGATCGGTCGACAACGGTGTTCGGTGGCCTTGACCACTGATGACCAGGCGCTTTCGCCAGCGGCGATGAACTCGTCGATCTGGGTCACCAGAATCACTGAGTTGCGGATAATGATGCCGATCAATGCCAGCACCCCGAGAATCGCCACGAAGCCCAGCGGATAGCCGGAAATCAGCAGGGCGGCGACTACCCCTATCAGCCCCAGCGGCACCACACTGACCACCAGCAGAAGCTTTTTAACGCTGTGCAACTGGATCATCAAGAAGCTCACTACCAATAACAGCATCAGCGGCACGACCTTCAGAATGGGCCCTTGCGAGCGTGCGCTGGCTTCTACCGCACCGCCTGTGGCGATCGAATAACGCAGGGGGAGGCGGGCGCTGAAGGCATCGACTTCGGGTTTCAATTGCTTCACCAGTGCAGCCGGTTGCAACTTGCCGAGTACGCTGGCTTTCAGGGTAATAGTCGGCAGTCGGTCGCGACGCCAGACTAAAGGCTGTTCCTGCTCATAACTGAGGGTGGCAAACGCCAGTAGCGGTATGGTCGAACCATCCGGCGTCGGAATCTGCAGGTTGCGGAGGGTGTCTATCGAACTGCGCTCGTCGCTGTCGGCGCGTCCCACCAGATCAATCAGGTAGGTGCCGTCACGTACCTGGGTAATGGCAGTGCCCGTTACCAGGCTATTGAGGATCTGCGCCACGTCTTCCGAGGACAGACCAAACTGACGTATTTTGTCTTGAGCGATGTCGATCTTCAGTACTTTGCCCGGCTCGTTCCAGTCGTAGATCACCTGACCGATATTGGGGTTTGCATCCAGAATGGCGGCAAGCGCCATGGCCTGGCTGCGCACTTGCTCGATGTCCGGACCGCTGACCCGATATTGCACCGGCCAGCCGACTGGCGGGCCCATGTTCAAGGGCTGCACATAACCGCCCACACCGACGTAATCATCACGAAAGCGTTGGCGCAAACGTTCGATCAGACGGTCGCGCACTTCGCCACTCTGGCTGACGATCACCAGTTGCCCATAAAACGGATTGCTCAATTGCTGATCCAGCGGCAGGTAGAAACGCACCGCACCTTTGCCGACATAGGAGCTCCAGCGCAGCACATCGGGATCCTGCTTGAGCGTCGCTTCAAAACGGTCCATGGTCTGGCGGGTGCCTTCGATGGAACCGTTTTGTGGCATGTAGATGTCCACGAGGATTTCCGGTCGGTCGGAGTCCGGGAAGAACTGGTTCTGCAGCAATCTGGCCGCGAACAACGAGCCAATGAACAGCAGTACGGTCAACCCGATCACCCACCCTCGGTGCTCAAGGGTCTTGATCAGCAGACGGCTGAAACCTCGCATCCAGCGCCCCGGTTCGGCGTGTCGTGCCGACGCCTTGAGAATGTGCACACCGATCAGCGGCGCAAACAGCACTGCCACCAGCCAGGACAGCAGCAAGGCTACTGCGATCACCGCGAACATGGTGAATACGTACTCGCCTGCCGAACTGGAGTTCAGGCCGATGGGCACGAAACCGGCAACCGTTACCAGCGTGCCGGTAAGCATCGGGAATGCGGTCGATGTGTAGGCGAATGTTGCGGCCTGAGGCAATGAGTCTCCGCTCTCGAGCCGTGTAACCATCATTTCTACCGTGATCATGGCGTCATCCACCAGCAACCCGAGGGCGATGATCAGTGCGCCAAGCGAAATACGCTGCATGGTGATGCCGCTGTACTCCATGAACACGAACACCAGCGCGAGCACCAGCGGTATCGAGCAGGCCACTACCAGCCCGGCACGAATGCCGAGGCTGATGAAACTGACCACCAATACGATCAGGATCGCTTCGAAGAGCGCATGGGTGAAACCGCCGATGGCTTTCTCGACCACCTCGGCCTGGCTGGACACCAGATGCACGTCGATCCCTAGCGGCAGTTCTGCGCTCAGGTCATCGATGCGTTGCTGTAATTGCGTGCCGAATGTCTGGATATTGCCACCTTGCTTCATGGCCACCGCAAGGCCGATGGCAGGTTGACCGTTGAAGCGGAACAGCGAGGAGGGCGGGTCAGCATAGCGACGCTCGATGGTTGCCAGATCGCTGAGGCGAAAGAACCGGTCGCCGAGGCGTAAATTAACCGCTTGCAGGTCTTCTTCACTCTTGAACTGACCGCTCGCCCGCACCGCGATCCTTTCCGGACCCGCCTCCATCACGCCAGCCGGCGTGACCGAGTTTTGCGCTTGCAGGCTTTGCAGCACCTGACGTTGATCAATCCCCAGCGCTGCCAGCTTGCGGGTCGAGAAATTCAGGTAAATGATTTCGCGCTGGGCACCGAGCAATTCGATCTTGCCCAGATTGGGCACGCTGCGGATGTCGGCGCGTACCTGCTCGACATAATCCCGCAGCTGGCGAAACGACAGTCCGTCGGTAGTGAACGCGTAGATACTGCCGAATACATCACCGAACTCGTCGTTGAACGCCGGCCCCTGAATGCCGCTGGGCAACTCGGCGCGCACGTCGCTGATTTTCTTGCGCACCTGATACCACGCCGCCGGGATGTCGACGCTGCGGGTCTCACTTTTCAGGAACACGAAAATTGTCGATTCACCCGCCAGCGTGTAGCTTTTGACGTAGTCCAGAGCGTCGATTTCCTCAAGCTTCTTTTCCAGCCGATCGGTGACTTGCAGCAGCGTGTCAGGCAACGTTGCGCCGGGCCAGCGAGCCTGGATGACCATGGTCTTGATGGCAAACGACGGGTCCTCTTCGCGCCCCAGATTCAGGAATGACCAACTGCCCATCAGCAGTGAAACGAACATCATGTACCAGACCAGCGTACGGTGTTTGAGCCCCCAGGCCGAAAGATTGAAGCGCTCCCTCACAAACTGACCTCTCGCTGCAGACCAGTCTTCTGCCCGGGCGAGAGGGTTTTCTCGGTCGACGCGCGCTCGACCACTTCAACCGGTTGGCCGGGGTAAAGAAACTGCAGGCCCCTGGAAACCACGCGATCACCTTCCGACAACCCTTCGGAAATCACCACCTGACCTTGTTCATAACGCAGCACCTTAACGCGGACCAAAGCGACCTTCGCCTGTGCATCTACTCGCCAGACGGCTGGCTGTCCCTGTGTGCGGCTCAGTGCCGACCAAGGCAGGGCGACTGCCGGCTGCGGGTGCGTCTGCACCTGTGCGCGTACCGCCGTGCCCAGCGAGGGAGCAACGGCATCGTCCGGTAAGGCGACGCGTACACGCAGCGTGCCGTTGGTGGCGGAAACGATGGGCGTGATCTCTCTGATGGTGCCGATAAAGGAAATACCGGGCTGGCCGAGCGCTGTAATCGTGACCTCGCGTCCAGCCTGATCCGCATCCAGCAGTGATTCATACGCGGAAAATACCGCCTCGCGCTTTCCATCGTGGGCAAGGCTGAAAACCGGAGCGGCAGCCTGTACCACCTGGCCTTCTTCAGCATGACGCGCTGTGATGACGCCATCTGCCACCGCGAACAGCTCTGTGTAACCCACTTGCTCACGTGCGTTGGCGAGTTGCGCCTGCAACGCTGCCAGATCTGCGCGTGCGCTCTCCAGGTTCGAGTGTGCTTTCTGATGTTCGCTGAGACTGGTATAGCCTTTGGGGAGCAGGGTCTGCTGACGCTGGTAATTCTGCTCAGCCAGGCGTAGCCGGGATTCGCGTATGGCTACGTCGGCACTGGCTGATGCCAGTTGGGTCTTTTGTTCACGCGGGTCCAGCCTGGCGAGCACTTGATGGGCCCGGACCCGGTCGCCGACGTCCACATAACGTTCGACCAGCTTGCCTGACACGCGAAACGACTGCTCGGTCACTTTACGAGCCTGGATATCACCTGTGAGCGCCACACTGCTGACGACATCCACCGAGACGACTGGCTGCACCTCGACGCGCACCAGTGCCTTATCAGCAGGTTTGCCTGCGGAGCAAGCACTGAGCGAGAGCAGCGAGATGAGGCCCGGCACAGCGAGTAACCGGAAGAACGGAAAGGGGAGCGACCGGGAAGTTATGGGCGCACAGCAGAACGAGCGCAAAGGCGCCGCGATAGAAAAAGTAATCAACTAATAGCACTGCCCAGTCAGGTAAAACAGCGTCCATGCATCACAGCGTCAGACCGGGAAAGCCGATGAGCTGTCCCGGCACTGACGAAGGTGTTTCATGCCATTGCGGGAATACTGGGCCAAACCTGCTGGCTGACTTCGGTGCCCAGAAAGCTCAGTGCAGTCTTTTGCGAGTGATGCCAGGCTGCTTTGCTTTCCAGGTCCAGAAAGTGCCCAGTGTCCGGTACGACATTGAAGCTGCTTTTGGCGATGTAGTTGGAAAACATACGAGCGTCTTCAACAGTGGTGTATTCATCTTTTTCACCATTGATGAACAGCACCGGAATATCGATCGAGGAAAAACGCTCGACGTAGTTACTGGCGCTTAGTTTCCGGATCTGGCTGATATGAAAGTCGATCTGGCCGTATTCGTGTTCAGCAAGACTGATCAGGTGTTTGTAGTTATAGAGTTTGAAAAGGCGCGGCAGGTGTTTGCCCACGGTGTCGTTCAACAGCGAGCCGATCTTGCGTTTTTCGCGCGCTGCAAGGTAGACCTGAGCCTTGTCGATGTAGTCGAGCATGGGCGCGTTGAGCACCGGCGAGAACGAACTGATGATCGCCTTCTCCACGGATGGAGGGCATTCAGCAAGCGCCAGCAGCGCTGAAACGCCGCCCCATGACACGGACAGCAGGTAATTGACCTGATACAGGTCAATCAGTTGAAGGAGGATGTGTACTTCATCTTCCTTGCTGACGATCATCTCGTCCGGGTTGTGCGCCCGTGATTGCCCCGAGAACGGCAGGTCGAACAGCACGAGGTTGTAGTGAGGCTGCAGGTACTTGACCGTCTGCCCGAAAGAGCCTGTGGTAGACAACGCACCATTGACCAGCAAGATGGTCTTGGCATCGCTGCTCTTCCAGTAAGTCTCGGTGTAAACCTTGTAGTTACCCACGCTTAAAATCTTTGATTGTGCGCCCATGACAGCCTCCCAGCCGATGTCGATCCTACGATTAGTCCAGCGTTTCTCTGCTCTGGCGGCCATGCCAGTGCCTCGCCTGATAAGTGGCGAATCCGATGAGTTATTGTTATGGGTGCAGCGCATGCAGTTGCGCAGGAACCTTGTTTGCCCGGCTATAAATAACGCAGTGCCAGTATGCCGACAAGCCGCTGGCGTCAAAAAAATAAGGCGTGCCTGACGTTTGGATCCCTAAACCGAATTTCGCTGATTGATCGGGCAATGGGGGTTGTTCGGGGAAAAAGTCAGTATCGAGGCAGAAAAGCGCAATTTCTGGTCGGAACTTGTCCGTGCTGAAACGGTCAAGCGACGCCATTCTTGAAACATTAAGTTACAATTTAGCGCTTGGCATTGTGCGTCAGATTAATAACCAAAGCTCTGAAACCCCTGAGCCAGACGCGTTAAGCTCGTCAAAAAGCAGGCGCAGGGTTGTCTTGAGGAATACGCCTCATAGGGCATGTGTGATTTGATCTGGACTTTGGGAGAGACGTGCCGCAGGTGAGCGGCAGCTTTCATGCGAACCTTGCGTTTCGGCGTCTCAGTTGAGGGTGTTGGCCGTACGACATTCCAGCAGCAGGCTGGCGCCCCCGTACTCGCTGGTGCCTATTTGCAGCGTAAAGCCATGCAGATTGACGATGGCCGCGACGACGGACAAACCGAGGCCGAAGCCGCTTTGCTCGTTGCTGGCTTCGCTGCGATAAAAGCGTTGAAAGACCGCTGCTCGTTCAGCGACCGGGATGCCAGGCCCCGAATCCTGTACTTCAATGCAGGGTGTATTGCCTTGCTTGTCGGGGAATGCGCTGATTTTCACGATGCCGCCGGCAGGGGTGAACTTGATGGCGTTGCCCAGCAGGTTGGTCAGTGCTTCAAACAACAGCGCACGATCGCCCACAAGCGTCGGCAGCGGGTCTCGCAGTTCCAGCAGCAGCGTGATCTGATCTTCCTCTGCCAGTGGCAGATAAAAATCATGCAGCTCCTGCAATAGCGGCTGGAGTTCCAGCTCGATAAATGCGGAGCGTCTCTGACGGTCCTCAAGCTCGGAAATGCGCAACAGCCCCCGGAAACGCGCCATCAGCGTATCTGCCTCGCCGATGACCTGAGCGATCTGGGTGGCGTGGGTCGAATCGTGCGCAGATTGCTGCTGGATTCGATACAGCTGAGCTCGCAGGCGAGTGAGCGGGGTGCGCAGGTCGTGGGCGATATTGTCGCAGACACCCTTGACCTCATTCATGAGCTTTTCGATCCGGTCAAGCATCGCGTTAACGATCACCGCCAGCATGTCCAGCTCGTCACGCCTGTTGGACACCGGCAGGCGCCCGGCCATGTCGCCTGCGATGATCGATTCGGCGCTGGCCTGAATAGCCCGGATGCGCCGCAAAGGGCGGCGCCGCAGCAGATGCCAGCCAGCGACCCCGGGGATGATGGTCAGCGATATACCCCACAGCAACGCGTGCAGGATCAATGTGCTCACCGCAAACAGCGAGCCATTCTCGCGTACCAGCACCAGCCAGCGGCCATCCGAAGTCCGGTTGACGATGGCGTCGCAGCTGCCCTCCGGCATGCCAGGGTCATCCGATTCGATGCAATCGTTCAGGACGTGAATCTGGCCATCAATGGGCAGGTTGCTCGGCACGCTGCTGATGGGGCCGGCGACCGGTCGAAAGTTTTCGTCGAACAGCCCATAGGCGTCCACCGAGCGCGAATCGAAGGTCATGCTGGTGGCCAGCGCATCCTCCAGCGCCTGCCCCTCGAACCGCGAGAACAGCTGCTGGCGATGGGTCAGTGACTGGCGGGCGAGGGTGTCCAGATAGGAAGTGACTTCCCAGTACAGAACGCCCAGAAGAATAACGCTCCAGGCAACGAAGAGAGAGCTGTACAGCGCCAGCAGGCGGCTTGTTGAAGATCGCCAGCCCTTAGACGGGTTCGGCAATGACATAACCCGATCCTCGCACGGTCTGAATAAGCTGTGCGGTGCCGGGTTGGTCGATCTTTTTGCGCAGACGGCCAATGTGGACGTCGATCAGGTTGGTGCCCGGATCGAAGTGATAGCCCCAGACTTCCTGGAAGATCATCATTCGGGTAATGATCTGTCCGCTGTTGCGCATCAGAAATTCCAGCAGTTTGAACTCGGTAGGCAGCAGGATCAGTGGTTCGCCGCCACGGCAGGCTTCCCGGGTGATCAGATTGAGTTCAAGATCGGCTACCTGCAGCACGGTCTTCGCCGCGCTGACCGGGTTGCTGCGACGCAACAGCACCTCGACGCGCGCCGCCATCTCGTCTGAAGCGAATGGCTTTGGCAGGTAGTCATCACCTCCGGCACGCAATCCGCGTACACGTTCGTCCACATCGGACAACGCGCTGATCATCAGAATCGGCGTGGATATACCCTGGGCGCGCAAGTGGGTGACGATGGTCAGGCCATCCATCTCCGGCAGCATGCGATCCAGGGTTATGAGGTCGTAGTCGCCACTCACTGCACGCGCCAGGCCATCACGACCGTTATCGACCCAATCCACTTCCAGCCCGTGGCTGTTGAGTTCGGTGACGATTTCCTTGGCGGTGATGGCATCATCTTCGATTGCCAGAATTCGGGTCATGGTCCCTGCCTGAATAAGTGCGTTCAAAGCGTCATTCTGCCTTTAAAAGAAGGCGCCGTTTCTGAAAGAAAGTTTAATGACAGGGATCATATCTCTTTCTTTGCCCCGGCATCTGCGTCTTTGAGCTGTTGCGCCTTCTGCAAACGAATTTTTTCTGCCTTGTTCTTGCGGTCGCGCTCCATTCGCGCGGTGGTGTCCTTTTCGCTGCGAATCTGCGCATGGCTGATCAGCGCAAAAATGAAGCTGCCACCGATGATATTGCCTGCCAGTGTCGGCGCTGCAAAGGTCAACCAAAAGTCCCCCCAGCCCAATTCTCCGGCAAACACCAGATAGGACACTTCCGCCGAGCCCACCACGATGTGAGTGAAGTCTCCGAGCGCCATGAGGTAGGTAATAAGCACAATGATCGCGATCTTGGCTTTTTCCATGGAGGCAATCATCCAGACCATGGTCGCAATCATCCAGCCCGACACGATGCCCTTGGAAAACATCTGGGCGACATCGTTTTCCATGACTTTGTGGCCTATCTCCAGAAACGCCTTGTCTGTGCTGGCATCGAAAATTGGCAGATTGAGCATCACGTAGGCGACCAGCAACGTGCCGACCAGGTTGCCGCCAAGCACCACACCCCACAGGCGAAACAAACGGCCTATGTTGGCCAGATTGAATTTGCTCATGATGGGCAATACGGCAGTGATCGTGTTTTCAGTGAACAACTGCTGGCGCGCCAGAATGACCGCCAGAAAGCCTGCCGAATAGCCCAGGCTGCTGATGACATGACTGCCGGTAATGCCCTCGAGACGGGAGTTGAGCAGCCCCATCGCCATCAATGACAACCCCATGGTCAGACCCGCTGCCAGCGCCGACCACCACAATGCGGCCACACTGCGCTCAAGCTCGTGATCGCCCTGAATACGGATCGTCTCGTGCAACACCGCTGCACGAGGCGGCTGGTTCTCGTCAATCTCGCGCTCTTCCTCGGCGGAAAGGCCGGGGGTCTTGCCGTCTACTTCGTGGTCCATACAACGTCCTCAGCGCCAGTGATGAATGGTCCTGCGCAGGCGGCGTCAGTCCGATGCTTCAGACAGGTGCGGCGCGCCGTCGTTCGCTGCCGCTCTTGCACATCGAGAATTGTATGCGCGAGTTGGCAAATTGTCGGTGCTAGCCCAGCAAATGGGCGCTTTGTACACGCTCTACGCCGATGCCCAGAAGGGTCTTCCATGCGTGCTCCAGCGAGCCGTTCATGTCGATGGCGCGACAGGCGTCTTCAACCACGTACGTATTGAAACCGGCACTGCGTGCATCCTGCGCCGACCACGCAACGCAGAAATCCAGCGCCAGGCCGACCACGAACAATGTGTCGATGCCACGTTCTTTCAGATAACCCGCGAGCCCCGTAGAAGTCGTGCGATCGGCTTCCAGAAAAGCCGAATAACTGTCGATATGCGCATTGCAGCCCTTGCGCAGGATCAATTGTGCGTGAGGCAGATCAAGCGCTGCATGCAATTGCGCACCGTGGCTGCCTTGCACGCAGTGGTCCGGCCAGAGGGTTTGCAGGCCGTAGGGCAGGGTGATGCTCTCGAACGGCGTGCGTTGCGCGTGGCTGGACGCAAAGGAGATATGCCCGGCCGGGTGCCAATCCTGAGTGATGATCACCCTCGTAAAGCGGCTGCCCAGACAGTTTATCAATGGCAACAAGGCATCGCCATCAGCCACGGCCAGTTGCCCGCCGGGCATGAAGTCGTATTGCATGTCGATCACCAGCAAGGCGCAGCGAGGGTCAGCAGGCTTGTCGGAAAGGAGCATGGTCGGTTCTCTCGTCAGGGCGTAAGCGTCAGTTTGCCTGTTTGCGCCTGTGTTGGCTAAGCGAGGCAGGCAGCATGGAAAAGGAAATAAGGGATTTTGTATCAAGTGTTAATGCGAATCTGTACTATTCGCAAAAAAATCCTGCTGGGTCCCAAGAGGCCTGGTTTCTTGCCAAGGGCAGCACCTCAATGCGTCGTACTCTCGTTTCTCTTTGTATCATTCAGGCCATATCTCAAAACGCCTGGGCCGAGCAGCCCACTGCCGGTCAACCTTCACTGGAATTGCAGAACATCGACATCCAGAGTACGGCCAGCGCCGATACGGCGCAGGGGCCGGTGGAAGGTTATCGCGCCACGCGCTCTGCCAGCGCAACACGTACCGACACCTCTTTGCATGAAACGCCGCAGTCCGTCAGCGTCATGACCCGTGATGCGGTAGAGGACATCGGCTCCACGCGTCTGCAGGATGCGCTCGACTATGCCGGCGGGGTCGGTCGGGCCAACAATTTCGGTGGGCAGGGCCTGACGACGTTCACCGTTCGCGGCTTCACCACCGGCGAGTTCTACCGCAACGGCTTCCCGATCAACCGGGGTTACCCGAACATGCCTGATGCCAACAGCATCGAGCGTCTTGAAGTGCTGCGCGGTCCGGCGACCACACTGTATGGCCGTGGCGATCCCGGCGGTACTTTCAACGTAGTGTCGAAACAACCGCTCAGCGAGCCCAAGGTCACACTGGGCAGCCAGCTCAATGACCAGGGCATGAAGCGCGGCACACTGGACGCTTCTGGCCCGCTGGATGATGAAGGGCGCTTCGCTTATCGCCTGAACGTCGTGGGCGAGGGTGGTGACACCTTCCGGGATCACGTCGAAACCGAGCGCTATGGCGTGGCACCCGTATTGAGCTGGCAGGTCAACGACGCGACCCGCATCACCTTCGAGGGGGATTTCATGCGCAACAACGCGCCGCTGGATCGGGGCCTGACGCGCTATGCCAACCAGACGAGCACCGCTTCTCGAGACACTTTCTTTGGCGAGAAGAGCGTGGGCAAGCTGCACAATGACAACAACATGGCGCAGCTGCGCTTCGATCACGACCTGAACGCCGACTGGAAGCTGGGCGGCGGCGTGCAGATACTCGACGGCTCGCTGCAGGGCGATGCCATCGAGGCCAACGGCCTGGCTGCCGACGGTCGCACCCTCGGACGCAACTTCAACTATCGCAAGCTGGAGTGGACCGACCGCGACGTGCAACTGAACCTTACCGGGTATTTTTCTGCTGGCGGCTTCGACCACACCTTGCTGACCGGGGTCGAATACGAAGACTACGACTACAAGTCGATCATCCAGCGCTCCAGTGGCGCGGTCAGTGCCTACCCCATCGACATTTTCAACCCGGTCTATGGGCAGGCTCGGCCTGCGCTGACCCGAACCACCACCCATGACAAGGAAAACCTGAAAACCTGGGCGGCCTTCGTGCAGGACCAGGTGGCGTTGACCGAGCGCCTGAAGCTGCTGGGCGGCGTACGTCTGGAGCGTTTCGAGCACGATTACGATTCATTCCTGCCCGGTACCAGCAGCTGGACAGCCAGTGATAATGCGGTCACGCCACGCATTGGCCTCAGCTATGACCTGACCGACACCGTCGCCGTTTATGCCAACACGGCACGCTCGTTCAAACCCAACAGCGGTGCCAGCCGTCTGGGTGGCGGATTCAAGCCGGAAGAAGGCAAGTCTTACGAGATCGGCACCAAATGGGAGGCGCTGGACGGGCAATTGAGTGTCGATGCAGCGGTCTACCAGATCGAGAAACGCAACGTGCTGACCACCGACCCGGTAGATTCCACATTCAGCGTGGCGGCAGGCGAAGTGCGCAGTCGTGGTCTTGACCTCAACATGGTCGGCAACCTGACCCCCGAGTGGCGGATGATGGGCAGCTACGCCTATGTCGATGCCGAAGTGACCAAGGACAACACGCTGCGCTCCGGCACACGGCTGATGAACATCCCCGAACAGACCTTCAGCCTGCTCAATGTCTACGAATTTCAGGACGGTGCCTTGCGTCGCCTGGGGCTTGGCGCTGGCGGACGTTACGTCGACCAGCGTGCTGGTCGTACCGCCAATGTCGCCTTCTCGATGGACAGCTACACCGTTTTCGACCTGCTGGCTTATTACAAGGTCAATCAGCACGTGAAGCTGAATCTCGACTTGAAGAACGTGTTCAATACTGAGTACGAAGAAGGCGCGTTCGGTAACGTCTACGCCTATCCGGGAGCCCCGCGAACGGTGCAGGTGGGAGTCGCTTATACGTTGTGATGCTGCACGTATATGCTTCTTGTATAGAAAGCCTGACCCTTTTCAGGGGCGGGTTGAGCGGCGCGTGTCGCTGATATAAAACCCCGGTCGCACGGGCATTGAATCATGAGTACTGGTCTGACTTTGAAAACCCGACACGGTGGCGAAGTTTGCCATACTGGAACTGCTCCTTGCCGGGTAAAATATCCGCCCCCGCTGCTTTGAGCGCGGTCATGTTATCCGTCAAGGCTTTAGTGGCAGCGTCCTTTTGCTGGAAGGTGTTGCCTAACAGCAAGCTGGCATTGCCCACTTCTCCGATCTGGAATTTATAGCCGGCCTCTTGTAACGCCTTGATCTGTTTTGCGAGCCGGGAAGATGCTTCGTTTTCCCTGGCATACACATGAAAACCGCCAATGAGGGCGGGGTTGCCTTCACCATTGGCGGCTTTCAGTTGTTCGGCAAACTTGACCAGGCCACTCTGCGGGCCAGCGGTCAGGCCACCCCCCCAGTTACTGTCCTCGACAACAATGCTTCCTTTAAAGCTGGCATTGCGCGCGGATCTAATCAACGTGGTCTGCATGTCGGCCCATTCCTGACTGGCACTCTGGCCGCCCTGGTTAAACGTATCCAGCACGAAACCGGGGCGACTGCCGAACTTTTTGACCACACTGCTGATGTCGGCCGCAGCCTGCTTCAACTTGTCTCCCGTCAGCACGTTGCCGCTGCCCTGGTTCGCATTGTCACGAAAAGTGAACTGAACTTTTACACCCTGTTTGCCCCCTTCATTAAGCAGTGCCCTGAGCTTATCCATCTGCTGGGAATCCTGAATCTGAACATGGGTCATCTGGATGCGTAACGTCCCGCCTCCAATCGCTTTCAGCTCCTGAATCATCTTTGTGGCAGCTGCAGGTGTGGCGATGTCATCAGGATTGACGTTGGCCCCCCCGCGCGCTGGCGGGGCGGCAATTTTGGCTGGCTCTGAAGCGGCAGCTTTTTCAGCTTCCTTGGCTTTTTTTTCTGCTGAAAGGACCGTGCTGTCTTTAACTGCGGCCACTTCGTCGCGAGAAGCCTTTGGATCGTCGCGGCTGACACGCGCTTTTTGACTGGCAAGCAAAGCCGTGTCTGACGAGGAAGCTTCGCTCTCCAGTGACCGAGTATTTCGACTGAGCATCATTCTTGTGTAAACGGGGGACGTCTCCGGTGTCGCTGCGGTGCGCCTGTCGGAGGCCGTGTAGGTGTCGAGTTTTGCCTGCTTATCCGGATTAGCTTCAGTCGCGACAGCGTCCACGGTCCGAGTGGTCCCGTCTGCCTTTGCAGGCCTTTCGTTGGCGGCCGTAAGAGGGTCATATGACCTGGCGGTGCGGATATTCATCGAATGTCTCTGTAGGCTCTGTACGAAAAGTGGCTGCGCTCGGCGAAACAGGAGAGTGAGTCGTCAGGGAAGCAATAACTTATTAAATGACAGTGTTCATATAGCTGGTTGGGGTAGTTGTGATGACGCTTTTATTAACGTTCCGCTTTTCCTGTTTTTTTTCTTAATATGCTTTTTGGGGCAAAAACGTATGTTGAGCGTTAATCTGTCGGCAGCGAGTGACGCATAAACAGAGCGCTCAGGGCAACAAAAATTATGAGTGGCTGCGGTCAAGTCACCTCCCCAGTGACTGTAGCTCCCTGTTGGCAACGTTCATGAGACGTGCGGCCTTGTTTATTACAGCAGGTTTTTCTGTCGCACCCATCGAAAGGTCATAGGGCTGTTTTTCATCGCGCGTCTCTGTAAAGGGGTAAATTCGGCGGCGATGCTCAAGGTGTCAATTATCTATATCAAGTACTCAACAGTAAAATATATAAGTGTCGAGCGCCCTGAGTTATTGAATGTCGTTAATAATAAGAAGGCGTGAAAAGAGCGTTAAATAAATCAATGCCTGTGTTCGCCTTTTAGGGCGCGGCTAAGACTTTTAAATACTCCGCTCGTCACGCCAAACAGGTTCACGCACTGATCACGGCAGGTCAGGAAGACGCAGTGCACGTCACCCAAACACCCGAATCGGCGACCCCGCATGCCAGGCCAGAATGTCCTCGATCATCTGCCCATAGAACGTCCGGTAGTTGTTCTCGGTGACATAACCGATATGCGGAGTTGCCAGCACGTTATCCAGCGTGCGGAACGCATGGTCGGCGGGCAGCGGTTCGATGTCGAAGACGTCCAGCGCCGCGCCTGCGATCCTGTGCTGTTGCAGCGTCTCGATCAGTGCGGCCTGATCGATTATCGGGCCGCGTGACGAGTTGATCAGGTAGGCGCCTGGCTTCATCCAGCCCAGTGCTTCTGCATCCACCAGCCCACGGCTGCGGTCGCTGAGCACCAGGTGCACCGACAGCACGTCGGCCTGCTCGAACAATTGCTGTTTGCTGACATAAGTGACGCCCGATTCGGCTGCGGTTTCTGCGGTCAGGTTCTGGCTCCAGGCAATGACGTTCATGCCGAATGCCTGCCCATAACGCGCGATCCACTTGCCGATACTGCCCAACCCGAGGATGCCAAGCGTTTTGCCATGCAGGTCACTGCCCAGGCCGACCTGCCAGTTGCCAGCGCGCAGCGAATTGGCTTCGCTGACCAGATTGCGGGTGATGCCCATGATCAGTGCCCAGGTCAGTTCCGGAGCCGCATTTTTATAGCTTTCAGTGCCGCACACGACAATGCCCTGTCGTTTGGCGGCTGCCGTATCAATGGCAGCGTTACGCATGCCGCCAGTGACCAGCAACTTGAGTTGGGGCAGCTGGCTGAGCAGCGCTTCGTCGAACAGGGTTCGCTCGCGCATCACACAAATGATGTCGAACGCCTGCAGGCGCTGCACCATGGTCGGCGTGTCGGCAGGGTAGTCGTGCAAAAAACTCACGTCGCCCACTGAGTCGAGTGCCGACCAGTCCACCACGTCGCTCGCGACGTTCTGCCAGTCATCAAGCACGGCGATGTTCAATGGGGTCATGTCTGCAGTCCTCATGGTGAAGTTTGCTGAAAGGGTTAGTTGAACAGGCTGGCGGCAATGTTGATCGAGAAGCCCAGAATAGCTGTGTTGAAGACGAAGCAGATCAGCGATTGGCCCAGCACGACCTTGCGCATTTCACGCGTCGCCACGCCGACATCCGAGGTCTGAACCGCGACGCTGATGGTGAACGAGAAATACAGGAAGTCCCAGTAATCAGGGTGCTGCTCACCGCCGACAAATGCCAGCGCCGGCTCCTTGCCTTTCCAGGTGTAGAACACGCGCGCGTAATGCAGGCTGAAGATTACGCCGATCATCAGCCAGGAACCGATGACGGTCAGGCCGGTAAAGGCGTGATGAAGCATGCGGGCATCGCTGGAAAGCCCCTTGCTGCTCGCAATCTCGACGATGATTGCAGCCAGGCTGGCCAGCGCCGCGACGCACACCGTGACGAGGATGACGCCAGCGTTTTCGTCTTCCATCAGGGCGACCCGGCGGACATCCTGAGCATTGCTGCGCAGGGTGCGGACGAAAATCAGGATCAGGTACAGCCAGACGCCTGTGTCCCAGCCGGTCAATAAACTCTGCGTGAGTGTTGCCTGGGGTATAAGCCAGGCCCAGGCGATGCCAGCGGTCAGTCCAACCAGAGCTGCGAGAGTCAAGCGAGGGCGGGTGCGGGCGAGATGGCGCATGCGGTTTAGTCGTTACTGGATGTTGCGAGACAGTAGCACGGCCATTCGACGGGCCAAATCCGATTTGAAAAAAAACGGCGCGCAAGGGGGGTGCGCGCCGTTTGCCAGCATCGTGGCGAGTCAGCTTTGAATACAGGTTTGTTTCAACGCACCAGGCAAGGCTGTTTGTTGTTGAATTTCCAGTCGGCGATCAGAAACTGCATGGCCACGGCGTCGTTGCGTGCGCCTAGGCCCATGCCTTTATAGAGCTCGTGCGCCTTGGCCAACTGGTCCATGTCCAGTTCGACACCAAGCCCCGGCGTCTTCGGTACATCTACCTTACCGCCGACGATCTGCAGCGGGGCCTTGGTCAGGCGCTGGCCGTCCTGCCAGATCCAGTGAGTATCGATTGCCGTGATGTTGCCTGGCGCTGCGGCGGCGACATGGGTGAACATTGCCAGCGAAATATCGAAATGATTGTTGGAATGCGAACCCCAGGTCAGGCCCCATTCGTTGCACATCTGAGCCACCCGGACCGAGCCCTGCATGGTCCAGAAGTGCGGGTCGGCCAGTGGAATGTCCACCGATTGCAACTGAATGGCATGGCCCATTTCACGGCAGTCGGTGGCGATCATGTTGGTTGCTGTCTTAAGGCCAGTGGCGCGACGGAACTCGGCCATGACTTCGCGGCCGGAAAAGCCGTTTTCCGCACCGCATGGGTCTTCGGCATACGCCAGCACGTGATGTTGATCACGGCACAGGCGGATGGCTTCCTTGAGTGACCAGGCACCATTGGGGTCGAGGGTGATGCGCGCTTCGGGAAAACGCTCGGCCAAAGCGGTGACTGCTTCGATCTCCTGGTCGCCGCCTAATACGCCGCCCTTGAGTTTGAAGTCCTGGAAGCCGTAACGCTGGTGCGCTGCCTCGGCCAGACGCACTACTGCCTCGGGGGTGAGCGCTTCTTCATGGCGAATGCGGAACCAGTCGTTGTCAGCGTCGGGTTCGCTGCGGTAGGCCAGATCGGTCTTGCGCTGGTCGCCTACGTAGAACAGGTAGCCAAGCATCTCGACCTGGTCACGCTGCTGTCCTTCGCCCAGCAACGCCGCCACAGGGACTTCCAGGTATTGACCCAGCAAGTCGAGCAGCGCGGCTTCGAGTGCGGTAACCGCATGAATGGCGATGCGCAGGTCGAAGGTTTGCAGGCCGCGACCGCCAGAATCGCGGTCGGCGAAGGCCTTGCGTGCCTCGTTGAGAATCTTCTGGTAAGTGCCGATGCTGCTGCCGACCACCAGTGAGCGGGCGTCCTCCAGGGTCTGGCGGATAAGCTCGCCGCCAGGCACTTCGCCGACGCCGACGTGCCCGGAGTTGTCCTTGAGGATGACGATATTGCGGGTGAAATAGGGGCCGTGTGCGCCGCTGAGATTGAGCAGCATATCGTCATGCCCGGCCACCGGCACGATCTGCATTTCGGTAATGACGGGTGCCTTGCCGGTGATATTGGAGTGCTGAATGTCCATGGCGGGTCCTGTAAAAAGTACGGCCTTTGAATGCGGCCTTTAAAAACGGGCGGTCGTTCAGTGAGCTGCCGCGGTCTGGATCGCGGCGACCGGTGTCGCGCCCGGTTTGGGCGTGTTGCGCGCGGCAAAAACAATGATCGCGGCAATGATCGATGTCGCGGTCAGGCCATACAGGCCGCCCTGAATCGAGCCGGTGTGCTCTTCCAGCAGGCCGAATGTGGTAGGTGCCACGAACCCGCCGAGGTTGCCGACCGAGTTGATCAGCGCGATGACCGCAGCAGCTATTCGGGCATCCAGATACGCCTGAGGAATAGGCCAGAACAGTGAGGAGGCCGATTTGAAACCGAGGGCGGCGAAACAGATAGCCACGAAAGCAAAGATCGGACTACCGGTGGTAGACATGAACATTCCGGCGGCAGCGATCAGCAGGGCAATCGCGACCCACGCCTGCTGGCGTTTCCATTTGGCCGAAAGGGTTGCGAAGACGTACATACCGATGATCGACAGCAGCCACGGAATCGAGTTGAACATGCCCACTTCAAAATCGGTCATGTTGCCCATTTTCCTGATGATGCTCGGCAGCCAGAAGGTCGCTGCATAAATGGTTAACTGAATGAAGAAGTAGATCAGGCAGAACAGGATGATCTGACTGTCCTTTAGGAGCTGGCCGATAGACGACTTCACCGGCGTCGCCGCTTCACGGGCAGCTTGCTCGGCGTCGATGGCATTGACCAGCGCATCCTGTTCTTCACGGGTCAGCCATTTGGCATCGTGCGGTTTGGAGTCCAGCCAGAACCAGACGAAGAAGCACAGCCCGACCGAGAACATGCCTTCGATGAAATACATCCACTGCCAGCCTTTCAGGCCCAGGCCGGTGATTTGCAGCAGCAGGCCGGACAGCGGGCCGGAGATCAGAGAGGCGATGGCCGAGCCGCTGAGGAAGATGGCAATTGCCTTGCCACGCTCGACGCCGGGCAGCCAGCGGGTGAAGTAGTAGATCACCCCCGGAAAGAAGCCGGCTTCGGCCACGCCCAGCAGAAAGCGCAGGATATAAAAGTGCGTTTCGTTCTGGATAAAGGCCATGCAGGCGGCAACGATGCCCCAGGTGAGCATGATCCGCGTCAGCCAGATACGTGCGCCTACTTTTTGCAGCAAGATATTGGAGGGGACTTCGAACAGCGCGTAACCGATGAAGAACAGCCCCGCACCCAGCCCGTAGGCAGCAGCACCGATCCCCAGATCGTGCTCCATGTGCGAGCGCACGAAGCCGATGTTCACCCGGTCGATGTAATTGACGATAAACATGATGACGAATAGCGGCAGGACATGACGTTTGACTTTCGATACGGCTGAATTCAGCACCGAATCTGTGCCGTCGGCCATCCTGGAACTGGATGTGCTCACAGATGAATCTCCCACTCGTTGTTTTTATGCGGGTATGTGCAGGGTGTGTCCCGTGCATTGTCGGTCATCATACAAGTAAAAACCGGTTTCGCAATCCCCTCAATGTGGTTGATTCACATGTCTGATGAGCAAGCGATGGGCGAAAATTCTTGTCAATTTGAGACTGGTCAGAGGCTCGATTAATGGAGTTAATCTTATTTAAAACAATTAGATAGCTATTTTCTATAAGACTTTTCTCTTGCTGCTATGGATGATTTTTCCGATGCTTGACGGCACAAGTTACAATCAACGCTGAAACAATACGCTTTGACACGTCTAATCAGCTTGTAATACAAGTCGGACAACCGGTAGGGCTTTGAAACCGGGCTCTCCGCGCATTTGCTGTCGCTATGGCACTGTTCCAGGCCTGATGTGGCAGCACAATCAGACAAGTCAGGATTACTCGCCATGCAGGAACCTCTCAGTGCCGCGCCCAAGCGCCGTCAGCACAGCCTCGCCACGGATCTGGTCACCGAGTTGAGTCAGCGTATTTTGCTGGGCAAGATCGCGCCGGGTCAGAAGTTGCCGTCCGAAAACCAGATTGTTCGGGAGCATGGTGTCAGCCGTACCGTGGTCCGCGAAGCGATTTCCAGGTTGCAGGCTTCCGGTCTGGTGATCACTCATCATGGCATTGGCACCTTTGTGCTGGAGCGGGGCGATCAGACCGGTCTGCGCCTCAAGGTCGAAACCGTTTCCAGGGTGCGCGACATCATCGAACTGCGCATCGGGCTGGAAACCCAGGCCGTTGCCTTGGCCGCTGTGCGTCGTACCGATGAGCAACTGGCGGCCATGCGTCAGGCGCTGGACGATTACCAGAGCCTGCTGGCGAAGGAGGACAGCTGTGTCGAAGCCGACAAGCGCTTTCACATGCTGATCGCCGAAGCGACCGGCAACCCGTACTTCATGGAGATCATGCAGCATCTGGGCAGTGCGGTTATTCCGCGCAGCCGCATCGCCTCGAGCGAGAGGGCCGGCAACAACCTGGCGCATCAGGGGTATCTGGCCAACCTGGAGCACGAAGCGCTGCTCAGCGCCATTCGCCGCAAGGATCCTGACGCAGCCAGGGCCGCGATGTGGACACACCTGAGCAACAGTCGCGAGCGACTGGTGCCGATGGAGTAGGGCCGGCGCTAAGGTTGGGCATCGAGTACGCCGAGCATCACGTCGCTCTGCCACTCGAAATACGGGTTGAACGTCAGACGTGCGTGGATTTTGCCCGGCTCGGTGTAGCCCCAGTCCGAATACCACACGGGTTCGCCCGCCATGCATTTCGCGGTGTCCGGCGTGCTCTGGCCGTTCCAGCAGATACGCTGATTGCCCGCCACGCCATAGAGCGGGTTATCCGGCGAAAAAAGCATTCCCATGTGCGAAAAACGGCTGATGCGATAGTCCGGCAGGTAGTCCGTGCGCACCTCAACGCGAGGTTTCTTTGTGGTGCCCTCAGGCAGGTCGCCGTACCAGATCAGGCGGCTGGCCGGGTGGCTGAAACGCTGAAGGAAGTTGTCCAGCACATAATCGGTGTCCAGCACCGAATCGTGTTCGGCGATCGCGATGAACACGGGCTTTTCGTAGCGCTGTCGATGCAGGCGATTCTGTGCGAGCGCACTGCTGCGATAGAACTGGGCAAAACCGTTGGTGGGCACATTCATGTAGCGCACCGGGGTCTGCATGGGGCGCAGGCCGCCATCGGGTTTTGCCAGCCAGGGCCTGACCCAGCCGATCCATGGTGTCAGCCAGGCGTAGCCATTGTTGGAGCGAAATGCCGGTGAGAAGAGCACCAGACCGGCAATTTCGTCGTGATCATAGGCGTAGTCCAGAACCAGATTGGCGCCGGTGGAAAAACCGCCCAGGTAGACTTTGGGGACTTCCTGGCCGAGCAGTTGCGCCTGCTCGCGCACTACTTGCTGCCATTGCTCAAGGCTCACATTGAGCATGTCCTCGGGTTTGGTGCCGTGCCCTGGCAGCAGCACGGTGCGCACCAGAAAGCCCTGATCGGCGAGTTTTCGGGCGACATCGTGGAACGACCACGGCGAATCGCCCAGCCCGTGTACCAGCAGCACACCGGCCTTGATCGTCCCGTTTGGAGTCCATTGGCGTGGTGCATTCCAGTCAAGCTCCGCGCGGTGATCATCGGTCTGGAAAGTGCGCTGATTGCGGATCAGTTCGACGGTCCGTTGCCGGTAATCGTCGAAACGTGTGTCCGGTACGTCGTTGTCAGCCATTGAGGTGCAGGCTTGCAGGGTCAGCAGTGACAGCAAACCGGCGAGTCGGGATCTGATCAAATCTAGGGGCCTCATGCTGGGGAACAGTCGAAACGATCAATAAAGCATTGCAGTTCAACGCGGGCACGCCGTCAGGTACATCGCGCGCTGTGTCACTTTCAGGCACACTCGGATGCTCCATAACTTCAATAAAATGCATCCATATGCCGAACCATTGCAAGCCTTGCCCGGCGTCGGGAGCCTTTCATGTTTGCGCTTGATCGAGCGCTGGCGCAGGACATCGTCGCCCGGGCGATGGCCATTCTGCCTTACAACGTCAACGTCATGGACTACCTGGGCATCATCATCGGCAGTGGTGACCCGCATAGGCTGTGCACTCGTCATGAAGGGGCGCAAAAGGTCCTTGCCAGCAGTCAGGTTGTAGAAATCGACTCCCGTGCTGCCTTGCAACTGGGTGGCGTCAGGCCAGGAGTCAATCTGCCTTTGATGCTGGACCATCAACTGGTCGGCGTACTGGGCATCACCGGCGAACCGGATGAGGTTCGCGTGTATGGCGAGCTGGTGAAGATGACCGCCGAGATGCTCATGGAGCATCGTCGTCAGCAGGCTGGCCGTGAGTGGCGCGCACAACGCAGCGAGGACCTGCTGGCTCGCTTGCTGTTGCCCGATTGCCCCGAGAGCCTGGTGGACGAAGCGCGCCAGCTGGGGCTGCAACCGCATTTGCCGCGCCAGGTGGCATTGATCCAGTTCGACCCACAGGGTGCATTTGCCAGCCAGATCGCAAGCTGGCTGGGTTCGCGCTGCACCGACAGCTGGTGCGTACTGCGCGAGCCCGGTTTTCTGTACTGGTGTCGACCGGTGCCCAAGGAGCGGGACGACGGGCTGCTGCTCAAACAGATTAATGATCGCGGCTGGCCGGTATCACGCATCGCAACCGCCGCGCCATCCTCTGACTTGCCGGCATTACGGCATGCCTGCGTAGCAGCTCGGGATCTGCTGGATTACGCCGCTCAGGCCAGACCGGAGCAACGCATCCTGCATCTTGACGCGTTCCGTTTGCCGGTGCTGTTCTGGCGCTATCGTCACGATTGGCTGGCTGCGGAGATAGCCGAGCCGGTGGTGCGTTTGCAAAAACACCCGCAATTGCTTGATACCTTGTGCATGTGGTTCGAACACAGCGGCGAGAGCCAGACCTGCGCACAGGCGCTGGGCATTCATCGCAACAGCCTGCGTTACCGGCTGGAGAAAATTGCCGAACTGACCGATTGCGATCCGTACAAGACCGGTGACTTGCTGCGCCTTTACGTGGGTGCGCAAATGATTACCCGTCACCAATAAGCAGGGCTTTGGTCAAATGCCCGAGAAGCGCTGAGTATCATTGTGCGAAGCGCTGGCGGTAAAGCGGGCGCCGGATGAGAGCATGCGGGCACTGGATATGGAGAACAACAATGAAAATAGTGATTGCCCCCGACTCGTTCAAGGACAGCCTCAGCGCCCAGGCAGTTGCCGACGCAATCGCCAGCGGTCTGGCCGAAACCTGGCCGGATGCCGAACTGATCAAGTGCCCGATGGCCGATGGCGGGGAGGGCACCATCGAAGCGCTGCTAGCTGCCTGTAACGGCACACTGATGAGTGCCAGCGTCAGCGGACCACTGGGTGAACTGGTCGAAGCCCAATGGGGCTGGCTGGCCGACAGCAAGACCGCAATCATCGAAATGGCCATGGCCAGTGGTTTGCAATTACTGAGGCTTGACCAGCGTAATGCCTGCGTGACCAGCACAGAAGGCACCGGGCAGTTGATTCTTGCAGCACTGGACGCGGGTGCGCAGCGGGTCATTCTGGCCATTGGCGGCAGCGCGACCAATGACGCTGGCAGCGGCATGCTCAGTGCTCTGGGCGCGCGCTTTCTCGATGCCGATGATCAGCCGCTGCAGCCAGGCGGGCTTGCGCTTGCCGACCTGTCCCGTATCGACCTCGGCGGTTTTGATCCACGCTTGTCAGCCGTGCGCATCGAGATTGCCGCCGACGTCGATAATCCCCTGTGCGGGCCGAACGGCGCCTCGCATATCTTCGGTCCGCAAAAAGGCGCTTCGCCCGAACACGTCATGGCACTGGACGCCGCGCTCGGTTGCTTCGCCGACCACTCGGCGAAAATCCTTGGCCGGGACCAGCGCAACAGCCCGGGCAGCGGTGCGGCAGGGGGGATGGGCTTTGCAGCCAAGGCTTACCTGAATGCCTCGTTTCGAGCAGGGGTCGAAGTGGTTGCCGACCTGACCGGGCTTGAACAGCTGTTGGAGGGCGCTGATCTGATCATCACCGGTGAAGGCCGTTTCGACGCACAGACCCTGCGTGGCAAGACGCCTCTTGGCGTGGCGCGAGTCGCGCAGCGCCAGCAAGTGCCGGTGATTGTCCTGGCGGGAACGCTGGGCGAGGGCTACGAGCAGCTCTATGCGCATGGCATCGGCGTTGCCTTTGCCTTGGTCAGTGGGCCGATGAGCCTAGAGCAGGCCTGTCAGGATACTCGCCGCCTGCTGCATGATCGCGCGCGGGACATTGCCCGGCTTTGGCAACTGGCCGCAAGACATTGATGACAGCCCTCTGATCAGGGGCCCCACGCATGGCGACCGCACAGGATGACTAAAAAGCCTTAAGTTCACTGAACGCTCTAAAGAATTGTCGAGCAGCGACGATACGCTGGCGGTTGTCTGACAACTCCTCGCCCGACACCCCCCTCTAAATACAAAAGAGCACTGGTCATGAACTTACGCAAACTCACTATCGCTCGTCGCGCCGGCCTGGGGTTTACCCTGATATCGCTGCTGGTCGCGTTGCTTGGCTGGTTCGCGCTGGCGCAGATGTCGACCATTCGACAGAGCGAGGTGGCAGTGGAGACCAACTGGCTGCCCAGTATGCGGGTGGTCGGTGATATCCGGGAAATCATGCTGCGGATTCGTACCATCTCTCTGCGTATGGCACTGGATACCGATCCTGCGAGCATCCCGACCTATCGTGGGCAGATGGATGTGCGCCTGGGTGATCTGGGCAAGAAGCTGGACGTCCTCAAGACCTTTGTCGACACACCTGAAGAGAAAACCCTGACCGATCAGTTCATGGTGACAATGGGCCAATACCGCAGTGCGCTGGATCGCTCCTTTGTTCTCGCAGGGCAGGGCGACAGTGCCGGCCTGAACAAGCTGCTGCTGGTCGATATGAAACAGATCGTCGACGGCTCAGGCAAGCAGCTCAATGACCTCGCCGATTTTTATGTCACCAAAGTCGATGCGGAAGGCAAGTCGGCCGAAGCCCAGTACACCAAGTCGCGCGACATCGTCATCGCTTTTGTTGTCCTCGCCGCACTCTGCACCATCGGTCTGGCCCTGTGGCTGACGCGCAGCATCGTTCGTCCGCTGCAGCGTGCAGTGACGGCTGCCGAGCAGGTTGCCAACGGTGACCTGACCCACACCATCGAAGTTGATGGTGAAGACGAAGTCACCCGTCTGTTGCGTGCGCTGGCGATGATGCAGGTCAACCTGCGCGAAGCCATGCGACACATCGGCAGCTCGGCGACCCAGTTGGCGTCGGCAGCCACTGAACTCAACTCCGTCACTGAAGACAGCTATCGCGGATTGAATCAGCAGAATGCGGAAATCGATCAGGCCGCCACGGCGATCAACGAAATGACTTCGGCGGTAGAAGAAGTCGCTCGTAACGCCGTGTCCACTTCCGATGCGTCCAGTCAATCCAGCACCTCGGCACGTGCGGGCCAGGCGCGGGTGATCGAGACCGTGCAGTCTATCCAGACGCTGACTGACAACGTGCAGGCCACCTCAACCCTGGTGCAGAACCTGGCCAACCAGTCGCAGGATATCGGCAAAGTGCTGGACGTCATTCGGTCTATCGCCGAACAAACCAACCTGTTGGCGCTCAATGCGGCTATCGAGGCAGCGCGTGCCGGCGAGTCGGGTCGTGGCTTTGCGGTGGTGGCGGATGAAGTGCGGGCGCTGGCACACCGTACTCAACAGTCGACGCTGGAGATCGATTCGATGGTCGGCGCCATGCGCAGCGGTTCTGCGCAGGCGCTTGATTCGATGAATACCAGCCGTGACCGCGCCGACTCAACCCTGGCACTGGCGAAGGGGGCAGGTGAGTCTTTGAGTGAAATCACTTCGTCGATCAACCAGATATCCGAGCGAAATCTGGTTATTGCCAGTGCTGCGGAAGAGCAGGCGCAGGTGTCGCGTGAAGTCGATCGTAACATCGTCAACATTCGTGATCTGTCGATGCAGTCGACTCAGGGTGCCAACCAGATCAGCGCATCGAGCCACGAGTTGTCGCGTCTGGCGGCAGATCTGAATCAGGTGGTCTCACGCTTCAAAGTGTAAAACCCTACCTTGATACAGGTTGTGTCCGCTTGCCGCCGCTCGACCGTGCGCGCATTATGCCCACGGTCAAAATGACCATCGGTACAGTCTGGACACATACCTTATCGAAGGGGGTGGCATCGCGTCATGGACAATAACAATCATACCTTCAGCAGTTGGCTGCGCTCTCCAGCCCATCATCAATGGCTGGCACTGGAGGGTAACCGCCTGCTGGCTTTCGCCAAGGCCGCCAGGCTGGAAAACGGCTTCGGCAGTCTGGATGACTACGGCCGCCTGATGGTGGGTGCCACCGCTGAAACCATGAACACCGCGCGCATGACCCATTGTTTTGCAATGGCTCACGCACAAGGCATTCCCGGCTGCGCCGCGCTGGTCGATCACGGTATTGCTGCCCTGCAGGGGCCGTTGCGCGATGCCGAGCACGACGGCTGGTTCAACGCCGCGCTCGAAGACGGCGGGACAACCGGTAAACAGGCTTATCTGCATGCCTTTGTGGCACTGGCTGCCAGCTCGGCAGTCGTCGCACGTCGCCCTGGCGCGCAGGCACTGCTGTCCGACGCGATCAACGTGATCCAGACCCGTTTCTGGAGCGAGCAGGAAGGCGCGATGCGCGAGTCATTCGCGCAGGACTGGAGCGACGAAGAGCCCTATCGCGGTGCCAATAGCAACATGCACAGCACCGAAGCCTTTCTTGCTCTGGCAGACGTGACCGGCGACGCGCAATGGCTCGACCGGGCGCTGAGCATTGTCGAGCGGGTGATCCATCAGCATGCCGGCGCCAATGACTTTCAGGTCATCGAGCACTTTTCCCAAAGCTGGGAGCCGCTCGCCGATTACAACCGTGAAAACCCTGCTGATGGCTTTCGGCCTTTCGGCACCACGCCCGGTCACGCTTTCGAGTGGGCGCGTTTGCTGTTGCACCTGGAAGCAGCGCGGCGCCGTGCAGGGCGTGGCAATCCTGAATGGTTACTCGACGATGCGCGGAGCCTGTTCGCCAATGCCTGTCGCTACGGCTGGGACGTGGACGGTGCGCCTGGCATTGTCTATACCCTCGACTGGCAGAACACGCCCGTGGTTCGCCATCGCCTGCACTGGGTTCACTGTGAGGCGGCCGCCGCAGCCGCTGCATTGTTGCAACGCACCGGCGAGCAACAATACGAAGAGTGGTATCGCTGCTTCTGGGAGTTCAACGAAACCCTGTTCATCGACCATGAACACGGCAGCTGGCGACACGAACTGAACGAGCGCAACGAGCCGAGCGAGGATATCTGGCCAGGCAAGCCCGACCTGTACCATGCGTATCAGGCCACGTTATTGCCGGTACTGCCGCTTGCCCCCAGCCTGGCTAGCGCACTGGCGTCCCCAGCCTGACCGGGTGCAGAAGCAAAGGTGTCAGAGCGCAGGGATGCGTTTGTCTGTCAGGCGAATGATCTGTCGGGCTAGAAAGCTGCCCGTCAGAATCACGCCGAACAGGCGCAGGGTCTGCATGGCCAGCACAAAACCGACGTCTGCGTGAGTGTCGATTGCGATGATCGCCATTGTGTCCAGCCCGCCTGGGCTGGTAGCCAGGTAAACCGAGAGGTAGTCCTTGTCCATCATTACCGCGATCAGCCAGGCTGACAGCGCGCAAAGCACAATCAGCAGCAGCGAGGCCAGCACCATCATCGGCAGTCTTCTCCAGACGTATTGCACGGTAGGGCGATCAAAGCGCAAGCCGACGTAGCAGCCAATAGCGCCATAACCTATGGGCAGCAGCCAGTCCGGAATGGTGATTTGCATCACGCCGCTCAGTTGCAGCGCACCGCCCAGCATCAACGGTACCAGCAAGGCGCCCGCCGGCAACCTAGAGCCCAGCACTACGCCCGCCACGATAACCGCCAGGCTCAACCCCAGATCCACAAGGCTCAGGCTCTGTATGACAGCGTCGCTGACGTGCGCCTGTGCGCCGGAAACCGGGACGCCGATGAAATGGCTGACCAGCGCGCCGATGGTCACCACGCAGACCACTCGCACGTATTGCATCGTCGCCACAACGCGTGAATCGGCACCGTAGTCCTCGGACATGGCGACCATCGCCGAAGCGGCACCTGGTGAAGTACCCCAGGCCGCAGTGTTGCTGGGGATACCTGCAAAACGCACCAGTACCAGGCCGACTGCGGCACTGAGCATGACGGTGAGAATCGTCGCCAGCAACATGACTGGCCATGACTTCAGTGCCGTCAGCAGTACGCTGGCTGACATCGCATGGGCGATCAGCACGCCAACCGTGCCTTGACCCAGCTGAAACACTTTCTTGGGCAAACGAATCGTGGCGCCCGACACGCCGAAACCAATGGCTACCAGCATCGGGCCAAGGAACATTGCAGCAGGCATCTCAAACAGCTTGAGCAACTGCCCGGCAGCCCCAGCCAGCAGGATCAGGCCCGCCCATTGGACCAGCGGGGGAAGGGTGGGTATCGAAAAACGTGCCGCCTGTGACAAGGACGATCTCCTTGAGTGGTGTGGATTACAGGCATCAGTATCGACATCACAACCAATCAAGTCTATTTTCTAATAATCATGAATTGATAACTTTGGTTGATGAATATGGACCTGCGGGATCTCAATTATTTCGAAACCATTGCGGAGCTGGGGCACCTCGGCCGTGCAGCGGAAAAGCTCAATCGCAGCCAGCCGGCACTGACCAAAAGCATCCAGCGCCTTGAAGAATCGTTCGGGACGAAGCTGTTTCAACGAGACGGCCGACGGATCAAGCTGACCCCTGTGGGCGAGCTGCTGCAGGCTCGCGGCAAGGAGCTGCAACAGAGCGTGGCTCAGACCCAGCGTGAGGTACGGGACTTTGCCAGCGGCATGGTGGGCAATATTCGCGTCGGCTGTGCTGCGACGATGGCGGAATACCTGATGCCGAAACTGACGTCGGCGCTGTTGCAGCGCACGCCGGACGTTACGTTCAAACTGGTGATCGGCCAGGATGACCTGTTGCGCGAGTCGCTGCGTTCCGGTCAGTTGGACATGATCATTTGTGCATTGGCGCCCGACAGCGAAGACGTCAGCAGCTTTGCCATCTTCAGGGATGAAGCTGTGGTGATTGCTGCCAAGCATCACCCGATCTTCAAGGGTCCATTGAAGATGAGTGATCTGTGTGGATACCGCTGGGTGTTGCCGCCGGTAAGTGTTTCATCGCGTAAATGGCTGGACGCGACCTTTGCTGCGCACGGCTTGCCGCTGCCGATGGTGCAGATAGAAGCCAATTCCATTTCTCTTCTGCCGGGCCTGATTGCACAGGGCAACCTGTTGAGCTTCATCGCCCGAGAGTCACTTGAATTCGGCAAGACCATGCAACATCTGCGCGAGGTGCCGCTTGAACAGACCACATTGAAGCGCACCATCGGCGTGACCCTGCGCAAGGGCGGCTACCTGTCGCCTGCTGCAGAAGGGATGCTGCAGATGCTGCGTGACAACGGCGGGGACTTTCTGGTTTGGGGGTGAGCATGCCTGGTTAGCGTCAGACCGCCGTTGCCTGTCAGAGAGCCCCCTTGCGCGCCTTGCTGTTCATGATTTGCAGGCTTCCTTGCAAGCAAGGCTCATCGCTCACTCAGGTACTTCGCCAGCGCCTCGGCACCGAGTTCCACGGTCGAGCTGGTGCCTGTCCAGCTACAGGCGAGCATCAGGTTGCGTGGCAATCCAAAGTCTTCAACCGTGAAGCCGCGCTGGTCCTGACCGTTTTCATCGTGAGGTACCAGCTCACGTAAAGAAGCTACCGGGTCAAAGTACGCCCATACCGGCTTGTTCAGCGCCACTGCCATGCCGATTTCAAAAGCTGTTCCCGAATCCGGCTCCAGACCGCGAAACACATTCAGGTTTGCAAGTACGGCTGTACAGCGGTGGATCATCGCGACGTTCATCGCATAGATCTGTTGCGCCGTTTCATGGGGTTCGCGACCGGGCGTAGCCTCATTGTCGAAGGGATACAAACCCTCAAGCCCATGCGCTGTACACAACGCCTTGAGATAGCGGCCGTGCTCGACTGCGTCCGGTCTGAATACGTCAAAACCTGCGAGATAAACCAGTGGTGCTTGCATATCCGACTCTCTGCTGCCGATAAAATCCCGGCAATACTAAGGCCCACAGGCCGTGCGGGCTACATGCCGCTGATCGGCCCGCAGACAATCGACAGCCGTTTGCGCTGGAATCTGTACGGATAACCAGTATCCTTGTGACCCTGATTACCTGCGGTGTGAACACTCGCCTTGAATACCTCGCCCCTCGAGAATCCTTTTTACTATCTCGAAAACTTCCGGCATGTCCTCGGCTGGATCGCGCAACGTTACGATGATCTGCTCGACACGTCCGAGCGGCGATTCATCAGCGAGTTCGCTGACTTGCCTGTGCCTGCGCAGGGGTTGCTGGTGCGTATGGTCATGCGCAAGGGGGTGTTGTTTCGGGCCAGCAAGCTGAGTTATGCCGAGATTGGTGACCCTCGTGACGCCGTGCTGCCATTGTTGGCGCGCGACTGGGTCGATCTCAGCCCGCCACTGGGTTTGAGCGAACTGTTCCAGTTGTTGCGCAGAGAGGAGCTGAATCAGTGTTTCAAAAGCCACGCGGTCAAAGGCCCTCAGCGCAAGCACGAATGGATGACGCGCTTGCAACCGCTGTATGAATCGCCGCAACCGCTCGAACAGTGGCACCCATCGCTGACCGATGCGGTTTTTGCTCTGAAGATCATGCCGCTCTGTGATCGCCTGCGGTTGTTGTATTTCGGCAATCTGTATCAGGAGTGGTCCGAATTCGTTCTGGCCGATCTGGGCATCTACAGGTACGAAAAAGTCGAATTTTCGACCGCGTCGCGGGCGATCCAGGCGCGCGCAGACATCGACGTGTGCCTGCAACTGCATGACTGCCGGGAAGCGCTGGACACCTGCACCGACCTGCAGGAACTTGCAGAACGCGTCATTGCCATTCAGTGCGGTAATCCCTGGCTGCGCATGCGTCATGCCAAATTGCTGTTCCGTATCGGGCAACAGGCAGAACGCGTGCAGGACTGGTTTCTGGCAATGTCGGTGTACGCGCAGTCAAGCTATGCGGGCGCGCGTTCAAGGCGGATTCGCGTGCTGGAACGCAGCGCAGAGTACGTCGAGGCACTGAGGCTGGCAGAGCAGGCACAACTAGAGCCTGAAAGCGAAGCCGAGGTCCAGCATCTGTCGCGTGTCATGCCGCGGTTGCAGCGCAAGCTCGGTCTGGCTGCCGGTGCAAAACGCAAGACCCGCAGCGTTTCGCGGCTGGACGTGGAAATCACCCCAATGCCGGGTGTAAGTGTCGAACGGCTGATACGCCTGCACCTTGAAGAGCAGGGCGGCGAGGTGCATTACGTAGAGAATGCGTTGATCAATTCGTTGTTCGGGCTGCTGTGCTGGCGAGCAATTTTCGCCCCCTTGCCGGGTGCGTTCTTTCATCCTTTTCACAGTGCGCCCAGCGACCTGTACAGCCCTGACTTCTATCAGCGCAGGGCAGACCTGTTTGACGCCTGCCTGAAACAACTGGACTCAGATGAATACCTGGCAACCATACGCGAGCATTTTCAGAGCAAAACCGGTTTGCAATCGCCGTTCGTTTTCTGGGGAGCATTGACGCCCGAGCTTCTTGAGCAGGCCCTGCATTGTCTGCCCGCAGAGCATTTGCTTCACTGGTTTCGTCGCTTGTTGCAGGACATCAAGGCAAACCGGACCGGTATGCCGGACCTGATCCAGTTCTTTCCGGACCAACGTAGTTATCGGATGATTGAGGTCAAGGGGCCTGGCGATCGCTTGCAGGACAACCAGCTTCGCTGGCTGGATTTCTGCGCCGAGCATGGCATGCCGGTGGACGTGTGTTATGTGCGATGGGCGCTCGATAGTGCCGAGCAGCCAGTCAGTCAGGGCTTCCTGACGTCGTCATGATCGCTGTCAGGGTTCATGTCCGAGGCTTTTTTAGAGTCGTGTGGCTGGCCTTTCATGCCGTCTTTTTTAGCAGGTTCAGGGTCCATGCCTTTGGTGCCGGGGCTGGTACCCGGTGCGCCGGTGCTGGTTCCGTCGACATTCTTGTCAATACCAGTGCCAGGCACCGGTTTCATGCCGCTGTCGGGGTAGGTAGGGCCGGTAGAGCCCGCCATGACGCCGCCACTGGCACACGCCAACAGGGTTGCGAGACTCAGTGCCACCAGTCGTTTATCAATCATGATGAAAACCTCCGTGAGTGTCGGTGCTGCTGTCATCGCGCTTCAGCCCGGTAAGCGGAGCTGAAGCGCGCAGGGCTGGCCTGCCAGCGAACAAGGCCAGGCCCTGTCCGCGTGCGCTGTCGGATCAATTGGTTTTGGTTTTCTCGGTAACTTTGCTCTTGTCGTGGGTGCCGTGAGCGCCTTTGTCGTGCTTCATCGAACGCTCTGCAGCCGCTTCCTTGCTTTCATTCTGCGCGCCTGGGGTTTCGGACGAAGTACGGTCCATTGGCTGGGTGTTGGTGCCCGGCAGTTTGGTCGCATTCTTGTTGATCGGCGTCTCGTTGCCGGTCGTCGATTCAGCGAATACTGCACCTGAAGCTACAGCCATCAGGCCAGCCAGTGTAAGGGCAGTCAGTTTGGTCTTGATCATGATGTTTGCTCCGTTGTTTTAAAGTACTCACGTTGGTCATTGGCCAGTGGCCATAGGTGCCCTCTATCCCGACGAACGGTATGTGGCTACCACTTTTAGCAGGTTGCATACAGCAGCAACAAGGCGGCTTTGATATGGCTGCCTTTTGTGCGCTTTCGCAGGGCAATAATAGGCGCCTGTACCGCATTTTTAAGTCGCTTTAGCTATAACGTGACCGTCCGGTCATTTATTACCGATCTTAAAATGCACACTTTCTTACACTTTTATAACGCGGATAGCGTTAAGCCATTATGCTGATAGTGGCAGAACGATATTTCATCCAGGAAGGCGCAATATGCCTGAAAACACTGGGCGAAACACAAATTAAAGGCTCGTTGATCTGCAGAAATTCGCGACAAAAAAGTTTCCGCTTCGACATGATTCGTTTGATTGTCATTAAACAGCAACATTTCAGGTTTTAAATCCGCCTCGGGCCTCCTTAACTGGGCCACCACACAATCTCCCGGACTGAGGTATTACCGTGATACTGCTGACTAAAAAACGCTTGTCGCTTCTGATCGCTTCGCTGTGCCTCAGCGGTGTGGCCCACGCGACTGACGTAACAGGCGCTGGTTCGAGCTTCGTTTTCCCGGTTATTTCCGCGTGGTCCCAGGACTACAGTAAAAGCAACGACTCCAAAAACCGCATCAACTATCAGTCGATCGGTTCGGGTGGTGGTATTGCTCAAATCAAAGCAGCGACTGTCGATTTCGGCGCTTCCGACGCTCCGATGTCCGCTGAGGACCTGCAAGCAGGCGGTCTGGGCCAGTTCCCGAGCGTGATCGGCGGTATCGTGCCGATCGTCAACGTTGAAGGCGTTGAAAGTGGTCAGCTGAAGCTGGATGGCGCTGTAATGGCCAAGATCTTCATGGGCGAAATCAAGACCTGGAACGACCCGGCGATCGTTGCGCTGAACCCTGGCGTGAAACTGCCGAAAACGGTGATCACCGTCGTTCACCGTTCGGACGGCTCGGGCACCACTTACAACTTCACCAACTACCTGAGCAAAGTCAGCCCGGAGTGGAACGAGAAGCTGAAGTTCGGTTCGACCGTTCAGTGGCCGGCCGGTGTGGGTGGCAAGGGTAACGAAGGTGTTTCCGCCTACGTGAAGCAGATCAAGGGTTCGATCGGCTACGTTGAGTACTCCTACGCCGTCACCAACAAACTGTCCTACACCCAGTTGAAGAACGCCGCCGGCAAGTTCATCAAGCCAGACGCCAAGGCTTTTGCCGCCGCTGCCGATTCGGCCAAGTGGGAAGATGCCAAGGACTTCAACCTGATCATGACCAACGCGCCGGGTGACACTGCGTGGCCGATCACGGCGACTACCTGGATCATCATGTACAAGAAAGCCAAGAACGAAGAGAAAAGCGCTGCGACTTTCGACTTCTTCAAATGGTCCTTGGAAAACGGCCAGAAACAGGCCGAAAAACTTGAGTATGTTGCTTTGCCGAAATCGCTGGTCGAGCGCGTAGAGAGCTACTGGAAAACGGAATTCACCAAGTAAGTGATTCAACCCGTATCACCCCTGTCATCAGCCGCGATATCGGCTCGGTGACAGGGGCTTTTCCTTGCGAGTGGCCTCAACATGACTGAAAACACCCAATACCTGTCCGCGAATGTCTCCGCTGGTGAGTCCGAAGGCGAGAAGCGCGCCAAACGGGATCATCGTCATGACCTGTGGTTCAAGCGTTCATTGCAAGCCGCAGCGATGCTGGTGCTTGCTTTGCTGGGTTGTATTGCCTTGTCGACCCTCTGGGGCGGCAGTCTGGCATTCCAGACCTTCGGGTTCGAGTTTCTGACCAGCACCGAATGGGATGTGAACGCCGGCAAGTTCGGCGCACTGGTTCCTATCTACGGCACCCTGGTGACTTCTTTTCTGGCCTTGCTGATCGCCGTTCCGGTGAGCTTCGGCATCGCAATCTTTCTGACCGAAGTAGCTCCGCCTTGGCTGCGCATGCCGATTGCCTCTGCAATCGAACTGCTGGCCGGTATCCCTTCGATCATCTACGGCATGTGGGGGCTGTTTGTATTCGGCCCGTTCATGGCTGAGCATCTTTCACCCTGGATTACCGAAAACCTCGGCGCATTGCCGGTGATTGGTCCGATGTTCCAGGGGCCGCCACTGGGCATCGGCATGCTGACTGCCGGTATTGTCCTGGCGATCATGATCACGCCGTTCATTACCTCGGTGATGCAGGAAGTTTTCCGCACTGTACCTGTTGCGCTCAAAGAGTCGGCTTATGCATTGGGCGGCACTACCTGGGAAGTGGTCTGGGACATCGTGCTGCCTTACACCCGTTCTGCGGTAGTCGGTGGCATCTTCCTGGGCCTGGGACGCGCGTTGGGCGAGACGATGGCAGTGACCTTCGTGCTGGGTAACGCTCACCAGTTCTCGGCATCGCTGATGATGCCGAGCAGTTCCATTGCCTCGGTAATCGCCAACGAGTTCAACGAGGCCTACACCGACTTGCACCGTTCGGCATTGATCGCACTGGGCTTCCTGTTGTTTGTCGTCACCTTCATCGTGCTGGCCCTTGCACGTCTGATGCTGTCGCGCCTTTCGCGTAAGGAGGGGTTATGAGTAAGGACATGACGGGCAGCGAGCGCATTTACCGGGCTCGCAATTTCAAAAACAAGATCGCTATGGTGTTCAGCTGTGGCGCCACTGCGTTTGGCTTGCTGTGGCTGGTCTGGATTCTGCTGACCACCATCATCAAGGGGATCGACGCACTCAACCTGCAACTGTTCACCGGCATGACGCCACCGCCTGGCACCGCCGGCGGTTTGGCCAACGCGTTTTATGGCAGCGTTCTGATGTCCGGTATCGGTCTGCTGATCGGCACGCCTATCGGCTTGATGGCCGGAATCTGGCTGGCCGAGTTTGCCCGCTACACCAAGCTGGGCAACACCGTGCGCTTCATCAACGACATTCTGCTGTCGGCCCCCTCCATCGTGCTCGGTCTGTTCGTCTACACCGTCGTGGTTTTGCCACTCAACGCTGTGACAGGCCATCAGGTCGGCTTTTCGGCGCTGGCGGGTGCCTTGGCGCTGGCCCTGCTGGTGATCCCGGTTGTGGTGCGCACCACCGACGAAATGATGCAACTGCAGCCCTCGACCATGCGCGAAGCTGCGCTGGCACTGGGTGTGCCGCAATGGAAGCTGACCCTGCAAATCGTCTTGCGCGCCGCCAAGGCGGGCGTGGTCACAGGTGTGTTGCTGGCGCTGGCACGTATCACCGGCGAAACCGCTCCATTGCTTTTCACCGCTTTCGGCAACCAGTTCTGGAGCAGTGACCTGCTCAAACCAATCGCCAGTGTTCCGGTGGTGGTTTTCCAGTACGCGATGAGCCCGTTCGAAGACTGGCACTCCCTGGCGTGGGCCGGTGCACTGGTCATGACGCTGTTCGTACTGATACTGAGTCTGCTGTCTCGCTTAATTCTTCTGCGCAATAGGGCGTCCTGATGAACAACCTTTCCCTGGCCAACGAAAAGACCAAGATCCAAGTGCGCGGTCTGGAGTTTTTTTACAATAACCAGAAGTCGTTGAAGTCCATCGACATGACCATCCCCGAGAAGCGCATCACTGCGATCATCGGCCCATCGGGTTGCGGCAAATCGACTCTGCTGCGCGTGTTCAACCGCATCTACGCGATGTACCCGAAGCAGGAAGCGCGCGGCGAAGTGCTGCTCAATGGCGAGAACATATTGGCGCCGGGCTATTCGATGAACCGCCTGCGCAGTCATGTGGGCATGGTATTTCAGAAGCCAGTACCGTTCCCGATGTCTATCTACGACAACATTTCCTACGCCATCAAACACCACGAAAAGCTGTCACGCCGCGAAATGGAAGACCGCGTAGAGCAGGCGCTGCGTGGCGCGGCGCTGTGGGATGAGGTCAAGGACAAGCTCAAGCAAAGCGCGACCGGCCTGTCCGGTGGCCAACAGCAGCGTCTGTGCATCGCCCGCACGATAGCGCTGCGCCCTCAAGTGCTGTTGCTGGATGAGCCAACCTCGGCGCTCGATCCGATCTCGACCGGCCGTATCGAACAGTTGATTACCGAGCTCAAAGAGCAGTTCACCGTGATCATCGTGACCCACAACATGCAACAGGCCGCACGTTGCTCGGATTACACCGCGTTCATGTTCATGGGCGAATTGATCGAGCACGGCGACACCGATACCATCTTCACCAAGCCCTCCAAGAGCCAGACCGAAGACTACATCACCGGTCGTTTCGGCTGATCACTCAGCCAGGGCGGGCGCTTCCCGGCGCTCGCCCATGAACTCCTCGATCCTGCTGCGCAACCAGCGCTCGGCAGGGTCGCTGTCCATAACGCTCAGCCATGTCATCGACAGGTCCAGCCCCGGCGTGGGGAAGGGCAACGGCTCGTCATACAGCAAACCCAAGGCGCTCATGGCCTTTGCCGCATAGTCGGAAAGGCCCGAGATCATGTCCGTGCCTGCCATCAGCGCGGGCAGGGTTGTGAATTGCGGCACCGACAGCACCACCTGGCGCTTACGGCCCAGCGCAGTCAGCCACTCATCTGCAAAACTGCTGACACTCGCCACGTGCGATACCACAACGTGCGGCCTGGAGCAGTATTCGTCCATGCTCATCGGGCCAGACGGCTTGTCGGCCCGCACCAGCCTGGGCTGCACGTTACGCAGCGTCTTGCGCTTGGCATTGGCCGGCAACTCGCGAGTCAGGCAGACGCCAACGGTGATGTCGCCGGACATCAGAACTTCGGAGATATTCAGGTAATCGACGTGCGTGACCACGATCACCACCCCGGGGGCTTCATGGCGAATGGCCTTGAGCATGGCGGGCAGCAGGCCGAACTCGACATCGTCGGTCAGGCCGATACGAAAGGTCATCTTGCTGACCGACGGGTCGAAGTCGGTGGTCAGGCTCAGTGCCGTGGACATGGCGTCCAGTGCGGGCGTGAGGTGCTTGAGGATCTCGTGGGCACGAGCGGTGGGCTCCATTCGGTGACCGACCCGGATGAACAGCGGATCGTTGAGCAGGCTGCGCAGCCGGTTCAGTGCGGCGCTGATCGTGGGCTGGCCAAGAAACAGCTTCTCCGCTGCGCGGGTCACGTTACGCTCCTGCATCAAGGTCTCGAAGACCACCATCAGGTTGATGTCGGCCTTGCGCAGTTCATTTCGATTCATTGCTATTCCTTGGCATCAGACCCTGCTGGCCACGACGGCCCGTAACGGACGGCTCAGTCTAGGCAAGCGCAGCAGGGAGCGTCCAGCGTTTTGCCTTGACGGTGTCTGTGTGCCGAAACGTCTGCTTACGGTTCTATGGGTAGGAAAAGGGCGAATCTGTTGTGGGAAACAGGGTCTACTTGCAGGTCTGCTGCTGTGGTTCAGCGTTCAAGCATTTGATTTCATCTACGGGAGGTGCCCTTATGCGGGCTGCAAAGATTGCCGGTGTGTTGATGTCGTTGGCGCTGCCAGGCGCGGCGCTGGGCGATACACCCAGCTACGGCCAGCAACTGGAAGGTTTTACCTATCCTCATCCGCTGAAAAAGTTCGAGTTCCAGTCACAGGGCCAGCCCCTGCAAATGGGCTACATGGACGTACAACCCACAGGCAAGGCCAATGGCCGCACTGCTGTGCTGCTGCACGGCAAGAACTTCTGCGCGGCTACTTGGGAAGACACCATCAAAAGCCTGAGTGCGGCGGGGTATAGGGTCATCGCGCCCGATCAGATTGGTTTCTGCACATCAACCAAGCCTGAGCATTATCAATACAGCTTTCAGCAACTGTCGATGAACACCCATGCATTGCTGGAGAAGCTGAAAGTCGACAAGGTCTCGGTGATCGGGCATTCCACCGGCGGTATGCTGGCCACTCGATACGCATTGATGTATCCGAAGCAGACCGAAAAACTGGTAATGGTCAACCCGATCGGCCTGGAAGACTGGAAAGCCCTTGGCGTGCCTTATCGCAGCGTCGATCAGTGGTATGAACGCGAATTGAAGACTACTGCAGACGGGATTCGCGCCTACGAACAGAAGACCTATTACGACGGCCGCTGGAAGCCCGAGTATGACAAGTGGGTCGATATGCTGGCTGGTTTGAACAAGGGCCCGGGCCACAAGGTAGTCGCCTGGAACTCGGCGCTTATCTACGACATGATTTTCACCCAGCCGGTGTTTTACGAATTTCCGAAGTTGCAGGTGCCAACCGTGTTGATGATCGGTGACGCGGACACCACGGCCATCGGCAGTGACATCGCGCCGCCGGAGGTCAAAGCGAGAATTGGCCAATACAAGGTACTGGGCAAGCAGGTCGCGCAGATGATTCCCGGCGCTAAACTCGTCGAGTTCAAGGGCATGGGTCACGCGCCGCAAATGGAAGACCCGGCGGGCTTCAACGCATCACTGGTGTCCGAGCTTCAGTGAACCATTGGTATGCCCAGCGACAGCCGGATTACGGTTGTCGCTGGGGATTCTTGCACGCTAGACCGCAACCTCCACCTGCTTGCCATTCAGACGCACCGGCCAGACGTCCAGCTGCTGGTCAGGGTATTCGATGCAGCTGCCGTCGCGCAGCCGAAAATGCTGCTTGTATAACGGCGACGCAATAACCAGCTCACCGCTTATCTGCCCGATCAGGCCGCGTCCGATCACATTTGCCCCGGACTTGGGGTCGCGGTTGTCGATGGCAAAGAGTTGTTCGCCCTCTGGCGCGTCAGGCAGGTAGATCAGTGCTATCTGCTTACCTTCCAGCCACGCCACAACACCGGAATTGGCGACCAGATCTTCACGCTCACACAGCGCATTCCAATGCACAGCCTGCGCGGCGTGGGTATTTTCTTCGGCGAATGTTGCGTCGTTCAGGTTCATCACACCACCTCCTTGAACAGCGGGATAAGGGCCAGTTCTTCAGGTTTTGCCGGGCGACGCTGGGCACGTTCCTTGACGAAATGCACGTCAGGATCGCTGCGTCCGTCATTGACGAAGGTGCGGAAACGCTTGAGCTTTTCCGGGTCTTTGAGGGCATTGGCCCATTCGCATTCGTAGCGGTCGACCACCAGTTGCATCTGTGACTCCAACTCGGCCGCCAGGCCCAGGCTGTCGTCAAGGATCACCGCCTTGAGGTAGTCGAGGCCGCCTTCCAGTGTTTCTCGCCACACTGAGGTCCGCTGCAGTTTGTCGGCGGTGCGGATGTAAAGCATCAGGAAACGGTCGATGTAACGAATCAGGGTCTCGTCATCCAGGTCAGTGGCAAACAGCTCGGCATGACGTGGGCGCATGCCGCCATTGCCGCACAGGTACAGGTTCCAGCCGTTCTCGGTGGCGATCACGCCGACGTCCTTGCTCTGCGCTTCGGCGCATTCGCGGGTGCAGCCGGAGACTGCAAACTTGAGTTTGTGCGGCGAACGCAGGCCCTTGTAGCGGTCTTCGATACGCAACGCCATGGCGACGCTGTCCTGCACGCCGTAGCGACACCAGGTGCTGCCGACGCAGGATTTTACGGTGCGAGTCGATTTGCCATAGGCATGGCCGGTTTCGAAACCGGCCGCGATCAGTTCGCTCCAGATGTCCGGCAGTTCGTGCAGTTGCGCGCCAAACAGGTCGATGCGTTGGCCGCCGGTGATCTTGGTGTACAGGTCATATTTTTTGGCCACGGCGCCAATCGCGATCAGGCCGTCCGGAGTGATTTCACCACCCGGGATGCGTGGCACCACAGAATAGGTGCCGTTTTTTTGCATGTTGGCCATGAACGTGTCGTTAGTGTCCTGCAATGGCACCAGCGAGGGCTCGGTGATCGGACGGTTCCAGCACGACGCCAGGATCGATCCGACTGCAGGCTTGCAGATGTCGCAGCCGTGGGCGCCTTTGCCGTGGCGGGTCAGCAGCTCTTCGAAAGTTTCGATGCCTTCGACGCGCACCATCGAGTACAGCTCCTGGCGGGTGTAGGCAAAGTGTTCACACAGGCTTTTGTCGACCGCTACACCACGTGCCATAAGCTCATGTTCAAAAACCTGCTTGAGCAATGCCGTACAGCCACCGCAACCGGTCGCCGCCTTGGTGCAGGCCTTGATCCCGGCGAGGTCGGTGCAGCCGTTATCGATGGCTGAACAGATCGATCCCTTGCTGACGTTGTGGCACGAGCAGACCGTCGCGGTGGCAGGCAGTGCATCGACACCCAGCGTCGGCGCGCCCTCGCCACGCGGCAAAATCAGGCTCGACGGATCAGCGGGCAGGGTGATGCCGTTCTGGGCGTACTGCAGCAAGGTGTCGTAGTAGCTGTTATCGCCGACCAGTACGGCCCCGAGCACTTGTTTGCCGTCAGCCGACACGACCAGGCGGCGATAGCTGGCAGTGGCTTCGTCGATGTAGCGATAGCTGACCGCGCCAGCCAGCGCGCCATGCGCGTCGCCGATGGAGCCAACGTCCACGCCCAGCAGTTTGAGTTTGGTGGACATATCGGCACCGAAGAACGCATCGGTGTCTTTTTCGCACAACTGCGCTGCCACCCCGCGGGCCATCTGATAACCGGGCGCCACCAGGCCGAACACGCTGCCGTTCCAGGCTGCACACTCGCCGATTGCATAAATGTCGGCGTCACTGGTGCGGCAATGCTCATCGATTGCGACACCACCGCGTGGGCCGAGCTCCAGCTCGCACTGTCGCGCCAGAGCGTCTTGCGGACGGATGCCTGCCGAGAACACGATCAAGTCTGTTTCAAGAAATTCATCATTGGCAAAGTTCATGCGATAGCGATATTGCTTGCCGTCGCTGATCGACTGCGTGGCACGGGATAAATGCACGCCGACGCCCAACGCTTCGATGCGCGCCTTCAACGCGGCACCGCCGTGATCATCCAGCTGCACTGGCATCAGGCGCGGGGCGAATTCCACCACATGAGCCTCAAGCCCCAGCGACTTCAGCGCATTGGCCGCTTCCAGCCCCAGCAAACCGCCTCCGACCACCACACCACGCCGCGCTTTGGTGGCGGCGTAACGAATGTTGTCCAGATCCTCGAGGGTTCGATAAACCAGTCGCGAGTCGCCCTTGGCGCCTTCAATCGGTGGCACGAAAGGGTAGGAGCCGGTAGCGAGGATCAGCTTGTCGTAACTGAAGCAGCCTTCTGCGGTGATGATCTCGTGGCGTTCGCGATCAATCTCCAGCACAGGCACGCCCAAGTGCAAGGTCAGGCCGGTCTGCTCGTAGACCGACATCTCGCTCATGGCCAGCGACTCGGCATCGCGGCCGGTGAAATATTCGGAAAGATGCACGCGGTCGTAGGCACGCTGCGATTCTTCGCCGAACACATGAATGCGGTAGCGCTCGAGGGCACCGCCAGCAATCAGCTGCTCGACGCAATGATGCCCGACCATTCCGTTACCGACGACGATCAGGGTTTTTACATCGTTGAGGGGGAAGACTGTGTTCATAGCGAGTCCCGGCCGAGGCCAATCAGGTTTTTTTACGCAAAAAAAGCGCCCGGAACCTTTCGGTTCCAGGCGCCTTTGCCTGTTCTCTTATGGGTGTTCGGGGTGCCATCGAGCCACGTTGCCGGATGCACCTGAGTAGCCCTCTGGTCTCTGCGAGACTGGCGATCTACAGCGATCAACCGGGGCAGGCCCGACCACATTCATGGTGGGGTTATAGTGAATTATGCAGAGGTTGTGCCAGTTTTCAGCTGCGGCTGCCCAGGCACTGTGTGGTGGCGTCTGGAGAGCGACGTGTCAGATTGTGCACATCAGTTCTTGCCTTGCATTGGTGCGAGTGGCCTGTGTGCTGCCTCAAATGCGGTCGAGATTTCAGTCTGTACATCTTCGCGAACAACTTCGCTCCCACGGTCTTTGGCCAGAGTAAAGAACAGGCTTGTGCAAGACGCGAGCAATGGTACGAGGGGCGGCCAGCTCACTCTGCCTGGCTCAGAATTTGTATTAACCTGCGACCCCCAGCCAAGCCAATTGCCATGAATATCATCATTACCGAAGTACATCCCGCCAACATACCGCACACCGTCGACTTCGTCATGCGGGCCCGTGCCGAGATATTTCCATTGCTCGATACCGTGACCGTGCCTTCTGATCTGGCCGGTTTCGAACAGGTTTACCTGAGTGGCGAAAACGGAAAATTCCTGATTGCCCGCTGTGATGAGCGAATCATCGCCGCCGTAGGCTATCTGCCTTACGACCATCGTTTTCCGCAATTCGACTACACAGGGCGTAGGACCGTCGAGATCGTACGCCTGTACGTCGCGCCCCAATTTCGCGGCGATGGCCTGGCCAGCCGGCTATGTCAGGCGCTTTGGGCTCATGCCGATGCTGATGCGATAGAGGTACTTTATCTGCACACCCACCCGTTTCTGCCAGGTGCTATTCGTTTCTGGGAAAAGCAGGGCTTTGCCGTGACCGATGTGGAAAGCGATCCGGTGTGGAACACGACCCATATGGAGCGTGTGCTGTAGAAGGCGAAAAGGTGGGGCATTCAACGGCCCCCTGGTTGCCGATCAGCGCGGGTGACGCTGGCGTGCGGTTTTGAGCAGGTCTTCCGGCGTGATGTGGCCAACCACCGATTTTGCCGCCGCGCTGCCTGGCAATGGCAGATCTAGGATGTGGCCTTTCATCTTGCCGATCACGTGCATTTCACAGGGCTTGCAGTCGAACTTGAGGGTCAGCACTTCGTCACCGTGCACCAGTTGCATCGGCGCGACCTTGGTGCGCACGCCTGTGACGCCCTTTGCCTGTTTGGGGCAGAGGTTGAACGAGAAGCGCAGGCAGTGCTTGGTGATCATCACCGGCACCTCTCCCGTCTCTTCGTGAGCCTCGTATGCTGCGTCAATCAGCTGTACGCCATGACGATGATAGAAATCGCGGGCTTTCTGGTTGTAGACGTTGGCCAGGAAAGACAGATGCGAATCTGGATAAACCGGCGGCGGTGTGGTCTCGGCCTTGCGTCCACCGCGCGGGTGAGCCTTGACCCGGGCTTCGGTCAGCGCCTCGATGGCGTCGCGGCGCAGGGTCTTGAGCTGCGAGTTGGGCACGAAGTAAGCCTGTGGCGCGTCGAGCTTGACCCCCTGAGCGTGGTAGATCGTGGTGCCCAGCTGGGTAAGCAGGTCACGCAGTTGATCCAGTGCCTGCTCGGGCTTGTTGGCAGCACCAAACGGGCCGTCCAGGCCAACTGTCACGTTCACGCCTTCCTCGCTGATGGCATTCAGGCTCAGATGCTCCTCGCGCAGCATGACCTGCCACTGGATGCCGATGCGGCGCTCGGCTGAGGTTTTTAGCAATGCCTGCTGCCAGTTGTGATCCAGGTTGCGGTTCAGCGGATGGTTCGGTCGCACGCGGGAGAGGGCTGCCGGCATTTCGTTCGGCTCTACGCGATAGCGCCAGCGCTTCTGGCCGTCTTCTTCGAATTCGCCTTTGAGTTCGGCGATGTTGGCCCGAAAGCCCACCACTTCACGTTTGATCTGCACGTTGAGGCCGTCACCGTTGGACAGCGGCTCATGGGTGACTGCGATCAGATCACGCTTGCCAAGTTTTTCGACGGTACCCACTGCCAAGCCGGTGAAGGTCGGCGTATCGAACGCGCCGATATCGATCTTGCGGTCGCTGACAAAATAATCGGTGCTGCCACGGTGAAAAGTCTTTTCCGGGTCAGGCACGAAGAAGTGCGCGGTATGCCCGCTTGATGCGCGTGCCAGGTCCGGGCGATCCTCGAGAATCTCGTCCAGACGCTGGCGGTAATAGGCGGTAATGTTTTTGACGTAGGCTGCGTCTTTATAACGACCTTCGATCTTGAACGAGCGCACGCCGGCATCGACCAGATCGCTCAGGTTGGCGCTCTGGTTGTTGTCTTTCATCGAAAGCAGGTGTTTTTCGAATGCGACGACGCGGCCCTGATCATCCTTGAGCGTGTAGGGCAGGCGGCAGGCTTGCGAGCAGTCGCCACGGTTCGCGCTGCGGCCGTTTTGCGCGTGGGAGATGTTGCACTGCCCGGAGAACGCCACGCACAGCGCGCCATGAATGAAGAACTCGATGGTCGCGTCGGTTTCACTGGCGATTTCACGGATTTCCTGCAGGTTCAGCTCGCGAGCCAGCACCAGTTGCGAGAAACCGGCCTGATCGAGAAACTTTGCCCGACCGAGAGTACGAATATCGGTCTGGGTGCTGGCATGCAGTTCGATGGGCGGGATATCCAGTTCCATGACCCCAAGGTCCTGAACGATCAGCGCATCGACGCCTGCGTCGTAGAGCTGGTGGATCAGCTTGCGGGCGGGCTCCAGCTCGTCGTCATGCAGGATGGTGTTGATCGTGGTGAAGATCCGTGCGTGATAGCGATGGGCGAATTTCACCAGCTCGGCAATATCACTGACGTCGTTGCAGGCGTTGTGTCGCGCACCAAAGCTCGGCCCGCCGATGTACACCGCGTCGGCACCATGCAGGATGGCTTCACGGGCGATGGTCACGTCCCGTGCAGGGCTGAGCAATTCCAGGTGGTGCTTGGGTAACGACATGGCAACGGGGTCCGGCAGCGGCAAAGCGCGCATTGTAGTGCCACAGGCGGCGCGGCGCACCTGTTGCCGGTTCCTGCCTGTCACGGGCTGACCACCGGCGTAGCGTCAGATTGAGCGCAATCGCAGGATTTTCGTGCCGTCGAAAGGGTCGATCAGCCAGTGCGCAAGGACGCCGAAGGTGCTGAGCAGACGTTCCGGTGTGAGGACTTTCTCCGGCGCCCCCAGCGCCACCAATCGGCCTTTTTCCATGACCGCCACCCGGTCGCAATCCAGCGCCTGATTCAGGTCGTGCAGGGCAATCACTGTCGTCACCGGCAAGGCTCTGACCAGGCCGAGAATAGTCAGCTGATGCTGGATGTCCAAGTGGTTGGTCGGTTCGTCCAGCAGCAGGATTCGCGGTCGTTGAGCCAGCGCTCTGGCGATATGAACGCGTTGCCGTTCGCCACCGGACAGGGTATGCCAGGCACGTTTCTGCATGTGCAGCATGTCCACGTCCTGCAGGGCCTGGTGAACGATGGCATCGTCCTCGGCGCTCCAGGGTTCCAGCGCTGACAGCCAGGGCGTGCGTCCCAGCTCGACGGCGTCCAGCACGGTCACTGCGTCGCTGGTTTCAGCCTGTTGTTCGACCACGGCCAGCATACGCGCCACGTCTCTGCGGCTCATGGCTGAGAGTGGCTGATCACCCAGCGTGACCCTGCCAGTGACCGGCTTCTGAATACCGGCCAGCAGCTTGAGCAGGGTGGATTTGCCCGAACCGTTGGGGCCGACCACGGCCAGCGTTTCGCCTGCCGTGATGTTCAGGTCGACATCCTTCAGCAGTGCAGTGCCCCGTACCGAGTAGCTCAGGCCCTTGCAACCAAGTACCGGTGCGCCAGACAGATGTGGGAAGGCGTTCATCGCGTGCTGTTGCCCCGGAGAAGAATCAGTGCGAAGACCGGTGCGCCGATCAGTGCAGTTATCACCCCGATCGGCAGTGCCTGCCCCTTGATCAGAGTGCGCGAAAGGATGTCGGCGGCGATCAGAAACAGCGCGCCGCTCAGGGCGCTCAGGGGCACCAGCCGTGCGTGACGTACGCCGACCAGCATGCGCACCGCGTGCGGAATCACCAGCCCTACAAAACCGATGGAGCCGACAATCGAGACCATGATCGCGGTGACCAGTGCTGCTGTGGCGATCAGGATGATCTGCACGCGCCGTACCGCTATGCCGAGAGACGCTGCCGAGTCGCTGCCGAAGGTGAAGGCGTCCAGCGCGCGTCTGTACCAGAGGCACACCAGCAGACCCACCAGCACCGTCGGCACGGCCAGCCAGACCGAATGCCAGCGTACGCCGCTGAGGTTGCCCAGCAGCCAGAACATGATGCCCCGAGCCTGCTCGGAACTGGCGGATTTGGTGATCATGAACGAGGTCAGCGCGTTGAATAGCTGTGAGCCGGCGATACCCGCCAGAATGATCTGCACGGAGGCAGTGGTGCCTCGGGATGAATGCGCCAGCAGGGCGACCAGCGAAAACGCTGCCACGGCGCCAGCGAATGCACCGGCCGACATGGAAATTGCGCCTGCCCCGAAGCCCAGAATGGCCACCAGTACCGCGCCGGTCGAGGCCCCGGCAGAAATACCCAGCAAATACGGGTCGGCCAGCGGGTTGCGCAGCAACGATTGCAATACCACGCCGCAGATCGCCAGGCCGGCCCCACAGGCTGCCGCCACAATGGCGCGGGTCAGCCGGTAATTCCAGACGATGCCTTCATCGATAGGGTCGAGCACATAGTTGGCTGCCCAGAGTTTGTTGGCCAGTACCTGAAAAACCACCTTCAGGCTGATCGAGGTTTCACCTATCGCCGCGCCAACCATGATCGCCAGCACCAGCACGGCGGCAACCCAGACCAGATGGCCAAGCGCTACAGGCAGTCTCATCGTGCGGCGTTGAAGCGATTGGCGGCGTCGGCCAGCTCTTCGAAACCGGTGAACAGGCGCAGGCCGGCCTGCATGCCCTCGGCGTCGATGATCACGATCCGGTCATGCTTGACCGCATCCATGTTGCGCGTTACCGGGTCGGTCTTCAGAAATTCGATCTTCTTCTGGTAGTCGTCGGCTGGAAAGCGGCGGCGATCCATGCGCGCGATCACCAGAATGCTCGGGTTGGCCTTGGCAATGGTTTCCCAGCCTACGGTTGGCCATTCTTCATCGGACTGGACGATGTTGCTCATGCCCAGACTGTTGAGCATGAAGTCCGGAATGCCTTTGCGGCCCGCCACGAACGGATCGCTGGCGATGTCCGAGCTGGAAAACCAGAACAGCGCTGACACATCGTTGGCCTTGTTCTGTCTGACGTTGGCAATCGCCGCGCTCAGGCGCGCCTTGAGGTCGGCGACCAGCGTAGCGCCGCGATCCTGCACATCGAAAATCTGCGCCAGCTGTTCGATGCTTTTGTAGATGGTCTCGATGCGGAACGGCTCCAGGCGCGTGCCATCGGCGCCGACCAGATTGTCTTTGCCCTCGCAATCGGACGGCAGGATATACGTTGGGATCTTCAGGTCATGAAACTGCTCGCGGGTACCGACCGCGCCCTGTTTGCCGACCATCCATTCCAGTTGCACGACCACCAGTTCAGGACGCTTGCCGATCACCGCTTCAAAGCCCGGTTCGTTATCGGCCAGACGTTCTACCTTGTCGTTCTGCACCTTGAAGCGCGGCAGCACATTGTTGAACCACAGCGAAGTGCCGACCAGCTTGTCGCCCAGGCCCAGCTCATAAAGCATTTCGGTGCCAGCCTGGCCAATGGTCACGGCCTTGCCGGGTGCGTGGGCGAAGGTCAGGGACGAGCCGCAGTTTTCAAGGGTCAAGGGATATTGCGTGGGCGCGGCAAAGGTCAGCGTGGACAGCGTCATGCAGGCAGCGAGTGCGGCGAGGCGGGGCAACGACATGAAGTGCAGTCTCCATTGGGACAGGTGCCAAGGCGCAATGCACATAGGAAAACACATCCCCGGCGTGTCAAAAAAGACCGGGCACGGCAGAAACTGCCGACGCGTGCGGATGTCCTTCCCGGACACCCCGCCGGTTAGTTGGTTGAATCGGGTCGGCAGGTCTCCTGACTGGCATGTCATCACCTCGCTCCGGCCTTCCCGGACCCGAGTCCAGTGGCAGTCATGGAGCAGGCTCGATGCCTACAGTTGCGGGGGCAGTTTCGTTTCGACCTTGTTGACACAAGGCGTGCGAATTCCCTGTTAGTTCCTCTCGGAAACCGACGGCCGGCATGGTAAACGATAAGGGTTTTAGTGGCTAATGCTTTGCGCGTGCGGTCGTTCGCTCGGACGCGCCCTGACCGGCAAACGCAGGCACGGTTGTGCCATCGAACCGGCTTCGCCACGCTCGACGTTCGTAAAAACGCTTAAATTATCTTCATGTTTGATTCGCCAAAAGCCTCTAAGCCTTGATTTTAGAGGCGTGCACGATAAAACAGCGTGTTTGCTCCCAACACGCTTTTCACATCTTCTTCACTGCTTCGGCACCATGCTGAACCTATGTTGCTTTCATGGGAGCGGTCATGACTTCGGGGGCTTCTCGGGTCACCGCTGCATATGGGCTCAGTGTAGGAGTGGTCACTTGGCTGACACGGTAATCAACAACAAGAATCTGCTTTCCGGTACAGGCATCCGCCAGCGCTTCAAAATGCATCAGCACGTCGCTTTGTTGTCTGTGGTCGTTGTCCTGGCAGCGATTTGTGCGTGGTGCTACATGGCGTTCTCGGGCGTGCATGTGGTGGACCTCGGCGCCGGTAACAATCTGAAAACCTCCGGGCTGCGCGAACACTGGTTGCGCGGTGACGTGGTGGTCATGATCCGGCACGCCGAGCGCTGTGACCGCTCGACGAACCCGTGCATGGCCAGCGCCGACGGCATCACCTCCAAAGGCCGCGACGCAGCGCTGGCGGTCGGCGCTGGCATGCAAAAGATGGGCATGGATCACGCACGCATGGTCACCAGCCCGAAAGTGCGCACCCAGCAGACGGCAGAGCTGCTGGCAGGGCATGCGGTCGTCGCGCAGGACTGGATCAACGACTGCGACAGCGGCTTCATGAAAGCGGTGCAGGCGCATAAGGTCGGCGGTGAAAACCTGGTGCTGGTCACCCACAGTGGTTGTATCGACCAGTTCGAGCGCAAGGTCGGTGTACCGGGCGGTGAGCGCTCGAGTGATTATGCCGAAGCATTTTTCGTGCGGATGGATGAACGCCATCAGCCAAAACTGCTTGGGTCTCTGAGTGCCGAACAATGGGCCAACCTCAACAGCGAGCAATTCAATTGACGACAACAACCAGCACCAGACTGCGTTTTTACGGCATTAATCTGGGTGTACCCGTGTTTCTCGCGTTACTGGTTTTCGTGACGTTTGACCTGACCAACATCGACCGGCAATTGAGCGACATGCTGTTTGATTCGGCCACTGGTGTATTTCCCATCGGGCAAATTCATCTATTTGAGACCATCACCCACAAATGGGCCAGGATCATCCCCAACCTGACCGGCGAACTGGCAATAATCGGTGCGATCATGTCGTTCGTCTGGCCCCTGCTGGAGCGACGCAGGAACTCGGGCCTGACGCAGCTCGCCATACGCGCCCGGCTTGAACGCCCTCTGCAATTCGCCCGCAGGCATCGTCTCGATTTCTTTTTTGTAACGGTCGCGTTTTCGGTGAGCACAGGGATGATCCATTACCTGAAAAGCCACACCAGCGTGTATTGCCCGGTCGAAACGACGCTGTACGGCGGTACTCAGGCACATATCGAATGGTTCAGGAACTTCAATCTTCTGCATGAAGCAGGTGCCGGGCGATGCTGGCCGGGCGGGCATGCTTCCAGTGCATTCAGCCTGCTGGCCCTGTACTTCGTGGCGCGGCGCTATTGCTGGCAGCATTCGAACGTGCTGCTGGCAGGTATTCTGTTGCTCGGCATGATCTACGGCACGACGCGGGTGCTTCAGGGCTGGCACTACATGTCACACACCTTCTGGGCAGGTATCGTTGTGTGGCTGAGTTCTCTGCTGGTTGCCTTGTGCTTTTACGGCCGGGCAAAGCTGCAGAGGCCTGTCCGCAAGGGGTCATTGTCGTATGGCAATGACCAGCCGCTCGTTCGCCCCCTGAAGTCATCGGCTACCCTGACCCGGTCAGCTGGATAGAAAACAGGAAGGCGTTGCGATGAACATTCTGGTGATTGAAGACCACCGCGATATCCACGATAACCTGCTGGAGTTTTTCGAACTCCGAGGGCATGCGGTCGAAGGTGCGCTGGATGGTCTGAGCGGGCTGCACCTGGCCGCCTCGAAACGTTTTGATGCAATCGTTCTGGACATCATGTTACCGGGCATTGATGGAAACCAGATCTGCCGCAGCCTGCGTCAGTACTCGAAGTCGGAAGTCGCGATCGTCATGCTCAGCGCTCGCGATGAGCTGGACGATCGTCTGATCGGCTTCAAGGTCGGGGCCGATGATTACATCACCAAGCCTTTTGCAATGGCCGAAGTGCTGGCCCGGATAGAAGCAGTAGTGGGGCGACGGCAGCGCAAGGACAGCCGGGTGCTGATGGTGGCCGACCTGCGCTTTGACCTCGACACCCTGGAGGTCACCCGTAACGAGGTGTCATTGAAGCTGAACCCGACCAGCATGAAGCTGCTGGAGTTGTTGATGCGCAAAAGCCCGCATATCGTGAAGCATTCCGAGCTTGAAGCGGTACTGTGGGGGCGCGACGCACCGAACAGCAGCAGCCTGCGCAGCAGCATTCACATCCTCAGGCGCACACTGCACAACGGCCATGACACGCCGCTTTTGCATACCGCTCACGGGCTTGGCTACAAGCTGTGCGTACAGCGTTGACGCATGCTCAGGCAGTGCGCGTCAGCGGTCGCCGGGCGCGGGCCAGTGACAGGTTGAGACGACGTAGCAGGTTGTCTGGTGTTTCGTTGAGCGCCATAACCACCGCCACACTGGCTGACAGATGAAGACGCTCACCCTGTTGTCGGGTTTTGTGCGCCAGGCTGGCGACTGCGTGCTGCAACTCCAGCGCCAACAGCTTTGCCTGACTCTCGCCAGTATCGGGCAACAGCACTACAAAGCGGTCGCCGGCAAGCCTGCATAGCAGGTCATGACGACGCAGGTTGAGCGTCAGCAAATGACTGAGCGCCGACAGCACTTCATCTCCTTCTGCATGACCAAACGTTTTGTTGATAGCGCTGAAACCGTCGATATCCAGTGCCAGCAGCGACAGCGGTTGCTGCTGGCAGAGGCTTTGCTCAAGGCTTACGATCAATTGCCGCTGCAGAGTGTCGGCGTTGCCCAGCGGAGTCAGCTTGTCGTAAAGCCGATGGTCACCAAAGCCACGATCGCGCTTTTCCACCTGCGCGCGGGTCGCCAGTTGCTCTCGATGCCAATGGTGGATGCCGAGGGTCAATAGAATCAGGCCGACCGGCATCGGGCCGGACGCCAGCCAATGGTCCCATTCGATTTTGGCGGGCAGACGAATGAACTCGTCCAGCACGTCGACCCACCATGAAAACAACACGCAGCTCAGCCCCACCGACAGGTAGTTGGTCACCCGACCGGCTGGCCGTCTCTTGAGCACCAGAAACAGCCAGATGAGCGACAGCAAAGCAGAGCCACCTTCGCCAACGATGTCGAGCCATTGCCATTCGCTCACCGGCTTTACAGTGCCCGATGACAGAAAAGCCGCCAGCCCTAGGTTGGCGGCAATCATCAGCACGGCGAGCTTCCAGCGATGAGGTTGGATGATCCTGAACATGATAAAAACGGCTCCTGATGTGCTGACTGTCGGCCAGCAGAACAGATGCACATGACACTAGGGTGAAGGTGGGTGGGCTGAAAATACCTTTCATTACCGAATCAGGCAGGGCGACTGCGTGCGTCCGGCGGTTGCTTTACCTGCACCTCGGTCATGTCAGAAATGGCGGCCAGACGAACGAACAGGATTTTTTCCTGGCCTGCTTGACTTCCTTTTCCGAATCAGTAACATAGCGCTCATTCCGCGATAGCTCAGTTGGTAGAGCAAGTGACTGTTAATCACTGGGTCCCTGGTTCGAGTCCAGGTCGTGGAGCCATACATAGGCACAGAGGTAATCTGTATAGCCTCTGAACCCAAAAAACCCGCCTTTATGGCGGGTTTTTTGTTTTCTGCGCTTATAGGGGCCTATCGTGCGGGGAGAGGACCTTAAGATCTGATCCGCATTGCGGCCGTTCTTCAATACGGCGAAATAGTGCCCAGCAACCCCACCCCGATTGCCAATAACAAAAAACCGATCAATGAAAGTCCGAGCTTGCCCATTAGTCTCTCCTGCTGCTGTGCTGGATCGCATACCGCAGGCGCCAATGGCTGGCGTTCGGCAGCGCGTTTGGATGCGTTGCCATTATCGTGTGTGGTGAGTTTCTGGTACAGATTCAGAAACAGCTAAAAAATACAGATCAGTTTCCTTTGAAGCACGCTGTCCTAAGGTCTCAGAACGACGCGATGATACGCCCCAGCATCGCCATCGCCTGTTCGCTGCGGTCATCCCAAGGCGTGCCGTAGTTCAGGCGCGCGCAGTTCTTGAAACGCTGCGAGGCCGAGAATATCGGGCCGGGTGCCAGACTGATGCCTTGCGCCAGCGCAAGCTGGAACAGCTGCAGCGAATCCACCTGCTCAGGAAATTCAAACCACAGGAAATAGCCGCCGATCGGGCGGGTAACGCGTGTCGCTGCTGGAAAATAGCGGGCGGCAGCGGCCAGCATTGCGCCCTGTTGCAGCTCCAGAACATCACGCAGTTTGCGCAGATGGCGGTCGTAGCCGCCGTGCTTGAGATAATCGGCGATGGCGGCCTGTGCGGGCACAGACGGTGAAATAGTAGTCATCAGTTTCAGGCGGTCGATCTGCTCGGCATACCGCCCGCCCGCGACCCAACCGATACGGTAACCGGGCGCCAGGGTCTTGGAGAACGAGCTGCAGTGCATTACCAGGCCGCTGCGGTCCAGGCTTTTGACCGGGTAGGGCGCCTTGGCGCCGTAGTACAGCTCGGCGTATACGTCATCTTCGATCAAGGGTATCTGCTGCCGTTCGAGCAGGTCGTAGAGCCTGACCTTTTTCTCTTGAGTCATGCTCGCACCCAGCGGGTTCTGGAAGCTGCTCATGAACCAGCAGGCTTTGATCGGCAAGCGCGAGAGGCTGTCCTGCAGCGAGTCCAGGTCCACGCCGTCACGCGGATGAACAGGGATCTCGACGGCTTTGAGCTTGAGCCGTTCGAGTACTTGAAGGCAGGCGTAGAAGGCGGGGGCTTCGATGGCGACCAGGTCGCCGGGCTCGGTGACGCATTGCAGGCATAGATTCAAAGCCTCCATGGCGCCGTTGGTGATCACCAGCTCGTCGGCAGACAGACGTGAGCCGTTGATCATGTAACGCAGGGCGATCTGTCGACGCAGTTCGGAATTTCCGCTGGTCATGTCGCCGACAATGCCTGATGGCGTCATGGCACGCACGGCGCAAGCCATCGATTTCGCCAGCCGGGGTAGCGGATACAGATGCGGGCTGGGAAACGCCGAGCCAAAGGGCACCGTGTCAGGGTCCTTGAGCGACCCGAGCACCGAGAAGATCAGGTCGCTGACCCCAAGTTCGGTACCTTCGCTGGCATGTCGGACCAGTTCAGGTTCGGTCAGTGCGTTGGACGTATGTTCTCGCACGTAATACCCGGACCTTGCGCGGGCCTGTATCAGCCCTTTGTCTTCAAGCAGGTAATACGCCTTGAAGACGGTAGCGGGGCTGACCGACCAGGTACGACTTGCGACCCGGACAGAAGGTAATTTTTCACCGGCAGGCAGCACACCGCTGCGAATCATTTCCGAGATATCGGCTGCGAACTTTTCGTAGCGTTTCATAAGCGCCATTGTCTGAGTGGTGCAGCCATGATGAGCCAGACAGCGCTCAGAGAACAGTCGCAAGATACTTTCAAAAAAGCATATCAGAGACTTCGAACGCTCATCTCGGAATGCCTGGGCAACTGTCATTCAAGTACTTTGTGCGGATAAAACATGCTTGAACCCTCCAAACGGATAGGCCTATGATGTGCAGGTCCTGCTACCCTTGTAAGGAATTGTCCTTGTCTCGTTCCAACTGGCTGCCTACGCCGCCTTAGCGCTTCGCCCCCTCGCCACACCCTGACTGCCATTAGCTGCGGTCGTCTGTTGCCGTGTCCGTTTTGCGGTCGCTGCCACGTTCATCACAACCCAATCGAAAACTGATGCTCTTGCTCGTCCGGCACGCGTTGCTGTGCGTCCTGCTGCGTCTGTCATAGGTATTTCTATGCTCGAAAAAATCAAAGCTGCGTGGTTTTCCAACGTCCGCGCCGATGTTCTGGCCGGGCTGGTTGTCGCCTTGGCCCTGATTCCAGAAGCCATTGCGTTCTCGATCATTACCGGCGTGGACCCGAAAGTCGGGCTGTATGCCTCGTTTTGTATCTGCACGATCATTGCGTTCGTGGGCGGCCGTCCCGCCATGATCTCCGCGGCCACAGGTGCGATGGCCCTGCTGATGGTGAACCTGGTGAAAGAGCATGGTCTTCAGTATCTGCTGGCCGCCACGTTGCTGTGTGGCGTATTGCAGATCATTGCAGGCTATCTGCGGCTGGGTGAACTGATGCGCTTTGTGTCGCGCTCAGTCGTCACCGGTTTCGTCAACGCCCTGGCGATTCTGATCTTCATGGCTCAGTTGCCGGAGCTGACAAACGTCACCTGGCCGGTCTATGCAATGACCGCAGCGGGTCTGGCCATCATCTATCTGTTTCCGCGTGTGCCGGTACTGGGCAAGTTGCTGCCGTCGCCACTGGTGTGCATTCTGGTGCTCACTGCGATCTCCATCTACATGGGCCTTCACGTCAGAACAGTAGGGGACATGGGCGCGATGCCTGACAGTCTGCCGACGTTCATGTGGCCGGACGTCACGCCGGGTATCGAGACGCTGCTGATCATCCTGCCGTACTCCGCTGCGCTGGCCGTTGTGGGCCTGCTCGAGTCGATGATGACGGCGACTATCGTCGACGACCTGACCGACACCGGCAGTGATCGCAATCGGGAGTGCAAGGGGCAGGGCATTGCCAACATTGCCAGTGGCCTGATCGGCGGCATGGCCGGCTGCGCCATGATCGGTCAGTCGATGATCAATGTGAAGTCTGGTGGCAAGACGCGTCTTTCAACACTCAGTGCGGGCTTGTTGCTGTTGATCATGATGCTGTTTCTGGGCGACTGGCTGGCGCGCATTCCGATGGCGGCGCTGGTGGCGGTCATGATCATGGTGTCCATCAGTACATTCAGTTGGGGGTCGATCCGTAACCTCAAGGAGTACCCTCTCTCGACCAACATCGTGATGGTTGTCACTGTGGTGGTGGTCGTGGCCACACACAACCTGGCCTATGGTGTGCTAGTCGGGTCGCTGCTGGCTGCGATGTTTTTTGCCAGCAAAATCGCCCACTACCTCGACGTCAGCTCGCAACGCGATCCTCTCCACAGCCAACGTACTTATTATGTGACCGGTCAGGTATTCTTTGCCTCCGCTGACCGTTTCATGGCGTCATTCGACCTGCGGGAAAGCGTGGAAGCGGTGGTCATCGATCTTCGCGAGGCGCACTTCTGGGACGTTACGGCAGTTGCTGCGCTGGACAAAGTGGTACTGAAGCTGAGGAGGGCGGGTGCCAGCGTGGAGGTGGTCGGCATGAACCGCGCCACGACCACGCTGGTGGACAGGTTTGGCGTACACGACAAGCCTGATGGAATTGACTCGCTGATGGGGCATTGATCTGTTATCCGCTTGCCCGGTTCAGACCGGCATGTGCAGCCGGATGACGGAGCCGCCACCGGGCCTGTCCTGAACCTCGATATGCGCCTCGTGCTCGACGCAGATAGCGCGGGCGATGGACAGGCCAAGGCCGCTGCCCCCCGAATAGCGTGCCCGCGAACGCTCTGCGCGCCAGAAGCGGTCGAACACTTGTTCAAGGTTTTCCGGACCGAAACCCGGGCCGCGGTCCGAGAAGGTCAGTTCGACATTGCGCGCGGTCGCTCTGGCGGCAATCAGCAGTTCGCCGCCCTGTGCTGAGTAGCGCAGCGCGTTATCCACGAGGATATTGACCACCTGACCCATACGGTCCCGGTCCGCCGTGATGTTCAATTGGCGAGGTATGTCCAGGGTTACACGCAAGTGCGCTTCATCCAGTTGCGTGGCGAACCAGCTCAAGCGCTCGGCCACCAGTTTTTGCAAGGGAAACACAGTTTTGTCCAGCGTCAGCTGTCCGGCGCTGGCCAGCGACAGCAGGTGCAGATCGCTGACCAGCTTGTTCAGTTGGCTGAGCTGCCGATGGACCAGTTCCAGCTGCGCGATATCACGTGGAAACACTTCATCGATCATGCCCTGAACGCGACCCATGGCGGCGTTCAGCGGCGTTCTCAGCTCATGGGCGATCATTGCGCTGGATTCACTGACCTCCAGTTCGTAACGACCCAGCTGGGTGGTCATGGTATTGAAGTCGCTGACCAGCGCCTGTAGTTCTTCCGGTCCTTTGACGTCCATCGGCAGGCGGGTCTTGAAGTCGCCCTGAGCAACGCGTCGTGCGCCTCGGGCAATCGACGAAAACTGACTGGAGAGCGGACGTGAAAACAGAAAACCGAAAAAGATGATGATGGGAATGGCGCCTGCTACCAGCCCCGACAACACCCACCACTCCTTGTTGGCAATGCCCGGCAACAGATTTTCGATGGGATAGTACTGAACGAACAGCTCCCGAAGCCTGGCAATGTTTGCCTCGGGATCGGCTTGCAGACGCTGAAATTCGCTGCGCACCTCGGTCGGCATTGCCTGCACGGTCATCCAGTCAGACACCGTGACGTGCAGCCACATGCAAAAGGCAATCACGATGACTGCACCCACCGCCAGCATGCTCATGCGCATACCGACCCAATGCCACAAAGGTTGCTGCCTGTGCCTGAAAAGAGGTCGCATGAGTTTCACCTGAATCGATAACCGACTGACCGCACTGTCACCAGCACGTTATCCACGCCATGAATTTCAAGTTTGCGACGCAGGTTATGCACATGTGCATCGACCACTCTGGCCAGCGCCTCGCTCTCGGGGAGGCAGATCTCAAGCAATTCTTCCCGGGTGAAAGCCTTGGACGGGGTTTTCAGCAGGGTCGATAGAATCTTGAACTCGGTCGGCGTGAGGTCAAGCAGGGTGTGTGGGGTGTCGGCGTTCTCGATAACGGCGGTGACCGATTCAAGGTCCACCAGCAGGTGCTGATGGCGCAGGTGGCGGTCGTTATTGCCATTTTGCTGTGAACGCCTGAGCACTGCATGCACCCTGGCGACTACCTCTTTTGGGTTGTAGGGTTTGACCACGTAATCGTCGGCGCCGTAGCGCAGCGCTCCGAGTTTTTCAGGCTCATCACCCATGGCGGTCACCATGATCACCGGTGTGTCGCTGCAGCGTCTTACCGCCGATAGCACATCAGTGCCGCTGACCAGCGGCAGCATCACGTCCAGCAGAATCAGGTCGGGCTTCCATTGACGGTGCATGTCGATGCCGCGCTGGCCGTTTTCTGCCAGCCCTACGATGAAGCCGTCACGAAGCAGGTAGGCCTCGAGAATACTGGCACTGTCGGCATCGTCTTCGACGATAAGAATGCGTTTTCCTGACATGGGGGTGCCTCTTGATCAAATCTTGATAATTAGCGAACGGTTTATTGAAAGTCGGCGTTCAGGATTGCGTCCAGACCCCACTGTCGCGGACAGATCCTATGCTGATGAGTACACCGCTGTCCAAGCGTATCCGAAACCTGAGCGGCCACTGTCTGCTGGCTGTGCTGCTAGGCATCGGTGTTTCCGGTTGTTCGCTGGTTCCGGCTTACCAGCGGCCAGCGCTGCCGGTTCCCGCAGATCAGTTGTCGGCTGCGCTACCTGCTCGCGAGACACCTCCCGACATCGTCCTGAGCGCGGAGGAAGAGGCGCTTGCGGCCGAGCTGTCACCCAAGGGTGAGCTTCGGGCTCTGCTGCAATCCGCTTTGGCGTTTAATCGCGATTTTCGTGTGGCGGTGCTGCGTGTGGGAGAGGCCAGGGCGATGCACGGTATCAGCCGCGCCGATCGGTTCCCAACGATTGCCGCAGGCGTCGAGCGTGACCGTCAGCACTTCGATAATGCCGTCGCCGACGAGCGCTACGGGCAGGACATCGCTATTGCATCAGTGGGTGTTTCCGACTTCGAGCTGGATTTCTTCGGCCGCGTGCGCAGCCTGTCGGAGGCGGCGCGCCATGAGTATCTGGCCAGCACCTATGGTCAGCAGGCTGCGCGCAGTGCGCTGGTTGCCGAGGTAGCGCGCGCCTGGCTGGCAGAGCGGCTGAGCGCTGCATTGCAGCAGGATGCACAGGCGGTGCATGACGCTCGATCGATGTGGGTGAAAGCCGTCGAAGAGCAGCAGCGTCAAGGCGCTGTCTCGCTGGATGATCTGTTGGTGCAGCGTGTGGATACATTGAGCGCGCAGCAGCAGCTACAGGATGCCGTCAGTGAACATGCGCGTGCATCACAGGCCTTGCTGTTGCTGACCGGCTACTCGACACCCTTGCCGACGCCCCCGACGGACACGCCTGTGCTGAGCAGCGCGCTGCTCGAGACGCCGGGCTGGCTGGCGAATCTGCCTTCACAGCGTCTGCTGGAGCGATTCGACATCCGCCAGCGCGAAGAGGCGCTCAAAGCCGGCAACGCCAATATCGGCGCCGCGCGCGCAGCATTCTTTCCATCGATAAAACTCACTACCGGGGTCGGCATTCAGAGCGACAGCCTGCGCACTCTGTTCAGCAGCGGCAGCGGTGCCTGGCTGTTCAGCCCGCAGCTGAACCTGCCCTTGTTCGATGGCGGACGCAACCAGGCCAATCTGGACCTTGCGCAAGTACGCCAGCAGATCGCTGTCGCCGAATATGAACAGTCTGTGCAGAACGCATTCCGTGAAATGTCCGGTGTGCTGAGCCGACGTCAGCAGGCCTTGGGCCATGTCCGCAACGAGATCGAGCGCGTCGCGCTGGTGCAGGAAAAAGTGCGGCGTCTGTCCTTTGAGTTGAATGCCGGCGCCGCTGACCGTACCGCATTGCTGGCGTCCAGCATCCGCATCGCCGAGGCCGACGCAGCCTGTCGCAGGTCGCTCGATGATTTGCAGCAGAACCGGATTGACCTGTTTCGCGCGCTTCGCGGAGCAGAACCCGCCACCCCTTCGAAACCCTGACTGAACCGGAGTATCACCATGAATCATGACCTCGCTCATTCTAACCCGCGAACTGCTCTGCTCAAGCCGCTGCTCAACACGCTGATCGCTTGCGCCACCATGACCCTGATCGGCCAGGCCTATGCTCAGGAGGGTGATTCTGCGGGCAGTCAGTCCATTCTCGGCGACAAGTTCAACGTCAACCTCGGTCTGGGCATGGCTGTATTGCCGCGCTACATGGGCGCCGACGAGTATCGCAGTCAGGTATTGCCGATGCTCACTGTCCAGCGCGGGATCTTTTTCGCTGATACCACGCGTGGCCTGGGGGTTCAGTTTCAATCGGCGTCCGGGTTCGGTGCCAGTGCGGCGCTCAATTACGACTTCGGTCGAACCGAGAAAAACAGCGGGAATCGTCCCGGCTCCAACGAGCTTAGGGGCATGGGAACCGTCGAGGGCGCCACCGTCGGCGATTTCATGGTCTCTCAGCAGCTTGCGCCTTGGCTGTCGGCCAGCGCCGAGGCCGAATTACGAGTGGCTGGCGAAAAACGTGGCAACCGTTACCGGTTGGGCTTCGAAGGCATTGCCTACCACAGCCAGACCGACACGGTGACGCTCGACATCGACGCACATGCCGGCGACAGCCGCTACAACCAGACCTACTTCGGCGTAAGCCCGATGCAAAGCCAGCGCAGCGGTTTTTCAAGGTTTACGGCCGACAGCGGCATTTACGCGTATTCAGCGGCTCTCGCCTGGCAGCATACCTTCGACGCTCACTGGTCAAGCGTCGCCAGCGTCGGAGTGACGCATTACACCGATCAGACCCGTGGCAGCCCACTGGTCGAGACCGATGCCGAAGGCAGTGGCCTGATTGCCCTGAATTACGCTTTCTGAAGAGTGGACGCCTGCCATGCGATTTCATCCTGATGCGTTTTCTGCTGCCTTGCGGCGATGTGCTGCTCACCTGTGCAGTCTGGCCTTGATCGTCCTGATACTCAGTGGATGCAGCGACAAACACCCGACCAGCGTTGCTGCCGTGCGTGCCGTCAAGGTCGACGCGGTGCGCGCTGGCGAGGCGGCCACGATGCGCTTTATCGGCACCGTTCGGCAGCAGGCGCGCGCCAGTCTGGCATTCGAGTCCGCCGGCACCGTGAGCGAAATACGCGTCGATGTCGGCGACGCGGTGCAGAAGGGCCAGCTGCTCGCCAGTCTTGATCGACAGCCTGCAACCTTGCATCTGCAGCAGGCGCAGGCCAGCGCGCGTCTGGCTGCAGCCCAGTCAGTCGAGCGTGAGCAAAACTACCAGCGTCAGAAGAATCTGCTCGCTGCAGGCAGTGTTGCGCAAAGCGTTGTCGAGTCGGCTCTGGCATCCCGCGAGCAAGCCAAGGCCGAGCAGGTTCGGGCCCAGGCTGAATTAGCGCTGGCGCGTCGTGATCTGGAGCGTAGCCAGATGCTTGCGCCTTTTTCCGGGCGAGTGGTTGCGCGCCGTGCCGAACCGTGCAGCGTGCTGCCTGCCGGGCAGGTAGTGCTTGACGTCGAATCCGGCGAGGGGCAGCAGGTGGTCGCGGCTGTTCCGGTTGCGCTTGCCGAGGAGCTCAAACCCGGCGAACTCGCCAGAGCTTCGCGCACGGCAGACAACACGTCAGGCTTCGATCTGGCTCTTGAAGGTATTTCTCCACGGGCCGATGACGGGCTGGTCAGAACGGCGGTATTTCGTGTCTTGCGTCCCGCCCGAACGCTGCCCAGCGGCGTCACGCTGCTGGTGCAGATGCAACTCGAATCAGGCCCGCAGCCGCTGTCTATTCCGATACAAGCGTTATGGATGGGAGCTGGCAGCAACACGGCCGAGGTATTTGTCTATCAACCGGGTGGAACGGTGTCGATCCGCGCAGTCTCCTTGGGACCGGTCAGAGAAGGGCGAGCGGTTATCGCCAGCGGGCTGGTTGCAGGTGAACAAGTGGTGACTGCCGGAGCCGCCTTCCTGCAGGACGGGCAGGCTGTCAGCCTGTTTCAGCCAAGTACGCGTTTGAGCGGAAGTGCGCCATGAACCTTACGTATCGAGCAATGCGCGCAAGCCGCCTGACCCTGTTTGCTGCCGGCCTGATTTTGCTGGCCGGCGTCGCTACTTTCATGGGTTTTCCTTCTCAGGAAGAGCCTTCGGTGACTGTTCGGGATGCCTTGGTCAGCGTCTCTCTGCCTGGTCTTTCCGCTGAACGCACCGAGGAGCTGCTTGCCAGGCCGCTTGAAGAGAAAATTCGTGAACTGGCGGATATCAGGAACGTGGTCACTACGGTCAAGCCGGGCCGGGTGATTGTGCAGGTCACGGCCTATGACAGCGTCAAGGACCTCGGGCTGTTGTGGCAGCGACTGCGGGCCAAGACAGGTGAAGCGAGCGGTGTTTTTCCAGCGGGTACCCAAGGCCCCTTTGTGGATGACGATTTTGGCCGGGTTGCGGTAGCTTCCATTGCGGTGACGGCACCGGGTTTCAGCATGAGCGAAATGCGCAGACCGGTAAAACGGCTGCGCAACCAGCTTTATGAGCTTGATGGTGTCGATCAGGTCGAGCTCTACGGCTTGCAAGAAGAGCGTATCTATCTGGACTTCGATCACCAGACACTGGCGGCTGCCGGGCTTTCGCCTCAGCAGCTAATGCAGCAGTTGCAGGCGCGTAATGTTATTGCGCCGGGAGGCAACCCGGTGATCGGCCAGCAGAGCACGACGCTCTCGGTCAGTGGCGAGATACTTTCGCTTGAGCAGCTTCGCCAGTTTCCCGTGCAGTTGTCCAGCGGTCAGACGGTTGCGCTGCAAAGCCTGGGCAGGGTGTCGGTGGCCGCAGCCGATCCACCGGACACCGAGGCCATTTATCAAGGGCAGGATGCTGTTGTTCTGGCGGTATCGATGCAGCCGGGCCTTAATGTCCAGACGTTCGGCAGCGCGTTGCGCAAGCGGCTCGGAGAGCTCGAACAGCAACTCCCGGCCGGCTTCACCTTGCACATCGTGACGTTCCAGTCCGACGTGGTTAAGCACGAGATGAGCAAGATGTACCACGTCATGGCCGAAACGGTCGTCATCGTGATGTGCGTGGTCATGCTGTTTCTCGGCTGGCGCACCGGCTTGGTGGTCGGGGTGATCGTGCCGTTGACTATTCTGAGTACGCTGCTGGTCATGCGTGCTCTGGGGATTGAGCTGCAAACCGTCTCGATCGCCGCGATCATTCTGGCGTTGGGGTTGCTGGTGGATAATGGCATCGTCATCGCCGAGGACATCGAGCGCCGACTGCATGCCGGAGAGGATCGACGAAGCGCGTGTGAGCAAGCGGGGCGAACGCTGATGATTCCCCTGCTGACCTCGTCACTGGTCATCGTGCTGGCGTTCTCGCCATTCTTTCTGGGCCAGACCAGTACCAATGAATACCTGCGTTCACTGGCAATCGTACTGGCGACCACGCTGGTTAGTTCCTGGTTGCTCAGTGTGACGGTGACGCCCTTGCTGTGCTTTTACTTCGCCCGGTCTCCGGTTGATTCAAAGGAGCCTGCCACCGATGAATATGCATCTGTGTTCTATCGCGGTTATCGAAAAGTCATCGAGGGACTGCTGAGGCACTACCTGATTTTCATTGGCAGCATGGCGGTCTTGCTGGTAATCGCGGTCACAGTGCTGACTCATGTGCCCTACGACTTTCTACCGAAGTCGGACCGCATGCAGTTCCAGATCCCGCTGGTTCTGGAGCCGGGCAGCAGCTCGCGTGCGACGTCACAGGCGGTGCGTGATATCAGCCAGTGGCTGAGTAATGACAAGGACGTCAAAGACAGCATCGGCTATGTGGCCGATGGTGGTCCACGAATCGTTCTGGGGCTCAACCCGCCATTGTCCGCTCCAGACGTTGCCTACTTCACGGTCAGCGTGCGCGACGGTGCCAATGTCGATGAGGTGATTGAACGAACCCGGCATTTTCTTCTCTCGCAGCACCCCGAAATAGAAGCACAGCCCAAACGCTTTTCACTGGGCACCACCGAGGCAGGCGTCGCGATTTATCGAGTGATCGGCCCGGACGAAAAAGTACTGCGCACGATTGCGCGCAGGATCGAACAGGCCTTGTCGGCGTTGCCGGGTACGCTGGACGTACATGATGACTGGCGCAACCGGCTGCTGCGGTATGACGTGGTGGTCGATCAATACAAGGCACTGCATGCCGGAGTTTCGACTCAGGACATTGCGCAGGCCCTGCAACTGAGGAATAACGGCCTGAGCGTGTCTTCAATGCAGGATGGCGAAACCGCCGTGGCTATCGTGGCGCGCGAGCAGGGCACACCGAGCATGCCCGCCAGCGAGCTGGACAGTACGCTGATCTATCCGGCTTCAGGTGCCGCCCCGCTGATGTTGTCCGCTATCGCCACTGTGGAGCCAAAAGCCGAAGCCTCGACCATCCAGCGCCGCAACCTGGAGCGGGCCATCACCGTGGTCGGGCACAACCCGTCGTTGACGGCTACGTCTATCGTCGAACAACTGGCACCGCAAATCGCTGCGCTCAATCTGCCTGCCGGTTATCGCATTGAGCTGGGTGGCGAGATAGAGGACTCGGCCGAAGCCAACCAGGCATTGCTGCAGTACATGCCGCATGCGCTGGTGGCGATGCTGCTGTTGTTTATCTGGCAGTTCAACTCGTTCCGCAAATTGCTGATTGTCATTTCCAGCGTGCCCTTTGTGCTCATCGGCGTAGCGTTGGCGCTGGTGCTTACGGGGTATCCGTTCGGCTTCATGGCCACCTTCGGACTGCTTTCGCTGGCGGGGATCATTGTCAATAACGCGGTGTTGCTACTGGAGCGCATTGAAGCCGAGCGCGAGGGCGGGCTTTCTGTACGTGAGTCGGTAGTCAATGCAGCGGTCAAGCGCTTGCGACCGATTGTGATGACCAAATTGACCTGCATCATCGGCCTGATCCCCTTGATGCTGTTCGCCGGTCCGCTCTGGGAAGGCATGGCGATCACCATCATGGGCGGGCTTGCTCTTGGCACGCTGGTGACGCTGGGCCTGATCCCCATTCTTTACTGGCTGCTGTTCGAAAAGCTCGAGCGCAGGCGCGAACGGACTTTAACGTGCGATACAGGCGCATCGCACTCGTGACGCCTGACAACGCGGTAGGGTATGTTTCTGAAAAACCCGTTCATGCAAACAAGGATAGATAACCATGCGCCCATTTTTTCGCTCGCCACTGGCTGCTCACTTGGCCTTGGCACTGGCCTTGACGACTTCGGCACAGGTGGCGATGGCCGAAACCCACAAGGCGATTCAGGCCGATGCGGAGCAATATCAGGACGAGGCCTTGAAACTGCTCGAACGCCTAGTGAACATCGACTCGGGTTCCGGCTATGTGCCGGGCCTTACCAAGGTCAGTGATATCGCTATCGACGAGCTGAAAAAGCTCGGTGCAACCATCGAGCAGGTGCCGAATACACCTGAGGCCAGTCATCATGTCATCGCTACGCTGAAGGGCACCGGCAAGGCGAAAATCCTGTTGATGGCGCACATGGACACGGTATTCAAAGAAGGTTCGGCGGCAGAACGACCATTCCATATCAAGGATGGTCGTGCCTACGGCCCTGGCGTGATGGACGACAAAGGTGGCATCGTCGCTGCCATCTACGCGCTGAAAGTCTTGCATAACCTGAAATTCACTGACTACGCGCAGATCACCGTGCTGCTCGACGCCAGTGAAGAAACCGGCTCGGTGGTCGCGACCGACCTGATCAAAAAGACTGCCAAAGAGCATGATGTCACGCTGAACCTGGAGCCAGGGCGTCCGGCCGATGGCCTTGTGGTCTGGCGCAAGGGGTCTGCAACGGCGCTGGTCGACGTGAAGGGCAAGGCGTCCCACGCAGGCGTCGCCCCGGAACTGGGGCGCAATGCGGCCACCGAAGTGGCGCATCAGATCCTGCAACTCGGCAAGCTGGGGGACGAGGAGAAGAAAACCACCATCAACTTCACGGTCCTCAAGGCGGGTGATCGCACCAACGTGATTCCGGATCAGGCCAGCGCCAAGGCCGACGTCCGCGCAGCGGTGCCTGAGGAGTTCGACCGGATCGAGCAAGATCTCGCCAGGGTCTCGGCCAACAAGCTAGTGCCTGATACCGAGGTCAAGACCAGCCTGGTGCGCGGCCTGCCACCCATGCCGCAAACGCCGAAGTCCGATGCGCTGGTCGCTATGGCACAAGGCATCTATGGCGAACTGGGCCGCACACTGACGATTGAAGGCAGTGGCGGGGCGGCGGATTCAAGTCTGTCTGCGAGCGTGGGGACGCCGACGCTGGATGGTTTCGGCATTGTCGGTGGCAATATTCACACGCCGGAAGAATACGCCGAGGTGGGCAGCGTGGCGCCAAGGATTTACTTGCTGTCACGGATGATCATGAAATTGTCCGGTCAGCCTTGATGCTTAAGTCCTGAAGCACTGATGTATGGACAGGCACAAATATTATTTGTGCTTGTCCACAAAACATGTTGATTTTATTTTTCGCTCGCAAGCCCCAGGATGAGGACAGATTCAAGCGGATCGTTTTGGCGAGACAGCAGCCTCGACGACCGCCTCCCATAAAAACGTCCCCGGAGTTCTGATGAGCCTTTCTCCTTTCCATCTGGCAATTCCCGTTTATGACCTGGCCGCCGCACGCACTTTCTACGGCGAAGTGTTCGGGCTTGCCGAGGGCCGTTCCAGTGCGCAATGGGTCGATTTCGACTTTTATGGCCATCAACTGGTGATACACGAACAACCCAAGACCCCTTCCCAGGAAAGCGTACACAGCAACCCGGTGGACGGGCACGACGTGCCGGTTCCGCATTTCGGCATCATTCTGGAGTGGGTGCAGTGGGAGGCATTGGCCGAGCGCCTGAAGTCGTTCGGCACGCAGTTCGTCATCGAGCCTTACATCCGCTTCAAAGGACAAGTTGGCGAGCAGGCCACCATGTTTCTGTTTGATCCGTGCGGCAATGCACTTGAGTTCAAGGCGTTCAAGGACATGAGCCAGCTATTCGCCAAATAACGTTTGCGTACTGGCAGTGGCCCCGGTCACTGCACTTCCTGACCCTGCGCCGTCAGCAGTCGGGCGAGTTCTTTTACTGGCTCTGCCAGACTTCTGCGCGCCCGATGCACCAGACCTATATCACGATGAAACGTGTGTTGCCCCAGATCGACGGCCCGCACCCCCGCTGGCCATGCCTGAAGGGTGGCTGTCTGCGGGACCAGCGCAACACCCACGCCGTTGGCGACCAGTTTGACGATCGCGTCCAGTTCATCGAGCTCGCACACCTCCCGTAACGCGACGTGCGTCTTACGCAGGAAACGGTCGACTTGGCGGCCGCCAAACGATGATCGGTCATAGCGGATGAAGGGCTGATTCGAGATCAGCGCAGACCAGTCATCACCTCGCACATCGGCCGGGACGATGAGGCAATAGGGTTCGCGTGTCAGGGTGGTCCAGCGCAGGTCGCTGTGCAGCGAGAAGGGTGGACGAATGATCGCTGCCAGATCGATTTCGCCAGCGTCCACCTGGTTGACCAGGTCCATCGACAGCCCAGGAATGATACGGGTTCGACATTGTGGGCATTGCTGATGAAACAGTGCGAGCGCGTCCGGCAAGAACGAGCGTTGCACAGAAGCAATGGCCCCCAGCGTCACCAGCACATCGGGGGCCAGCCCAACGGCGTCACTGCCCAGATTGCCGTATAGCTGCAGCAGCTCTTGAGCCTGTAACAGCACTTGCTGGCCCATACGATTCAACTGCGCCGAACGCCCTGTGCGGTCGAACAACTTGACCCCCAGCTCCGCCTCAAGACGCTGCATCTGCGCACTTACCGCTGCCTGAGTCAGGCCTATCCGGTCTCCGGCAGCGGCGAACGTGCCATCCCGAGCAACGGCGATAAAAGTTTTCAGTTCTTTGATCATTGGCAAATATTAGTTGTGTTCAAGATGTGAATGCATCGGTTTATTTGATCAATCAGGTTAGCGTAATAACGCGGGGTCTTACATGGCAAATTAGCTTTAAAAAAAGTTCAACAAACCAGATAAAGGGTCGATACATTTATTTGACGTCATAGTGATGGCGTTCCAGGATTGTCCAACTTTTTGATGTCAATATGCTATCGCAAGGACGCACTGTGTACGTTGATGCTTTCAAAACAACGCTGCTTTTCTTGTTCTCTATCGTCGCACTTCCTTTGCTCGCGGCTCCTGCGCCCGCTGATAAAAGCGCTGTGTATGGTGCTGGTAGCCAAGGCCGGGATATGCCAAGGCAGCGAGCAGATCTTTTGAGCGTTTATGAGGCTGCATCCCATAACGATGCTCGATTGTCTGCTGCGCGCCACGCTTACAGGGCAGAGCTTGAAGCCGTCCCGCAGGCGCGCGCAGGGCTATTGCCGAGCCTGACTGCCGGCGCGACAACCGAAGTGACGGGCTTGAAGCGTGACGAGCCTGCCCTGAGCCGCGAGCGAAGCGGTACAACTGTTCGGGCGAATCTCAGTCAGCCGTTGTTCCGTATTGATCGCTGGTTCCAGTTGAAGGCGGCGCAGTCAAGTGTCATCCAGGCCGAGCTCGAACTTGCCGCTCAGGAACAAAACCTGATTCTGACGGCTGCTCAGACCTATTTCGAAATACTCAGGCAACTGGACGCTTTTGCCGCAGCTCAGGCGGAAGAGGCTGCCTTGCTGCGCCAGCGCGATCAGGCGCAGGGGCGGCTTGAGGATGGAGCTTCAAGTATCACTGATGTGTACGATGCCCAAGCCGCTTACGACAACGCCCGCGCCGATCGGCAACAGTTTCAGCGCAAAGTGGATGATGCCTATGAAGCGCTGGAGCGCCTGACGCGGCGCACATACAGCGCTATTGCCGGTATGGGGCATCAGTTACCCGTAGAGGCGCCGGTGCCTAATGACGCCCGAGCCTGGGTGGACACCGCTGTTCGACAGAACCTGGAACTTCAGGCCAGCGAATACGCAGTCAGTGCCGCGACGCACACGCTCAGCCAGCGAAAGTCTGGTCACGCGCCCACGATTGATGCAGTAGCGTCGTATCGCAAAGGTGATAACGATAGTTTTGGGTACAGCAATCCCACTGACTTTGGCAGTAATGGTTATCGCGACCGGGTAGCGCAAAGCAGCGTCGGTATTGAACTTAATATTCCCCTGTATTCGGGCGGAATGACCAATTCCCAGATCAAAGAGTCCACCGAGCGTCTTTATCAGAGTCAGGACGAACAGGAGGACCGCCGCCGTGAAGTCGTACTGAATACCCGCAATGCATTTCGCGGTATCAACGCAGGCATAGAGCAGATCATCGCCCGTCGCCAGAGCATCGTTTCCGGGCAGAAGTCGGTGGAGGCTAATCAGGTCGGTGTTGACCTGGGGTCGCGCAATATTGCGGATGTACTCAACGCTCAGCGTCAACTGTACGCAGCCGTGCGTGATTATAACGACGCTCGTTATGACTACATCCTAGACAACCTGAAGCTTAAACAGGCGGCAGGCACCCTGAGTCCTGATGACTTGAAAGCACTGGCGCGCTACTTGAAACAGGACTACGACCCGGCCCGTGATTTTTTGCCGACAGGCAGTTGAAGGTGTTGGCATTGCCTGCCTCAAACATTGAGATTTGGCGATGTTGACGCTGCAAGCATCACACCCACGAAAGTAACTCACACTCTTATTTGAACATCTGATGAGACTGCCGACCTCAAGGCATGTCGGCAGGGACGCGCAATGAATGATTCGGAAATGGGCGCTCGGACGCCTGACAATGCCCCTCGTCTCGACACCGGACTGGCCTCGCTGGTCATGCTTGCGCGCTTCCATCAGGTAGCGGCTTCGCCAGAGCAACTGGCTCATGAGTTTGGTAGTCCTGATCAATCCCTGTCGCAAGACAGCTTGTTACTGGCAGCCCGCAAACTCGGTTTGAAAGCCAAAGCGGCCAAGACCAACACTGAGCGTCTGGACCGTACACCACTCCCCGCCATAGCAGTGGACAACAACGGCGGGTTCTTCATCATTGCGCGCCTCGATCAAGGCAAGGCGTTAATTCACGATCCATTGGCTCAGCGTCCTGAAGTCATTACCTTCGAGGCCTTGCAGGCACGCTGGACCGGACAGCTGTTACTTATTCGCTCGGAGGCCGGCACGCCGGGCGAGTCTTCAAGTTTCGATTTCACCTGGTTCATTCCTGCCATTGTCAAATACCGGAAGTTGCTGGGTGAAGTGATGCTGGTTTCCTTCGTCCTGCAGATTTTCTCGTTGATCACGCCGCTGTTCTTTCAAGTAGTGATGGACAAGGTACTTGTCCATCACGGCCTGACGACTCTTGACGTCATCGCTGTTGGCCTTGCCGGGGTCATGCTGTTTGAGTCGGCCCTGTCCGGCTTGCGCACCTACGTATTTGCGCATACCGCCAGCCGCATCGACGTAGAGCTGGGTTCGAAGCTGTTTCGTCACTTGATCACCTTGCCACTCTCATACTTTCAGGCGCGCCGCGTAGGTGATTCGGTAGCGCGTGTTCGCGAATTGGAAAACATCCGTAATTTCCTGACCGGCAATGCCATCACCCTGTTGCTGGATGTGCTGTTCTCGGTGGTGTTCATTGCGGTGATGTTTTACTACAGCGGTTGGCTGACGTTGATCGTATTGCTGTCCCTGCCGCTCTACATTCTGGTGTCGGTGCTTATCACTCCGGTTTTGCGCAAACGCCTCAACGACAGTTTTGCTCGTGGTGCAGAGAATCAGGCGTTTCTGGTCGAAACTGTCAACGGTATAGACACCCTTAAGTCCATGGCGGTAGAACCGCAAGCCATTCGAAAGTGGGACAACCAGCTGGCGGGTTATGTTGCTGCGGGCTTCAAAACCCAGAACCTGTCGACCATCGCCAATGAAAGCGTCTCGCTGATCGGCAAACTGGTAACTGTCGCAACGCTGTGGTTCGGTGCTCGTCTTGTGATTGACGGCCAGCTTTCGGTGGGGCAGTTGATTGCGTTCAACATGCTGGCCGGTCGTGTCGCTCAACCGATCATGCGCCTTGCCCAACTGTGGACCAACTTCCAGCAAACCGGTGTATCGGTCCAGCGTCTGGGCGACATCCTCAATACCCGTAACGAACTTTCGCAAGTCAATCGCAGTGCGTTGCCACCTATCAAAGGGCGTATCGAGTTCGATCAGGTGCATTTTCGCTATCGCCCGGACGGTTCGGAGATCCTGCGAGGTATCAACCTTGTTATTACGCCGGGGCAAGTCATCGGTGTGGTGGGGCGTTCCGGTTCGGGCAAGAGCACATTGACGCGTTTGTTGCAGCGCCTCTATGTGCCGGAGCGCGGTCGGGTGTTGGTCGATGGCATGGACCTGGCCCTGGCAGACGTTTCGTCCTTGCGCCGCCAGATCGGCGTGGTACTGCAGGACAACATGCTGTTCAACCGCAGCATCCGCGAAAACATCGCCCTGAGTGATGCCGGGGCGCCTTTGGAAGCGGTGATGCAAATGGCCAAACTGGCTGGCGCCCACGACTTCATCCTTGAGCTGCCGGAGGGTTACGACACGATGGTTGGCGAGCACGGCGCATCGTTATCTGGCGGTCAGCGCCAACGCATCGCTATTGCTCGTGCCCTGATGGGCAACCCGCGAATCCTGATTTTCGACGAGGCCACCAGTGCGCTGGACTATGAGTCTGAACGCATTGTTCAGCAGAACATGCAGGCTATCTGCAAAGGGCGCACGGTCATCATCATCGCGCATCGACTGTCCGCCGTTCGCGATGCCAACCGCATCGTCGTCGTGGATCGCGGGCAAATTGTAGAGCAGGGCTCCCACGCCGAATTGCTGACCCACCAAGCGGGTCACTACTCGCGTCTCCACCGCTTGCAGCAAGGAGGCAGTCATGTCTAAAGCTGAATCCACCGGGCTTTTACAGCGCTATCGCCGTGTCTGGCGGCAATCCTGGCGTCAGCGCAGTGAAATGGAAGCGCCCAGGCGCCTGGCGCATGAAGTGCAGTTTCTGCCCGCTGCGCTGGAGTTGCAGGACAAGCCGAGCCACCCCGCGCCGCGTATTTTCATGTGGGCGATCATGCTATTTGCCGCCTTGGCGCTGCTGTGGGCTTGTCTGGGCAAGATTGATGTAGTCGCCACCGCCAGCGGCAAAATCATTCCCAGCGGCAAGACCAAAACCATTCAGTCCAGTGAAACGGCGGTGGTCAAAGCGATTCATGTGCGTGACGGGCAATCGGTCAAGGCGGGTCAGTTGCTTTTGGAACTGGACTCCACATCAGCCGATGCCGATGTGGGACGTGTTCGCAGTGACCTGTTGGCTGCACGCGTTGACAGTGCGCGGGCGGCAGCCATGCTCGACGCAATCAACCAGCGCAAACCGCCTCGGGATCTGGCCGGCACTATTGTCGATGCCGACCCGATGCATGTGATGGCAGCTGAGCGCTGGTTGCAGGGCCAGTATCAGGAATACCGCAGCAGCCTGGACCTGGTCGATGCCGAGATTCAGCAACGCCAGGCCGATATCCAGGCGGCACGCATCCAGGTAATGAGCCTGCAGAAGACCTTGCCTATCGCCACCAAGCTGGCCAGTGACTACGAAAACCTGCTGAAAAAGCAGTACATCGCCCGCCACGCGTACCTTGAAAAGGAACAGGCGCGCCTGGACCTTGAACGCCAACTGAGCGTGCAGCAAGCCAGCGTCCTGCAATCCACTGCCGCCCGACAGGAAGCAGAACGTCGTCGCGAAGGCGTAGTCGCCCAGACCCGCCGCGCCATGCTCGACTTGCTGCAACAGGCCGACCAGAAAATCGCATCTTTCAATCAGGACTTGACCAAGGCCCGTTATCAGGAAGACCTCACCACTCTCGAGGCGCCGGTAGACGGCACTGTCCAGCAACTGGCCGTGCATACCGTCGGCGGCGTCGTCACCCCCGCACAACCGCTGATGGTTCTCGTCCCTGATGGCCAGCCGGTGGAAGTGGAAGCCATGCTGGAGAACAAGGACATCGGTTTCGTCCGTGCTGGCCAGCCCGTTACCGTCAAGGTCGAGACGTTCACTTTCACCAAGTACGGCACGATAGAAGGCGAAGTTATCAGCGTCTCCAATGACGCCATCGAAGATGAAAAGCGTGGGTTGATCTACAGCAGCAAGATTCGCCTTAACAGCGACACGCTGAACGTAAATGGCGTGGACATCAAGTTGTCGCCGGGTATGGCAGTGACGGCGGAAGTGAAGACGAACAAGCGTCGGGTAATTGAGTATTTCCTGAGTCCGTTGCAGCAGCATGCACAGGAGAGTTTCAGGGAAAGGTAGTACGTGAAAAAAACGGATCAATAACAGCAACTCAAGGCGGTGACTCTCTTATGGGCGATACAACGGCAACTCTTATCAACGGGCAGAGTGGCGACGATTGGCTTTATGGTACGTCGGGCAATGACATCCTGGATGGCGGTGCGGGAAATGACAGCTTGTCCGGTCAGTTCGGCAATGACACTTACCTGTTCTACCGAGGTATGGGGCAAGATACAGTTACTGATTTCGACTGGACCGTCGGCAATATCGATACCATCAAGGTCGCTGCCGATATTGCACCCGCCGATGTGACGGTTAGTCGTGATGGCAACTATTTGTATCTCTCGATAAAGGGCACGACGGACAAAATGTCAGTCACGCTCTTCAATAACATCAACTATCAGGTGGAGCGTGTCGAGTTCGCTGACGGGACGGTATGGGGTGTCGATACCTTGAAAACCATGACTCGCGGCGTCGCCAGCGATGCCGCTGATACGTTGTATGGCGATGTCGGGGCCGATGTGCTCGATGGCCTCAATGGCAACGACAAGTTATACGGTGAGGAAGGCGACGACTTGCTGAGCGGAGGGGGTGGTAACGATTGGTTGTATGGAGGAGCAGGCAACGACACCTTGAATGGCGGTGCAGGCGACGACTCCCTAAGCGGTGATGTGGGCGATGACATCCTGGACGGCGGTGCCGGTAATGACTATTTGTCGGGATATACAGGCAACGACACTTATCTTTTCTACAGAGGGATGGGGCAAGACACTATCACTGAGTACGATACCACTGTCGGCAACGTCGATATCATTAAGGTGGCTGCCGATATCGCTCCTGATGATGTCGTCGTGAAGCAAGAGCGCTCGGATCTTTATCTGTCCATCAAGGGCACGACAGACTGGATGAAGATTTACAGCTATACCGACCCTGGCGCGCAGATTGAACGGGTCGAATTTGCTGACGGGACCGTCTGGTCTCCAACCGATCTCAAACGTCTTTCGCAGGTAGTTGCCAGTGAAGTGGCGGACACGCTCTATGGGGACGAAACCAGTGAGCAGCTCGATGGTCTGGGCGGTAACGACCAGATTTATGGCCTTGCCGGCAACGATGTGCTCTTGGGCGGCGCGGGCGATGACATGCTTGATGGCGGAATGGGGCGCGATACACTGGATGGCGGCGCTGGCAACGACTCGCTTTATGGCGGCACCGACAATGATACTTATCTGTTTCAGCGTGGCGGCGGTCAGGATGTGATCTTTGATAGCGACTGGACCGCCGGCAATATCGACACGATCAAACTGGCGTCAGGTATTGCTTCAACCGATATCAAGGCCTCGCGAACAGGAGACAACCTCGAACTGGCAATTATCGGAACATCGGACAAAATAACGGTTCGCGACTGGTTTTATTCTGCCGATTCGCAGGTCGAACAAGTTCAGTTTGCGGATGGCACTCTCTGGGATGTTGCGACCCTGAAAGCCATGGTCAAAGGCGTTGCAAGTGAAGGCAACGACGTTCTGCAAGGGGATGAGTCCGTTGCCGATATCCTGAACGGATTGGGTGGGGACGATAAACTTTACGGTTTGTCGGGTAATGACACGCTCAATGGCGGTGCCGGCAAAGACACGCTTTACGGTGGTGCAGGTGCGGACACCCTTGATGGTGGCGCCGGCAATGACAGCCTTTATGGTGACGCTGGCAACGACACTTATCTTTTCTATCGTGGCGCCGGACAAGACTGGATCAGCGATTACGACAGTACTGCAGGCAATCTGGATGTCATCAAGATCGCAGAAAACCTTACGCCTGCCGACATCCAGCTAAGCCGCAGTACATACGATCTGTATGTAGGCATCGCAGGGGCAACCGACAAGCTTACGGTGTCTGGATGGTTTTCCAATAGCTCGACCCAGGTCGAGCAGATTCAGTTCTCTGATGGAACAACCTGGGGAGCTGATGCGATCACAACGATGAGTAGTGGTATGGCCAGTCAGGGCGACGATGTCCTTTACGGTAAAGATGCGCTGGCTGATTCGTTGGCGGGTCTGGATGGCAACGACGAACTTCACGGGTTGGGCGGCAACGACATTCTGTCGGGGGGCTCTGGTAACGATCAGCTTTATGGCGATGCAGGCAACGACACTCTGACAGGTGGGGCCGGCAATGATCGACTGAGCGGCGGTCTGGGTAATGATCTCTACCAATTTGAGCGAGGCGACGGTCAAGACGTTATCGACGATTTCGATCCTGATGCCAACACTGATGTACTGCAATTCGGCGCAGATATTGCGGCAGATCAATTGTGGTTCAGCAAGAACGGTTGGGATCTGGAAGTCGGTGTCATTGGCACTGCTGATAAAGTGACGGTATCGAACTGGTCTTTCTGGAGCTCGGACAGTTGGAAAGATTCTCAGAAGATTGAGCAATTCCGTACCGCCGACGGCAAAGTCCTGATGGGAAGCCAGGTTGATCAGTTGGTCGAAGCCATGGCCGCGTTCGCGCCTCCTGCTGCCGGGGAACTTAAGTTGTCCGACAGCTATCAGGCATCGTTGGACGTGGTTATTGCCAGCAACTGGCAATAACCGTTATCCAGGCTGTCGAGCTATCTTAGCTGTGACAGCCTGGAGTTTTCCTGCAGCTGCGTATCCTTGGCTCACATAAAACGTCGGGTGTCGGAGTTTCTAATATTTGATCGTACTTATGCTATTCACCCGCCTGCAGAAACTGCAAAAGCATTTGTCTGCCGGGTCATCATGCCCTGCATCGCATTGTCTGCCTGGGCCTCGAAGACATGACAATTTGCCCTTTATAAAACGCAGCTGGGCATCAGGTACAAGCACTTCTTCTAACTATATGTGACAGGAAAACCGCCATGTACACATTATTCGGCACTGAAAACTCCGGCTCGGCAGCCATCGAAATGGCGCTTGAGCAGTGTGCTGTTCCCTATGAGCTTGTGAATGCGTGTTCATGGGAGGAGGGGGCGGGCAAAGAGGCATTGAGGAAGGTCAATCCATTGCTGCAAGTGCCAACGCTGGTGCTGCCCGATGGCAGTGTGTTGACGGAAAGCGTTGCGATTCTGATTTACCTCGGTCTGGAGTTCCCAGGCTCCGGTCTTTTGCCAAAAGACTCAGGGCTGCGGGCCCAGGCGCTGCGTGCGCTGGTCTACATAGCCAGCAATTGCTATGCCGCCATAGGGCTTATCGACTACCCGCTACGCTGGTTGCCGGGTGCGGATGACGTTCTGCAGGCACGATTTGAATCCGGTGCGCGGGCGCGCCTGAACGAGAGCTGGGCGACTTTCGCTGATCTTTTCGGTCGTCCTTCAGGCTGGCAGCAAGGTGCACCAGGCGCAGTTGAGATGCTTACTGCTGTAGTAACCAGATGGGGCGAGGCCCGCGAGCATTTGCAGGCATTTCGGCCTGATTTTTACGCGTTGTTGATGCAGGTGGATGCCCATCCGGTGGTAAAGACTGTTGCGCAGCGTCACTGGCGTGAAGACACCTGAAACACCTGCTGCGGACTCGGCGTGCTTTTAAGCCTAACCCTGACTCTCCGAGTTGATCTGGCCCAGTATCCTCAGGTAGAGGTGCATGGTGGTGCCACTGCCAGGTGCGGTTTCGACGAGTACGCCGCCGCCTGCGTTCACCGCGAACTCCTGAACCTGCGCCAGGCCCAGCCCGGTGCCAAGGCCGGAGGTCTTGGTGGTGAAAAAGGGTTCGAATATCTGATCCTTGAGATGGTCGACCATGCCGGCGCCGTTATCACTTACGCTGAGCACCACATAGTCACCCGCCTGCAGGCGCGGCTCGTCCTTGACGGATTCAAAACGCGTCGCGATATGCGCCTTGCCTGGCCCCGACATGGCGTCCCGTGCATTGGCCAGCAGGTTCAGTACGGCAGCGTGAAGCTGGGCTTCGACACACAAAACGCCCCAGCCACGGGCTGAGAAGTCGAACGTCAGTTCGAGTTGGTCTCCTACCGAACGCCATAAAAGGTCACGGGCGGCCTCAAGCCGCTCACTGACATCTATGCAGATCAGTTCGTGACCGTCCTGACGGACGCTGTTGAGCAGGCGAGTTACCAGTTGACGGCCATGCTCCACCGCTTGCAGCCCGCTGTTGCTGAACGTCTCGACATCTCGTGGACGTCGCGAGCGCATGTTGATGAGTTGCAGGCTGGCGCTTAGCGCCTGAAGCAGGTTGTTGAAGTCATGGGCGATGCTGGCGGTGAGCATGCCCAGCGAAGACACCCGCTGTGAGTGACGCAAATTACGTTCCAGTGCCAGGCTTTGGCTCTGGGCGTTCTCGAGGCTCAAGGTCAGCTCTGCAGCATGGCGATCGCGTTGTTCGTTGAGCAGGCGATTTTCCAGCAGTGCTCCTGTCTGTCGCGCCAGTGCCTGCAGCGCAAGGCGCTGTTGTTCGGTCAGGACGCGCGGCCAGATATCGATCACGCAGACTGTACCCAGTGCGTGGCCGTCTTCAGTGCGAATCGGCGCGCCTGCATAAAACTTTATGTAGGGCGGCCCCAGAACCAGTGGGCTTTCTCTGAAGCGGGGGTCTGTGGTGGCGTCTTCCACCACCATCACGTCGTCAGGCTGCAGGATTGCGTGAGCACAGAAGGCCAGATCGCGATGGGTTTCCCGGACATCCAGACCAATACAGGCCTTGAACCACTGACGCTCACGATCAATCAGCGACACCAGCGCTATGGGCGCATCGCACAAGGTGGTGGCGAGCAGCACTATGTCGTCGAAGTCCCGTTCCGGGAGGCTGTCCAGGACGTTGAGATGCTCGAGCGACAGGACTCGATCTTCCTCGTTAGCTGGAAGTGGTGCAGGGCTATGGGCCATGAGGACGATCGCACTAATGACGAAATGAGACCCTATGATGCCTATGATTGACAGGCGGCAGCAAGGCTCATTATCAGCGACCGGAGCGCGGCCCGTGCTTCCGGCGCGCGTCCATAGGGTATGCCCCTGAAGAGCATGGCGGGGGGAGTGGGCATGCAGTCGGGGGCCTGCTGAGCGAGCAGTGAACTACGTACGGTGTTCCTCGGTTTTACGGTAACTTTGTGAACATCAGGCTGTGTGTTTAAAAGCATGTAAGAAGGGGCGCTTAAAAAGTTTATTAAAGTATGGTCGTAATAAGAATTGAAGTATGACTGTCATAAAAAGCCTCGGCGCCCTCGTCATTATTCTGTTGTTGTGTACGAATGCTAAAGTTGTAACTTATTGTGTCCAGATTACGCCTGTTGTGTAATAAACTTGCCGTGGGTTTGTGCTGTTCTGCACAAGCTCTGACCCACTAATGTCTACTCGCTTCAGGAGCAATGCCGATGCCTGGCCCAAATGATTCAAGCCCTGCCGACCTGTTGACTGCGGGGTCCGACGATGACCGAATCACGAGCTTGCTGTGGGGGCCATACTGGCTGAAAGGGCCTAACGGCAATAACCTGACCTACAGCTTTCATACCGCAGATTCCGTGTACTCCACTGACTACAGTCGCTCGCAGGAACCCAGCGACGCCTACTCGCTGACCACCGCTCAAATGGACGCGGCCAGAAGCGCGCTGGGCGCATGGAGCGCAGTGGCGGACATCAAGTTCACTGAGGTTCAGGACACCCCTGACAACGTCGGCGATATCCGTTTCGGTGGTTTCAAGGGCCTGAAGGGCACCGAGCTAGGCCAGGCTTACGCGCCGGGCACGCTGGGCAGGTCGGGCGACGTCTGGATCGGTCCCGACGTGGATGCGGCAGTGCCTGGAAAAGGTACGCCCGATTACCTGACGTTCATGCATGAAACGGGGCATGCACTCGGTTTGAAGCATTCGTTCGAAGAAACTCAGTACAACGATGTATTGCTTGACGCGAAGTTTGAAGACGCCCGCTACACCATCATGAGCTACACCAATAAATACAGCTTCAAGCCCACCACGCCCATGCTGCTGGACGTTGCAGCCATGCAGTTCATCTATGGTGCCAACACCCACTATCACACCGAGAACGACGTCTATAAGTGGGCCCCCGATCAGTCGGTGTTCGAGACCATCTGGGACGCGGGTGGTAAGGACACTATCGATGCCAGCAATCAGGCGGCATTTGTGAAGATCAACCTTAACGAGGGGGAGTTCAGCACCATCGGCAAGGCGTTTCTTGATTACAACCATACCCCGGACAACCCGACCCAGATGAATTCGGGGCTGGCGATTGCCTATGGCACGCATATCGAAAATGCAATCGGCTCCGCATTCGATGACACGTTGATCGGCAACGAGCTGGCGAACGTGCTGGATGGTCGTGGCGGTCTGGACACCATGATCGGCGGCCTCGGCAACGACACCTACGTGGTCGATCAGGTTGGTGAGCTGGCGTTGGTACAGGAAAAAGCCAATGAAGGCATAGATACGCTGAAAATCACTTACAACAATACCTCCGACAAGGCAGCTGTGATCGACCTCAACACCGGGACGCTGGCGAACTTCGAGAATGTTCACCTGAAAGGCGAGGGTGATTTCACGGTACTGGGCAATGATCGCAACAATACCCTGACCGGTAATGACGCCAACAACATCCTCGTTGGCGGCGGTGGTAATGACAAGCTCACTGGCGGTCAGGGGGCTGACATTCTCACCGGAGGTAGCGGCGCTGACCATTTCGTATTCAATGACCTGTCTGAAACAGGCAAAGGCCTGAACAGCGACGTGATCACGGACTTCAACAGTCAGCAGGGCGACAAACTGAGCTTTCTCAAGATGGACGCGAATATCGATACCAAGGCTCTGGATGCGTTCACCTTCATCGGCAGCGGAGAATTTACCGCAGCTGGCCAGTTACGCTTTGTCGATCATGTGTTGTCCGGCAACGTCAATGCCGACCTGCATGCCGATTTTGACATCCAACTGGTCGGCGTGACGAGTTTTCATGCTCAGGATCTGGCGGTCTGATTGCTGCCATGAAGCGCTGTTGCAATGAACTGTTCAACCAGTAGGAAGTGCCAAGGAATGGCACTGTTTCATTCAATCGTTTTTTTGTCTGAGCCCGGCGTTCGCTGGATTCGTTTGACCTTTCCAGCCTATGCAAACGCGCACCGTGAAAGTGCGAGGTATTGTTTTGCCTGCGTTTTCAGCACCGCTACGGTGCTGTTACAAAATTTAAAGCCACAAAATCAAAATAACCAACAAATCCCACTTGACGCGTCAACATACGCTCCCTGTAATGCGCTGACCGAGGTTCATGCCAGGCGTTACGCAGACGTATTACAGACATACTTACGCTGAGGTATCCCAATTGATTGAGGCAAAGCCATCTTCCGTACCGACTGTAATTGAGGCCGCCGCGCTCGTCCGCAAAGGATGCATGACGTCTATACGCATGACCGAGTTATGCCTTTCGGCCATTGAAACCCACAATCCCACACTGAACGCCTTTGGCGACGTTTACGCAGAGGCTGCGCTCGAGCAGGCCTGGATCCTCACTGGCGAGATGCAGCGCGGCAAGATACGCGGCCCGTTGCACGGCATACCTTTTGGCATCAAGGACCTCTTCTCGACTGCCGGGCTACGCACCACGCGTGGTTCGTTGAGCGCGCTGGATGCGGTGCCGACTCAGGACGCTCCGATCATCCGGCGTCTCAAGAACGCGGGTGCAATCATTCTGGGCAAAACCGCGACCACCGAGTTCGGCTGGACCGGGGCCAGCACATCAAAAGTGTTTGGCAACGGTCGCAACCCGTGGGACCCGACGCTGACCAGTGGTGGCTCCAGTTCGGGGTCTGCAATTGCGGTGGCGGCGCGAATGGTTCCGGCCACACTGGGGTCTGATGGCGGGGGTTCGGTGCGTATACCGGGGGCCTTTTGTGGCGCGTTTGCCCTGAAGGGAACCCTGGGGCGCATTCCGACCTGGCCCTGGTCGGCGACCGAGATGCTCAGCCATGCCGGGCCGATTACCCGAACCGTGCGTGACAGCGCGCTGCTGTTCGACATTCTGTCAGGGCCTGATCCGCTGGATCATCAGGCATTGCCTGCCCCTGACGAGTCCTTTCTGGCTCGCTGCGATCAGCCATTGCCCCCGTTGCGAATCGGATTTTGTCCGACCCTGTTCGATACACCGGTCGATCCGCAAGTCGCGGCTGTTGTGGACGCTGCGGTTGCCAATATCGCCAGGTCCCTGCCAGTGACGGTCAGTACCTTCGATCCGGGCTGGCAGGACCCGCTGGCGACTTTTGAAACACTCTGGGTCGGGGGGCGCGGCATCGCTTACGGCAAGGCGTTGTCGCAGCAGATGGATCAGCTCGATCCTGGCTTTGCCGAGCTGATCAGACGCTCGGCGCACTACAGCCTGAGTGATTACCTGCAGGCGCTTCAACAGCGCGCAGCCTTTGCCAACCAAGTACACGCGACTTTTGAAGATTACGATCTGCTGATCATGCCCACACTGCCGATTCTGCCGTTTGCCGCAGACGAGGTGGCACCAGTCGGGTATCCCGGTCAGGACAGCGCAGTGCCCTGGGCACGCTGGACGCCGTTTACCTACCCTTTCAACATCGCCGGCAACCCGGCAGCCAGCCTGCCTTGCGGGCTGAGCAGTACCGGGCTGCCTGTTGGCCTGCAGGTCGTCGGGCCACGTTTCGCCGATGCCCTGGTGCTTCAGTTCTGCGCTGCCGTGGAGGCCATTGCGCCTTGGGACCAGCGCCTTCCGCCGATGCTGGGGGCGTGAAGATGAGGCTCGTCCGTGCGCAAGCGCAGCCAACCTGCCGTTACCCCGGAGATATCATTTTGCAACGGAATGTCACCCCCATGCTCAACCAGCCGCGTCTGGACGAAATCATGCGCCTGCTCGCGCAACAACAGCGGGTCAAGTCTACCGACCTGGCGCAGATGCTGTTCGTCTCCGAAGAGACTATCCGACGTGATTTCAAGCACCTTGAAGAGGAGGGCAGGTTAAGAAGAATCCACGGTGGCGCCATTCTGCCCAGATCCAGTGAAGAACTGCCTCTGCAGGAGCGCAGCCGCCTCAAGCCCAGGGCCAAGGCGGGCATTGCCACGCGGGCCGTCCAACTGGTCTGCGAGGGCATGGCGATCTTTCTCGACACGGGCACTTCGACCCTGGCGTTGGCCCAGCAACTGACCCGCTTCAGCCATCTGAAGATCATCACCAACTCGCTGGACATCGCTCAGATGATCTCGCACCAGAGCGACAATCAAGTGCTGGTGGCGCCTGGCGATGTGCGGCGTACCGATAATGCGTTGATCGGACCGCATACTCTGGAGTTTGCCCGCCAGTTTCATTACGACATCGCGTTCATGGGCATTGGCGGTATTGATCTGGACCTCGGGCTGATGGATTACCAGGAGCCCGAAGCCATGCTGCGCAGGACGTTGGTCAGGCATTGCACGCGCAGCGTAGTGCTGGCCGATGACGGCAAGTTCGGCCACCGCACGTTCATCAATACCTTGCCGTTTGCGGCAGTCACGACCCTGGTCACCAATCGGCCGTTATCCGACGAGTTCGCGACACGCCTGGAGAAAGATCATGTCGATACCCTCTATGCCTGAGCTGATCGAGCCAGGCGCAGCTGATCTGGCGGCGTTCGAAGCACTGTTTCGGCAAAGCTCGGCCATTGGCGCAACACCGGCTGGCGGCCTGCATCGGCTGGCAGCCTCGGCTGAAGACGGTCAGGCTCGCGACCTGTTTCGTGACTGGCTCGAAGGGCACGGTTTTGAAGTGCGTGTCGATGCTATTGGTAATATGTTCGGTCTGATGACTTTCAACCCGGACGCGCCATACCTGCTGTGCGGTTCACATCTGGACAGCCAGCCAAGTGCAGGGCGTTTTGACGGTGTTTACGGCGTGCTTGCAGGTGCCGTCGCCGTGGCCACTCTGGCGCGACAGATGCGCGAGCGCGGTGAAATCCCGGCCTGTAATCTGGCCGTCGTCAACTGGACCAACGAAGAGGGCGCCCGCTTTCAGCCGAGTCTGATCGGCAGCGGTGTATTCACAGGTGCGCTGGCGCTGAACGACGCGTGGGAAAGTCGCGATGGCGACGGCATTCGTCTCAAGGACGCACTGCAAGCCATCGGCTACCTCGGCAATGACACGTTCGACTTGGCCATTTCCGGTTACGTCGAGGTTCACGTCGAGCAGGGATGCGGCCTGGAAAACAGTCAGACGGCCATCGGCGTGGTGCGCGAAACCTGGGCAGCTTTGAAACGCCGGGTGCGCTTCGATGGCGAACAGAATCATACCGGCCCCACGCCCATGGCCGCTCGTCGTGATGCATTGCTGGCTGCCGCTCACACCATCACTGCGGTGCGTGAAGAGGCCGGTCTGCATGGCTTGCACATGCACACATCGGTCGGGCGTATCGAGGTCTACCCCAACTCACCGAATGTGGTGCCTTCCAGAGTATCGCTGCTGATCGAATACCGCTCCCGCGATGTCGAGTTGCTGAGCATGGCGGCCGAGCGACTGGACGCAAGCCTGCACGCCATAGCCGAAAAGACCATGACCGGCTTTGAAGTGGAAAGCAGCGTGCTGCGAGCGCCTGCCAGGCTGAATGACGGGCTTGCCGCGCTGGCACACTCGGTCGGCGTCGAGCTGGGCTTGTCGACCACCGACAGCATGACCGTTGCCGGCCACGATGCGATCAGCCTGAACCGCAGCTTCCCTGTGTGCCTGCTGTTCATTCCCAGTAGCAATGGTGTGTCCCATAACGAGGCCGAATACACCAGCGATCAGGATATGCGCAATGGTTTGCGCATGCTGACCGGATTGCTGCATCGCGCTTGTACCTTACCCGTTTCGTCTTGTTGAGGGGCTGACCATGTCATATGGCGACGACTTGACCGCCCGGCTGCTCGGCGCACTGGCAACTGTCGGTTTCGATACAAACCCTGAGGTCGAACTGATTGTTCAGGGAGTAGCCTCGCCATCGCGGCTTGCCACAGAATGGGCCGGTTTCCGTGTGACGGCTGCCGGTGGCAGTTGTTACGCGAAAGTACTGCATGCCGACATGGCACCCCTTATCGATTTTCAGCGTGCCGCGCAGGCCAGCGAATGTGCCGGGCGCACAGGCGCGGCTCCGCGTTTGCTGGGTGCAGACAAGACTGGCGGCGTGTTGATTTTCGAGGACCTTGGGACGAGCTGGCGCGCTGCGCGTCTCGATGACCTGCTCGCGCCGGGGCTGCTTGATGCGCTATGGGCACTCAAGCGACGTGTGCATGCCGGGCCTGCCCCCGATTACGCCTGGTCGCCGATGGCAGACATCGAACGCCTGCGCGTCAGGTGTAGGCAAGACGGTGTTGTACTGCCAGCGGAGCATCAATGGATAGACCGTTGCGTCGACATGGTGTGGCTGGCGTTGCAACAGCGTCAGGTGCGTGTCGCCCCTGTCCACGGTGATGGCGTGGTCAGCAACGTCATGGTGTCGAGCGAAGGCGAATTGCGCCTGGTTGATTTTGACTACGGCGGCTGCATGGACCCGTGGTACGACGTTGCGATTACCTTGAATGAGCTTTATTCGTTCGAGAACCAGTGGCGCGAAGGCATCCGTGCATGGGCGGGAGAGTGTCTTGAAGTCGACTATGCCGTGTGCAGGTTGTACGCGCTGATCAATGACTGGTACTGGACATTGTGGGGGTTCTGGAGTGGCACCACGTCCGCGCGGCAACTGGAGTTTTCCAAGGTAGGCCAATGGACGTTGCTGCGCTGCAGGCAGTGCGTGCAGGACCCGCGCCTGGAAGGCTGGATGCGTCAGGTCCAAGAGGGCAAAGCATGAAAACGTTAGGGCAGTCCATCAGTACCCAGGAGCGTCAGCTGGAGGCCGCAGTGCGCAGCATTGACTGCTGGCAGGGCCGGCATGTCGGTTATGAGCCTGTCAGCGGCGGGATCTCCAACACCAACTGGCGGGTCGAAGTAGAAGGGGCCGACACGGCTTACTTCTTCAAGGTGCCGGGCGTGGGCACAGAGATGTTCATCGACCGTCACACGGCGCACGAAGCCAGCGTGAAGGCGGCACAGACCGGTTACGGCGCGCCGGTGTTCGCCTTTCTAGAAGCGTTCGGTGTCGAAGTGTTCGAGTTCATGGAAGGCTGGCGGGCATCCTCCAATCATGATTTTCTGCAACGCGACATACGCCATGGAGCCCTTCATGGGCTCAAGGCCTTCAACGATCAGCCATTGTTGAAGCAGACCAAGACCGTGTTCGACATGATCGCCGAACACCAGGGTCAGGTGGCTGACCTCAAAGGTCTCAAGCCTCAGGACGACGGCTGGCTCTGCCTGCAGTATCAGCGCGCCAAAACGGCCCTGGAGGCTTCCGGTATCGACCTGGCCCCGTGTATGAATGACACGCTGGCGGGCAATTTCATGCTTAATGCCGAGCGCCAGATTCGCTTGGTGGACTTCGAGTACGCGTCCAATAACGACCGCCATTACGAACTGGCGCTGTGGTTTGGCGAGATGTTTTTCAGCGATGAGATGGAGCTGGCATTGATCGAGGATTACTTCGGCCACGTCAGCGCGCAAACCATCGCGCGTATCAAGCTCAACAAGGCCTTGGCGGATATCAAATGGTCGACCTGGGCCATGGTTCAGCATGCGGTTTCGCAACTGGACTTCGACTTCTACAAATACGGCAGCTGGAAGCACATGCGCGCCCGCAGCATCATCAATGATTCGCAATGGGAAACATGGCTGCGACAGGCATGACCCGCTGTTGATCGACACCTTTCGACACGCACCACACAATAAAAAAATAGCGGGTCACCGCACGTTTCTTTTACTGCTTGAGTTTTATCCGGTCACTTCATAGCCAGATCCTGAAATTCAAGGAGCACTCCATGAGTAACGTTCCGTCCTCCGTAACACCCGGCCGCCTGAAAAGCCTGGTCTTCGGCGTTTATTTTCTTGCCTTGCTGATGATGGCGCTGTTTCCGCCTTTCTACCTCAGCGTCAGCGGCAGTACCGTCGTGGTGCTCGGTATCCCGCTGCCGATCTTCTACTGGATTCTTATCGCCGTGCTGATGGGTTTAGGCCTTTGGATGCTCTACGTGGTCGAGTCTCTGACGGGTGAAATCCCGGAAGAGGGGGGCGCGCAATGATCAGCACGACGACGGTTTCGGACCTGTACATCACCTTCGGCCTGATAGGCGTTTTTCTGGCAGGCATGATCGCTGTGCTGTACGCGACGAATCGCAAGAGCGACAGCTTTTCCGATTACGCAGTAGGCGGGCGCTCCTATGGGCCTTGGTTCATCGCCATGTGCTACACCAATTCATGGTGGCCAGGCGCAACCTTCACGGCGTTCTTTGCCTTGTCCGTCGGCGGTGCGCTGGGTTTTTACGGGATGGTCTATGCCACCTTGGGCGTCACGGCGATGTACCTGATGGCCAATCGCGCCTGGACCTGGGGCAAGCGCTTCAACCTGACCACACAGCCGGACCTGCTGGGTATGCGCTTCAACAGTCCGGTGGTCAAACGTATCGCCTCGATCATCGGCATCATCTCGGTATTTCCATGGGTGGTCATGGGTATCCAGGCCCTCGCAACCCTGTTTCAATTCGCCAGTTTCGGCCGCTGGGGCGTCACCACCTGCTTGCTGGTCGGGGTCGGGGTGATCCTGATTCGTCAATACTGGACTGTGAGCATGGGCATGCGCGGGCTGATCATGACCGACATGTATCAGGGGCTGATCGCCTACGTGCTGTGCGCAGCCTTGTGTATCTTTCTCATGTTCGGTGATCAGGCGTCGTTTTCGAACCTCTCGCAACTGCCCGCCAGCATGCTGATGATCCCCGGGGGGGCAGGCAGCACGTACGGGCCGCTGTACATGTTCAGCCTGATCTTCACCGGCGTCATCGGTTCGATGTGCTGGCCCATGAGTTTCCAGCGCATTTATACCGCCAGCGGTGTGCGTTCCGTGAAGAAGGGCACGGTGCTGACCATTCTGCTGGTGGGTGGTTTCTACGGCATTCTGATGCTCTTCGCGGCAGCCATCAGCCAGGACCCGAGCGTTGCCGCGCATCCGCAGCATGGCTGGTTCCTGTCGCTGTTCGATATCGGTGGGCCGTGGTTGCTGGCCGTGGCAATCATGATTGTTCTGGCCGCCAGTATCGGCCACGTCGATGGCTGTGTTCAGGTGTGCGGCACCCAGTTTGCCAACGATCTGGCGACCTGGAACAAACCCCGCACCGACCGCGAGAAAACCATATTGGCCAAGGTCGGCATGGTGGTATTCATCGCCGCAGCCTCGCTTCTGGCTTACCTGACGTTCGACTATGCTCGCCTGCAATTGCTGGCGCAGATCTCCTACCAGGGCATTATTCAGCTCGCTGTGCCGCTGTTCTTTGGCGTTTTCAGTCGCCGTGGCAATAAGCAGGGCGCGATTGCCGGAATGCTGGTCGGGATCGTGACCGCCATCGTGCTGACCACGCTCTACCCAGACGACATCCCGGCGCTGGGTTCGCTGACCAGCGGCATCGTCGGCCTGATCTTCAATGCTGGCGTTTTTGTCGTGTGTGCTGTTGCGATCAAGCCGAGCGCGGATGAAGTCAGACGTGTCGACGAGCTGTTTGCGATGGCTGCACCGCAACGCCGACACGTGAGTGCAGCTACTGCAATGAGCTGACACTGGCCGTGCGCCGAGGTCGATTCGCCAGCAGCGCTAGCCGCTGGCGTCGAGACCTGCGTCGATAAAGTCCACAGCGGCTGCCAGTGGTCACGCAGCAGCTAAAGCCTGCCTTGTTCGCGCAGCAGGTCACCGATGCGCTCGATTTCCTGTTCACCCTGAATGAGCGCTGCCTTGCTGGTGTGCACCGAGTAGTAGCCTGTGACCAAGTCATGGGGATGCTTGATCGCCGATCCCAACACAAAGCAGGTCGGTCCTTTCGCCACGAAATCGATGGGCCGGTCCGACTCTTCGAAAACGGCCAGTTCGCCCGCACCGATCGGGCCGCCAGCGTCCAGGTGTCCGCTGCTGACTGCCAGCCAGCCAGCCAACGGTATGGCCTGCTGGTGGTGTGTAGCGCCAGTGCTCGCCATCCTTTAAATGCACGGCCAGGTAATTCATGCCTGCCGGTGACGGTATGCTGCTTTGAGCCTTGCCATAACGCCCCAACAGCACCTGCGCCGGACCTTCCTGTGCCACCTGCGAGGCAGCCAGGTAAACACTGTTTGCCGGGCCGTTCTCCTGCGCTGCGGGTAACGCTATCCACAATTGAAAGCCGGTTATGGCTGTGCTGCCGGCAGGTTGGGCATCGTGCCACACCCCGTTACCTGCGCTCATCCATTCCACGCCGCCGCTCGGTAGCAGCCCTGATTTACCAGTTGTATCTTCATAGACAATTTCGCCCCCGAGCATATAGGTCACCGTTGCAATGCCGGAGTGCGGGTGCATGCCAAAGCCCTTTTGATCCGGTTCGGATTTGAAGCCGAACTGGTCGAGAAAAACGAAAGGCTTCAACTGTTGACCCAGATCGCCCGGGCTCATCAGCCGAGTGATCGGCCCCCGCTTTTTGCCAAGGGTGCGACGAGTAACAGCGCGGGGCTGGATGGCAATGATGCTGTTCATGGGGCTTTTCCTCCGGACTTTATGCCTGAGCGCACAGCATAAGCGTCTGTGGATTGGCTTATTAGTCGGTATAGTTGGCTTGAACTCATCCGTAAATAAAAGGAATCAAAGTGTGGTGCCGGATCTGAATGATATCGCGCTGTTTGTTCAGGTCGTGCGCAGCGGCAGTTTCGCGCAGGCGGCGAGGCATCTGGGTATGCCTTCCAACACCGTCAGCCGCCGGGTTCAGGAACTCGAAGTACAGCTCGGTACGCGACTGTTGCAGCGGTCCACGCGCAAGTTGACGCTGACCCAGGGGGGTGAAGACTTTTACGGGCGCTGCACAGACGCGGTGGACGGCCTGATGGATGCAGCCGAGCACCTTGTTTCAGGGCGCGAAGAGCCCAGCGGGCGGGTACGTATTGCCGCGACGGCGGACTTCTTCGATTTTTTCTCGATGGACTGGGTGGCCGATTTTCTCGCCCGATACCCTCGTGTACAGCTTGAATTCGTGCTCAGTGACGAACGCGCCGACCTGATCGCTGACCGGCTGGACATCGCCTTCAGGGGCGGCCCGCTGCTGGATTCGGGATACGTGGGGCGGCAGCTGATCGACGAAGCGCGGGACGGGATGGTCGCCAGCCCCGCCTATATAGCGACCCACGGCGTGCCTGATTCTCTGCAAAGCCTGCAACACCATTACTGTGTCAGTGCTGCACATCCCCGAGGGGCCAGCGGCTGGCGTCTGCTCGGGCCTGACGCCAGGATGCATGACGTGCAGATCGCCAGTCGGTTCACCGCCAACACTGCTCAGGCCTTGCGCAAGGCCGCACTTGCAGGGCTGGGTATCGCGTTATTGCCGGCGCCCTTGATTCGTTCCGATCTGCGCGATGGATTGCTGGTGCCGATACTTGCGCAATACCAGCGCACCAGTCACGGCCTGCACGTGCTTTACCCCAGTCGACAGCAGTTGCCCTTGGCGGTTTCAGCGTTTATCGAGATGGTGATGGAGAAGCTCGAGACCAAAGCGTTTCCTGCGCAATGAGCGCTGATCGGGCACGCTTGTTTAAATGTCGGGAAAGGTCAGGACGCCCTGGTCAGGCGTCCTGTGGTGCTTAAAGGCAACGAGAGGATGACTGCTGTGTCCAGCTTTGAGCGGTGGCAGCGATCTTGTCGGCCAGTTTAGATACGGCTTTTTGGTGAGCCACGATGAGGTTCTCCATGCCTGCGCCGGCCTGTTCGCGGATCACGCTGCTGCAGGTCAGGCTTTTTCGCTTGCTGCCAGCAATTGCGCCGCCCTCGCGCAGCCCCAGCGTCCACACCACATCGATCAACGCATAATTGCCTGGCATCGACTCGAAGCGCCTGACGTCAGTGCGGATGGAAAGCACCGGCTGGTCAGCGCTCTTCGGCAGACCGGCCATGTCCCGGCTGCCGAAGCGACGCTCCAGTTGCGGCGTCAACGCATCATGAAACTCGTCGCCCAGTGGTGAAGCCCAGCGTTCGGCGTCAAGGATCGCCAGGCTGCCGTTGCCCTGGCGAACCACCAGCGGCGGCTGGTCGACCTGCACGGCCATCAGCACGGGAAGCATTTCAAACTGGAAAGGCATGGGCCTGGCTGCGGAAGCCTCGGTCTGGCCCATGGGCGCAATCAGTGTGTAGTAGTGAGTCTGCGTCGAGGTGCAGGCACCCAGTCCCAGCGTCATGGCCAATACCGTCAGTTTCAGGCGCAAGGTCATTGTTTTGGCTCCGGATCAATGGCTCGGGACGAGGAGGGGGCGTTGAACGAACGTGGGGCGGCATCGCCGGTACGACCACGAATCAACGACTCTGGATGGCGGCTGAGGAAGTCTGTCAGCACCCTGACCGACCGTGCAGTGCGTTGTACTTCGTCCAGTGCCTGGCCCAGTTGCTGGCGTGCTGGCGAGTCTTCGGCGAACGAATCGTTGGCAGTCCCCAAGGTTTTTTCAGCCTGTTGCAAGGTGCCGCGCATTTGCGGCAGTACGCTGCTATTGACCTGTTTGAGGGTTTTTTGCAGCTCGCTCAGTGTGCCATTGAGGTTGCCCGCCAATTGGTCGATTGGCAGTTTACTGAGCTTCTCTACGAATGCCTGCAACTGCTCCTGCAGCTTGTCGAAGCTGCCAGGCACGGTCGGGATCTCGAGCGGGCGAGCCTTGGCGTTGAACGCCACCTTCGGCGCCTTCGGATCGAATTCCATCGCGATGTACAGCTGGCCGGTCAGCAGGTTGCCGTTGCGCACCTGAGCACGCAGGCCATTGGCAACAAAGGCGCCCAGCACTCTGGCCGACTGCTCCTCTTCGTCCCCCGAGCCGCCGAGCTCCTGTAACTTAGACTCGGCTGCGCCCAGACGCTTGGGATAGATCACTGCGCCTACGATGCCCGGGAAGGTCTTGGTCGCCGGATCGTAATCCAGATCGACCGACACCACCTTGCCGATGTTGACGCCCAGGAAGTCCACCGCGGCATTGACCGTCAGGCCACGCAGCGACTGATTGAAACGCATGCGGATGTAACGTGGCTCGCCATCCGGAGGCGCCATTGCAGTGGTTTGATCATCGAAGATCTTGAATTCGGCATTCTCGTCGGCCAGCTTGGCATCCGGGCTCCAGTTGGGTTCGCGGAAGGCGATCCCGCCGGAGATGATCGAGGTCAGGGACTGGGTATTGACCTTGACGCCCGATGCGCCGACCGTGATGTCCACGCCACTGGCGTTCCAGAAGCGGGTATCGGTGGTGATGTATTGGTCGTTCGGCGCGTTGATGAAGATTTGTACGTCAACCCCGCGGCCATCCTTGGACAGCTCATAGGCGACGACCTGGCCAACCTGAATCCGTCGGTAATAAATAGGCGAGCCAATGTCCAGCGAACCCAGGTCATCGGTGTGCAGGATGAAACGCTTGCCCTTTTCACCGAACGTCACTGGTGGAGGTGTTTCCAGGCCGGTGAAGCTGTTTTTGGTTTCTTCGGAGCTGCCTGCATCGGCGCCAATGAATGCGCCGGAAAGCAAGGTATCGACGCCCGACACGCCGTGCGCACCAATGCGCGGACGCACCACCCAGTACTGGCTGTCTACTCGGGTAAAGGGGGTGGCGCTGGTATTCAGTTCGATGGTCGCCAGCACGTGAGTGCGGTCTTCGCTGAGGCTGATTTCCGTGACCATGCCGATGACCACATTCTTGTACTTGACCTGAGTCTTGTTGGCCTCCAGGCCCTCTGCGGTCAGGAAGCTCACAGTGATTCGCGGCCCGATATTCATCCAGTCGTGAAAGGCCATGGACAAACCGATGATCGCTGCGATGATCGGCACCAGCCAGATCAGCGAGACGCGCAGGCGACGACGTTTGACTTCAGGCCGTGGCACTGAAGCAGACGGTGGGAGGGTATTGTCAGACATCTTCAACCTCTGCGTCCCAGATAAGCCGGGGATCGAAACTCATGGCGGCGAACATCGTCATCACCACTACCAAGCCAAAAAACAGAATACCGATTCGCGGCTCGATGGTGCTGAGCTCGCGAAACTGAACAAGAGACGCCACAAGGGCTACAACCAGCACATCGAGCATCGACCAGTAGCCGATCAGTTCGATGAACCGGTAAAGGCGCGCACGTTCGCGCATGGCCCAGGTGCTGCGGCGCTGACAGGTGATCAGCAGCATGGCCAGGACCAGAAACTTGATACAGGGCACCAGCACGCTCGCGACAAAGATCAGGATGGCGATGTCCCAGGAGCCGCTTTCGAAAAACTCGATCACACCGCTCATGATGGTGCTTTCGCTGCGGTTGCCCAGCAGGTTGGTGTACATCACCGGCAAGACATTGGCCGGAACGTAGAAAATCAGCGCAGCAATCAGGTACGCCCAGGTGCGGGTAATGCTGTTGGGCTTGCGCCGATGCACCGGCGAGTCACAGCGCGGGCAGCGCGTGGCGTCTTCCTGGCAGGCGTAGCCGCAGGTATGACACAGGCACAGTTTGTGTTCGTGGGCGAAAGGGATGCCATTCATTCAGGCTTTACTCCCAGTTCATCCCAAAGCCGCCGGATATCCTTGTTGGCGATCAGTAGAATCAGCACCATCAGCATGGCCATCGCCCACAGGCCTACGCCGGGGTGAACATCGAGCATGCCGGACAATTTGATGATCGCCACCAGGATGCCGAGCATGCACACCTCAAGCATGCTCCACGGCCGCAGATGCTCCAGGGCGCGCATGCAGGTTCTGAAACCGGGCGCGATGATGCCACGCTGCGCATGCACCAGCACCCAGAACAGCAGCACGATCTGCAGCAACGGCGCGAAGATGATCGACAGGCCCGCGACCAGCGCAATGAGGGTGATCCGCCCCTGTGCCAGCGCCTCGACCGACTGCCAGAGCGTGACCTCGTTGGTCAGGCCCTTCATGCTGATACTGATCACGGGGAAAAAGTTGGCAAAAACGAAAAACATGGCCGCGGCGAGAGTCAGCGCCAACAACTGTTCGATGGTCATTCGCCGACCACGACCGAGCAGGGCTTCGCAACGAAGGCAGAACGCAGCTTCGCCCGGTTTCAGCGGCTGGGCTTCGTACAGCGAATCGCAATGCTCGCAGATGATCAGACCGGTTGAGTGTTCAGTAGGATGCACAGTGCTCATCGACGCCATGGGTGCAGAGGTAAAGGGTGAGGGTGCGAAGCACGAAAAGATACCTCGTTAATGGCGTTTTGTAGCTTTTATTTTGTACCGCCCGCGCCAACTGGCGGTACAAACCATTGACCGCGATCGGGGGAGGTGGTTCAGATGTCATAGCGCCATTATTTCATGGTCGTTATTTCATGAGAATAGCAATACGAGGAGTTAGCCTGTGCCCTTCACAAACCGATGAAGGGCACAGGTCATTATCGCGTCGTCTGCCTAGAGCTTGCCGGGTTTGACACGCTGTTTCAGAAACCCCAGCAATTGGCGGGCTGAAGCGGGTACGTTGTGTTCATCGAAGGTCATGCAGATTTCCTGAGCCGTGTCTTCGATGGTGATTTCATACTGATTCAAGTCCCGCGCCTCTTCGTTGAAGGCGCTGCCTGATTTATTCAGGCCGCTGTCACTCACCAGTTGCTGCAACTGCCGAGCTTCTGATGGGTCCAGCGTTTCAGTATCGACCTCACATCGTTTTACCGTGCCTGCAAAACCGCCTGACTGGACTAGACAGACCTTCATTTTATGCACCTTTCTGGTTAGACCTGACCCTCAAGCCTGTTCCTCATACCTTGACCCCGACTTCTTTCCAGGCCGCTTTCACGGCTTTTTTGGCGTCTGGACCAAAACGTGGGTCTGCGGCGATTTTCAGGCTGGTTTTGGCGCAATCGACGAACTGACTGTCCGATTTCAGCGCCAGCATCGTTTCATACCAGATTCTGCCTGCAACTTCCCAGGCATTTCCGCCGAGTGCCTTGGCAACCAGCACGAAAGCACGGTTGGGAATGCCCGAGTTGATGTGTACGCCACCCCGGTCCTTGGCACCTGTGTAAAGGTTGGCCATTGTTGCCGGTTGTGGATCGTCCCCCAGGTCCGGGTCATCTGTGTACGCCGTGCCCGGGTTTTCCATGTCGCGGATACCGCGGCGGGTCGGCGCGGGCACCAATAGCTCCTTGCCGACCACCCAGTCCGATTCAGTGGCGCTGGTGCCTTGTTTCCACTGGCGTACCAGCATGCCGAACACATCGGCAAAGTGCTCGTTCAAGGCCCCGGACTGACCGCGGTAGTCCAGGTTGGACGTGAAACTCTGCACGCCGTGGGTCAACTCATGGCCTATTACCTCAAGGCTGCCGGTGAAACGCTTGAAGACCAGATCGTCGCCATCGCCATAGGCCATCTGGCTGCCATTCCAGTAGGCATTGCTGAGGGGGACGTGTTCGCCGTTGAAGTCCACTTCGGCGACGTGAACAGTCGACACCAGTGACATGCCGCTGTCGTCCAGCGAGTTACGCTCGAACAGCTCGGCATAAAAGTCGTATACATCGCCGGAGCCTTCGTAAGCCTCGTCCGCCGCCTTGTCGCCCGTTGGCGCTTGGCCCTCGGTGCGGACAACGGCACCGGGAAGGTCGTCAGTCCCCTTGGCGTCATGAATTTCGCGATGTTTTCGGCCGTCAGGGGATTTTACTGCGTGCATGGACGGCATGGTCCTGGCGGTCAGGCGAGAGGCGAGGAATGCCGAGCTGCTCGTCAGGTTGGCAATGGCCCGGGTGCTGACCAGGGGCTGGGGGGATCGCGCCATACGCTCCAGCATATAAGGCGGAATGAAACAATGCAGCGGGTTTCGGTCGCACATGATGAACTCCTGTACTAATGCACCGATGGCAGCACGCCACCGATCAACATGGTCGCAGAAGGTTTGACACCTCATGTATCGTTTATATGCAAAGAAATATCCGATTACATGATTACCAATGCCCTATAAACCAGCCTTGGTGGCGAGAGCCCGCGTGGCCGGGGTTTTGTGTCGCCAGGCGCAAGCTGCGACACCTCGACACAGTCGCTCAACACCGCGCGCGAGAATGCTAGACTCGCGCCACTTCAGACGAGGAGCAGACTCACGTGCGCAAGACGGTAATGATAATGGCGATACTGGCGTTGGCTGGATGCGATGCAGGCAGCTCTCGTGCGCCAGCCAGAGAAAAAGCCCAGGACGCGGCAGTGACTGCTCCGGTGTCCGCGCCGCAATGGTTCATCCAGATGAACTCGCGCGAAGCGGTAAGCGATACCAGTGCCTGGCTGCTCGAGCGCAGCTATGCGCCAGTCATCGTGGACATAGACGGTAAACAGCAATTGTTGATCGGACCTTACGAAAGCCAGGCCCAGGCCGAAGAGCAACGTGAAGCGCTGCAGGCCAAGGTGAGCAAATCCCATCGGTTCGCAGAACCTTCAGTGGTGCAACACACCCGGTAATAGCTTCAGCCGACGCTGCTCGGGTCACGCCAGATATTTATTCAAGCAAAAAAACGGGCCTGTGATCAGGCCCGTTTTACGTATCAGCGGGGTGCGTCGATCAACGGCGACCCAGCAACAGCCCTACCACCAGACCAAAGCCGGCAGAAATGGCGACGGTCTGCCAAGGATGGCCACCGATGTACGTCTCGGTCGCTTCGACCACAGGTTTGGTGCGGTCGCGCACGCTGGCCATCGAGTCGAGTGCCTGCTTCAGTTTGACGCTCAGCTGTTCGCGCAGCGTTTCAGCTTCTTCGCCCACCAGTGCAGCGCTTTCCTTGAGCAGCTTGTCCGATTCCTCGATCAGTGCCTGAAGATCACTGAATGCCTGATCCTTGATTTGATCGGCGTTGTATTGAGCTGAGGTCTTGCGAGCCATGGCATTTTTCCTTTCAAGTGATGGCAATAGTGATAAATGGAGTCTCGCTTATCCTGAAAAGTTGCAATTGCTTGAATGACCCGACGCAAGACTCTGCAAGAGAAGCCCGTTACGGGTGTAAGATGCAGCCGTTTTTAGCCGTAGGTGACTGTCATGAGCTTCAATCTGGCCAACCGGCCGCTGCCTGAACGTACCGCTCTGGAAGACGAAAAATCCCGCTTGTTCGACCTCTGGCAGAGCAACCTGGGAAAGGCCAAGGGGGAGGCTGCACGCCTGATGGGCGAGCGCGCCAAGCGCAAGGGTAAATGGTCTGAGTGGGTGCGCTCCGAGCTGGACACAATGAGCCCTCCGGAGTACGCCAACATGGTTCGCAGTGAAGTGAATCGTCTGGTGGCGGCTGCCAGGTAGTCGAGTGTCCTGGCTGACTCTCGCGCCAATGCACCGGCTGGAGAGTCAGCAGGTTTTGTACAACGCCAGGCATGGAGCGCAAAAACAATCATTATTGCTATTTGAACCCCATTTTCAGGGGGCATCAGGCCTGTAGAGATATTTGATGGCCGAAGCCAGCGCAAGATTTACCCAAGGCAGCGTAGCGCGTCATATTGCCGTGACTGTCAGCACCAGTGCCGTTAGCCTGTTTGCAGTGTTCCTCGTGGATATCCTGACACTGGTCTACGTCGCGATGCTCCACGATCCGGTCTTGCTGGCGGCCATCGGCATTGCCAAAGTATTGATGTTTTTCAACAGTGCCCTCGCCACTGGCCTGATCATCGCAGCAACAGCCGTACTTTCCGAGCGCATTGGCCACCGTGCTGCCGGGTCGATCCCGAGGCTCACCGCCAGCCTGCTGCTGATGGTGTTTGCAGTCTGCGCCGTTTCTGCAGGCGTGCAGATAGCGCTGATCGGCCCGATTACAGGCTGGCTCGGTGCCGAAGCGGCCACTTATGACGCCGCGCACAGCTTCATCTGGTTGACGCTGCCGTTTACGGCGATTCAGGCCGTCATGCAGATGTCGGCACAAATGCTCAGGACTGCCGGGGATAACAACCGGGCGTTATGCGTTGTGCTGTCAGCCGCAGCCACATTGGCGGTTGCCGACCCGTTATTGATCTTCGGGCTCGACTTGGGCCTCAAGGGCGCAGGTATTGCGTTTGCGCTGTCCGCCTGCGTTTCTGCATCGTTGGGCGTGTATTGGCTGCGACAGCGAACAGGGCTGGTGCTGACGCGCAACCTCAAACTGTTTCGGCTCCATGCCGTGCGCACGTTCAGGATTGCCCTGCCAGCGATGGCCGCCAACCTGGCGACACCTGTGGGGCTGGCGTACTTCGTGGCTTCGTTGTCGGCATTCGGTACCTCGGCCCTGGCTGCCATGGCGGTGCTGGACAGGGTTGTGCAATTTTCCTATTGCGCATTTTTCGCGTTGCCTGGTGCCCTGGCCCCTGTGTTGGGGCAAAATATCGGGGCGCAACGGGATGATCGTGTCAGTGCGGCAATCGTCTTCACGCGCAAGCTGGTGATTTGCTACGGTCTGGCGGTGTGGCTGCTGCTGGTGCTGTGTGGCGGAATGATCGCCGATCTCTATCAGCTTGACGGCGACGCGCGGGCTCTGTTCCTTGCCTTTTGTCATTTTGGCGGAGGGTTGTGGGTGCTTATCGGGCTGGATTTTGTTGCCATCTCGGTATTCATGACCATGAACAGGTCGTGGTGGGTGCCGGTTTTCGCCTGGCTCAGGGCTACAGCAGGTACAGTGCCCTTCGTTCTGGCAGGCATTCACTGGTTTGGCAGCAGCGGTGCGTTCCCCGGGATGCTTGCCGGCAATGCGATCATTGCACTGATATCGATCGGCACCGCCTCGCGGACGGCAAAGCGTTTTTTCACCGGCAGGGTCCAGGCAGCAAGCACCCGGGCATATTGAATCAAGGCGTAATCAGGTTTTTATGGTCATCGAAGAATCAGGGAATGAATCCGAAGCGGCAACTGCGCCCAAGCGGCGCCGGGCGCCCAAAGGCGATATGCGTCGAAAGGCTTTGCTGGATGCTGCCACGGTGGTGTTCGCCAGAGATGGCTACTCAAGTGCGTCGATGCGCGAAGTCGCGCTGCTTGCGGGAATCACGACGGTCGGGCTGCTGCATCACTTTCCCAACAAGGAAGCGTTGCTCAGTGCGCTGCTGGAGCGTCGGGATCAGCGGGTGACGTCAAGGTTTCAGGACCTGACCACCGAGCTGACGCTGGAAGGGTTTCTGAAATTTCTCAAGCTGAGCATGAGCTTCAGCATCGAAAATGCTGATGAATGCCAGGCTGCATTGCTGATGAATACCGAAAGTCTTTCACCTGCGCATCCGGCCTGGTCGTGGCACCGCGAGCGCTTTCACATAACCCACGAGCATGCACGCGGCCATTTGAATGCGTTGATAGAGGCAGGAGAGGTGCGTGCGGACATCAATGTGAAAGCCATGGCTCAGGAAATATTTTCAGTCATGGACGGTTTGCAGATCCAGTGGCTGAGAAGTCCAGAAGACGTAGATGTCATGGCTGTCTTCGATATTTATGTGCAGCGTCTGGGAAGGGATATCAAGGCTCTTCCCTGAGCCTTGACGGGTTCATCAGTAGGTCTGTGCCGCGCTGACCTGCACTGCCTTGCGCAGTGGCAACGGCAGCGGGTTGCTGTCGCGGGTGGTCAGTTTTTCGGGGTATAGCGTGATCAGGGTCTTGTCGAGCGTCAGGTTCTCGGAGTCGGTGCCCACGAGAATCTTGAACTTCCCGGCATCGACGTCCCAGCTTGCAGTCTTGTCAACGTAGTAGGCCAGCGAACGCGAGTCTATCGGCACGCTGACCGTCTTGCTCTCACCGGGTTGCAAATAGACTTTGGTAAAGCCCTTGAGCTCCTTTTCCGGACGATCTGCAGCAGGCTTCACTGGCTGCACGTAGAGCTGCGCCACCTCGAAACCTGCCTTGTCGCCGGTGTTGGTCACGGTGAACTTGACGTCAATCGTAGCGCCTGGGGTCAGGACATTGGTCGAGAGCTTGAGGTCGCTGTAACTGAACGTGGTATAGGACAGCCCGTAACCGAACGGGTACAGCGGCTTGGCGTGCTTCTTGTCATAACCGCGATAGCCCATGTACAGGCCTTCGCTGTAAGTCATTTCAGTCAGCGCCTTGTCACCACGGTAGGCCGCCGGGTCCGGGTAAGAGGCGTAGCTCGGGTTATCCTCGATCTTCTTGTCGATCGTGACCGGCAGCTTGCCCGACGGGTTGATCTTGCCATAGAGGATTTCGGCCAGAGCCTGGCCACCTTGCTGGCCCGGGAACCAGGCTTGCAGGGAAGCGCCGACCTTGTTCGCCCAGGGCTGCATGTTGGCCACGCCGCCACCGTGCATGACGACCACGGTATTGGGGTTGGCTTTGGCCACGAAGCTGATCAGTTCTGCCTGCTGGTCTGGCAGATCGAAGCCGTGGTCAGAACCTTCGCCTTCGTTTTCAGATGTGGTGCCGGTTGCCACTACGACCGCATCGTACTTCGACAGGTCCTTTGGCGGACGCAGCGACGCCCAGCTCATCTGCACGCCAGTCAGGCCGCCGAGTACCGGGATGAAATTACCCTGAATGCGCTTGTACTCCAGCTTCACGGTATAGGGTTTGCCAGCAGTCAGTGCAGCCGTTTTTCCCGAGGTGGTTAGCGCGTTCACTACGTCGCCCGAATAAGGTACGCCGTCGCTCTGCAATACCAGTTCATCGTTGACCCAGAGTTTGTAAGGGCCGTCTGCACGGACCTTGAATACCTGCGGGCCGGAAACAGTAGGCTTGATGACGCTGGTAAATCGTGCTGAAAACGCGCCGGGTGATGTGCTGAAACCGGCAACGGCCGTCGCGCCGGCACTGGTGACGTTGGTGCCGGTGGCCCAGTTCAGGTTTACGCCTGGTTCGACACGCGTCAGTGCGGGATCACCGGAAAGGCCTGTGTTGGAGTAGTACTCGGCTTTTACCCCGGAGTTGCTGATGCCGTTGTCTCCCGACGCCGGCTGATACCACGCCGAACTGGCCGGGTTCAGGCTCATTTCCGGGAGGTAGGTAACGTTGTCACTGCTGGACGCCAGTTGCTGCAGGCCGCTCAGTTCGGTGACATAGCTGTTGGGTGGCGAGTTCGCAGTGCCGAAAGGCGAGGCAGGCACATCGTGCGCCCAGTTACCGATCACAGCGATCTTCGCCGAGCGCGCCAAGGGCAGCAACGGCTTGCCTGTTGCGGTGTTTTCGTTGCGCAGCAGGACGATGGACTCACGCGCGGTATTTAGCGCTGCACGCATGCCGTACTCGGGGTGGTCCAGTGTCTTGGCGGTATTGAGGTTTTCCTGGAGGTCATAGCTGACAATGGCTCGCAGGTTGCGTTTGACCTTGTCATCAATCACGTTCTGAGTCAGCTGGCCGCTCCACAGGTAAGGCAGCAGGTTGGCTTCGGTAAATTGAAGGCCAGACGGCATGTCGATGTCGGTACCGGCCCACGCGCCCTTGAATGCATCATGAATAGCATTGAAGTCGCTGATCACGGTTCCCTGATAACCCCATTCACCTTTGAGCACTTCGGTGATCAGGTGATGGTTTTCGCAAGCGTAGTCGCCATTGACCTTGTTGAAACCGCACATGATGGACGCCACGTTGGCGTTTTTCACCATCGATTCGAAGCCCGGCAGATACAGTTCACGCAGGGTGCGTTCATCGACCTTGACGTCGACTGCCTGGCGATTGGCTTCCTGCTCGTTGGCCAGGTAGTGCTTGCCGCTGGCCTGAATGCCTTGCGCCTGGATGCCGTTGACGATGGCCGGTGCCAGCACCGCGCCGAGGAAAGGGTCCTCACCGCTGACATACTCAGCCGAGCGTCCGTTGTAGGGAGTGCGATACAGGTTCACTCCGGGCGAAAGCATCTGTTGGCCGCCGGAAACCCGGGTCTCGTAGGCAATCGCGAGGCCGAATTCCTTGGCCCGGTTGATGCTCCAGGTCGCTGCCAGCGCGGACTGCGACGGGTACTGGGCGCCAAAGGTGGCATTGTTGACGTGAACCCCCATCGACGAGTCGTACGCCACGGTGCCCTTGATACCCCATTTGAGCAGGGATGGGATCATGTGCCCGTCATTGACACGTGTGAAATTAATTTTCTCGGACTGATTCATGTTGTCGAGAATAGAGCTGACGCGCGCTTCGACTTCATTGCCGGTGGCTGGCGTCACCGCCGCAAGAGCGAGGTTTGCCTGCATGACGCTGAATGTCAGCAGGCTCAGGCCCAGTGTCTGTTTGAACGCTGACAAGGCATCAATCCTTTTTTTCAGGGCAATCTGTGAATGGGGGTTGTTCATGGGCGTTGCACCTGCGCTGGCGCGTCTTCTGTGTCCACGGGTGTATCAAGCAGCGTGGAAGAATTCTTTTGCGCGGCCGGGGTGATCTTGTCGGCGCCGGACAGCTGGGCCCTTTGCGCGTCTACCTGCACACGCACCTGTTGATCAGTGGCCGTGGAAGTTGTGTCCGCTGCAAGAGCAGCCACACTTTGCGCGCACAGAAGTACTGCGCTGAAAACAGACAGCATGGTTCTAGTCATCGATTGCATCTCGATTGAGGGGTCAAAGTTAAAAAGACAGCGGTCGCAGTCCTGCAGTGCCGGGGCGGAAATCAAGCCCGGCGTGGCGTTATAAAGTTTGCTGGCGAGTAAAGTATTCGGAAGCCTTGAATAAAGAAATGATGTCACTTTGATATCTATAAATTTAGAGCTTGTTTTCGAAAAATCAAGTCTTGAAATAAAAGGAAATATCTGTATTTTTTGGCATAAAACGTGTGCTTTTGTAATTTTTTTGAATTCTAAAGCTAATATTTAGGTGTTCAATGATTATTTATTGTTTTTTATAAACCTAACTGTTGTTAGGTTTAACGATCTGTTAAGCTTTGTGCTGTGAATGGAAATCCTGCTTTTTACCGTGCCATGTATTTAAAAAGTGCATGTTAACCGGGTGCCAGATCTGTGCCAGACAATAAGTAAGGTAGTGCTTTAATTATTTAAGGTTCGTCAGGTGTTTTTGTCTGATTTCATTCGGCACGTTGTCTGGATTATAAGTCTGTGTGTATTGATTCTTCATGCGAGCCGCTGGGCAATACGCTGTCGTCGCTTGCCAGCGTTCGTTGTTCAAATACTTATACGGTGAGTGACTCTTTGTTTCGGACTGACCTTGCGATCTTGAAGGCCGTCAGGCGCCTTTGCGCCGGCCAGCCCCGAAAATTGACGTTCGGTCAGATCTACCGAGAGCTGGTCCGCGCCCATTCGAGCCTGCCTGCAATCGATGTGTGCGTTGCAATGGTCGATACGATGGTCAGGGAAGGGCTTCTGAGGTCAGCCAGGGTTCTTGAACACGATCTCTCATTTCCCTACCCACAACACATCATCAGCGGCCTGACCGAGATCGGTGCCGCTTCTCTGGTTGAGCGTGAACAGGCTGCGGGCTTTCGTTGATACTGCCTGGGTTAACCCGCGCCTGTCCGGTCATTCGCTGTAAGGCAACGACAGGTAGTACTGACCCAGTTCGGTCAGTCTGCCTTCGTCGCTTAACAGACTGGAAAAATGCGGGTCGTGATTCATGCGCCCAGTGAACCAGGCGTATCTGAACACGTCGGCTCGTCCCTCAAGCGTGGCAACCATATCGGCCATTTGCTGCTTTTGCTTTTCCACAGAGTCAATCTGCATTCCGTCATTCAGGCTGTGCCAATTGGCGAACTCCGTGACCCATACCGGCTTCCCGTAGCGTGTCAGCCTGTCGAGCATTCCTGACATACCGTAGTCGTACCAGTGAAAGGCCAGATAGTCGACCTGAGGATCGCGATTCTGGTTCAGGGAGCGATAGGCTGCGTAGAACGCGTCGAGCCATATCACAGGGTCGCCGTAGCCCGGCTGGGTTCCCCAGTTCATGGCCGGGCCTACCAGTTTTACCCCGGTCTGCGCTGAAATCTGTTCCAGCCTTGGCCAGAAGCGGGCAACTGCTTCGGGGCTCATGTTGGCTTGATCCATCAGATTGGGTTCGTTGATGACCAATAGATAGCGGATGGCGGGATGTGCCTGCAGATAGAGTTTCAGCTGGCCGTCATCGACGTTGTCGTTCCAGACCATCGGGATGAAGTCCACGCCATACAGTGCGGCATAGTCGTAGGATGCCAGGCGGTCGTGGGGTTTCGGGCTCCAGTTGTACCACCAGCTCAGGCCTGACGATAAAGTGCTGAGGTCGGCGGGTGACGTGATGTCGTAGGCGATACCGCGCTTGGCGCTTTTACTGGCGGCCCACGTCGAGGCGGTCGATGCGCAGAGCAGCAGCGCCAAAAGGGCATATAAGGGCAGGGTATGGAGGGTGGCCGACAGCTTGCGCAGCATCATGGGGTGTCTTCCTTGAAGTGAGGGGAGCAAACAGGCATAAACGGATTCAAGCAGCAAACATGCCAGCGCTTTCAAACCCACTCACGTTGGCATCCGCTTTATGCCCCCGCCACGTACGCTGGCCGCTCAGGGCGCAGGTCTTACCACGGATCCCCCTCTGCCTGACGCAGGTCCAGTGTGCCGCTGTCGCTGAAGCGCAGGGTGCCGAATAACCCGCCAGCCAGTTTGCCGCGCAACGTATAAGGCAGATTGTCCAGGCGCTGGCTTTGCGAAAGGCCTAGCGCCTGGCGCAAGGCGGCAAAGGCCGAGACACTGACCGGGACCACCAGCACAGCCTCGGAGAAGCGTCCTACCGTACCTTTCTGGTTGCTGACACCGGACGCCAGCAGCTTTCCATTCACGTCCAGGTCCAGTGCCACGCCGGTGTAATTGATCTCGGCATCGTTGGGGTTCTGAACACGCAGTGTGACTGCCATGCGCAGCTCCAGGCCCTGTCCGGGGATGGGTTCGATACCGACGACGTTGATCGCAAGCGGGTCTCGATGGGGCAGCAATGCACATGCACTCAGGGTGAGAACGAGCAGGCCTGAAAGCAGGGCACGGATCGGGCGTAGCGACATTGGTGGCTCCGGCATCGTGAGGGTGTTGGTCTTTCAGACCCCTTCTTGCAGAAGAGATTCGGCCTGCAGGGCGCAATCCACAGATACCCGCTAATCTGCCTGCCTTACCCGTTGCGTCCTTATCGCCGCGGGTTGATCATTTCAGCAATACCAACAAGAACAAGACTGGAGATAGCCATGTCCATAGAAAGGACGATTTCGCATCACGACCCCGTGGTCATCGTGAGTGCTGCACGCACGCCCATGGGCGGTTTTCAGGGTGACCTGCAGAGCCTCGGCGCAACCCGCCTCGGGGCAATCGCCATTCGCGCAGCCGTCGAACGGGCCGGGATCGAACCCGCCGACGTAGAGCAGGTGTTGTTTGGGTGTGTGCTGCCGGCTGGCCTGGGGCAGGCGCCTGCCCGGCAAGCGGCGCTGGGTGCGGGCCTGAGCACAGCAACGCTGTGCAGCACCGTCAACAAAATGTGCGGCTCAGGCATGCAGACAGTGATCATGGCCCATGACTTGCTGCTGGCAGGCAGCGCTAAGGTAGTGGTGGCTGGGGGCATGGAAAGCATGTCCAACGCGCCTTATCTGCTGGATCGTGCGCGCAGCGGCTATCGCATGGGGCACGGCAAGGTACTGGATCACATGTTCCTCGACGGCCTCGAAGATGCCTATGAACCCGGTCGACTGATGGGCACCTTCGCCGAGGACTGCGCTCAGCGCCACGGCTTCAGTCGTGAGGCCCAGGACGCATTCGCCTTGGCTTCACTGGCTCGTGCGCAGCGCGCCATCGCCGACGGGCACTTCGACGCCGAGATTGTTCCGGTGCAGGCCACGATGGGCAAAGAGTTCAGGTTGATCGCTCACGACGAACAGCCTCCCAAGGCTCGCCCGGAGAAGATCCCGACGCTCAAGCCAGCCTTTCGCGAGGGCGGGACCGTGACGGCGGCTAACGCCAGCTCGATCTCGGACGGCGCGGCGGCGCTGGTGCTGATGCGTCAGTCGCAAGCGCAGCAACGAGGCCTGCAGCAATTGGCTGTGTTTCATGCGCATGCCGCATTCGCGGACGAACCGGGATTGTTCCCTACCGCACCTATCGGGGCCATCCAGCGTCTGCTGAGCAAAGCGGGTTGGGCTGTAGATGATGTTGACCTGTTTGAAATCAACGAGGCCTTTGCGGTCGTGCCGCTGGTGGCAATGAGCGAGTTGGGGCTTGCCCATGAGAAAGTCAACGTCAATGGCGGCGCCTGCGCACTGGGCCACCCAATAGGCGCATCGGGTGCGCGGATTATCGTGACGCTGCTGGCCGCGCTGCAGCATCGGAATCTGCGAAGAGGCGTAGCGGCCATTTGTATTGGCGGTGGTGAGGCGACAGCTATTGCTGTTGAAATTATTTAGTTTAAATTCAACAATTTAAGAGCAATTTATGAAGTTATTTCTATAATAATTGGATTAAGTCGGTAATTTTTTAAAAAGGATATTTATCAATGATTTACGAGATGATCCTCACAGAGACTATCGAAAAGGTCGGGCTGATCACCTTGGATCGTCCCAAGGCATTGAACGCGTTGAATGCCCGGCTTATCGACGAGCTGAACCATGCGCTCGACCGCTTTGAGGCAGACCAAACCATTGGTTGCATCGTGCTGACAGGTTCGGAAAAAGCATTCGCTGCCGGAGCCGATATCAAGGAGATGGTCGAGCTTTCGTACCCGCAGATCTACCTCGATGACCTGTTCCGCGAAAGTGATCGGGTCGCAGCCCGCCGTAAACCCATTGTGGCTGCCGTGGCCGGATTTGCACTGGGTGGTGGATGTGAGCTGGCGCTGATGTGCGACTTCATTCTGGCGGCTGAAAACGCCCGTTTCGGTCAGCCTGAGATCAACTTGGGAGTGTTGCCGGGCATGGGCGGGACGCAACGTCTGACACGGGCCGTCGGCAAGGCCAAGGCGATGGAAATGTGCCTGACCGGTCGCTTGATGGACGCTCAGGAGGCCGAGCGCGCCGGGCTGGTATCCCGAGTCCTGCCGCTGGACCGGTTACTCCCGGAAGCGCTTGCGGTGGCAGCCAGCATCGCAGCGAAATCGCTGCCTGTGGCAATGATGGTCAAGGAAAGCGTCAACCGCGCGTTCGAGGTCAGTCTGGCCGAAGGTATCCGGTTCGAGCGCCGGGTATTCCATGCTGCATTTGCCAGCCATGACCAGAAAGAAGGCATGAAGGCCTTTATCGAAAAGCGCCAGCCTGGCTTCAAGGATTGTTGATCTCGATCAGGCCGCGCTCCCCCTGACCCCGGCTCTGTTCAAACCAGATGTGCAGCGGCAGGCAGTGGCCTGGGTGGATAATGCAGAGCGCCCGTGGCGTCTGGCGATACTCGTCTGCCAGGCGCCTGCACTGTTCTTCGTCCAGACCCAAATGGCCACGTTCATCGGTTCTGCCTTCGAACAGAATGTCTTCGGCGGCTACGCGCGGCAGATGCTGCAGGCCAGGCTGGTCCATTCGTACGATGTACCAGATACGGTCTGCCAACGGCTCGCCATCACGGCCCGGCTGCCCGGTCAGACGAAGGTCACCCAACGCCGGGTGCCCGGCAGAAGGCGTCGAGACCGACGTGTTGGTGACGGACGCTGTAATCGGCGTAGTGTTCGGGGCGGTTATCAGGATGTGCTGTGGAACGATGTGCAGCGTTGTCATCTGGTCGTGCAAAATCAACCCTTCATGTGTCGTGATCTGCAAGTGTTCACCACTGGCCAGACGAATGCTGTCGACAGGGGCGATGGCTGCACCGTCCAGTCTGAGACTGCAGCCTGAAGGGGCGTCAGCCGGGCCGAGTGCGGCGCAGATCACCGGGCGTTCCGGGTTATTGTCGAGATAGCGAATCAGGACGCTTGTACCTGGCGGCAGAGCATACAACTCATCGCTGGCAGCCTTAGCGGTTGGCCAGGAATGAGTTGAGCTGCCATGGCCGAGGGCTGCTTGCCAGTCGAATCTGATTGATCGAAAACCGGGTCTTTGTTCTTGGGCACTGTCACGCTGCAACGTCGCGATGTGATCGCCTGTGGCGGCAGGCCGAGGGTGTCTGAGCGAAGGGCGAAAGGGTATCGCCCACGGGATGGCCCTGAAACTGTTGCTGTAGCCATTGCCTGATGCGTGCCTTGATTCAGCTGGGGCGCGTGGGTCGTTGAGGACAGCCTTCAGAATGGCTTGTGTGTCGTTGACATCGGCTCCACGCAGCACCTGCAACTGGCGTCCCGAATGAGTCACTTCGGTCAGCAGCCATTGATCGTTGAACAACGGTTCGGGGTGCTCAAGCACCTGAACGACTTCACCGCTACGCAGCGCACACAAGCGGGTCTGGCCTCTGACTTCACGTCGTTCGCAGCGCAGACGCTCCAGGTTGCGAATGCCGTGCTGGCGGTCGAGCGCCTCCTGGGGGCTGACAGATCCGCTATAGGTTGCAGGCACAAAAGGCTGATTGGCTGCCGGTGTGCTCATCTCCTCTGGTGAGCCCGGTGACAGTGGGCTGGCAGTCCTTCGGCTTTGGTGTTGGTAGTGCGAGGCAGGCGGCATTGCCAGTCTTTCGGCCATGTGTAAAAGCGCTGCCTCCGCCGCGTCTGTCTGCCCGTTGTGGCGGAACCTAATTGGCGCGCGCTGGATGGGAAAGCTCGCCGGGTCATCCGAAAACACCAGTACGTGGCCGCTCGGCTCATGCTCGAAGCGGAAATGAATCCCTTCTTCTTCGCACAGTCGGTACAACACGTGCAGGTCGGTTTCGTCGTACTGGACTCGCATCGGACTGGGAGGATAAAAGCCGCTCATCAAGCCGAACCGGCAGGCGTTCGTGCCGACTGCAGGCGAGCTTAGTAACCGAGCGATCAGTTGCGGTGTCGTGACATCCTGATGAATACGGCGCCGTTGAACGAGCGCAAGTTTTCTCAGGTTCGGCATCAGCACCAGATGGTAAAGGCTGACACATGCTCCGTCGTGGATCCGGCTGATCTGGCAAACCTGGCCATGCACACCCTCGCCAAAACGTCCGTAGCTCAGAAACGCGTCGCGATGCAGCAACGCAAGGATGTCCGGATGCTCAGTACTGCTGATCAGCTTGATATCAAAGCGATAAGTTTCGTTAAGCGCGTCGCGACCCGTGAAGCCGATGACACGCAAGTCCGCCTGGCAGTCGGCAATGGCCAGCGTGATTGGCATTTGCAGGTCTTTGCACATTCGCGGGCTCTCCCACCTGTGAATTCAGGGAGCGCAGGGTACGGAAAGCCAGGCGTCAAAAGCATTGCCGTATGTTTTTTCGGAAAGGGACTACAAGCCGTGCTGCCTATTGGATGATTGCATTTCGCCAGCTCAACAGCCATCTTGGTGAGTTCGTCAGCCAATATGGCTGTCGGGGGTTTCATCTGCGGTGATCGCGTATAAAATGCGCCGCGCCGGACAGGGTATTTTGCCGGCGACCCTTTTTCAGCGCTTTGCAAGTGCCGCGTTCTGCCAGTCATGCAGGCGCAGGCGGCGAAGCGCCTATCGAATCAAGAGAGCAGACATGGGCGCACAGTGGAAGGTCAAGCATAAAGAAGCGGCAGCCAATGCCAAGGGACGTACGTTCGGCAAACTCTCCAAGGAGATCATGATCGCGGCCCGCGCGGGTGCTGACCCGGTCATGAACTCGCGTCTGCGCCTGGTGGTCGAGCAGGCCAAGAAGGCTTCGATGCCGCGCGAAACCCTGGAACGCGCAATCAACAAAGGGGCTGGCCTGCTGGGCGAGAGCGTCAACTTCGAGCGCCTGACCTACGAAGGTTTTGCACCGCATCGCGTGCCGGTGATCGTCGAGTGCCTGACCGACAACATCAACCGCACCGTTTCCGAAATTCGCGTGCTGTTCCGCAAGGGGCAGTTGGGAGCTGCCGGTTCGGTGTCCTGGGATTTTCTCTATCAGGGCATGATCGAAGCTGTTCCTGCGAAGCCAGACGCAGATCCGGAGCTGGCAGCGATCGAGGCCGGTGCCCAGGATTTCGAGCCGGCTGAAGAGGGCGCCACGCTGTTCCTGACCGAGTCCACCGATATGGATGCGGTCTGCAAGGCGCTCCCTGAGTTCGATTTCACGGTTCAGTCCGCGCAACTGGGCTATCGTCCGAAAAGCACAGTGGATGGCTTGACCGACGAGCAGATGGCTGAAGTCGAAGCATTTCTCGAGGCTATCGACAACCATGATGACGTTCAGAACGTCTACGTGGGCCTGGCTGGCTGATCGGCTTAAGCAAGAGGGCGCTTCATGCGCCCCATGCCGTCAGTTCCCCGAGTACTTCTTCCAGCGATGGCCGTTTATCGCACGCGGGCTGTACGCAGCGCGTCTGCAGCGCCTGCAAACCCGCAATAACGGCATGCTCCTGTGGCGCGGCGTCACAACGCTCCAGCAGTTCCCCCAGCAAAATACCGAAAGCCCGCGTCTCTATACGCTCGAGCGCCTGGCCCAGCGTTGCCGAAGGGTGAAACGACGCCGCGCCGAAATCGCCCAGCAGGCAGTCACCGTCATTCTGCAAGAGAATATTGTGCCCATACAGGTCGCCGTGGGTGATACCACTTGCATGCAAATGGGCGGTCACCGAGGCGATGCCTTTGACAAGGCGCAACAGGACATCCAGCGAAAAGCGCGCATCGCTGGCGTAGACGTCCCGGCTGCAGGACTCCAGGCTCGGCGGTCCGGCAAGGTTGCTGAAGTTGGGGGCGATCAGTTCCATGACCAGACCACTTTGCCCATCTGGATGCCCGGTGATCTGCCCCAGTACCTCGATCAGGTGCCCGTGGCGCCCGGCGGCAATACAGGCGGCCATTTCATTGAGAGGGGAGCCGTCACTGGTAACACTGCCTTTGTACAGCTTGACCGCGACTGTTCGATCTTCGTTACCGGTCTGCCAGACCGCTTGCTGAATGATTCCGGAAGCGCCTTCGCCCAAGCGCTGACGCAGGCTCAAGTGCTGCCAGGGGATCTGTTGAACCGGTATGGTCGGCGGCTCGCTGCACAGCGGATTTTCGGCGTAGGCGAGCCAGGCAAGGGCGGGCAGATTCAGTAGCCATTCCGGCAATTCGCTGAGACGATTGGCGGCGATGCGGATCAGTTCCAGATTATGACAATGCCTGAGGCTGGCGGGCAGGGCGCGCAGGCGGTTGCCGGCAAGCATCAGTTTTTGCAGGTCGGCACGCTGGCCCAGCTCATCGGGCAAGGACTCGATCCGGTTGTCGGTCAGGATCAGCCAGCGCAAGCGAGGCGGCAGTGACGCCGCGCTGACCTGCCCGATGCGATTGGCCTTGAACCCGACGATGCGCAGGTTCTCGCATTGGCCAATGCTCTCCGGCAAGTGCGTGAACAGGTTGTCGGAGCCGAACAGCACTTTCAAGTGTTTGAGGCGGTGGAGGTCGTCAGGCAGCGAGGTCAGTGCATTGCCGCTGAGGTTGAGCACTTCCAGAGTGGGCGCCAGATCGAATATCTCGACGGGAAATTCGCTCAGACCACACGAGAGGTCCAGCCGTTTGATGCCTGCCAGCTTGCCGGCGCGTAGGTCTGCGAGGGTGTGCATGAATAGGTTCGGTCATTGATCGGACAAGGCGCGCATCATAACGGGAGTTTCAGCCTATGGCTGCCGGAACCTCGTTTCAGGGCAGACAGCGGTCTACCCATTCCCGGACGCGCTCGGCTGTCGGCGCGGATTCTGAGTACAGAATCCGGTAGATCATCGGCGCGACAATGGCGTCGATGAGGTCATCGGCAGGCGGCGACACTTCTCCGCGACTGGCCGCGCGATCAATCAGGGTCTGCAATTGCTCACGGACCATCGCTGCGCATTTACCCACGCCACCGGAGGTGCTGGCAGCCACATCACGCATCAAGGCCCGACCTGGCGCCGAAGACATTTCGTCGAGATACATTTCGCTCCACGTCAACAAATCCTGACGCAGGCTGCCCTGATCGATCGGTGTGTCAGGACGCAGGCGCTCAATGGCTGCATCGGCCAACAGCGTGCTCAAGTCACCCCAGCGGCGGTAGATAGTCGAGGGTGTGACACCGGCCCTGGCGGCAATCATGGGCACACTGAGCACTGCGCGCTCGTGTTCGAGCAGCAAGTCACGAACGGCGCGGTGAATGGATTCCTGCACTCGGGCGCTGCGCCCTCCGGTGCGTACTGCATCTTTAATAGCCATACGGCGGACCTTAACACAAAGTATTTGCTTTAAGAGTTGTAGAGTCGCACACTCCGCAAAAGCTAATTTATAGCTTTAGAGATTTGTTTCAGCGGAGAGTGCAGTCATGTCCCGTTCGTCACCCCACCTGTCAGCAGCAGGCGCGCAACCTCAAGTCGGGGCAAGGGGCAATCTCGGCTTCCTGGCCTTTACCACGCTGTGTTTCTTTGCCGCGTCCAGCGCGCCTACGCCGCTTTATCATTTGTACCAGGATGCGTGGGGTTTTTCGTCCGCGGTGCTCACACTGGTTTTTGCAGTGTATGCATTCAGCCTGCTGGCTGCATTGTTGATGGGCGGCTCCTTGTCTGATTACCTTGGACGACGCCCGGTCATCTTTGGCGCGTTGCTGTTGCAGAGCGCCTCAATGCTGCTGTTTATTTTCGCCCGTGATGTCAGTTGGCTGGTTGCTGCACGGCTGGTGCAGGGCTTCGCTACCGGTCTTGCTGCCAGCGCACTGGGTGCCGCCTTGCTCGACAGCGACCAGGCCAAAGGGCCGATGATCAACAGCATCTCGCCGATGCTGGGCATGGCGGCAGGCGCACTGGGCACGGCGCTGCTGGTGCAATGGGCGCCGCTGCCCCTCACACTGGCCTACTGTTTCTTGCTGACCGCGTTTGTGATTCAGGCCATCTACCTCGGGCGAGTCGCTGAAACGGTCAGCCGCCAGCCAGGCGTCTGGCAGTCTCTCAAGCCATCGCTGCACGTTCCTCAACAAGCGCGGCCCATGTTGTGGCTGGTGTTGCCGGTAGACATCGCGGCGTGGGCACTTGGCGGCTTTTTTCTGTCCTTGAGCCCGTCCTTGCTGGTAGCGGCAACCGGTTCGACCTCGCCACTCAATGGCGGGCTGGCAGTGGCCGCGCTGACCCTCAGCGGCGCCCTGGCAATTCTTGTATTACGCCTGCGCAACCCCGAGGCGGGATTGTGGGTAGGCGCAAGCTTTTTGCCAGTCGGGGTTGCGGTGATTTTGCTGGCAGTCAATCTCGGCATGCTGTGGCTGTTCTTCGTTGGCGCGGTGGCGGCGGGGGTCGGCTTCGGCTCGAGCTTTCTGGGTTCGCTTCGCATGCTCATGCCGATGGCACACGCCCATGAGCGTGGCGGTCTGATGTCGGCGTTTCTGGTACTCAGCTACCTCGCGTTCTGCGTGCCGGCTCTGATAGCGGGTTATTACGCGCGTACTGCAGGCCTGGTGATGACCAGCAATGTATACGGGGCGGTGGTAATCATACTGGCACTGCTGGCGTTGACGAGTTTGATCGTGCGACGTGCAGCGGGCAGAAGGGAGGGCGCTCGGGTTTGAACTATGGGATGTATCCGCTCAGGTGGGGTACATGCTGGCGGCGGGTTATTACTATCACGTGTTCCGCAACAACAAAACAACGAGACCTGTCCGGGGTATAGAGGGGCATTTCTTCTGCACAAGGAAAGATGAAAAAGTGGCGCGATGCAGTTGTCCGGAACTGCGACTGGCCTGAGTCTGATGCCCGTGACAAAGACAAGGGCCGCGAAGGCCCTCATCATCATGTTGTCAATCAGTCCAGCCAAGACTCTACAGTGTCGGAGCCGTGTTTGGCCTTCCACTCTTTCAGGGTTTTATGATTGCCGCCTTTGGTTTCCACTACCTCACCGGTGTGAGGGTTCTTGTAAACCTTGAGCGCGCGCGCCTTGCGGGTCGACTTCACGGGCGTGCCGGAAGCCTTGCCAGGCTTCGAGTTCGATGGATGATCAAGAATTGCAATAACGTCTTTCAGGCTTTTGCTGTATTCACCCAGAAGTTCGCGCAATTTGGTTTCAAACTCGATTTCCTGCTCAAGGCCCTTATCGCCTTTCATCGCTTCCAGCGCAGCAATTTGGTCGGCCAAGTGACGTTCGAGTTGGCGGTATTCAGCGAGTTTTGACATGTGTGCTCCAAGCAATTGCTAAGTGTGATGTGTTTTTTATCCTGCCCCGAAACGCTTGAAGAGGGCAGGAAGAGTGTTGAATAGTCATCCCTTGAACTGACTGTCACCGGGATAAAGAAGTTCGAACTAATGCACAATGCATTGTCCGACATGTTTGCGTGTTCAGCCGCTTTTTGAAGCTGGAACAATTTTCAGCGCAAGTCCTTGACCATGTCGGCCAGTACATTAAGCACGTCACTGGCCAGTTGTGCCGAGCGTTTGCCTGACCATCCGGCGATCGGGTCCGGGGCGTTATCGTGGTCTTTGAACGGCATTTCCAGCGTCAGCGCCAGGCATTTATAACGCTCGCCCACGGCGTTAGCCGCCAGGTTCAGGTTGGCCTGGCCTTTGGCACTGCGCGGGTAACCATGGACAGTCTGGAAGTCCACGGTAACTTCACACAGTTGGCGGCGGAAGCGCTCTTCAAGCTGCTGTTGATGAGGGGTGTATCCAGGGTTGCCTTCACAAGCCGCCGTGAACACATAGGGGATTTCCTCGTCACCGTGGACGTCGAGGAACATGTCCACGCCGTACTTTTCCATTTGCTGTCTGGCAAAGAAGACCTCCGGGCTCTGCTCTTCAGTACTGTCCTGCCAGGCGCGGTTGAGGTCTTTCCCATTGGCATTAGTGCGCAAGTGGCCATGGAAGGCACCGTCCGGGTTCATGTTCGGGATCAGATACAGATCGGCGTGGTTCAGCAGGTGTTGCAAAGCTGCATCGTCGCGTTGCTGAAGGCGCTCGATCACGCCTTCCATGAACCATTCGGCCATGTGCTCGCCGGGATGTTGTTGAGCGATTATCCAGATGTTGCGTTTGCCCTCGGCACCGTCTCCTTTGCGCAGAAGCTGGAGGTCACGGCCTTCGACACTTTTGCCAGTGGCCAGCAATTGCATGCCTGCCTGCTCTTGTGCCTGCAGGATCAGCCGGTGATGGCGTTCGCGGCTGTAGGGTTCGAAATAGGCAAACCAGACGTGCTGCTGTTCGGCAGCAAGGCTGAAATCGAGCGCCTTGCCATCAAAGCCGGAGGGCACGCGAAACCAGTTCTGATGGTCGTAGGACGCCACAGCGTTATAGCCGGTCCAGGCCCTGTTGAACGTGGACTCGCTGGCATTGGACAGGCTGAAACCATACGTCTCGCCAATCGCCAGGCCATCGACCTTGAAGTGAAACCACTGAAAATGAGCACTTTGGGTATCGGGCCGAATGGCCAGTCTGATTCGCGTCGGGTCGCTTGCGTCCAGTACCTGAATATTGCCGCTGTCGAAATCTGCGCTGATAGTGAGGGTCACAATGTGTTCCTGGGTACGTTAGTGCCATGTCAGGCCGTTACTGTACACCGATCGACATTGTGCTCCACGACGTAAAGTTCATGCGCCGCGACGTAAGTTTCATTGCAACGGTCATACGGCTTCAGGAAATGGCTTCTGCTGTGACCATAAGGCTGCAAATGAAGGCTGTCAGCACGCACCAGACCAGATACGCATGACGCTTGCGTCTATGCCAGCCTGACGCGCCAAGCAACGAGGCGGGCGCCTGCAAAAGGCGCCAGACGCGTTCGCTGTTCTGAAATGCAGACAGGTGCCTGGCATCGGCATCAAGCCAGTGACGAAATTCGATACGTTCGCTGGCCGTGGCCGCCGGGCTTTGCAAGTGGACGTACCAGCGGCTTGCCTGATCCTGAATGACCTGGTCGGCGTCGGGCAAGTGCGTGTGCGCCTTGCCCATTGCTCTGAGCATGGCACGCTCGACGCGTGCCACATCGATCTCCATGAAGCGGGCAATGTCCGCATAGGACCAGCCGTCCAGGCGACTGAGCAGAAATATCTGTCGGCTGCGGCGTGAAAGCTTGCCCAGTTTCTGGCCGAGTTCAACTGTCTCAGGCGTTGGCTGCATGCCAGCTGGCAGGTGCAGTAGAGAAGAGAGCTGACTACTCATGATATTTCGGTCGCTGATCTTCCATGGGAATTCTTCCTTGAGCCGTCGGGACATCCGTAACGAGAATAGACTAGTTTATTCGAGAATCATTCTCAATTGAAAAATTGCAGCATTCACTTCTTATGTGCGAATCCTGCCATTTTCAGGGCCTTGGACATGGCCGAAGGGCAGGTGGCTTTGCTATGATGCGTTCCATCGCAGCATGCACATGCAGCCCCCGACTTCATTAGCCTGAAGCAGCGGTAACATTAAAAGAAAGAACCAAAAAAAGACCCGGCTAATAAAGCCGGGTCAAAAACCGTGATTAGCCTGATGAGGAGATAATCCGGAAGCCGACCTAAGACTTCCAGGTTATCAAGCAGTTCTCGCGAACCGCTGAAGCAATAATAATCATTATCATTTGAAAATCAAATGTTTTTATTGCCCTCATCGAAAAAAATTATCCGCCGGCGCTCGTCTGGCGGATTTTCCCATCCCTGAAATCGCCGTCTCCCTCAGTCCAATGGCAATTCCGTGGTGCGTTTCACCGTACTCATGGCGATGTTGGAATGTGCTTCATGCACGTGGGGGAGTTGCAGCAGATGATCACGTAAAAAGCGCTCGTAGCTGGCAATGTCATGCGCCACCACCTTGAGCATGAAATCCATCCCGCCCGCCATGGTGTAGCACTCCAGTACCTCGGGGTGGCCGATGATTGCCTCTTCGAACTCGGCCAGATACCGCCGGCCATGTCCTGAAAGCTTGACCTCGACGAAGACGGTCATGCTAAGCCCGAGTTTTCGGGTGCTGAGCAAGGCGACGGTGCGCTCGATCACCCCGTCCTCCTGAAGCCGGTGGATGCGCCGCCAGCAGGGCGACTGGGACAGTTCTACGCGTTCTGCTATCTCTGCCGCAGACAGATTGGCGTCATGCTGCAACAGACGGAGAATCTTTCGATCGATGGGGCTCAATTTCAGCTGCATGAATTGACCTTGTTTTTTGTTCTTGTCGAAAAAGGCATGCGCAATATCAGCAGATTTGCACGCATTTAGAAAGAAAAAGCCGCTTTGCTACAGGCAGTCTAGTGACAAGGCTGCCGGGCAGGACCGTCCCGGTGCAAAAGGCCTGTTCCCTATAAGAACAAGACTAGAACAAGAGAGGTACGCGCATGTCCCTGGCTGATATTCGTCTGGATGATAAATACCGGCTTGCCACTGGCAATCTGTATCTGACAGGCACTCAGGCGCTTACCCGCCTGCCGATGCTGCAAAAGCAGCGCGACGAGGCGCAAGGCCTTGATACTGCGGGCTTCATCTCCGGTTATCGTGGTTCGCCGCTGGGCAATCTGGACAAAAGCCTGTGGGATGCCAAGGATTATCTGCAGCAGAACGCCATCCACTTTCAGCCCGGGATCAATGAAGAGTTGGCGGCCACGGCGGTGTGGGGCAGCCAGCAGGTCAATCTGTTCCCGCATGGCAAGTACGATGGCGTGTTTGCGCTGTGGTACGGCAAGGGACCTGGGGTAGACCGCTGTGGTGACGTGTTTAAACATGGCAACTCTGCAGGCGTGGCAGCTAAAGGCGGCGTACTGATCCTTGCGGGCGACGATCATGGCTGCAAATCCTCGACCATCGCGCATCAGAGCGAACACGCATTCATTGCCTCCATGATCCCCGTGCTCAACCCGAGCAATGTCCAGGAAATTCTCGATTACGGGATTATCGGCTGGGAACTGTCGCGTTACAGCGGGTGCTGGGTGGCGATGAAGACGATCGCCGAGAACGTTGACTCGTCGGCAGTGGTTGAGGTTGATCCACTACGGGTCAAGACCCGGATCCCTGATGACTTCGAACTGCCCGAAGGCGGGCTGCACATCCGCTGGCCGGACCCGCCCTTGGCACAGGAAGCGCGACTCAATACTTACAAGATCTATGCTGCGAGGGCTTTTGCCAGGGCCAATCAGCTCAACAAGGTGGTCATGGATTCGGCGCAGCCGAGGCTGGGGATCATCACCACTGGAAAATCCTACCTCGACGTGCGTCAGGCGCTTGAAGAGCTGGGCATTGATCAGCAATTGTGTGACAGGGTCGGTATTCGGGTGCTCAAGGTAGGTATGAGCTGGCCGCTCGAGCCGGTCTCTGTCCATGACTTTGCCGAGGGGCTGGAAGAGATTCTGGTGGTCGAGGAAAAACGCAGTGTCATCGAGGACCAACTGACCGGCCAGCTTTACAACTGGCCAGTGGATCGCCGCCCGGTGGTGGTGGGTGAATTCGATGAGCAGGGCCGTTCGCTGCTGCCGAACCTCAGTGAACTGACGCCAGCGATGATTGCCCGGGTGATCGCCAAGCGGCTGGCACCGTTCTACAGCAGCCCGCAGATCGAGGCACGCCTGCAGTTTCTCAGCGAGAAGGAAAGGGCGCTTCAGGCTCCGCTGTTCAACACCCAGCGCACCCCGCATTTCTGCTCGGGCTGCCCGCACAATACCTCGACCCGCGTGCCGGAAGGAAGTCGCGCATTGGCCGGGATCGGTTGTCATTACATGACCATCTGGATGGATCGCGAAACCGACACGTTCACCCAGATGGGCGGCGAGGGCGTGACCTGGATCGGCCAGGCACCGTTTACCGAAACGCCTCACGTGTTTCAGAACCTGGGCGACGGTACTTATTTCCACTCCGGTCACCTGGCAGTGCGTGCGGCTGTGGCTTCAAAGGTCAATATCACCTACAAGATTCTCTACAACGACGCTGTGGCCATGACGGGTGGCCAGCCGATTGATGGCGTTCTGCGTGTCGATCAACTGAGCCGTCAGGTGTTCAACGAAGGTGTGCAACGCATCGCGCTGGTCTCCGACGATCCGGACAAGTATCCCGACCGTGCCGGCTTTGCGCCGATCACCACGTTTCATCACCGACACGACCTGGACAGCGTGCAGCGTGAACTTCGGGAGTTCAAAGGTGTGTCCGTGATCATCTACGACCAGACCTGCGCTACCGAAAAACGTCGCCGTCGCAAGCGTGGCACGATGCCTGATCTGGAGAAACGTGCCTTGATCAACGCGGCCGTGTGCGAGGGTTGTGGCGACTGCGGGGTCAAGTCCGGCTGCCTGTCGGTCCTGCCCAAAGAGACCGCCCAAGGGCGCAAACGGGAAATCGATCAGAGCGCCTGCAACAAGGATTTCAGCTGCGTCGAGGGTTTCTGTCCGAGCTTCGTCACCGTGCATGGCGGCAAATTGCGCAAGCCGGTACTGCCAAAGCAGGTCGAGGCGTTCGCGCTTCTGCCGGAGCCTGTACTGCCGTCACTGGAACGACCGTTCAATATTCTGCTGCCCGGCGTCGGCGGGACCGGTGTAACCACCGTCGGGGCTATGCTTGGTTATGCCGCCAACCTGGAAGGCAAGGGTTGCAGTGTGCTGGATCAGGCCGGACTGGCGCAGAAATTCGGCCCGGTTGTCAGTCATATCCGCATTGCTGCGCGTCAGCAGGACCTGTTCGCGGTGCGCATCGCCGCCGGAGAAGCGCACCTGTTACTGGGCTGCGATCTGCTGGTGGCCGCAGGCCCGGACGCTATCGCCAAGCTCGACAGCAGGATCTCGCATGCGGTCATCAACAGCCAGCAGACGCCAACTGCCGAATTCACGCGCAACCCCGACGCCGTGTTCCCGGCCGAGGCGATGAAGCAGACGATTATTGACGCTGTCGGCGCCGACAAGACTCACTTTGTCGAAGCCACTTCACTGGCGACCCGTTTGATGGGCGATAGCATCGCCAGCAACCTTTTCATGCTGGGTTATGCCTTCCAGCTGGGGCTTATTCCCCTGACCTCGGCAGCCATCGAAAAGGCCATCGAACTCAATGGTGTGGCGGTCAACCTCAATCAACAGGCGTTTCTCTGGGGGCGCCGCACTGCGCATGACCCTGCCGCCGTCGAAGCGTTCGTCAACCCGCAGCCGCAGGTCAGCGAACCGCAGCAGATGAATCTTGAACAGCGTATTCAAGGCAATGTCGATGCGTTGACCCTCTACCAGAACAGCGCTTATGCCATGCGTTACCTGGAAGGGGTGCAGCGTGTCCGCGAGGTCGAATCACGCCTGTTTCCCGATCAGCCGCCGATGCTGACCGAGGCGGTGGCGTTCAACTACTTTAAGCTGCTTGCTTATAAGGATGAATACGAAGTCGCGCGCCTTTACAGCAACGGCGACTTCACTCGCCAGCTGGAAGCGCAATTCGAAGGTAATTACCGGCTGGAGTTTCATCTGGCGCCCTCTTGGCTGGCCAAACGCGACCCACACAACGGCCAGCTGCGCAAACGAAGCTTCGGCCCGTGGATGTTGCGCGCTTTCGACGTGCTGGCGACATTTAAATTCCTCCGCGGTACGGCGCTCGATCCTTTCGGGCGCAGCCTGGAGCGCAAGCAGGAAAGGCAACTGATCGATCGTTATTTCAGTGACATCGAGCTGATTGTTCAGCACCTTCAGGCGCACAATCGCCACACAGCGTTGAGCTTGGCGCGTCTGCCAGAGAAAATCCGTGGTTACGGCCACGTCAAGGAAAGCACCATGAAAGCCGCTGCGTTGCAGGCTGATATCCTGCGCAAAAGCCTGGAAAGCGGGGAAGTGATAGCGCCGAAACTCTATGAGGTGGCTGCCTGATGGGGTAGGCGCTGTCGGGTAGATTTGAGTGTTTGCGGGAGCTGCCGAGGCGGCGCTCCCGCAAAGGCTTGAGGGCGCGAGTTACTTTGGCCTGAACAAATGTGCATGCCCGGCGCGGTACAACGAGGAGTCGCCGAAGGTGTTGGCGCCAAGCACACGGCCGACCAGAATCAGTGCCGTGCGACGGAAGCCTTTGGTTTGCACCTTCTCTTCGATATCGGCCAGCGTACCCAGCGCCCAGTCCTGATCTGGCCAGCTGGCGCGATGCACCACCGCAATCGGGCAGTCGGCCCCGTAATGCGGCGTCAGTTCTTCAACGATCCTGTGCAGGTTATTCACCCCCAGATGAATCGCCATCGTCGCGCGATGGCTCGCCAGGCTGGCCAGTTCTTCGCCGCTCGGCATCGACGTCTTGTCAGCGTAACGGGTCAGAATCACGCTCTGGGATATGTCCGGCAACGTCAATTCCACGCCCAGCAAGGCAGCACAGGCGGCGGTCGCAGTCACGCCAGGAATGATTTCGTAAGGGATATTCAATTCGCGCAGATGGCGAATCTGCTCGCCGATGGCGCCATAAAGGCTGGGGTCGCCCGAGTGGACACGCGCAATATCCTGCCCCTGTGCATGAGCGGCCCTGATCAGGTCGATGATCTGCTCCAGATGCAGTTCGGCACTGTTAGTGATCTGTAATGCCTGATTGCCTTCCAGCACAGCCAGCGGCACCAGTGAACCCGCGTAGATGATCACCGGGCAGCTGCATATCAACCGCTGGCCCTTGACGGTGATCAGCTCGGGATCACCTGGGCCTGCGCCGATGAAATAGACAGTCAATGAATGCTCCGAAGATAAATGAACGTGACGGGATTATCCGCCCGCAGCGGGGCTGGTTGCCAAGGCAAATGTGACCTGAGCGCTTTTCTGTCGCTCGATCAGTAACCGGGCGGTGCCATCGCCGAGCTGCGCAGCCAGTGCCAGCGCCGAGCCTTCGGCGACCCCGTGACAGCCTGTGGTCTGGAACACCTGCGCGGAACGGTGCGTCAGATGAAGTTCCCACGCCACCAATTGCGCGGCATTGAAGAACACCAGCGGCACAGCCAACTGCTCGGCAAGCTCGAGCAGCCCAGGCTCCTGATCTTTCAAGTCGATGGAAGCCAGCGCAGTGACGCTGCTCAGCCTCAGGCCATGTGCCTCGAGGCTGTTGCCGATCAACTCGCGCAATGCCTCCGCCGAACAGCCGCGCCTACAGCCCAACCCGACCACCAGATGTGCGCCGGGCTGAGCCTGAACGCACGGTGGATCAGGCCTGATGCAGGTCGACATTGTTTTTGTGAGTCATATGTCGATGGGCATCGCTTCTGCTGAACAGCCAGGCACTTATCAGGCCCATTGCCACCCAGAACAGGGCATTGGTCAGCAGCGAAGCGATCATGAACTGCGACTCCAGCGCTTCAGGTGCCAGGCTTTCATGAACCAGTGGTTGCGGCGCGCCGATCACATGCGGCACCACCAGAGTTGCGACACCCAGCGCTTTCAGCAGCCAGTTCTGGCCGAACACCAGCAAGGCCAGCCCGGCGGCAGTCGAGGCGGCTGTGCCGACCCACCATAGCTGACGCTGGCTCAGTTCTGCGGCTGCGGTCCCCGGCAATTCGGGTGGCAGGCCTAGGGTCGGCGCCAGCACGAACACTGCAAAACCTGCCAGCCCCCACCATGCGCCCTGTGCGGTGTTGCGCGGAGCACGCAGCGTATAGAGCCCGGCAAGCATCAGTGCGAAACCCACTGCGACCACCAGATTGCCGCCTGTCGTGGACAGCACGCGTTGCCAGCCGTTTTCCGGTTCCCAGGCCGCTTCTTCATGTACGTGGTTGTGTTCAGCCCCCTGGCCGTCGGCGTGCTCGTGCGCCTGTTGCGCCGAGGCTGTCTCATAAGTCTCGGCCTGCTGGATCAGCGGGACGACCCAGAAGCTTTGCAGCAGAGTCAGCAGCAAGGCGGCCAGCAGGCCGGTGAAGCCTGCCGTTTGTGCGATTCGCTTGAACATTGTGTAGTCCTCGATGACGCTCAATGGCAAGGAAAGGCAGCGCTGTGGCGGGTATCGTGGGCTGCGTTGTGTACCGCCGCGATGTGCGAGAAACCGGCGAAGTAGACCAGGCAGGCGCCGAGCAGCGCTGCGCTGATGGCAGCGGTCAGGTGTTGGGTCTGGGTGGAGCTGGTGGCAGCCGTCTGGCTGCTGCTGATGGTGCTGGACATGGGCGATCCCTCTTGAGTGTCGGCAAGTGGGCCATGCGCATACGAACCCGCTGGCGAGTGCCAGAGGTTTCGACTGCGCCCGCCCACCGCGGGTTTGTCATCGGAAAGAATGTCGGGCCGGTCTCCGGGCTTGCGAGGGGCTCGAACGGTTTTGCGTTCAAGCCTTCAAGGTCACCTTCCCATGCCGGGGCACAGTGGATCAGACCTTCTCTCGCTTACCGTTGCGGGGGCAGCACCGGACTTGCTCGACAGGTCGAACGCACCGGTTTCCCGTTTCACCCCGTGAGGGGCACCCGAAACAAGGCGCACAGGAGAGCATGGGCGGCGTGGGATCGTCAATCTGAACGATTGACCTGTCTGCGGCCACTGCGTAGCCTTGCCGGTTCGAGGTTCTTCATTGGTAAGCGTTACCACATGGAGCTAAGACGGGAATGCGGTACACGCCGCAGCTGCCCCCGCAACTGTAAACGGTCATGTTCATTGCACAGCCACTGCTGCGGCGGGAAGGCGCGATGAACGTGTGTCGGCAAGGTCTACAGCATCTGCCACACGCTGCCGTGAGCCAGGAGACCTGCCTCGAAACAGGCCCAGTGCCTGCGAATTCTCACTACAACCGGGCGGGGTGATCCGGTGGCGATCCGATCTGCATGCCATGCATGCGGTTCTCGTCCTGTTTGCCCGCCGCATTGCCAAAGGGCACCTGATGAAAACACTGGCCAAGCTTCCCGTCACCATCGTCACCGGCTTTCTAGGCTCGGGCAAGACCACGCTGTTGCGGCACATGCTCGACAACGCCGAAGGGCGGCGCATCGCGGTGATCGTCAACGAATTCGGCGAGTTGGGCATCGACGGTGAAATCCTCAAGCAATGCACCATCGGCTGCACCGAAGAAGAGGCCAGCGGCCGCGTATACGAGTTGGCCAACGGTTGCCTGTGCTGCACGGTTCAGGAAGAGTTTTTTCCGGTCATGCGCGAACTGGTTGCCCGCCGTGGCGATCTCGACCACATCCTGATCGAAACATCGGGCCTGGCATTGCCCAAGCCGCTGGTCCAGGCCTTCCAGTGGCCCGAAATCCGCAACGCCTGCACGGTCGATGCGGTAATCACAGTAGTCGACAGCCCGGCGGTTCTGGCCGGTACGTTCGCTGCATTCCCGGATCAAGTCGACGCACAGCGCAAACTGGACCCTAATCTGGACCACGAGTCGCCGCTGCACGAACTGTTTGCCGATCAACTGGCCAGCGCCGATCTGGTGATTCTCAACAAGGCCGACATGATTGATGCCGAAGGGCTGGCCGCAGTGCGCGCCGAAGTCGCCGAAGAGCTGCCGCCCGCCGTCAAGGTGGTCGAAGCCAGCAGTGGTCGTTTGCCGATCAGCGTTCTGCTGGGTGTCGGTGCCGAGTCCGAGCTGCACATCGACGGTCGCGAGACCCACCACGATCATCACGACGATGGCGACGAGGATGACCACGATCACGACGCGTTTGACTCGATCTCGCTGAAACTGCCGCAAGCCGATGAAAAGGTCCTGCTCGATGCGCTCAATCAGCTCGTTGTGCAGCACGGCATTTTGCGCGTTAAGGGCTTTGCCGCCATTCCGGGCAAGCCGATGCGTTTGCTTATCCAAGGCGTGGGCACGCGCTTCGACAAGCACTTCGACCGCGCCTGGCGCGCCGATGAAGAGCGTGCTACGCACTTGGTGCTGATCGGCCAGGAGCTGGACGCTGTTGCGCTGCAAACCCAGCTCAACGCTGCGATTGCCGGCTGACCCATGCATTTACTGAGAACCCAGCCCGGCGGTTTTGTACCGGACGACAGCATCGCCGACCTGGGGCAGACGCCAGCCGAGCTGGTGATTCTCTGCAGCGGCGATTCCAGCCTCGCCCTGCTGGCCGAAGCCGCCCGGCAACTCCCTGAGGATTACCCCAGCCTGCGTCTGGCCAACCCGATGCAGGTACAAAATCACGCGTCGGTCGACTTGTACGTTGACGAGGTCTTGCGCCACGCCAAAGTCATTCTGATTTCTCTCCACGGCGGTATCGGCTATTGGCGTTACGGCGTGGAACGACTGATGGAGCTGGCGGAGCGTGGCGTTGACGTCATTCTGGTGCCGGGCGATGACCGCCCTGACCCCGAGTTGAGCGACCTGAGCACAGTGCCTGCCACAGAGCGCGACCGGCTCTGGCAGTTTCTGCGTCAGGGCGGGCTGCAAAATGCGCTGGACCTGTATCGCTGCATGGCCAGTCAGTGGCTTGGTCGCGATTACCCTTGGGCCGAGCCGCAGCCATTGCCGCGCACGGCGGTCTATCATCCGCAACGGGCAACTGCCGGGTTGCATGACTGGCAGGCAGAATGGCGTGCGGACCGTCCTGTGGTCGCGCTGTTGTTCTACCGTTCGCACTTGCAGGCTGCCAACACCGGCTTTATTGATGAGTTCTGCACCCGCTTGCAGGCGCAGGGCATCAACCCTTTGCCGATTGCGGTCGCCAGCCTGAAGGAGCCCGGCTGTTTCGTTCAGGTGGAAAACTGGCTGGATGAGGCTGGGGTCGAACTGATCCTCAACACCACCGGCTTTGCGCAGTCGAGCCCGGAGTCGCCGCATTTGCGCCCGTTCCGACGCGACGTGCCGGTCATTCAGGCGATCTGTGCCCAGGACAACGAGCCTGCCTGGGAGGCCAGCGAGCAGGGGCTCGGCGCTCGTGACCTGGCGATGCACATTGCCTTGCCGGAACTGGACGGGCGCATCATCAGCCGACCGATCAGCTTCAAGGATCTGGCCTGGCGCAGCGAGCGCAGTCAGTCGGATGTGGTCTGTTACCGGGCCCAGCCTGATCGTATGGACTTTGTCGCCCAGTTGGCGCGGCGCTGGATCGAACTGGCGCGTCTGCCCAATGCCGACAAGCGTGTGGCGCTGATTCTCGCCAACTATCCGACCCGCGATGGGCGGATCGGCAACGGCGTCGGCCTCGACACGCCAGCAGCTGCGCTAAACATTCTGCGCGCCATGCAGGCCGAGGGCTATCCGCTGGAGCAGTTGCCGGAAAGCGGCACTGCGCTCATCCAGCAGCTACTCGGTGGCGTGACCAACGACCTGGACAGCATCGACCAGCGCCCTTGTCAGCAAAGCATGGCGCTGGATGAATACCTGGCGGCATTCAACGAACTGCCGCAGAGCAACCGCGACGCAGTGAACGCCCGCTGGGGTGCTCCGAATGCAGATCCGATGTTCCGCAGTGGCAGAATGATGATCGCCGGTCTGCGTTTCGGGATGACCTTCATCGGCATTCAGCCAGCACGCGGTTACCAGGTTGATCCCAGCGCGGTCTATCACGATCCGGATCTGGTTCCGCCGCACGGTTATCTGGCGTTCTACTTCTGGTTGCGCAAGGCTTACGGCGCGCATGCAGTGGTGCATGTTGGCAAACATGGCAATCTCGAATGGTTGCCCGGCAAGGGCGTCGGTTTGTCGCGAACCTGCTGGCCGGATGCGGTGCTGGGCGCGATGCCCAATATCTATCCATTCATCGTCAACGACCCAGGCGAGGGCGCACAGGCCAAGCGCCGTACCCAGGCGGTGATCATTGACCACCTGATGCCACCGCTGACCCGCGCCGAAACCTACGGCCCGTTGCGCAATCTGGAGCTGCTCGCTGACGAATTCTACGAGGCGCAGTTGCTTGATCCGCGGCGCGCTCGTGAGCTGCAACGCGACATTCTCGAACTGGTCCGTGAAACCCGCATTGATCGTGAACTGGCGCTGGACGAGTCCACTGACAGCGACGCCGATGCAGCAGTCTGGCTGCCACGTCTGGACACTTACCTGTGTGATCTGAAGGAATCGCAGATTCGCGATGGCCTGCATATTTTTGGTCAGTCGCCGGAAGGGCGTCTGCGTACCGACACCTTGCTGGCCCTGTTGCGTATTCCGCGTGGCGACGGGCGCGGAGCGCAATCCAGTCTGTTGCGGGCCTTGAGCAAGGCCTTCGGGTTGGAGTTCGACCCGCTCAATTGCGAGCTGGCCGCGCCGTGGACCGGCGCCCGTCCCCCTGAGTTGCTGGCCGTCAGCACAGACCCCTGGCGCAGTGCGGGTGATGCCCGCGAACGGCTTGAGCTGTACGCTGCTGCCATGATCGAGCGGGTCACGCAGGGCGAAGAACTGCACGACCTGCCGGTTCATGAGGACCTGGCGCTGATCATCGACAGCCTGCGTGAAGTGGTCGCGCCGCGGCTGGACGCCTGTGGCCCAGGCGAAATGCAGGGCATGCTCGACGCACTGAGCGGCCGCTTCGTTCCGGCGGGGCCTAGCGGCGCGCCCAGTCGCGGACGTCTGGACGTGCTGCCGACCGGGCGCAATTTCTTCAGCGTGGACGTGCGCAACCTGCCGACCACCACCGCCTGGCGCATTGGTTTTCAGTCGGCAAACCTGCTGCTGGAACGCCACCTCCAAGATCATGGCGATCACTTGCGCCAGTTGGGTCTGTCCGTCTGGGGCACGGCAACCATGCGCACCGGCGGCGACGACATTGCCCAGGCGATGGCCTTGATGGGCGTTCGCCCTGTGTGGGCGACCGGCAGTCAGCGGGTCGATGATTTCGAGATTCTGCCGATCAGCCTGCTGGATCGGCCGAGGGTGGATGTCACCTTGCGGGTATCCGGGTTCTTCCGCGACGCCTTCGCCAACCTCATCAAGCTGTTCGATGCCGCCGTTCAGGCTGTCGCAGCACTGGATGAGCCGGATGACATGAATCCGCTGGCGGCCAGAGTGCGCGAAGAACGCGAGAGTTTTGTGGCGCAAGGTCTCGACGAAGACGAAGCTGCACGCCAGGCTGGCTGGCGGATCTTCGGCGCCAAACCGGGTGCCTATGGCGCTGGTGTGCAGGGGGCCATTGATGGCCGCCTGTGGCAAAGCCGCGAAGACCTTGCCGAGGTTTACCTGAATTGGGGCGGTTACGCCTATGGCGCTGCAGATGAAGGCACCCCGGCCCGGCAGCGTTTCGCTGAGCGCCTGTCTAAGGTGCAGGCAGTCTTGCAGAACCAGGACAACCGCGAGCACGACCTGCTCGATTCGAACGATTATTACCAGTTTCAGGGTGGCATGCTTGCAGCGTCAGAAAGCCTCAGCGGGCAGAAGACTGCCAGCTATCATGGCGATCACAGCCAGCCTGATCTGCCGAAAATCCGCACCCTCAAGGAAGAGCTGAACCGGGTAATCCGTTCGCGTGCGGCAAACCCGAAATGGATCGAAGGGGTCAAGCGTCACGGCTACAAAGGCGCGTTCGAGATGGCTGCGACTGTGGACTTTCTGTTCGCCTTCGACGCGACTACCGAACTGATCGACGATCATCAGTACGCGTTGCTGGCCGACGCCTATCTGCTTGATCCGGCGACCCGCGAATTTATCGCACAACATAACCCCGACGCCTTGCGCGACATGACCGAGCGCATGCTCGAGGCTCAGCAGCGCGGGCTCTGGCAGGAACCTGGCGAGTATCAGCAAGCGCTGGAAGACCTGTTGTTGGACATAGAAGAGAGTTGATGACCGTGCCCGATTCAAGCCGTAGCGACACTCCGCATTTTCCGCTGGCCGCAGTGGTCGGGGCAGATGATCTGAAACTGGCACTGTGCCTGACCGCCATTGACCCCCGCATTGGCGGTGTATTGATCGAGGGGCCGCGTGGCATGGCCAAGTCGACACTGGCGCGTGGTTTGGCTGATTTGCTGGCCAGCGGTCAGTTCGTCACTTTGCCGCTGGGCGCGACTGAAGAACGGCTGGTCGGCACGCTGGACCTGGACGCCGCGCTGGCCGAGGGTCGTGCGCGTTTCTCGCCGGGCGTGCTGGCAAAGGCAGATGGCGGTGTGCTGTATGTCGATGAGGTCAACCTGCTCGCCGATCACCTGGTCGATCTGCTGCTGGACGTTGCCGCCAGCGGTGTCAATCTGGTCGAGCGTGACGGGATCTCCCACCGGCATGCTGCGCGTTTTGTGCTGATCGGCACCATGAACCCGGAAGAAGGCGAACTGCGTCCGCAATTGCTGGATCGCTTTGGCCTGAACGTGGCGCTGAGTGGTCAGACACAACCTGTCGAGCGCAGCCAGATCATCCGACGCCGTCTGGATTTCGATGCCGATCCGGCGGTTTTTTGTCAGCATTGGCAAGCACAGCAGGACGCCTTGAAGCTTCGTTGCGAGCAGGCGCGTTCGCTGTTGCCCGGCATCGAGCTGGACGATCAGTCGTTGGTCGCGATCACCGAGCGCTGTTTTGCTGCCGGTGTGGACGGTATGCGCGCTGATCTGGTCTGGCTGCGGGCTGCACGAGCCCATGCTGCATGGCGTGGGGTGGGGCAGATCGAAGAGCAGGACATCGAAGCTGTCGCTGAATTTGCCTTGCGTCACAGACGTCGCGAACCGACTCCGCCGCCGCAGAATCAGGAAGCGCCGCCGCCACCCGAATCGTCGCCTAAGTCAGACAAACCCGAAAGCGGGCAGGGCAGCTGGGGTGAGTTGCCGGCTCAGGCAGTGGTCACCGGGTCACGCCGTGAAGTGCCGAGCTGGCCAAAAAAGCCGTAGGCATCCGCCCCCGTATTACTCAGGGGGCGGATGCCATCCCCCGTCCCGGTCGATTGGCCTCCGGCAGGCAAGGAGCCATTCGCGCAGGTGCCGAGGGCCTGGTGCAATGGCTGCCCACCTTATTGAGGGGGCGACCGAAGAGCCGCAAGGATCTAGTCCGCCAACCACGTAGCGCTCGCCCGAGTGAGTTGCTGCTGGTGATTGTCGATGCGTCGGCTTCGACGCGGCGTCATCAGGCTCTTAGTCAAGCCAAGGGCCTGCTTTCTCAGGTATTCGATGACGCCTATCGACGCCGTGCGCGGCTTGCGTTGCTGACGGCCAGCGGCGCTGTGCCGCGCTGGCAGCATCAGGGCCTCAAGGCTTCAGCAGCATTGGTTCCATGGCTTGACGGGCTGGGCGCGGGGGGCGGCACGCCACTGACGGCCGCGCTGGAACAGGCCAGAGCATGGCTGGAGCAACGCCAGAAGCGCTACCCCGCCGAACAGCATCGGGTGCTGGTGATGACCGACGGCAGGATCAAGCAACTGCCTGTGTTGTCGGCATTTACCTGTGCCAGTCTGCTTATCGATATAGAGAAGGGTCCGATCCGCCTTGGAAGGGCCAGAGAGCTGGCATCAAGCCTGGGCGCGGAATATCGCCATATCGACGAGCTGAAAGAGGTTTGAGGCGCGGCGCCTTATTCACTCTCGTGCCCGAACAGAGCATTGGCGCGGGAGTGAATCGGCTTCAGGTATCGCGATTGGCGCAAGGCGCAATCAGGCAGGCATGGTCCACGGCTTGAGGTCGTAGCCTTCGCTGCTGATTTCTGCGCGGGCCTGTTCCAGCGCACTGGCCAGTTGCCGCTTGTCTGAGTAGGTGCTGCTCGGGATCTGCTTGCGACCGATGCGATTGCTGGTGCGGTCAATCACCGTCAGGCTCAGCTCGCCGTTACCGTCCTGTGGTGCCCAGGCAACACACTGGAAGGGTTCAAAAGCGTGTCCAGCGATCAGAAGTGCATCGTTGAAGCGCAGTGGGGCGTTCATGGTCAAATCCTCAAGTGCCCGTATCAATTCAGTCTCGGCGGCGGGCTGACCGTCCGGCTGGTTACTTGTGTTGATGAACAACAGGGGGGCGTGAGTCACACTGTTGAAAAGAAATTTTCTGTTTTTTTCAAACGCGGCTTAAAAAACAGCCCTGAATCGGCCGCTAATGAACCGAAAGGCACTTAATGACACCTGCCGAAGCTTGTTAGACGTAATCGGTACAAGGCTGCGTCAAATAGTTGCTAGGGTGGTAGTTGGGCTCGCCAACATGCTGTTTATAAGAAGTTTTTAATAATCCAACTCGACGCCGGGCGCCAAGGACTCTTCATGCATCTATCGGCCCCACCGCGACGTCTGTTAATAATCGACGCCAATGACGACTTTCACCAACTGACGCAGGCACTCGACGAGACCGGATGGACGGTACAGCGGGGTACGCTTGATTCAGCGCGTGATGCTGGCTACGACGTCGGCCTGATCCATTTGACGTCTGATCATTTCGAGCATCCGGAGCAGATTGAAGGACTGCTCTCGGGCACTCGTAAGCAGTGGATTGCGCTATTGGCGCCCGATGACCTGCGGCATGAACAGAGCAGCGAGTTCGTCTGCAAGCGCTTTTTTGACGTTCACTCCCTGCCATTTGACATGGGTCGGATGCAGATCAGTCTGGATAGAGCCTTCGCGGCAGGCTGTGTGCCTGCATCAGGCACACCACCGGCGCCTGCTGCCGAGCCGGAAATGCTAGGTGAAAGTCGCCCGCTTCGTGCCCTGCGCAGGCTGCTGAGCAAGTTGGCGCCCACCGACTCGCCGGTGTTGATTCGTGGTGAGCGCGGAACGGGCAAGAAGCTGATTGCGCGCAGCCTGCACGCCCAGTCCCAGCGGCACAGTAAACCTTTCGTGGTGGTTGATTGCGGCTCGGCGCCCGAGCACTCGATCCACGCCGAGCTGTTCGGCTATGAAAAGGGCGCGTTTGAAGGGGCTCTGGAACGCAGCGCAGGACAGATCGAGGCGGCGCACGGAGGCACGCTGCTGCTTGATGAAGTCGGCGATCTGCCACTTGAAGCTCAGGCGCATCTGGTGCGATTTCTCGAAGAGCGGCAGGTTCAGCGTCTGGGCGGCATTGAGTCGACTGCAGTGGATATCCGGGTGCTGGCCACGACCCGTGAGGACCTTGAGGCGGCGGTGGGCAAGAAACGCTTTCGCGAGGATCTGTATTACCAGCTCAATGTGCTGCAGGTAGGGACCGCGCCATTGCGCGAACGTCATGGCGATCTGGCGCTGCTGGCCAACCACTTCGTTCACCGGCACAGCGTCGAAACGGGCAGAAAAGCGCGCAGTTTCAGCCAGGACGCTTTGGTCGCACTGGGCAAGCACGACTGGCCTGGCAACGTGAGCGAACTTGTCAGCCGGGTACGGCGGGGGCTGATGCTGGCGCAAGGGCGGCAGATCGAGGCGGCGAATCTTGGCTTGCAGGGCGAAGAAGAGAATGCCGGCAGCATGGACACACTGGACGAATACAAGTCCCGCGCCGAGCGTCAGGCATTGTGTGAGGTGCTGACGCGTCACAGCCACAACATGAGCGCGGCGGCCAAGGTTCTGGGCATTTCGCGGCCGACCTTCTACCGGTTGCTACACAAGCACCAGATCCGCTGACCTGTCCAGCAGACGCATCACCGCCGCCATCGCCAGCTCGTGGCGTTGCGGCCAGCCACCCCCTAGCACCTCATATGCCTGCCCATGACTGTCAAGCCAGTCTCGACTGGCCTCGAAAAAGGCCTGGCGTTCATCTAACTGCGGCTGACAGCGCTGGCCGTCGCTGATCCATTCCACCCCTTCTGGCGACAACAGCAGATGCAGGTCGTAGCGCCTGCTCAGCAGTTGTTGTTCGATCCACGCCGGGCAGTCACCGAACAACGCCCGACTCCAGAGCACATTGCTCAGCAAGTGGGTATCGAGAATCAGCAGTTCGGGCTCGCTGGCGCGTGCCGCGTCTTCCCAGGCCAATTGGCCATGTGCGATGGCCGGGATATCTCCATAAACAGTGTCACGCCCCTGCTGATCGATAAAGTGGCGGACGTATTCGCCCACCAGCACTCCGCCAAAACGACGTTGTATTTCGGCTGATAGCCAGCTCTTGCCGCTGGATTCCGGGCCGGCCAGCACCAGGACTTTCATCGTGCCAGCGCCAGATCGTTGCGCCATTCGCGCCAGCCCTGTACGGCCAAGAGGGTGAAAAGCCCGTAGAGCGCAGCCGTCAGGTAAAGCCCCTTGTAGATAAACAGGCCTACGAAAATCACGTCCAGCAGAATCCACAGCGGCCAGCACTGGACACGCTTTTGCGCCATCCAGACCTGCGCCACCAGGCTGAAACCCGTCAATGCAGCGTCCAGCCACGGCTGAGCGGCATCGGTGAAATGCGCCATGCCCGCGCCCAGCGCAACGCTGATAATTGCGCCAACAACCAGACCTTTTATCAGCGGGCCGCTCTGCAACACTGTGACGGCCCGACCTGGCAGACCATTGCCATGTCGGGTCCATTGCACCCAGCCATACACCTGCAGGCCGGCATAAATCACTTGCAGCAGCATGTCGGAATAGAGCTTAACGTCGAAGAAAATCCAGATATAGATGACCACCATCACCAGCCCGATTGGCCAGCACCAGGGATTCTGCTTCACTGTCAGCCACACTGCGATAACGCCGATGGCGGCAGCGAAGAGTTCAAGCCCGGACATGGCGGCTCCTTGATGAGGTTTGTTAAGCGGCAGGGGCGGCGATTGTATGCGCTTCTGCGCGCGGCGTGGAGCTTGTGTTGAACAGGTGCGAAGCTGGCAGGCGTTGTGCGTGCAGGTCTGCTAGCATTCCGCGCCTTGCAGGGCCTTGCCGATGAATTCAGGCCTGCTGCAGGTTCAAGCTACGTTCAGGCTTGTCGCGGCATAGTGGCAACCATTTTTTACACAACAACACTAAACAGCGAGCCTGCGGCATCGCTTCATGGGGGAATGATGGATCTTTGGACCGCTGCTCAGGCGTTGATATTGGGTGTCGTAGAGGGTTTGACGGAGTTTTTGCCGATCTCCAGTACCGGGCATCAGATCATCGTTGCCGATCTGATCGACTTTGGCGGCGAGCGTGCCATGGCCTTCAACATCATTATTCAACTGGGTGCCATCCTCGCGGTGGTCTGGGAATTTCGCCGCAAGATTCTCGACGTGGTGGTGGGTTTGCCCAAGCAGCAGCAGGCCCAGCGTTTCACCCTGAACCTGCTAATCGCTTTCATGCCCGCTGTCGTGCTGGGGGTTATTTTTGCCGACACTATCCACCACTACCTGTTCAACGCGATAACTGTCGCAACCGCACTGGTTGTCGGTGGCGTGATCATGCTGTGGGCCGAGCGACGTGTGCACACGGTGCGTACCGAAACCGTCGATGACATGACGTGGACCGATGCCCTGAAAGTGGGGCTGGTGCAGTGTCTGGCGATGATTCCGGGCACATCGCGCTCGGGCTCGACCATCATCGGTGGTCTGTTGTTCGGCCTGTCACGCAAGGCGGCGACCGAGTTTTCTTTCTTCCTGGCCATGCCGACCATGGTCGGTGCTGCGGTCTACTCGGGTTACAAGTACCGTGACATGTTTCGGCCGGACGACTTTGCGGTCTTTGCCATCGGCTTCATCACATCCTTTGTCTTTGCAATGATCGCTGTTCGCGCGCTGCTCAAGTTCATCGCCACCCACAGCTATGCAGTGTTTGCCTGGTATCGGATCGCCTTCGGTTTGCTGATTCTGGCGACCTGGCAGTTCGGCTGGATTGACTGGGCGTCGGCAAAAGCATGACCGCCCAGCGCCGGCCTGCGGCACCTGCCGATCGGGGCAGGGCGCCTGTGCGGGGAGTACGCCTCAAGCTTTGTGTGTTCGTGCTGTTGTGCGCAATGCCGGTCTACGGTTTGGCGTCTCTGTGGATCACGCAGGGCACCATGATCCCGGCTATAGTGCTGGTGGTCATGAGCTTGCTGGCCTTCGTGCTGTACCGCAGCGACAAGCGCCAGGCTGGTAGCGGCGGCCAGCGCACCCCGGAAAACGTCCTGCACACGGTCGAGCTTCTGGGTGGCTGGCCAGGGGCGCTGTTGGCGCAGCAGATGTTTCGTCACAAGACCCGCAAGGTGCCTTTTCAGGTGGTCTTCTGGCTGATCGTGCTGGCGCATCAAGCGTTCTGGATCGACTGGCTGTTTCTGGGCAAGCGGCTTTTGCAGGCAGTACCGTGGTCTTTATAGCTTCAGACCGATCTGTTTCAGTTTCGGCAATTTGCCCACCACCAGTTGGTGCGAGCGGGTCAGCAAGTCGTGTATCTCGGTTTCGTCCAGGGCGTGCAGGTCCGTCACGCTGACCCAGTAAGCTCGCGCCAGATAAGGCGCAGGCCTGATACCCGGCCTGTCCACGTAGCCCAGAAACAACTCCGGGTGAACCTTGAAGGCAAGGTCCTGATCGGTGAGGTCCATGACCGCGAACATCTTTTTCTCCGCGACGGAAAACACCCGCACGCCGCCCCATTTGTAATCTTCCCGCGCGCCCGGCAGGCCAAGGCAAAATCTGGCAATGTCTTCTTTGTGCATGTATTGACCTCTCGTACCACACGTCGCGCGGTAAGCTGTTCGATAGCCGCACGAATATTCGATCCGCAGATTGTATGCTGCAGCAACACTCATTAGTGTGCTCGTTTTGCCTTGTGTGGAGCCTCGTATGCCTGTTGTGCAACTTGCCGATGGTGAACTGAATTATCTGCTGGAAGGCCCGGCCAGCGCGCCGGTGCTGGTGTTTTCCAATTCGCTGGGCACCAACCTGCATATGTGGGACAACCAGGTTGCAGCCTTCGCAGGGCACTTCCGGGTGCTGCGCTACGACACTCGCGGTCATGGTCAATCTCTGGTCACCGGTGGTAGTTACACTATCGAGCAGAACGGGCGTGACGTGGTCGCACTGCTTGATGCGCTGCAGATCGAAAAAGCCTTCTTCTGCGGGTTGTCGATGGGTGGGCTGATCGGTCAATGGTTGGCTATCAATGCGCCGCAACGCTTGCACAGGGTTGTGTTGTGCAATACCGCGGCGAAAATCGGTAATCCGGATACCTGGAATCCGCGTATCGAAACAGTGTTGCGCGAGGGGCAGGCGGCGATGGTGGCGTTACGTGATGCCTCTATTGCGCGCTGGTTCACGCCAGCGTTCGCAGACGCCGAGCCTGCCAGGGTCGAGGCTGTGGTCGGCATGTTGGCGAGTACTTCTCCGCAAGGCTACGCGGCCAATTGTGCCGCCGTACGCGACGCAGACTTTCGCGAGCAACTGGCGACCATCAAGCTGCCCGTCCTGGTGGTCTGCGGCACTGGAGATGCAGTAACGACGCCTGCCGACGGGCGTTTCATGGTCGAGCGCATCAAGGGCTCGCGCATGATCGAGCTGCACGCGGCGCATTTGTCCAGCGTCGAATCCAGCGAGGCTTTTGCCGCTGCAGTCCTGGCTTTTCTGACCGAGCGGTAACCCGCGTTCCCGGCCGACCCTGTCTTGAGGGGCATGCCGTAGCGCGGCATACTCGGCGCTCTTGAAGCGAGGTGGCCGGGTGTTCGATCTCAATGATCTGTTTTATTTCGTCCAGGTGGTCGAATGTCGAGGCTTTGCGCCTGCTAGCCGCAAGCTGGGGATTCCCAAGTCCAAACTAAGTCGGCGCATCGCCGGGCTGGAAGAGCGCCTGAGCGTTACGCTGATTCACCGCTCGACCCGCAAGTTTGCGGTGACCGAAAGCGGACGCGATTACTATGGGCATTGCGTGGCGATGCTGGTCGAGGCTGAAGCCGCAGAAGAGGCCATCCAGCGTTCAAAATCCGAGCCTCAGGGCAGGGTGGTCATCAGTTGTCCGCCAGCCATGGCCGCCATGGGCATCAACGAGTCCATTGCCCGGTTCATGGCCGCACATCCCAAAGTGCAGGTAAATATTGAAAGCACCAACCGGCGTGTCGATCCGCTGGCCGAGAACATCGACATCGCGTTGCGGGTACGTTTTCCGCCGCTGGAAGATGACGGTCTGGTGGTGAAACAGCTTGGCCATAGTGCACAGCGGCTGGTAGCACACCCTGATCTGGCTGCACTGATCCCGGCAGGTGCGTCATTCGACGAGTTGGCCAGGTTGCCCAGTCTGGATGTGCCATCTTCCACGCCGGAGCACCGCTGGCTGCTGGAAAACGGACCAGGTCACTACGTCGAAGTGCGACACGTACCGCGGCTGGTGAGCTCGGATCTGGACGCCATACTGCAGGCAGTTTTGCAGGGCGTCGGTGTGGCGCAGTTGCCGGAAATTCTGGTCAGAGAGGCCTTGCAGCAGGGCCGTGTGGTGGAGCTGTTCGATGCGCATCGCCCCAAGTGCGGCATTTTGCACGCGGTGTTCGTCTCGCGACGAGGTCTGCTACCAGCCGTAAGGGGCTTGCTGAACGAATTCGAGAGCTCGTTCAAGGAGCTGACGCAGAACCCGGAATCTATCTATTGTTCTTTAAATAGAACGAACAGTCGCGTTAAGGGCGGCTAATCAATCATTAAGATCACAGGTAGGATGCTCCCACTTGATCGCTCAACGGCGACACTCATTTGGGAAGCCCGTCATGAAAATCCTGCACCTTGATTCCAGTATCCTCGGCGACCATTCCGCGTCGCGTCAATTGACCCATGAAGTTGCTCAGGCTTATCAACGCGCCCATGCCGACAGCCAAGTGACCTATCGCGACCTGGCCAGCGAAGCTCTTGGGCATTTTTCTGCTGCCAGCCTTGCTGCAGCGGGCACTCCGGTAGAGGCCCGAGACGCCGCCCAGCAGCAGGAAGTTGATAGCAACGAAGCCACCCTGCAGCAGTTTCTCGATTCCGATGTGCTGATAATCGGCGCGCCGATGTACAACTTCAGCATCCCATCGCAGTTGAAGGCGTGGATTGATCGCATCGCTGTCGCCGGGCGCACTTTCCGCTACTCCGAAGCCGGCCCTGAAGGTCTGTGCGGCGGCAAGAAAGTCATTATCGTGTCGACCTCCGGCGGCCTGCATCAAGGGCTGCCAACCGGCGCCGGTCATGAAGAACTGCTCAAGGCACTGTTTGCCTTCATCGGTATTACCGATCTGCAATTCGTCCGTGCCCACGGTCTTGCTTATGGTGAAGAGCCTCGTACCAATGCGATGGCAGCCGCCAGACAGCAGATCGACAGCGAGCTTTTCGCTGCCTGATTCATCATGCATTGCATAAAAGCTCCACAGTCCGCGCACGGTTTTGCGCATGGTTGTGGAGTTTTTTATTATGTGAAGCGCGAGTGGCTGAAACCTTGACAGCTTTCTTACAGGTAATTGCGGGCTTGCAGTATTAAGCTGTCGTCTGATTGACCTGTTTTCCAGCTGATTAACGAGCAATTCGAGAGTGCGCAACAGAGGCAAACAGATTGTGGCCCGGCTTGTGCACTATTTCAGTTTTCAAGACTCTCATTTGAGTGAGAGCGGCGCGCTGGAGCATGATGCTCGACACAAGCGCATAACGGACTGTCCGGACGAGTTGCCGGAATTGCAAAGGTTGGGCCTTGCCATGGTACGTCTTTGTGCAGTGATGCTGGTTTGCCTGCTCGACAGCCTGATTCCTGTTTACGCCCAGGCTGACGAGTCCTGGAGTGCCGGTTATCACGAGTTAAGTTTCCCCGACCCGCTGGATTCGCGGCCTGTGCAGGCCATTGCCTTTTATCCGTCAACGGGCAGCGAACAGACGAGCATCCTCCAGGGCTACCGCGTCGACGCCAGCGAAGACGCACCCATCGCCATGGGTCGTTTCCCGCTGCTGCTGCTTTCCCACGGCAATACCGGCACGCCTCTGGCGTTGCATGACCTCGCCACTTCGTTGGCCCGTCAGGGGTTCGTGGTGGTTGCCGTGGTACACCCGGGCGACAATGATCGCGACCATAGCCGTTTGGGCAGCTTGAGCAATCTTTATGGTCGTCCGCTGCAGATATCCGAAGCGATCAGCACGGCTTTGCTAGATCCAATGCTTGCGCCTTATCTCAATGCCCGTCAGGTGGGGGTTATCGGTTATTCCGCCGGTGGCGAAACCGCGCTGATTCTGGCTGGTGCGCAACCTGACTTGCAGCGCCTGCGCCGATATTGCCTTGAGCGACCGCTGGATCGCGACGCCTGCAAGACTCAGGGTGAGCTGGTGGCAGATCGTGATGACCTGCATGCGCAGGCTGACCCAAGGGTTGGTGCGCTGATGCTGATGGCGCCGCTAACGCTGATGTTCGGCCGTCACACGCTGGGTGATGTACATGTTCCGGTGCTGATGTACGCGGGTGATGACGATCAGTTGCTGGCGCTGGACAGGAACGCAGAAGCTCTGGCGCGCAAACTGCCCCAGGCTCCGGAATACAAGTTGCTGGCAGGGGCAGGGCACTTTGTTTTCATGGCACCGTGCAGTGACGAACAAAGGTCAAGCGCACCTTTATTGTGCAATGACCCTGACGGCGTAGACCGCGAGGACATTCATCGCAACCTGAGCGCCGAGGCTGTAAAGTTTTTCAGTGCTGCGCTTAACTCTGCCGACCCCGATCATTCTGGTATGCAGACAGCCGGTCATCTATAACGCCCCTCAGGCGTCCAGCGATCGCAGGTAATCGCCAAACCCGCCCCTGGCCTTCGAGTCCAGGCGGGTACTGGTGGTGACACGCGGGCGGCAGCTCCAGGCTATCCGCGCACCTATCGATTCCAGCTGGCGAACCAAGTGCACATCTTCGTGGCAGGTCAGCGAAGGGAAACCGCCCGCGCTGACGTAGGCTATCGAACTCACTCCCAGATTGGCCCCATGAATGTGCCGATGGCCATCGCGGTGCTGATAGTGCTCTATGTAAGCCGCTTGGGCAGCAATCGAAATACCACTGTTCCAGTCGCCCGGCATCACGGTTCCGCATACTGCGTCGGCATCCAGCGCCAGCTGTTCGGCAAGCCAGTCACTGGCCACGGTGCTGTCGCCATCTGTGCAGGCCAGCCAGCGCGCGCCTCTGTCGAGAAGAACGGCAGCGCCCTCGGCGCGCGCCTGGCCTACGTTACGCGCCGAAATTTCAAGGGTCATCGCGCCGTATGCTCGTGCAATGTCTGCCGAACCGTCCGTACAGCTGTCGAGAACGACCAATACTTCAACCCGTTCGCCTTTCAGGTCCGGGTGAGCTGCAGCCTGCATGACCGTTTCAAGGCACAGGCCGAGCAGTTGCTCTTCATTGTGCGCCGGAATCAGAATGCCGATCATGGGAGAACTCCTGTTCTGCTACGGAGGTTTCATCACGACTCCACAGGTCCAGCAAGAAATCCTGTTCGTGATGACTGAAAAGCCGGTGCATGGCTAACCGCTTGCCAAGGATGTCGTGGACGGCCTGTGCATTCAGCGGGCAGCCTTCTATATCGGGACGCCAGTGGCAGGCGAGCAATTGACCGTCAGGTGCCAGGGCCGACAGCGCGCAATCGATCAGACGATTGAGATCATCGACGTCAAGGTAATACCCCAGTTCGCTGAACACGATCAGATCAAACTGTCCCTGCGGCCACTGATGCGGCAGACGCGCCTGCACGACAGTGGCGTGGGGCAGTGCCGCCAGACGATGCCGCGCCAGATCGACCGCCAGGCTCGACGTATCGCAGCACACCAGCGCGTCGCAGCGCGCCGCAAGGGCTGCACTGAGCTCGCCATTGGCACAGCCAGGCTCGAATATCGCACGGTAATGTTCGCGGGGCAGGGCGGCCATTGTCAGGGCACGCTTGCGTCGCTCGTACCAGCGCTGTTTGAACGCCCAAGGGTCATCGTTATTGCAAAACAGCTCGTCGAAGTAGCTGTCGGCCACGCTCATGTGAACACCACTTCAAAAGGTTGCAGCAGTCGTTCGAGAACCGCGGCAGGCAGCACGGGCGACAGGCCGATGCCTGGGTCCCCCTCCAGCTGGCTGACAAACGCCTGGGCTGCATGGCGCTTGCGGGCCAGTGTCATCGGGTCCAGCAACAGCTTGCGTGCGCGTTCCCATGGCAGGCGCGGGTCTTCCGGGTCAGCCCAGTGCCAGGCCCAGACGGGGAATTCATGCAGTTGCGCACCGCTCGCCAGGCAGGCCCTGGCACTGGCCCGACCAACCGCTTCATGATCGCCATGGCCGTCACCCGACCATGTGGCAAATACCACATCGGCTGGCCCCAGATGCTTCTCTAGGAACGTAACCAGCCGATCTTCCTCGTCAGCCACCGCGCCGTCCTGAAAACCGCCTCGCGCCCATTCCAGCTGCTCGGCGGGAACCTGAAGACGATGCAGCGCTTCGGCGCTTTCCTGAGGGCGCATTTCAGCCAGGCGCTCGACAGACCAGAGCATTGAGCCTGGGTGGCTACCGGTGCCGTCAGTGACCGAGATAACCAGCAGTTTGCGCTCCAGCTGCGCCAACTGACTCATCAGACCGCCACAGCCCAATACCTCATCGTCAGGGTGCGGAGCTATGATGACGGCCCGGCAATTGGGCGGTACCAACAAGTCTGCAGTGATGACCGCCAACTCACGCAGTTTTGCGGACGCATTCCACGCCGCCAGGGGAGTGCCCTGACCGGCGGAATCGTCGCTGACCAAAAAGCCTTCACTCATTTGCTGGCGTCCTCACAATGACCACGTTTGCGCGGCAGGCAGTCGGGCACCTGTCAATTGACCCAACGCTTCCAGGTCGCGTTCGGCATGGCTCTGGCGCAGGAACACCGGCAGGTCGGTGATCAGGCGGGCAAAATGTGCGTCCTTGCAATAAGGTCCAGCGCCGACTGCGCGGCCTACGTGCTGAATCACCAGATCCGCAGCCTGCTCGACATAGGCACGGCAGCGTCTGGCGAGCACTTCGGCGTTTTCAGTCGGTGCTTGGTCCAGATGCACGGCGGCAGCGCGCAGCACGTCGATTGCCGCTGTGAGCGCAACATCCACCGCACCAAGATGCGCGAGCGCATGGGGCTCTTCACGCTTGCTGACCTGTGCGAGCAGGCGCTGCGCGATTGAGCGGGACGCACCGTACCAGCAAGCCGCTATGCCAATGCCGCCCTGCCAGAAACCGGGTCGCTCCAGGTAGCCTCCCGGTGCGCCGATCAATTGGCCGTGTGCCTGGTCGAACACCACTTCGATACTTCCGGTCGCGCCCATGCCCACGGCACGCCAGCCCTCGTTCGTCAGGTGTACGCCGGGCTGCTGGAGCCTTACGGCGACCAGTTGCTGGCGATTTTCCTGGTCCCAGGCAGTAATCAACGCATGGCTCAACACATTTGCGCCAGAGCACCATGCCTTGCGACCGGTCAGGCGAATCGAATCGTCCGAGCCGCTGATATTCACCCGTGCCTGCGGCGGCTCTGCCGCCCACATGCCCCAGGTGCTGAATTGTTCGGGGGGCGGGGCACCCAGTTCCGCCATGATAGCCAAGGCGTCTGTATGCCCCTCATACAACTTGCACAACCCCAAATCGTGGCCTGCCACGCAGGCCAGCGCCTGCCAGCGCTCAAGTGTCTGACCACCGGCAGGCAGGGGAAGCTGATCCAGACCTTCTCTGACCAATGCCTGCAAGCACTCGCCCAGCGCGCGCGTATCGGCATAGCCATGCTTGCGCCAGTCGAGAAACTCACTCAAGGCATCGGTCATTGCGGATCTTCGTGCTTCAGTTCGAACAGCAGCAGTGAACGAGGGGTAACGGTGTATTCCGAACCGAACGCAAATTGCTCCTTGTTGCGTGCATCGTCCTGATTTGTGTCGATCAGGCACTCATAATGCGTGCCTTCAGGCACCTCCGGCAGGGTGAAGTTGACGCCGTCGTGGTGTGCATTGACTACCAACAGCAATGTGGCGTCAGCACCCGGACGACGAATCCCGGTTTCCTGTGCGCGGCCATCCATCAGCATGCCGAGGCAGCGACCATTGGCATCATGCCATTGCTCTACGCTCATCTCTTCGCCATTCGGGGCGAGCCAGGTGACATCCTTGACGCCGATTTCTTCGTTGTAATCGCCGACCAAGAAGCGACTGCGACGCAGGATCGGGTAGCTCTGACGCAGCTTGATCACTCGGGTCACGAACTTGAGCAGCGCCTCGCCGTCTTCGTCCAGATCCCAGTTGATCCAGCCAATCTCGCTGTCCTGACAGTAGGCGTTGTTATTACCGTGCTGGGTACGGGCGAACTCGTCACCGGCAACGATCATCGGTGTGCCTTGTGCCAGCAACAGGGTGGCGAAGAAGTTGCGCATCTGACGCAGGCGCAGAGTATTGATGTCCTGATCTTCAGTCGGACCTTCAACGCCATGGTTCCAGGACAGGTTGTTGTTGCTGCCGTCCTGGTTGTTTTCGTCGTTTGCTTCGTTGTGCTTGTCGTTGTACGAAACCAGGTCGTGCAGCGTGAAGCCGTCGTGAGCGGTGATGAAGTTCACCGAGGCCTGAGGGCGACGACCGCGCTGGTTAAACATGTTGCCGGACGCAGTCATGCGCGCAGCGAAATCGGCCAATTGGCCTTCGTCGCCTTTCCAGAACGCACGCACGGTGTCGCGAAACTTGTCGTTCCATTCCATCCAGCCCGGCGGGAAACCACCGACCTGATAGCCGCCCGGGCCACAATCCCAAGGCTCTGCGACCAGTTTGACCTGACGCAGCACAGGGTCCTGACGGCACGCAACCAGGAAGCTGTGGCGCTCGTCGAAGCCGTCGTGGTAGCGACCCAGAATGGTTGCCAGGTCGAAGCGGAAACCATCGACATGCATTTCCGACGCCCAGTAACGCAGGGAGTCGGTAACCATCTGCAGGACACAAGGATGGCTCAGGTCAAGCGTGTTGCCGGTACCGGAGTCGTTGATGTAGTAACGCTTGTCGTCCGGCATCAGTCGGTAATACGAGGCGTTGTCGATACCGCGCATCGACAGGGTAGGGCCCAGCTCGTTGCCTTCTGCGGTGTGGTTGTAGACCACGTCGAGAATGACTTCCAGCCCGGCATGGTGCAGGTGCGCGACCATTTCCTTGAATTCGGCAATCTTGCCGCTCGCCAGATAACGCGGGTCCGGGGCAAAGAACGCGATGCTGTTGTAGCCCCAATAGTTGGTCATGCCTTTTTGCAACAGATGCTGATCGTTGACGAACGCATGGATCGGCAGCAGCTCTACGGAGGTCACGCCCAGCTTGCGAATATGCTCGACGACAGGTGCCGATCCCAGACCGGCAAACGTGCCACGCAGCTCTTCGGCGACTTCAGGGTGGCGCATGGTGATGCCGCGCACATGGGTCTCGTAGAAAATGGTCTTGTCCCAAGGCGTGCCGACACGTTGGTCGCGGCCCCAGGTGTAGGCCTCGTCGATAACCTTGCTTTTCGGCACGAATGGCGCGCTGTCGCGTTCATCGAAGCTCAGGTCGCAATCGGGGTGGCCAATGGTGTAACCGAACAGTGCTTCTGACCATTTCAGTTCGCCGACCAGTTGTTTGGCGTACGGGTCGATCAACAGCTTGTTGTGGTTGAAGCGATGGCCGTTCTTCGGATCGTAAGGGCCGTAGACGCGGTAGCCGTAGATCAGGCCTGGGTGCGCATCGGGCAGATAGCCGTGGTAGATCTCGTCGGTGTATTCCGGAAGTTCGATACGTTCGATTTCTACTTCGCCGGTCGAATCGAACAGGCACAGCTCAACCTTGGTGGCGTTCGCGGAGAACAAGGCAAAGTTGACGCCCAGCCCGTCCCAGCTCGCACCAAGGGGGAAGGGGAGCCCCTCACGAATGCGCGTCGGGGTACTGGCAGGATTGTCATGCTGAGCGGAGCTGTCATCTGCCGCGGTAGTGGACTTCGTATTCATGGTGACTTCCTGACGTCGAATGGTTTTCTGAGCAGCCGAGACCGCTATCGAAGCCGTGGGGGCTCCAACATTAAATATAACGAGTGGAGTGGCGGCAGGCCTCGGCTCTTATCAGAGCGAGACCTGCAACAATTGACCGGAGTACGGCCAGAAGAGTTTCAAGAATCAGACGATTTGCGCGGCTTCTTGGCAGCAGGTTTTGCAGGTGCATCGCTGGCAGCCTCTGGCGCCGGTTTAGCCTTTGGCGCAGGCTTGGGAGCCGCCTTTGCAGCAGGTTTGGCTTTCGGAGCTGCAGGCTTGGCTGGAGCGGACTTCGCAACCGGCTTGGCTGGGCCTTTTGCTGGCGCCTTGGCGCTGTCTACTTCAGGCAGCTTCGGCTTGGCCGATTTGCGCACAGTTGACTTGTTGGGTGCCAGTGCCTCGGCTTCCGCCAGTTTGCGCGCCATTTCCCAGTGACGCTCATCATGACCGGAAGGTTTGCCCTCCGATTCCCAGATCTGATAAGCGAAATCGCGAATTCTTTTTTCGTCTGCACTCATGTCGAGACTCCCAGCTATTACGTAGTTTGAATAAGCAAGTTGACGGAAAATCTTTCAAGCGCTGCATTGAGCGGTATTTCCCGGTCATTCATCGCGACAACGTCAGAAAAGAGCCCCTTCCAGTGAGTACCGGAATCGGCAAACGGCACCACAATCCGCGTGTCGCCCCAATTGGCAGCATTAATCAATGGAGTTTGTGCAGTACCCAATAGTTCACTGCTTATGCGTGGGACTACTATGATTGCGCGCACTCCTTGCGTCTCTCGGGCAAACGCCATCACCTGATCAGCGTGGCTGCCCTTTATTTCCAGAGGGATATATTTCCCCTCGCTGAAAAGTGTTGGATGATCGGCCCGCAGGTTCAATACCCTGGCAATCAACGCCTGTTTGATTCGGCCATCCTGCCAGTGCTCCAGCAGTTCAGCTGCGCTGATGTCTTGTGCCAGCGACTTCTGTCTGGTTGCATAATCCACTGGACGCCGGTTGTCCGGGTCTACCAGGCTGAAATCCCAATACTCGGTGCCCTGATACAAGTCGGGGACGCCCGGTGCTGTTAAGCGTAGCAAGGTTTGCGCCAGGCTGTTGAGCGCGCCCGCGGTAGCAATACGATTGGCGGTTGCGCTCAACGACTGACGAAGCCCCAGTGCTTCCGGAGCAAGCAGAAGCCGCTGCAGGAACTCGCGGCAAGCTGTTTCATAGGCCTGATTCGGGGCGCTCCAGCTGCTGTGCAGTTTTGCCTCGCGCAAGGCTTTTTCCTGCCACTGGACCATACGTTGTGCATAGGCTTCGTGAGCGGCTTCGCCTTCCAGATCCAGTGGCCAGCTGCCCAGCAGGGCCTGGTAAAGCATGAGTTCGTCGCCTGCGCTGATCGCAGACTCTTCACCCTTGAGGGGGATAGCCAGTTGTCTCCAGCGCTCGACCTGTTCTGCATACCACGGGGCGCATTCGCTCAGCACAGCAAGGCGCGTGCGAGTGTCTTCGCCACGTTTGTGATCGTGTGTCGCAGTGGTCAGCAGGTTGTCAGGGAATTTCTCCAGACGCTCAAGGCAAACCTTATGGAAATCCTCGACCGGCGCACTGAAATGCTGCGGATGAAAGCCCACATCGTTGCGCGACAGCAGTACTGCGGAACGATAGAACGAGGTGTCTTCAACCGACTTGGCAGCAACGGGGGAGGTCAGTTGCTGGAACCTCACGCATGCATTCTTGTACAGCTTGCGCAGATGGCCGCGAGGCAGTTTGCGCCACGATTCTCCGCCCAGCCAGCGTGCCAGATAGTCCAGCACCGGCCAGTCACCTTCATTCAAGGTGGTACGAGCGCCTTCCATTGCCTGTTGGAAGTAATGGTCATCCTGCTCGGACCGGCCGCATACCGAAATGTAGGTGCGATAGATAGGGAAGTTCACAACCAGCGCCAGCAACGCACGGCGGATCGCCCCCAATGTCAGGTCACGGCTCATCAGGTCGCTACGAGCGACTTGCAACAGAGATTGCGCGACGTTCTCGAAGTCACCTGCCAGGGTGCCATGCAGCACCAGATCGCGGGCAATCAGCACTTCTTGATCAAAGTCGGCGGTGCGCTCGGACAGGCGGCTCCACAGCTCGCCCAGCGGTTCATGGCCCTTGGGGTCATGCTGCAGCAACGAGACCTGATTCATGAACTCGTAACCGGTGGTGCCATCGACACTCCAGTCTTCGCGCAGCGGTTCGTCAGGGCCCAGAATTTTTTCGACGAAGATCGGCAAATGTTCGATCTGCGCTTCGGCAGGACGTTGCTTCAACAGGCTCTTGACCCGGCGATGCAGCTTGCGGCCATAGCCTCGCGGGTTGGCCAGCCCATCGATGTGATCGATGCGCAAGCCATCGACCAGACCGTCGGCGACCAGTTGAAAGATTTTCCCGTGAGTGGCTTCGAACACCTGCGGGCGCTCGACCCGCAGGCCACCCAGCTCGTTGATGTCGAAAAAACGCCGCCAATTGATGTCATCGCCGGCAGTACGCCAACTGGCCAGACGGTAGTGCTGGCGTTCCAGCAACTGATGCAGGCGCTTGAAGCCCTCAGGCTGGCTAGAGTCGAAGTATTCGAAGATGCCCTCGATGCCTTTCAGAACCTGCGCATCCTTTGCAAGCTCGGCCAATTCTGCCTTGGCCTGACGCGCCCGCTCATAAGCCTGAGGGAACTGCGCAAGGGTGGCGAAGCGTTCGCTCATTTCCTTCAACTGCGGGTGGTCGACTGACTGAAGCAGTGAATCATAGGTCAGTGGGCAGATCGGGAAGTGATGCTGATAGTGCTCGATATAAAACGAACCCTGCTCGGCGTTGAAGCGCAGCGGAATTTCTCCGGCCTGCAACACCGTGCCGTAATCACTGCTCAGGAACGGCAGCAGCAACTGACCTTCCAGCAACGGATCTGGCGAATTCCACTGGATATCGAAGAAGTCTGCATAGGGGCTGCGACGCCCCCATTCCAGCAAATCAAGCCACCATGGGTTGTCGGCGCCGCCGACGGCCATGTGGTTGGAAACGATATCGAGAATCAGCCCCATGCCATGCTCGCGCAAGGTTGCCACCAGACGCAGCAGGGCGGGTTCGCCGCCCAGTTCGGGGTTGATGACTGTCGGGTCGACCACGTCATAGCCGTGCATCGAACCGGCACGCGCCTTGAGCAGCGGTGAGGCGTAAATATGACTGATCCCCAAGCTGGCGAAATACGGCACCAGCGGCACCGCGTCGTCCAGCGTGAAATCCTTGTGGAATTGCAGGCGTTGGGTCGCACGCAAAGGCTGTAGTGGACGTTTCATCGGTCACGCTCCGCAGCTTGCAGCCGGGATTGGGACAGCAATTCCAGTCGTCGAGCAGCATTCGGGTTGTCTAGCAAGGAGGCCGCATTGCCGGGAAGGCGTCTGCGCCAGTTCGGGTGGCTGTCGATGGTGCCAGGCAGGTTGGCCTGTTCCTCGACGCCCAGCGCATCTTCCATTGGCAGCAGTACCAGCGGCGCGCGGGTGTGGCCGATGTAGCGCGTGCTCGCATCAATGATCTGATCCGGAGCTTCGCTGTCGGCTGGCAAATCGTCGACGCTCTGGCTCAATGCACGGCGCAAGCTCTGGGATTCTCGCAGGCGTTCTTCACGCCATTGAGATTCGTGCTGATCGTCGATGTGGCCCAGTCGGGCATTCCATTCGATATCCAGCTCGCTGAGCCAGCCTGCCAGCGTTGGCAAGTCGTGAGTACTGGTAGTGGCAAGCGCCTGGTCGGACCAGTCGAGAACAGGTTTGAACTGGCCGTTGTTCTGTTCGAACAACAGCACGCGCATGCCCAGAATGGCCCGCGCGCTTAGCTTGTCGCTGAGACCCTCGGGCACTGTGCCGAGGTCTTCACCCAGCACGATTGCCTTGTGCCGCCAGGATTCCAGACTCAACAGCCGCAGCATGTCATCCAGCGGGAAATTCAGATAAGCCCCTTCACTGGGCGGCGAGCCCTGCGGAATGACCCACAGACGTTGCAGGCCCATGACATGGTCGATACGCAGCCCGCCCGCATGGGCAAAGTTGGCACGCAGCATCTCGATGAAGGCACGGAAACCATTGCGTTTGAGGCCGTCCGGAGAAAACGCGGAAATCCCCCAGCTTTGCCCTGCACGGTTGAGAATATCGGGCGGAGCACCAACCGTCAGAGCCGACAGTAGCTCATCCTGACGACTCCAGGCCTGACTTCCCGCGCCATCGGCACCCACCGCCAGGTCGGCGATCAGGCCGATACGCATGCCGCTGCTGCGTGCGGCATCCTGTGCGCGCTCCAGGCCTCTTGCTATGAGCCATTGGGCGAAGGCATGAAAGCTGATCTGCTCGCCATGAGTCTTGGCAAACTCGGCCACGGCAGCGCCGCGTGGGTCCTTGAAGCGGTCCGGCCACTCATGCCAGTTATTGCCGATAGCCAATGTCGACGACTCTGCAAGCAACGCCTCGAAGCGGCAGTGGTTTTCCAGCGCTTCACCGCCACTGTGACGGAAGCTGTTGAAGTCCTCATGCAAGGGGTGATCGCTCGCACTGAACACATCGTAAAGTGCATGAAGCGCCTTCCATTTGGCAGAGGCAGCGGCAGGCCAGTCAATCAGCGACAGCGACTCGAGACGCTTCATTTCTTCGCCAACACCGGCATCTTCGATCGCCTGACGCCACGCGCGCTCGCCAAGGATGGCGCCGGGGGAGGCATACAGGCTGTTGAGGAACAGGCGGCTCGATGGCGAATAAGGGCTGTAACGGTGCGTGTCATTGGCAAACATCGCATGGATAGGGCTGATGCCTAAAGCATCGGCACCTCGCTCGCCAGCAGAGCGCACGAGCGTCTCGAGTGCCTCGGTGTCGCCAAAACCGCCATCACCTTCTCGACGCAGGCTATAAAGCTGAGCCGTCAGGCCCCAGCCGCGAGGCTTGTCTGCCTGGGTGGCCATTGCCATGCTGTAGCAAGTCTTTGGTGCAATCGCGATGGTCAAGTGCTGCCCGGCAATTTCCAGCTGTTGGTAACCGGGCGGTGCCAGTGCAGGCAATTCGCCATTTGCCGTCAGCCTTGCATCCATTGACGAGCCATCTTCGAGGTGCAAGGTGAAGGGCGTTTCCGGCGCAAACCATTCTGACAGGTTCAGATTAGTGTCCTGATCCACCGTCAGCAGTGGCGGGGCGCTGCTGCCGTGACTGGCGTTTTGCAAACGTTGCAGGCTGGCGTCAATAGCCTCGCCGCTTTCAGCCGGGTAGCCCAGCGCTTCGAGAACCTTGCGCAGTACATCGGGGCTTACGGTCTGTGGCCGAGCGTTGGCGTCGACCCAATGCACCGACAAGCCTGCTTCCGTCGCAAGCCTTTCCAATTGCTCATTGTTCATCCTGTTCCTCCAGAACATCACTTGCTTTCAGGCTGACAATGGCCGTGTATGGATTGAGGATGCCTTGCGAGGAAAGTTCGGACGATTTACCGGAGCTGGAGAAAATCAGGCGGCTCTCTGGCGGCAGGGTCACAGCGACGGCTGTTTCACTGAGGTTCAGGTCGATGCGCAGAACACTGCCATCGCCCATCGTCCATCGAGCGCTGACCGCCTTGTCGCCCAAAATGTCGGTTTTCAGGAAGTGTGCGCCTGGCAGCCGCGGGATTATTTCCTGATGACGCAGGGCCAGCAGCATCGCGTAAAAGTCGACCCAGCTGCGGTGATCCAGGCCGATATCGGTTTCCAGGTCCACTGCGGCAAAGGCCGGGCGCGATGCCTCGAAGGTCTTGATATCGTTGGGGTCAGGAATATGTTCACGCTTTTCCGGGTCTGCAAACGCAGCGAAGTCGGCAAATTCCTTGCGACGACCTTCACGTACCGCGTCGGCCAGTTCGCCGTGGTGGCTGGTGAAGAACAGAAAGGGCTCGCTCGCTGCCCACTCGTCGCCCATGAACATCAGGGGGATCATCGGTGAGAGCAGCAGCAGGGCGGTCGCCGCTTTCAGCGCGGCAGGCGAGCACAGCTGTGGCAGGCGCTCGCCCAGTGCGCGATTACCGATCTGGTCATGATTCTGCAAAAACAGCACGAAGGCGCTTGGCGAAAGGTGCCCGCTGGGCTCGCCACGCGTGTGCCCGTGACGAGTGGCTTCACCCTGGTAGACAAACCCCTCGCTCAGCAGACGAGCGAGTTTTTGCGTCGGCTCCTGGGCGAAGTCCGAATAATAGGCATCGGTCTCGCCGGTCAGCAGCACGTGCAGGGTGTTGTGCCCGTCATCGTCCCACTGTGCGTCGAAGCCCTTTTCGAGCAGGCTGGCCTGGTTGAATTCGTTTTCCAGGTTCAACCACACATGCCTGGACGGTTCTATCTGCCCGCGAACCCTGGTGGCGAACTCAGGCAGAAAGGTTTCGTCGCGTATGGCGTGTACGGCATCCATGCGCAGCCCGTCGATTCTGTATTCGAGTAACCACATCAGTGCGTTGTCGACGAAAAAGTCGCGTACTTGCGGGCGTCGGAAATCAATCGCATCGCCCCAAGGCGTGTGCAGGTCACTGCGGAAGAATTCTTTGGCGTAACTACCCAGGTAATTGCCGTCCGGACCGAAATGGTTGTACACCACATCCAGAATCACCATCAGACCCAGGCCGTGGGCAGTGTCGATCAGGTGTTTGAGCTGTTCCGGCGTGCCGTACGAGGACTGCGGTGCGTAGTGAAGAACGCCGTCGTAGCCCCAGTTTCTGTCGCCAGGAAACTGCGCCAGCGGCATCAGTTCGATGGCAGTGATGCCCAGCTCTGCGAGGCGTGGAAGATGTTTCTCGACGCCGGCGTAGCCACCCATCGTACCTACATGCAGTTCATAGATGACAGCCTCATGCCACGGACGGCCGTTCCATGAGGTGTTTTGCCACGAATAGGCGTTCGGGTCGACGACGACACTGTGCGAGTGCACGTCGTCGGCCTGCGAGCGTGATGCCGGGTCTGGCACTTCGAGCGTGCCATCGACTTTGAAGAGGTATCGAGTACCCGCCTTGCAGCGGGTTTCAAGAACGAACCAGCCTTGCGGCTTCGGCTCCATGGCCAAAGACTGGCCATCCTGCAGTTCAACGCTTACCTGTGAGGCATCCGGTGCCCAGAGGGCAAACCGGGTGTTTTCGGAGTCCAACAAAACGGCGCCGTGGCGCCAGTTATCGTCTGTACGCAGGGGCATCCATTAATCCTTAACCTAGTAGTTGCTGGAAATACTCACATTTTTCTTCAACAGGTCACGGTACAGCTCTGCGTAAGGCTCTACGGCCTGATGCCAGTTGAAGGGAGCGGCCATGGCACGGCAGCGCATGGCATTGAGTAGCTCCGGGTATTGAAAAACGTGAAACGCGCGATTCAACGCGCCGATGTAGCTCTCGACCGTGGATTCATTGAACAGGAAGCCAGTGACGCCATCCTCGATGGTGTCTGCCAGGCCGCCGGTATTGCGTGCCACAGGCAACGAGCCGAAGCGTTGTGCGTACATCTGGCTGAGGCCGCACGGTTCATAGCGCGAAGGCATCAGCAGAAAATCGCTGCCGGCGAACATGCGTCGAGCGTCGGTTTCATTGAAGCCGATACGCACACCGATGCGCCCCGGGAAACGAGCAGCCAGTTCGCGCATCGCTTCTTCTTCCTCGGGCTCGCCACGGCCGATGATCGCTATCTGGCCGCCGTTGTTGACGATGTGTTCGGCGACGCCAATGGTCAGGTCCAGGCCCTTCTGAAAAACCAGTCGTGAGACAACGGCAAACAGCGGGCCGGAGGAGGCGTCAAGTTCGAACAATTCGCGAACGTAGTCGGCATTGATTTCCTTTCGCGTCCACTCATTGGGCGCGAAATGGCAGATCAGGTGTTCATCTGTCGAGGCATCCCAGCTTTCATCGATTCCGTTGGGGATTCCGCTGAGTTGGCCTTTGTCGGCCTTGCTTTGCAGAAAGCCTTCCAGCCCGCAGCCGAACTCAGGCGTGGTGATTTCCTGGGCGTATGTGGCGCTTACAGTGGTGATGTGGCTGGCGAACGCCATGCCGGCCTTGATGAACGACAGCTGGCCGTAGAATTCCATGCCTTCCGGCGTGATCGCTTCATCTGGAATACCCAGTTCGCGACTCGAAGCGGTGCTCACAGTTCCTTGGTAGGCCAGGTTGTGAATGGTGAAGATGCTGGGTGTGGTCTGCCCGCGCCAGCGCATGTAGGCAGGCGCCAGGCCAGCTGGCCAGTCATGCGCGTGCACCAGTTCAGGACACCACTGGCTTTTCACTTCGCCGGCCGCGAACTCTGCAGCTGCGAGGCCCAGACGAGCGAAACGGATATGGTTGTCCGCCCAGTCGCGGCCAGTGCTGTCGGCGTATGGCGTGCCCTCACGCTCGTACAGTTCCGGGCAGATCAGCACATAAATGACGAGGCCGTCCTTCATGTCCATGCGACCGACCTTGCAAGGCGGCAGTGCGGCGTGTCCGCCCAGCTGGCTGATGATGTGAATCGGGTTCCCGCTATTAATAACCTGCGGATAGCCTGGAATCAAAACACGTACATCGTGCAGGTGGCGCATGGCTCGCGGCAGCGCGGCGGACACATCACCCAGGCCTCCGGTCTTCACCAGGTCAGCCAGTTCCGATGTTACAAAAAGCACTTTACGCCTGTTGACCTGAGACAAGGCCGGTTTGACAGGCGAAGCCGGCAGTTGCAGCGATGGAAGGCTGCTGGCAGTGAAGACAGGCAGATGAGTCAGCTCGCCAACTGGCTGGTTAAAACTCTCTCCCTTCTGGGTTTTGACAGCGGCGCTAATCATCGATTTTTCCCCTTTAAACAGTCTTGGTGCATCACTTAGATTTTTATTGGCCATTTCCTATGGCCGGGTACACATACGTGCATTACGCAAGATCAATACCCGTTTCGAGCTTGCGTAATGACAAAGCGGCGTGATGTCGCCATAACCGGATGTCAGCCAATAGCATAGATGCTCTATTCACCTGACAGGGGCGTTTTGGAGAAGTTTCGAGTTTTTTATCGCTGAATGTCTGGAACGGGCTTCGCAGCTGCTATCACAGTCATGCTGCAGGCTGCAGCCCGTCGGACGCTGCGCTCTTTCGGGGCAGAATGGCGTGCCGAGAGTGTGCATGACCGGTCGTCGGATCGTTCGACAATCCCTGTCAAATACCTCGTTAGAAGCCTGTTTGCACGGTCCGTGGAAAATGCAGTGAGTCTGGTCGGTGCATGACGCCCTTTCTCGGTGCGTCTGGCGGTTAATCTTTTATGCTTCTGAGACGTTTCCTACGGTTGCGCTGGAACATTTTAAGGTGGAGCAGGATAGAATCGGGTCATACCTATTAGACAGTCTGCTCGAGTTGATGAGCTGGCCTGTGACTGATTTCACTGAACGACGCTGATCGAATTGACGAGGATGGAAATGGAAGCCCCCGAGGTGCTGGTGCTGCAAGCGAGTTACACAAATCCTGTTCACGCCGAGGCGATTGGTTTTGTATTGAATGAGTATTCAATGGATGTAATGGGCACAGGCCGGCCTCTGTCGACTGATACCCGCCAGCAACTGGCTATCGAGCTTGCCAAGCGCCCGCATGCGTTCAGTGTGCTGGCGTTCATTGCCGGGCAGCCGGTCGGGCTGGTCAATTGCTTTGAAGGTTTTTCAACCTTTGCCTGCCGTCCGCTGGTCAACATTCATGACGTTGCAGTCATTTCCCAATATCGGGGGCTTGGTATCAGCCAGAAAATGCTGCTTAAAGTAGAGGACATCGCCCGTCAGCGGGGCTGCTGCAAATTGACGCTGGAAGTTCTGGAAGGCAATGAAGTGGCGCAGGGCGCTTATAAAAAGCTCGGCTTTGACAATTACCAGTTGAGCCCTGAGATGGGCCGTGCGATGTTCTGGCAGAAGTCGCTTTAGCCGCGCAGATGCATGAGCAACGCGCGCAGTGGCATGTTGCAGGCAGGGTCGGAGGCGGGGAGTGGTGATAATGTCAGGCGGGCAAGCCAGCGTATCGGGCTTGCCACGGTGCGGTTTGAATGGCAGTACAGCCGCAGTCAGGCGTGAATCATGGCGCCGGGGGCAGACAGCTGGGATTGCTGCAGCATCAGGTTCAGGTGAGCGACCTTGCGCTGGAGCTGATCACGCTCTTCTTTCAATAAACGCAACTCGTCGCGACGGATCGTGACATACAGGGTTTGTGGTGCAAGTGCTGGTAGTAAAGTACCCATTGCTCACCTCGCAAATGGCGGATTAAACCTCAGAAAGGTCCGTGGCAATGACTTTCGATCCGTGAGCGTCGTTGCTTACCCTCTCTATCGGCACTGATTTTGATTTCTTTTGCATCTTTTTGGAACTTTTTTCTTTTTAATTGTCGCGAATGTTTCTCGATCACGACAAAATGCACCACCGGAGGGCGTTAGGCGTCTTCACTGTTCCTCCAAGGGAACCGACGTTCCGCCTCGCTTGACTAACCAGCATGCTCACATTCTGTCGATGCGCTGTACGGCAGGTGAGGCACCTTTTTACGATTTGGGAGCACCTTCATGCAACTTGGGATTATTGGACTGGGCCGTATGGGCGGCAACATCGCACGGCGTCTTATGCTAAGCGGCCACACCACCGTGGTGTATGACCGTGATGAGGCCTCGCGCAGCGCCCTGGCCAATGAAGGGGCGACTGCCGTTGCCGACCTTGCCGAAATGGTCGGCGCGCTCGACAAGCCTCGCGCAATCTGGGTAATGCTTCCCGCTGGCGCTCCTACCGAGGACACCATTCAGATACTCAGCCAGTTACTTGATGCCGACGACGTAATCATCGACGGCGGCAATACGTTCTACAAAGACGATATCCGTCGTGCACAAGAACTGACCGAGAAGGGCCTGCACTACGTCGATGTAGGAACATCCGGCGGCGTGTGGGGCCTCGAGCGCGGCTATTGCATGATGATCGGCGGTGAAGATGCCGTTGTACGGCGCCTTGACCCTTTATTCGCGACTCTCGCACCGGGCGCCGGGTCGATTGAGCGTACCAAGGGCCGAGTCTCGACAGACGACCGTGCCGAGCGTGGCTATATTCACTCGGGCCCTGCTGGTTCGGGTCACTTCGTGAAGATGATCCACAACGGTATCGAGTACGGGATGATGCAGGCCTTTGCCGAAGGGTTCGATCTGCTCAAGCAGAAGAACTCCGAGCACTTGCCGGCGGCGCAGCGTTTTGACCTGAACACCGCTGACATCGCCGAAGTGTGGCGTCGCGGCAGCGTGGTCTCATCCTGGTTGCTGGACCTGACTGCCGATGCACTGGCAGCAGACCCACAACTGGATGCATTCTCGGGTTCGGTTGCCGACAGCGGCGAAGGGCGCTGGACCATCGAGGCTGCCATCGAGCAGGCAGTGCCGGTTCCTGTGCTGTCCAGTGCGTTGTTTGCACGTTTCCGCTCGCGTCAGACCAGCTCGTATGCAGACAAGATGCTGTCCGCCATGCGCTTCGGATTCGGTGGCCACAAGGAACCAAAATAATGGGCCTGTCGCGTGGCACTGCCGAGCACAAACCTGAAGTGGCACCACCGACGACGCTGTTTTTGTTCGGCGCGCATGGTGATCTGGTCAAGCGACTGCTGATGCCAGCGCTGTATAACCTGTCGCGCGACGGTCTGGTGGACGAAGGCCTGCACATTGTCGGGGTGGATCACAACGCGATCAGTGATGCCGACTTTGCCAAAAAACTGGAGAATTTCATTCGCGACGAAGCGGCTGGCAAGGTCGCCGAAGGTGGCAAGGATCCACTCGATCCTGCGCTCTGGAGCAAGCTGGCCGAGCGCATCAGCTATGTGCAGGGCGATTTTCTGGACGACTCTACATATCTGGACATCGCCAGCAAAATCGAGAGCACGGGCACCGCGAATGCGGTGTTCTACCTTGCCACGGCGCCGCGCTTTTTTAGCGAAGTCGCCCAGCGTCTGGGTTCCTCGGGTTTGCTGCAGGAAGTGGATGGCGGTTTTCGTCGTGTCGTCATAGAAAAACCGTTTGGCTCCGACCTGGCCAGTGCCGTTGAGCTCAACGGTTGCCTGCTAAAGGTCATGAGCGAAAAACAGATTTACCGGATTGACCATTACCTGGGCAAGGAAACGGTGCAGAACATTCTGGTAAGCCGTTTCTCCAATGGCCTGTTCGAATCGTTCTGGAACAATCACTACATCGACCACGTGCAGATCACTGCGGCGGAGACGGTCGGTGTCGAAACACGCGGCAGTTTCTACGAGCATACCGGGGCGCTGCGTGACATGGTGCCTAATCACCTGTTTCAGCTGCTGGCAATGGTCGCGATGGAGCCTCCTGCAGCGTTCGGTGCCGATGCCGTTCGCGGCGAGAAGGCTAAAGTGGTCGGGGCCATTCGGCCCTGGAGCGAAGAGGATGCGCTGGCCAACTCGGTTCGCGGCCAGTATTCCAGCGGCAAGATGGCCGACAAGGATGTTGTCGGCTATCGCCAGGAAGATCGTGTCGAGCCTGACAGCACGACCGAGACCTACGTTGCGCTCAAAGTCATGGTCGACAACTGGCGTTGGGTCGGCGTGCCGTTCTACCTGCGTACAGGCAAGCGCATGAGTGCGCGCAGTACCGAGATCGCTATCTGCTTCAAGCCAGCACCCTACGCGCAATTTCGCGACACCGAGGTAGACCGGCTGAAGCCTAACTACCTGCGCATCCAGATTCAGCCGAATGAAGGCATGTGGTTCGATCTGTTCGCCAAGCGCCCCGGCCCTACGCTGGACATGGAAGACATTGCACTGGGCTTTGCCTACAAGGACTTTTTCGAGATGCAGCCTTCAACCGGCTACGAAACCCTCATCTATGACTGCCTGACCGGCGACCAGACGCTGTTCCAGCGTGCCGACAACATCGAGAACGGCTGGCGCGCAGTGCAGCCTTTTCTTGACGCCTGGGCCAAGCAGCCGCAAGTGCAGTTGTACGAGGCTGGCAATGACGGCCCCGCTGCCGGTGAAGAGCTGCTGAGTCGCGATGGTCGTGAATGGAGAGCGCTCAATGTCTGATGCATCTTCGTCGTCTGTGCAATTTCTCATGTCTGACATCGATGGCACCTTGCTGCGTCGCGACCATAGTCTGAGTCAGGCCAACATCGAAGCGATCAGCCGTTTGCGTAAGGCCGGTATTCATTTCACCCTTGCCAGCAGTCGCCCGCCCAGGGCCATGCGTCAAGTCATCGAGGCGCTGGGCGTCGACCTGCCAACCGTGGCGTTCAACGGTGGCACCATCACCCATCCCGACGGCAGCCTGCTGGCCGCCCATCGCATTGATCGGAACGCAGTCGAGACGTGCCTTGATCTGTTCTCCGGCGAGGACGTCGCTGTCTGGGTGTTCGCTGATGATCAGTGGCTGCTGCTCGACCCCGAAGCTGATTACGTCGATCACGAGCGCGATGCCCTCGGGTACGATTATGTACAGGTCACAAGCTTCAAGTCCTACCTGGACCGCGTCGACAAGATCGTCGCCGCCAGCGCCGACTTTGAACTGCTCAAGGCTCTTGAGGCCCGGCTCAATCCGCAGATAGAAGGGCTGGCTCTGGCGGCTCGTTCGCAGAAATACTATCTGGATGTGACAGCGCTGGATGCCAACAAGGGAGCTGCGCTGGTAGCGCTGGCGGATTATCTCGGGGTTGATCTGTCACGTACAGCAGCCATCGGCGACGGCGGCAATGACGTTGCGATGTTTCACCAGGCCGGTGTGTCGATTGCCATGGGTCAGGGCGAGCAGACAGTCAAGGGACAGGCTGACCATGTTACTGATAGCAATGAGCAGGACGGTGTTGCCAAGGCTATCGAACGTTACATTCTGCCAGCCTGAGTGCGCGAGGTATCGACCATGAGTGAGCAGGGCGGTCGAGGTCCGGACTTGTAACGAACCATCATCAAGACGGGCATTTCTGAATGGCTGCACTGATTGAAGACTACGCATTACTGGGCAACTGTCAGACTGCGGCGCTGGTCGCCCGGGATGGTTCGCTGGACTGGTTGTGTTTCCCTCGCTTTGATTCCACTGCCTGTTTTGCAGCGCTGCTGGGCAGCGAGGAGAACGGGCGCTGGAAGATTGCACCGACCGCCGAGGTGCTGTCCGTCGAGCGTCGCTATCGCGAAGGTACGCTGATTCTCGAAACCGTTTTCGAGACCCGTGACGGGCGCGCGATGCTGGTCGATTTCATGCCCATGAATACCAGTGGTCACGTTGTGCGCATCGTTGTCGGCTTGACCGGAATGGTCGAGTTCGGCGTCGATCTTGCCATCCGCTTCGATTACGGCAGCAGCGTGCCTTGGGTCGAACGCAAGGATGCACATACCTTGACTGCAGTTGCCGGGCCGGAAATGCTGGTATTGAGAAGTCCGGTCGCTCTGCACCCGCAGGATCATCATACCGCCAGCCATTTTCAGGTGGGCGAGGGTGAGCGCAAGGTCTTCACCCTGGCGTATCAACCTTCTTTCGAACCTCTGTGCGCGGACATCGACGCTCAGCAAGCGCTGGAGGCTACTGCAGCGTACTGGCACGAATTTTCTGACGGTTGTCCCGATGTGGGTTCATGGACGCCGCAGGTCAAGCGCTCTTTGATCACCCTCAAGGCCATGACCTACGCGCCTACCGGCGGCATTGTTGCCGCAGTGACCACTTCATTGCCTGAACAGCTTGGTGGTGAGCGCAATTGGGATTACCGCTACTGCTGGTTGCGTGACGCCACCATGACGCTGCTGGCATTCATGAATCTGGGGTATTACGAAGAAGCAACTGCCTGGCGCGACTGGCTGCTGCGGTCGGTTGCCGGTAATCCTGAGCAGATACAGATCATGTATGGCGTGGGTGGGGAGCGTCGCTTGCAGGAGTACGAATTGCCCTGGCTGACCGGCTATGAGCATTCGCTGCCGGTACGGGTTGGCAACGGTGCGGCCAGCCAGGTTCAGCTGGACGTGTACGGCGAGGTCGCAGACGCCATGATCCAGGCGCTCAGAAGCGGCATGACGCAGCATCCGCGCAGTGTGGCCATTTCCAAAGTGGTCATGCCCTATCTCGAGAAGATCTGGCACCTGCCTGACGCTGGTATCTGGGAGATTCGTTCCGAGCCGCGTCATTTTACCCATTCGAAAGTCATGGCCTGGGTGGCGTTTGATCGTAATGCCACCCAGATCGCCCAGGCTGCCGATGACGATGAAGACCTTGCCCTTGCGCAGCATTACCGCAAGGTGGCAGACGACATCCATGCCGACGTCTGCCGCAACGGTTTCAATGTCGATCTTGGCAGTTTTGTGCAGACTTACGGCTCAACTGAAGTCGACGCCAGCCTGTTGCAGATTGTCCTGACCGGGTTCCTGCCGCCCGAGGACCCGCGTGTCGTCGGGACTGTCGCACAGATAGAGCGCACGCTGATGCAGGACGGTCTGTTGTTGCGCTACGACAATGAGCGCAGCGTTGATGGTGTTGCGGGTCGCGAAGGGACGTTTCTGGTGTGTTCTTTCTGGCTGGCTGATGCCTACGTGCTGCTGGGGCGTGCCGACGATGCCGCCAAACTATTCGAGCGTTTATGCGGGCTGTGCAATGACGTGGGGTTGCTGGCTGAACAATATGATCCGAAGGGCGGCCGTATGCTTGGGAACTTCCCTCAGGCGTTCAGCCACATAGGCATTATCAACACGGCATTGAACCTGCATCGGTCGGTGTGTCCTGCGCTGGCTAGAACGTCGAGTGAGCTGGAAGGCGTATGACCAGCTAGTTCGGGCCGGCTTTTCGAAAGGTCAGATTGATGCGCTGCTCACCCAGCAATGGGTGTTCAGCCTGTTTGACTGGCAGGATGCCGTGGAAGCGCAGGCGGTCTTCACCGCCCCAAACCACGACATCCCCGTGAAACAGCGAGATACGTAAGGCCTTGTCGCTACGCAGCAAACCGCCGAACTGGAAGATCGCCGGGATGCCCAATGACACCGATACCACTGGCCAGCGATGATCATGCTCATCCTTGTCCTGATGGAGGGACATCTTCGCGCCGGGGATGTAGCGGTTGATCAGGCACGCATCTGGCGTAAAGCCCGGGTAGCCTGCTTTAAGCGCGGCGCTCTGGGCGAGTTGCATGAAGGCGTCCGGCATTGCAGACCACTTGCTGCCGGTCTGCGGATCCGTTTCGCTGTAGCGATAGCCATGCCGGTCGGTTATCCAGCCCAACTGTCCGCAACTGCTCAATGCAGCAGACATGCTCAAGCCTCCCGGGGTCAGCATGTGACGAAAGGGCGAGTGGGTCACGGTTGCCTGAAGGTCTGCCAGCAGCCGGGTGATCACTGGCAGTGCAAAACCGCGGAGCAGCCATGTTCCTGGCCCGAGCTGTTCGTCGCCACCGGCCTGAGGTGTCTGGTCGGCAAATAGATCGAAGTTGGCGGGAGTATCACCTTTGCGCTGCATGATCGACTCGGGTACTTGTGAATGTCAGAGTGCCTTGCTGACCTTGACGTCGGTAATCTGATCGTCGCTCTGGTCGTGCATTTTCTTCAGGGCTGCCTCTGCTTCCTCGATAGAGGCAGTCTGTAATTGCGCAAACTCAAAGCGGCGTTCGCCATTGAGCTTGTAGCTGACAGCGAATTTGGTCGTGCGTGGTGCTGTAGTGTTCACAGTGACTCCTTGCATCATCCCAGTCGCGAGGTCGAGCGCCGGACGATTTTGATCTTGTGGGTGAAGGCCGGTTTGCGCCCTGCGTTGGTGTCTACCTTGCGGCCTGCGGTATCGATCGTAATGTTCCAGAAACCATCGCTTGGTGCCGCGATCTTGGCTGGAAATGTATCGAATGCGCCGCCATGGTAGGTGTGCCGACCGCCGTTCTTGAAGCTGCGGAAATTCGCGTCGTTCATCAGGCGAATGTTGCAGGTCTGAGAGCACTCGATAACGACCAGGTCGTCCTCGTTGAGATGCTCACGCTGGTGTACGAATTTCATGACGGGCTCCGAAAAGGGGTTTTTCTGAAAAATCAAAACGATAGCATGCGACGCCCCTGATTTGACGTGTAGCGCATTAATTTGCCGTGTTTCTCGCAAAAAATGTTCGTCTCGGGATTTAATTGCTCTGAGGCTTGTCGTAGCACCTTTATTTGGAGGCTTTGTATGAAACTGGCTGCTGTAGTAGTCCTGGCTCTGGCAATGACTGGCTGTGCCACGGTGAATGACATCGAACATACACTCCCCACCATGAGCGTGATGTCAGGCAAGAACCCTCAGGAGTATGCGGACTGTTTCGCCGGCAAGATCAGCAGCAGTCGCAAGCCGCCACTCATCGAGCCTCGCCATGATGGACTGCGAGTGATTGTTGCGCAGAAGCTCAGCAAGGCGCCGGCGGCAGTCGTGGACATCGAGACGCGCTCGGGTGGCAGCACGATCAAGGTGTACGAGCGACTTTCCAATGTTCCGATTCGTTTCAGGGACGTGCAGAACGCTGCCGAGGCGTGCATTTCAGGCTGATCGCCTGAACTTGAATGGCGCCGCCCCATTTTGTTCGGACAGGGCGGCGGGCAAAAATTACTTGCAGACCACCAGCACGCTGCGGCTTTTGTAGTTGCCCACGTCTACGCCGAGAGTCTTATCTCTTTCGGCAGGCTGCGGTGTGCCATCTGTGCCAACAATTTCGTAGCCGGTGCCTGCGCAGGATGCATCGGCTTTTTCGTAGCAACTGGCCCAGGACATCGCTTCGCCCGAGCAATCGATGCTAAGCCCCTGTTTACCGTTTTTAAGGTAAGTATTGGAGGCAGTCGCGCAACCGGTAAGGCCTAGCACGGCAATAATGCAAAGAAGTCTGATCATGTTTTTCGCTTCAAGATAATTTCAGAGGGTATTAAGTCTGGTAGTAGCTGTGTGAATGTTGGACTGATAGCGAGTGCCATCGTTCCGCCATGTTTTTGCATTGCTGTATCAGCTTCGTACCAGCATCGTTCGCCAGTGGAGGCATGCGGATCCCTGGTTTTTGCGTTGGTCTTGCCTTGGACGACCGTCGCTATGTGAAAGAATGTGCGGAACTATCTGGCTTCGTATTCCTCTATGATGGCATTGGACGGTCAGTGGCGGCTCATTGTAAGGTGGTCGCCGCCTGATTAGACTGGCCCGTTAACACCATCAGCCCTTACCAAGGACTTTTATGATCAAGAAATGCTTGTTCCCAGCAGCCGGTTACGGCACTCGCTTCCTCCCGGCGACCAAGGCCATGCCCAAGGAAATGCTGCCGGTGGTCAACAAGCCACTGATCCAGTACGGGGTTGAAGAAGCGCTTGCAGCTGGTTTGACTGAAATCTCGATCGTTACAGGTCGTGGCAAGCGTTCTCTGGAAGACCACTTCGACATCAGTTACGAGCTTGAGCACCAGATCAAGGGCACCGACAAGGAAAAATACCTCGTTGGTATTCGCAAGCTGATTGACGAGTGCAGCTTTGCCTACACGCGTCAGACCGAAATGAAGGGCTTGGGTCACGCTATTCTGAGTGGTCGTCCACTGATCGGCAACGAAGCATTTGCTGTGGTTCTGGCGGATGACTTGTGCGTCAACCTCGACGGTGAAGGTGTGCTGGCGCAGATGGTCAAGCTGCACAAGCACTACGGTTGCTCGATCATCGCCATCCAGGAAGTCGATCCTTCCGAAACCAACAAGTACGGCGTGATAGCTGGCGAAGAGATCAAGACAGGCTTGTTCCGCGTCACCAGCATGGTCGAAAAGCCGAAGCCTGAAGATGCTCCGTCCAATCTGGCGATCATCGGCCGTTACATTCTGACGCCGGACATCTTCGAAAAAATCGAACAGACCGAGCCAGGCAAGGGTGGCGAGATCCAGATCACTGACGCCCTGATGAAGCAGGCAGCGGAAGGTAACGTGCTGGCCTACAAGTTCAAGGGCAAGCGCTTTGACTGCGGCGGCGCTGAAGGCTACATCGAAGCGACCAACTTCTGCTTCGAACATTTCTACAAAGCTGGCAAAGCGCACTGATCTTTGATCGTTAGCGTTTTGGACAAAGCCACCTTCGGGTGGCTTTGTCATTTCTGACAGGCCGCCAAGCGGTTATGCTGTGCTTCTGCCGAGGAGATTTTAATGGCCTTTGATTTTGATCTGTTTGTAATTGGTGCGGGTTCGGGTGGTGTCAGGGCGGCACGCTTTGCGGCCGGTTTCGGCGCGCGCGTAGCGGTTGCCGAGAGCCGTTATCTGGGCGGCACCTGCGTCAATGTAGGGTGCGTGCCCAAAAAGCTGCTGGTCTATGGCGCGCATTTTTCCGAAGACTTCGATCATGCCAAAGGGTTTGGCTGGTCGCTGGGTGAGGCGAGCTTTGACTGGTCCACCCTGATCGCCAACAAGGACCGCGAGATCAGTCGTCTTAACGACATATATCGCAAATTGCTGGTTGATAGCGGCGTCACGTTGCTGGAGGGGCATGCGAAGATCGTTGGTCCACAGCAGGTCGAGATCAATGGTCAGACCCACAGTGCCGAGCGCATTCTCATTGCCACGGGCGGTTGGCCGCAAGTGCCTGACGTGCCAGGGCGCGAACATGCCATCACCTCCAATGAGGCGTTCTACCTCAAGTCGCTGCCCAGGCGCATAGTGGTCGTTGGCGGTGGTTACATCGCCGTGGAGTTTGCCTCGATTTTCAACGGCCTGGGTGCTGACACCACGCTGGTCTATCGAGGTGAGCTGTTTCTGCGTGGCTTTGATGGCGGTGTGCGCACCCATCTTCACGAGGAGTTGCTCAAACGTGACATGACGATCCGCTTCAATAGCGATATCGAGCGCATCGACAAACAACCGGATGGCAGTTTGCTGCTTTCCATGAAGGGTGGCGGCACGCTGGAGACTGATTGTGTTTTCTATGCGACGGGCCGTCGGCCGATGCTGGACAACCTTGGCCTCGACAGCGTCGATGTCAAGCTGGACGAGCACGGTTACATCAAGGTCGACGAGCATTACCAGACCAGCGAGCCTTCCATTCTGGCCCTTGGCGACGTTATCGGTGGTGTGCAACTGACGCCGGTGGCGCTGGCTGAGGGCATGGCGGTCGCGCGTCGCCTGTTCAAGCCTGAGCAATATCGCCCGGTAGACTACAATCACATCCCAACAGCGGTTTTCAGTCTGCCGAACATCGGAACTGTCGGCTTGACCGAAGAAGATGCGATCAAGGCGGGTCATGATGTGCAGGTATTCGAAAGCCGTTTTCGGCCGATGAAACTGGCGCTGACCGATGATCAGGAGCGCACGTTGATGAAACTGGTTGTGGACGCGAAAACCGATCGGGTGTTGGGTTGCCATATGGTGGGGCCGGACGCTGGCGAAATCGTGCAAAGCCTGGCAATCGCCATCAAGGCTGGCGCAACCAAGCAGGTGTTCGATGACACGATCGGCGTGCACCCGACGGCTGCAGAAGAATTCGTCACCATGCGTACGCCCGCCAAGCGATAAAAAGGCGCAGTACCCGGAGTTCAGGATGGGCTCCGGGATAGAGGCTTGAACGGACGGATCCCTTAGTGAACAGAGAAAACCCTTCGGCGAAGATGCCTCTGCATCCGGCCAGACACAATCGAAATGCCGCCCGGCCCATTGATGTGCTGCGTGAAAGCGAGCGTCAGTTCAGAACGCTTGCTGACAACATGAGCCCACTGGCGTGGACCGCCAGCCCCGGCGGGCAGATCCAGTGGTACAACGAGCGCTGGTACGCCTACACCGGAGCGACGCTTGAGGCCATGAACGCGCTGGGATGGCGTTCGGTTCTTCATCCCGAACATCGCGAGCGCGTAGTCTCGCGACTGCAATACTGTTTTGCGACCGGCTCCATTTGGGAAGATACTTTCGCGCTGCGAGGCAAGGATGGAGCCTTCAACTGGTTTTTGTCGCGCGCGCTGCCTATGCGTGACGCCCAAGGACACATCACTCACTGGCTGGGCACTCATACCAACATCACTGCCCAAGTCAATGCCGAGGAGGCGCTGCGCGAGCTCAATGAAAGTCTGGAGTTGCGTGTTGCCGAGCGTACCCGTGAACTGGCAAAGACCAATGAGCTGTTGCAGGTTGAAATTGCAGAGCGAGCTCAGGCAGAAGAGGTGCTGCGTCATGCGCAAAAAATGGACGCCATCGGTCAATTGACGGGCGGCATAGCTCACGACTTCAATAATATGCTGTCCGGAGTGCTCGGCGCTCTCGAGATGATCAGGATGCGCGTGGGGGGTGAGCGATTTGCCGAAGTGGAGCGTTACGTGGATGCGGCAGTAAGTTCCGCTAATCGGGCTGCTGCACTGACCCAGCGGTTGCTCACATTTGCCCGTCGTCAGTCACTCGATGTCTGTGCGGTGGATGTCAATTGCATGGTGCTCTCTATGGAAGCGTTGTTGCGGGGCACTGTCGGCAATCATGCGCAATTGCACATTGAGCTGGAGGAGGGTTTAAGCGTTATCCAGACAGATGAGCATCAGCTTGAAAACGCTTTACTGAATCTGGTGATCAATGCGCGTGACGCCGTTTCTTCCGGAGGCTTGATCAGGGTTGGCAGTCAGGCGTTAAGTCTTGCAACGCCGCAAGGGCTGTTGCCGGCAGGTGACTATGTACAGCTCAGTATTGAAGACAATGGCTGCGGAATTCCCGAAAGCGTCATTGATCGAGTATTCGACCCGTTCTTTACTACCAAGCCTGTAGGTCAGGGTACGGGGCTGGGCTTGTCCATGGTTTACGGTTTCATGAAGCAGAGCGGCGGGCATGTGCAGATCAACAGCTTGCAGGGGCAGGGAACCCGCGTTTGCCTCTACTTGCCTTGTGCGGCAGGCAACTGAGGTTCCGTCATGTTTTACCCTGTGGCTTCTTTCTGGGAGCTGCAGTTTTCTCGGGCTGATCAGCCTGCTGCTGCAGGTTTTCCAGAGCGATTTCCTTTTTGGTCAGCAGCAGTTCCAGCATCCGGTTCTGCTGTCGGGCTTCGGTCAAACCCTGCTTGAGTGCTGCGTTTTCTTCCTGCGAGTTGCTTAACCTCTCTTCCAGTAGCGCGCATTGAGTGTGGGTGTGCTGCTGTTGTTCTGCCGAGGCGGCAGCCTTTGCGCTGGCCCGGTTCAGGAGGTCCTTCTGGTCGTGCAGGTCGCGCAGGGTGCTGCGGTTTTCAGCCAGCAATCGCTCGTTGTCACGATTCAGCTGGGTGATTTCTTCCTGGCGCATGGCAATGCTTTGTTGTGCCTGGCGCAACTCCATCTGCAATTGCTGAGTCTGCCCTTCATGGCGCTGCTGTTCCTGTTCGCGCTGCTCCTTGATGGAGTTGCGATAGTGCTCCAGTGCCTCTCGGGCATGCAGGTGTTTTTCCTCAAGCGAATGAATCTGAGCGTCTTTGTCTTGCAGGCGTGAATCCAGGTCCAGGTTGGCCTGGAGCAGTCTGGCGTGCTCGGTCTGGGCGTCTTGTAGTGTTTGTCGCGTCTGGAGCAGGGCGGTTGCCTGACTGTCGACGGTGTCGTCACGTTGCTGCACGTGCTCCTGCAGTTCGCTTATCTGCTGTCGAGCGGATTCCAGCTGCTGCAGCAGTTTGGCGCGCTCCGTCTGGTGCTCGTCGTACGCCTGGTCTATGCGTTCCTGAGCCTGCTCATCAAGCCGTTGGGCAAGGTGCGCGACCAGCGTACTTAATTCCTCATTGATATCCGGCGCGGGTGCATGTGCGTTATCCAGCTCCTTGAGATAGCGATGAATCGTGGTTTTGGAGCCGGTATTGCCCATTTCGATGCGTACTGCATCGATGCTTGGGTTATCGCCTCTGGCCAGCAATGCTGTCCTGGCTTTTTGCACCAATGCCTTGTTTACGCCGCCACGAGCCATGCTCTCTCCTACGATTTCGTACTGTGGTATGTACTCTGTAATTACATACTATATTATTTAGAATAAATTCATATATTTTGAATTATTTAACATGGGGTATTGGCGTATTATCCCGTGTCAGGCGGGTTCTACTGCCATCTTGTCTTTGTTATCGGTACACCTGCAGGCTTGATCCATGAATGACGTTGATCGCTACATCGATGCGGCAACCCGTGACAACACGCGCCGCAGTTACCGGGCAGCCATCGAGCATTTCGAGGTGGCGTGGGGTGGGTTTCTGCCGGCGACCAGTGAAAGCGTGGCGCGTTACCTGGCCAGTTATGCCGGCACGCTGTCGGTCAACACATTGAAGCTGCGCTTGTCAGCGCTGGCCCAGTGGCATATCAGTCAGGGTTTTGTCGATCCCACCAAAGCGCCCATGGTGCGCAAGGTCATCAAGGGCATTCGGGCATTGCATCCTGCGCAAGAGAAGCAGGCCGAGCCCTTGCAGTTGCAAGACCTGGAGAAAGTCGTTGCCTGGCTGGACATCGAGGCGCGCGAGGCGAGCGCGCAGCATGATCAACCGCGTCTGTTGCGCTGCCGGCGGGATTCGGCGTTGATTTTGCTCGGGTTCTGGCGTGGGTTTCGCAGTGACGAGCTGTGCCGTCTGCAGGTGCAGGACGTCAAGGCTGTCGCCGGTTCCGGCATCAGTCTTTATCTGCCACGCAGCAAGGGGGATCGCGATAACCTGGGCAGGACCTACCAGACGCCTGCCCTGCAGCGGTTGTGCCCGGTTCACGCGTACATCGAGTGGGTCAACTGTGCTGCGCTCGTGCGCGGGCCGGTGTTCCGGGCGATCGATCGCTGGGGCAATATGAATGAGGACGGGCTGCACGCCAACAGCGTCATCCCGCTGCTACGTCAGGCCTTTGAACGTGCAGGCATCGCTGCCGAACATTACACCAGCCACTCGTTGCGCCGCGGTTTCGCAAGCTGGGCGCACAGCAATGGTTGGGACCTCAAGTCACTGATGGCTTACGTTGGCTGGAGGGACATCAAGTCGGCGATGCGTTACATTGATGCCGCGCCGTTCCCGAGCAATGCCGGGGTGGGGAGCGGCCTGAAGGTTTCTTCTATTGATAAGCTTCCTTCATAGCGAAAAGCAATCGGCGACATCAGGTTTGCCAATGAGCGATTGTCATCGATCGTGCGTAAGCTTCACCCCATCGAATTCACAACCCATCTAACCCATCAGGAGATATACCGATGCCTATCATCAACAGCCAAGTAAAACCGTTCAAGGCTAACGCATTCAAGAACGGTAGTTTCGTTGAAGTTTCGGACGCTGACTTGAAAGGCAAGTGGTCTGTCGTATTCTTCTATCCGGCCGACTTCACCTTCGTTTGCCCGACCGAGCTGGAAGACCTGGCTGACAACTACGAAGAGTTCAAGAAGCTGGGCGTGGAAATCTACAGCGTGTCGACTGACACCCACTTCGCCCACGCTGCCTGGCATAGCACCTCGCCAGCCATTGGTAAAATCCAGTACACCATGATCGGCGACCCTACGCTGACCATCTCGCGCAACTTCGACGTGCTGATCGAAGAAGCAGGCTTGGCGGATCGCGGTACTTTCGTGATCAACCCTGAAGGCCAGATCAAGATCGTCGAGCTGAACGATGGCGGTGTAGGCCGCGACGCTTCCGAGCTGCTGCGCAAGATCAAGGCTGCTCAGTACGTTGCTGCTCACCCGGGCGAAGTCTGCCCAGCCAAGTGGAAAGAAGGCGAGGCTACCCTGGCTCCGTCTCTGGACCTGGTCGGCAAGATCTGATTCGCATGAATCGGCTGGGGGCGTTGAGCTCTTGAGCAAGTAAACCGCATCGCCCCACAAAACGCCCGGGCGGTAATCGCCTGGGCGTTGTTATTTCTACCCTTTGTAAAACAGGAAGTCGCCACATGTTGGACGCCAATCTTAAAGCCCAGTTGAAATCCTACCTGGAGCGGGTTACTCGCCCCATCGAGATCGTCGCGTCCCTTGATGACGGCGCGAAGTCTCAGGAAATGCTCGCACTGCTGAACGACGTGATCAGTGTTTCCAAAGACGTCACCCTGAATGACAGCGGCACCGACGCACGTACGCCGTCGTTCTCGCTGAACAGCCCTGGTCACGATATCAGCCTGCGTTTTGCCGGTATCCCCATGGGTCACGAATTCACCTCGCTGGTCTTGGCGTTGCTGCAAGTTGGCGGCTACCCACCCAAGGTCAGTGCGGAAACCATCGAACAGGTTCGCGCTCTTCAGGGCGAGTTCCACTTCGAAACCTATTTTTCGCAGTCCTGCCAGAACTGCCCTGACGTTGTTCAGGCGCTGAACCTGATGGCAGTACTGAACCCTGGCATCAAGCATGTCGCTATCGACGGCGCGCTGTTCCAGGATGAAGTCACCGACCGCAAGATCATGTCGGTGCCAAGCATCTACCTGAACGGCGAGCTGTTTGGCCAGGGCCGTATGGGCCTGGAAGAAATTCTGGCCAAGATCGACACCGGTGCCGGTGCGCGTCAGGCTGAAAAGCTCAACGCCAAGCAGGCTTTTGATGTACTGGTGGTCGGTGGTGGGCCTGCCGGGTCGGCGGCTGCAGTCTATGCGGCGCGCAAAGGCATTCGCACCGGTGTTGCAGCCGAGCGCTTCGGCGGTCAGGTGCTCGATACCATGGCCATCGAAAACTTCATCTCGGTGCAACACACCGAAGGTCCGAAGCTTGCTGTTGCGTTGGAAGAGCACGTCAAGCAGTACGAAGTCGACATCATGAACCTGCAGCGCGCCGACAAGTTGATCCCTGGCGCAGCCGGTGAGTTGCATGAAGTGAAGTTCGCCAGCGGCGCCAGCCTCAAGGCCAAGACCATCATCCTTGCCACCGGCGCACGCTGGAGGGAGATGAATGTTCCAGGTGAGCAGCAGTATCGCAACAAGGGTGTGGCTTATTGCCCACACTGTGACGGTCCGCTGTTCAAGGGCAAGCGCGTAGCGGTGATCGGTGGCGGTAACTCGGGTGTAGAAGCTGCTATCGACCTGGCAGGTATCGTGTCGCACGTGACGCTGCTGGAGTTCGACGTGCAGTTGCGCGCCGACGCAGTCCTGCAGCGCAAACTGCACAGCCTGCCTAACGTTACCGTGATCACCAGCGCGCAAACTACAGAGGTTACGGGTGACGAGCAGAAGGTCAACGGCCTGCGCTACAAGAACCGCAACACTGGTGAAGAAATCACCATTGCGCTGGAAGGTATCTTCGTCCAGATCGGCCTGCTGCCTAACAGCGAATGGCTCAGGGGCTCCATCGAGCTGTCGCCGCGTGGCGAAATCGTGGTCGACTCTCGTGGCGAGACTTCAGTGCCAGGCATATTTGCTGCCGGTGACGTGACGGTTGCGCCTTACAAGCAGATCATCATCGCCCTGGGCGAAGGTGCCAAAGCCTCCCTGAGCGCCTTTGACCATCTGATACGCACCTCTGCGCCGGCCTGATCACACAAAGCCGCGTAAACGCAAAAAGCCCCGTGAGCGATCACGGGGCTTTTTGTTGTGTTCGCTAATCGTTCTACAAAAGAGCGATCACGCGGAGCCTCAAAGCGGCGTCGGCTGGATGATCTCAACCCAGTAGCCGTCCGGGTCCTTGATAAATGCCAGGCTGTTCATGCGACCGTCGGACAGGCGCTTCTGGAAGTCCACGCCCAGTGTTTCAAAGCGCTCGCAGGCGACCTTTACATCAGGTACGGACACGCAAATGTGGCCAAAGCCACGCGGGTCGCTGTTGCCGTTGTGGTAGGACGCTGTCGCATCGCTTTCGGTACCGTGGTTGTGGGTCAGTTCCAGAATGCCTGGAATCGACTTCATCCACTGGCCACGTGCCGCGTCGTCTTCCGGAATCTGGGTTTTATCGACCAGAGCAAGGAAATACAGGCTGAACTCGGCTTCCGGAAAGTCACGCTTTTCAACCAGGCTGAAACCGAGCACGCGGGTGTAGAAATCCAGTGAGCGGGTGATGTCCTTGACGCGCAGCATGGTGTGGTTGAACACAAATTGCCGGGTGGCCGCTTCTGGATCAGCCGTGACGCCCGGTAGTGTGTTGAGTTCGTGCAAGCTCATCAATATTTCTCCAACATAATGTACAAGTATTGCCCAATGATACGGGGCAGGGCAGTCAGCACCAAACCCAGGCTCGGATAACACGGTTGCGCTCTTGCTCGTGGCGGGCAACAGGCTCAGAATTCTCGGTCACCTGTTATGGCGACCCGATCATGATCTTTGCGCAATACCGACGTTTTTTGCCAAGCCTGTGTCTGTGCCTGCTGGCTGGCGCTGCGCCAGCCCATGCAACTGATGCAATGATCACCTGGCCCGCAGGCTGGGAGGTCGAATCATTGCCGGTCGAGGCAGGCGCAGCCGTTAAGCCGTCCGTGCAAGTCAGACAGCGCGCGGTTAAAAACGATCAAAATGGTAATCCCCTGATGGTGATGGAGCTTACCCAGACGCGGCTGACGCCTGGACACGAGGTGAATGTCTCGGGCGTGTTGCTGGAAATGCGCAAGTCGATTCAGGTCAATTTCGCCCGGAGTGGCTTGCAGAGTGCCTGCACCCATGTCCGTGAAAGCCGGTTAAGCGTCGTGCCGGCGCTGGAGACGACCTGCACCATCACCCAGAACGGTGTACATGTGCTGACCCAGACGCTGGTGGCGGCTGCCAGCAAAGAGATGGCCTGGTCGTTATCGTATGCGGGATCGGCAGAAGGCTATGCAGCCAACAAGGAGGAGGCGTTGCGTATCCGTGAGAGCCTGCAGTTGGGCGATGTGCAGTGAGCGTGTTTTTTCGCAGGCAAAAAGAAGCCCGCCGAGGCGGGCATGGGGCGCTATTCCTTTAGCGGTCTTCATCATCCTAGAACCCATGTGAAAAAAGTGTGAAGCTTGACCGGCCAATTCGAACCGTGCGTTTTTCTTGCACTGACGACCGCACTAACAAAGGTTTTATATTTCGTTACATTGGACAAACTGAATAATTGCTCTACCTTATTCAGGAAATGTTCAGTTTTGTCAGTGTGAAGTGAATCGCTTAAGCCACGTGTTTTATTGGCGTCATTATTTTCACGGTATTAATGTTGCTCGGCACGAAGTTTAGCGTTCCTTCGCGCTCGTCGACGCTTTCGCTATGAAAGCGGCAACACTCGGAAGCCGTCACCGTTAGGCGATGTTTGATCAGGTGGCTGCACCGCGTGGATAATCAGCGGGCTCGCCAGGGCCTGTAAAAAAAGCCCTGCAAGTGCAGGGCTTCAGATGACGAAGTGCAATCAGGCGCGAAGCCAAGAATCAACAGTGTCGACACCGTACTGCTCTTTCCAGGCTTTCAGGCCGCGGTGATTGCCGCCCTTGGTTTCTATCAGCTCGCCAGTGTGCGGGTTTTGATAAACCTTGACGACGCGTGCCCGGCGACGCTTTGGCCCGGCGGACGCAACCAGCGACGTTGAGCTGGAGGGGTCGAGGATAGCAATGATGTCACGCAGGCTTTTGCCGTAGGTGCCCATCAGGTCCTGAAGCTTTTGCTCGAATTCAATCTCCTTTTTCAACCCGGCGTCATTCTTCAAGGTTTCCAGCTGTGCAAGCTGCTCTTGAAGGGCTTTCTCTGCTGCTCGAAACTCGGCAAGTCTGGACAAGTAATACACTCCAACAATGTAATGGCTGTTGTCAGCCCAATAAAACGATGAGACAAAACTGTCTGACTGATTGGCTCGTTCGGTCTTGCCCTCGGCCTGCGGTTTCCAGGATGAAACTTGGACTTTTCGGCGTATCATTGTACAGGCAGAGGGTGTTTATAACTCAGTAGCGCGCAAATAATGCACCTTTTTTGCCAGTTAGAAAATAGTATTTTTCAAATTCCTTAAATGCTGACCGTGTGCGCCGTTGGATATAGACCCTCGGGTCGGTGTATTCAAGCGAGGTGGTTTGTAAGTTATTTCTGATAGTAGACGAGTATTGAAAACGTGCCAGATTGACACCGTGCAGCATAAAAAAGAAACATCTGACAGACACTGTGACTGTCAGATTCGGACTGCGCAAAGGAGGTGGCAATGTCTGCAGGTAACGGGCTGGCAGGCGGGCAGCGGTGTCAGGGTGGCCTTTTGCCGCAATCCGGTCCTACAAGCCCTGCTGCAATTCAGGGTCATCGGGGTTCTGCTGTTCGAGCTCGGCCAGAAGAATTTGAACATTCTGTAACTGACCGTTTTCTTTCCAGTACTGGATCAGCAGGACCCTGGCCTTGCGATTGGCGGGTTGGTTCTGAACGATCTGTGTCAGTTGCTTTTGCGCCGCCTCAAGCTCGTTCAACGAGTGAAGGGCGACCGCGAGGTCATAGCGATAGTCATTGTTATCAGGTGCCAGCTCGGTTGCTTTTGCAAGGCTGAGCAAGGCAAATTCGGCTTGCCCGTGGTTCAACAGCCACATTCCCAGCGCGTGCTGAAGCATGGATGAACCGGGATTGCGCTCCAGCAGACCGGCGAACAGGCCGCGTGCCTGTTCCGCCTGGCCCTTGCGGTCCAGCAGTTCTATATGGGCCAGGGCCGCTTCGATGTTACCCGGATCCAGTGAAGTGGCGCGCTGCAGCGCCTCGACCGCCGGGTCGAGGTCGCCAGTCTGCAAGTACAGCCTGGCCAGTTGTAACTGGTTCTGAGTATTCTGCGGCTGGCTCTTGAGGTACTCCTGAAACGCCTCGGCGCTTTGCTGCAGGACTGCAAAGTAAAGGCCCAGTTCGTCCGGCGAGAGGCCGAGCAAAGCGCCGGTGGCATGAAACCTGACGGACTGCTCTTCGTCGTCCAGCAGCGGCCCAAGCAGCAGACTGCGCTGACTGTTGGACACCAGTTTCACGCTCACGTCGATAGCGGCTTTGCGGACCTGAGCAGAGGGGTCGCCAAGACCTGCTGCCAGCAGTTTGAGGGCCTGAGGGCTGGGATAGTCGCTCAGCTCGGTGAGCAGATTGATGCGTTGGGCGTCAGACAGGTCGGTGCGGGCCAATTGCTGATACAGCACCCTTGCAGCGCCAGGCTTGCCATCGTGGGCCTGCTCCAGTGCCTGCTCGTAGGTGTGGCTCAGCCTGGTCGGCGCAGTCTGCACCGGAGTGCGCCACCACCAGAATGCCAGCGAAAGAGCCAGCACTGATGCGAGCACCGTACCGGGCAGCCAGCGATGTCGAGTAACCGGTAGAGGCGATAACCCCTTGAATGGCAATCTGGGCATATCGATTTCCAATGCTTGACGGGGTGCAGCTTCGGGGAGTGGCTGGCAGCTGTCAAACGGCAATCAGGATGCGACCGTATTCAATCCCGAAAAAAAGCCCCGCGTCCTGGAAGGAGTGCGGGGCTGTGTTGGCGCTGTCAGGTCAGGCTTGAGGCTGCCAACCACCGCCCAATGCCTTGTAAATCGCCACAATGCCACGGTAAAGGTCGATTTCTGCCTGAGCCTGAGAGTCTTCGGCCGCCAGACGTTCACGCTCCGCATCCAGTAACACAAGAAAATCTGCGGTGCCTTCGCGGTACTGCACCGATGCCAGTCTGGCAGCAGCGCGGCTCGATTCGCTCTGGCGCATCAGGGCCACCAGGCGTTGCTGGCGTTTGTTGTAATCGCTGAATGCGTTTTCCGACTCCTCAAGCGCAAGCAATACCTGTTGCTCGTAGTTGGCCAGCGCGCCTTCGGCATCCGCATCAGCGCTGCGAATCTGCGCCCGGACGCTGCCCAGGTCGAAGGCTGCCCACGTGATACTCGGGCCCAGCGACCAGGCTCTGGCGGCGGACGAGCCTATCTGCGAACCACGTCCTGCGGTAAAGCCCAGAAAGCCGCTGAGACTGACGCGGGGAAACAGGTCGGCAGTCGCGACACCGATGCGTGCGGTGGACGCGGCCAGCTGACGTTCGGCCGCGCGCACATCGGGACGATTGCGCAGCACCTGTGTAGCGTCGCCGATCGGCAAGGCCTTGGCGATCGCCGGCAGCTTGCTGGGGCTCAAGTCCACACTGAGGCTTTCCGGACGCTCACCCAGCAGCGTCGCAATGCGATGGCGCTGGCGAGCCTGTTCGGCCTGCAATTGCGGAACCGTTGCTTCTACCGCTGCCAGGCGCGCATCGGAACGCATCACATCCAGTTCGTTACCGACTCCGGCATCGCGCAGTTGAGTGGTGATGTCCTGAGACTTCTGCTGGTTGGTCAGGTTGTCCTTGGCGATGGCTTCACGCAATTGCGCCCCCCGCAGTTGTCCGTAGGCGTCCACCACTTCGGCAATCAGCGTTACCTGAAGCTGATACAGATTGGCTTCTGCCGCATCCTGGTCGGCATCGCTGGCTTCCAGTTGGCGCTGGATACGCCCGAACAGATCCACTTCCCAAGCCATATCGAGGCCCAGGTCATAGCGCTCGCTGTTGACGCGTCGCTCGGTGATGCCGGGCTGCTGACCCTTGCCGATGTCGCTGCTGGCGCGGCTGGTCACCACCGGCATGACGTCGTTGGCGACGTCATCGCGAATGGCCCGTGCAGACTTGAGGCGGGCAAAGGCGACACGCAGGTCGCGGTTGCCGTCCAGCGACCGGGTCACCAGCCTGTTGAGGGTAGGGTCCTCGAATTGCTGCCACCACAGGGTGTTGACCTTGCTGCGGTCATAGTTGCCCTGAGCTGCGGATTCCAGCTTGGCCGGCGCCGTTTCCGGCGCCTTGTAGTCCGGGCCGACGGCACAGGCTGCCAGCGCCAGGACCAGCAGGCTCGGGGCGAAGAGTTTAAATGCGCTCATCAATGCGTCTCCGCGGGCAGGTTTTGCAGAGTCTGTGCACGGGTGGCCTTGCGGGCCTCCTTGCGCTCGACGTAATTACGGATCAGCACGTAGAACACCGGCGTCAGCAGCAGCCCGAAGAAGGTCACGCCCAGCATCCCGGAGAACACTGCGACCCCCATCGCATGGCGCATTTCGGCGCCTGCACCGCTGGACAGCACCAGAGGCACGACGCCCATGATGAACGCGAACGAAGTCATCAGGATCGGACGCAGCCGCAGGCGGCAGGCTTCCAGTACGGCGTCCAGCGGGCTCATGCCCTCAGCCTGTTTGTCCTTGGCGAACTCGACGATCAGAATCGCGTTCTTGCACGCCAGGCCCACCAGTACGATCAGCCCGATCTGGGTAAAGATGTTGTTATCGCTGCCGGCAATCATTATCCCGGCAATTGCCGAAAGCAGGGTCATAGGTACGATCAGGATTACCGCCAGTGGCAGGCTCCAGCTTTCGTACTGAGCCGCCAGCACCAGAAACGCCAGCAACACACAGAGCGGGAATACGAACAGCGCAGTGTTGCCCGAAAGGATCTGCTGATAGGTCAGGTCGGTCCACTCGTAGACCATGCCGGTGGGCAGTTCCTCACGCAGCAGTTTTTCCACTGCTGCCTGGGCCTGACCAGAGCTATACCCTGGCGCTGCAGCACCATTGATCTCGGCCGTGATAAAGCCGTTGTAGTGCATGACCCGGTCAGGGCCGGCGGTGTCACTGACCTTGACGAAGGTCGCCAGCGGGATCATTTCTCCGAGGTTGTTGCGCACCTTGAGCTGGCCGATCTGGTCGGCGTCCTGGCGGAACTGCTGCTCGGCCTGAACGTTGACCTGATAGGTGCGGCCGAACCGGTTGAAGTCGTTGGCATACAGCGAGCCCAGGTACACCTGCAGGGTGTCGAAGATATCGCTGACTGCCACGCCGTGGGTCTTGGCCTTTTCGCGGTCGATCGCGGCGTCGACTTGCGGCACGTTGACGGTGTAGCTGGTAAACAGCCCCGCCAGTTCCGGCACGCTGCGGCTCTTGGCAATGACGTTCTGGGTTTCCTTGTACAGCTCGTCATAACCCAGGTTGCCACGGTCCTCGATCTGCAGGCGGAAGCCACCGATAGTGCCCAGTCCTTGTACCGGCGGAGGCGGGAAGATCGCCATGTAGGCTTCTTGAATAGACGCGAACTGGCCGTTCAGGGCGCCTGCGATGGCGTTTGCCGACAAGCTGGCGTCCTTGCGTTCATCGAACGGCTTGAGGGTCACGAATACCACGCCGTTGTTGGGACTGTTGGTGAACCCATTGATCGACAGGCCGGGGAAGGCAATTGCGTCCTGCACGCCTGGCTGCTTGAGGGCCAGTTCCGACATGCGCTTGATGACGTCCTCGGTACGGTCGAGGCTGGCGGCGTCCGGCAACTGGGCAAATGCAACCAGGTATTGCTTGTCCTGACTGGGGACGAAGCCGGTCGGTGTGCTGACAAAACCCACCCAGGTCAGAACCATAAGCCCCGCGTACACCAGCAAGGCAATGCCGCTGCTGCGAATGACCCGAGCGACAGTGCCTACATAACCATGACTGGCTTTTTCGAAGAAGCGGTTGAACGGGCGGAACAACCAGCCGCCAAGCATTTTGTCGAGGAAACGCGAGAAGCGGTCCTTGGGCGCGTCATGACCTTTGAGCAGAACGGCGGCCAGTGCCGGCGACAGGGTCAGCGAATTGAACGCCGAGATAACAGTGGAGATGGCGATGGTCAGCGCGAACTGTTTGTAGAACTGCCCCGTGAGCCCGGAGATGAACGCTGCCGGTACGAACACGGCACACAGCACAAGTGCTGTAGCGATGATCGGCCCCGTCACTTCGGCCATCGCCTTGTGGGTGGCTGCGACCGGTTCAAGCCCCAGTTCGATGTTACGCTCGACGTTCTCCACCACCACAATCGCATCGTCCACCACGATACCGATTGCCAGCACCAGCCCGAACAATGACAGCGCGTTCAGCGAAAATCCGAACATGTGCATCACGGCGAACGTGCCGATCAGCGAAACCGGTACTGCCACCAACGGGATGATCGAGGCGCGCCAGGTTTGCAGGAACAGAATCACTACCAGGACAACGAGAATCAGGGCCTCGAACAGCGTGTGGATCACAGCCTCGATAGAGCCACGTACGAAGATGGTCGGGTCATAGACAATGCTGTAGTCCATGCCTTCGGGGAAGCTCTTCTTCAACTCGGCCATTCGCGCCCGAACATCGTTGGAGATATCGATGGCGTTGGAGCCTGGGCGCTGGAAGATCGGGATCGCCACCGCAGGCTGGTTATTGAGCAGGGAGCGTAACGCGTACTGGCTGGAACCGAGTTCGATACGTGCGATGTCCTTCAGGCGCGTGATCTCGCCGTCTGCACCTGCGCGAACCACCACGTTTTCGAACTCTTCTTCGCTGACCAGACGCCCTTGAGTGTTGATCGACATCTGGAAGCTGGTGGCATTCGGCGAAGGGGGTGAGCCCAACTGGCCTGCCGCGACCTGGCGGTTCTGTTCGCGGATTGCGTTGACCACATCAGTCGCGGTCAGATTGCGAGAAGCGGTCTTGTTCGGGTCGAGCCACACGCGCAGCGAGTAGTCGCCCATGCCGAACAACTGCACATCACCGACACCGCCCAGCCGCGCCAGCTCGTCCTTGATGTTGAGCACCGCGTAGTTGGACAGGTACAGCATGTCGTAGCGTTTGTCCGGTGACGTCAAATGCACGACCATGGTCAGGTCAGGGGAGGCCTTGTCCACGGTAATACCGATGCGTGTCACTTCTTCTGGCAGCTTCGGCTCGCTGCGAGTCACACGGTTCTGCACTTGCACCTGCGCGTTGTCCAGGTCAGTGCCCAGCGCGAAGGTGATGGTCAGGGTCAGCTTGCCGTCGGCGGTGGCCTGCGAGGACATGTAGAGCATGCCTTCTACACCGGTAATGGCTTGCTCCAGCGGCGAAGCGACGGTTTCGCCGATGACCTTGGGGTTGGCGCCGGGGAAATTGGCACGTACCACCACCGTCGGCGGCACCACTTCCGGGTATTCGCTGATAGGCAGCTTGAACAGCGATATTGCACCGGCGATCAGGATCAGCAGCGACAGCACTGCGGCAAAGATCGGCCGTGAGATAAAGAATTTGGAGAAGTTCATCGGACGAGTCCCTTAGCCGCGTGGCGCAGTTGCGCTGGCGATATTGGCCGGTTTTGGCGTCACTTTTGGCTGGTTGCTGGCGTCGAGCGCCTGGCGTTGTTTGAGCAGGGCGGCGAGGGTCTCGGCGCTGGCCATCGGCGTCACTTCCGGGTCCACAGGCTGGCCGGGACGTACACGCTGCAAGCCTTTGACGACGATGGTGTCGTCCTTACCCAGCCCGTTACGCACGATGCGCAAGCCCTCGATTTTCGGGCCCAGTTCGACCGCGCGATAGGCGGGTTTGTTGTCCTTGTCCATCACCAGCACGAATTTCTTGCCCAGATCGGTGCCCACCGCTTCATCGTTGATCAGCACGGCTGAGTAAGTACCACTGCCGACCAGCTTCAGACGTGCATAGAGGCCAGGGGTGAAGCCGCCGTCAGCGTTATCGAACACGGCACGACCGCGAATGGTGCCGGTCCTCGGGTTGACCTGGTTGTCGACAAAGTTCATCTGCCCCAAGTGCGGGTTGCCGCTTTCATTGGACAGGCCGAGGTAGACCGGAGTGGTCTGGCCACGCTGGCCCTTGCGGGCGAGTTCGGTGTACTTGAGGAACACGCGTTCGTCAGCGTCGAAGTAGGCATAGACCTTGTCGGTAGAAACCACGCTGGTCAGTGCGGTGACATCGGCGGTGACAATATTGCCGGCGGTAATTTCGGCCCGGCTTACGCGGCCTGCAATCGGCGCGGTCACGCGGGTGAAGCTGAGGTTCAGTCGGGCCAGGTCCAGTTGTGCCTGGATGGCTGCGACACCGGCCTTGGCTTCCGCCGCCGATGTCGTACGTGAGTCGGCCAGTTCTGCGGAGATCGCATTGTTGCTGCGCAGACGCTCACCGCGCTGGGCTTCGCTGTCGCTGCGTGATGCAACAGCTCTGGCCTGTTGCAGTTGGGCTTCGAGGCGACGGACTTCCGACTGGAAGGGGCGAGGGTCGATCTGGAACAGCAGATCACCTTTCTTGACCAGCGAACCGTCGGTGAAGGCGACATGATCGATCTGGCCAGACACCCGAGGGCGAACTTCGACGGTTTCCGGTGCCTCGAGACGTCCAGTGAACTCATCCCACTCGTTGACCGGCTGCTCCAAGACCTTGGCGACGGTGACTTTGGCTGCGCCGGGCGCTGCAGGGGCTTCTGACGTCTTGCCACACGCACTGATCACGATGAGAGCGATGGCAGTGAGGGGGAAGCGCAGCTGGCTGATTGTCTGGGGCATGGGAAGTTCCGCCGAGAATAGTGAATGGGCGGATTCTGTTGGCGGGGGGTGTTATTAACGAATCGAATAAATCGAAGGTTACTATCACCCGCAATGATGCACGGTCACAGGCCAGTCAACCGGCGATCCAAATCAGCATGTTCATGAGTTTCACCCCCGCGCATGACGAGTGCAACACGAGCTGGCACCGTATCTGGATAGCGCATCACTGGCTAAAAAAGAACATGGCATATTGCTATATGGGTGATGAATTCTTGCAATCGCCACGACTATCAAGTTGTCCGGCCCGGCGTCGATCCTTGGGTATCACGATAAATACCAAGGCAAAATTTGATGAAATCGACATGGCTGGACAACTTGAACGTCAGCAAAAAACTCAGTCTGGGCTTCGGCCTCATCCTGCTCGGCGTACTGACGGTGACCACTATTGGCTACCTCAGCACCAACCTGCTGATCGAGCGACTGGGCAAGGCGTCCAGGGTAGCTGAAGTAAAAGCAGATGCGCTGAGCTTGAGGATCGCTGCGCAGACCTACACGGCAAAACCTGACGCAAGCACCCAGCAGGGTTATATCGCTGCTCTCGACGACCTCGGCAAGACCATCGAGAACGGTCTGAAGATTCTGACCGTGCCGGTCAACGCCGATAAGCTCCGGGGCATCCGTGATCAGGCGGGCGGCCTCAGGCAGACGTTCGGCCAGTTGGCGGACAACAGCCAGAAAATCGACCAGGCCATGCAGCCGTTGATTACCATTTCCGAGCAAGTCAGCGGCAGTTTCGAAACGCTTCTGCAAAAGACCTTCGAAGACGCCTCACGCTCGCTTGATCAGAACGCTATCGATCAGGTCAAGGTTGCCGGTGACTTGCGCAATGGCATGACCAACTTCCGCCTGGTGTTCCGTCGCTATATCAGTATTCCTACCGCCGAAAACAAGCAGATCACCTTCGACGCAGCAGACTCTCTGATTACCCAGGCGGGCAGCGCGCGTACCCAGTTGCCGAACAAAGCCGGTCCGGCGGTGGATGCTGCCCTTGCGGCCTTGCAGCAGTACAAGTCGCTGATGGTTTCCATTTCCCAACTAATGCAACAGAACGACCAGTTCCGCGACACACTGCGCCAGCAGTCGCTGGACATAGTCAAAAGCTCCGATGGGTTGATGGCGGGTCAGGTGATCAGTGCAAACAACGAAAAAGACAGTGCAGTGACCCAGTTGCTCACCGTAGCCCTGATCGTTCTTTTGCTGGGCATCTTCGCAGCCATCCTGATTACTCGCCAGATCACGCGTCCTCTGGACTCTACGGTGATCGCTGCGCGGCGTATCGCTGACGGCGATCTGACCAACGACATCAGCACCACTCGCCAGGACGAACTGGGCCTGCTGCAGAACACCATGCAGCACATGACCGTATCGCTGCGTGCGCTGATTGGCGGTATCAGCGGCGGTGTGACCCAGATTGCCACGGCAGCCGAGGAGCTTTCGGCGGTCAGTGAACAGACCAGTGCTGGCGTCACTCAACAGAAACTGGAGGTAGACCAGGTTGCAACGGCCATGAACCAGATGGCGTCTACCGTGCAGGAAGTGGCTCAGAACACCGAAGATGCCTCGCAAGCTGCCAGGCAGGCAAGTGAGCGTGCCGCCCACGGTAGCAGCGTGGTGCAGCATGCCACTCGCGAAATCAGCCAGTTGGCGGGTGAAGTAGGGCAGTTGGGGCAGGCCATGCAGCGGCTGATTCAGGACAGTGACAAGATCGGTGGCGTGATCGACGTCATCAAGGCGGTTGCTGAACAGACCAACCTGCTGGCGCTGAATGCCGCTATTGAAGCTGCACGCGCTGGCGAGCAGGGACGCGGGTTCGCCGTAGTGGCCGATGAAGTGCGCTCGCTGGCCCAGCGCACGCAAAAATCGACCACAGAAATCGAAGCGTTGATTCAGGCATTGCAGCAGGGCACCGGAGCCGCTTCGGATCTGATGGACGCCAGCCGTCAACGCACTGAAGGCACCGTGGAACTGGCCCGTCAGGCCGAACAGGCGCTGGTCGAGATCACTCACTCTATCGGCACCATCGAACAGATGAGTCAGCAGATTTCCGCTGCCGCCGAAGAGCAAAGCGCGGTGACCGATGAAATCAATCGCAGTGTTATCAGCGTGCGAGACATTGCCGACCAGTCGGCGACAGCGACCGAGCAAAGCGCTGCGTCTACCGTAGAACTGGCGCGCCTGGGCAGCAATTTGCAGGAGATGGTTGCGCGCTTCCGGATCTGACAATCGTTATGCGTAAACGGGAGCAGCGCTGAAGGTCAGCGTTGCTCCACCAACTGCAGAAAGCGTCGCGTTCGTTCATTCTTTGGGTTCAGCAGGATATCGCTGGCTGAGCCATCCGCCACAATTCGGCCGCCCTCCATGAATAAGACCCGGTCAGCGATGTCCTGGGCAAACTTCATTTCGTGGGTCACCAGCAGCATAGTCATCTGAAACTCATGGGCAATCGAGCGAATCACGGCCAGGACTTCCCCGACAAGTTCCGGGTCCAGCGCCGAGGTCACCTCATCGAACAGCATGATCTGCGGGCGCATGGCCAATGCCCTGGCAATCGCCACACGTTGTTGCTGACCACCGGAGAGCTGGCTGGGGTATGCGTCGGCTTTATGTGCAAGCCCCACCAGCCCGAGATATTGATGCGCGCGTTCAAGCGCCTCCTCGCGAGAAAGCCGGAGCACGCGCAATGGTGCTTCGGTGATGTTTTCCTGCACGGTGAGATGCGGGAAGAGGTTGAACTGCTGGAACACCATCCCCACCCGATGAATCACCGGGGCTCTGCGTGATCCTGGCCAGTGCCAACGCCCCTTGCGCGCCGGCACCTGCTCGCCAGCAACTTCAATGCTGCCGTGCTGATAGTTTTCCAGCCCTTTGATCAGCCGCAGCACAGTGGATTTGCCCGAGCCGCTGGGGCCGATCAGCGCAACTTTCTGACCTTGCGGAATGGTCAGGTCCAGATGGTCGATAATCCGGTTGCTGCCGAAGTCCTTGACCACTTGTTTCAGTTGTATCTGCGCAGTCGTGACGGACGATAGGGCGGGGCTTGCGAGATCAGACATGAGTGCGCCTTTCCAGGTATTTGAACAGCAACGAAGTCGGCACGCTGATCGCCAGGAACATCAGCGCCATCACTGTGTACGGCTCGTTGTAGCGGTAGGTCATGCCAGCAATCTGCTTGGCCGCCTGAAACAGTTCGGGGATGGTGATCACTGCCAGCAGTGGCGTTTCCTTGAACATGCCGATCAGGTAATTACCGAGCACCGGCAGCATCGGTTTCAATGCCTGCGGCAGGATGAGGCGTCGCCAGGTATCGCCACGATCAAAGTCCAGTGCGCGGGCGGCTTCCCATTGCCCGGCAGGGATATCGTCGATTGCGCCGCGATACGCTTCGGCAATGTAAGCTGCGTAGTAACACCCCAGGCCAATCACGCCAGTGGTGATCGCCGGAAATGTGATGCCTGCCAGCGGCAGCGCAAAGAACAGCACGTACAACTGGACCATCAGCGGCGTGTTACGGAAAAAGCTCAGGTAGCCCTTGCTCAGGTAATGCACGAGCTTCGCCTGCGAGCGCAGGGCCAGTGCCAGAACCAGTCCCAACACCACCGCCAGCATGAAACCCAGCACCACCACCTGCACGGTCACCAGCAAACCCTGAAACAGCTCCGGCAAAATCGACCAGGCGAATGCAATATCGAATTCCATGTTCAGTCTCTCACCTGACGCCACGCGGTTGCGTGTCGTTCATAACGTCGGACCAGCCAGCTAAGCGGCCACGCCATGACGAAGTAGCAGATCAGGACGATGCTCCATATCAGCGTTTGCTGGCCCAGCGTCGTGACCAGTTGACTGCCGGTAAAGGTCAGGTCTGTCAGGGTGATGAGCGAAACCAGCGAGGTGGTTTTCAGCAACTCGACCAGTTGGTTGCCCATCGGCGGAATCATGAAGGGCAGGGCCTGTGGCAGGATGATTCGCCTGAACGCGTTCACTGGCCCGAAGTCCAGCGCCCGCAATGCATCGCGCTGGCCCTTGCTGACATTGATCAGTGCCGAACGGATGATTTCCGAACCATAGGCGGAAAACGTCAGGCCCAGGCCCAGTACGCCTGTGGTCATGGGTTACAGGCGAACACCGAACAACGGCAGGATGAAGAACAGGTAGAACAGCAGCACCAGCGCCGAAATACCCCGCAGCACTTCGACATAAATTGTGGCGAACCAGCGCAACACCCGAATCGGCGACAGGCGCATCAGGGCGATCATCAGGGAAAGCATCAGCACCAGAAGCTCGGCGAAGAAGGTGATCTGCAGCGTAACCAGTGAGCCGTGCGCCAGTTGTCTGGCTATAAACCCGGCAGTATCCAGTGTTTCAGGGTCGACAAGCATGGCCTGTACTCGTGTGGGTTAAGGCCTTGGAGGGGCAGCCCGCAGGCCGCACCTGTCATGGGTTGCAGCGTTGGGCTGCGGTAATGGCGGGCTCAGCCAGTTCGTTCTCGGTGTAACCGTACTTCTGCAGAATTTTCAGCAGTTCGCCGGACGCCCGTAGCTTGGCCAATTGCTCATTGAAAGCCTGTTCGAAAGCCGGGTCATTTTTCGGCAGACCGTAGGCATGGTAATTCCAGCCCGGCTTGCCGCTGGCGTCCGGGATCTGTTCGAACGGCAAAGCGCGCTCGATATCCGGACTGTTGGTCTTCTTGATCAGGCTGATGACTTCGGCGTCCGGGAAATACACCACGTCCACGCGTCCGGCCTGCAAGGCAGCCAGTGCATCGGTGTCTTTATCGAACAACACGACATTGGTGGTGGCGATGCCACTGTCCCTGGCTTCTTGAACCTGATTGCTGCCTGGCTGCGTAGCCAGTCGCGCCTTGCCATTGCTGGCGACATCTTTAAGGCTGTGCAACTTCAGCGGGTTACCGGTTTTGACGATAAACGCACCACCGGATCGCGTGACCGGGTTAGAGAATGCAATCACCTTGCAGCGGTTCGGGTTGATGAACAGGCCTGCACCGATCAGATCGAAACGACCCGCTGCAAGCCCTGGCACAAGAGAACCGAAATCAGTGATCGGCGTCTCGATCTGTTTGATGCCCAGCGGTTCGAGAATAGCCCGCAGTATCTCTACATTGGCACCTGTGGCTTTGCCGTCGGTACCAATGTAGGCATAAGGCTGCTCGTTGGCGATGCCTGCGGTCAGGCCATCGCTGCGACCTTTTTCCAGCAAACCGGCGAGCGCCGGAAATGCCAGAGCGGCGTTTAACACTAAGGCCGAGCCGAACAGGACTGGGGATGACAAGAGTTTGATGCCTTTCATTGCGCGTGCTCGAAATAGGTGGAGGGAGGCGGGCATGTTGGCACTGAGCCTGCTCTTGCAGTCTGTTCTAAAGCGCTGCGCGTTTCGTATAAGGAAGCACCTTATAGTTATTAAAAAATAAATCTAAATATCAATAATGAATATGCATATGCGTTATTCAGGGCCTTACGCGCTCTGAAAACGGCCTGGTCGCGATCATCTATCTATAGCCGCAAGACGGTTTACGAGTGCTGCTCGGGATACGGTTGTGGCAATGGACGAATCTTAAAGGCTAAGCGGGGCGGTTACTGGATTGTCGGTGTGCATCGCGCTATGGGCGCATGAGTAAAGGACTGACAGAGGATTCTGAAAATCGAGTCATTGGGTGGTGATCTCTGTCAGTGAGTGAGGAACATGCGTGCGCCGCAATGCCCCAATCTGACCTCGCAAGCCAACACTACTGCAAAAGCCACTGGCGCGTCGTGAAGGACGATCTACGCTGGAGATCGCGGCCACGCACATATGGATAGGCGGGCAGGCTGCGTAAACGGCCCTCTCCAAAGCAGTCATGATTGAAAACGAGTGTCGGATTGATGAAGAAAAGCTCTTTTACGTGGCTCGCCAGCTGGATGGCTCTGGTTTTGTTGGTCGGGCTAGGCGTCAGCTACATCGCCAGTCATGAGCAGGCCAGGTCGATTGATGCACATGTAGAGCAGGCGCTCAAAGAGGCCGGAGAGGGGATCGGCGATAACTTGCAGGCGCGCCTCAGGGTGTATGAATACCGCCTTCGCGGCCTGCGCGGTGCCATTCATATGCTGGATCTGGCGCATGTAAACAGTAGCCAGATAAGCCGCTACAGCAAGGGCCGCGATATCGAGAAAGAGTACCCCGGTGCGCGCGGTTTTGGTTTTATCCGTCGGGTACCAGCCAGCGAAGAAGCCGATTTCGTGAGGCGTGTCAGGGCTGATGGCATGCCGGACTTTAAAATCAGTCGACTGGGTACCCAACAGGGCGACCGGTTCATCGTTCAGTTCATCGACCCTCTGGCCCGCAATCTCCAGGCACCGGGGCTGGATATCGCGTCTGAGGAGCGGCGCCGCAATGCGGCGATTCAGGCCATGCTTACCGGGACTGCAACCCTGTCGGCACCTGTCACCCTGTTGCAGAACAACGATGATCACATGCGCTCGGTTCTGTTCATGTTGCCGGTTTACATCACTCCGGAAACCCCGCCCGATAGCACACAGCGCGAAACCTCTTTAATCGGCTGGACTTACGCGCCGCTGGCCATGCGTGAGGTGATGGGCAATCTGGACCCGGTGAACCACAGGCTGCACCTCAGGCTCTACGACGTCAGCGAGGGCAAGCAGCAGATCTACCAGACACCGGAAAACGGTCCCGAGCCGGAAATCCTGCAGACTTATGCTTTCGAGCGAGAAATCTATGGGCGTGTGTGGCGCATGGAAGTAGGTGCCCACCCACAATTTGTCGTGGCTCTCGATCCGGTCCCGGCGGGCAGGGTCTTCATCATCGGCGTGCTGGTCAGCCTTATGTTGACGGTGCTGGTCGGCACTCTGTTGGTGTCTCGCCAACGCAAGCAGCAGTTCATCGCCGGTCAGGCAAGGCTGGCGACGATTGTCGAAAATTCCAGCGATGCGATCATCGGTGAGGCGCTGGACGGGCGCATCATTACCTGGAACCGTGCTGCCGAGCAGATGTTCGGCTATGACGAGGGCGAAGTGCTAGGAAGCCCGCTGGCACCGCTGTTGGTTCCGCCGCCGCTGGTTCATGAAGACGAACAACTGCTGAAACGCGTGGCGCGTGGCGAGCTGGGTTCGACGCTGGAAACCCAGCGCCTGCACAAAAGCGGTCAACTGATTGATGTGACGATCACCTGCAGCTTCATTCGCGAAGCGGACGGCACAATACTCGGTGCCGCGAAAATGATGCACGACATCACTGACCGCAAACGCGTCGAGCGCTACCTCATTGAGTTCAACGCGCAACTCGAGCAACAAGTCAGTGAGCGTACTGCCGAGCTTTCCAGAGTCGCCGGATTGCTACAGGCGGTGCTGGATGCTTCCTCGGAGGTTTCGATCATCGTTATCGATCCGCAAGGGCAGATCGTTGTGTTCAATCGAGGGGCTGAACTGCTGCTGGGCTACGGCAACTCGGAAATGGTCAGGCGCAAGGACCCGAGCGTATTTCACCTTCCTGAAGAAGTGGCCGCGCGCTCCGCAGAGCTGAGCCGTGAGTACGGCACCTCAATCGTAGGCATTGACGTATTTTTCTACAAAGCGGACCGTGAAGGTTCGGAAACCCGACAATGGACCTACGTGCGCAGGGACGGCACGACGGTGCCCGTCTCGATGATCGTTACGCCTATCCGTACTGCCGATGGAGAGGTTATAGGGCACCTTGGCATTGCTCAGGACATCACCGAGCGACTGCACCGCAACGCCGAGCTGCACGCAGCCAAAGCCAGCGCCGAGGCCGCCAATGCGGCCAAGAGCCTGTTTCTGGCCAACATGAGCCATGAAATCCGCACCCCCATGAATGCCGTGATCGGCATTTCCCATCTGCTGCATAACACTGCCTTGAACGATCAGCAGCGCCAGTTGCTGACCAAGTTGCAGATTGCCGGCAGGTCACTGCTGGGGATCATCAACGATATTCTGGACATCGCAAAAATCGAGGCGGGAGAGATGCGGCTGGAAAATAATCCTTTCAGCCCGCGGCTGCTGTTCGACGAGTTGAGCGAGCTGTTTTCACCCCAGGCGCAGGAAAAAGGTCTGCGTTTTTCGGTCAGTGTAGTCACCCCGTTACCTGGCTTGCTTATAGGTGATGCATTGCGCGTCAATCAGATCCTCATGAATCTGGTCGGGAATGCGCTGAAGTTCACAACCGTGGGCGGCGTCGATGTGACGGTGAGTTGTGAAAGCGATACTGCCGATACCTGCTGGCTGCGTTTGTCTGTGCAGGATACGGGCTGCGGCATACCGGCCGATGTGCTTGGTCAGTTATTTTCTCCCTTTACTCAAGCGGACGCCTCTACAACGCGCAGGTTTGGTGGCACCGGGCTGGGTCTGTCGGTGGTACGCGGGCTCTCCGAGCAAATGGGAGGTCGGGTCGGGGTAGAGAGCGAGCTTGGTGCAGGCAGTGAGTTCTGGGTGTCATTGCCGTTCCGGATCAGCCAGAGTGACGTCGATCCGTCAGGCACCGGAAACAGTCTGGAGGTCATGCTGCTCAGCGACGACGCGCCGTCATCCGCGATGCTGCAGCGGCTATGTCGCAGCCTGGGCTGGCGGGTTACCAGCCTCGCCGACGAGCAGACACTGCACAACACCTTGCAGGAGCGTAAGCAGAGGAATGCTGCAGTGCCGGACGTGCTGCTGGTTGACTGGCAAAGGCCGCCTGTTGAGGAGGTGAAACGTCTGATTGACTCGACGCCACTCCCGATCATTCTGGTCACCCAGTCCGAGGCGTGGGCAGAGTTGGGTCCGCTGGTTGACACGGTATTGCTCAAGCCGCTGGACAGCTCGGCACTGTTCAATGCGGTAAATGCTTGCATCGCCAAGTACCAAGGCAGCACCGAACGAGTCATTCAGGCCACGCGCCTGGATACGTCCATGACACTTTGGCTCAGCGGCTTGAACCTGCTGCTGGTAGACGACAGCGACATCAATCTGGAGGTCGGCAGCCTGCTCCTGCAACAACAGGGCGCTTTGGTACAAACCTGCACCAACGGGTTTCTGGCCCTCGAACGGCTACGTCAGACGCCAGACTTCTTCGACGCTGTGCTAATGGATGTGCAGATGCCGGAAATGGATGGCTATGAAGCCACGCGGCGCTTGCGCAACGAGCTGGGCCTGACCCGTCTGCCTGTGCTGGCGTTGACCGCAGGTGCTCTGGCAGAAGAGCGGCGACAGGCCGAGCTGGCGGGTATGGATGACTTCCTCACCAAGCCTCTGGACCCCGCAGCCTTGATCCGGGCAATACGCCGTGCTGTCGAGCGTGTAAGAGGCGCTCCGCTAGCGGTCGGCGCAATAGTGCAGGACGCACCGGCACATTCCGAATGGCCGGTGATCGAGGGTATCGACACCCAGGAAGTCGCCGGTCGGCTCGGCAATGACCTGCCCTTGTTTCTGTCGTCCCTGAGGCGTTTTTTCAACGAATTCGTCGAGTTTGGCGAAAGCGAAAAGATTCTGATGCGTGCGCGGCAAAACTCCGCTCAGACAATTGCCGATCTGCATAAGCTGCGCGGCTCTGCGCACCTGCTAGGCGCGACCGAGACGGGGCGTCATGCCGGTCTGGCGGAAACCTTGCTGCGCGATGGCCATGACCCGGAACAGGCGCTGCGAGACCTGAGTGCAGCGTTCCGGGTGTTGCAGGAGCGTGCTTCGGTACTTCCGGACATCACGCCAATGCCGCACAGCGATGCGGATCTCGAGACCTCTCGAGAAGCGCTTTCAGCGCTACGTGAGTTGCTCGAAAACCGTGATATCGCCGCACTGGATCAGTTTTCGCTAGCTGCGCCTGCTCTTCGCGAACAGGCCGGACAGGCCTTGGTTGAGCAGCTTTGGCAGGCCATTGAAGGGCTGGAGTTCGAACAGGCGCTGCAACTGCTCGAACGGGCGGACTTATGAACGGAGCTTTTCCCACCATGGAACCTGTACCCAGTCTGCTTATTGTAGATGATGATATTTCCGCCATTCGGGTGTTGAGCAAAGTCCTGCAGGGCCTGGGGCAGATTCGTTTTGCCACGAGCGGCGTCCAGGCGCTGAAGATGGTCAGGGAAATGCGCCCGGACCTAATCCTTCTCGACGCCGAGATGCCTGGAATGAACGGATTTGAAGTCTGTGAAGCGCTAAAAGCCGATCAACTGCTCAAAGACGTCCCGGTCATCTTCGTCACCAGCCATACCGAAACCCGCATCGAGGAGGCCGGACTGGCGCTCGGTGCGGTGGATTTCATCGGCAAGCCGATTCAGCCATTGATCGTCACGGCCCGGGTAAAGACTCATCTGCGCCTGAAGATGGCGATGGATCAGCTCAACCTGCTGGCGCAGACCGACGGCCTGACCGGCCTTGCCAACCGGCGCTTTCTCGACCAGAGCATCGAGCGCGAGTGGCTGCGCGTGCGGCGTAACCAGGAGGCGTTTTCGCTACTGCTGCTCGATATCGATTTCTTCAAGCGTTACAACGATCGGTATGGTCACCTGCAGGGTGACGAGTGCCTGATATCCATTGCGCATGCATTGAGGTGCTGCGTGCACAGATCGACTGATCTGGTGGCTCGTTACGGCGGCGAAGAGTTTGCGGTGCTGTTGCCGGATACGGGCGCAGAGGGCGCCTGTCGGATGGCGGAGGACATTGTGCAGCACATTCATAGCCTGAAAATGCCCCATGAGACCGGTGACTTCGGTCGAGTCACGGTGTCAGTTGGGGTGGCAAGTCTGGAGGCCGGTATGCTGCCTGTTACGCGCCCCGGCACGGCTGTCACACCCGTGCCCGACTCGATTGCTGTGGCCTTGTTGGCTGAAGCAGACCGGGCCTTGTATCGGGCCAAGCACGAAGGTCGAAACTGCAGCCGGTTTGTGCCGATAGAGGTTGAACAGTGATTGTACGGCCTGTGTTTTTGTAAATGGCCTTGTGACCCTTGCAGCCTTCTATTTCGCCGCTACTGTTTTGAGTCAAGCCGCGCTCTTCTTGAGCTCTGCTTCAAGGTGGTCAATGAACAAGCGCACCCGGTGAGGCACACGCTGGCGGGTTGGCAGGACAGCCGTAACAGACAATTGTTCGGGGATGACATCCTCCAGGTCCACTCGCCGAAGGCTGCCTTCGTTAATTTCCTGTTGAACATCCCAATAGGTCAGCATGGCCAGCCCCATGCCTTGTCTGCATGCCGTGCGAACGGCTTCGACACTGTTGGCAGAGAACGACCCCAGAGCGCGAACGGTCACTGGTTCGCCGTGCCGGGTGAACGACCAGAAGGGCATTGCCTGCAAGGCGATGCACTGGTGGTGCCTGAGTTCGTCCAGAACCAACGGCATGCCGCGCCGCGCGAGGTAGTCAGGGCTTGCGCACACCACCCGAGGGTTGGGCGCCAGTGATCTGGCGACCAGTGCCGAGTCGCGTATTGTGGCAATCCGGATGGCGACATCGATTCCCAGCCCGGCAATGTCCACGATGCTGTCTGACAGGGTCAGATCGATGCTCAACGCCGGGTTTTCCAGCATCAATGCAGGCAGCATGGGCATGATGACTGTCTGGCCGAACACACTCGGCGCCGTTACCCGCAGAATGCCGCTGGCTGTGCCCGCATCGGCCTTGAGCGTGGCGCGAGCGGTCTCGTTTGCTTCAAGCATGGTTTTGGCGTGAGGCAGAAAGACTTCGCCCTCGGGCGTCAGCGACACTGAACGGGTAGTGCGATGAACCAGTCTCACTCCCAGGTCGTTTTCCAGCGCAGCCAGGCGTCTGGAAACTGCCATGGGAGATAGCCCGAGGCGCCGGGCCGCGTCGGACAGGCTCCTGCCGGAGGCAATGGCTGCGAACACCTCTACGTCAGAAATTTGCACAGATTCTATCCATTATCGTTAAACCGCTTTATCGGAACGCTTGGGTTCCAATGAGCTGCTCATGCACTTACCGTCGTGCAGGTTGTGTTTATGACTGCGGCAATTCGCAGGCGATCTGCACCGTGAGGGTTAGAAGTATGAGCGAGATAAGCAAGCACGTTACCGCCCCGTTCGATATGGGTCATCTGAAACTGAAGAACAGATATGCGCTCGCGCCCATGACACGCGTCAGCGCGACCGAAGAAGGCTGTGCCACACACGCAATGGCCCGGTATTACGAGCGTTTCGCCAGGGGCGGTTTCGGCCTGATCATCACTGAGGGCAACTACACCGATCGCAGTTTTTCCCAGGGATATCGGTTCCAGCCCGGGATCACCGACGACGAGCAGGCCCAGGCGTGGCGAGCTACTACCGAGGCACTTCATCGTCATGGCAGTGCCGTGATTGCGCAAATCATGCACGCGGGCGCGCTCAGTCAGGCCAATCGCTTTGTCAACGAAGCGATCGGCCCTTCGGCCATTCGCCCCAAAGGCGAACAAATGGCGTTCTATTACGGCGAGGGCAGCTACCGTGTTCCGCGTGCCATGAGTGACAAGGATATCGCCGACGTCATTGAAGGGTTTGTCCGTGCCACACAGCTGGCTATCGGCACTGCGGGTTTTGACGGTGTCGAGATTCATGGCGCGAACGGCTACCTGCTGGATCAGTTTCTGACCGACTACAGCAATCAGCGTACGGATCAATGGGGCGGCGACGTCGAGCAGCGCCTGCGCCTCACGCTTGAGGTCATCGCCGAGGTCAAAAAAGTCGCTGGGCAGGCCCCGGTCGGAGTACGTCTTTCACAAGGCAAGGTTAACGATTTTGAGCATAAATGGGCGGGCGGGGAGCGCGATGCGGAAATCATCTTCGGTGCCCTGGCCGATGCCGGTGTCGATTACATTCATGTAACAGAACATGAAGCGTGGCAGCCTGCTTTCCACCAGGGTGAAGCCAGCCTGGTCAAACTGGCCCGTCGCTACGCCCCCGGTGTTGTGCTGATCGCCAATGGCGGGCTGCACGAACCGGATAAAGCCCAGCAGGTACTCCAAGACGGCGCAGACATCATCGCCGTGGGCAAGGGCGCACTGGCCAACCCGGATCTGCCTCGGCTACTGCTTGAGGGAGGCGCAGTCCGCGACTTTGATCCATCCATTCTCGGGCCGATTGCCAACATCAAAGACCGCGAGCTGGCGTTCAACATGGCGAGTTGAGCGAGTACAGGCTGCCTTGCGTGAACAGCCGTTCCGGGCTGTTCACGCCTATGGCTCAATCCATGACGTCCGTCAAACCTTGATCTTCTCCAAGAAACCCGCCGCTCTGGTGATGCCACAACCGCGCATAAACACCATTTTTCCCGAGCAGTTCGCTGTGCGTGCCTTGTTCGATGATTCGCCCGTCGTCCATGACAATAAGCCGGTCCATGGCCGCAATCGTCGACAGCCGATGAGCGATGGCGATCACGGTTTTGCCCTGCATCATGTCATCAAGGCTTTCCTGAATAGCGACTTCGACTTCCGAGTCCAGCGCGCTGGTGGCTTCGTCGAGTAGCAGGATCGGGGCATTCTTGAGCATCACCCGAGCAATCGCGACGCGTTGACGCTGGCCGCCAGACAACTTGATGCCGCGCTCACCCACTAGTGTGTCGTAGCCGCTATGGCCTTGCTTGTCGCTCAGTTGACTGATAAACCCGTCGGCCTGTGCACTGACCGCGGCGCTGTGTATTTGCGCATCGGTTGCGTCGGGACGGCCATAAGCGATGTTATCGCGAATGGAGCGGTGCAGCAGCGAGGTGTCCTGAGTGACCATGCCGATGGCGCTGCGCAGGCTGTCCTGGGTAACGTGCGCAATGTTTTGCCCATCGATGCTGATCGAGCCTTTATCGACGTCGTAGAAGCGCAACAGCAGGTTGATAAGGGTGGATTTTCCGGCGCCGGAGCGGCCTACCAGTCCTATTTTCTCACCCGCACGAATGCTCAGGTTCAGACCATCGAGTACCTGGCGTTCGCCGTTGTAGTTGAAGCCCACATTGTCGAACGTCACCGCGCCACCCTTGGTCGTCAGAACGGCGGCGTCCGGTGCATCCTTTACTTTGGGGCCTCGGGTCAAGGTCTCCATGCCATCCTGCACGGTGCCGATGTTCTCGAACAACGAGGTCATTTGCCACATGATCCAGTGCGACATGCCGTTGATGCGCAGCGCCATGGCAGTGATCGCCGCTACGGCACCTGTGCCGATCTGACCCTGGTGCCACAGCCACAGTGCATAGCCGCCTGCACCCATGATCAAGGCCACTACCAACGCCTGGTTGACGATTTCGAACTGGCTGACGAGGCGCATCTGACGCAAGCCGGTCAGCTTGAAATCCTCCATCGCAGCGCGCGCGAAATGTGCCTCACGTTTGGAGTGAGAGAACAGCTTCACCGTGGTGATGTTGGTGTAGGCATCCGAGATACGCCCGGTCATCGATGATCGCGCATTGGCCTGCTCCTGGCCGACTTTGCCCAGGCGAGGCACAAAGTACAGCATGGCCATGCCGAACAACACGATCCAGGCAAGGAAAGGCAGCATCAGCTTCAGGTCGAAGGCGCCGGCCAGGGCAATGATCGCGATGAAGTACACCCCGATTCCGGGCGCGATCTCGATGAGGGTGAACAGCACGTCGCGCACCGACAGCGCCGTCTGCATCACCTTGGTGGTGACCCTGCCGGAGAACTCGTCGGAAAAGAACGACAGGCTTTGCCGCAGCATCAACCGATGGAAGTCCCAGCGCAGCCGCAGTGGCAGGTTGATCGCCAAGACCTGGTGCTGCACCATCGTGCGCAAGGCCACCAGCCCGATGCTGGTCAGCAACACCAGGCCGATGCCCCACAGCACATGGCTTTCCTGTAAGGCAGCATCGCCGCCAGCCTGCCAGGTCGAGAGCAGGTCCACGACCTGCCCGAGGAAAGAAAACAGCCAGGCTTCGTAAATCGACACGCCGGCACTGAGCAGTGCAAGCGCAAGGACATAACCCCTGGCGCCCCGCGTACAGGCCCAGAGAAACCGTACCAGGCCGTCAGGCGGAGGCGGGACTTCGTCAGGCGGGAAGGGGTCTAGCCATTTTTCAAACGCGCGAAGCATGGAGGTCTCCAAAAAAATATTCAGTGCAAGAATTCCGGCGTCTTGGACGCTCTCCGAGAATCTTCCGGACCGAGGCTCCGGTTCATTGATCATCGGCAACAGTATGCCGGCTGTCCCAAAGCCCCATTACTTGGGTCACTGCGGCATCCAGTGTGGCATGTGACACGCCATCGCGCGCCAGTGTAGACAATCCCGGGGGAAAACGGTCGAGCACGATGCAGACGTGGCGTGCTCGATGAGAAAGGAATAAATGCAGGGATGCAGAATCTATCAGGGTGACGGGGAGCGCCGATGGGTGGCTTTGAGTTCTATCAGGACCGTTTCAAAGCTATATGCCTGATGGTATTCATGCTCACTTGAGAGCCTAGGCATCGGCCCCCACCAACGCGTCTACCTCTTCACGGCCAGGAGCCGTCGCTGGACCCCGACGTGTGACTGCAATTGCCGCTGCCGCATTGGCGCGCAGGGCCGCCCGGTCGACACTACTGCCCCTGGCCAATTCGGCCAGCAGCACGCCTGCATGGGCGTCGCCGGCGCCGTTGGTGTCAAGCGCCGTGACGGCAAAGCCGGGTATGTGCCGTGTCTGTCCAGCATGGTGGACCCAGCAACCTGCGGGGCCGTCGCGAATCACGATTAGAGCATCTTCGCGCAGAATGGAGGCCAGGCTATGAAGGGCGTCGGCTGGCCTCTGGGTTTGCGTGAAGCGCAGGGCTTCTCCGCGGTTGCTGGACCATAGGCTGATCAATGGAAGTACAGCGTGCATCTCTACGCCATGAACAGCATCAAGCAATGGGCCTGGGTCGAAGGCCACAGCAGTGCCACCGGGTAAACCGCCCAGCCAGGCGAGCAAGGCTGTTACCTTGTTTTTGTGTGCCAGGCTATAGCCGCTGACAAATACGTAATCTTCGGCGCTGACCTGCACTCCCTGCAGATCAGCGGCGGACAAACCACCTTCAGCGCCCACATAGGAGATGAACGAGCGCTCTGCCGAGGCTTCCACCAAGGCGACCGCCAAGCCGGTATCCTCACCGGCAACCGGCTTTGTGGAAATCTCCACACCCTCGTCGCGCATGGCCTGGCGAGCCAGATCGCCGAAGCGGCCCTGGCCATGGCGGCCCAGGTAAACCGTGCGCAAGCCATTGCGACAGGCAGCGGCCATGACATTGAAGCCGCCTCCGGCCTCGAACGTGGCACTGCTGGCCAGTACATCTCCGCCCGATGACGGCAGGTGGTCGACGGCCATGACAAGGTCAACCACAACCTGGCCTGTATAGAACAATTTAGCGGGCATGGGCAGCCTCTTGGGTACTGACGCGGCGGTCACGCGCGCCGCCGAGTAGCGCGTACAGGCCACCGGCGACAATGAAGGTCACGATCCAGCCCAGGCCGTTATGACCCAGCCAGGAATCGGCGAGAAAGCCTTTGAACAGCACATGCTCCGGGGTGGTGGCCACGGTGGTGAAGCTGAAACCGAGCACGATGGCCAGTGCCCACGAGCCCAACGCGCGCCATTCGACACCGCCGCGATACCAGTAGGCGCTGCGTGGTGTCTGGTCCAGCAGGTCTTTAGGAGAGTAAACGTGGCGGTGCAGCAGGTCGACGACAAAGATGCCGACCCACGCGGTAATGGGCACCGCCAGCATCGAAATGAAAGTAATGAAGGGGCCGTAGAAGCTGTCGGCGATCAGCATGAAGTAGATCGAACCCGCAAAGATCGCGACGATATCGACGATTACTGCGTGTACACGCTTGACCTTCAGGCCGAGGGTCAAGGTGGTCAGGCCGGCCGAGTAGACCGACAGGTTATTGGACAACAGCAGGCCGCCGAACGCAGTGATCAAATAGGGCACGGCCATCCAGGTGGGCAACATTTCGCGAATGGCGATGATCGGGTCGGTGGCTGAAGCAAGGTGGTCGTTGCCCACCGACAGCAGACCGCCGAGAGTGATCAGCAAAATCAGCGGGATCCCTGCACCAAACGCCGCTGAGGCCACCAGTCGAGTGGCCTTCACGCTGGCGTGCTGATAGCGCGACATGTCGGCGCCCGCGTTGGCCCAGCCGATACCTGTACCGGCAGCCATGGTGCCGACACCGATAATCATGGCACTCAACGGAGCTGCAGGCGCGTCGAAAACCAGGTTCCAGTCGATGTGGGTGAGCAGAAAACCACCAACGATCAGGTTCAGAGCGCCAAACAGGTAAGTCGCCCACTTCTGGATGACCAGCAATGTGGCATGGCCCAGGCCCGAGACGGTCAAGGTCAGCAGCACGAACAAGGCGATGAACAGCAGGGTCAAGCCGGGCGCGTTCTTCGCCTCTACGGGGGTGCCGAAAAGGATCGCGAACAGTGACAGCAAGACGAACGCGGCGGTGGTGGTATTGACCGTTTCCCAGCCCAGACGCGACATCAACGAAACCAGGGTAGGGCCGATATTACCTCGCACCCCGAAGATGGCACGGGACAGCGTCAGGCTTGGCGCACGACCACGCCGTCCGGCAATCGAGATAACCCCGACCACTGCGAATGAGCCAGCGGCACCGAGGATGGCGACGATAATGGCCTGCCAGATGGCCAGCCCCTGGAACGCTACCAGGGTGGCCCCGAGCGGCAAGCCCAGAATGCTGATATTGGCGGCGAACCAGACCCAGAACAGCTGCAACGGGTGGCCATTGCATTCGTTTTCAGGGACCGGCTCAATCCCACGGGTTTCCAGCTGACCGGCACCTTGAGAGGGGGAAGATGTATTCATTTGCGTTGCTCCTATTGCCTTTATTGTGGTTGTGGCAGTACGTCAGCAGATGCAATCCAGTGCAAACAGGCCTTCCTGAGTAAGGGGCAGCCTGATCGCCGTTCGGAAGTCCGAGGGCGAGGGTGATCTGGTTCCAGTGGGCGAGCAGCGCTCGGCCCGTCAACCGGCGCGCAGGGCCAGCAGTTGATCGACCAAGGGGGCGAGCTCGAGCGCGTTGACCGCATCAATTTGCTCGATCAACGCCCTCGGCCATGCCTGCATGCCGGTGCAGGCGCCCAGCATGGCGCCCAGAATGGCAGCAATCGTATCGGTGTCACCGCCCAGGCTGGCCGCCATGCACACCGCATCGAACGGGCTGAGCTGGCTGCTGGCCACGCGGTGGGCGAGGGTGAACGCTGCGACCACCGATTCCTGTGAGGCGACCGAGGTGCCAATCACATCGTGAACCCGGTCGGCCAACTGTTCGTCGGTGCAGTCGGCGCACAGTGCTTTGGCCCAGTGAATGCGCGCGGCGATACGCCCACCCGCAACCCAATGGCCATGGTGTTCGGCACTCAGGGCCACCTCGGCGCCAATCTCCAGAGCCTCAGCCAGGGAGGAGCCATTGATCCCGGCGGACACCACAGCCGCGACCGCCGCTGCGCTGGAGATGCCCAGTGTGGTGTTATGGGTGACCTGACAGGCCTGCACCACCTGTTTGATAAAAGCCTCGCGATTGCCTACGTCGGCCGCGATGCCCACCGGGGTAATACGCATTGCTGCGCCATTGGTGGTGCCGAAGCGGCCAGCCTCTTCAGGGCTGTGACCATCAAGGATCATTTCAATCGCGCGCTTGGTCGAAGGCCCCAGCAGGTCTTGGGAGCCCTTGGCTTTCATGGCGGCTTCCCACTCGATCAGTCTGTGGGCCAAGGCTGAGGGGTCGATGCTACCTCCGCCGGCCACTAGCAGGTGTGCCACCAGAATGGCTTGTTCTGTGTCATCGGTGATGGCGCCCGCCGGCATGTCAGGTGCGATCGGCTGATCAGCATCGGCGCCGATGAGCGTACTGATACGGCCATAGCGTTGCAGGATCAACGCGCGCGGCAGCGATTGCGTCGGCATGCCCAAAGCGTCGCCCAAGGCCAGGCCATAAAAGGCACCCAGGCCTCGGTCTTGTAGAAATGCTGAGCTCATGTGGAGGATCCAAAGGCGAGATGAAGGCGGAAATGCACGGGGTCCAACAGGCTCTCTACGTGCTCCATAAAACGTGCACGGCGGTCAAATGTCGTGCGCACGGCTTTGAGAAACACTGTGCCGGGGTCGCGCGCCAGTAGCGCGGCGTCATCGCTGTTCAGGGGCTCTGCACCTATCCACTGGTCACCCTTCTCGCCAATGAAACCGTGGGCGGCCATGGTCACCGTCAGTGAGTCCTCCAGCAGGCCGTACTGCGGCAGGTCTTCCAGGCCATCGACTGCAGGGATCAATGCGCGCTCAAGGGAAACGATACTGCCATCGGCGGCGATACGGCGGCGGTCCAGAGCCACCAGGCTGGAGGTGCCCAGGCGTACTTCAAGGTCGGGCCGTTGCACCGCTACCAGACGCAGGATTTCCGTACGCACGCCGGCGCCAGTGTCAGCAAGAGCCTGGGCCCAGCCAGCGTGCTGATCCAGGCTAAAGCCGTCGTAGGTGACGATTGAGCCCACTCCGGTCTGGGTGGCAATGAAGTTACGCCGCTTGAGCTCGGACAACGCCTCGCGCAGCGTGCCGCGGCTGACGTTAAATTCCTGGGCCAGGAGGTTTTCTCCGGGGAGCAGGGCGCCTGAGCTCATCTGGCCGCTTTCGATACGGCGTATCAGCTCATTGATCACCTGGGTTTTCTTGTCGAATCGAACCTGTCTAGTCATGTACAATTTATAGTGGCAAGGTGGATATTAATGCAAGCTGTTTTTGCATGCCACATCGACACGCGACGTACCAGCAAGGCACTGATAATGGGCGAAAGTCGTATCCGCGAGCTTGAACGCCTTTGAAGGATGCGGGGGCCAGCGCACCATATCCGGAGCAGTGCCGATACTTGGATAGTGCTGTGTCGACAACCCCATTGGTGCAGCAGGAGGGCTCGTCGGTATCACGCTAGACGGGCGGGAGCAAACGAGTGTCTGCCAGCCTGATTGCTCCGGAGACTCGTCAGCAGTGCGTGTTACTTGCTATTTGAATCGCTTCAGGGGTCAGTTATGGCGCTCCCTGTATAGCTCGTGCGGCGGGCGTGTTTGAAACCGTTCGCTCAGATGAAGCGCTGTTCCATTTCCTCTACTTGAAGTATTTGTCGATGTAAGACTGGATCTTTTGGCGCATGAAGCGCCCGGAGGCATCAGCGCGCGCTTCCCAGCCGAAGACGCACGCGGTGACGATACCGTCGAAGCCGGTCCTGGCCAAGGCGCTGAAAAACACGTCCCACTTGGCGAACACACCTTTCTGATGCCAAGGTCAGACGTGACAACTCTGCCGTCCGGTTTGTGGGTGCTGCTTATCTGGCATTTTTTTGCTTGGAAAGCTTTTACCTCAACTGCATCGCAGTTGGAGGCCGATGTAGCCCTTGCATCCACGCCTCTGCTGCGTACTTTCCGGCAAGGTCTGGTGACCAATCTGCTAAATCGCAAATGAGCTCAATCTCTGCGCATATATTGTCCAACAATCAAAAAAACATCGAAAAATTTCGTCAGAGGTTTAACGAGTAAAACATGTACTTAGGTCCAGTATGGATCTGTTTCTTGCTTGAAAATCGAATTATTTTTCATTTCCCTCTTTCAATAAAATAAGTTGTAGCACAATATCGGGCTATCAGAAGCCTGCTGTGGATAGCCTTCCAAAGCCTGGAGTTCAGCGATGCGAGAGATGCGGGAGTGCAATTTCAGCGACAGCCTTGCGGTATTACAGGGCGATCTGGCAGCCACATTTACCCCGGTTTCGTTAGAGGAGACCGGTCGGATACTGCTGGATCAGTTTGAGATAAAAGCTGATCTGACCCGCTTCTCTACAGAAAAAGGCAATACCTTTCGCTGCGACAGTGCGGACGGCAAATCCGTTGTTTTAAAAATCGCTAATCCTCAGGACACACCAGTTGAGCTATCGCTGCAAGTCGCGGTCGATAGCGTGGGCTTCCTCGTTCTGTCGTCAATATGGCATTCGCTTTCCCCTGGCCATGATTCGTCAGACCGTGCTTTCAGTCAGTGCCCCGCGCGAGGAAATACCCAGTGCGCTTCACACAGCTGGCGCCTCCATGACGCGCCGCGCCGATGGCAGTTACACGCTGGCGATCAGCGGCAGAGGACATGCTGATGTGACGCCACAGTTGCTCAGTTTCGCCCCGCAGTTTCTGCCTGTGTTTCAGCGCAGATGGCGCAACCTCGCACCGGGTGGCCTGGAGGGCCTGCTCTCGGGTCACGAGCGCCAAAAACGCTGGCGCCTGGACCAGCCGACGCCAATGGAGAGGATGTGGATTCTCGATCCGAAAGCAGGTGCCAAGTCGGTGGCCCTGACCTACAAACGTGCAGTGGAGCTGGTTCCGGCGTTGAAAGATTCGACGGTCACTGCCGCTTGGGCCGGTTATGTAGACAGCACGCCTGATGGCGTTCCTGGCATTGGTGAAATGGACAACCTGCCTGGTTTGGTGCTGGCATCCGCGTTCAGTGGACATGGCTTCGGGATTGCTTCAGGCGCAGGTCATTTGATTGCCGACATCGTCAGCGGCAAAGCCCCGATCGTTGATCCGCAGCCCTACCACCCGAACCGCTTTCAATCGTCTGCCTGGGGCAAGGTTGCGGAGTTTTAAACGTACACACAGCTTGACTCACAGGAACCTTCGTTATGTTGAAGCACTCCGATCTGACCGCCCCATCCCAGCCCCGGCATGCTGCGTCAGCTGGCTCTGCGGCCCCACAGTTGATGCCATTGCGTGCTGACCATTTACCGCAGGCCGTCGGCCTCTCATCTGCATTGGCGTGGCCATACCGGGAGGCTGACTGGCGCTTCGCCTTCGATCTTGGCGCCGGTCTCGCGGTGGAAGTAGAGGGCCAATTGGTCGGCACTGCCCTATGGTGGCTGCAGGGCGATAGTCACGCTTCGGTGGGCATGATCATTGTCTCGGCAGCTGTGCAGGGCAAGGGTATCGGACGCGCCCTTATGGACAGTGTGTTGCAGCACACGGGCGAGCGAACGCTGATTCTCAACTCGACTCAAGAAGGTTTGGCGCTGTACACCCGACTCGGGTTCGTTGCCCACGGGCAGCTCCATCAGCATCAGGCGGTGCTGGAGCAGGCGTCGCATTTTGTCCCCGATGACTTGCACCTTCGAAGCATGCAGCCCTGCGACGAGCAGGCCGTGCGACAGCTGGACAGGGTGGCCACAGGCAGGGACCGCAGCGCATTGTTAAGCCACCTGTTCGACATCGGCAGCATCCTGGTCGTCGATCGAGGTGCCGGTGTGTTGGCTTACGGTTGTGTCCGCGAATGGGGCCGTGGCGTGGTCATCGGCCCGGTAATTGCCAGTGGGCCAGAAGCGGTGCCGGATGCCAAAGCGCTTATCGGCGCACTGGCGCATGCCCATCGAAGCCGTTTCGTTCGCATCGACGTGACCCACAGCAGTGGCTTGTCAAACTGGTTGACCGAGCTAGGTCTGCCTTGCGTTGGCTATGCAACCCCCATGGTGCGCACCACGCACTCCCACCCGAACTCTGCTGAAACTGATGCGCGTTTATTTGCCCTGTCCAACCAGTCGATCGGCTGATGCAGGCAACTACTCACAGATTCTGCATTGCGCGAACGGCTCACTCACCCTCATGTAATGGATGTTGCGTATGAAAATGATGCCCTACTGGCTGGATACCGCTCCCAGGTTCGCAGCGGGTGAACGTGACGCGCCCAGCGGTGAGGTCGATGTGGCGATCGTCGGCGCCGGGTTTACCGGTTTGTCCGCCGCCATTGCACTGGCCAAAAAGGGTGCAAGGGTTGCCGTGTTCGAGGCTGGTTTGGTTGGCAACGCAGCCTCCGGACGCAATGGTGGAATGTGTAACAACGGTTTTGCCCAAGACTACTACGCGTTGTCTACCGCTATCGGGCGCGAGCGTGCGAACCTTTTGTTTCGCGCGTTTGACGCCGGCGTCAATAAGGTCGAATCGCTGATCGCGGAGGAGGGCATCGACTGCAATTTTAAACGCGTCGGCAAGCTCAAACTGGCGGCCAAGCCTGAGCATTTTGACAAGCTGGCCCGGTCCCAGGCACTCATGGAAAAAGAATGCGACCCCGATACGTTCATGTTGACTCGGGAACAGCTGAGCAGCGAAGTCGGATCAGACCGTTATTTCGGTGGTCTGGTCTTTGCTAAAAGTGCCGGCATGCACGTAGGTCGCTATGGTCAGGGGCTTGCGGAGGCTGCGGCCCGGCGTGGCGTGCGCATCTATGAAGATGCACCGGTGCTTGGCCTGGCGCGTCACACAGGCACTGAGCATCAGGTGAAGACGCCGCGCGGCGAGGTGCGTGCCAAACAGGTGCTACTGGCGACCGGCACGTCCGCAGTCGGACCGCTGGGGTGGTTTCGCCGACGCATTGTGCCCGTGGGCGCTTTTATCATCGTTACCGAGCCATTGTCTGTTGAAGTGCTTGACCGTCTGGTGCCGAATCGGCGCATGTACACCGATACGAAAAACTTCGTTAACTACTTTCGGATCACCCCGGACAATCGCTTGTTGTTCGGTGGGCGTGCGCGGTTTGCCAAGTCGAACCCGGCATCCGACATGAAAAGTGGCGTGATCCTGCAGAAGGCACTGATCGATATCTTCCCTGAGCTGAGCGGTACACGCATCGATTACTGCTGGGGAGGCATGGTGGATATGACCCGCGACCGCCTGCCTCGTGCCGGTGAGCACGATGGGCTGTTCTATTCCATGGGTTACAGCGGTCATGGGACGCACATGGCGACCTACATGGGCGCGATCATGGCCGAGGTGCTCGATGGCCGCGCCGACCTCAATCCGTGGAAGGATTTCACCTGGCCTGCCATCCCGGGGCACTTTGGCAACCCATGGTTTCTGCCGTTAGTGGGCGCCTATTACCGGTTTCAGGACTTGGTGCGTTAAGCCGCGACCTGAAGTATCCCCCTGTTTGTTGATGTTGGCATCACCGTCGTGCGCGTTTGAAGGACGTTCCGCTTGGCCGGGACATTCCGCTTTCCTCACTTATGGCAGGTACAACTGAAATGACTGATACCAAGATCGACTCCCAACTGATCAGCGGCCAGGAAAGCCTGCGCGTCTTCGAAAGCCTTAACCGTGATATTTCTCGGCGCAGCGCGTTGCAAATGCTAGGAGTCGCCGGTGTCGCGGCCGCCGGAACCGGCAGTCTATTCGGCGCTGCCGGGAAGCTGTTCGCGGACGAGGCCGCAACCCCCTTTAAAGGCAAGCCGGGCGGGCGGATTCGCGTCGCGGGCATGAACAGTTCAACTGCCGACACCCTCGATCCCGCCAAGGGTTCCGGTTCTACTGATTACACTCGGCATTTCATGTTTTATAACGGCCTGACGCGTTTCGACAGTCGTATGGTCCCGCAATTGGAGTTGGCCGAGCGCTGTGAAACCACCGACGCCACACTTTGGGTGATCACCCTTCGAAAAGAGGTGACCTTTCACAATGGCAAGTCCCTGACGGCGGCCGACGTAGTGTTTTCTTTGTTACGGCACAAGGATCCCATCGCAGGCTCCAAAGTCCTGTCGCTGGCAGAGCAGTTCAGCGAGGTCAAGGCGATCAGCGAAAGTGAAGTGCAGATACGTCTCAGCGGCCCGAACGCCGAGCTGATGTCGATTCTCGCAGTGTCGCATTTTCTGATTGTTCCCGAGGGCACCACCGACTTCAGCATGGGCATTGGCACGGGGCCGTTCAAGGTCAAGGAGTTCAAGCCCGGCGTGCGCTCGATTGCCGTACGCAATATCCAATACTGGAAACCGGGTTTGCCTTACCTCGATGAGATCGAATTCATTGGTATTGCCGACGAACCTTCAAGGATCAACGCGCTGCTGTCAGGCGATGTGCATATCACCAATGAAGTCGATCCGCGCTCCACAGTACGCATCAAGGCCAGCAACACTCACAGGGTGATTTCGTCGCCGTCTGGAAACTACACCGACCTGATCATTCGCCAGGATCAAATGCCTGGTAAAAGCCCGGAATTCACTTTGGCGATGAAATACCTGCTGGATCGTGAGCAGATTGTATCTGCCGTCTTCAGGGGTTTCGCCGTGGTCGGTAACGATCACCCAATTTCGCCTGGTTCGCGTTACTTCAATGTTGATTTGCCACAACGAGTTTACGACCCGGAAAAAGCCAAGTTCCTTCTGAAAAAGGCCGGTATTGAGAGCATCAGCATGCCGGTGTACGCTGCGCCAGCTGCGACCGGCTCGGTGGATATGGCGGTTCTCTTGCAACAATCGGCGAAACAGGCCGGGCTCAAGCTAGATGTCAACCGCATGCCCAGTGACGGCTATTGGTCCAATCACTGGGCGAAGCATCCGCTGAGTTTCGGCAACATCAACCCACGGCCGAACGCCGACGTAATGTTCTCGCAGTTCTTCAAGTCGAACGCGCCGTGGAACGAGTCCGCCTGGAAGAACGAGAAGTTCGACCAGTTGCTGGTGTTGGCCCGTGCTGAAACCGATGAGGCCAAGCGCAGTACAATGTACGCGGACATGCAGGCACTGGTGCACGAACATTGCGGCATCGGTGTTCCGGTCTTCATCAGCAATATTGACGGTATCGATCAGCGCATCAAAGGCTACGGCAGCAACCCGCTGGGTGGTTTCATGGGCTACATGTTTGCAGAGCAAGTCTGGCTGGATGCTTAATCGGAGGCGGTACTTCGAGAAAACAGCACCAGCAAATGCATCGCGGTGGCAACGCTGCGGTTGTTGAAGTCATCCAGACGCAGGAGAAACCTGCCTGGGTCAGCTGGAGTTTTGATCGCCGCGCTGGATGACGGGTGGCAGCAGTTGTGCGCGGCTCATCCACTTTGTGGCAGCCTTTCAGTCAATGTGAGATCGCGATTTTGAGCTGCGGTGCGATCTGTTCGAAGGAGTTAGGGCCTTAGGTGGCTGAACTGCGCTAGAAGCCACTCAGCGAGTTCAAACTCCACGCCTTGCAGTTCATTCGACCCTAACCATATCAACCCATATTGACTGCCGTCAGGGTCAAAGCCAGCAGGTGCCGCCAAGCTTCCTCGTCCCACATCGTCAACAGCGAGTATCAGCGGGCTGAGGGCGACACCAAGGCCTGCAGCTGCAGCTTCGACAATCAGAGAGTGATGGTCGTAGTACCGGATTTCTGTGGGCCGAAGCGCCGACGGATGGGTGCTCAGCCATTGCGCCCATGCGTCAGGTCGCGTCTTCGACCCGAGAGCAAGATAGTCGCCGTGTTCGAAATTCGGCACCAATTCCGGCCTCATGACAGGCCCAACCTTTTCGGGGAAAAGGGGCCGGACATTCCACGTCTCGGGCACAGCGAAATCTAGCCGTCGAATAGCGAGATCCACCTGACTCTTGCGAAAGTCCACCAGCCCGCCACCCACGGAGAGGTGGAGGGCGATGTTTGGATGCGCCACTTGAAATCCCCCCAACCGCGGAATGAGCCAGCGCATGGCAACTGAAGGTTCGCAGGAGAGCACCAGGGCCGTTTTCCCGACACTGGTAGCACGCAGGCTTTGCATGGTGGCGGCCAACTCGCCGAAAAACCTGCCAAGGGTCAGGTTGAGTGTCTCGCCGGCCGGTGTGAGCCGCAGGCCTCGCCCATTCCTCTCGAATAACTTGACCCCGATGTCGTCGGCGAGTTTGGTGATGCGGCGACTGACAGCGCCGTGCGTGAGCGCGAGCGAGTCAGCGGCACGCCGGACTGAACCCAGCCGCGCTGTTGCTTCGAATGCTCGCAGGTCATCGAGCGAAGGTATTTCTGAATGGTCCATTGGTGAGAAATTATCACCAATAGTGATCAGAAACTATCGCTTTTTATAGTGTGAATGAATTTTTACAATCGATACATGTGTAGAAGACATCAACCGAATATTGGGGGCCTAATGCTTACAGATAATCAACCCAATATCGGGATCCTCGCCGACGATCTGACCAGTGCGGCAGATGGCGCGGCACCTTTCGTCGCTCGCGGACTGAGCGCGCAAATCGGAAGGGGCCAGCTTCCACGTCAAACAGCAGCGGTCGTCGCTGTCGATAGCGGTTCGCGATCCGCTACTTTGTCGCAAGCATGTGAGGAGGTCGCACGATTGACCTCACTGCTTTCCGGTTGCGCCGTGTTCTACAAGACGGTGGACTCCACGCTACGCGGCAATATCGCGGAAGAGCTTGAGGCATGTTTTGCGGCGAGCGGCCGTAGATCACTGGTGTTCGCACCAGCCTTTCCCCAAGCCGGACGTACGACGGTGGGCGGAATTCAGTTTGTTGACGGTATCCCGGTTTCCGAGAGTGTGTATGGCCAAGACCCTGTGCACCCGGCGCGGCATTCTGCGCTTGTCGACCTGGTCCCGAACTGCATCAAGGATGTCACGCTGCTCGATGCGGTAACGCAGGAAGAACTCGACGCGCAAATTGCTTCTATCGAGGACCCAGAATCTATCCTGTGGCTTGGCTCTCCTGGAATGGCGGTAGCCCTGGCGCGGCGTTTTGTGCCGGCGAAGACTGCACCGCAATTGCTTGATTGCATCAGTAACGATGTTTTGGTCGTCATTGGAAGCGCGAATCCGCGCAGCCATCGACAGGCAGATCTGGTCCGGGAGCTCAGCAGCGTCACGCTGCTGCGCGGACCAGCTACGCGCGAGCGCGACCCGGCTGCGGTGCTGCGCCGCATTGCAGACGACGCGGCGCGCGAACTTCAAGATACACGCTTCGGCGCGTTAATCGCCACCGGCGGCGACACGATGGAAGCTGTCCTGGATCTTCTCAACGTTCGTGAGTTCGAGGTCCTGCAAGAACTGGAACCCGGTTTTCCTCTTTCTCGCGCCAAGCTTGGCGGGGGACGCACGCTCCTGCTTGCCATGAAAGCCGGTGGCTTTGGCAGTGACGACTCTCTAGAGCGCGCTATCGCGCAGATACGCGGTGCAGCCCAAGCCATACACAAGGATTTACTATGAAAAATATTTTCCCTCCAATTGCCCTGACGATGGGCGATGCATCCGGCATTGGGCCGGAAATCGTTGCGAAGTTACTTGCGAAGGGCGGCGAACGCGTGGTCGTGTTCGGCAGCTGTATCGTGATGCAGGACATCGTGCGTCGGCTGGGCCTGGACATCGAGGTGAGACGCATAGATGTGCCCGATGCGGCGCAGTTCCAGCCGCGCGTCATTGAAGTCATCGAGGCCACCCGGATCGTCGAGCCTCCACCACTCGGGCAGATCAGCGCGATTTCCGGGCAGGCGGCCTTCGATGCCATCGTTGCAGCGATAGCAGCAGCCAAGTCCGGAGAGGTGAGCGGTATCGTCACGGCGCCGATCAATAAGGAGGCGATGAGCAGCGCCGGAATTCGCTACCCCGGCCATACGGAAATTCTGGCCGAGTATGGCGGCGCCAGTCGTGTGGCAATGATGCTGGCCAACGACGACATCCGTACGGTGCTCGTCACGATCCACACCTCACTGCGCAAAGCGATCGAACAGGGTGATTTCGACGCGCAGATGTCGGCCATCCGCCTTGCCCACGAAGGCGGGAAGGCGCTCGGCTTCCCGAGCCCACGTATAGCCGTTGCAGGTCTCAATCCGCACGCCGGTGAAGGCGGCCTGTTTGGCGATGAGGAAATCAGGATCATCCTGCCTGCAATTGAAGCGGCCCGTGCCGAAGGTATAGATGCCAGCGGCCCACATCCAGGCGACACAGTCTATATGCAGGCACGGATGGGCAGATTCGATGTCGTCGTAGCCCAATACCACGATCAAGGGCTGATCCCTGTGAAGTATCTTGGTCTGGAAAAAGGAGTGAACATCACACTAGGCCTGCCGTTTGTCCGCACCAGCCCGGATCACGGCACGGCGTTTGACATCGCGGGCCGGGGTATTGCCGACCACGCCAGCCTGGAAACTGCACTTGCCTACGCAAAGCGTCTTGTAGCTGCGCAAGCCACGCAAAACTAATTGAAAGGGAACCATCATGGGACTTCGCTTCATTTTCATGCTCACGCGCAATGACCGCACGGTTGCAGACGCATCGCAGCAACTCCAAACGGCGCTCGACCTCGGTGTTCGACACATCGGCTTCAAGGACATCGGCTTGCCGATCGAGCAGTTGAAGAGCCTCAATGCAGCCATCAAGGCGGGCGGTGCCACCTCCTACCTGGAGGTCGTGTCGTTGGACCGAGAAAGCGAAATCGTGTCAGCGAAGGCGGCTGTCGAGATCGGCGTCGACATTCTTCTTGGTGGCACGCGGGTCGATGACGTGCTGCCGATCATCAAGGAGACCGGCATCCAGTACTTCCCCTTCCCCGGTCTGATCACCGGTCACCCGAGCGTGCTGGAAGGCAGCATCGAGGAGATTGTCGACAGCGCCAAGGCGATGGCAGCGCGCGATGGTGTGCACGGCCTGGATCTGCTGGCATACCGTTCGGCGGAGAACGTGCCCGAGTTGATGCGGGCCGTCTGTGCTGCAGTCTCCAAGCCTGTCTACGTTGCAGGCTCAATCGCAAGCCCCGAGAGAATTGCAATAGTTCAGGGTGCAGGCGCAGCTGGATTCACGATCGGGACTGCGGCCTTGGACGGCCAATACCCTGCCGATGGGAAGGACGTGCCCAGTCAGCTCAACGCAATCCTGCGCGACGTCGCCGCTCTGAACAAGCATCTTTCGCCAATTCGCAAGAAGAACCTGTCAACCGTGTTTGCCGACAAAGTCGAGGGGCAGATCAACAACACGCACATCAAGGTCGCCATGTTCAAGGGCGCCTCCAACTGGTCATTTCGACAGAACGACGATGAACTGTTTTTTGTTCACCGGGGGCGGCTGCTCATGAAATTCCGTGACCGTGAAGAGATTGTCGAACCGGGAGAGTTCATCGTCGTACCGCATGGCGTTGAGCACTGTGCGGTGGCTTTGGACGCAGAGGCATGTGAAGTGTTGCTGGCAATCGCCGGCTAGGTCTTCAGAGAAATCATCGCGCAACGCGCAGGAGCAATCATGACCGTAGCCCAAGTGCTGCATCGCGCCGACGGTGCACCCGTTTCAACTTCCTTCCGCCAAGCGGCGTTCGGTAAGGACGATCCTTTTGCACGACATCGCGAGATTGCCTGGGAAGGAGCCGACTCGATGATCGCGGGTCGAACCAGTTTCATCGGTGAACTTGAAGTTCCGGGCTTCCCTCACAACGAAACCATTGTCGTCGTCGAGGGAGAGCTGACCCTGACCGCAGCCGGAGCGGCCCCGCTGGTGCTCGGCCCGCAAGCGGGTGCTGTCATCGGGTGCGGTACGGAGCTTCGCATCCAGGCCGAATCGGGCGCGCGATTCGTGTTTTGCGCGGCCGCTTGCGACAAGCCGACAAGACGCGGGCTGTTCCCGCTATACGCTGACGCCGACTTCAAGCCATCCGCCTCGCTGCCCGCAGAGGCACTGCTGAGCCAGCCCCCGCAATGCCGCAAGGACAATGTATTCACCGAGGACGGCACGCAGTACAGCGCGGGCACCTGGGATTCGACACCGTACCACCGGATTGTTCGCCCGCATCGCATCAACGAATTCATGTACCTGCTGGCCGGCGGCGTGCGGTTCGCGACTCCTGACGGCAGCGTGCTGTCGCTGGGCACTGGCGACGCACTGTTCGTGCCTCAAGGCGCGCAGGTTGGATGGGAAAGCAGCGATCGCGTGGCGAAGTTCTATGTGACCCAAAGCGTCCAGGCCTGAATTGACTAGCGAGACCCATCATGTCCCCACCACTGAACCACATCAACACATCCTCCAAGCCACCTGCCTCCGCCGAGGTCGTCGTGATCGGCGGCGGCATCATCGGTGTCTTTACCGCCTACTACCTGGCCAAGCGCGGCGTATCCGTCGCCTTGGTCGAGAAGGGGAGGATTGGGGCTGAACAGTCCAGCCGCAATTGGGGCTGGTGCCGGCAGCAGAACCGCGACGCCCGCGAACTGCCCATGGCGAGCAAGAGCCTTGATCTCTGGGAGCAATTTGCCGCTGAGAGCGGTGAAGACACGGGTTTTCGTCGCTGCGGGCTCTTGTTTCTTAGTAACGATGAGGCCGAGATTTCTCGTTGGGCCAGCTGGCATGATTTTGCCAAGAGCGCCGGCGTGACAACCCACATGCTAAGCAGCCGCGAGGCCGCCCAGCGGGGGCAAGCGACCGGTCGCGCCTGGAAGGGCGGCGTCTTCTCGCCCACCGATGGCACCGCCGATCCTGGTAAGGCTGCGCCGGCCGTGGCAGCTGCGCTTATAAAGCTCGGCGGCAGTGTCCACCAGAACTGTGCCGCCCGCGGCATCGAGACCGAAGGCGGGCGGGTTAGCGGCGTGGTGACCGAAGCCGGGGTCATCAAGACCAAGACGGTTGTGCTTGCCGGTGGGGCCTGGGCCTCCTCGTTCTGCCGTCAGCTGGGCATCCGGTTTCCCCAAGCTTCTATACGCCAATCGATCCTGAGCGTGTCCCCTGTGGAACATTGCTTGCCGGATGCCCTGTTTACGAAAGGCGTGTCCTTCACGCGCCGCAACGACGGACGCTACGCATTGGCCATCAGCGGCCGCGCACGCGTGGACGTGACGCCGCAGTTCATGCGATTCGCGCCGCAATTCTTGCCCATGTTCGCGGAGCGCTGGCGCAACCTTCTTCCGGGAGGCCTGCAAGGCATTCAGGGTGGGCACGAAACGCTAAGGCGCTGGCGGCTCGATGCGCCGACCCCCATGGAGCGGATGCGCATCCTCGATCCGAAGCCCTGTTTGTCCACGATCAGGGAGACCCACCGCCGCGCCGTTGAACTGTTGCCCCAGCTTCACGATGCAAAGATCACGCACGCGTGGGCCGGCTTCGTCGACTGCACGCCGGACGGTGTTCCCGGCATCGGCGAGGTACCGGGGGTGCCAGGTTTCATCCTCGCAGCAGGCTTTTCCGGACACGGCTTCGGCATTGCACCTGGAGCCGGCCACCTGATCGCTGACCTTGCCAGTGGTGCCGAACCGATCGTTGACCCTGTACCGTACCGGCCGGGCCGGTTCAGCAGTTCCGCATGGGGCAAGGTCGCTGATTTTTAGGCCATACCCACCCAGCCAAGCCTGAAACGGCTTTCTCGCGGAGTCCCGATGACGGCACACCGTTCCGGGAAGAAGCCAGGATCCTGCGAATGTTGCAAGTCCGAGGAGAGAAACCATGACCAATCAAACGAGGAATGCCGGCGTCACTTATCGCCGGATGACTGAGGATGACCTTCCCTCGGCACATGAACTGTCGCAGGCGGTGTACTGGGCGCATCGCCTCGAAGACTGGCAGTTAATGCACCGCCTCGGCACGGGTTTCGTGGCACAGGAAAACGGTACGCTGGCTGGCACCGGGCTGTGCTGGATATTCGGCAATACCCATGCCTCGCTCGGCATGATCATTGTGTCATCGGAACGGCAAGGCAAGGGCATCGGTCGCGAACTGATGAACCTGGTGCTTGAGGAACTGGGCGAGCGCTGCATCTTGCTCACGGCCACCCCGGTCGGACAGCCACTGTATGAAAAGCTGGGCTTCGTGCCGACCGGCACCGTCGACCATCATCAGGGCATGATGCAGCAACCGTCCCCACTTGCACTTGCCGCGGGAGAGCGCATCCATCCGGTTGCGGCCGGCGATCTGCAAGCGCTGGCGGCACTGGCAACGCGCGCCCTTGGCATGCCACGTGAAGAGTTTATGGCGCAAGTGCTAAATGTGGCCGAGGGCGTACTGATCGAAAAGGATGGCGAAGCGATCGGATTCTCCATCATGCGCCCCTCCGGCCTCGGCCGTGTGATCGGCCCAGTGGTGGCCCCCGATACACAGCGTGCCAAGGCCCTGATCGCCCATTGGGCGCGAACCTACTCCGGTTTCTTCGTGCGCGTCGATGTGACCGGCGAAAGCGGCCTTGGCACTTGGGTGGAAAGCCTCGGGCTGGCACTAGCCGGACCCTCGGTGCGCATGGTGCGCGGCCAGGCACCGGTATCGGACGACACGGTCAAGCAATACGCGATCTTCAGCCAGGCCCTAGGTTGAGCGCGGCCGCAATGCCGTCTACCTATTCCTGACCACTCTTGGGCATTTCGGCAAATCCTGGTTCCTGACGAAGGTAGTGGCGTATTACCGATTACGGGACCAATACACTGAATTTATGCAGTTGCGTCACGTTGCAAAAACGCTTCGGCAATGCGGGAGCATTCGAACCTTCAAACGGTAGAACCGATATGACTGACGATAAAAACAAAGTCGACTCCCAATTGATCACAGGCCAAGAAAGCCTGCGTGTTTTTGAAGGGCTCAATCGTGGTATGTCGCGCCGTGATGCCTTGCGCATGCTGGGGGTCGCAGGGATTGCTGCCGCTGGCGCGGGCAGCCTGTTCGGTTCGGCCGGCCAAGTGTTCGCCGCAACCTCAGCAAGTACGGGTCAAGGCAAGCAGGGTGGCCGCATCAAGGTTGCCACATCGACAAGCTCGACCGCCGATACGCTGGACCCGGCAAAGGGCGCGAACTACACCGACTACTGTCGGCACAACATGTTCTATAACGGCTTGGCGGTCTTGGATGCGCAACTGACGCCGCGCATGGCTCTGGCGGAATCATTCGATACAGATGATGCGACCTCCTGGACCATCAAGCTGCGCAAGGACGTTTTATTCCACGATGGCAGGCCATTCACTTCGGCCGACGTCGTCTATTCGTTGAACCGCCACAAGCTGCCGGAGACTGGCTCCAGGGTGGTGGCCATTGCGCAGCAGTTGGAGGAGGTGAAGGCCGTTGGACCACATGAGGTGCAGATCCGCTTGGTCAGCCCGAATGCCGACCTGCCGGCAATCCTTGCCACTACTTATTTTCTCATCGTGCGCGACGGTACCAACGATTTCGCCATCGCCAACGGCACCGGGCCTTTCAAATGTGCGGAATTCCAGCCAGGCGTGCGCTCGATCAGTGCGCGCAACGCCAGCTATTGGAAGCCGGGCCTGCCTTACCTCGACGAGATCGAATTCTTCTCGATCCCCGACGAGGCTGCTCGTATCAGTGCCCTGCTTGCCGGTGATGTGGACCTGATTAACCCGATCAATCCGCGTTCGGTTGCGCGCATTCAGGAAAGTGCCAAGGTAGAGTTGATGGAGACCCCGACCGGTGGCTATACCAACTTAGGGCTGCGCGACAATCTGGGCCCGGTGCAGAACCCGGACTTTGTCCTGGCGATGAAGTATCTGCAAGATCGCAAACAGATCAATCGGGTTGCTTTCCGGGGCTACGGCGTGATCGCCAACGACCAGCCGGTCGCCCCCAGCAATCGTTATTACTTCGCCGGTCTGCCACAACGTGAGTACGACCTGGATAAGGCCAGGTTCCACCTGCAGAAATCCGGCATGGCCGGACGTCCCTTGCCCCTTGTGTGTTCCGACGCCGCTACTGGCTCAGTGGACATCGCGCAGTTGCTGCAGCTCTCCGGGCAGCAGATCGGCCTCAAGCTGGATATCAAACGGATGCCAGCGGATGGCTACTGGTCCAGTCACTGGATGAAGCATCCGTTGTACTTCGGCAACATCGGTGCGCGCCCGACCGTCGACCTGATGTTCAGCCTGTTCTACCAGTCCAGTGCGGGCATGAACGAATCGGGTTGGAAGAACGAACAGTTCGACCAGTTGCTGGTCGCTGCGCGCGGCGAGACTGATGAAGCTAAACGCAAGCAGATGTATGGCGATATGCAGGTGCTGGTGAATGAACACTGCGGTGTCGGTATTGCGCAGTTCAACAGCAGCCTCGATGGCCACAGCGTCAAGTTGAAAGGACTTACCCCTCATCCACTCGGTGGGATGATGGGTTACATGTTCGCCGAGAACGTCTGGCTGGATGCCTGAGCAATTAGGGAAACGACAGCTCGATAACCAGGGTGTCGCCTGCAGCTCATGCAGGCGCCACTAAGTGAAGGTATGAATTATGAACAGTACTATTGCACGCTTGGTTGGTGGTCGATTGGCTGTAGGCGTGATAACGCTGCTTTTCGTTTCGCTCGTGGTGTTTTTCCTCACCAACCTGCTACCGGGTGACGCGGTCCAGGAACAGCTCGGCCAAGAGGCAACGCCAGAAGTGCTGGCGGCGCTGCGCGCGCAGTTAGGCCTTGATCTACCCGTGCACCTGCGTTACGTAAACTGGTTAGGTGGGCTGATCACCGGTAATCCTGGCGTTTCCCTGGTCAACGGTATGCCGGTTGACGAGATGATCGCCAGCCGGCTGCCCAATACCCTGAAACTGGGAGCGATCGCCGCGTTGTTCTCGGTGCCGCTGGCGTTGGTCATAGGCATTCTGTCAGCGATGTACCGCGGCTCAATCTTCGACCGTTACAGCAACATGCTGACGGTGTTCGCTGTCTCCGTGCCGGAGTTCCTGATCGCCACCGTCGCGGTACTGATCTTCGCGGTCAAGCTGGGCTGGCTGCCGGCGCTGTCGCGTAGCGTCGAGACCGAGTCGTTTGGCGAACTGGTTCACGTATATGCGTTGCCGGTGTTGACGCTGTGTTGCGTACTGACGGCGCAGATGGCACGCATGACGCGGGCCGCGGTGGTCGATCAGCTCAGCGCCTCCTATGTCGAAATGGCGACGCTCAAAGGGGCAGGGCCGATACGGGTAGTGCTTCGTCATGCATTACCCAATGCTATCGGGCCGATCGCCAATGCCATAGCGCTGAGCCTGTCGTACCTGTTGGGCGGCGTAGTCATAGTCGAGTCGATCTTCAACTATCCGGGCGTAGCAACACTGATGGTAAACGGTGTAGTCACGCGTGACATGCCATTGATACAGGCATGCGTGATGTTGTTTAGCCTGGGTTTTCTGGTGCTGGTTCTGCTGGCTGACCTCTGTGCAATCCTATCCAACCCGAGGCTGCGCAAATGAAACCGAACAGTATTTCACCTAAAACGAGTATCGGCAGCGGCAAGGATAACGGCCGGAATCAGGATGAGGATGGAGCGAGCCAGCCGCTGCGAACACGCCGGCGTCGGCTGTCCCTGTCTATAGGCGGCGTCATCGGCTTGCTGATCGTGACTTTCTGGGCGCTAATGGCCGTCGCCGGGCCCCTGTTGGCGCCCTACGATGCCAACGCAATGATCAGTGATGATTACTTCGGCCCGCTTAGTCTGGCGTTCCCATTGGGTACCGACTACCTGGGGCGGGATATCCTCAGCCGCTTGTTGCACGGCGCGCCTTTCACCATCGGTGTGGCGTTGACGGCCACAGCGATAGCCTGCACTGCTGGCGTCGTACTGGCGCTGGTGGCGGCTGCGTCCGGTGGCTGGGTCGACGCATTCATAAGTCGTACCCAAGATGCGCTGATCGCGATTCCAAACAAGATTTTTGCCCTGCTGATAGTGGCTACGTTCGGCTCCTCGGTACCACTGTTGTTGCTGATGGCCGCATTCGCCTATATGCCGGGTTCCTTTCGGATGGCGCGTTCAGCGGCGGTGAACGTCATGACCATGGACTTTATCCAGGTTGTGCGTACTCGAGGCGAAGCCATGCCCTACATCATCTTCATCGAAGTACTGCCGAACATGCTGCGCCCGGTGCTGACCGACTTTGGTCTGCGCTTCGTCTACGTGGTGCTGCTGCTAAGCGCCATGAGTTTCCTTGGGTTGGGCGTGCAGCCACCGGACGCCGACTGGGGTTCGCTGGTGCGGGAAAATATCGATGGCCTTTCGGCGGGGGCCCCGGCCGTGCTGGTACCGGCGGTCGCCATAGCCACCCTGACTATGGGTGTGAACCTGCTCATCGACAGCTTCGGCGGCCGATCCAATCGCTAGATGGAGAAGTGAGATGAACGAAATCGTCAGGGTAAGTGGCCTGCGTGTGGTTGCACGTAACGAAGAGGGCATCAATATACCCATCGTGCACGGTGCCGATTTCAGCCTGAAAAAAGGCGAAGTTCTGGCGTTGATCGGCGAGTCGGGTTCCGGCAAGAGCACCATAGCGCTGTCGCTGATGGGTTACGCCCGCTCGGGTTGCCGTATCGTCGGCGGCTCTATACGGGTCGGTGATATCGACGTGCTGAAACTGTCGAATACCGAGCTGGCAAAGCTGCGCGGGCGCACCGTGGCGTATATCGCCCAGAGTGCGGCCGCGGCATTCAATCCGTCCAAAAGCATCATGGAACAGGTGATCGAAAGCGCGCTGATCCATGGCGTTCTGTCACACAAGCAGGCGCAGGCCAAGGCCGTCGAGCTGTTCCGCGAACTGGCTCTGCCGGAACCGGAACGCATTGGTTCGCGCTATCCGCACCAGGTCTCGGGTGGGCAGTTGCAACGGCTGATGGCGGCGATGGCGCTGATAACCGATCCGGCACTGGTGATTCTGGATGAGCCGACCACGGCGTTGGATGTCACGACCCAGATTGAAGTGCTGCGGGCGTTCAAAAAGGTGGTACGCGAACGCGGCACCACGGCTATTTACGTCTCCCACGATCTGGCGGTGGTGGCGCAGATGGCCGACCGCATCGTCGTACTGTGCGACGGCCGGATTCAGGAAAACAACCCTACCGAACAGATCCTGGCTGCACCTGAACATCCCTATACGCGCAGCCTGCTGGCCGCGATAAGGCCGGCAGCTCGCCCGAGAGCGGGCGTTCAAGAGGTACCTTCGGCGCAAGAGGATCTGCTGCTCGAAATCCACGGTCTGGAGATTTGCTACGGCACCAAGAAGGTGCTGCAGAATGTCGATCTGAAGATCCGGCGCGGCGCGGCGGTCGGCGTGATCGGCGAGTCGGGGTCGGGGAAAACCACGCTGGCGCAGGCCATCGCCGGTTTGGCACCAACGTCGGCCGGACGTATCCTGCTGGACGGTCAGCCGCTCAGCAGGAAGCTGGCGGGGCGCACCCGAGAGCAGTTCCGGCGTGTTCAGTTCGTCTTCCAGAACGCTGATACGGCGCTGAACCCAAAGCACAGCATTGAACAGATCCTCGGTCGCCCGCTACGTTTCTACCACGGGATGAGCGGCGCGCAGCAGCAGCGTCGGGTGGTCGAATTGCTGGAGCTGGTGCAGTTGCCGGCCAGCATTGCGCAACGCCGGCCCGGCGAGTTGTCCGGCGGCCAAAAGCAGCGTGTCAACCTGGCGCGGGCGCTGGCGGCGGAGCCGGATCTGATCCTCTGTGACGAAGTGACCTCGGCGCTGGATACAGTGGTGGGCGCGGCGATTCTTGAACTGTTGCGCGACCTGCGCCGCGAACTGGGAGTCTCCTTCCTGTTCATCAGTCATGACATATCCACCGTTCGTGCGCTCTGTGACGACATAGTGGTGATGTACAGCGGCTACAAGGTCGAGGCCGGTGATCAGAGTGCGTTCGCCCAGGCGCCGTTCCATCCCTACACCAACCTGTTGACCAATTCGGTGCCGGAGCTGCGCCAGGGCTGGCTGGAAACCTGCGGAGCCGCTAAAGGCAAGCTGCCGTCGATTGGCGAGCAGACCAACGTAGCGAATCTATGTGCGTTTCTTGATCGCTGCCCGGTGCGCATCGACGGCCTGTGCAATCGTAGCGCGCCACCGCGCGGCAAAATCGCCGGCGGTAGTGAGATTCTTTGCCATCACACCAGTGCCGAGCTGCTCAAGGTGCAGGAAGGTGTGAGCAGCATGAAATTAGTGGGTACCTACGTATGAGTGCGCGCTTCGTCCGCCTGGCCGAGCGGGAGCGGCCCCCGGTCAGGCTGATGGGGGCCTGCCAGGACTGCCGGGCTTATTGATGCGTTAGATACGCTGGTTTCCAACTTGCACATGGCCGAGTTTTGGCAGGGAATTATGTTCGCGTATTCGTCCAATGATTTGGTGAGCGACTGGAGATATTTCAGTCTACAGACTCTTCGCGGGTTCTCACTCTCGCAGTTTAGGGTAGTTTGATGATTGTCAGAACATTGCTCTCGCGACTTTTGCGTGAGTAGCCACTGCCCGGTTTGATATTCCTAGGGTTCAATTCGACCTACCGGGTCGGAGTTCTGGCGCAGAGTGTTTTCTACTTCCACGTCGCCTGCAATCGAGTGTTAGCTTACGTCCTATAGGCCTCAGCGTTCCTGCGGCCGGCTTCGCCGAGGCCTATGCCGGCTTTGTTGCCCAGAAGATGGGGCTTCCGATCAATCAGATAACCATATCTACCAATCGTAATGATGCTCTGCGCCCATTCATACACTTAAAGACTATCCGGATCGCCAAAAAACATCTGGATCCGCGACCTCAACCAACGCTCCCCAGGGTCATTATCCTGCGCGCCGCGCCAGGCCATATGCAGCTCGAACGTACGGGTTTCAATCGGCAGGTCTTCAGAGCGGACGCCGCCGGCGGCGGTCAGTACCTGCGCGGCATAATCCGGCACGGTGGCGATGATGTCTGTGCCGGTCAGCAGGGTTGCCAGGCCGTTGAACTGCGGCACAGCGAGGACAACATGGCGTTTGCGGTCCAGTTTCTCCAGGTGTTCGTCAATGAAGCCGCTCAGGTCGCCGGCGAAGGAAACCAACGCATGGGGCCGGGCGCAGAAGTCGTCGAGGCTCAAGGGGCCGGGTATTGAATCGGCGCGCAGCAACTGCGGCTTGCTCCTGCGCAATACCTTGCGTTTGGCGTTGGCGGGCAGGTCCTGGGTGTAACTGACGCCGACCGAAATTTCCCCAGACGCCAGCAATGGCGGCATCAGGATGTAATTGACGCGTCTGACAACCAGCACAATCCCTGGTGCTTCGGAGCGCAGGCGCTTGAGCAGCGTGGGCAGCAAGGCAAATTCCACATCGTCCGACAAACCGATACGAAACACCGAAGTGCTGGTCGCCGGGTCGAATTCCGAAGCCCGACTGACGGCGGTCGAAATAGAGTCGAGTGCCGGGGAGAGCAGGGCGAAGATTTCCGTGGCGCGGGCGGTGGGTTCCATGCTGCGGCCGGTACGGACGAACAGCGGGTCGTCGAACAGGCCGCGCAGTCGTGATAGCGCAGCACTGATGGCGGGCTGGCCAAGAAACAGTTTTTCCGCCGCACGCGTCACGCTGCGCTCATGCATCAGGGTTTCAAAAACGATGAGCAGGTTGAGGTCGACGCGACGCAGGTCGTTGCGGTTCATGCGGAATATCTCGGGCCATTTGTCGGTTGAGGACGTGAGCAGGGTGCGATAGTACGAGCAAATGCGGGTCGGGCGCAGGGAAAATTAATGGCAAGGGCACTGAATGTCCACATGGCTTGCAATGTCTCGTCGACATGCGAACAATGGCGGCCATTACGCATACTGGCTTCCAGACGCTCTCTGGCCGCGGCATGCAGCTCTCAGGACACAATCGATGACAGGCATGTCGACTATCAATAGCCACCGATAGTGTTCCCGGCAATGCCCGGATAAAGTTTGTGGCATCAAGGTTTACCAGGCGAGGTTCTAAATGTCCCGCACGATCCGTTTTCACCAGTTTGGCCCGGCCGAGGTGCTCAAGCTCGAAGAGCAGCCTGTCGCGTCGCCTGTATCCGGCGAGGTGCAGGTGCGCGTCCAGGCCATCGGTGTCAGCTGGTACGACGTTCTCTGGCGGCAAAATCTCGCGTCCACTCAGGCCCGGCTGCCGGCTGGCCTGGGTTATGAGATGGCGGGCGTGGTCACAGCGCTCGGCGCAGGGGTCGATGACTTGCAGGTCGGCGACAAGGTCGCCAGCTTCCCGGCAGCCGACGCCAACCAGCATCCTGTCTACGGCGAATCCATCGTCATGCCACGTCGTGCGCTGACCCGTTATCCCGACATCCTTACCCCGGTTCAGGCCAGTGTGCATTACACGCCCTATCTGGTGGCTTACTTTGCCTATGTTGATCTGGCGCGTATCAAGGCTGGCCAGACTGTGCTGGTCACCGATGCCAGCCATTGCTCAGGCCCCGCGTTCGTGCAACTGGGCAAAGCTCTGGGGGTTAGCGTGATTGCAGCCACCAAGACTGATGACGCCCGTGAGTACCTGCTGTCGCTGGGTGCCGACAAGGTAGTGGTCACCGAAGAGCAGGACCTGCTGATGGCGATCAACAAGTACACCGATAATCGTGGTGTCGATGCCGTGTTCGATGGCTTGGGCGGTCCGCAGATGTCAATCATGGGTGATGTGCTGGCGCCGCGTGGCAGTCTGGTGCTGTACGGGTTGCAAGGCGGTAATCAGACGCCGTTCCCGGCTTGCGCAGCATTCCAGAAGAACATTCAGTTTTACGTGCATTGCCTGGGTAACTTCACCGGTAAGCCTGAACTGGGCATTATGCAAGACCAGGAAGCACTGCAACGCGCCCTGAAAGACATTAATCAGATGACGCAGGATAATAAGCTGGTGCCATTACAGACGCGCAGTTTTCCGTTCGAACAGGTCGTGCAGGCACACCGTTACATGGACGCCTGCCCGATTGGCGGGCGCGCAGTGCTGGAAGTCGAGTCTGCCTGACTCCGCACACAGGCACTCAGCAAGTTATTATCGAAAAGGCCTTCCACACGGCAGGCTTTTTTGCAGGCGCCGTGTGCCAAAAGACAAGGCTGATGAAAAGTTGCGGGCGCTGCGGCGGCCAGTTTTGTGTGCCAGAGATAATTAAAGTTGATACGCGCGGTTGTCGATAAGAAAAACAACTTTAACAGCAGTTTATTAGAGTTGATAAATTCTGTCAGAGCAGTGGGTGTCAGGCTGTCTTTTCCTACGGACCATGAAGGCAGAGAGCCACAGCTTAGGCGTTGTCGTAAAAGCCGACATGCCGCTGCCGTTTGTTGGCAGGCCCCGACTGACAGTGTGCTTGTTGATGAGCACTTCCATGACTATGTCGGGCGTTTAAACTAAAGGTTTATGGCGCTGTATAGTTTTACGGTCACAGCCCGCCTTTTGAAAGCAAACTGTATATTGTAATTATCCTGAAGGCCCTGATAATACTTCGGTCATTATTACTCAGGGAATGAGTCATGCCCGACCACACACTTGATTGTCAGCCTGATCTTCGATGCGGTGCCTGCCTATTGTTGTTGTCTGAACGACAGGCAGGGGACGCCCAATGAGTTCTATCCACGAACAAGCCATGAATTACGTCTACCAACAAGTACTGCAACGGCTGTTGGGGTACTTCACGCGTGCGGAACGAACGGCACTGCAGTTATTGATTCAGCGGTTGATTGTCGCTGCAGGCGGAATCGAAAGGATTTCCGGTTTCAAGGTGCTGGTTCTTTTTGGTGGCGGCAAGGACAGTGCCTACACACTGGCTTTTTTACGCGCTGCGCAGTTGAGCATTGCTTGCCGGTCGCCAGGCACGTTCAGCCTGCGAGTTGCCAACCGGCGTCATGCGGGCATGACGCCGGCGGTCATGGACAACATCAACCGTACCTATTCCGCGCTGTTTCTGTATGACGACCCACGCGTGGAAATGCTGGTGATCGACAATCAGTACACCCAGTCGTTTGAGCCGGATCTGCCTTTTTCCAGCGCCGGTCGAGAGCAGAATCGTCTGGACATGCTGCTGGGTGGTCATCTGTCCGCAGGAGACGCCCGCACCACGTTCTGCAATTCTTGCTACCTGGGGCTGGCCGAGTTCGTGGGACGTGCGCTGAGCTGGGGGAATGGCGTCGATGCAGTGGTCAGTGGCGATTCGCGCAGGGAGCAAAAGCAGTACATCACCTGGATCATGCGCCTGGCCCAGCGCACCGGGCAATACTCCGGCAGCTGGCGCGGTCAGACCCTGACCGGCGTGCTTCAGGTGATCGACACCATCGGACAGGCCTATTATCACGAGTTATACGGGGAGGGCGATGAAGGCCCTCGAGCGGTTCGTCCCCTCGCTTATCCGGAGAAAGCCAGCGCTCCTGCGTTCATCACCATCGCCGATCTGGTCAGTTGCAAGGCAGACGAGCACTGGACCTTGCTCACCGAGTTTCTGGATTTTCGCTTCGATGACCTGTCGTTCAGCTTCAGTGAGTCCGATTGTGCCAACCCTTTGCTCATGGCGCACCTGCGGGGTCTGACCACCCAGTACCTGCAAGGGCGCACCTATGCTGACGGCATCGCTGAATACCTGCAGTTGGCAACCTCACTGATGCGCAGAAAACAAATGCCGAAGCGGTTGGTCGATCAGGCGCTCGGCGCCTATGCCGGTAGAGCGCGCATCGAGGCGCGTCGCGAGCTGGCGTCTGGCTTCGCTCAGGACGGTTTCGGCCTGAACGAAACTCAATTGGTCTGCATGCTGTTCTCACCCTTCGTGAATCAGGGTGATGGCCTGGAGATGTTTCTGCGCCGCTGCCACCCCGGCATGCTGGTCGCGTTGCCGGATCTGCATAAGGCGCTGTCAGGCTCGACCGCCCCGGAACAGGTGATGCAATGGCTGGTGGATATCAGCGGTTTAAGCCTAAAGTCGCTGCAAAACCTATATTGCAAGCAGCGGGTCGACTTCGCTGACGAGAACTCGATCATCGCCCGCATACGCGCTGCAGACCCCGACAAACGTCAGGTCATGACCGTTGACCCGGCTACTGGTCAGGCCATGGCAGAAATACTCTCCGGACGCTGATCATGAAAAGCAGATCGGACTTCGCTTATCAGGCGATCTATCGCTATCTGGCGCGTCTGGCTGATGAGAAGCAAGGTGGGCTGCTGTTGAAGATGCCGTCTTTGCGTCAGCTTGCTAACCGTCTTGGTGTGTCGATATCCACGGTACAACGTGCCTATTCGCTGCTCGAGAAAGAAGGGCGGGTCTACTCGTTGGCCAAGTCTGGCTATTACTCGGCACCGCTTGGTCAGGACAGGCTCGTCGGCGCTGACTGCGAAGGTGATCTGTTACAGGTTCTGCAGCACAACGCTCAGCGTCCGGGAATGGTCCTGCTGGGCGGCGATGACCCCACATTGCTTCATCCTCTGGAAAGTCCGTTGCTGGCGATGGAGCGTGAGTTGATTCGGCACTATCCGCGCCCCCAGGCGCCTGGTTTTCAGCCCTTCGGTGACGCGGAATTGCGCAGCGCGTTGGCGGCCTGTTACACGCTTAATGCGGAGCACTGCTGGCACGCCGACCATGTCTACATCGCACCTGATCTGTCAGGGGCGTTCAAGGCCGTGCTTGAAACCCTGGGCCTGCGTGGCGCGAAGGTCCTGGTTGAGTCGCCTTGTGCCTGGACGTTGTTGCATTTGCTGCAATCATTCGACATTCAAGTCGTCGAGCTACCGCTGGATCAGGGCGGCAATCACGATCCAGAAGGGCTCGATGACCTCTTACAGACAAACCACATCGGTCTCGTAGTGTTGCCCTCGGGACTGAGTCCGGTGCGAGGAAGTGTGCGATTGCCAGCCAATAACCAGGCGATCGCCACGGTACTCAATCGTCACAAGGTATGGGTGCTGGAAAACGATACGCACAGCGAGTTGCAGTTTGTCCCCGATCCGTTTCGTCTACGCCACTTGATTGACCCGCAGCGGCTGGTGATCATCGGTGCATTCGACAAGCGTCTGGGGCCTGAAGCGCCCTACGGTTATTTGCTGTGCCAGAATCTTGAAGCGCAATGGCAGCGGTACTTTCTGCTGCGGGCTTTCAAAATGCCTCCGGTTCGCCAGCGGGCCATCGCGAGGCTGTGCAGCAATGGACGACTGGACGCATACCTCAAGGTGTTGCGGGAGACGCTGATCATGCGTGCGCAGTCCATGACACAGCTATTGGATGAGCACATGGGCGGGCTGCTGCGCTATGAAGTCCCCGAGGGTGGTTGCGGAGTCTGGGTCGAGAGCGTGTCTGTCGTCGACATGCGTCAGGTGTTCGATGTGCTGTTGGCTCAGCGTATTGTCGTGACTCCGGGCGAACTGTTCAGTCTGCGAGGCGATTATGGGCAATATCTGCGCCTCAGTTTCGCCATCGACTGGAGTTGCGATCCAGTCATATGGCCAACGGCTTTGGCAGAGGCCCTGAAGGGCGCACGTCATGCATGAATCCTCAGGCGGCAGGCCGTCGATCCATTTGTATTTGCCAGACGTGTTTCAAGGCTGTTAACTGGACGCCTGTCCAGTATTTTCAATCAATGGCTACCCCTCGCAGTGACCCTTATTGCCCCTGTACATCCCGATCCTGCACCTGCCATCGATGACGATGCACCCGCGCGTTATGTGGTGGCCGTGCGCGCGTTGTGCGAGTTCACCGCCAAGGCTGGCGATCTCGACCTGCGTTTCACGCCATCGCCTACCGCGCAGGACGGGATTGCCGGGCATCGCACGGTTGCTTCGCGTCGTGGTGCCGATTATCAGGCCGAGCTGTCGTTGGCGGGCGACTACCGGGAACTGACGGTGAGGGGCAGGGCGGACGGCTATGACGCAGGTCGCAACCAGCTTGAAGAAGTGAAGACCTATCGCGGCGAGCTGGACGCCATGCCCGCCAACCATCGTCAATTGCATTGGGCGCAGGTGAAGATTTATGGCTGGCTGCTGTGTCAGCGTCTGCAGCTCCGGGAGGTGACGCTGGCACTGGTCTACTTCAATATCGTCAGCGAACAGGAGACCCTCATTCGTGAGTCGTTCAGCGCCGCGACGCTGCAAGCGTTTTTTGAACAGCAGTGCACGGTCTTTCTGGGCTGGGCTCGGCAAGAACTGGCGCATACCCGAACGCTTCATCAGGCGCTTGGTAGCCTGACGTTCCCCCATGCCTCGTTTCGTACCGGGCAGAGAGTGCTGGCCGAGTCGGTGTACAAGGCGGTCAGCACCGGCTGGTGCCTGATGGCTCAGGCACCGACCGGCATCGGCAAGACCATCGGCACGCTGTTCCCGCTGCTCAAGGCAGCACCGGGCCAGAAGCTCGACAAGATTTTCTTCCTGACGGCCAAGACCCCTGGACGTCGCCTGGCGCTGGATGCACTGGGGGTCATCAAGCACAGTGCGCCCGAACTGAAATTGCGCGTGCTGGAACTGGTGGCGCGGGACAAGGCGTGCGAACACCCCGACAAGGCCTGCAACGGGGACTCCTGCCCACTTGCCCGAGGGTTTTACGATCGTCTGCCTGCGGCGCGTGCTGCTGCGCTGGAATCGCCTTGGCTGAATCAGGCTGGGGTTCGCGACGCGGCCTTGCAGCATCAGGTGTGTCCGTACTACTTGAGTCAGGAACTGGCGCGATGGGCCGACGTGGTCATTGCCGATTACAACTATTATTTCGACCTGAGCGCAATGCTGTTCGGGTTGAGTCAGCTCAATCAGTGGCGGGTGGCGGTGCTGGTCGACGAGGCGCACAACATGGTCGAGCGCGCGCGGCAGATGTACAGCGCCAGTCTGGATCAAAGCCAGTTGAAGACGTTGATCCAGAGCGCACCCGAACCCGTGAAAAAAGCGTTGCAGCGCGTGGATCGGCAATGGAGTGCCCTGCACAAGGCCCAGCCCGGTGCCTATCAGGCTTATGCGGCTGCACCGGAAAAGTTCGTCAACAGCCTGAATCTGTGTATTTCGACCATCGGTGATCATTTCAACGAGCACCCGCAGGCGGTGGATGGCACGTTGCAGGGCTTTTATCTGGAAGCCATCGGCTTTGCGCGCATTGCCGAGCTGTTCGACGAACACTTCATTTTCGACATCGCCCGGCGCGAGGCGGGCGGCAAGCGCATCCTGTCGCGTCTGAGCCTGCGCAATGTGGTGCCGGCACGTTTCATTCGTCCGCGCCTGGGCGCTGCGCGCAGCACCGTGTTGTTCTCCGCAACGCTCAACCCGCGGCATTACTATGCCGACCTGCTCGGGCTGCCGGACAACACGGCGTGGATCGATGTGGAGTCGCCGTTTCATCACGAGCAACTTGATGTGCGTATCGTCAGTCGTATTTCAACGCGTTTCACTCATCGTCAGGCGTCGCTGGCGCCGATTGTGGAACTGATGGCCGAGCAGTTCGAATCCAGGCCAGGCAATTATCTGGCGTTCTTCAGCAGCTTTGATTACCTGCAACAGGTTGCAGAACTGATGGCGCATACTCATCCGCACATCACCCTCTGGCAACAGGCCCGGGGAATGGGCGAGGAGGAGCGCCACGCGTTTCTCGAGCGTTTCACCTTGAGCAGTCAGGGGATCGGTTTTGCAGTGCTGGGCGGCGCTTTCGGCGAAGGTATCGACTTGCCGGGTGCACGCTTGATCGGTGCCTTCATCGCTACGCTTGGGCTGCCGCAGCTCAACCCGGTGAATGAACAGTTCAAGCAGCGCATGGCCGCACTGTTCGGTGCCGGCTATGACTACACCTATCTTTACCCCGGTGTGCAAAAGGTCGTGCAGGCAGCTGGGCGGGTGATTCGCAGCCAGAGTGATCGTGGCGTCGTGATGCTGATCGATGATCGGTTCGCCGAGCCCAAGGTGAAACAGCTGTTTCCGGCGTGGTGGCGTCCTGAAACGTCAATCGGTTAGGGATCAATACTCAAGCGGCGCTGTCGAACTGCCAGTAAACTGCCGTAACAATTTGATTTTCATCGGCAGCAAGTCTTTCTTTTTGCTCCGAATTTCATTTCTTCGTGGAGGTTGTATGAGTCTCAGTCCTTTCGCCGGCAAGCTGGCACCTGCGCAGTTACTGGTCGATATTCCGAGACTGGTCACGGCTTACTACACGGGCCAGCCCGATGCATCGGTGCCTGTTCAACGTGTTGCGTTTGGCACATCCGGGCACCGCGGCACGTCGTTTGACCTGGGCTTCAACGAGTGGCACGTACTGGCTATCAGCCAGGCAATCTGCCTGTACCGCAAGGCCAATGGCATCGACGGTCCGCTGTTTCTGGGTGCAGATACTCATGCGTTGTCCACGCCGGCCGCTGCCTCGGCGCTTGAGGTGCTGGCCGCCAACGGTGTTGTCGTAATGATTTCGCAAGACGACGAGTACACGCCGACGCCTGCCGTTTCTCACGCCATCATCTGTTACAACCGTGGCCGTACGTCCGGCCTGGCGGACGGCATCGTGATCACGCCTTCGCACAACCCGCCGCAAAGCGGTGGCTTCAAGTACAACCCGCCCAATGGCGGTCCGGCCGACAGCGATGTCACCAAGTGGATCGAAAACAAGGCCAACGAACTGCTGGCTGCGAAATTGGCGGGCGTTTCACGTATCAGCCATGAAAAAGCACTGCGTGCCGACACCACCCATCGCCATGACTACGTCAATACTTATGTGGCTGACCTGAAAAGCGTCATTGATCTGGACGCCATCCGCGATTCGGGTCTGCCTCTTGGCGTTGATCCACTGGGCGGTGCCGGGGTTAATTACTGGTCGGCGATTGGCGAGCATTACGGCCTGAATCTGGACGTGGTCAACAAATTTGTCGATCCTACGTTCCGCTTCATGACCGTTGACTGGGACGGGCAGATTCGCATGGATCCGTCCTCCAGCCATGCAATGCAGAGCCTGATCGGCCTCAAGGATCGTTACCAGGTAGCGTTTGCCTGTGATCCGGATCACGACCGTCATGGCATCGTGACTCCCACTGGCGGGCTGATGACGCCTAATAGCTATCTTGCTGTGTCGATTGATTACCTGTTCCAGAACCGTCCCGAGTGGCGCGCTGACGCCGCTGTGGGCAAGACCGTGGTCAGCAGCGGCATGATTGATCGCGTGGCTGCACGTCTGGGACGTCGCCTGTATGAGGTGCCGGTGGGCTTCAAGTACTTCGCGCAGGGGCTGTTCGAAGGGTCGCTGGGCTTTGGCGGTGAAGAAAGCGCGGGTGCCTCGTTCCTGCGTCGCGACGGTACAGTGTGGACCACCGACAAGGACGGTCTGATTCCGGCGTTGCTGGCTGCAGAAATGACGGCCCGCACCGGTCGTGACCCAAGCGAGCTCTACAAGACTATGACCGACGCGCTCGGCGAGCCGTTTTCGACCCGTGTCGATGCCAAGGCCAATCCGCAGCAGAAGGCGCTGTTGAGCAAGCTGTCGCCGGAGCAGGTCACCTCCACCGAGCTGGCAGGCGAGTCGATTCAAAAAGTGCTCAGCAATGCGCCGGGCAACGATCAGGCATTCGGTGGCGTAAAAGTCATGACCGAAAACGGCTGGTTTGCCGCACGTCCCTCGGGCACTGAAGACATCTACAAAATCTACGCCGAAAGTTTTGTCAGCGAAGATCACCTCAAGCGCCTGGTAGCGGAAGCTCAGGTGCTGGTGGACGGTGCCATTTCGCCGAAGTGATTTAGCCGATAACGGCTGGCGTCATGTGCCTGCGGCTGCGCAGGCCTGAGCTGGCAGATGTATCGAGAAGCCTCGAATCGCCCGATTCGGGGCTTTTTTATTACAGCGTTGGCCGTCAGTCGCGATAGAAGACTTGCACAAGGTGATAACCGAACTTGCTTTTGACCGGCCCGTGCACGACGCGCAATGGCTTCTTGAAGATCACCTGATCGATAGCGCCGACCATTTGTCCAGGTCGTACCTCACCCAGATCGCCGCCACGTTTGCCTGAGGGGCAGCTAGAATGCTTCTTGGCCAAAACATCAAACGCCTCACCCTTGGCAATACGCTGTTTGAGCTGTTCGGCCTCTTCGGCGGTCTTCACCAGAATATGGCGGGCTTGGGCTTTCATGTCGCAATATCACCTGTTGCAAAAGGCTGCCATTATGCCTGCCATTGGTAATTGATGCCCAGACAGGCTCCCAACGCCTGCCAGGGTAGTGCTGTTGCACGCGTACCGTCGTCAAGGCGCTCCGCTTTTACTTCACTTTTGTACGGTATTGATTATGGATTTCCCGGCGTTGTTGAAGATTCTGGCCAGCCAGGATGGATCAGACCTTTATCTTTCCACCGGAGCACCGCCCTGCGCCAAGTTCAACGGGGTGCTCAAACCGCTGGGCAGTGAAACCTTCAAGCCTGGCGACGTGGCTGCGATTGCTCAGGGGTTGATGGATGAAGAGCAGAAACTCGAGTTTCTGCGCGAACTGGAGATGAACCTCGCGGTTTCGCTGGCGGGTATCGGCCGGTTCCGGATCAATATCTTCATGCAGCGCAACGAGGTGTCTATCGTTGCCCGTAACATCAAACTGGATATCCCGCGCTTCGAGGAGTTGCACCTGCCGCCTGTGTTGCTCGAGGTGGTGATGGAAAAGCACGGTCTGGTGCTGTTCGTCGGCGCCACCGGCTCAGGCAAGTCGACCTCCCTGGCTGCGCTGATCGATTACCGCAACCGGAATGCTAGCGGGCACATCATCACCATTGAAGACCCGGTCGAGTTTATCCATCGACACAAGAAATCCATCGTCAATCAGCGCGAGGTCGGCGTCGACACTCGCAGCTTCCGCGCGGCACTGAAGAACACCCTGCGTCAGGCGCCGGATGTGATTCTGATCGGCGAGATTCGTGACCGCGAAACCATGGAACACGCACTTGCGTTTGCCGACACAGGGCATCTGGTGATCTCGACCCTGCACGCCAACAATGCCAACCAGGCGCTGGACCGGATCATCAATTTCTTTCCGGAAGAGCGCCGCGGGCAGTTGCTGCATGACCTGGGCAACAACCTCAAGGCGTTTGTCTCGCAACGACTGGTCAAGACGCCTGATGGCAAGCGGCGAGCAGCGGTGGAGGTGATGATGGGCACGCCGACCATTCGCGACTTGATCCAGCGCAACGAACTGACGGAACTCAAGGGCATCATGGAAAAATCCGGCAGCCTCGGCATGCAAACCTTCGATACAGCGCTGTTCAATCTGGCGATACAAGGAGCGATCAGCGAAGAGGAGGCCTTGAAGAATGCCGACTCGCAAAACAACGTGCGTTTGCGCCTCAAGCTGCACAGTGAAGGCGGAGCCGCCACACTGACCGCGCCGCCCCCGGCACCGACCGGTAGCCGTACTGCAAACACCGCCGAGTGGGGTCTGGTCGACGATGAGGAGCCCGGCCCTCAGGCGTGAACCTTTCAGGTAATTGCCCAAGGGCTTGTGTACGAGTGGCGTTGTTACAACGCCAAGGGCGGAAAGTTAGCGCCGCACGCGTTCCTTTGCGCACCTCGTCATTCAGGGTGGGCAGCGGCCAGCAGTTCGCGTGTGTAGGGATGTTGCGGTGAATCGAAAAGATCGTGACTGGGCCCGCGTTCGACTACTTTCCCATCCTTGACCACGATGACGTCATGGGCCAGGGCCTTGATCACGGCCAGGTCGTGGCTGATGAACAGGTAGGTGAGCCCATGCTTTTGCTGGAGGTCGCGCAGCAGCGCAACAACCTGTTTCTGCACGGTGCGGTCCAGCGCCGATGTCGGCTCATCGAGCAGTATCAGCGCGGGTTTCAGCACCAGCGCCCGTGCGATTGCGATACGTTGACGCTGGCCTCCGGAAAACTCATGGGGATAGCGATGGCGGGTTTGCGGATCAAGGCCGACTTCTTCCAGTGCGCGAATGACCTCGGCATCGCATTGTGCAGCGTCGAACCGGCTGTGTACCTCAAGGCCTTCGCTGATGATCTGCGCCACTGACATACGCGGGCTGAGGCTGCCGTAGGGGTCCTGAAAAACCACCTGCATCTCCTTGCGCCAGGGCCGCATTTGTTTCTGACTGAGTCCATCCAGCGCCTGACCCTTGAAGCGGATGCTGCCTTGCGATTCCAGCAGGCGCAGGATCGCCTGGCCCAGCGTCGACTTGCCGGAGCCCGACTCGCCGACGATACCCAGCGTCTTGCCACGCTCGATACTCAGGCTGATGTCGTCCACCGCTTTCAGGTATTCCTTGTGCTGCCGCAGAATGCCGCCGGTGAGAGAGAACCAGATCTTGAGATGATCGACCTGCAGCACCGTTTCTCGAGAGTCGCGCGGCAGCGGTTCGCCCGCAGGCTCGGCGTCAAGCAGCAATCGGCTGTAAGGATGCTGCGGTGACTTGAACAGCGATTTGCAGTCCGACTGCTCGACAATCTCGCCCGCGCGCATTACGCAAACCCGCTGCGCCACACTGTGAACCAGGTTCAGATCATGGCTGATCAGCAGCAGCGACATATTCAGGCGTTGCTGCAGCTCCTTGAGCAACAGAAGAATCTTGCGTTGCACGGTCACGTCCAGTGCCGTGGTCGGTTCGTCGGCAATCAGCAGTTCCGGTTCGCAGGCCAGCGCCATGGCGATCATCACCCGCTGGCGCTGGCCGCCCGACAGTTCGTGCGGGTAGGCTTTCAGGCGCTTCTCCGGCTGCTGAATGCCGACCAACTCCAGCAGTTCGACAATTCGATTGCGGGCCTCGCGCCCGCTGATTCCGCGATGCAGCAGCAACGTCTCACCAATCTGGCGTGAAACACTGTGCAGCGGGTTCAGGGAAGTCATGGGTTCCTGGAAGATCATCGCAATCCGGTTGCCACGCAGTTCACGCAGGGTACGATCATCTGCGCCAACCAGTTGCTGACCACGGTAAGTGATGCTGCCGGTGGTCTGCGTGCCAGTGCGCGGCAAGAGCTGCAGGATCGAGTGGGCGGTGACGGATTTCCCCGAGCCCGACTCGCCGACCAACGCCAGGCATTCACCACGCCTGACATCCAGGCTCAGATGGCTGACCACTTTCTGCCCATTGAAGGCGACACTGAGGTCGCGGATTTCGATCAGGGTTTCCGGCATGTCAGGACCTCGGGTCGAAGGCATCGCGCAACGCCTCGCCTATGAATACCAGCAGGGTGAGAATCAGCGCGAGCGCAAAAAACGCAGTCAGGCCCAGCCAAGGTGCTTGCAGGTTCTGCTTGCCTTGAGCGATCAGTTCGCCAAGTGAAGCGCTACCTGCCGGCATGCCGAAACCCAGAAAATCCAGCGCGGTGAGGGTCGATATGGCGCCAGTCAGGATGAATGGCAAGTAGCTCAATGTTGCGTTCATGGCATTGGGCAGAATGTGCCGCAGGATGACCTTTCGGTCGCCGAGACCAAGTGCGCGGGCGGCTTTGACGTATTCCAGGTTGCGGCCGCGCAGGAACTCTGCGCGCACCACATCGACCAGCGTGAGCCACGAAAACAGCGCCATGATGCCCAGCAGCCACCAGAAGTCCGGTTCGACGAAGCCTGACAGGATGATCAGCAGGTACAGCACCGGCAAACCTGACCAGACTTCAAGCAGCCGTTGGCCAAACAAGTCGACCCAGCCACCGTAATAGCCTTGCAGCGCACCGGCGGTGATACCGATCAATGCGCTGATAGCTGTAAGAACCAGCGCAAACAGAATCGAGATGCGCGCGCCGAAAATCACCCGGGCCAGCACATCCCGCGCCTGATCGTCAGTGCCCAGCCAGTTGCTCGCGGAAGGCGGGCTGGGGGCTGGAGTGGTCAGCTCGTAGTTGGGTGTGTCGTCGCTGAAGGGGATGGGTGGAAAGATCATCCAGCCGTCCCCCTTGGCAATCAGCTGGCGCACGTAGTCGCTGCGGTAGTCCGGCTGGAAGGGCAGCTCGCCGCCAAATTGCTGTTCGGTGTAACGCTTGAAAACCGGGAAATACAGCGAATGCTGGTAGCTGACCAGCAGCGGTTTGTCATTGGCAATCAGTTCGCCGCCCAGGGTCAGAGCGAATAGCCCGCAAAACAGCCATAACGACCACCAGCCCCGGCGATTGCTGCGAAAGCGTTCAAGGCGGCGACGTGCCAGCGGAGAGAGGTTGCGCATCAGGCATTCCTCGCGCTGAAGTCGATTCGTGGGTCGACAAGGGTGTAGCAGATATCGCCTATCAGCTTTATCAGCAGGCCGAAGACCGTGAAGATGAACAACGAGCCAAACACCACCGGATAATCCCGCGAGACTGCCGCTTCGTAGCTCATGCGACCAAGACCATCCAGCGAGAAGATCACCTCGATCAGCAGCGATCCGGCAAAGAACACGCTGATGAACGCCTGAGGTATGCCCGAGACCACCAGTAACATCGCATTACGAAACACATGCCCGTAAAGCACGCGCCGCTCGCTCATGCCTTTGGCCCGCGCTGTGGTCACGTACTGGCGAGTGATTTCGTTCAGAAAAGAGTTTTTTGTCAGCAGGGTCAGTGTCGCAAAGCCACCGATCACCAGTGCGCAGACTGGTAGCGCCAAGTGCCAGAAATAGTCTGCAACCTTGCCGACCGTCGTCAGTTGATCGAAATTGTCCGAGACCAGCCCACGCACCGGAAACCAGTTCATGGAGGTGCCGCCGCAAAATACCACCACCAACAACATGGCGAACAAAAAGGCCGGTGTGGCATAGCCGATGATGATTGCTGTGCTGCTCCAGATATCAAACTGGCTGCCGTGCCTGACAGCCTTGCGAATCCCCAATGGGATTGACACAAGGTAAGTCAGCAAGGTCGCCCAGAGCCCCAAAGAAATGGACACGGGCATCTTCTGCAAAATTAGATCGGTCACCTTGGCGCCACGGAAGAAGCTGGAACCGAAATCCAGCCGTGCGTAGTTTTTCAGCATCAGCCAGAGGCGCTCATGCAGCGGCTTGTCGAAGCCGTATTGACGTTCTATCTGCTTGATCAGTTCCGGGTCCAGCCCTCGGGATGCTCTGGAGTGCCCGGAGCTGGCCGACTCTGTCGCGCCAGCACCTGCGCCGGCGGTTGCGGCGCCGACCCCCTGTAAGCGTGCGATTGCCTGCTCGACGGGGCCTCCGGGGGCCGCCTGAACGATGAAGAAGTTGACCAGCAAAATGCACAGCAGGGTAGGGATGATAAGCAGTAGCCGTCGCAAGATGTAACCCAGCATCAGTGCATCTCCGCAGCAAGGGCCGAGGCGCCGCGCTTCTCGGCGAACTGCTCGTTGGTCAGCGGCGTGGGGCTGATTTCCCACCAGGTTTCGATGGCTTCGCTGTTGCTGGCCTGGGTTTTCGGAATGCCGAAACGGTTCCACCAAACGGTCGAGGAACCCGGTGGGTAATAGTTCGGGATCCAGTAGTAATTCCATTGCAACACGCGATCCAGGCAGTGCGCATAGTCGGTCATGGTCTTCTTGTTGTCAGCCTTGAGCAGCCCTGCAATCAAGGTGTCGACCGCAGGGTCCTGAAGCGCCATGTAGTTGTTCGAGCCAGGATCCATAGCCACCTTTGAACCAAAACTGTTGTACAACTCGGCTCCGGGGGACGTAGATACCGGGTAACCGGTGACAATCATGTCGTAATCGCGGGCCATCACACGGTTCAGGTACTGCGCCGAGTCAATCCGGCGAATGTCAAAATGGATGCCGATCTGCGCCAGCGTGCGCTTGTAGGGCAGCAGCATTCTTTCGAGCCCTGTCTGCGCGTTGAGAAACGTGAAGCTGAAAGGCTCGCCCTTAGCATTGACCAGCTCATCGCCTTTAGGTGTCCAGCCCGCTGCCTTCATCAGCGCCAGGGCTTGCAGCTGCTTGTCGCGAATAAGGCCTGTGCCGTCAGTCTTGGGCGCTTTGAACACGGTATCGAATACCTCGTCCGGGACCTTGCCACGCAAGGGGGCGAGGATTTCAAGTTCGGCAGCTGTGGGCTGCTGGCTGGCGGCCAGTTCGGAGTTCGAGAAGTAACTGTCCTGGCGAATATACATGTCGCGCATCATTTGCCGGTTGGTCCATTCAAAGTCCCAAAGCAGCGAGAGTGCCTGGCGTACGCGGCGGTCCTGAAACATGGGTCGACTCAGGTTGAACACGAAGCCCTGCGAGCTTTGAATGGCACCTTTGGCCAGATGTGCCTTCTGCAGTCGTCCATCGCTGAGAGCCGGACCGTCATAGCGTATCGAATAGCCAGTCGCCGAAAATTCACGGTTGTAGTCGTAGGCGCCGCCTTTGAGAACCGTGCGAGCCACGTCGATATCACCGAAATACTCGATACTGAATTTATCGAAGTTGTACATGCCTCTGCTGACTGGCAGGTCCTTGCCCCACCAGTCGGGGTCACGTTGAAAGGTAATGGTGCGGCCCGGATCAACATGGCCGATGGTGTAAGGACCACTGCCAGGCGGTATCTCAAACCCGGCGCCACTGGCGAAGTCGCGGGATTTCCACCAGTGCTCCGGGAATACCGGCAATGAAGCCAGATCAAGGGGCAGGGTGCGGCTGTCGTTTTGCTTGAAGTCGAAACGAATCTGCGTGGGCGATTCGACCGTCACATCCTTGACCGACTCGAACTGAGTCCGGTACTGCAGGCTGCCTTGGGTCATCAACAGTTCGTAGGTGTATTTCACATCATTGGCCGTTATCGGTGTGCCGTCGCTGAAGCGAGCCTTCGGGTTCAGGTAGAACCGCAACGACAGACCGTCCTCACCGCGCTCCATCTTCTCGGCAACCAGCCCATAGACCGTATAGGGCTCATCCAGCGAGCGTATGGCCAGCGGCGCATAAAGCATGCCGTTGATCTGTGATACGCCCAGGCCTTTGTCGGTGAACGGCATGAGGTGATCGAACTGACCGATTTCGATGGCTGAGCGACGCATGCTGCCGCCCTTGGGAGCATCCGGGTTCACGTAGTCGAAATGCCTGAAGTCAGCAGCATAGCGCGGCGCTTCGCCATAGACAGTCAGTGCATGTTGCGGTGCGGCGGACAAGGGAGGCACGGCGCCGAACAGGGTCAGCGTCAAAGCGAGCAATGATGAACAGACAAAACGCATGACTCGAATCCTGACTGATGTCCGCAAGCGAATATCAGGGTTAAAGGTGACGGGTGATCGGACACGCAAAGGCACAGGCAAGCAGGCCGTGCATCGATATCGCGATATCTTCTACAGACAAATGGCCGCTTAGCCAAGCCACTGCAGGCAGGCGTCTGAATCAATCGCCGGAAACGAAAACGGCCCATCCGAAGATGAGCCGTTTGGCACTCGGTACGGCAGGATCAGTCCTGACGGCTGGTCACTTCCAGCAAGTGGTAGCCGAACTGGGTCTTGACCGGACCCTGAACAGTATTAACCGGCGCACTGAAAACCACCGTGTCAAATTCCTTGACCATCTGGCCTGGACCGAACGAACCCAGATCGCCGCCCTGACGGCTGGACGGGCAGCTGGAATTGGCCTTGGCGATTTCCGCGAAATCAGCGCCGCCTTCGATCTGAGCCTTGAGTTCGTTGCACTTTTCTTCGCTCGAAACAAGGATGTGGCGGGCAGTGGCTTTAGGCATGGGAAATAATCTCCTGTGAAAAAAAGAAAGAGCGTACCGGATTCAGTGCGGTATTTCCCGACAAAGTTCCTTCGCCTTGCCTATCTGTAGCGCAGCCGGTCGACGGCTTCCCGCAACAACTGTTCGGTGGCTGTCCAGCCCAGGCAGCCATCGGTAATCGACACCCCGTATTGCAATGTCTCGCCCAGCGACTGACAGCCCTCGAACAGGTGGCTTTCGATCATCATGCCAATCAGTGAAGAATTGCCGGACAGGCGTTGCTCGAGAACATCGTTGAATACGTGGGGCTGACGTGCCGGGTTTTTGCCGCTATTGGCGTGGCTGCAATCCACCATGATTCGTGGAGCTATTGCGTTTCTGCTCAGGCTGGCCTGCACATGGGCGACGCTCAGGCGATCATGATTAGGGCCGCCATGCCCGCCACGCAGCACGATGTGGGTATCCGGGTTGCCCTGCGTCTCGATGATCGCCGGGTGCCCGTGGCGGTCCATGCCAAAGTGTCGATGCGGGTGCGCTGCCGAGCGCATGGCATCGCTGGCGACTGCAACGCCGCCATCCGTGCCGTTCTTGAAACCGACCGGCATGGGCAGGCCGCTGGCCATTTCCCGATGAATCTGCGATTCGGTAGTGCGCGCGCCGATCGCTACCCAGCTGAGCAGGTCGTCGAAGTAGCCCGCTGCCATCGGTTGCAGTATTTCAGTGGCGACCGGCAGGCCTATCCCAAGCATGTCGCGCATCAACTGTCGCGATAGCGCCAATCCGCTGGCCATGTCGTCACTGCCATCCAGGTGCGGGTCATAAGCCAGACCTTTCCAACCGACTGTCGTACGAGGTTTTTCAACGTAGGCACGCATCACCAGCAGCATCTGATCGCTGACTTGCGCTGCGAGATCGGCCAGTCGCTCGGCATATTCACGCGCGGATTGCGGGTCATGAATAGAGCAGGGGCCAACAACGATCAGTAGTCGGGAGTCGTCGCCATTGAGGATGGCGCGTATGGCGCGACGATGTGCAGCGACCTGTTCGGTCAGCTCCACACTCAGCGGCAGTCGGATCTTCAGCTCGAGTGTGCTTGGCAGGCGTTTTGAGGCGGGGCTGCTGTCCTCTAGCGTCATTACAGGCGTGGACAGGTCAGACGGTTTTACGGCAACGGACGAATTCATTTTCGGGCTTCCTGGGCTGGCGGGGCAATCCCGCGCTGACCCTACTGGGGTGTTCGACAAAGGGCCGTATTGGCCGGGCGTTTACGGTTGCCACCTGGCAGTGACCGGTCGGAGGCGGCAGGCTGTCCCGAACGGAGGTGGCTAAATCGCCAGGCGAAGTCGATGTCGTTGCGGTAATAAGTGGTGTATTTCATGTCGTGATCCTCAGCAGGCAGTGTGATGTTCTTGAAAAGTTGAAAATTCGGGACTCTGAAAAAACAAAACCCCCGATCGGGGAGCCGACCGGGGGTTAGAGAATTCTCTGGTTGGCGTCCCCTTGAAATGGGCGCCAGATGGGTATCAGGCGCGCCAGTGGCTAAACCAATACCCATAATAAGAATTGAGCTGAAAACACTGACGCAGCGACACCATTCGCACGGCCACGGCTGATGCCTGGCGAGTAATGCCGGCAAGAGCTTGAAGCGTGAATGGGATGGACTGCTGCATGGGTGTGTCTCCGTAGATTGAGCCGAAGCTTACTTCAGGAACGGCGGCGCGTTCAATTGGAAAATTCAATCAAGGTCATTGGCGCGGCTATCAGTGGAAAACAGTCAGTGGCAAACAGTGGAAAAACGAAACATGTTTCAAATGTCGCGCCCAACGCTCAGCGATGAACTACCCGATGGTGGGTGACAGGTGGGGCCGCAACAAGGTATCTTGCAAGCCTGTTTGCACCGCTGGAAGCATTGATTCCTGTAGCTTCCTCCCGATGAGATGAACAATACGTCACTCGTTGCCTTCTTTTTTGCCTGGGTTTTGCAGTCGGGATAAATTCACCCTTCTTGCCTGGCAATACCGTCACTTTATGCGCTTTGCCGTTCCTGCTTTCTGCCATTACCTGGCAAATTTGTTGCGGGATCAACGCTATTTCACTAACAAAAGACTGACCGGATGTGCACTGTTTTTCAAGCCAGGCCTTGGCTTGTGCTGCGGTGCGTATTCCGGGCATAGTTCAAAGCCGTTCAAATCAGTTTAATTCAGCTGGGTTCTACCACCCGTCAGGGTGTGTCAACAGGGTTATGCATTCAAATGAGTGGAATCGGATACCGATTAAGGAAAGAACGAGAACGTCTCGGGCTTTCTCAACGCAGCTTCGGTGAGATCGGTGGGGTTGAAGCCAATGCCCAGGGCAAGTACGAGAACGGTGACCGTGCTCCAAAGGCTGATTACCTGGCTGCTGTTGCTGCCAAGGGTGTAGATGTACTTTACGTGCTGACCGGAACCCACACACCTGTGCCGATCGATAATCTGAGTGTTATCGAGGAGAAGATTCTGGGCAATTACCGGGTGCTGGAAAAAGAAGATCAAGACGCGATCAGACGTCTGACCACGACTATCGCCGAGCATGCCGGCTGTGCTGTTGCTGCCGAAAAGCTCCCTTCCGGTAGCTGATCCGAAAGGGCTTTTCAGCGCTTCGGCACGGGTCATTGTCATATTGTCGAGCGTCGGAGTTCGCAGTGCTAGGTCTCACTCACTGTTTTTGTTATGGTGATTGTCATTCGTTATGACTGTTGCGTGAGGTGTCTGCTTGATTAAGGTGCTAGTTGTCGATGACCATGATCTTGTGCGGACAGGCATCACGCGCATGCTCGCCGACATTGACGGGCTGCAGGTTGTCGGTCAGGCCGATTCCGGTGAAGAATCCCTGAAGAAAGCGCGCGAGCTCAAGCCCGACGTGGTGCTGATGGACGTCAAGATGCCGGGCATCGGCGGTCTGGAAGCCACGCGCAAGATGCTTCGCAGCCATCCGGACATCAAAGTCGTCGCCGTCACTGTCTGTGAGGAAGACCCGTTTCCGACTCGCTTGCTGCAGGCCGGTGCCGCAGGTTACATGACCAAGGGCGCTGGGCTTGCCGAGATGGTTCAGGCGATCCGACTGGTGTTTGCAGGCCAGCGCTACATCAGCCCGCAGATCGCCCAGCAGCTTGCCTTGAAGTCGTTTCAACCGCAGGTCAACAACTCGCCATTCGATCTTCTGTCCGAGCGTGAGATCCAGATCGCCTTGATGATTGTCGGCTGCCAGAAAGTCCAGACCATCTCGGACAAGCTCTGCCTGTCGCCTAAAACCGTGAACACCTACCGATATCGTATCTTTGAAAAGCTTTCGATCAGCAGTGATGTCGAACTGGCTTTGCTCGCTGTGCGCCACGGCATGGTTGATGCCAGCGCCTGAACATGACCCAGACATTTGACCCCAGTGCTTTTCTTGCGACCTGTAGCGGGCGCCCCGGCGTCTACCGGATGTTCGATGCCGAAGCCACTCTGCTTTACGTCGGCAAGGCCAAGAACCTCAAAAAGCGTCTCGCCAGTTATTTCCGCAAAACCGGACACGCACCCAAGACCGGTGCGCTGGTTGCGCGCATTGCCCAGATCGAAACCACGATCACCGGCAACGAGACCGAAGCGTTGTTGCTGGAGCAGACACTCATCAAGGAGTGGCGGCCGCCTTACAACATCCTGCTGCGCGACGACAAATCCTATCCTTATGTGTTTCTGTCCGATAACGCGTTTCCGCGGCTGAGCATTCATCGTGGCGCCAAGAAGGCCAAGGGCCGTTATTTCGGGCCTTACCCGAGTGCGGGCGCCATCCGCGAAAGTCTCAGCCTGCTGCAGAAGACCTTCCAGGTTCGGCAGTGTGAGGACAGCTATTTCAAGAACCGCACCCGACCGTGTCTTCAATACCAGATCAAGCGCTGCAAAGGGCCTTGTGTCGGTCTGGTCGAGCCTGAGGTATACGCCGAAGACGTGCGCCATTCGGTGATGTTTCTCGAAGGCCGCAGCAATGCATTGAGTGACGAGTTGAACGCCTCGATGGAAAAAGCAGCCATGGCGCTGGATTTCGAGCGTGCAGCCGAGCTTCGCGATCAGGTGGCATTGATGCGCCGCGTTCAGGATCAGCAAAGCATGGACGGCGGCACCGGTGATGTCGATGTGGTTGCGGCGTTCGTCAACCCCGGCGGCGCTTGCGTACACCTGATCAGCGTTCGTGGTGGCAGGGTTTTGGGCAGCAAGAACTTCTTCCCGCAGGTGGGCATAGAAGAGGAGGTCGGCGAGGTAATGTCGGCGTTCCTGGCTCAGTACTTTCTGGGCGGGATCGACCGGGAGCTGCCCGGCGAAGTCATTGTCAACGTCGTCAACGAAGACTTCCCGGCACTGATTGATGCCATCGAAGAGCTGCGCGGCGTTGAAATGATCATCAGCCATCGGGTGCGCGGCACTCGGGCTCGCTGGCAGCAAATGGCTGTCACCAATGCCGAGCAGGCGTTGGCAGCGCGTCTCGCCAACCGTCAGCATGTTGCATCGCGCTTCGAAGCGCTGGCGGTGGTTCTCAATCTCGATGAGCCGCCGATGCGCCTCGAGTGCTACGACATCAGTCACTCCAGCGGCGAGGCGACAGTCGCTTCCTGCGTCGTGTTCGGGCCTGAAGGGCCGATAAAATCCGATTATCGCCGGTTCAATATCGAAGGTGTGACAGCTGGCGACGACTACGCCGCCATGCATCAGGCGTTGACCCGACGCTATAGCCGCATAAAAGCCGGGGAGGGCAAGTTGCCCGATGTGCTGCTGGTAGACGGCGGCAAGGGACAGATGTCTATGGCCCGCGATGTGCTCAACGAATTGCAGGTTCCGGATCTGATCCTGCTGGGTGTTGCCAAGGGCACCACGCGCAAAGCCGGGTTCGAGACGCTGTACCTGAACGACGCGGCCCATGAGTTCACGCTACCCGGAGATTCTCCGGCGCTACACCTTATTCAGCAGATTCGCGACGAGGCTCACCGCTTCGCAATCACCGGTCATCGGGCGCGTCGGGGCAAAACCCGGCGCACTTCGACCCTTGAGGGCGTTGCTGGCGTCGGGCCGACCCGGCGTCGAGATTTGCTCAAACACTTCGGTGGATTACAGGAATTGTCCCGTGCAAGCATTGATGAAATCGCAAAAGCACCCGGAATCAGTAAAAAGCTGGCAGAGTCGATTTATGCAAACCTGCACAGCGAGTAGAATGCCCGCTCACCTCGTAGCCAGTTGTGCCGATGAATATCCCTAATCTGATCACCGTATTACGCGTTTTACTGATTCCGATCTTCATTCTGCTGTTTTACATGCCTTATCACTGGAGCTACATGGCGGCCAGTGCGGTCTTTGCGTTTGCTGCGGCAACCGACTGGCTTGACGGGTATCTGGCACGCAGGCTTGAGCAAAGCACGCCATTCGGCGCGTTTCTTGATCCTGTGGCAGACAAACTGATGGTGGCCGTTGCACTGGTGCTGCTGGTTCAGGCGCATGCCAATCTATGGCTGACGCTGCCTGCGGCGGTAATCATTGGTCGTGAAATCGTGATTTCCGCACTTCGTGAGTGGATGGCGGAAATAGGCGCACGTGCCCAAGTCGCCGTTTCCAACATGGGTAAATGGAAAACTGCAGCGCAGATGCTAGCGCTGGTCATACTGCTGGGCAATCCGCCAGCTGTTACCGTCTGGGTAATCCTTGGCTACGCGCTGCTGCTTATCGCCGCGGGGCTGACGTTATGGTCGATGGTGCAATATCTCAGGGCCGCGTGGCCGCACCTCAAGACCACTGCAGAAAAAAAATAAGTTTTTGAATCAAAGGCTTGACGTCGCTATTTGAAAGGCTAGAATAGCGCCCGTCATCAAGACAATGCGGGAATAGCTCAGTTGGTAGAGCACGACCTTGCCAAGGTCGGGGTCGCGAGTTCGAGTCTCGTTTCCCGCTCCAATTCAAAGAAAAAGCCACTCAATGAGTGGCTTTTTCTTGCCTAAAATTTGGTCACGGCATGTGCCGCACACCACAGTCCTTCACTATTCAGATTATCCAGGCAAACGTTTGGCCTCTCGGCCGCGTTGAGCCGGTTTCCGCGCGCCATCATTAAAAAAAGGTTGAATAATCACACCGAATGTTATTTAAATAACAAAAATAATAACGCCGCAGGGCTTGCCACGGCGTATACAAGGTGACGATATTCATGAACAAGATCGCGGTCATCGGCAGCAACATGGTGGATTTGATCACCTACATCGACCGAATGCCTCTGCAGGGCGAGACCCTCGAGGCGCCGGGCTTTGCAATGGGCTGTGGTGGCAAGGGCGCCAACCAGGCGGTAGCCGCTGCCAGGCTCGGCACGTCTGTGCTGATGCTGACCAAGGTCGGCGATGACATGTTCGCCGATAACACGCTCGGCAATTTCAAGCGCCATGGCATAGACACTCGCTACGTCACACGCGTGGCTGGTGTACCCAGCGGTGTTGCTCCAATTTTCGTGAGCAGTGATTCGCATAACAGCATCCTTATCGTCAAAGGTGCCAATGCGCACTTGAAGCCCGCGGACATAGACCACGCCGAGGCAGCACTGATCGAATGCCGCCTTATCGTGCTCCAACTGGAAATCGATCTGGCGACTGTGTACTACGCCATCGAATTTGCCAAGCGCCATGGTATCGAAGTGTTGCTCAACCCTGCTCCTGCGTTGGCAGGGCTGAGCCGCGATCACCTGGCGCAACTGGACTTTTTTATTCCTAATGAAAGTGAGCTCGCGCTGATTACCGGCAAGTCCGTTGACGGCCCAGAGAGCGCGCTGATTGCTGCACGTGAACTGGCTGCGCAAGGCATCCGTCATGTCATCGTTACCCTGGGTGAGCATGGCGCGCTGTACGTTGGCGAGGAGGGCGAGTTCCATGTGCCGGGGCGCGAAGTCGTTGCGCGAGATACGTGCGGCGCCGGCGACGCGTTCATTGGCTGCTTCGCTCACTATTGGACCAAAGACGGTGACATGCGCGCGGCAATCACGCAGGCGGTGGCTTATTCCGCATGCTCGGTGACCGCGCTGGGTACGCAGAGCTCTTATCCCGACGCTGCCACTTTCGCGCGATTCGTTGAAAGTTTCTGATCCACGGTTGATGCCTTGCGTCGCTGACGCATTCTTTTGCTCACGGAGAATAACAATGACAAAAGTCCCGCTCCAACAGACTCCCGATGGTTTTTACCTCAACCGCACACCCTGGTTCGCGTTTCTGTTGCTGTGCAGTATTTTCGCCTTGTGGGCGGCGGCTGCGAGCATGAATGACGTGCTGATTGCTCACTTCAAAAAAGCGTTCTTGCTTAGCGACTTTCAGACAGCGTTCGTGCAGTCGGCGTTTTATCTGGGCTACTTTTTCGTGGCGATTCCGGCGGCGATGGCTGTGCGGCGTTTCGGTTACAAAAGCACGATTCTGATTGGCTTGGTGTTTTACATGCTGGGTTGTGCGCTGTTCTTTCCGGCTGCCTCGACTGCCACGTACGGTATGTTCCTGATGGCGCTGTTCGTCATCGCGTGCGGCCTGTCCTTTCTGGAAACTGCCTGCAACACCTATTCAACGTTGATGGGGCCCCGTGAAACCGGTACGCGTCGCTTGAACATTTCTCAGACGTTTCACCCTTTTGGTGCCATGACAGGCGTGTATGTCGGCAGTTTCGTCATGTTCAAGGACAGTGATGCAACCCGCGAACAACTCACCCAGATGAGCGCTTCGGAAGCGGCAGCCCAGCAACTGGAAATGATTCAATCGACGCTGTTGCCTTACAAATGGATGATCGCCGTCCTGGTGCTGATATTCATCCTGATCCTCATTACCCGCTTTCCTGCCTGCCGTGGCAATACCGAAAGTCGTGAAAAAAAGCATGGTCTTCTTCAGAGCCTTTCTCGGTTGTCGCGTAACTCGCGTTTCACCTTCGGGGTACTGGCGCAGTTCCTCTACGTCGGTGCGCAGGTAGGCGTGTGGAGCTTTACCATCCGCCTGGCGATGCAGATGGGCGGAATGAACGAGCGCAGCGCCTCCTGGTTCCTGTTGACCACATTTGCCACCTATTTCATCGGCAAGATGATTGCCAATCTGATGATGCGCAAATATCACCCGGCCAAGGTCTTGATGATTTACGGAGTGCTGGCAATTGTGCTGCTGGCTTACACCATTCTTGTGCCTAACATCAGCGCCGTATATGCCGCAGTGGGCGTCAGCATCTTCCTTGGACCCTGCTGGCCGACCATTTATGGCCTCACAATCGACGGGCTTGGTGAGGACACCGGTGTCGGCGGCTCGCTGTTGGTGATGAGTATCGTGGGTGGGGGCGTCATGCCGGTTTTCCAGGGCCTTTTGTCCGACGCCACTCATGGCAACATGCAGCTGGCGTATATCGTGCCCTTGCTGTGCTTTGTGGTGATTGTCGCTTATGCCTATTCGTGCATGCGCCATAATCGGACCACCCAGGCCGGTGCTGATGCAGTGGTGGCGTCATGAAAAACCTCACCATAGCCCTGACGCCTGAACAATTCACCATGAGCGAGAAGACGCTGGCGCAATCCGCTGACTTCAAGGTAGTGGCCTGGGCCTATCCCAGTGGGGTGAAGGCGCTGGCGCTGGAGAACGCTCGCGGACGGTTGGTCGTATTGCCCTATCAGGGCCAGATGATCTGGTCGGCGATCTTCGATGGTTGCGATTTGACCATGCGTAACATGTTCAGCCAGCCACGTCCGAGCCCCACTATTATCGGCACCTATGGTTGCTTCATGTTCCATTCCGGACTGTTGCGCAACGGTTGTCCCGGACCGGATGATGACCATCCGTTGCACGGTGAAATGCCCTGCGCGCCGATGGACCTCGCGTGGCTAGAAGTGGGTGAAGACGCCGCTGGGCCTTACCTGCGGCTCAAAGGGGAATATGAATACGTGCAAGGGTTTGGCGACCATTACCTGGCTGCGCCCTCGGTCACTTTGCGCGCCGACTCTGGTGTTTTCGACATAGGCATGCAGGTCACTAACCTGGCGGGTAGCGCGATGGAGCTGATGTACATGGCGCACATGAATTACGCCTATGTGCCTGAAGCGCTTCTGGTCGAGCCGCTTGGGCGTGCCAGCACACGGGTACGCCAGACTGTGCCCGCTCATGTGAAACCCACGCCGGAGTGGTCAGCCTATATTGCGCAACTGAGTGAAGACCCTGCTGGCTTGAGCCGGCTGGATGCGCCGGCTCTTTATGACCCCGAGATCGTCTGCTTCTTCGACGATGTGCCTGTAGATACTGCAGGGAATGCACATTTTCTGCTTGACCACCCTTCAGGCGCCGCGTTTTACACGCGCTATTCACCCGAGCAGTTTTCCCATGCCGCGCGCTGGGTTTTGCACAATGCCGATCAGCAAGTGGCTGCATTTGTGTTGCCTGCCACCTGTGAGCCGGAAGGCTATCAGGCGGAAAAAGCCAAAGGCAATGTGCGCTTATTGGGCGGCGGGCAAAGTACCGCGTTCAGCGTCACCACCGGGTATGTGTCCGCTGAAGAACGGCATTTGCTCCGCCAGGAATGGGAGAGCCGGTGAATGCCTCACACCACACAACGCGCCCCGTTTTTGGCAATCAATTCGCGGTAGGACTTGGGAAGTTTCTTGTCGGAAATCACCACGTTGAATTCGTTGAGCGTGGCGAAATGGGCGGTGCGCACGACGTCGAACTTGCTGTGATCGGCAAGCAGCACGCTGTGCTGGGTCTGGCGAAGAACCTTTTGCTTGACCTCGACTTCGTTGAAGTTGAAACACGTGACGCCGAAGGTTTCGCTGACACCTGCGGCCGACAGAAACGCCCAGGTCAGGCGCACATTGTCGAGAATGCTGTGCTCACCTGCATGGTCGAACACTTGGTTCTTGCGATGGAAGATTCCGCCACACAGCACAATGTTGCAGTTGGGCTTTTGCTGCAGCTTGAGCAGAACGTTCAGCGAGTTACACACCGCTGTGAACTCCATCTCATCGGGGATGAAGTCGATCACATACGGCACCGTGGTGCCGCAATCGAAGAACACTGTGTCTCCACGGCTGATGAACTTCGCTGCGAGTTTGCCGATGCGGCGCTTCTCCTCGACGTGCCGCGCGCCTTGTTCGGTCACCTTGTAATCGGAGGCGTCGGCGGGTTCGAAGGCGAGGGTGATGTGTCCGCCCAACAAGTGCAATTTTTCCGGATAGCGATTCAGGTCGCGACGCAAGGTCATTTCAGAGACGTCGAGCAACTCGGCCATCTCGCGTAAATGGATCGCTTTCTGATGCTGCAGGGCTTGCTGGATCAGCTTGATGCGTTCTGATTGTTTGCTTTCCACGGGCATTCCATTGGCTATTCGTGTTGTGATTTAAACATTTATTGCTATTATTCTAACATGTTGAGTGCGTGGCTTCTTAACCGCGGCTCCCCCCATGACTCATTATCAGGACTGAATCTCATGAGCCCATTAACACCTTCAGCACTCGCCAGATTTATTGATCATACCTTGCTGGCCCCCGACGCCTCTCGTCAACAAGTGGCCACGCTGTGTGCCGAAGCGCAGCAACATGGCTTTTATTCCGTGTGTGTGAATTCTGGTCAGGTGGCCTTTGCCGCACAACTATTGGCAGGCCAGGCCGTCAAGGTCTGCGCGGTGGTCGGGTTCCCGCTAGGCGCTGGAATCAGCGAGAGTAAAGCCTTTGAGGCCCGCCAGGCAATTGCAGCGGGCGCAGGTGAAATCGACATGGTCCTTAATATCGGTGCGCTGCGAGACGGGCTGACGGACACCGTGCGCGACGATATTGCTGCTGTGCAAGAGGCTTGTGGGCCGGTACCACTCAAAGTGATTCTCGAGACCTGCCTGCTGGACGATGCGCAGAAGACTCTCGCGTGTCATATCTGCCGCGAACTGGGCGTGGCTTTTGTAAAAACCTCCACCGGGTTCAGCCGCAGCGGCGCAACCGTCGAAGATGTAGCGTTGATGCGCAGCGTCGTAGGTGCCGATATCGGCGTCAAGGCCTCGGGCGGTGTGCGTGATTATGAAACGGCGCTGGCCATGATCGAGGCTGGAGCAACGCGCCTGGGCACGAGTTCCGGCGTGAGCATTGTCAGCGGCAAGTCCGCTGATGCATCGGGTTATTGAGGTCGCTGCCAGCGCAAGCGTTCAAACAAAAAGCCACTCTGTGAGTGGCTTTTGCTCATCTGCAATCCTTGCCAGGTATTCAGGGATCACCGCCGCCCGGCGCGCGTGCTCACATCTACCCACACTGCCAGCACCAGAATGCCGCCCTTGACGATCATCTGCCAGTAGCTGTCGACGTCGAGCATCGACATCCCGTTGTCCAGACTGGTAATTACCAGCGCCCCGAGCAGGGCACCATAAACGGTCCCGGAGCCGCCACGCATGGAGGTTCCACCGATGAAGCACGCGGCAATGGCATCGAGTTCGCCCATGTTGCCAGCCGAAGGGGAGCCAGCGGCCAGGCGTGCTGTATTGACCAGGCCGGCGAGGGCGCACATGACGCCCATGATGCCGAAGATCCAAAGTTTTATTGCCTGTACGTTGATGCCGGACAGCCGAGTGGCCTCCATGTTGCTGCCGACCGCGTAGACGCGTCGTCCGAATACCGTCTGGCTGGTGACGTAGCTGAACACGCCGAGCAGAACCAGCAGTAACAACACCGGAACCGGAATCCCGTCGTAGCTGTTGAGGATATATACAAACCCGGCCAGTACCGCACCAATCAACACTACGCGCAATCCGTCACGAATCATCGAATGTGGCGCCAGCCCGTGCAGCGCTCTGTTGCGTCGTTGTTTCCAGGTGAGGAACAACGTCAGGGCCATCAGCAACAGGCCCAGGCCGGTGCCTGCTGCGTGAGGCAAATACCCCTGACCCACATACACCAGCGACGGCGAAACCGGTGCAATCGTGGTTCCGCCGGTAATCCCCAGCAAAATGCCGCGAAAAGCCAGCATGCCGCCAAGCCCGACAATAAAGGACGGAATGCGCAGGTAGGCGGTCATGTAGCCATTGGCCAGGCCGATCATCAGGCCACACAGGGCAACCACGCTCAGGTTCGCCAACAGCGGCACGTGATAGACCACATCGAGAATCGCCGCCAGGCCACCGAGCAGGCCGAGCATCGAACCCACCGACAGGTCGATTTCGCCGCTGATAATGACCATCACCATGCCACAGGCCAGAATGCCGGTGATGGACATCTGTCGCAGCAGGTTGGAGAGGTTGCGCGGGGTCAGAAACCCGCCCTCTGTGTGCCAGCTGAAAAACAGCCAGATCACGACGATGGAAATCACCAGCGCGAGCATTTTGTAGCGGGCAAAGAACTGTTTGACCTGATTCATCTACGCGGTCTTCCGGTCGTTGTCATTAGGGTTGCCAAGGTCGTCGGGATGGCTGAGTGCAGCGGCCAGCACCTGTTCCTGAGTCAGACCCTGGTTGATGAAGTCGCCGCGCAGCCGGCCTTCGCCGATCACCAGTACGCGGTCGGAAACACCCAGCACCTCGGCCAGCTCCGACGAAACCATGATGATCGACACACCCTCGGCGGCCAGCGCGCCCATCAGTTTGTAGATTTCGTATTTGGCGCCCACATCGACGCCCCGGGTGGGCTCATCGAGAATCAGTACCCGGGGTTTGGTCAGGAGCATCTTGGCCAGTACAGCTTTTTGCTGATTGCCACCGGACAGGCTGGTGATCGGTAGAAACGGGCTGGCCGTCTTGAGGTGCATGCGCGAAATTTCCCGGTCGATGCTGCCCAGTTCGGCTTCGGCATCGATGCGCGTCATCTTCGAGTAGTTGTCGAGAACGGCGAGGGTGATGTTCTGACCGACGCCCATGTCGGGGATGATGCCCTGGCGCTTGCGATCTTCTGGAACCATGCACAGCCCGGCGCGGATCGATTTGCGCGGCGTACGCGTGTCGATGGGCTGACCATCCAGCCACACCTCGCCGCTGTAGCGCCCTGCATAGGCACCGAACAATGCCGAGACCAGTTCCGTACGCCCGGCACCCACCAGACCGGCGATACCGAGAATTTCCCCGCGCCTGAGGACAAACGAGACATCGTCAACCCGCTTGCGTTTGGGGTTGTCGACGTCATGACAAGTGATATGCCGCGCTTCGAAAAATACCTCGCCGACCTCATGCGGTTCGGTCGGGTACAGATTGCTCATTTCCCGTCCGACCATCTGCGTGATGATCTTCGGAATATCCATTACCGCCATGGCGGTGGTCGCGATGTGTTTGCCGTCGCGAATCACCGAAATGGTGTCACACACGGCTGCTACCTCATCGAGCTTGTGTGAGATGTAGACACAGGCAACGCCCTTTGCTTTCAGGTCACGAATGATATCCAGCAACACCTCGATCTCCGAGCGGGTCAGGGCCGAGGAGGGTTCATCGAGTATCAGCAGCCGTGCCTGTTTGTTCAGTGCCTTGGCGATTTCCACCAACTGCTGATAGCCGCCGCCGTATTGCGAGACCGGCAGCGCCACGTTCATGTCCGGCACCTTTAGCTCGCGCATCAGAGCTTCGGCACGGTGAATCATTGCGGGGTAATTCATGCGCCCGCCAGGCAGGGTCAGTTCGTGGCCCATGAAAATGTTTTCGGCCACCGACAGGTCGGGGACCAGGGTCAGTTCCTGGTGAATGATGACGATCCCGGCAGCTTCGGTTTCGCTGATGGACTGGGCCTTGAGTGGTTGACCGTCCCAGAGGATCTCGCCTTCCCAGGTGCCATAGGGATAAACCGCCGAAAGGACCTTCATCAAGGTGGATTTGCCAGCGCCGTTCTCGCCACACAGGCCGACGCATTCGCCGGGCCTGACCGTGATATCGATGCCATTCAGGGCTTTGACGCCGCCAAAGGTTTTGACGATGCCTTTCATTTGTAGCAGGTAGTCGGACATGGCTCAGGGCTCATACGCAGGCAGCAGGACGGGCTTGAGGACGACCCTGCGCAATCTGGTTGCGCAGGGCCGGCTCAGGCTCTATCGACGTGTCGACGTGTCGACGCTCGACAGTTCACTCTTTGCCCATCTGCGCCTTGGTGTAGAACCCGTCCTTTTCCAACAGGTCGATGTTGTTCTTGGTCAGCTCCGTTGGTGTGAGCAGGATGGTGTCGACTTTTTTGCTGCCGTTGTCATATTGCGAGCTGAAGGTGGTTTTTTCATTGCGCGCCAGTTGCACCGAGAGTTTCGCGGCTTCGGTAGCGATCAGCTTCAGAGGCTTGTAGACAGTCATGGTCTGAGTGCCGTCGATGACCCGCTTGACCGCTGCCAGATCGGCGTCTTGGCCCGAAATAGGCACTTTGCCTGCCAGTTTCTGGGCGGCCAGTGCCTGAATGGCGCCGCCAGCGGTGGCGTCGTTGGAGGCGACGATGCCATCGATCTTGTTGCCATTACGGGTCAGCGCGTTCTCCACAATGCTCAATGCTTCGGTGGGGCTCCATTCCTTGACCCACTGCTGCCCGACAATCTTGATATCGCCCTTGTCGATGGCTGGCTGCAACACCTTCATCTGACCTTCACGCAGGATTTTTGCGTTGTTATCGGTAGGCGCGCCGCCGAGCAGAAAGTAGTTGCCCTTGGGTGCAGCGTTGAGCACGCCTTTGGCCTGCATTTCGCCGACTTTTTTGTTATCGAAGGAGATGTAGGCGTCGATGTCGGCGTTGAGGATCAGCCGGTCATAGGACACGACCTTGATCCCGGCCTTTTTGGCTTCGGCAACAGCGTTGGTCAGCACCGTGGCGTTGAACGGCACAATGACGATCACGTCGACGCCTCGGGAAATAAGGTTTTCGATCTGCGAAATCTGCTTTTGCTCGTTGGCATCGGCTGACTGGACGAAGACTTTGGCGTTCAGCTTTTCCGCCGCAGCAACGAAGTAATCACGATCTCGTGACCAGCGTTCCAGACGCAGGTCATCAATGGAAAAACCGATTTTCGGGTGGGCGGCGTCGGCCATGACCGGCAGCGACAGCAGCGCCAGAGCGCTGGCGAGCAACGTACGTTTCAGGGTGTTCATAGGGTGCGTCCTTTTATTGTTGTTTGAAAGACACTTCATGACCGGCAGCGTAATGCCGGTGGAACTGTAGAACGTTGTCGGGCGCTTGGGGGACTGATTTGTCGCGAGAGTGTCACTGCAGCGCCCGTTTTCGAAACCTTCAGGTATAGATAAACCGGTTGACCACTCCTTCCAGCCATTCCTGCCGCCCGCTGACCGCCTGCGGGTTCAGTTCGTGGGCAAACGCACGCTCGGCCAGTGAGGCAAGGCTGAACTCGCCCGCCAGCACTGACTGGCCGAACGGCTGCTGCCAGCCCGCGTAGCGTTGATCCTTGAAAACCTGGAGCTTGTCGTTTTGCACCATCGCGGCTGCGCGTTCCAGGGCCAGTGCCAGCACGTCCATAGCTGCAACGTGGCCGTGGAACAGGTCGATTTCTTCCAGGCTCTGGCGGCGCACCTTGGAATCGAAATTGTAGCCACCGTTGGTAAAACCACCGGCTTTGAGAATTTCATAGGTCGCGAGTGTCATCTCTTCGACGCTGTTCGGGAACTGGTCCGTGTCCCAGCCGTTCTGCGGGTCGCCACGGTTGGCGTCGATGCTGCCGAATATGCCCAGCGATACGGCCGTGGCAATCTCGTGATGAAAACTGTGCCCGGCCAGTGTTGCATGGTTGGCTTCGATGTTGACCTTGATCTCGTTCTCCAGGCCGTACTGCTGCAGGAAACCAAAAACCGTGGCGCTGTCGTAATCGTATTGATGTTTGGTAGGTTCCTGAGGCTTGGGTTCGATCAGCAGATCGCCTTTGAAACCGATCTTGTGCTTGTGCTCGACCACCATGCGCATAAAGCGTCCGAGTTGTTCGCGTTCATGTTTCAAGTCGGTATTAAGCAGGGTTTCGTAACCCTCGCGACCGCCCCACAGCACATAGTTGGCGCCTTTGAGGCGCAGGGTTGCGTTCATGGCACTGAACACCTGCGCGGCAGCATAGGCGAACACTTCCGGGTCCGGGTTGCTGGCGGCACCGGCGGCAAAGCGCGGGTTGCTGAAGCAATTGGCGGTGCCCCACAGCAGCTTGAGGCCGGTTTGCTCCTGATGTCGCTCCAGGTGATCGACCATCTGTGCGAAGTTATTGCGGTATTCCTTGATCGACTGGCCCTCCGGGGCCACATCGGTGTCATGAAAACTGTAGTAGTCGATGCCTAGTTTGGAGAAGAACTCGAACGCAGCTTCTGCCTTGCCGATCGCCAGTTCCATTGGGTCACCGGTGCGCTGCCACGGGCGCTTGAACGTGCCGACGCCGAACATGTCAGCCCCCGGCCAGACAAACGTGTGCCAGTAACACGCAGACATCCTCAGGTGCTCACGCATGGGTTTGCCGAGGACCAGTTTATCGGCGTCGTAGTGGCGAAAGGCAAGGGGCGAGTCGCTGTTCGGGCCTTCGTAGATAACCTTGTCGACAGTGGGGAAGTACGGCATGGGCGATGTTCCTTATTGTTCTTGGCGATGCCTCGATACTAGCAACGGCCTCAGGGTTGCTGATTATGAAAATCATCAACATGGAGTGCGATTTTGAGTATTGAGATTCGCCTGTCACACGCCTAGTCTGTCGACACGCATCGCGCTTCCCGGATCGGCATAAAAACAATGAAAACCGTACCTCCCGTTCACCGCATCGCGCTGTTGTTCAACGGCAGCAAGATCTATGACCGCGGCATTATCAGTGGCATTGGCAATTACCTCAGCAGCACCCGCGTGTCCTGGGACCTGTTTCTAGAGGAAGACTTTCTGTGTCGCCTGAAAGGCATCGAGCGCTGGCAGGGCGACGGGATCATTGCCGACTTCGACGATCCGCTGATCGGCGAAGCGCTGGCCGGGATCAGGTTGCCGGTGGTGGCGGTCGGCGGTTCCTATCAGGATGAGCGTGCTTACCCGAAGGGCATTCCTTATGTCGCTACCGATAACCACGCGCTGATCAAGGCCGCCTACGAACACTTGATCGAGGCCGGGCTCACCCGTTTTGCCTGCTTCAGCCTGCCTGAGGCGCAGGCCAACCGCTGGGCACAGGAGCGAGAAAAAGCATTTCGCCGATTGTTGCAGCGCGACGGTCTGCATGCAGAGGTCTATCGCGGCATGGGCACCAGCGCGCCGCTCTGGGACAGTGCCGTGGAACAGCAGATTGCCTGGCTGCAAAGCCTGCCGAAACCCATTGGGATCATCGCTGTGACCGACGCTCGTGCGCGGCAATTGCTGCAGGCGTGCCTGACGGCCGGGATTGCCGTGCCCGAGCAAGTGGCCTTGATCGGCATCGACAACGATCCACTGACCCGGACCCTGACTCGGGTGCCGTTGAGCTCGGTGATTCAAGGCACCGAGACCATGGGAAGAACCGCCGCGCGCTTGCTCCACCAGATGCTGCACGGTATGCCTGCCACCGGAACGCAAATTCTGATACCCCCGGAGGCGATCAATGTGCAGGCCTCAAGCCTGCATCAACCGCTAGGCAATCCCTACGTGATGCAGGCGCTGTTGTTCATACGTCAATACGCATGCCAAGGCATCAAGACAGCGCAGGTGGCTGCCTATGTAGGCGTGTCGCGCTCATCGCTGGAGTCGCACTTTCGCAAGGTGAGGGGTTGCAGCGTGCATGACGAAATTCTGCGCTTCAAACTGGCTGCCGCTGCCAGCGGGCTGGAAAAAACCGATTCGGCGATTGCAGAGATTGCCCGTAATTGCGGCTTCAAGTCAGCGCAGTACCTGCATACGGTATTTCGCCGCGAGTTTGGCTGTACGCCGCGAGAATATCAGCAGGGCGGCAGCGATAACGCTGCCTTGGTCAACTGAGCTGCAACGACTAGTCGGCGATGATCCGTATCGTCCAGAAGTCCGAGGACAGATTCGGGTCCATAAGGTAGCCGTACGGCATGGTGAAATATCCTTCCATGCCCCAGGAGACGCCCCAGGAGTTACGTAGCAGGAAGCGCTGGTGTGCATCGTCGTAACCCACTACCAGAACACAATGACCACCGAGCATTTTTTCATCGTGTGCGGGCATGGGTGCATGCCCTGTCTCGGCGACTTTCTTTTTTTCAAAGCTTTCGTACACGCTGAACCCGATTACGAATGGATAGCCGGACGCCAGGCAGCCCTTCATCTGATTAAGGTGTTGCGCAACTTTCTGGTAGGACACGGCTTTATACTTTTTGGCGTCCTTGTAACAGGCGGGCGGCGGCTTTACCGCGAACTTGGCGATATCGTAAGGCCACTCCTTCTCGGGACAGTCACCCAGGGTCGCAACCGCTTTTATTCCATCCCGGATCATCGCGCCGCTGTCTGAACTCACGCTGTGTTCAATGACGCGTTCGTTGTAGTAGATAAATAAACGCGACGGTATGAACGCCGGTTTCAGTTTCTGCTTCATACGGTCAAACTGAATGGCGGCTGCAATTCCATTCGCTGTGCAGCTGCCGAGTTGTCCCTGATCGTAAACGGGAGGGCAATGCTTTCTCAGGTCAATCGAGCGCGGAAGTGTTGTCAACGCAGCCACGGGCGCGGCATACAAATGGTCGCGATGATCCGGCAGGTCGCGAATCCAGCCATATTGCTTTACGGTGTAAGTCATCGTGTTTTCCTTGCAAAAGGGACTGCCTGACAGGCACCAGATCAATTGAGTTGCTCATGATGCCTGGCGCCATGTAAGCAGTTTCCCCAATGGCAAGGGATGAAGATGTTTTTAATGCTTAGTTGGCTAAATATCGCGGACAGAGAGCCATCTTGCCCGAACCGGCAGCCGTTGCGCCTCGGAAAGCAGCATGGGCTCAGGCGCTTGCCGGGACAGACTTAAAGATGGCCCACTGTTTCACGACTTGTCATCAATTCCCGGCAAAAAAGCTCAACCCTTTGCCAATCGCGCATTCATAACTCACCACTTTGCCCACCGGTTCATAAGCCGGAACGCTCAGCGTCGTCATGCTGAAGCTCGCCTTACCGTCAGGGCGCACCTGATAACGAATGAATTGCTGGATAGGCTTGTTATCGCGGCTAATGGTGAAGTGCGTGTCGGAGAAGGCCAGGGTTCCGTCCCCGGTAATGAGGTAGGTATCTATGCGTTTGCCGCCTTTGGTCTTTGACGGCTCTGCGCCTTCGACCGAGGATTTGCATTGCCCCAGATCGATCGCCACGGCCACCGATTTGCCGGTATTCAGGGCCTGGGTAAGGGCAGGGTAGTTGACCAGGGCATCACTTGCGTGGGCAAGAACTGGCAGGGACAGAACAAGCAGTGCAGCACAGTAACGTTTCATGGCTTCTCCAGTAAGGCAGACGGGCCTGATACAGCCAGTCATGTCCGGGGGGTTAAAAAACAGCGAAAACCCTAGCACAGGCTGCTTTTAAAGTGGGCCTCGATTCGCTGTTGGCCAGGCAACAGCGAATCGGCAATCTGTGTTCCAACGCCGCCGGACGACGCCTGCCACTGAGCTGAAGACAATACGCAGCAACGGCAGGAACGCGCCTGCCGCCAAGGCTGGCAGGCGGCTTCAGATGTTTGGGCACGACCTGTGCACTGCTGAACAGGAATGTTTTCCTGAGCCAGCGGAGCTACCCGAATGCCTGATGCCGTCCCGACTTTCAAATCGATTCGATTGCCTGCCGTATGGCGCGCCCTTGCGCTGACCCTGATTGCTGCCAGTCTTGCTGCAACGGCCCGCGCCGACGACAGCGACGTGCCCTCACTGGCGGGCAAACGCATTGCTATCAGCATGACCGGCACCAGTCACTATTTCGATATCAAGACCTTTCAGGCCCAGGTCGATGAGGTCAAGCGTTTGGGGGGCACGCCGATCACCCTCGACGCCGGTCGCAACGACAAGAACCTGGTCAATCAACTGCAAACCGTGGTCACGCAAAAGCCCGATGCCGTTATCCAGACTCTGGGCACGCTCAGCGTGATCGATCCTTGGCTCAAGCGCATCAGCAAGGCGGGCATTCCGTTGTTCACCATTGATGCGCCATCGCAGTACAGCCTCAATAACACCACTTCCGACAACATGGCGACGGGCAAGGCGCTGGCCGGGCAACTGATTAAAGATGCAGGCGGAAAGGGCAATGTGCTGGTGTTCAACGGTTTTTATGGCGTGCCGGTCTGCGCCATCCGCTACGACCAACTCAAGCTGGCACTCAAAGACCAGCCTGAAATGAACATCATCGAGCCCGAGTTGCGTGATGTGATCCCCAATACCGTCCAGGACGCCTATTCACAGGTGTCGGCACTGCTCAATAAGTACCCCAAAGGCAGCATATCGGCCATCTGGGCCGCTTGGGACATTCCGCAGTTGGGTGCCAGCAAGGCGCTGGTCGATGCAGGGCGAACCGAGATCAAGACCTACGGTGTAGATGGCACCCCGGAAGTGCTGGAGCTGATGCGCCGTGAAGACTCGCCGATAGGGGCCGTGGTTGCACAGCAACCGGTACTGATCGGCAAGACTGCTGTGCAGAACGTCGCCCGCTACCTTGCCGGGCAGCGCGATTTGCCCAAGGAAACCCAGGTGCCGACGCTCCTGACCACTGCCGCCAACCTGCCAGAAGTGCAAAAGCTTCGGGGCGATAACTGAAGCGGGAGATTGATCATGGTTTCAGCGATGGCTCAGCCAGCAGATGTGCCTGCCTTGCACCTGAAGGGCATCAGCAAACGCTTCGGCGCCACCCAGGCGCTGGATGGCGTCAACTTGCGGGTGGAGGCCGGGACGATTCATGGGCTGGTAGGCGAAAACGGCGCAGGCAAATCGACGCTGATCAAAGTGCTGGCCGGTATTCATCGTGCAGATGCGGGGAGCCTGAGCATCCTCGGCCAGCCATTCGAGGCTGTCACACCAGGCCAGGTCGAGTCGATGGGCGTGCATTTCATCCATCAGGAGCGGCTGCTGCCAGGCAGCTTCACGGTCGGAGAAGCATTGTTTTTCGGTCAGGAAGTAAAGCGTGGCCTGTTTGTCGACCGACGCGCTCAGGATCGCGAAGCGGCCAGGCTGCTGGATGACTACTTCGCCATGCGCCTGCCAGCCGGGGCGTTGATACGCGATCTGGACAGTGCCCAGCGGCAGATTTTGCAGATCACCCGGGCACTGCTGGCCAGGCCAAGGGTACTGGTGTTCGACGAACCGAGCGTTTCGCTGGTCAAGCGTGAAGTGGACCGGTTGCTGGCCATCGTGCGGCGCTTGCGCAATGAAGGCCTGACCATTGTGTACATCTCGCATTACCTCCAGGAAATCGAATCGCTGTGTGACCAGGTTACGGTTTTGCGCAACGGTCGCGATGTGGCAGTGGTCGATCCCGCAACCACCAGCACTGCGCAGATTGCCCGGCTGATGGTCAATCGTGAGGTAGGTGAGCAGTACATTCGCGCGAAGGCCGTGCCCGGCGAGAACGTCTTGCAACTTCGCGGTTTGGGGGCAGGGCGTTATTACGATGGCATTGATCTCAGTGTGCGGCGCGGTGAAGTGCTCGGCCTGACAGGACTGGTGGGTTCAGGCGCAAAAGAACTGCTCAAAAGCCTGTTCGGACTGCTCAAGCCTGACCGCGGCGAGTTGCTTTTGAACAATCAGCCCTTGCGCCTGAAGTCGCCTCGTGACGCGGTGCGCAACGGCATCGCGCTGGTCCCCGAAGAGCGCCGGACGCATGGCGTGGCTCCGGCGCTTTCGGTGCTGGAAAACGTGACCTTGGCCAGCCTGGGACGATTCAGCCGCTGGGGGCTGCTCGACACTCATGCTCAGTTTCGGGAAAGCCAGCGTTTGATCGGTGAGCTGGCGATCAAGACCCCCGGCAGCGATGCCGCTGTTCATCTGCTTAGCGGCGGCAACCAGCAAAAGGTCGCCCTGGCCAAGTGGTTGAGTCGACATTCCTCTTTATATCTGCTGGACGAGCCCAGCGTAGGTGTCGATATCGGCGCGAAAGTCGAGATATATCGACTGATAGCGCGGCTGGCCGAGGCCGGTGCGGCGGTAGTTGTGTTGTCGTCGGACCTGCCCGAACTGATCGGTATCACCCAGCGCATTGTGGTCCTGCACCGCGGACGAATTGCAGGCGAATTCGAGTCGCACGCCACTGACAGCGATGAGTTACTGGCCTGTGCCACCAATGCCAGTGAGCGGCCCGCGCCTTTCAAATCAGTGCATTTCGAACCAGTGCTCAAGGAGGCTGACAATGTCGACGCATGAGGTGATCGCCAACCTGGACGTTGATCTTCCGCAACACCTGCTGGTGAGGATGGCGCAGCGCGGATCTGTGCTGGTATTTCTGGCGATTCTGTTGGCATTTGCCGTCAGTGCGCCTAACTTTCTCAGTGCCGGCAACATAAGCAACGTGTTCGCCCAGTCTGCCGTGTTGGGCATTCTGGCCTTGGGCCTGACCTGCGTAGTGATCGGTGGCGGGTCCAACGTGGTCAGCGGTGGGCTCGACCTGTCGCTGGCGGCCAATCTCGGTCTGTGTGCTGCCGTTTACAGCAGCTTGAACAATGCCGGGGTCGAAGCCTGGCAATCGATGTCCCTGACGTTTGGCTGCGGCTTGCTGGTCGGCGCGTTCAATGGCCTGGCAGTGGTGCTGTTGCGCCTGCCGCCGCTGCTGGCGACCCTCGCCAGCATGAACCTGATCGCCGGGCTGGAACTGGTACTCACGCAGAACACCGTGCTGGCCACCGATTCCGTGCTGCTGGACGGCCTGGCGTCGGGTGTCTGGCTGGGCGTGCCTGCGCTCGCATGGGTGCTGCTCGGTGTCGCGGGGTTGTTGTGGCTGCTTATTCAGCACAGCGTGTTCGGCCTGCGTCTGTATGCCATCGGCGAGTACCCGCAAGCAGCAAAAGCTGCAGGCTTAAGCCTGCAACGTTATGTGTTCGCCAGCTACCTGATTGCCGGCGGCTGCGCGGCCATTGCTGCGTTTTGCTCGGCGGCGTATTTCAGCGGCAGTACCACCGGTTCAGGCGACATGCTGCTGTCGGTGGTGGCCATTGCATTCCTCGGGGTGGTGTTCTCGCGTCGCTTGACCGCAAACATCCCCGGCACCTTGCTGGCTACGCTACTGCTGGGCTTTCTGATCAACGGTTTTCAGTTGCTGAACATTTCCAGCTTCTGGGTCAACGGCGTGCAAGGCGTGTTGATTCTGATGGTGGTGGCGTTTTCCGGTGTGCTTGCCCGACAGGAAGGTGAATCATGAGTGCGTTGACCCTGAACACCCCTTCGGCGGCGGTAAAAGTGTTGCCGCGCCTGTTGCCAGCGGTTCTGCCGCTGCTGGTACTGATCATCCTGCTGTTTTTTGCCGTCAATGCGCCGGGCTTTCTGAGCTGGGGCAACCTGTCGAGTCTGGTTCTGAACAATTTCGTATTGCTGGCCATCGTCGCAATCGGGATGACCTGGGCGGTGGCCGCAGGGGGGATTGATCTGTCGGTAGGTACAGCACTGGATTTTGCCAGCCTCGGTTTTGTGGTGACACTCAACGCCGGTTATGGTCTGGGTGCTTGCGTCGTAGTTGCCTTGCTCGCAGGGGGGGCGGCAGGCGCATTCAATGCGTTGCTGATTGCCGGGCTGCGCATTTCGCCGTTTCTGGCGACGCTGGGCACCTTGTTCATCGGTACCAGCGTGCAGCAACTGCTGTCTGACGGCGGCCAGCCGATCTACATCGCTCAAGGTGTGCTGCCGGGTGTCAGCAGTGTGTCGATTCTGGGCGTGCCGTTGCCATTGGTGGTCATGGCGCTGCTGGCCAGTGTGTACGGCCTGGTGCTGGCTCGCGGGCGTCTGGGCCGCGAAATTCTTGCCGTGGGCACGCAGCCGCAACTGGCTTATTACTCTGGCCTGCCCACCCGGCGTATCGCTGCGTTGGTGTTTATCGGCAGTGCTCTGGCCTGTTCTGTAGCGGGCATTCTGCTCAGTTCCACGGTAAATGCCTACGTGCCGATGTCTGGCAACGCCTACCTGATCAATGCGATAGGTGCCGTGTTTATCGGCACCACCCTTAGTCGTCAGGGACGACCTAACATCGCAGGCACGCTGTTGGGCGTGCTGCTCATCAATGTCATCGCCAATGGGTTGTTACTGATCGGCTGGAACTTCTATTGGCAGCAGGTCGCGACTGGCGCTTTGATCTTCGCGGTACTGGCGTTCAGCTTTGCCAGTCGCCATCTGCTGCGCAATGTCCTTTAGGGCGGGGCGCCTCAAGCGTTGCCGGTGCCGGTGCCGATCTGCCACACAAAAGGCGGCTCGGTGCCGTTGATGCGCCAGTCGCCGACAATGCGCGCCTTGTAGATCAGCGGGTTGTGCGATGCCGCTGTGCGCGCATTGCGCCAGTGGCGATCCAGTGATTTGTCGATACTGACGCCCGAGGCGCCCAATGCGTTGAACAGCTCGGTGGCAGAACGCAGCACCAGTTCCGAGACGATTACTTGCGCCTTGGCGGTCTCGATTTCGGCGGCAATGTTGGCGTCTTTCTCCTGTTGCGGGTCGTTGCCGAAGCGTGCCACATACGCACGCTGCAAAGGCTCGGCGGAGCATAACGTTGCGGCCTCGGCGGCGTATACCTGGGCTGCGATCTGACCGACCACCTGCTGCACCTGTGAATCCTGGCTGACGCTGCCCGCATTGCCGTGGCTGAAGATGCGTTTGCGATCGCGCACCTCTTGAGCGATATCGCGTTCGACTGCCCGGCCAATGCCTGCCAGCACTGCCAGCAGCACCAATTGATAAAAGGCCGTCTGATATTTGAAGCGTTCCTCGAACGGAATCACGTGGGCCGCAGGCAACGGCACATTGTCGTACACCGAGGTGCCGCTGCCGGTGGTGCGTTGACCGAACCCGTCCCAGTCATCGCTGTGGCGTACACCCGCATGCCTGGCATCCACCACGGCGATCACATCGGCGCCGGTATCAGCACGCTGGGCGTAGACGTCGATCCAGTCGGCGAAGATGCTGCCGGTGCTGTAGAACTTGCTGCCGTTGAGCACGAAACCGCCAGGCCGGGGGCTGACCTTGGTGATTACGTCGCCGATCTTTACCGCGCCTATCTCGGTCCAGCCATTGCCCACCAGATCACCCGCTACAAAACGCGCGAACCAGGTGTCGCGTTCTGCACCTGGCGGCGCATTCAGCCGGTCTTCGACAAAAGCGAAATGCGCCCGTAAAGCTTGCGGGATGTTCGAGTCGGCCTCGGCCAGCTCTATCAAGAGTTGAAACAGCTGGCCGACCGAGGCGCCAGCGCCGCCGTACTCTACGGGTACACGCACGGCACCGAAACCTGCCTTCTTTAGCCAGGCTATCGGTTCATAGGGTAGGGCGCGGGCTTTTTCACGCTCTACGGCGCCAGCGCTGATCTCCCTGAAGATTGGCCGGAAACGATTTGCCAGCTTTTCATAATCGGTGCCCAGCGACAGTGGGTTTGAACGGGTTGATTGCGTCATGAGGTGCTCCTGAGCATGAACTGACCGGCACTCGGCCGGTGAATGGGTCGTTCAGCTCAGTGCACGCTTTATGCCTGAATTTAACTGTATGAATTTTATGAATATTTTATTTTTGGGCAGGCCTACTTGTTGCGCGTGCAACAGCTGCGCAACAGCCTGTCAGCAAACCGCACATTCACTACTGCGCTCTTCAAATCACTGTTCAACCAGCAACAGCGTTTGGGCATTTTGTGCGCTGCACTGCCTTCAATTATCAGGTCGATCAAGCAACTTATTGTTTTAAAAGATAAATATTTTAGGCATGAGCTGTGCAATGACTAAGGCTACGTGTGTTAAGCGTTATCAACCGGTCGTCAACGATCAGGAGCCTGTTCATGAGTAGCCCATCGCCAAACCCTCCCAAAGCCCACGTGATTGCCTCGGACGCTGAAGCCATTGAAGTCGCCACAGCACTGGCTGCCCGTTTTGCTGAACACGCCTCACTGCGTGATCGCGAACGTCGTCTGCCGGTTGCGGAGCTGGATGAGTTCTCCGCCAGCGGCCTGTGGGCCATCACCGTTCCGAAAGCCTATGGTGGCGCCGGCGTTTCGTACGTCACGGTGGCGCAAGTGATCAAGATTATTTCTGCTGCCGATTCCTCCCTCGGGCAGATTCCGCAAAACCATCTGGGTGTGCTCGACATTCTGTTGCAGACCGGCACCGAAGAGCAAAAGCATCATTACTTCGCCAAGGCTCTGGCTGGTTATCGCTTCGGCAATGCGTTCTCTGAGTCGAAAAGCAAGAATGCCGGAGCCTTTCAGACCCGCATTCGTTTCGAGGGTGAGCACGCGTTGCTGGACGGTGAGAAGTTCTACTGCACAGGCGCGCTGTTTGCCCACATTGTGCCGGTGGTGGGGGTCGATGAGCAGAACAAGGCATTCATTGCCTTTGTCGAGCGTGATAACCCTGGGTTGGCAATCATTGATAACTGGGACGGCTTCGGGCAACGCACCACGGCCAGTGGCGGCGCCGTTCTGAAGGCTACGCGGGTGCCTGTCAGTGCGGTAATCCCAGCGCATCAAGCGTTTGATCAGCCGACGGCTCATGGCCCTATTTCGCAGATCATCCAGGCTGCGGTAGACACCGGCATCGCTCATGGCGCCTTCGAAGAAACGCTCAGGTACGCGCGTCTGGCGCGGCCCTGGATCGACAGCAAGCAGGAGTTCGGCTGGCAGGACCCGTTCAGTATTGCCGCCATCGGCGACCTGCAATGGCAGTTGCACGGCACCGACGCCATTCTGGCCAAGGCGGGGCAAGCCATCGACCAGGCCCTGGCTGAACCTGACGAAGCCAGCGTCGCGCAAGCGTCGGTGGTGGTTGCACAGGCCAAAGTGCTGTCAGCGCAGATCGCCTTGCTCGCCAGCAGCAAGCTGTTTGAGCTGGCCGGCACTCGGTCGGTCTCGGGCAAGCTCAACCTCGACCGTTACTGGCGCAATGCCCGCACCCACACGCTGCATGATCCAGCCCGCTGGAAGTACCACCTGATCGGCAATCAGGTGCTCAACAACATCCCGCCGCCACGCCATGCCTGGAACTGATAAAGGAACGTCTCATGCCCCATCCTGCCATTACCGCGCAACTGGCGGTGGCCACCGAAGATCTGGACCATGCCCGACGCGGGTTTCTGCACACCCTCGATTACTTGCGTGAGCTTAGCGAGCCCTGGGCGCAAGGTGATCCCGGACGAATAGCCGATGACCCGTACGTGATCAGCAAAATCGGCGACCTGCAGATACGCCTGGAAGTTGCCGCAGCGCTGCTTGAGCGCGCCCAGAGCTTTGTCGGTACGCCCGAACAGCGCCTGATTGCCAGCAGTGAAGCGGTGATTGCCAGTGCCGACGCGCTTCAAGCGGTCGGCAACATCCAGTTCGAACTTAGCGGGCAGCATCTGTCACTGCCCGCTCGGGGCGATCGCGAACCTTTGCGCTGGCACTACCAAGTGATCGGCAATCAACGCCTCAACGGCGCAGTGCCGCCACAGCTTCAGGAGTAAGCGCATGCCTCGTCAAATACGCCTCAATGCCTTCGACATGAATTGTGTCGGCCACCAGTCGCCAGGGCTTTGGGCGCATCCGCGTGACCGTTCGTGGCAGTACAAGGATCTGGAATACTGGACTGACCTGGCGAAAATTCTTGAACGTGGCAAGTTCGACGGCCTGTTCATCGCCGATGTGCTGGGTATCTACGATGTCTATCGTGGTAACGGTGAAGCGGCGATCCGTCAGGCCACGCAGGTGCCGGTCAATGACCCGTTGCAGTTGATTCCGCCCATGGCGCTGGTCACCGAGCACCTGGGGTTCGGGTTGACCGCATCGTTGTCGTTCGAACATCCGTATCCGTTCGCCAGGCGCCTGTCGACGCTGGATCATCTGACCAAGGGGCGGGCAGGCTGGAACATCGTCACGTCCTACCTGGAAAGTGGCGCTAAGAATCTGGGCCAGAAGACTCTGACCGAGCACGATGCGCGTTACGACTATGCCGAGGAGTATCTGCAGGTTTGCTACAAGCTGTGGGAGGGCAGTTGGGAAGACGGTGCAATCCTGCGCGACCGGGAACGGCGAGTGTTCAGCGACCCGAGTAAAATCCACGAGATTCGCCATGTCGGTAAACACTTTCAGGTGCCTGGCATCCACCTCTGCGAACCCTCACCGCAACGCACGCCTGTGCTTTATCAGGCCGGCGCGTCAAGCCGGGGCAAGCAGTTTGCCGCCGAGCATGCCGAGTGTGTTTTCGTGGCAGCGCCTTCCAAAGTGCTGCTGAAAAAGACCGTCGCCGATATTCGCCGTCGTACTGCCGAGGCTGGTCGAGACCCTTCCAGCGTGCTGATATTCAACTTGCAGACCGTGATCCTGGGTGAGACAGACGCCAAAGCGAAAGCCAAATTCGAGGAGTACAAGAGCTGGGTCAGTTATGAAGGGGCCATGGCGTTGATTTCCGGCTGGACTGGCATCGACTTCAGCCAGTTCAGGCCGGATGAGCCGTTGCGGCACGTGCACACCAATGCCATCCAGTCGGCTGTCGAGACCTTCTCCACCGCTGACCCGAACACTGTCTGGACGCCTCGCGCGCTGGCCGATTGGGTGGGTATAGGCGGTTTCGGCCCGTTGTTTGTCGGCAGTCCGGAAACCGTGGCCGATCTGCTGCAGGAGTGGGTTGAAGAGACAGATGTCGATGGCTTCAACCTCGCTTATGCGCTGACCCATGAGACGTTCGTCGATGCGGTCGACCTTCTGGTGCCGGAATTACAGAAGCGCGGGGTTTATAAAACCGAGTACGCCAAAGGCACCTTGCGCGAGAAGTTGTTTGGCGAAGGGCCACGTCTGGAAGCGGGTCATCCGGGAGCGGCGTTTCGCGACCTCGCTGCGCTGAATCGCAACCGCCATGCGGAGATTGCCTGACAACTGCGTGACGCATTTTGATACTCGTTCCCGCGCTCCGCGTGGGAGCGCAGTTCTGGACGTTCCGCGCCCTATTCTCAGTGCTCGGCGCAGCGTGGGCAACTCCCGCTTGTAACCCACTTCATCAAGTTCTCGAGTCTGGTCCTGCCTGCAGCAGGACTGTTCCCGTTGGCTGCGTATTAGTCCCTCCACAGACCGTGCCTTGTTTCCAGCGAATCGCTCGGCACTGCTGCAGGCGTCTGGAGCAACTCTGATGATTTCTCTACTAGTCTTTGAATTTCTCGGGTACTTAAACGTTTTACCCTTACCGACAGTGCGGTCATTGATGACGCGCGCTGCGGTTTTTGATTCTTCATGAACAGGAGTTCTCATGAAACCAAGCTTACCGAAGTGCGTCTGCGTCCTGATCCTGTTGACCGGTTCGGCCATCTTTCAGGTTCAGGCCAAACCGCTCCCAGCAGGCTCCGCTGACAAGGTTGCCAGGCTGCCGGTGATCAAACCGATCATGGGCTGTTCTGCACTGACTCGCGTGGTACTCGACGATATCGGCGGGCACGGCAGCAGCGTGGTGTCGGCCGGCGAGTCCACCCGTGAGGGCGTCGCCGTCTGTGCGGTAGAAGGCCGGCTGGCGCCGGAGATTGGTTTCAGGCTGGAGTTGCCCATCAACACCTGGGCGCAGCGCTACCTGCAGGTCGGGTGCGGTGGGCTATGCGGCAATATAAGCACAACAGTGCGCGTCGCAGAGGGCTGCAAACCGCTGAGGACAGGAGCGTTTGCGGTGGCGTCAACCGATATGGGTCATCAGGCATCCGATGCGACATTCGGCGATGATCCGCAGAAACGAGCTGATTTCGCCCATCGTGGCGTTCACCTGACAGCGCTGGCCTCCAAAAAACTGATGACTGCTTTCTATGGCCAGAAACCGGAATATGCCTATTTCTCGGGGTGTTCCGATGGTGGGCGCGAAGCTTTGATCGAGGCCCAGCGCTACCCGGACGACTTCAACGGCATTATCGCCGGAGCGCCTGCATTGAACTTTCAGGTCCAGAAAACGCTGTATCACGGCTGGATGGCCCGATCCAATACCGGGCCTGATGGCAAACCGATTCTGTTGGCTGCAAAGTTGCCGCTGCTGCACAGCGCGGTACTGGCCAAGTGTGATGTGCTGGACGGGCAGATCGACGGGCTCGTCTCTGACCCACGTATCTGTGACTTCGACCCGGCGGTGTTGCAGTGCAAGACATCTACGAACACCGGCAACTGCCTCAGCGAGCCGGAAGTGGCTGCGGTCAGACGCTTCTATGGCGGCCCAAGGGATCCTGCCAGTGGCGAGCGGTTGACCCTCGGTGGCCCGCAGCCTGGTTCTGAACTGGCTTGGGCCGGCGTATTCGTGCCAGTCACGGCCGACCAGACTGTCTACAGCCAAAAAGCGGCGAAGGAGGCAATCCGCAATCTTGTGTTCGAGAAAAACCCCGTTTCGGACGTTGATCTGAATACGTTGAGCTTTGACAAAAGTACGTTTGATAAACTGCGCCCGCTGCATCCTCTATATGACGCCACCAACCCGGACCTGTCTCCTTTTGCAAATCAAGGCGGCAAGCTGATCCTTTGGCACGGCTGGGCCGACCCGAATATCTCGCCACTCAATACTCTGGCTTATCAAGAGGCCGTCGAGGCAAAGATGGGCAAGACTCGCACCGAGACCTTCGAACGCTTGTACATGTTGCCTGGCGTCTATCACTGTGGCAGCGGGGAAGGGCCGAGCGTGGTCGATCTGCTCACACCGATGATGGCCTGGGTCGAAAGTGGCTATGCACCGGATGCAATCGTCGCCCGGCAGGCCAGGTCTGGCAACACCGCCAAGGGCCGGCCTCGGACGCAACAGACGCTGCCAACGTTTCTGATCAACGACAACGTCGCAAACCGTGGCCGCACGCGCAAGGTCTTTCCATACCCGTTCATGGCCGAATACGATCACAAAGGCTACTCGAAAAACGCACGCAGCTATCAGCGCGCAGAGCCACTGACCACAGAAAAGACCCCGCAGTGGATAGGCTCAGGCTTTTTTCAGCCGTACACCGCCCGGGATCTCTAGCCACGAAAGTGGGCAGTAAGGATGCCTGTCAGGTGAATTATTTTCTCCTCGTTCTTGACATGGCATCCGAACCAGTAGAGAATTGCGTCCATTCCTGAACGAGGAATTGAAAAAAACCCTTAAGATTCAATGGGTTGGAAGCCAAAGAAATAGTGGTTTCCCATGCAGTTCAAAAGCGTTGATGTTGCAGTACAGCATTCGACGTATGAGGCCGAGTAGCAAAATGGTTATGCAGCGGATTGCAAATCCGCCTACGCCGGTTCGATTCCGACCTCGGCCTCCACTATTCAAAGCCCCGTAGATTAACGTCTGCGGGGTTTTTTATTGGGCGGCGAAAAGTGAGGGGTTCCGAAACTTTGAGGGGTGGAGTTCCGAAACTTTGTCACTTTGAGGGCTGCGCGACGGCGCCGATTCTGCGGTAAACACGCTTCGTTATCTCCTGTTCAGAGTGACCTAACAGCAAGCTCGCGTCTGCGATGTCGATGATTTCTGATGCTGCTTTTGGTCTGATATCTCTGAATTGAAACTGCCGGATTTTCTCTGCGTCTTCAGCCCTGCCATCCGCTATGGCAGACAAGCGTGCTGCCTCCCTTGCTTCGTCCCACCTATTGCGCAGCATTTGCTGAGAAACGCGCATGCCAGTCCTGCTCAAAATGAAGTGATGGGATGCGTGCTTGGCGTTTCTCAGCATTATTGCGCCTATTAGCAGGCCCAAGCTGTTTGGAACGCCGCTGTTCTGCATCTGAATGCGCAAACGCTTTCCTGTCTTTCCTTGCTGGACATTGAGGTAGTCGCCCTCAATATCGCCCCGGTTCATCGCGATAACGTCAGCTGGGCGCTGACCGGTTAGGTAAGCCAGGTCCATCGCATCTTTGAGCTCCTGCGGTGCTTGCCCGTACACAGCAGCCCAGACCATGTCATTCGCGTAATAGTCGCGGACCTTTTCCTTGTTCTTGCGCACCCCGGCGCAGGGGTTCTCGCGATCTGTGAATCCCCATTCACGCGCCATGTTGTAAACATGAGATAGCAGCGCAATTTCTCGGTTTGCTCTGGTCTTAGCCGTCCGCGCGTCTCGATACTGGGCGACCATCGAAGGGGTGATCGCGTCAATCGGCGCACTCTCGAAACCCTTACGCAGGTGTTTCAATTCAGCCTTGTTGTCTTTCTGCGTTCGCGCAGCTTTCTTCGGGATTATGTCCCGCTCGTACCGGTCAAAAATCCCCTTCATGATCTTTAAGTCATCTGGCTTTGCCTTTGCCTCCAGCTCAGCCCATTTGAGTCTAGCCTTATCCAAGTCTCCGCCCAGCGGCAGTTCTTTGCCGTTCGCGTCCCGGTAGTAATACCCCACCCATATTGTTCCGTTTTTGCGAGGGCGCTTGCGCCGTACCATCCCAGGCGGCAAATCCCTGTTCTCAGTATTACGGGGGCGCATTTCAGTTCACTCTGGAAAAGTCCGGCGTCCAAGCTGGGCGTGCCGGGGGAGGGGTGTGGTCAGAGCCTGCGGCTTGTGTAATGCCGAGCTTCATGCGGGCGAACATCCGGCCTACCAGAGGACGTCCGCCACGGCTTTCTACGAAAACCCAGTCACGGTCATTGAGCCATTTCCGCTGATGCGCTCTGTGTTTGTAGCCAGTTAGATCGGCCAGTTCTTGGTCTGTTAGTATTTCTGCTTCCACGGGGTTTTCTCCGGGCCGCGCTGGGCGGCGGAAAGGACTATAGATAAACAAACTGGCTATTGGGATCGAAGGGTTTGCCGTCTGGGTCGGGGACCAGCTCAGGTACGTTCTGGCGAATGAACTCGTCGAAACAGACCGGGCAGTAAGTTCTATATCGAGTTGTCAGCTGGCCATGCCCCTTGTAATCACACTTGGGGCATTTGATCGCGCTGGGGTGGGCGAAAGCCATCGTGATTCCGGCACCGCTCATTTCTACTTTCATGGGCACGTCTCCGCCCGCCGATCACCGGCTGGCTCTGTAGGGAAGGGGATATCCGGCAGTTACTGCCGTTCACTGCTATGGTCCACGCACCCAGCAGGAGCTGGGGCAGCACCAAGGAGAGGTCATGGAATGCACCACAACCACGGACGAGGTCTACGGACCGCGCAACGCCAGGCTCGGCAGGCGGGCTATCGACGGCAATGTCTGGTCAGGCAAAAAGATGATCTTCAGAATCATCGATGACCGGGTCTACTCAATGCACGATCAGTACCTGGGCGAGCTCAGGTATGGCATTGCGTCGACTGGCCGGGGGGAGCTGATATTTATCGTGAGGTAGGCGACAACCGCGACCGGCTAGCGTCCAGAGGTGCCGCAACGGCTCCTCACCCAGAGGTTTTGTACTTGCAAACATCCATTGTTTGGATTGGCTTGGCGATTTTCATTGTCGTTGTCATGGCAATTGCTGCGGCTTTATTCGCAATTTGGATATTGAATGGCGAATAGAGTCAGCTCTTCACACGCTTGAACTCGACTACCCAGACCCACGGGTTTGCGTTCCAGTCGCCTCCGACGGATGTCCAGAGCAGCTCGAACGATTTGCGCGGGTCAGCGCTGTATGTTTCGATCCCATCAACGTGCCACCACTCACCGAGTTTGGCATGATCGGTGTAAAGCCGTACGCCTTCGGCTCTGGCCTGATCCTCGCTGATATCCTGCAACCGCTCGACGCGCACGTCGGTGATTTCCAGCAGGATGCGGCTTGCCCAGCGCGGCATGTGGATGCTTGGAGTCCAGCCTGTGTATCCGCTTTGCGCAGGGCTGTTCATGCCGTGATCATGGTCTGGCTGCAACGTTCGGTAAGGGTGATGATGGCTGTGGTAGATCTTCGGATACGGGCCGTCAGCGCGATAAATTGTTTGGTAGGTCACGCCAGGCGGGCCGGGTATGCCGGCACGGCCTTGCTGCGTATAACGGCCGCCAGCTACCTGAACTGGATGAACGTCTTGCCAGCTTTCGCGCACCCACAGTCGGTCACCGGGCTTTCCGTATGGGCAGGCAATTGGGTATTCCATGCCTTCGTGGTCAGACGTGAAGTCGCCAAAGGCGTTGTATGGCCACCAGCCGTTACCGTGGTCAAGCATCATGAAGCCGTCCGCGTGCGCCTTGGTCGCTTTCACGGCTCGTCGCGTGACTGTCTTCTGGCCGGACAGGATGGCGCGCACCATCGGCGCGCTGAACAGGATCGGTCTTTCCTT
>NZ_LJRO01000004.1 GCF_001401155.1 Pseudomonas tremae
TTCTGGACGCGGCGCTCAGCCAGCTGGCGGTCGGCGCGCGCGTGGTGATCTGCGGTGCCCTCAGTCAGTACAACAACACCACGGCGATCAAAGGCCCGGCCAACTACATGTCACTGCTGGTCAACCGTGCACGCATGGAAGGCTTCATCGTACTCGACCACCCCGAGCGCTTCGCTGAAGCCGGTCAGGTAATGGCGGGCTGGATCAAGGAAGGCAAGCTCAAGAGCAAGGAGCATATCGTCGACGGTCTCGAGACTTTCCCGGAAACCTTCCAGATGCTGTTCAGCGGTGAGAACCAGGGCAAGCTGATCTTGAAAGTGGAATAAAGCTCGCGGGCCGGACACCTCA
>NZ_LJRO01000403.1 GCF_001401155.1 Pseudomonas tremae
GCATGCCGACGCGGAGCATCGGCACGATAGCCAGGAGTCCGGGCGCGGGTTAAATAACGGCACGATAATCAGGAATCCAGCACGCAGAGTTCAAACCACAAAACACAAAGGCACCCGATAAGGGTGCCTTTGTGTGTGTGGCGCTTGAAGGTGTGCAGGTCAGAACTTGTAACCCACGCCCACCATGTATACCCACGGGTCGATGTCCACGTCGACCTTGGTCTTGCCGACGGCCAGGGCAGAAGGGCCGTCCACAGTCGCTTTGGTATCGATGTCGACGTACCAGACCGAGGCGTTGACCAGTACGTTGTCAGTGATCATATAGTCCATGCCCAACTGAGCAGCCAGACCAACCGAGTCCTTGAGCTTGAGGTTGCTGAAACCCTGATCCTTGCGATTGCCGGTCAGGTCGGTATCGAAGAAGGTGGTGTAGTTGATACCCACGCCCGC
>NZ_LJRO01000096.1 GCF_001401155.1 Pseudomonas tremae
CGTAAAACCACAGACAGCCGACGGTGCCGATGACTGCACCGACAGCGCTGAGAATCATGCCGTTGACGTTACGGTCGCGGCTCATGGCGATGGCGGTGTAGCAGGGGTCGGGTAGTCGGGCACTTGCGCAAGGCGACGCAGGCCATTGAAATGCGTCGGGTCGTCCAGATAGCGCAGCATCACCTGACGCCAGAGAGGGTCTGCGAACGTCTGTACGTGCTCGCCACGGGTCAGTTGCAATACGCGCGGTGGAGGCGCTGCCTTGTACAGCTCGATACCGTTGGCGAGCGGCACCAGTGTGTCGTCCATGCTGTGAAAGAT
>NZ_LJRO01000009.1 GCF_001401155.1 Pseudomonas tremae
GGGGAGCGGCTTAAAGCCCCGTAGATACGGGCTGTTCCCCCGTTCCCCCTGTTCCCCAAGAAAATAGGTTCCTGTGAACTCGGGCATTTGCATGCGGTGGATAAAGGTGTTGTTCATGCGTTACCACCTTCACCGTCCATGACCTCTGGATCGATCACGTATAGGCGGGCCGAACCGCCACCCGGGATTCGGTATTTCTTCGTTTTTCGGCTCTCACGGTCAGTGTCACGGCTGGCCAGCATCCCACCTGCCTCCAGCGCCTTTATCACGCGGCTCAAACCGTGTCCGTGGGCCGCGTCGACTATGGCGGACTTGTTGAACAGGTACAGGCGCTTTCCCATGGACAGCTGCCAGTAGCCCGCACGGTTGAAAACCTTGGTGTCGGGTACTTGGT
>NZ_LJRO01000168.1 GCF_001401155.1 Pseudomonas tremae
TGGGCCTGACCGAGGCACAGGCTGATGCGCGCATCAGTCGCTTCAAGCGCCACGACGAACAGGTGCTGGCCGCACAACATGAAGTGTATGACGACGACGCCAAGGTTCTGCAGACCGCCCGTGAAGCCAGGGCCGACCTCGCGCAACTGTTCGAGGCCGACCGTCTGGACGAAGAAGCTGCGAAAAGCTGATGTGCCAGACGCCGGGCGCTCAGCGTCCGGCGCAGGGTTCGGTCAGGCGTAAGGACTGTCCCAATAGCGCTTGTACAT
>NZ_LJRO01000054.1 GCF_001401155.1 Pseudomonas tremae
GTCCCAGACCATAAGGCGCGATCCGGCCGAACACTGACCAATAGGGCAGGCGCTCACCGACTACGACCGGTACCGATGGCTTGTTGCGGATCAGCCAAAGTGCCAGCCCTGCCATCACGATCAAGGCGCCCCCCAGGCTGTTGAAACCCACGGCGTCGATGACAATCACTCCCAGCGGTGCACCAATGGCTATCGCACCATAGGACGCGATGCCGTTCTACGAGATTGATCGGGCCGTATGTTCCGCGCCGAGCTTGCCGATGCACCAACTGATAGTGCCAACTCCGATAAGCCCTTGGGAAACGCCGAGAAACAGTCGCGCAACGATCAGAATCGACAGGCTCAGCGTGGCAAACTCCTGAAGCAGCGTTGCCAGTAACGTCATGC
>NZ_LJRO01000007.1 GCF_001401155.1 Pseudomonas tremae
GTTTCCCGACGCTTCTTGCGTAAGCGTTTCGATGAGAGAAGGGCCAGGCGGATTCGCCATCACCGCCGTCATTCACCACGATGAGGAGCCGCCCTGCTGACGTGGCCTCTGCACCGCCTGCTTACACACCTCGACCGCTCAAAAACCTCTTCACGGCCAACGGCTGCTGGGCAGATTTGCTGGAAGCCGGCGGTCTGCGCCAAATCGAAGTGGAGTCGATCAGCAAAATGCTCGCCTGCGGCACCTCGATCCT
>NZ_LJRO01000104.1 GCF_001401155.1 Pseudomonas tremae
CCTGATAGGCGAAATCGGCGTTGTTTTTCATGTTCAGCGCCCGGAGAGCACGTGCGCCACCGCCTGACCGGTCATCGGATCTACGCTCATGACCCGGCGTTTGTCAGGGTCCGCGGCGCGAATTCTGGCGATGATTGAGTGCTCGTCGTCGAAATCCACACGTTGCTTGCGGTAGAGGTTCTGCAGTTCCCTGAGGCTCAAGCCACTGATTTCCACCAGCCACTGCACGACCTGATCAGGCGCCGTCGAGCCTGACAGCACCTTGTGCAGATCCGGCAGCGCTACCAGCATGCCGGAATGACAGCGGCGCAGAAAATCTTCCAGGCCGTCGCCCTGGTTCACGAAAGGTGAGAACAGCAGGCAGACCAACTGTGTTTCATTCAGGCCAAAACCGTCCTGAGC
>NZ_LJRO01000051.1 GCF_001401155.1 Pseudomonas tremae
GTTCAAGGACCACGATAACGCGCCGGACCCGGTAACAGGCTGGTCAGGCGAACGCTCGGCGCAACTGGCCGGGGATGTATTGACCGTGCTGGCCGAGATGGTTAACGACCTGCGCTGAAGACTCCCGCCTGTCGGCAAGCCGAGATGCCCACTTAAACGTGGGCATTTTTGTTTTTGCTGGCTGTACGGCGTACGATCAAACTCGCCAATGCGATTAATGCCAGCGTGATCACCACTGCTCCGTAGACATTGCTGGTCATCACCAGCCCTGCCGAGTGGGCAAAGAACCCGGCAACCAGTGCCGGTATGCAGAAGGCCAGGTAGCTGAGTACCAGAAAGGCTGACATCAGCCCTCCCCGCTCATGGGCATGCGCGGTTGGCATGAGCATCCGCAGTGCGCCCAGAAAACTTGATCCGAAACCGATGCCCGCCACCACGGCACCGACGAAGAACAGCCACAACATGCCCAGGTTGACCGCCAGCAGAATGACCGCCACACCGAGCGGCAAAAAGCTTGCGCCTACCCACAATCCCA
>NZ_LJRO01000225.1 GCF_001401155.1 Pseudomonas tremae
CCGCCAGAGCGGTTGCGCTACATGCTGGAAGACAGTGCGCCGGTGGCGGTGCTGGTGCAAGCGGCGCTGCAGGAATGCCTGCCGGTGGTAAATGTGCCGCGTGTCGTTTTGGATAGCGTGGACCTGTCCCCCGGGCCCGGTGATCTACCGTGCGGCAATCCGGATATTGATGCCTTAGGGCTGACGTCGAGAATGCCGGCTTATGTGATGTACACATCCGGCTCCTCGGGAAGACCGAAAGGCGTGCTGATTGAACATCGCAGTGTGCTGAGTCTGGTTATCAATAATCCTTATGCCTTGATTGCCACCGATGATTGTGTTGCGCACGGCGCCAATACGGCCTTCGATGCATCGACCTGGGAAATCTGGAGTGCGCTGCTCAATGGCGCGAAACTGTTGGTTGTGTCTCAGGCGACGCTACTCAATGCCGCGCGCTTGAACCATGTATTGATTGAAGGTGGCGTGACTGCTTTATGGTTGACTGCTGGATTGTTCAATGAATATGTCGATGTACTCGCCGTAGCCTTCTCAAAGCTGCGATACCTCCTGGTCGGTGGGGATGTGCTCGATCCAGTGAACGTTGCGAAGGTTTTGTCCAGCGCCCATCGGCCCAGGCATCTGATCAATGGCTATGGGCCAACGGAAACAACGACATTTGCCAGCACCTACGAAGTCCATGCGCTGTCCAACAATTCGCGCTCGATTCCCATTGGCCGCCCCATCGGCAATACACGGATTTACCTGTTGGATGCCCAAGGCCAGCCGGTACCCGTCGGGGTCAGCGGCGAGATCCATATCGGCGGTGCGGGGGTT
>NZ_LJRO01000319.1 GCF_001401155.1 Pseudomonas tremae
CAGGCTATTGTTCGGGGTGTTGTCACAATGTGTTCGGACTTGGGGATTAAGCTCATTGCCGAAGGTATAGAGCAGGTTGAGGAGCGGGACTTTCTCGCCGATTGCGGCATTTTCCTGATGCAGGGCTATCTGTTCGCCAAACCTGCATTCAAAGCCCTGGCGCAGATAGCACCTGACGTCTGGCAGAAGTCTTGAGACATACGGAATTGCATTGAAAACATTCGACCATCTGACAGTCATCGGCCTGCGCGAGTGG
>NZ_LJRO01000089.1 GCF_001401155.1 Pseudomonas tremae
GCTTTACCGCAACGGACCCATAACGCACAGCACTGCGGTGGTCAGGTCCCGGAGGCTCGTACTTGCAGCACTTGTCCGGTCAAAGCGAATCCAGCATCTGGTAGGTTTTTTCTGCGCACTCCTGGGCAACAGGCTTTGCTTTTTCGCGTGCCTGGCTTTCGCGCTGTATCCCTGAGCCTGCGCATGCTGTGCATTCGTCGTCTTCTCCCGCGCAATGTACGCAGATCCCACTCAACCGCATCAGCTCTTTCCCCAAGCTGCGTAGAACATTGTCCTGTCGCGACTCCCAAAGCTCCTCTGACAGCCTTTCGCCGATCCTGTACATGCGTACTGCTTTTGCGTTTGCCATTTTCTACCTCAGTATCAGCTTCAAGTCGTGAAGGTAGACCTGCCAAGCAACCATCGCTATGAGCGCCTGTATCGTTGCCAGCGTCATGCCGCCAATTATGATGCCAATTGCTATTTCGTATGCCAGACGACGCTCGGGCTTCTTCTGAGTGCGTACCGTGTCGTCCTGATCGCGTTCTGCGCGCATTTTCTGTCCCTGTTGTTTTCGAGCCGAGCGGGTGGGGGTGCTGTTACACCCCCACTTTATTGTGGTTTTCCACAATTTCCGATCCTACGCTACATCGCTTTCCTGTCTTGCTGCTTCTTCCTCGAGGCTCAGAACCAGACCTCTTATCACCGCGCGTGCTTGGCTTTGCATGTTCTCAGGTAGCTGCTCCATCCGTCGGAAAAGAGCTCTCATATCCTCTGAAACACTGCGTTCTGACCTCTCAAATATCAGTTCATCAGTTGAGCATCCTAGGCACCTTGCTATTGCTGCAACCTTGTCTGCTGGCGGCGGATTTTTGTCGTGTTCCCACCCTATGTACGTATTAACCGCTGTATCTATCAGACCCGCCAAGGCTTTTTGCGATAGCCCTGCGGTCTCTCGCTTTGCTTTCAGATTTTCGCCGATGCTCATTGGTATGCCTGACATGTCGTAATTTCCCATGCGAATCTATCTCCTGTCTGCCTATCCAGTATCGGAATAGGGGTGTTGAACTACCGAAATATCGTTTGACTCCATAATCCGAGATATCGTAGCCTTTATCACAAGATTTCGGTATTGACAGGATTTGTGATGATCATCGACTGGCTGACAGTTTCACAGGAACACGACCACGATCTGCCGGTCGTCTGTGACGTTTTCACGCTCACTATCGATGCCAACACTAACGAAGTCCTCAGCACTCGCCAGCCTCGCTTTAAGCACGAGGCCAGCCATTCGACATCCGTAACGATTCATGTTCAGGGTCGAAAAGTTCGTGTTGAGGGCAACCCCAGCAGAGTAGGTCGCCTTGATAATCTCTTTGGTTTCACCTCAGTTGAACAATGTATCTCTGTGTATAACTCGTTACTGCGCGAATACGGGCTTCCGCCTTTCACTCGTTGCACTCGCGTTGATATCCGTCAGGGAGCGTCAGGCGCTAAATCTGGTGATCGCGTCGCCGATGGGGCCAAGATTGAACGAATCGATTTAACGACTAATGTTTCTCTCGGTGAGGGTAATGTTCTTGCTTACTTGCGAGGCGTATCTAGCCAGCGTATTGGTCATTCTATTGGTTTTCTTTACCCTAACGGCCGCACAGTCTCTTGGACTCCCAAGGGCAACGGCCAGGGTGGTCGTCTTCAATATCGAAAGGCTTACGACAAAGCTTTTGAGATGGATCAAAACATTCTCCCTAAGATCAAGCGTCTATATGGGGAAACTTCGTCTGAATATGCTTATGTTCTTCGTGTACGCAACTATTGCTTTGAGTTTGGTGTTGTTCGAATGGAGCAAGAACTTAAAAGTGAATTCCTCCAGCGAGAGGCCCTATGTTACTGGGGTTTATTTGATGAAAGGCGTTTTGCCGAACTCCATTGTGAGTTTTTAAAAATTGACGAGCGTCTAAAGGTGACGGCTATGGATATTGTTAGCATTAGTGGGCAGCTTGTTGCTGAGGGCATTTGCGATAATCTTCGTTCTGCCCGCACAACCGCTAGTTATGCTCTTGAGTGGATGACTGGTGCTAACCTTGATTTCTCCAAGAAACAAGTTAACACTCACGCCGCTAAACTCAATCGTATAGGCATCAATATTCGCAATGCTCCTGATACATCCCGTTTTGCGCCTGTCTTTGTTCGTCAGTGTCGTGAAGTAACAAAGTCTTCTCTTGTTATTCCTACATGGTATCAGCGACCAAATCACCTTCAACAGGTTGCAGCATGAAGACTGTAAGCCTTCAAGGTATTCAGCTTTCAGCTGGTCAACGTCGCATTCTTGAACAGCAGCGCCACGTTCGCCAGTTCATGAATCCTGTTCTGACCCAGCAAGTAGCAGAAACACTTGCTGTAATTGAAGTTCGGAAAGAGCAGGGCGTTAAACCCGAAAAGATTTGGTTTCATGATCGTGAATCAAGTTGGCAAGGTACTATTTCTGTAGCTGAATGGATGGGCTACTAATGTTTATTACCTCTCTTGTCTTTGTTGTTCTTGGTCTCTTCGCAGGGGTCATTATTTGGATCTTGGAGCAGTAACATGGATAAGTCTCAATATCAGATTCTTCGTTATTCAGTCGAGGCCGAGATTGCTAATTTTAACTCTGGCAACATTGATGATAGTGCTTTCGCTAGCTCGCTTATGCGTCTGTTTCTACAGGCTTCATCTGCTGAGCAAGTCAAGTCTCAACTAGCCAAGCGTCAGTTTCTTACGTTTCGTCGTACACCTAATTTAACACCGCCCAGCTGGGCATACTCCAATCCGAGCTTAAGTTCTCGGCTTCCCACACTTTAAAAGGGCAATACAATGTCTCTCAAATTTCCTACTCTGATGGTAGAGGTTACTGGCAACGTCCGTACAGGTACGTCTTCCAAGGGCAAGTCTTATGCAATGTTTCAGTCTTTCGTTCACTTGCCCGGTATTCCATATCCTCAGAAGGTCGACTTCTATGCGCAGGATCAAAATGACTGTCCGCAACCCGGTACTTACGAGTGTGATGTTATGTGCGATGTTCGTGATGGTCGCCTTCAATTCACCGTTGATCCTCGTCAAGGTCGTCGTAAGAACATTCCTCCGCTTTCTGACGCAATGAATCCTCAGAAGGCTGGCTAACATGAATTTTCTCGGCTGTGATGGAATGTGGCAAGTTCAGGCCGACGGTACTCCCGTCTGTACTGGTCAACTTCAAACTTTCACAGTCCAAGAAATGCGGGACTCTCTCAGTCCTGCAATTACCGCAGAACAGCGCATGGAGATAACCGGTGCTTTACTTGCACTCTTTATTTTCGTCTGGGTCTGCAAAACCGTCCGTAACTCATTTTAAGGTGTTTTTATGAAAAACAAATTGCTCGTTCTCTGCAAATCTGGCCGCGCTCAGTTGGCAGCCGCTACTGTCGCCATTGCAACTGCCTCGCCGTCTTTCGCTGCCGGTGCCAACATCGACACCGCTGAGGCCCTCGGCTATGTCGCGGGTGGTGTTGCTGCTGCTGCCGCTGTTACTGCTGCAATGTTTGGCCTCGTTGCACTCATCGGTGCTGCCAAGAAAGCAATGCGCGCAGGGACTTAATTAACCCTGTTTGCCCGGTGGGAGTTTTTCCCTCCGGGCTTTTTTTGTCTGGAGATAACCATGGGGCCACTATTATGTATATCGATCCTAATGACTTTGTGTGGTTTTGGGTCACGGCTGCGCTGTTTCTTTTGTGTACCGGTCGTTAGACGTTCACTGTTCTTTATTCTGTTTCTTTTTTCTTCTTATTCTAGTGCTGCTCGTTATTGGACTAATGAATTTGATAGCGGTCATTACTCTTCTGCTGTAGAGGCTTGTGGTGGTACTACGGCTTGGGGGCCTATTAGCCCGTATGCGGTTAACACTGAGCGTTGGAACTGTGGCAATGGCGCTAATGCCTTTGCTTCGGGAAGTTGTGATTCTGGCCAGACTTACGACAATGCCACTGGTGCTTGTCAGACTCCCTCAACTCCTACTCCCACTCCAAATCCAGATTCTCCGCCTGACAATCAAAAATGCCTAGGGAGGCGCTGCAA
>NZ_LJRO01000290.1 GCF_001401155.1 Pseudomonas tremae
CCAGCAACGCCTGATGCTGCTCTGGCGTGCCGATGCTGATGCGCAGGAACTGGGCGATTCGCTGCTGTTTGAAGTGGCGAACGATGACGCCCTGCTCGCGCAGTTTCGCAGCCAGGGCTGCAGCATCGTGTTGCGGGTGGCGGGCGAAGATGAAGTTGGCTGCCGATGGCAGCACTTCAAAGCCCTTGCCCTGCAACTGTTCGACCAGCGCCTCGCGGCTTTCGATGACCTTGTTGCGCGTCGACTCGAAGTGCTCGCGATCCTCGAAAGCTGCCGCACCACCCACATTGGCCATACGGTCCAGCGGATAAGAGTTGAAGCTGTTCTTGACCCTCTCCAGCGCTTCGATCAGATCAGGATGCCCCACCGCCAGGCCGACACGCAGACCGGCCAGCGAGCGCGACTTTGAC
>NZ_LJRO01000130.1 GCF_001401155.1 Pseudomonas tremae
GGTTGCCGACCATGCGTTGCAGGGTGCGTAGCAGAACCGGGCGCTGGGCCAGAAAGACATCGTTGAAGCGTGACTGCGACACAGAGAGGCCCGACCAGAGATGTGAGCAAATGATAATGCTTCTCATCTTTTGGTCGGGTCAAGCCTGCATCTGTAAATAATTATCTTACGCTGCTGCCCACTGCGACGCTGAATTTACTCGGCGTTGTGCAGCGCCAGGCAGTTGTCGAACATGCGATTGGAGAACGCCCATTCGTTGTCGTACCACGACAGTACCTTGAGCAACTTGCCACTGACCTTGGTGTGATTGGCGTCGAAAATCGACGACAACGGGTTGTGATTGAAGTCGTGGGAAACCAGCGGCAGGGCGTTGTAACCGAGCACTTTGGAAT
>NZ_LJRO01000064.1 GCF_001401155.1 Pseudomonas tremae
GTCTGGCCTTTGGCATCCTGCCGCCATTTGGGCAGGCCACGGCCGTTGCGCAGCAGTTGGGTGGTCTGGCCCTTGCCATCGGTGTGCGTCAGGACCTGGCCCAGTTCGTTGTAGGTGAAAGTCTCGCTGGTGCCATCCGGGTGGTTGATACGCAGCACTTCGCCGTCGGGTTTGCGTTCCAGCGTGGTGGTGTTGTTCAGGGCATCGGTGACGGCCACCAGGTGGTG
>NZ_LJRO01000121.1 GCF_001401155.1 Pseudomonas tremae
TCACCGTAAACCATCTGCCGTCAGCTTTGCTGAAGCTGCCTGTTGTGCTGACTCCTTCCGCTTGGATGTCAACGCCAACTAAAAAGTGACCCCCTTCCGTGCTAAATCGCCAACTTAGTTTTGACCCCCCTCGGGTTCATATTTTCGAGCCGGTTCGGCCCGAGAAGATTTGGTTCCTGCTTTGCGCTTGTCCTTGAGTCGATAGCTTTCACCTGTCATCTGCACGATATGGGCATGATGTAACAGCCTGTCCAGCATGGCCGCTGTCAGTGTTTGATCATCCGCAAAGGTTCCGGCCCACTGGGTAAACGGCAAGTTACTCGTGAGGATCAGGCTGCCTTGCTCGTAGCGCTTGGCGACAACATTGAAGAACAGGTTGGCTTCATCACGACCAAACGGCAGGTAGCCGATTTCATCGATGACCAACAACCCAGGGGCCA
>NZ_LJRO01000365.1 GCF_001401155.1 Pseudomonas tremae
CCGCCCAGTTCGAAGAAGTGATCTTGACGCCCTGCCCGATCGATACCGAGCAACGCCTGCCAGATCTCCGCCAGCGCAGGTTCGACTTCACCTACAGGCGCCTCGTAATCACGACTGGCATAAGCGTCATCCTGCGGCGCCGGTAATGCCCGTCGATCCAGTTTGCCGTTAGGCGTCAGCGGCCATTCCGACAATTTCATATATGCCGCCGGCACCATGTATTCCGGCAGCCTTGCCAGTAAGGCAGCACGTAACGTCTGCGCCGTAATAGCTTGTTCCGCTTCCGGCATTGTGTAATAAGCCGTCAGGCGCTTTTCACCCGGTGTGTCCTCCCGGGCGATCACTACGGCGTCCTTGATGTTCACGATCTGCCTCAGCTGCATCTCGATCTCGCCCAGCTCGATACGAAAGCCTCGTATCTTGACCTGATCGTCATTGCGCCCCAGGTACTCGATGTTGCCGTCCGCCAGCCAGCGGCCCAGATCGCCGCTCCTGTACATCCGCGCTGCCGGCTCGGCACTGAACGGGTCCTCGACGAAACGCTCCGCCGTCAGTTCCGGCAGATTCAGATAGCCACGGGCAACCCCCGCACCGCCGATAT
>NZ_LJRO01000461.1 GCF_001401155.1 Pseudomonas tremae
ATGAGCCAGGCCAGCAGCGGTGCGACCAGAATCACGCCACCGATCTCGAACAGGCTGGCGTGCAGCGCCCTTTCACGCAGGGTCTTGGACGCTACGGATGCGTGCTGGCTGGCGTGTTGTGGGCTGTTGCTCATGATAAGACTGTCCTTTGTGCTCGTGGGTGGCAGCATTATCATCGGTGTTTGCGTTAACCTGAAAATCAATACCATCGGTAAAGCCGATAAGAGAGTGTCATGAGTTATTCACCGGAAGCCCTGGAAGCCTTCGCCCAGATTGCCGCGCTGGGTTCGTTCAGTGCAGCTGCACGCCGTCTGGGCAAGAGTCAGTCGACGAT
>NZ_LJRO01000395.1 GCF_001401155.1 Pseudomonas tremae
GTTCGAATTAGTTATTCATGAACAAGGGGAAGTGCCGCCACAATTGCCCTCTGCCGTCATATTGATCAACAACTGCGGCCTGCCAGCTGTCTTCATCCAGGTACAGCGTGCGCCGGGAGTAGACGTGCCGCGCGGTAGGTTTGAGCCTGCCCTCCACCACCCATACACGATGCAACTCATGGCGTGTATAAGCCGGGTTGAGGTGGCCGACCTGCAATAACTGTCGGTAGGTAATATCAGGGCTGGATATCCGGTAGTTGTTGTAAGGAATATAAATTTCGCGTTTGCCCAGCAACGTCCACTCGTAACG
>NZ_LJRO01000261.1 GCF_001401155.1 Pseudomonas tremae
GACCTACCTGAAAGATAACTATTCCTTTAACGACAAAAATGATGGCAATAGTCAATATCTAGGGCACTGGAACAAAAATGACATGATTCTTTCCTACTCTGCCGTTGTCAGTGATCTTGTTGACGGTAAGAAAATTCATACTAATATGGGTAGTACCCCTATAACTGAAACTAAAATCAATTGGGACTATTTGCCTGGCGGGCAGATTGACAAGCCAGTAGATAAAAGAACAGGTATTGTCAGAAAATTTATGGAGAAAGATGTTTACTGGCCTGTGTACAATAGCTCTTATAGTGAGTGGAGAGAAAAGCATGGTCGAGGTGGCGATTTTATGATTTACAGCAGACCTGAAATACATAAACTAAAAAAGCATATTATCATAAAGCTGTATACATTATGCAAACCCCCAGAACCCATGTAAGAAA
>NZ_LJRO01000381.1 GCF_001401155.1 Pseudomonas tremae
AGGGTTTTTGTTTTTATGGCGTTCGCCAAACTTCTCCGTTCGATTATGCACCTCAGTTGAACGCTCCCATGCCTGTCAGCTTACTGCCAGGGCGCGGATGAAAACTGCGCATCACAGGCAGGCTTCCGTCTGACTGCCGTGGTGCGTCCCAGCCACGGTGTGATACATCCTCGAAGTCTGCATCTGTTATGGGCTCCGGCAACGTCCACGAGTTGTGTGTCATATCCAGCCCCTCAGTGTTAACCGTCAACCTTCCCTTGTAGGCAATGTTGTTGACCAGATTGCCAAGGGCAATCGGCGAACCGTCCGCTGCGATGCCCAACATGTTGTAATTCGCACCATTGGAAAAGGCAGTGTTGTTAATGAAATCAAGTGCCAGTGTGTGGTGGTTGGCATAGAAGCCAGCAGACTTATTGTCGAAGGCGACTGAGTTGCGAACGGTATGTTTGACGCCGTTAGGTACATACTTCCCGCCGTAGCCTCCCGCCTTGATGCCGTTACCGTTTCCCGCCTCAAGTTTCGTACGCGTGCCAGGCAGATAACCTTGCTGCCATGCCCACGAGTTTTCGATAGTTACTGGCGAGAAGGCATTGATCAGGTCAAAACCATCGTCGGAGTTGTCCCAGGCGCGGCAACCGCGGAATATATTGCCTGGGTGGCCCGCTTTGATATGCGCACCGAAGCCATCGGCACTCTGGCCTGCACCGTTTGAGGTGTAAGGGTCGTAGTTGTGGTGGGAGTCAGTGTTCAGCACCAGATTGTAGCCGCCGTTTTGAATGAACAGGCCTGGCCCCATGTTGTGATGCAGATTGAGTTGCTCGAAGGTATTGTGGCTGCCGCTGTTCCAGATGCCCCAGGATTCGTGATTAAGATGGTTTTCCGGTTGCTGCGGGACACCGGTCACTTCCAGCCCTTTCAGGTGTAACCAGCTGCCGGTTACATTGAAACCTTTGACGCGGCAATCGTCTTTCATGGCAGAGAAGTCGAAGACAGGTGTTTCGCCCGGATAGGCCCAGTAGCGGATAGGTTTGTTTTCGCTGCCGCTGTTGTTCAGGGTGATGGCATTGACGGTGTCTGTACGCGTGGCACAGCTGTTTACGCCCGCGGTGTACGCATAGACTCCTCCGCGGAAGTAAACCGTGTCGCCAGCCTTTGCGACTTGCTGCGCACGCATGATGGATCGCAGCGGTGCGGCTTTTGTACCGGCAGCGTGATCATCACCGTTGGGGGCAACGTAATAGTCAGTTGCATGGGCTGTTGCAGCAACGGCCAGCAAGGCCGTCAACAGTATCGTTCTCATGAGGTTACTCCAAGCCTGCCTCATGTGATCGTATGCGTGTTTGCTGCAACCCATTATGAATTCGATGAACAAAGAGCGTCTTCGCCGATGGCCTGCAACAAGGCCTCGCTCAATTCAAAGACAGCAAAAAGGCCGCATTCTCATGCGGCCTTCTGGTTACAACTGACCGTCCTTACGAAACGACTTCCGGAACCTCCGGCTTCACTTCATCGCGACGCTGAATGTATTTCCAGTCCGCCTCATCGATGTAGATGCCATTCGGTCCGCTGCCGCCTTCCAGGTCGATGGCCACATGAGCTGAAACCTGCGGCTTCACACTTGCAAGGATCGGCACGAAGCCCAGTTGCAGGCTTGTTTCCAGCAGCGCAGCCTGGTTCTTCTCGTCGATGTCTGCCGCTTCGTCGAGGTAGTAGGGCAGGCGCACGCGACCCGCCTGATCTCTATCCATCAAGTGCAGCAACAGGTACATGTTGGTCAGCGCCTTGATGGTCATCGTGGTGCCGTTGGACGCTGCGCCGTCGATATCGGTATGAATAACCGGCTGACCATTGACCTTGGTAATCTCGAACGCCAGCTCAAACAGGTCTTTCAGGCCCAGCTGGTTGTGATTGGCAGCCACCAGTCTTGCCAGGTATTCCTTGGCCTCTTCGTTCTTGTTGTCCTGTTCGGCGCTCTGACTGAGGTCGAAAACCGACAATGTCTCGCCTTCTTCGTACTGTCCGGCGCTGTGGATGATCTGATCGATGTGTTTCAACGCTTCCTTGTTCGGGGCAAGGACGATGCGGAAGCTCGCCAGGTTCGACACCTGGCGCTTGTTGATCTCGCGGTTGAACAGTGCCAGTTGATGCTCGAGGCTGTCGTAGTCGCTGCGGATATTTCGCAGTGTACGAGCGATGTCGGTCACTGCAGCGCGACGAGCCTTGCCCAGCGTCAATGCTTCCTCGCTGCGGTGCGCGTAGGCATTGATCAACAGTTGCAGACGGCGCTCCATGTCGTCTTCACTATCGAACTTGGCCACACCTTTCAGACGAACCTGAGCATACAAGGCTTCTATCTGGCCATCGCTGCGCAGCAGGCCCTGCCAGCTGTCTTGATAGTCATTGAGCAGAGGCAGCAGGTTATCCATCGAGTCGTCGATCGGGTCCATGAACGGCGTGCCGAATGGCAGGTCAGCGGGCAGCAACTGGCGGCGTCGCAGAGCATCGTCCAGCGTGCGCTGCTTGGATTCCATATCGCCGATCTGGCGTGCGATCAGTTGCAGCTTGGCTGACAGTTGCTGAACGCGTTCGGTGAATGCATCACTGGAGCGTTTCAGCTCATCCTGAGCTGCTTCCATCTGTGCCAGTTCTTCCAGCTTGCCGGACTCTTCTGCGCTCAATGTCTGGCAGCGACGGAAATCTTCCAGGGCTTTCTGGGCATCCAGCACCTGCTGATACAGCGCTTCGGTCTGTGTCTTGCTCGCCGAGCGGTCTGCAGCTACCGCCTGTTGGGTTTTCAGTTGCTTGAGCTCTTTCTCCAGGCGTTCCTTCTGGTCACGCAACGCAGCGCGGTCCGCCAGTGCCTGCAATGCAGGAGGCTCGATATTCGACAGGTTGATGTTCAGTCCAGGCACAGCAAAGTGCTCGCCTTTGAAGCTGTCCAGAATGGCTTCCAGGGATTTGACCCAGGCACCATTCTCGTCCAGCGAAATACCCTGCTCGCCCAGCGGCAGGCTGAACAACGCGCTGTTGAACAGGCGCATCAACCGCTCTACATCCGGCTGGGAAAACTCTTCACGCAGGCGCGCGTAGCTGTTGTTGTCGGCATGGTCGAGTTGCTGCCTGACCGACTTGAGACGTTTTTCCAGATCCCGCAGACGCTCGTCCAGGTCTTCCGCGCTGAACTGCCGGGACTGGGCAAGCGCACCGGCGAGTTCGTCGTGGGCATCTTTGGCGGCCAGCAACTGCTGTTCGAGGACCTTGACGTCGTCGACCAGCGCGAAGCGATTCTTGAGCACAGACAGCTCGCCAACCCAGCGCTGAATACTGCTGATTTCACGCTCCAGACGCATCAGCTCTTGAGTGCTGCTGCGCTGGTCGTTCTGCATTTCATCCTGCTGAGCGCGGTAATGCTCGGCCTGAATGACCAACTCTTCCTTGCGCGCACCCGAATAGTCCGACCAGGTGCCCAGCAACGAATCGAGGATGGGCGACAGGCGATGCAGCTTGCCACGCAGCAGGTCGCGTTGTTTGACGCCAGCAGCCAGAGCCTCGACCAGCGGGCCAGCCAGCACCAGCGAATTGTAATCCTGCTCCATGCGGCGCACGTCGCGGAAGGCCTCTTCGCAGGCAGCGATGTAATCGACGCTGCCCGAGCGCAGGCTGTGCTCGAACGCATCCAGAAACAGCTGCTTGAGTTTGGCGGCAGTGATTTCGCGCATGTGCAGCAAATTGATGAACAGCGCGCGGAATGTCTTGAGGCTTTGCTCGCTGGTAGAGCGCAGCGGGATCAGTGTCAGGTCCAGCGGAATCGACGTATGGCCGCCGACCAGCAAGCGGCGCAGCTCGTCCGGCTTGAGTTCGTAGGCCTTCAGCCCTTGGCTTTCCAGATTGCTGAACAGCTCTTTCTGACGCAGGCAGGTGTCGTTCTTTTGGTAATGACCCAGATCCAGCTCGCCAGCGTACGCGAAGAACTGATGGCCGAAGCCACCACCCGGGCCGCGCCCTACAACGCCGATCACGTGTGGGCCGTGGGGCAAAGAGACTTCGACCAGAATGTAGCTGGTGTCAGAGGCAAAGTAGAAGCGTCGCGACTGCTCGAGACTGTACTTGCCGAAGCTCATGTCCGACATGCGCGCCAGAATCGGAAACTGCAGGGCGTTGATCGAGGCACTTTTGCCAAGGTTGTTCGCGCCATACACCGACAGCGGGTTTTCCAGCGGGAACAGGCCCAGGCTGTAGCCGGCAGTGTTCAACAGAGCAAAGCGGCGGATGCCATAACGTTCCTGGCTCATGTGTCCATCTCCTGTCGTTGCTCATCGGCAATTGCCCGGGCCAGCGCCTCTTCCTCGGTTTCTTCGCCAAACTCGGCGAGATCCAGAGGATCGTCTGTTTCCAGTAGTTTTTCGTCGCTGTCATCATCGATAAGCACAGGCGTCGGCAGCGGCAGGGCGCTGTGCAGGCTGGCCGCCAGATCGCGGTCCTGTTGCACCGACAGGCACACATCGAGAAAACGATGCATCGGCGGCAGAAAGCGGTAGATGCCGACTTCTTCGCTGGCGAAACCCAGTTGAGTCATGCGGCGCATGATCTTCTCTTCCAGTTCTTCCTGAGTCTGCACTTCGGCCTGGAGAAACAGGTCGCGGTACTTTTCCAGCATGGAAGGCAATTCGTCGCGTCCCAAGCTGCCGCCGTCCAGCACCGACATAGGGTCACGGCCCTGATCGGCCAGATGCTCGACGAGAATGAAGGTGAACAGCGCCAGGCGCTGAGCGGTCTTGTTGACCTGCGCGGCGGCCAGTTCCGGTACGAAATAATAGAAACCGCGTGTGTCGCAGACCAGCTCGTAGCCCAGAGCCTTGAACAGCGTGCGGTACTGATCCTGACAATTGGACAGTTGGGTGTACAGCTCCGGGTCGCGGCGGCTGATGTGGTAGCCCTTGAACAGCTCGCGAAAGATCGGCGCAAGCTGGGACATTTCGGATAGATCAAGATGCATGAACGGTGCTCTCGGAATTCTCTGGCTGCTCGTCTTGAGGAGCGAGCAGGGCAAAGGAGCGCAGGCTGACGCGGTGCTCCCGGGTGAAATATTCGCGACGCTCCAGGCGTTCGCGGGCAAAACGCTTGTCACGCGACAACCGCGAGAACCAGTACAGCAGCTCGTCGGTTTCGCCGGTCGGCTCCTGCTCCAGCAACCAGACCATCAGGTCGGGCATCGGCAGGGCGTTTTCGCAGCGTTCAAGCATTTCCTTGACGGTGCGCGGCGCACGTGGCGGCTCGCCTTTGCGTGTGCCGCTGGCCTTGGGAAATTTCGCGGGTTTGGGCTCGAAGCGCGCCAAGGCATACACATAAGCCTCGACCTGGCTCGCGCTGCCCAGAAAGGTACTTTGCGGACGGGTGAACATCGGCATGGCCGCCTGTGGCACCGCGTCCAGGCCTTTGCGGCGGATAGCCGACAAAGCCAGCGCCGCGCCGCGGGTCACCGCATTGTGACGACGGGCCTCTTCACGCAACGGCAGCAGCAGCTCGCGCGCATGACGCAGTGTCAGCTGGGCGCTGGTCTGCATTTCAAGGATGCGCGCATGCGTTCGCAGCAGCATGTCGTCATCGACCAGATGGCCAAGACGCTGTTGCTCGGTCAACAGGCGCAGCAGCACGTTCTCGACCTTGCGCACGCCCTGTTCGAAAGCACCATCGGCGTTGACCAGTTGAATCATCGGCTCGACGTATTCATCCCAGGTGGCCAGCACTTCTGCATAGCGCTGGCGCAACGGGATCTGCCGGTCGCTGGTCTTGGCCCGGTCAGCGACTGCGACCAGTGCCTGCTCGTCGTTGGCCAGCTTCTTGAGCACGTCGCGGACGCGCATGTCCAGCAGCCGCAGCTGTCTGGCCAGGTCGTTGGCATCGCGAACATCGAAGGCGTCCTGAATGTAACCGGCCAGTCGTTCAAGGTGGCGCAAGTAGGCTTCGATTTCCAGGCACAGACCAAGGCGATGCTCGCGGCGCAGATAGGACAGGAAGTCGTGAATCTGCGCGTTGAGTTCAAAGCGGTTCGGGCTTTTCGCGACGGGCACCAGAATGTCCAGACGAATCCACACGTCCAGCAGGTTGGTGATGTCTTGCGGGGTGCTGTCCTGTTGCTGTGCGGCCAGTTGCAGACGCAGTTCGCTCAGGCTCAACGTACCCTGGTCGAAATGTTCGCATAAGGGCTCGAGTAGCGCCCAGTGCTCGGCAAGGGCGCGCAGGACGCGCTTGGGTTCGATCATCGTTAGGCCGGCTTGTTGGCAAGTGAAAAGCGGCAATTGTACTGCATCAGTCGCCTGATATTTCACCTCGCGGCGATATGCTGCAGCGCGAAAACACGAACAAGGCTAGAATTGCGCGCTTAACTTATCCACAGGTGGCTGACCCTTGCTCAACGAGTCCCGTCGCCGCGCTTACTTGACCGCCATGCAGGTGGTCAACTGGCTGCCGCGCACAGAACTGCCATTCGCCGCACCCTCACGCCCTGAACTGCTCGTGCCGTTGCCGGCTCTGGTCGAAACGCAGAGTGTTGCACCTGTTGCTGCACCTGCGGCCCAGGCTGCTCCCGCTGAGGCGTCGAAGGTCGTGCCGATTGCACGTCAGCCCGAACGACCGAAGATCGAGGTGCCTCGTCCTTCGTTGGCCAGCACCCGCACGGCTGCCCCGGTAGCCGAAGAGGCCGAGCCGACGCCGCCCAAGGCGCCGGTCGTGCCGCCTCCGCGCTTTGCTTTGCAATTGTTGCGTGCCGGACGCTGCCTGCTGCTGGTCGAGTTGACGACCGGCCAGCCTTTTCAGAGCCGCGATCCTTCCTATCTGCTGCTCAAGGACATGCTGCGCGCAGCCGGTCTGCCCGACAGCCCGCAGATTATTGGCGAACCGGTTCGCTGGCCGTTGCTGGTACGCGGGCAAATGGACCAGGGGCCGGAAGCGGCGCGCGACTTCGTGCAGGGCTTTGTCGGGGCACGCCTGGAAGACGAAGCCTGCGCCTGCCTGTGGCTGATCGGTCTGCCGTCGATGAAATACGCCGGTGAAGTCGATGCCGAATCTTACAACCGCGAACTGCAGGTCGAGGGTCTGGGCGTTGCCTGGGCACTGCCAGGCCTGGAACTGTTAATGGACGAGCCTGAACGCAAGGCTGATGTCTGGAAAGCCATGCGTCGGCTGATGACGCGCTGGAAATCGATTGATGAGTGACGCCGTAACCTTTCGCCGCATGACCGAAGCCGACATGGACGCTGTGCTGAAAATCGAATATGCGGCGTTTACCCACCCATGGACGCGCGGGATTTTTCTCGACGGGCTCAAATCCTATGAGATCTGGCTGATGTTCGAAGGCGCGCAGCAGGTCGGTCATGGTGTCATTCAGGTCATCATCGACGAAGCACACCTGCTCAACATCACTGTAAAGCCGGAAAATCAGGGACGTGGTCTGGGGCTGCTGCTGCTCGATCATCTGATGAAGCGTGCTTACCAGCTCAATGCCCGGGAATGCTTTCTGGAACTGCGCGACAGTAATCGGCCAGCCTATCGTCTGTATGAAAACTATGGTTTCAACGAGATAGGCCGGCGTCGTGATTACTACCCGGCAGCGGACGGTCGTGAAGATGCCGTGGTCATGGCCTGCACGCTGCTGGACTAACCGTTTACATCAGCGCTGATTGCTGTCCAGTGGGTCGATGATCGCCATTTCCTCTTCATCGAGACCACTGCCTGCGCCGATTTCATCTTCATCGACGACGGTCAGATCAAGATCAGCCGGGTCGCCATCGCCCTGCTCGGACGGCGACCGCGCCCCGTCTTCATGGATCAGCGTTTCCGGAGACAGGTCGTCGTCAGTCGAGTGGTGGTCGTCCGTCGAAGCGCCCGTCAGGCCGGCCTCACGTACGCGTTGATCCGGAATTTCATGTTGCAGCTCGCCTTCAGGGATAAGATCGCCGATACGGGCCGGTTCTTCCTCGTCGAAATCGAGTGTTTCCATGGAGCCCATGCGATCTTCGTTGTCATCGATGGGTTCCGGTTCGGTCGCTCCGAACGGGCGGCGTGGATCGTTCATAAGAAATCCTCATTTCACGTGGTCGTGGAAAGTGGACCGGCCATGACTTTGAAGATTCCTTTTTGTTGACCGGCAGTTGATGGCTGATGAACCTGTGTGGGTGGCGGTAAGAAAGACGTGACTTGAGGGATTCGACTCCAGTCCAAGGCTGGGCATCATTATCGAGGCGTCAAAGCATGAACGAGCTACAAGACCTGATTGATAACAATGCACGCTGGGCCGACGCGATAAAGCAGGAAGACCCTGACTTCTTCGCCAAGCTGGCCCGCCAGCAAACGCCTGAGTTTCTGTGGATCGGTTGTTCCGACGCGCGCGTGCCGGCCAACGAGATCGTCGGCATGCTGCCCGGTGATCTGTTCGTTCACCGCAACGTGGCCAACGTGGTGCTGCACACTGACCTGAACTGCCTGTCGGTGATCCAGTACGCGGTAGACGTGCTGAAGGTCAAGCACATCCTGGTCACCGGCCACTATGGCTGCGGCGGCGTGCGAGCTTCCATGCAGGACCGTCAGTTCGGCCTGATCGACGGCTGGCTGCGCACAATCCGTGACCTGTATTACGAAAATCGCGAATTGCTGGCCAAACTGCCGACCGAAGAAGAACGTGTCGACCGCCTGTGCGAACTGAACGTGATTCAGCAGGTGGCCAACGTCGGTCATACCAGCATTGTGCAAAACGCCTGGCATCGTGGGCAGAGCCTGTCGGTGCATGGTTGCATCTACGGCATCAAGGACGGTCGCTGGAAGAGCCTCGACGTGACCATCAGCGGCTTTGAGCAACTGCCGCCGCAATACCGTCTGCGTCCGCAGGATTGATCGACGCGCAACCGCGCTGTTTCAACGCCAGCCCGCCTGTTTAAATGCAAGGGCTGGCGTTGATGCAATCTTCACAGCACGAACCGTTGCACCATCAGGTTCAGGTCGCTGGCCAGCATCGACAGCGCGTTGCTCGCAACGGTTGTCTGCTGTGCGCCCGAGGCTGTCTGGCTCGACAGATCGCGAATGCTGCTCAGGTTGCGATCCACTTCACTCGCTACCTGAGCCTGCTGTTCCGCCGCACTGGCGATCAGCAGGTTGCGATCGTTGATTGTGGCCGTCGAGCTGATGATAACGTTCAGCGCCTCGCCGGTCGCAGCGGCCTGCTCCAGCGTCAGATTGGCCTGAGTTGCGGTATGCCTCAGCGAACTTGCCGTCTGCTGGGTGCTCTGCTGCACGCCGTTGATCAACCCTTCTATTTCCGCTGTGGACGCGCTGGTACGTTGTGCCAATGAGCGCACTTCATCGGCGACCACGGCAAACCCGCGTCCCGCTTCACCCGCGCGCGCGGCCTCGATGGCGGCGTTGAGCGCCAACAGGTTGGTCTGATTGGCGATGGCGCGAATCACGTCGAGAATGCTGCTGATGCTCTGTGTGCGCTCGGCCAGCCCTTCGGCCTGATGGGACGAGTCGAGGACATTTTCGGTCAGTGCCCTGATCGAAATGATGGTCGCCGACAGCTTGTCCTGCCCTTGCGCTGCGGCCTGAGTCGATGCCTGGGACTCGGTCACGGTGTTGCTGGCGTTGCCTGCCACTTCCACGGCAGCCTGGCTCATCTGATTGACTGCGACGGCAGCTTGCTCGATTTCATCGTTCTGCAATTGCAGGTTGAGCGCGCTGGCCTCGGCGATGCTGCCCATCTCCTGCACCGATTGTGACAATTGTGTCGCTGCTGCATAAATCTGATCAATCGTGCCATGCAGGTTGTTGCGCATGCGCCCGAGCGTCATCAGCAGCAGCGCGGTTTCGTCCTTGCCTTCAGCTATCGGATGGTGGGTCAGGTCGCCATCGGCGATGGTGCTGGCGATTTGCAGGGCCTGGCGCACAGGATGAATAATGCTGACGCTCAGGCGCCATGCCAGAAGCAGGGTCAATGCCAAGGCAACCGCGATGGCGCTCAGGGCGATGATGCGGGTCTGCTCGTAGCGGGCGCCGGCTGCCTCCACCGCGCTTGCCGCACTTTGCTTGTTCAGCTCGCGCAGCAGTTGTACCTGCATGTCCATCAGGTCGCCTTGCATCATGAGCATGGTGTTGGCCAGCATTCTGGCTTCATCCAGCTTGTTCTGCTCGACCAGTGTGATCTGACTCAGCAGGCCTGGCATGAAGGCCTTGTAAGCCTCTTGCAGCGCCATGATGGAGTCGTGTTCGGTGCCGGACTGAACACGCGCCAGGTATTCCGAAAAACCTTTATCGACCTCGTTCTTGAGCTGTTCTACGTTGATCTTGCTGTTGATGACGGCCCCTGGGTCGTCGGCGTTGGCAATCAGGCGGGTGGTTTCACTGCGCAGCTTGACCAGGCCGATTGCGATGGCATCAGCCACGGCGATACTGGGCAGAGCGCCACTTTCGACGACCTCGCCCTGATTGCGTATCTCCTGCATCTGCAGCAGACAGAAAGCGCCCAGAGCAACCATCAGCAGAGAGGTGATGCCGAAGCAGATCACCAGGCGAGGCGTGATCCTGAAACGACGCAGGATGGTTGTCGTTGTGGTCTGCCGACGAGAGAAACGAGGCATCAATCTTTTCACGGCACACAACCCCTATAAACACACGGACCTTCTAGGAGAGCCGTTTATAGGGCAGTTGTGTGATGTCTTTGTGACATCTAGCGTTTCAAACGAAAACAAACCACAGTTCACGGCAGCGGTTAGCCAATTTCTTCCATCATTTCGTCCAGAAAGCGCTTCAATCGCGCGTGTCTGACCTCTGCCATCTGTTTGCCCGTAGGGGTCTGAAAGCCTTCTGCGAGATGAAGCAGCTTGGTATAGAAGTGGTCGACGGCAAATTCCTTGTCGTCATAGGGGCGCTGGTTGGCGTAAGGATCAACTGGGTCGTAGAGCGATCTGCCCATCCGGCCTGACACATAAAAAGTGCGCGCCACGCCGAGCATGCCCAGCGAGTCAAGCCGGTCAGCGTCCTGCAAGATTTTTGCCTCCAGCGTCAGCGGAGTTATCGCCGCCGAGAAGCTGTGAGCCTCGATGGCATGCGCAACGGCCGCGATGTTTGCTTCGTCCCACCCAATGCCTGCCAGTAGCTCATTGGCCCTGGCGGCCGCCAGTCGTGACGCTCCGGCACGGAACGGCGAGTCTTTCTCGACCGAAACACAGTCGTGCAGCAACGTGGCAGCGATCAGCACCCGCGCATCGCCGCCTTCCCGATCACGGATAGCGCAGACGTTTTTCCAGACGCGCAGCAAATGCGAGGCGTCGTGCGATCCATCGATTTTTTCGGCGTGGGTATACGGGATCAGCTGGTTGGCGAGATCCTCGAATGGGGCGAAGCGTGCGGCGATCATGGGTCGTCCTGAAAAGTGGGGCTCGACCAAGGATTGCAGAAAGCACGCCCCTCTGTCATTGGGCAATGATCTGGTTGATCTGCGCAGCAAGCAGCCCGGCACCTTCTGCATTGAGGTGGTTGAAATCCTTGTAATAGGATTTCAGATCGCCTATCAGGCACTGCCCAAGCTTGCAGAATGCGCTGTCCGGGATAATCAGGCGGATCTGATCTGACGCCTGTGCATGCTCGAACAAGGTGCGTGTGAAGCGCTGAAGACGTTCATGCGTTTCCACAGTTACCGATACTTCGCTGATCAGTTGCAGTGTCTGTGCTGCGTTTTTCGGGTTGTTGCGAGCCAGCCGGTAGTAAAGGTTTTTCGGCTCGATCAGTTGTTGCGGCACTTGCGCGACGATGATGACTTCACTGCCAATCGCTCGATAAGCCTGAACGGTGGTTTCAAGGGCTTGCGTGAAAACGATTCGCGAAGCTTCGCGGGTGCGCTCCTGCCGGGAGGCTGAAATCAGAAAGTATCTGGCCGAAAGTTTTTTGCCGTAATCGCCGTCGGTGTAAAGCGTCCAGCGGGCGACCAGCACCACTTTTTTGATTTTGTGCTTTTTCACGTAGGCAAATTCACGACCGGCCAGCGCTTCGCACACCCCCGGCGCATGGTTGCCGCTGACGACGTCCACACCCAGCAGCGGCAGGCAGCCGCCCAGCCCGATATGAACGACGGTTGTGCCCTGGTCACGTGCGACTGCATCGAAGGTCGACAGCAGGGCTTCAGCATGACTGTCGCCGAACACCGCCAAGGCTGGCGTCCCTGTGCTGTCGCGCTTGCCGAACAGACAGAAATCGATTTCGTCCTGGCCGCAGCGGTCGCGTATCTGTGGGTCGGCGAACTGCCGATACAGAGCCGGGTCGACATCAAAACGCTGGCCAAAGCCGTTGTTCAGATAGCCGGTCAGCCCCAGAGCGATGAACAGCGCCGATGCGAGACCTGAGAAGGTGAATACCTGCTGACGGCTGAAGCCACCTTTGAAGCCACCTTTTTGGCGAAAAGGCTGTTCGACAAATCGCCAGCTCAGCCAGGCCAGCACCAGCGACAGCAGCGTCAATGCCAGCATGACCTGCAGGCCGGGTTCCGCCAGGCTGCTCTGACGGGCGAAGGCAAAGATGGGCTGATGCCACAGGTAAGCGCTGTAGCTGACCATGCCGATGAGCACTAGGGGTTGACTGCTCAGCACCTGTCCGGCCCAGGTATTTTTGTTGGCGTAAACGATGATCAACGTTGCGCCCACAACAGGCACCAAGGCATTGAAGCCCGGAAAAGGCGTGTTGCTGTCGAACGCTGCTACAGCGTAAGCGATGAGCAAAATGCCCAGTAGCGCCGCCGCCTGAGCTACAGGGCCCGCGGTGTCTGCTTTGTGGGGGCGCCAGGCAAAGTAGAAGGCGATGAACGAACCGGCCAGCAACTCCCAGGCGCGTGCGTGCAACAGGTAAAACGTGCTGCTGGCGTCGTGCTGCGCTCCCCGTTGCGCCAGTGTCAGGCTGCCCAGTGCCACAACTATCAGCAGCGCGACGAGCCTGCCGCGACCGATGCGCCAGCCCAGCATCAGCAACAGCGGAAAAAGCAGGTAGTACTGTTCTTCGACTGCGAGTGTCCAGGTGTGTAGCAGTGGCTTGAGTTCAGCCGTTGCGTCGAAATAGCCACTTTCCAGCCAGAACAGCACATTGGAGGAAAACGTCGGTACTGCTACCAGGCTCTTGGCGAAGTATTTCAGGTCAGGCGGGTCAAGGGTCATCCAGGCGACTGGCAGGCAGACGAGTATGACCGCGAACAGCGCGGGCAAAATGCGCCGTGCGCGCCGCTCGTAGAAATTGATCAGCGAGAACGTGCCGCGTGCCATTTCCGCGATGATGATCGAGGTAATCAGGTAGCCGGAAATCACAAAAAATACGTCGACGCCGACAAATCCGCCGCTCAGGAACGGTAAGCCCGCGTGATAAAGCATGACGGGAACGACGGCCAGCGCGCGCAGGCCATCGATCTCGGGGCGATAGCCGAGCGCCGGGTTGTGTGGAATGCCCATGGGGTGTGTTCTCGGGTGGTACAGGGGGATAGGCAAGAACTGCGATAGCTACCGCCAGCGCCGGGCGCAGGACGGAAATGCATAAAGAAGAGGGCAAGGAGGAAGTCGGTTCAGTGGCCTGTATTTTTTAGTTCAGTTGCCTGCATCTGTCCACTCGATGAGGTTGCTCCCGGCTATCCACAAGCAGCGCTTACCCTTAAACCGGAAAAGCCCTTTATAATTCATGGTTTTTACCCCTGATGCGAGAACCCCTGTGAGCTTACCGTCCTGCCCGAAATGCAATTCCGAATACACCTATGAAGATGGCAGCCTGTTGATCTGCCCGGAATGCGCCCATGAGTGGCCTGCTGACGCCGGTAGTGCCGATGCAGCCGATGACGTGAAGGTCATCAAGGACTCCACCGGCAACGTCCTGCAGGACGGCGACACGATCACCGTGATCAAGGACCTGAAAGTCAAAGGCTCATCGTTGGTGGTCAAGGTAGGCACCAAGGTCAAGAACATCCGTCTGGTCGACGGCGATCACGATATCGACTGCAAGATCGATGGCATCGGCGCCATGAAGCTGAAGTCCGAGTTCGTCCGCAAAGTTTGATTCGGTCTGGTAATCGCTTTAACGTGAACGCCTCGCCTGTCGCTCGACAGGCGGGGCGTTCGTATTTTCGGCTGCACTTAGCCTGTGCTCTGCTGCAACAGGCGGTTGCTCTTACAAGGCAGGTAATCATGTCCACAACCCCCGCGCCGTATTTGCAGCCTGATGAGTGTGTCGTGCTGTTCGATGGCGTCTGCAAACTGTGCAATGGCGTGGTCAGGTTTCTGATCCGCAACGATCCTCATCGACGCTTGCGCCTGGCAGCCGTGCAGTCGGACGAGGGCCAGGCCCTGCTGAAATGGGCCGGCTTGCCGCTGGACGAATTTCATACCATCGCGGTCATCGTCAATAATCGGGTGTTTGTGCGCTCGGACGCCTTTCTGCACATCATGGGTCTATTGCCTGCGCCGTGGCCGTTGCTCAAGGTGCTGCGTATTTTTCCGCGCGTTCTGCGTGATTGGGCCTACAACCGCATCGCGCTCAATCGTTACCGCCTGTTTGGTCGCTATGATCACTGCCTGTTGCCATCGCCAGAGCACCGGCAGCGCTTCCTCGGAGATTGACGACCGGCGGTCACCTGCAAAGTCTCATACCTATGGACGGGTTGTGATCCACCTTGGTGGTCCGTAGAATTCGCGCATCTGGCTGTATTCCCTATATTCACAATAATCCACTTCACACACTGCGCCCGGTCTTGACGGTCGAGCGGAGCGTTTTTGCGTTGGTTTTTCAGTGGGACAGGCCGTGGTTTTATGCACAGGTGCCATGCGTGTTGTGATGCGTGGCGGTCGACCTCCGGGTTTGAATATTTTTAGAGAGCTGTGAATTCTTGATAACGACACCTCCGAACGCCCATGAAAATGAAAGCGCTGGCAGCTGGCTGGGCGTCTTCGCGTTGGCCTTGGCGGCCTTCATTTTCAACACCACCGAGTTCGTGCCGATCGGCCTGCTGAGCAACATCGGCCAGAGCTTCGACATGACGCCGGCACAGGTCGGGCTGATGCTTACGATCTACGCCTGGGTGGTGTCACTGATGTCGCTGCCGATGATGCTGGCGACGCGCAATATCGAGCGGCGCAAGCTGCTGATGTTTGTGTTTGGTCTGTTTGTGGTCAGCCACGTCATCTCTGCGATGGCCTCAAGCTTCGCGATCCTGCTGGTCAGCCGTGTCGGTATTGCATTTGCGCATGCGGTGTTCTGGTCGGTCACCGCATCGCTGGCAGTGCGTATCGCGCCACCGGGCAAACAGGTTCAGGCCCTCGGGTTGTTGGCGACAGGTACCTCGCTGGCCATGGTCCTCGGCATTCCGCTGGGTCGGGTGCTTGGTGAGGCTCTGGGCTGGCGCACCACCTTTCTGGGCATCGCCGGGGTCGCTGCGCTGGTGGTTTTCCTGTTGGCCCGCGCGCTGCCGCTGCTGCCCAGTCAGAACTCTGGCTCGTTGCGCAGCCTGCCGATCCTGTTCAAGCGTCCGCGCCTGATGGCGATCTATCTGCTGACCGCCATCGTGGTGACTGCGCATTTCACCGCCTACAGCTACATCGAACCGTTCACCCAGACGGTGTCCAGGCTCAGTGGCGAAATGACCACGATCCTGCTGCTGGTCTTTGGTGGCGCAGGGATCATGGGCTCTATCATTTTCAGCCTGTTCAGCGATCGGTTCCCGAATGGGCTGTTGATCACTGCCATTGGCACCCTGACGCTGTGCCTGCTGATGCTGTTGCCGCTCTCCGGCGATGCAATCTCGCTGGGTACGCTGACTGTGGTCTGGGGCATGGCGATCATGTGTTTCGGGCTGCTCTTGCAAGCGCGCGTGCTGGCGCTGGCGCCGGATGCGACCGATGTGGCGATGGCGCTGTTCTCGGGCATCTTCAATATCGGTATCGGCGGCGGGGCGCTGCTGGGCAGTGTGGTAAGCAGTCAGCTGGGGGTGGCGGATGTCGGCATCGTCGGCGGTTTGCTCGCCCTGAGCGGGCTGGGACTGTGCTGCTATACGACGCACCACTTCGGCAAGGTCCGGCCTGCGGCTGAGGCGGCTGCCTCGAGCAAGTGATGCTCGCATAAAAAAGCTCGCTGACCGCGCAGGGCGATCAGCGAGCTTTCATGGTCTGACAGTCAGCTCAGGCCTTGAGCCGGCCCAGCCATTCCAGTGAAGTTCTCCAGATGCAGATCCCCAGGAAGTAAGCCGACATGGTCATCCACACGCCCATGACCACGGGGCCATTGTGCGGATGGTTGCTGATCAGCAGGGCGCTGGATAGCAGCCATACGGTGGTCACTGCGATGTTGATCGGCATGAAGCGACGCACACGGAAAGGGTGCAGAAACTTCATGCGGGTCAGGGTCAGCAAAGCCAGAGCGATGATGGTGATGAATGTCAGCCAGGGCGCCGGCGAAAGAATGTAAAGGCACAGTGCGACTACGTTCCAGGCCGCAGGAAAGCCCTGAAAGTAGTTGTCCTTGCTCTTCATGTCGACGTTGCAGAAGCAGAACAGCGACGAGACCAGGATCACCGAGATGCTCAGCAGCAGGGTGTAGTCCGGCACCGGAATGTATCGGTAGATGAACAATGCGGGGATGAACACGTAGGTCAGGTAATCAATCACCAGGTCCAGCACCGACCCATCGAAGTGCGGAAGTACCGAGGTGGTGTTGACCTTGCGTGCCAGCGAGCCGTCTACGCCATCTACGATCAGCGCCGCACCGAGCCACAACAGGCAGGCTTTGGGTTCATTGTTAAACAAGGCAATGGTAGCCAGAAACGCAAGGACGACGCCGGTGGCGGTGAAGCCATGCGCGCCCCAGGCGTTGATTCTGGCTATGCGTTGATTGGTTATCACGGGGCGCTCTCCAGGAAATAATGCTTGCCAGGGTGTGCCGCAAACCTGACGGGTAGCAACTATCGACCCGGCAACTGCCGATAAGTTTAGCGGTGACTATCCCTTGTTTTCTGGTTGTTTTCCAGAAAACTGCGATCTGTTCCCGACCGACCGTCCCTGTATTCTTCCGGTTCGACGAAGCAGGTAGGCGATTCACCGTTGGCATTGAGTTGGTTGATCAGGGTCGGCTGGCCTTGTTCATTGAAGAAAACCTGACCGACACCTGCCGAGTTCCATAAGCGTTCACCAGCCTTGCTGTGCTCGGGCGTGCGCGGGATGACCTTCATCAGGCGGCGCTTGGTGAACCAGTTAAGCGGTGAGCGGGGTGAGTATAACCAGCGATTCAACCGATCAAAAGTATCGAGTAAGCGTCGGGGGAATTCATTCTTGATACCGCTGCTGGTGATCTGCCATATATGAGGCCCGCCACTGCGGTGGCGAATCAGGATTTCGTAGACAAACGAGTAATGCACATCGCCTGACAGAATCACGTAATTACCGGGGGTTCTGGAGTGGCGAAAGATGTTCAGAATGACGTTGGCTGCGCCCCGGTGGGCCATCCAGTTCTCGGCGTCTACCAGCAGCGGATAGCCGCACCAGCTGAAAATCCGCTGTATTGCTTCGATCAGCTTGACCCCGAACACCGGCGCGGGCGATACGATAATTGCCGATTCATGATCAATCAGCTCCTGCTGCAGTTCGCAGAGCGCCTCCCAGTCCAGCAGACCCGACGGATGGTTGAAGTTCGACTCGCTGCGCCAGCGGCGGGTCCGGGTGTCGAGCACCACCAGCGCCGGGCTGGTCGGCAGAACGTAATGCCATTGCTGGAACTTCAGCAACTGATCGATCAATGTGTCCTGCGAGCGACTGTCCAGCCAGTGGTCATTGCCGACAGCTTCGGCGCTCAATGAATGCGCCTGCCTGATCAGGTCGTTGAGCGCATCCGGATCATTCCCCCAACCCTGGCACAACAGGTAGGCCAGCAAGGCGTTGCCGATGATGCGCTTCGAGAACGGGTGGCCGTAGGCTGTTTCTTCCCAGTTTGCCGACAAATTCCAGTCATCGGTGATGTCGTGGTCGTCGAAGATCATCAGGCAGGGCAGGTGCGCCATGGCCCGCGCTACGCTGCCCAGGCCTGAAATGAACTCATCGATCAGTTGCTGCTCTTTGGCATAGCGTTCGAGTTCTTCTGCATCGAGGCGCGGCATGCCAGGTTCGATAAGGGTCCACGGCACAGGCGACCAGACCAGCAGGTACATCGCCATGACCTCCGCCAGGGTGACCAGATGGTTGTCCGCTGTGCTGCTGGTGAATACAGGTTTGCTGGCGCCACCAAAGAACCGTTCGCGCAGGGTGTCGTTGCTTTTCAGCGCGGGCAACAGGTCGGCGCGCTGATAATAGCTGGCCGGATGCACGTAGAGGCTGGCGCTGTCCTCGACCACTGCGCCGTCGAGCTGCTCGTCGAACAGCCCCAGGCGGTTGATCAGCGCGTGAACGGCGCGCAGCATCGGCCCGGCGACATCGTCGGCGTAGACCTGATCGCCGCTCATCATCAGCAGTGCGGGGCGCTGCAGCGGGTCTTGGGTGTCGGCCAGCAAGCGGTCCACACACAGCAGACCGTCCGCTGCGCAATGGTGCGGCTTGCGGCAAGAGCCATGCAGCAGATGATCGATGCTGCTGCGCACCACGAAGTTCGGGTAACGAGCGCCCTCGTAAAGCAAGTGCGGCGCCCAGTTGGCAATACCCCCTGGCTCACCTTCCACCCGCAGGTCGTAATCGATCCAGGTATCTCGCGGCAGATCGGCTTCCAGTTGCAGGTCGATCAGATGAACAAAGGCGTGGCGGCCCACAGCAATGACCTGACATTGCTGCTCGGTGAGAGGGTGCTCAATGAACTCGTCCGCCGCACGATCAGCACCAGCGTGGCGTAGACGCAACGTGAGGCTCAGAGGACGCGAGCCCACGAGCCACATCACCAGGCGGTTGGCTTCCTGACGGCGTAACAGCGGGCCTGCGAGAACGGAAGGTAGTGACGCGGGTTGTTCGGCGGACGAAGAGGACATCCTGATTCAAAGCTCTGGCGGACCGTAGGCGCAGAATAGTAACGCAGCAGGGGCGGAACATTCTTGTTACAAAGCGTGCGTAACGGGGTCAGCGTGTTTCTGAACGTTGCAGACAAGTGGACCGCTTCAATGGGCGCTCAGGCAATGAGCCAATTGTTGCAGCGCATAGCGGCGAGCCTTGCCGCAATCGATAATCGCACCAGGCTCGCCGCAAATACCTCAGGGCTGTTCGCTCGACAGGCGCTTCTGGAAAAAGTAGCGTTTGTGCCCGCGCGGGTAGTCATCGAGCTGGCCGAACTCGGTGTAACCGTGACGGCGATAAAAGTCCGGCGCCTGGAAGTCGAAGGTGTCCAGCCATATGCCCACACAGCCTCTCTCTATGGCCAGATCTTCGGCCATCTGCATCAGACGTGAGCCCATCCCCTGTCCACGGACCTGCTCCGGCACGACCAGTAACTCGATGAACAGCCATTCGAACAGAATGCGCATGTGCAGACCCCCGAGAACCTCCTGCGTCTCGTCATCGCGAATGAATATTGCAATCTTCTCGGACTTCCCGTCCCCTGCCTGCTCGGCGTTGAAACGCTTCAACGGCTCGAGAATCGCCAGACGATCCTCTTCAGTGGGGTTGTTATTGATGTCAATGTGAACGCCCATGCGATGGCTCCCAGCCAAATGATTGCGCGTCGAGATTAAAGCGGGAAGGGGAGTGGGGTAAAGCCTGGCAAATCACTTACCTGTCGGGTGATCAGGCCTGCCTTGCAACAGCGGATAGCGTCCGCACTTGCCGTTTCTGCCGCCTGGAGGCGTCAGGGCTGGCAAAACACAGCATTGCGCCCGGCGCGCTTGGCAGCGTACAGCGCATCGTCGGCGGCGCTGATCAGCGTGTCGTAAGTGGTCAGGGGGGCAATCGCAGACGCGACGCCGAGGCTGATGGTGACGTGCGCGCCTTCCCCCTGCGCAGGGTGCGGCAACTTTAGGGCAGCCACCGAGGCTTTCAGCGTTTCTGCCATTTTTGTGGCCTGGCCAGCATCGGCATTCATCAAGACCAGCACCTCTTCACCGCCAAACCTGAACGCCATTGCACCACAGGCGGTTGCACTTCGCTGAATCTCGTTGCAGAGCAATTTCAGGCAGACATCGCCTTGCGGATGGCCGTAGTTGTCGTTGTAGGATTTGAAGTGATCAATATCCAGCAGGATGATGGCCACGCTTGCCTGCTTTTTTCGAGCGCGCTCCCAGACCGACGTCAGCACTTCGTCCTGATAGCGTCGATTGAACAGGCGGGTCAGCGCATCGGTACGTGCGTATTCCAGCAACTGCACTTGCAGCAAGCGCCCGCGCAGCGCAAAAAGATAGCTGAGACGGGCTGCCCGCTCCAGAAAATAGGAAGCCATCAACAGCAGCATGACCGTGGAGACGAACAACAGTGCATTGGCCTGCCAGATGAGCACATCACCAAAGTTGGCGATGTAGGTGGTCACTAGCTGGATGATCAGCATGGATGACATTGCAGCAGCTGCGTGGCGCAGCGGCAACTGCTGGATCATGGTGCAATAGACCATGATCAGCAGCATGCCCAGCTGATAAAAGATCTGATAGGGGCTCTCGCTGTAAATCATCACCACCATCGGCATGAGCGAGCACAGCACGGTAGCCACGGCTGCGGTCGTTTCCATCGCCTGACGAGAGGGAAAGCGCCGAGCGAGCACCAACAGAATGATAAACATAGGTGTGATCAGGCACAGACGGCCCAAGGCCACGTACATAAACACATCCCGCAAAATCAGCCAGTCACTGATCAGAAACAGGTTATAGATCAGGCTGCCACCGATGCTCATGACTGTCAGAAACTCACGCCGTTGCAGCCGGGTTTCCACCTGGTAACGCCGCTCGAGAGCGCGGTTGAAGCGCAGCCCGCCCACGCCTGTAACAATCGTTCGCTCGACCTCGGCAAGGGTTTGCGAATCTTCAGGGCTGGGACGATCAAAGGGTGAGGCGAGCATGTTGCACCAAGCATTAACATCGAGAGACATAAGACATTATGCATGATGTCTTAGTGCCATCAATTTGCGTCAAGCTAATTCATAATATCGACCAGCGGTCTGTGTGGCCGCAGCGCCAAGGCGCTATATCAGCCGTCGGACTCGCTGTCTGATCCTCCCCGAGTGATCGCAGAAGTGGCTATTTGAAATTGACCGGCTGCACTTCAGATTCCAGATCTATAGTGATCGGGTGCTTCGACTCAAACTCTGGGTTGTCTTCGAAGCGCGCGTGCTGCTGTTCATCGACACAGCGCACTACAATAACTACACGCCGAGCCAGCCCCAGACCGGAATCCCATTATGACCACACCCACAGAGTCCGTAATCATCACTGGCGTCACAGGCCAGGATGGCGCTTACCTTACTCAGCTTCTGCTGGAAAAAGGCTACAGGGTCTACGGTACTTTTCGCCGTACCAGCTCTGTCAATTTCTGGCGGCTCGAGGAACTCGGTGTCGCCGAACATCCGAATCTGCATCTGGTCGAGCATGACCTGACAGACCTGAGCGCGAGTATTCGCCTGCTGCAAAAGGCTGAGCCCACCCAGATATACAACCTGGCAGCGCTGAGCTTCGTCGGTGTTTCCTTCGATCAGCCCATCACGACAGCGGAAATCACTGGTCTTGGAGCCGTCAATCTGCTTGAAGCCATACGGATCGTGAACCCGAAAATACGGTTTTACCAGGCATCGACGTCCGAGATGTTCGGCAAGGTGCAGGAAGTACCGCAGGTTGAGACGACGTCGTTTTATCCGCGCAGCCCCTATGGTGTCGCCAAATTGTATGCGCACTGGATGACGATCAACTATCGGGAGTCCTACGGCATCTTTGGTGCCAGCGGAATTTTGTTCAATCACGAGTCTCCGCTGCGCGGCAAGGAGTTCGTCACCCGCAAGATCACCGATGCCGCTGCTCGTATTTCACTGGGCATGCCGCAGATTCTGGAGCTGGGCAACCTGGACGCACGGCGGGACTGGGGCTTTGCCAAAGAGTATGTCGAAGGTATGTGGCGGATGCTGCAGGCCGACGAGCCTGACTCTTTCGTCCTGGCAACCCATCGATCCGAAACTGTTCGTGATTTTGTATCCATGGCGTTCAAGGCTGTCGACATCAACCTTGAGTGGGTGGGCAGTGCAGAAAACGAGCGCGGCATCGACGTGAACACAGGCAAGCCTCTGGTGCAGGTCAATCCACGGTTCTATCGACCGTCTGAAGTCGAATTACTGATCGGCAATCCTGAAAAAGCCAGAAACGTGCTGGGGTGGGAGGCAAAGACCGGTCTCGAAGAGCTGTGCCGGTTGATGGTAGATGCCGATGTAAAGCGTAATCAGAACGGGCGCTCGTTCTGATTGAAGCCCTGCGCGCGGCAGGGCTGAGCTTCAAGGCGTCATTGATCATGACGCCTGTGCTGGCAATCCGATGAATATATTCGATTGCTCAAACTACTGTTGATGCCACTTCGTGACGCCAGTAGTTCAGAAGGTTGGCAAGCGTTTCGTTCAGGCTGGTAGTCGGTTTCCAGCCCGTGAAGCCTCGCATCGCGGAGTTGTTGCCGAAGGCGCTGGGTATGTCCGAAGGACGCATGCGCTCCGGGTCGACTTTTACTTCGATGGTGCCTGAGCTTAGTGCCATGAGATGCGCAAGTATGGTTTCGAGGCTGGTGGGCTCCCCGCTGCAGATGTTCAGGCACCCGGGACAGTCTTCTCGCGTGTCGGCCAGCGTCAACAAGGCGATATAGGCCTCGCACACATCATGCACATCAAGAAAGTCTCGCGCCGCCAGCAGGTTGCCGACTTTCAACTCGGGTAGCTGTTTTCCCGCCTCGATCAGGGCGATCTGTCTGGCAAACGACGCGGTAGCAAAATCAGGCGACTGCCTGGCACCAATGTGATTGAAGGGGCGTACGACAACCCCTCTGTGGCCCTGACGCAAATGCTCGTTGAACGCCGCTTCTGCCGCGAGCTTGCTGGCTGCATAGGGGTTCATCGGCTTGCAGACGCTCTCTTCGCCCAGCGCGGTGCCTTGCTTGAAGGTTTCGCCGTATACCTCCGACGAGCTCACGAACAATGCAAAGGCATCGGGAGCCTTTCGTTGCAGTGCCTGTAACAGGTTTACGCTGCCCATGACGTTGGTTTGCCAGGTCAGTACAGGGTCTTTGAAGCTGGTAGGCACATGGGTGACCGCTGCCAGATGCACAACGTGAGTCGGCGCTGTTCGAGACAACGCGTGCTCCAGGCCATCTGCATCGCGAATATCACAGCGTACAGACTCGCTGGCCTGTGCGGACAGCGACGACTCGGCGCCTACCAGTGCAATGACATGATGCCCCGCCTGTTGCAGCCTGCTGCACAGCGTCTGGCCTACAAATCCATTGGCACCTGTAATCAGAATGCGTTGCATCAAAGCTTCCTCAAATGACCGTGCGTCAGGCAACGGAGCTTAACAGACCCTTTCGGCCCGGCAGGACTGGCCCTGCCGCACATCGACATCAGCTTTGCCCCTCTGGTTTCAATCCAAGGCTAGCTCAAATGCGGATTTTCGGTTCTACGTCACGAATGTCAGGCAAAACATAGAATTTCACCTGTCATATTCCGACGAAATGCCTCCACTGCGTCTACGCTTGTGCCGATATATACGTACAACCCTCTCAACGGTGCAGCCATGTTCAATACTCGCTTGAAAAAGGAATTACAGGCACAACAGGCCGAGTTATTCATGTACCGGCAAATGCAGAAAGGTATCGACGCGCGAATGCTGTCGATGACTCTGGATGCCAGCAACCGCATCTCCCACGCCAACGGGAATTTCCTGCAGGCGCTGGGCTATACGCTCGATCAGCTTGTTGGCCGTGACATGGACCAACTGGTGCCGAGTTACGTCAGGCAGCTCGCGTGTTATCGCGACCTGAAGTCAGCGACGCAGAACGGTGAGTCGGTCATCGACAGGTACCGTTTTCTGCATGCCAATGGCAGCCTGGTCTGGATCCGCGCGATGTGGCAGCCGGTTCTGGATGAGCAGGGCAAGCTGACGCACTTGCAGTGTTACGGATCGGATATCACGGAGGTCGTCGAAAAGGCTGCCGAGAATGCTGCGTTCATTCAGGCCCTGTTACGCTCGAGTGCCGTGATCGAGTTCGACCTGAGCGGGCATGTGCTGACTGCCAACGAACAGTTTCTGCGCGGCATGGGTTACAACCTCACGCAAATCAAAGGCAAGCACCACAGCATGTTCTGCGATTCGCATGAAACGTCGCAGGCTGCCTACCGAGATTTCTGGGCAACGCTCAACCGTGGCGAGTTTGTCGCTGGCCGGTTCAAACGCATCGACAGCAGCGGCCGTGATGTCTGGCTGGAGGCGACCTATAACCCGGTCCATGACGCGCAGGGCAAACTCTACAAGGTCGTCAAGTTCGCCACGCTGGTGACTGATCAGGTGGCCCGCGAAGATGAAGTCAGCCAGGCAGCCAGCGTAGCTTTTGAAATATCCCAACGCACTGACGTCAGTGCCCAGCGTGGCGCAGATGTTGTACAGAATACTGTCGATACCATGCGCAAGATCTCCGAAGAAATGCAGTCGGCGTCCTCCGGAATCGAAGCCTTGGGCAAACAGTCAGTGTTGATCAACTCCATCGTACAAACCATTGGCGGCATCGCCCAGCAGACCAATTTGCTGGCGCTGAACGCCGCCATCGAAGCCGCCCGGGCTGGTGAGCAGGGCAGGGGCTTTGCGGTGGTTGCCGACGAAGTTCGTCAGTTGGCAGGCCGCACCAGTGCGGCGACCGAAGAAATCGTCACCGTGGTGCAGCAAAACCAGGCGCTGGCTGATGAAGCCGTGCGCGGCATGGCCAATAGCCGCACTCAGGCCGAGCAGGGCCTGTTGCTGGCCAACGAGGCGGGCGCAGTGATCGTCGAGATTCAGGAGGGTGCGAAACAGGTGGTCGGTGCGGTCGGACGGTTCGCCAATCAGTTGAAATAGTGCGCATTGCCTCGATACTCTGCTTCAGATGCTGCGCGATAGATAGAAGGCTTTTCCGCTGATCTGCGGAAAAGCCTTTTTATTGGGTCGCGATTTTTCCTACAGTAATCTCTCTCGAAACGAAGCGGGTTTGACTGTCGCGCAGGGGTGGACAATAGAAGGGCGCTCAGCGCCTATCCCTCCATAGCCCCCGCCTTTCCGGCTTCTACCATAAAGCGCTTGAGCGTCGACACGCTGGCGGCAGGGTCGAGCACATCCGAAACCACCTGGAAGCGGGCAGACATCTGATGTTCAGTCAGGTCGACGGCGACGTAGCCACGCTGACGACTTTCGAAGAACTTCACGTGCGGGTTGAGCCCGAGAATGCTATTGAAGGCCTCGAACGGCGGCCCGCCGGATGTGACCGAGGTGCCGACGAATTCGGTGGCGATGACGGCTGAGTCCGGGTTGCCTGCATCGGCATGCAGGTCAGTGGTCCAGAACGAATGAATATCGCCGCCCCAGAACACCGGGTTGCGGGTTTGATGGCGTTGCAGAGAAGCCAACATACGCTCGCGAGTGGTTATGTAGCCGTCCCAGCCATCGGTCCAGCGGCCCAGTTCCTGGGTACCCGGATTGCGTTGTATCAGCGGCGCGACCAGCAAATCCTGAGCGATGACATTCCATTGTCCGGGGGATTGAGCAAAGCTGCGGTCCAGCCAGGCTTCCTGCTCCCAGCCGAGCATGGTGCGTTTCGGGTCAGTAAGGTCAGCGCAGTCGCCGCGTGCGACGTAGCCCTTGTGGCTGCCGCTGGCCGGAATACAGGGTTGTTCAGAGCGATATTGCCGACCGTCCAGAACATGAAAACGAGCCAGACGGCCGTAATCCAGATTGCGGTAGATGCGCATATCCGGCCCCTTGGGCAGGCTGCTGGCGCGCAAAGGCATGTGCTCGTAGAAGGCTTGGTAAGCGGCGGCTCTGCGACGCAGGAAGCTTTCTACCGATACGCCCGGATCCTGGGACCACTGCGCTGCGTAGTCATTCTGCACTTCGTGATCGTCCCAGGTGACGACGCTCGGCGCGCAGGCATGCAGGGCTTGCAGGTCCGGGTCGGTCTTGTACTGCGCGTATCGGTTGCGATAGCCGGAGAGGTCCATCGGGTCTGGTGTGGCATGGCGACGCGGGAACTGGATTTTTTCAGAAGATGCGTTCATCTCATAGATATAGTCGCCGAGAAAGAACACCAGATCAGGCCGCTCTGCCGCCAGGTGCCGGTAGGCGCTGAAATAGCCGGCTTCCCAATGTGAACACGACACAAAACCGAATCGCGCCGCGACCATGGCGGTTGCTGGCGGCGCAGTGCACGCCTGGCCCACCGGGCTTTGCGCGCCCAGGCTTTCGAACTGATACCAATAGGGACGGCCTGGCTGCAGACCGCTCGCTTCAACATGCACTGAGTGCGCAAAGCGCGCATGGGCAGTGGTCTGGCCCGAACGCACAATGCGTGTCATGGCCGCGTCGCTGGCAATTTTCCAGCGCACTTCAACTGGCTTGGTCAAGCCACCGTCGCCTGTCGGGGTGACTGGTTTGGGGGCCAGACGTGTCCAGATCACAAAGCCGTCCGGCACCGGGTCGCCAGACGCCACGCCTAGCGTAAACGGATAATCGACACCGGCGCTGCGGGCGAACGGGCTCAGGATCGACAGTAAGGTGGCACCGGCCACTCCCGTGATGATGCGGCGACGGTCCGCGTTGAAATCAGTCATTACATGGTCTCCGACGCTACGTACTGCGAGCGCAATAGCCCGAACAGCAGCATGTCCTTGAATACACCGTTTTTCAGAAACACCTCTTTCATGCATCCCTCGTACGACAGTCCGCACTTCTCCAGCACCCTGGCGCTGGCCGGGTTGTCGCTGAAACACTGACCTGCGATGCGATTGAGGTTCATGTTAGTGAATCCGTGCATCAGCAAGCCCTGAACCGCTTCGCAGATGTAGCCCTTGTTGCGGTAGTCGGCTCCGGTCCAGTAACCCAGGTTGGCGCTGTGATGCGATTTGGAGAAGCGCAACGAGACGACCCCGGTCAGCTCTGAGGTTTCCCTGACGTGAACCCCGAGGGTCAACGTTCGACCTGCGGCAAAATGTTCGGGTATTTCAGCGATGAATGCCTGCGCATGCTCCAGCGTATAGGGGCTGGGCAGCGTCGAGGTCATGGCCGCGATAGTGGGCTCGTCTGCCAGGCGTGACAGGGTCGAAGCCTGGTTCGGGCGCAACGCAGCGAGCAATAGACGCGAGGTTCGGATAGTTGGCAGCAGGACGCTCATCCGTATTTTCCACCGGGTTAAATGCTCAAACGCTGCAGCGTTGTGATGGCGTTTGTGTGACAGATGCAAGAATCATTTATGTGCCACAGGATGTGCGCACAAAAGCCATGTAACAGTCATGTATCGGACTTGTAAAACCAACCGATCGGTCATGTTCGGTTGTTAGATTCTCGGCCTCTTACAAGAGAGCGAGAAGCTGGCATGAGAACGTGGGATGAACCCAAGAAGCGCAAGGCACACATCGAACTGATCCCGATGATCGACGTGATGATGTTCCTGTTGGTGTTTTTTGTGCTGGTAAGCCTGAACGTGATTCCGGCTCTGGGCATGAAAACCCAGCTACCCAGCGCCAGCAGCTCCCAGCAGCTCAAACCGCAGAACAAATCGATCCTGACCCTGGGGCTCAACGGCGAGTTGCAACTCGACGGCAAGGCCACCACCGTCGATGCTCTGGTGCCAGCCTTGAAGGCGCTGGAAAAGCCGGACACCAAAACCACCATCATCGTGAACAGCGACAAAGGCGTCGAAGTCGCACGCCTGGTCGAGGTCATGGACACCTTGCGTCTGGGTGGCTTCACATCCGTTTCCATCGCTACGCGTAAGTCCTGATCATGTACGCCCTGTTTCGCGTACGCCAGTGGCTTGGTGGCCTGCCTGCGCTGCTGGCACTCATTGCAATCGTGATTGGTGTGCAGACTCGCCCGCTGAAAATGGAGCCGGTCTACGACGAGTCTGCAGTGGAACTCGCGCTGATCGAGCCCGAAGCGCCTGCGCCGGAGCCATTGAAGCAGGCCGAGCCGCCTCCGCCTCAGGCCGAAGAGCCGCCGCCTCCGCCACCCGTAGTCGAGAGCGAAGACGCCGAGCCTGCTCCGCCGCCCAAGCCCGTTCCCAAGCCCAAGCCAGAGCCGAAACCTAAACCTTTGCCCAAGCCCAAACCGCCAGTGGCCAAACCCGTCGAGCCGGTTCAGGCACCCAGCAAACCGGTGGTCAGCGCCCCGGTATCGCCGCCGTCACCACCCGCGCCACCCGCACCGCCGAAGGTGGACTCTCAGGGTATTGAAGGGGGTTACCTCAAAGGGCTGCGCAACGAACTGGACGGCTACAAACAATACCCGACCGGACGTCAGGCATCGCTCGAGCGCCCGAGTGGCGAAGTGGTGGTGTGGTTGCTGGTCGACCGTCAAGGGCACGTGCTCGATTCCGGTATTCAGAGCCAGGCCTCCAGCATGCTGCTCAATCGAGCCGCGACCAATAGCCTGCGCCGCATCAAGCAGGTCAAGCCATTTCCTGAACAAGCCTTCGGCGGGCGCAATGAACAGCGCTTTACCGCCACCTTCAACTACAGCGTGCAATAGCACTGACAAGGAACAATGTGATGAAGTTTTCCAGGATTCACCTTGCGTTGGTCGCCGCTGGCATGAGCCACGGCATGGCCATGGCTGACCAGAACGCCAGTGATGTCGGCACCATTGGCGTGCAAGGCAAGGCAACTGCCGGTGGTGGTTACATGGTGCAGGAGGAAAGCATCAAGGCGCGTTCCACTGTCACTAAAGAAGCACTCGACAAGCAGACCGCGACCGGGAATGCGATCGACAAGCTCAAGTACACGCCAGGCCTGAACATCTCCAGCGAAGACGCCACCGGTCTTTCAGGATTCAAGTTCACCATGCGCGGGCTCAACTCCGATCAGGTCGGCATGTCGGTTGACGGCATGCCGATCAATGACTCCGGCAACTACGCGCTGTATTCCAACCTGCTGGGTGACCCGGAAAACATCGATCAGATTTTCGTGACTCAGGGTGCTGCAGAAAGTGACGGCCCGCACATCGGTTCCAGCGGCGGCAATATTGGCATTGTGACCATTCGGCCCACCAAGGAAACCGGCGCATTCGTCAAACAGGTGGCGGGCAGCAACGGCACTTACAAAACCTTCGCGCGGCTCAATACCGGTGAGATAAACGGGCTAAGCAACTGGTTGTCGATGTCTCACACCGAAGGCCAGAAATGGCGCGGTGACGGGGCAGTGCGCGCTGACAAGGTGGAATGGAACAGCTTTTTCGACATGGGGTCGGGCAATACGGCCAACCTGATCCTCAAGTACCACGAGCAAGACAACAACAGTTACAGCCAGCTAACAAAGAGCCAGTTTGAACAAGGCGGCCGCAAGTTCGACCCTTATCCGTCCAGGCCTGCACTGGGCAGCAACGGCAAACTCTCCGGTTATTACGAGCTGGCGCAAAACCCGTTCCAGACCTTCACCGGTGTGCTCAATACGCAATTTAAACTGGCCGACAACCTGTCGCTGTCCGTCATACCTTATTACTTCTGGGGCAACGGCAGCGGTGTAAACAGCTCGTCCTACGCGCTAAACCGCGGCTCTAACCTGGGCGGTGTATTTGACCTGAGCAATCTGCCGACCGCTGCCGCTTATAACGCTGACGGTTCATCGACCACTGGCGTTTATTACCGGCCTTCACGTACCCAGACCTGGCGCCCCGGCATCACCACCAAGTTGAACTGGGACATCAACGACGAACACAGCGTGCAAGTTGGCTACTGGTATGAACGCGCGCGCCAGTTGCAGACCCAGCCTTTCATTCGCCTGAAGAGCAACGGCAAGCCGGAAAGTATCTTGCCGGACTCCGATTACGTGGTCGATGCCAATGGCAACGAGATCCAGGGCCGGGACCGCTATACCGTTACGCCTGCGCAAAAAGTCTGGGCTCAGGACACGTGGTATTTCGCCCCTGACTGGACACTCATTGGCGGCCTGGCCTTCATGAATGTCGAACGAGAAGGCGACAACCACGGCAGCCTCACCGAGCGGCCGGAAAAACGTGACCAGACGTATAACAAGCTGCTGCCCAACGTCGGTCTCAAATATCAGCTCGATGAGCGTGACCAGTTGTTCTACAGCCTGTCGCGCAACATGCGCATACCGCAGAACTACGTGCTGTACGACCCGGGCACCGGCTCCATCAACAGCAAGCCGGAAACCAGCTGGAACCACGAACTGGGCTGGCGCTTTACCGACCAGGACATGACGCTGGCGGCCACCCTGTTTTACATGCAGTTCAAGGACCGTCAGGTGTCTTCGAAGGACGTCAACGGCGACTTTGCCGATATCAACGCCGGCGCAGTGGACAACAGCGGTCTGGAGCTGGAGTGGAGCGGCCTGTTGCCTAACCACTTCAACTACTACACCTCATACACCTACACCCGCGCCAAACAGAAAGATGACCTGACCGTTTTCAATAACGGCGCAGCCCTCGAATTGCCTACCAGTGGCAAGCAGTTCACCAACGTGCCGAAGAACATGCTGGCGGCCAATATCGGCTATGACGATGGCAGTTATTACGGCACGTTCGGCGGCAAGGTCACCAGCAAGCTTTACGGCGACCTGACCAACGACGAAAGCATTCCGGGGCGCACCATCTTCAATCTGGGCGGAGGCATCTATTTGCCGGTGGACAAGAAAATCGTCAAGGACGCCACCTTGCGACTGAACGTCGACAACCTGTTCGACAAGAAATACCTGGACGGCGTGTACACCACCAAAACCAACGCAGGCACTTACAGCGGTTTCCGCGATGGCGATCCGGCCTACATCGTCGGGGTCGAGCGTACCGTCACGGTTTCCCTGGAAGCCAATTTCTAACCCTTCATTGACCAGAGGTCTGCGCCATGGACATGAATCAGCTCCACGACATCACTTTCTACGTGATGTATGCCGCCATCGCGATTGCGATCTTTGTCGCGATCGAACGAGGCATCTACTTTGCTTATGTGCGCCGCCAGTCGCGGGCGCTGCAAACAGCGCTCAACGCTTCGGTACACAGTGAAAAGGACCTGCCTGAAGCACTGACGCGCCGGACCAGCCTCCCACTGGAAATGGTCCTGCCGGTGCTTGCCCAGAAAAATGCCCATGGCTCACGCCGGGATCTGGATGACGTCATCGAAACTCAGTATCTGAGCACGCGAGCGCCGTTGTCCCGCAGCCTCTGGCTTATCGAGACCATCACCACGGCCGCGCCATTACTGGGGTTGCTGGGCACTATCCTGGGCATCATCGACACTTTCAAGGCCTTGGCCAGCGCCGGGGTGTCCGACCCAGGGCAGATCTCTGCCGGTATCGGCACTGCGTTGTTCGCGACAGGTCTGGGTATCGCAATCGCCTTGTTCTGCGTGGTCTTTCATAACTTTTTTCAGGACAGCCTTGAGCGCATCAACGATCAGCTCAAGATCCTGTTGATCCGTGCCTCCAGCGGGGCAAGGGTGCAGGATGAAATGTCGCACCCGGTCACGGTTCCCCAGCCCAACTACCGGACGGCATGATTAACCCACAGGCGCATGTCACTGGCATGCGCCTTTTGCCTGTTCTGGCGATGAGACTTCCATGACTTCGTCTATCCGTTTTCGCTCGATGCCCATGCGCTATCGCGGTCTGATCGCTGCGTTGCTGTTGTCGAGCCCGTTGGCACATGCCGACTTCGCTATTCCCGGTTTTGAACTGGTCCACACCGTCCCCGTCGGGACCGACCTGCAAACCCCCGATTTGCGAGCGCCCGGCGATGTCTGGCGCGAGCTGTTCGACGGTGCCACCAAACGCATCGACATCGAGCAGTTCTATGTGGCCGATCAGCCGGGTTCTGTCATGAACAAGGTGCTCGATAGCCTGCAATCAGCCGGGCAGCGAGGGGTGCAGATACGATTTCTTCTCGAAGACAAAGGCCTGAAGATGTCCGACCCCAAGACCCTGGAGCGGTTGCGGGCGATCCCCAATCTCACGCTGAGGGTGCTGCCTTATGCCAAACTTACTGGCAACGGCATCATCCACGCCAAGTTCTTTGTGGTTGATGGCAAACAGGCATTTATAGGCAGTCAGAATTTCGACTGGCGCTCACTGGAGCACATTCACGAAACCGGTTTGCGGATTGATGAGCCGGGTGTGGTGCGACAAGTGCAGTCAGTGTTCGAGCAGGACTGGCTGGCCCAAGCGGCCATTACCGACGGCAAGCCAGTACCGGTTCCTGTTTCGTCTACCAACAGCGTCGCATCGTCAGACGGCAATTATCTGGTCGCCAGCCCGCAACGCTACAACCCGCCTGGTGTCGTCGATTCGCAGGCAGAACTCCCACGCTTGCTGGGCGAAGCCAAGAACGAGGTTCGCATACAGTTGCTGGATTACGCCCCTTTGTCCTATGGTCCGGACAAGACCCGTCCATATTACCCGGTCATTGATAACGCTATCCGCAGCGCAGCGGCACGCGGTGTATCCGTCAAACTCATGGTTTCAGACTGGAACACCGGCATGCCCGAAGTCGCCTACCTGAAAAGCCTGGCCCTGGTGCCCAACGTACAGGTACGCATCGTTACCCTGCCAATGGCCGCGCAGGGCTTCATTCCCTATGCACGGGTGATCCACAGCAAAACCATGGAAATCGATGACCGGATCGCCTGGGTCGGCACCAGCAACTGGCTCGGCGGCTACCTCGACAACTCGCGCAACCTGGAAGTGGTACTGCACGACAGTTCCATGGCCAAACGCATCGGGCAACTGCATGAGCAACTATGGGATGGACCTTACGCCAAGCCCATCGACATCAATCGCGACTACCCGGAACCGCACCCAGGCCAGAGTTCGAAATGAGCTTGATAGTGCGCGCGATGGCTGACAGCGACTGGCCTTCTCTGGCTCTTTTATTCGAGCAGCCGGTATTTCGCTGGTGGACGCTGCGCATGCCGTATCAGTCATCCAGCGATATAAAACGGCTTGTCGAAAACCGGGCCTCTTCCGGCTTGTCCCTGGTTGCCGAGCAGGACGGTGCAGTGGTGGGGTGCGCCATGCTTTATCGATTCCAGGGGCGAAGGCAACACGCCGCCGATTTCTGGATGGGCGTCGCAGACGGACATCATCGTCAAGGCATTGGGGGGCTGATGTTAAAAGAACTGATCGAAACCGCCTCGCGCTGGCAAAACATCAAACGCCTGGAATTGACGGTATTTATCGACAACGAGCCTGCTATTGCGCTGTACGAAAAACATGGCTTCGTCGTAGAAGGCACACACAGGGAATTTGCTTATAGAGATGGCGAGTACATAGACGCGCTCAGTATGGCGGCAGTCTTTTGAGGCGCATAGGCTGAGCCGCGAATGCAGTTCACCCCCTAGGCCACTCAGCCTCATTCAGCCACAATGACGCCTCTTACCCACCAGCCTGCTGTGGGCTGTTAAAGGATTGGTGCTGATGATCTTCTCTTTCAAGTCATTGTCCCGGAGCCTGGCGCTGGCTTTGCCACTCGCCGCTTTACTCACGGCATGTGACAAGTCCGATAAACCGGCAACGCCACCGGCTGCGCCGCACACCACTTACGCCCAGGCCACCTGGGAAGCGCTGCCAGCAGTTTCGGATGCTGATTTGCAGGCAGGTTTCGCCTCATGGCGCAGCGCCTGTTTGCGGCTGAAGGCCGACGCAGTGTGGGGGCCGACGTGTGCTGCTGCGGCGAGCCTTGCAGCGGCGCCGGATGCGGCGCAGATCCGCACATTTCTGCAGGACCAGTTGCAGGTTTACAGCCTGCGCGCAGACAGCGGCAGCGCCGATGGCCTGATCACCGGCTACTACGAGCCTGTTTATCCCGGCAGCCTGACTCGGACGGAGACCGCCAATGTGCCGGTGTATGGCATTCCTGACGATCTGATCGTGGTGAATCTGGATAGCATCTACCCCGAACTCAAAGGCAAGCGCCTGCGCGGTCGTCTTGAAGGGCGTGTACTCAAGCCTTACGACGATGCAGCAACGATCAATGCAAACGGGCTGGCCGCGCCAGTGATTGCCTGGCTGACCGACCCAATGGACTTGCAGTTTCTGCAGATCCAGGGCTCTGGCCGCGTCAGCCTGGAGGACGGTTCGCAATTGCGTCTTGGCTATGCCGATCAGAACGGTCGTCCGTATCGCGCCATTGGTCGCTGGCTGGTCGAGCAGGGCGAGTTGAAGAAGGAAGACGTGACCATGGGCAGCATCGCTGCCTGGGCCAAGGCGCATCCTGAGCGGGTCAATGAACTGCTGTCCAGCAACCCGAGCTATGTATTTTTTGCTCGTAACCCTGACAGCAACGAAGGCCCTCGTGGCTCGCTCAACGTGCCGCTGACACCGGGCTACAGCGTGGCCATTGATCGCAAGGTCATCCCGCTGGGCAGTCTGCTCTGGCTGTCCACTACGCGCCCGGACGGCAGCAGTGTCGTGCGCCCGGTGGCCGCTCAGGACACTGGCGGTGCGATTGCCGGTGAAGTGCGCGCCGATCTGTTCTGGGGCACCGGCGAGGAGGCCGGCAAGCTGGCGGGCGACATGAAGCAGAAAGGCAATATCTGGCTGTTGTGGCCGAAGGGTATGGCCTTGCCGCAGGCGGCTGAGCCAGCTCAGGCGCCCGCAACCCACTGAACGACGGCTGAAAACGTCCCACGGGCAGCGCTATGTTGCATCGGTATCAAACATCGATATCAGGCATAGCGCTACCGGTTATGGCCGCGACTCAGTCCGCTCATTTCAAACGCGGGTCCGCTTCGAATTCCAGCGTTCTGGCCGTGGCAACAACAGCCTGGAACTCCGGGTGCTGGACGTTGAGCAGATAGTTGTACTCGCGCGGGATGATCACGCTGGGTACGGCCAGCGCCAGGCTTTGACCGGAGGCCAGCCAGGCGTCGCCGAATGAGGCGCTGGCCGGCGGGGCAGGCTCTTCACGCCAGTCCGGGGGCAGGGTGTCAGGTCGGGCGTTGAGGATGTGCTCCTCGGCAATCTGCAGCTCCAGCATCGCGTAATGACGGGCCGCGCTGGCGTTATTCAGGTGAACCAGTATTTCCAGTAGCGCAAGGGACTCGCTGCCGGCGCAATAGACGCACGCGTTGCCTTTGCTGTTCCAGCGTCCACCGTAGAGTTTGGCCCCTTCGCCATCAAATGCTTGCGCCAGCCATTTGCGCTTGACCAGACGATAGACCGAAATCACGCTACGACTCCATGCTCCAGTCGACCGATCAGGTCCAGCACAGCCTGGGTTTCGGCTGAAGTGGCGAGCATTTCCAGCGGCCTGCTGTTGCCCAGCCCGTGAACCGGATTCGCCAGCCAGAGTCGGGTGGCCTCGGTGTCGCCTTCGAACAGGTCCAGTGCCGCCTTGTAGACAGCTGCCAGCCGAAACAGACGATCACTTTCTTCGGCGTTGAAGCGACGCACCTTGAGACGACGCTGCAAGGTTGCCGGAGCGATGCCCAGGTGTTCGGCGAGTGTCGAACGATTCAGGTCTGTGTAATGCGCCAGCCGTTCGAACACCTCGTAGGGCAAGCCGCTGTGCAGCGCCGTATAAAGACGGGCGCCACGCTCTGGAATCCCCAAGTCCTCCCAGAAATCGTCCTGCCGGGGCACAGCCGGGTGGTAGTCGCCTATGGGCAGAGACATGTCACACCTCTCTATCGAGTGATTACTATTAAATCTATCACTTGATAATAGTCTCGTTTTAGCGCCAGCGGTAGTGATCTGGCGCAACGGAAAGCGACATAAATTACAGAAACTTCAAACATCGCCGACTAAGGCTATAGTTCTGCTTTAAATGCTGACCATCAAGCGTCCATGCTCGAACCAGCCGTTTTCTAAAAGAGCCAACGAAGACCCGTCAAAACCATACGTGCTGTCCGCCACCGTCAGCCTGATTTTTCCGTAGTGAGAACCACACGATGTCCACGCTTGCGCTATTGATATGCGACGACTCGAACATGGCGCGAAAGCAACTGCTGCGTGCCTTGCCTGCCGATTGGGATGTGTCGGTGACCCTGGCTACCCAAGGGCAGGAAGGCCTGGAGGCCATCCGTAAAGGTCAGGGCGAGATTGTGCTGCTCGACCTGACCATGCCGGTCATGGACGGCTACCAGACGCTGGCGGCAATTCGTGCGGAAAATCTGGACGCCAAGGTCATCGTGGTGTCCGGCGACGTGCAGGACGAAGCCGTGCGCCGGGTCATGGAACTGGGTGCCCTGGCGTTTCTGAAAAAGCCCGCTGACCCGGACGAGCTCAAAGACACGCTGGAACGTCTTGGCCTGCTAGGCAAACCGGCGACATCCCCTGTTGCCTTGCCAGCCCTCAACGGCAAAGGCGGGGTGATCAGCTTTCAGGACGCCTTCCGCGAAACCATCAACGTCGCCATGGGCCGCGCTGCCGCGTTGCTTGCCAAGGTGCTGGGCGTGTTCGTGCAGTTGCCGGTGCCCAACGTCAACATGCTCGAAGTCGGCGAATTGCACATGGCGCTGGCCGACGCCCATAGCGATCAACGGCTGACAGCGGTCTGCCAAGGTTACATCGGCGGCGGTATCGCTGGTGAGGCGCTGTTGATTTTCCATGACTCGGAAATCTCTGGCATGTCCCAGCTGATGGGCGGCGATCACTCCGACAGCTCCAATATGGAGATGCTGCTGGACCTGTCCACGATTCTCATCGGCGCTTGCCTGAGCGGCATTGCCGAGCAGATCGACATCGCGTTCTCCCAAGGGCACCCGCAGTTGCTGGGCGCGCAGGGCGGAATCGACGAACTCATTCGCGTCAATCAGCAACGCTGGAAAAAGACCCTGGCGGTCGAGATCAGTTACAGCGTGGAAGGCCACAATATTCACTTCGATCTGCTGATGCTGTTCACCGAAGACTCGGTCGAACTGCTTACCAAAAAACTCGCCTACATGATGAGCTGACCCATGAGCAACGCTATCGAAATCAACGAGCTTCATTGGTTGCTGGCCGTCACCCAGAACATTGACGTAGGCATCGTGGTACTGGACCTGAACTACCGGATAACGGTCTGGAATACCTTCATGGAAAACCGTTCCGGTGTGGTGCCCTATGTGGCTGTCGACAAGACCTTTTTCGAGGTTTTCCCCGAGGTAAATGCCAAGTGGTTCAGCAAGAAGGTCGATAACGTCGTGACCCTGGGCACGCCGGCGTTCACGATCTGGGAGCAGCGGCCGTACCTGGTGCGTTTCAAGAACTACCAGCCGATTACCGGGCACGAAGAGTTCATGTACCAGAACACCACGCTGTTTCCGCTGCGCTCGACCACAGGCGCTATCAGCCATGTGTGTCTGGTGATCTATGACGTCACCGATGTGGCAGCCAACCGCAACCAGTTGCTGGCCGCCAACGACAAGCTGCAGCAACTGTCCGGCTCTGCGCAAAAGTAAACGGCTGCGCAGGCTCGCGCGTCCAGCAAACCGCCCTGCGGGCTTGATCCCGCTCGTGCTAGGATCGTGGTTTTTCCGCTGACATTCAGGGACATCATGCGACCTCAAGCCACCCTCACTGTTTTGCCTGTCGAGCGCCCGCTGGTCGGGCGCGTCAGCCCGCCGGGCTCCAAGTCGATCACCAACCGCGCGCTGTTGCTGGCCGGCCTTGCCCAAGGCACCAGTCGCCTGACCGGCGCGTTGAAAAGTGACGACACTCGCGTGATGTCCGAAGCTTTGCGGCTGATGGGTGTGCAGGTCGATGAGCCTGACGAAAGTACGTTCGTAGTGACCAGCAATGGGCACTGGAACGCACCGCAACAAGCGCTTTTTCTGGGCAATGCCGGAACCGCGACGCGCTTTCTGACCGCTGCGCTGGCCAATTTCGAGGGCGACTTCGTGGTGGACGGTGACGAGTACATGCGCAAGCGCCCGATCGGCCCGTTGGTTGACGCCTTGCAACGCATGGGCGTGGACGTCAGCGCGCCAAGCGGTTGCCCGCCAGTGGCTATCAGCGGCAAGGGTGGGCTGGCGGCAGGTCGTATCGAGATCGATGGCAACCTGTCCAGCCAGTATGTGTCGGCGCTGTTGATGGCCGGAGCGTGCGGCAAGGGCGCTATTGAAGTGGCCCTGACCGGCAGTGAAATCGGCGCCCGTGGGTATGTCGATCTGACGCTCGCCGCCATGCAGGCGTTCGGTGCAGAGGTACAGGCCATCGGCGACTCGGCCTGGAAAGTATCCGCTACCGGTTACTGCGCCACTGACTTCCACATCGAGCCGGACGCCTCTGCAGCGACCTACCTGTGGGCCGCACAGGCTTTGACCCAGGGCAGTATCGATCTTGGTGTGGCCAGCGACGCATTCACTCAGCCAGACGCGCTCGCCAGCCAGATCATCGACCTTTTTCCGAACATGCCCGCCGTTATCGATGGTTCGCAGATGCAGGACGCCATTCCGACGCTGGCTGTGCTCGCGGCCTTCAATCGCCAGCCAGTGCGCTTTGTCGGCATCGCCAACCTGCGCGTCAAGGAATGCGACCGTATTTCAGCCTTGTCCCAAGGCCTGTGCGCCATTGCTCCCGGCCTGGCAGTCGAGGAGGGCGACGATCTTCTGGTCAATGCCAATCCGGCTCTGGCTGGTACCACTGTCGATGCACTGATCGACACTCACGCCGACCACCGTATCGCCATGTGCTTTGCGCTGGCCGGTCTGAAAATCAAAGGTATCCATATTCAGGACCCCGATTGCGTCGGCAAGACCTATCCGGGCTACTGGGACGCACTGGCTTCGCTGGGTGTGAGTATCCAGCGCTGAGCCCATGCGAGATGGGGTCGGGTACAGAAACGCAACGTGTCGTTCTGTATGACGGGATGCGAGCATTCGATTTCGACTGCTCGCAAGTTTCACCTCAAATCCCGAAGAACGGCTGCATCATCCTCGCCAGCCATCCGTGAAAACGCAGTTTTGAATCCGCAGCCAGCACGCAGATGCACTCCCGATCCGGGTAGGCAATTGGCTGATGCTGGATGTGGCTGTCAAGATCGGCCACATCACCCGGCCCGAACTCACCCAGCACATCGTGATATGCGCCTTTGAGGACCATGGTTATTTCGCCGCTTTCATGGCTGTGAACCGGCATGCTGACGCCCGGAGCGATTTTCAGCAGCATCAGGTTGCCGTGCTCTATACCTTCGGCGCGCACACGCTGCACGCCGGGGATCAGCGTCTTCCATTTCAGCGTGCTCAGATGGCGCCCGAAATACGCCTGCATACAGGTCGGCAGCAGGTCCGGGTCCTGATTGGCTGCGGGTATCGAGTTTATAGGGGGCGCAGAATGTGCAGTCTGTTCATCCAGGCGGGCCAGCATCGCCGAACGGCTCTTGAGCGAGATGACCGTGTTTGCCTGTTGTTGCATCAATACACCACCGATCTGCTCTGCCTGCCGTAGCCGTGCCCTGCACTCGGGGCAACGCTCCAGGTGCGCGGCGGTGACCAGCGTAAGGACCTGCGACAGCGCCCCCGACGCATAGCTGACCAGCGTGGCTTCATCCGGATGATGCGATGGGCCCATCATGATTCCTCCATCCCTGAACGCAGCTTCTGAAACGCCAGGCGCAAGCAGGACTTCACCGTGCCCAGCGGCATGTCGAGGCGTTCGGAAATTTCTCGATGGCTGAGCGCTTCGAAATAGGACATGCGCAGCACCTTGGCTTGATCAGCGGGGAGGTTCTGAATAGCGATGTTCAGGTTGTGCTCCTGACGCTGGCTGTAATCGAGCGTTCTGTCTACCGGTGCCTCCAGACGCTCGAGTTGTTCCAGCGAGTCCTGCACCTGCACCCAGCCGCGGTCCTTGCGCACGCTGTCGATGTACAGATTGCGCGCGATGCGAAACAGCCAGGTGCCCAGGCTCGCTTTGGCCGGGTCAAAGGAATCAGCCTTGTTCCACAGCTTGAGCAGCACCTCCTGTACCACCTCCTCAGCCTGCCCTTCGGGCACATTCAACCCCGTCAGGTAGCGCAACAAGCGCGGCGCGAAGTGATCGTAGATGCGCAGGAAGCTATCGCGGTCCCGTTGCCGGGCCACTGCGGCGACTTCATCAATCCAAAGTCGGGTTGTCGTCGAGTCGCTGTGCGGGTTGGACAAGTGACAGAAGGTCCTGAGACGGGCAGTTATGCGCATGATCCACCTTCTGATCACCAATGTATGGTTTTGGTTCGCGTTCAAAGAGGTTACGAAGATGCAGAGAGGATGGATCACAGCATGCGATGAGCGGGCCGGCAGACTTCTTCAAGAAATGTGATCAAGCGTTCTGTGTCAGAGCCATATAGCTCAGGCTGACCCCAAGCGTCATCGACTCCCCCTGCCGCAGCAGCTTCAAACCCGGATGGCCGGGCAAATGATGAGCATTGACCGGGTGGCTGACTGGCTCGAAACAGAAGAAATCCAGCCCCGGCGGGCAGAACACCAGAAAGTATTCGCTGCCGGTGGCCTCAACGTGCAGCTCGTAGCCCAGGTCTGGCTGGCTGATGAGGCTGTGACCCTCCCAGCCGGTGAAGCCATTGTCGAGGCGCGTGGCGGGCAGGGTGTTGCCGTGCCGGAAGTCCCATTCGGCGGGCAGGTCCTGCAACTCGGTGGGCAAGCCTGCGGGGTCGCACAGCCAGACCTGCGCTGCCTTCACCTGCAAGCGTGTGCGAGGCGTACGTGGCAGGTAAGGGTGCAAGCCGAGACCGTGCCAGGCGGCGCGGCTGTCCTGGTGCGTAGTGGTCAGCTTGATGCTCAGTTTGCCACCGCGCAGGGTGTAGCGCAGTTCGGCGCGGTAGGCGAACGGTGTCTGGCTGTTGAGTTGCAGGCAGATACTCTGCTGGGTTTGCTCGACGACCGTCCAGGCTTGCTGCCAAGCGCTGCCATGAATGGGCAGCGGGTCGTTTGCACTGTTGGGCGCCAGCGTCAGCCAGCCATCCGGCGTGTCGAAACCGCTGTTGCCGACCCGGTTCGACCAAGGAGCCAGCGGGTAGCAGGCCAGCCGACGGGGCGTGCCGGCAGCCAGTGCGTACTCGCTGCTGGGGCGCAGCAGTGGATGGCCGCTGGCCAGAGCGGTCCAGTTGACGATACTGGCGCCTATTTCAGGGGCGACGCTCAGACGGGTCAGGCCATCTTCAAGGATCAGAACGTTCACGGGCATGAGGCAGGACCTTGCTGGATGTGTGAGGAACAGGCGAAGGCGTGCGCCGCCAGGTCAGCAGAACAATCCCGCTGACCACGATCAACCCGCCAATGACCTGGCCGCCGCTGAGCAACTGGTCCAGAATCAGCCAGCCGAACAGCAGGCTGGCCACCGGTTCGATGTTCATTACCGGCGCATTGCGGCTGATGTCCAGGCGCGCCATACAGATGAACAGCAGCGAAAAGCCCAGCCCGTACAGCAGCACCAGACTGGCCAGCGCAGTCCAGCCGACACGGCTTGCCGGCAGATCCACGCCGCCGGGCAGCAGGCCGCTGGTACCTGCTACCGCCGCCGCGACGAAGACCACCGCCATGGTCAACATGCTGCGCACTGTACCGCGCATGCTGGCCAGTTTGTTGTCGGTAATCCACAGCGCAAAGGCGAACACCACCGCGGCAGTGAATGCATAAGCGATGCCCTCCAGCCACTGTGGTTCGCTGCTGCCGGAGTTAGACAGTCGTTGTGGCACGTCCAGCGCCAGGGTCAGGCCAAACAGGATCAGTCCCATCAGGGCTGCGGCACGCCGCGTCGGCCTGGCTCCGCCCAGCGCCCAGCTCAGCAGGGCCAGCAGGATCGGCGAGACATTGACCACCAACAGCGCCAGAGCCACCGGAATGCGCGCCACCGCTGAATAAATACAGAAACTCTGGGTTGCGATAAGCAGCCCGAGCAACAGTTGCCAGCGCCATGTGCTGGCGGCAAGGCGGGGTTTTTCACGTTGCCACAGCACCAGGCTGACCAACACCAGCAGGGTCACGCCGGAACGACAGAGGATGGCCAGCAGCAGCCCGGTGTCATGATCGAAGGCGATACGCGCCGCGATATGGTTGCCGGCAAACGAGCAGGCCAGCAGCGCCAGAATCATCACAGCAATGTGGCGGGGGAACAGGGCAGGAGCGGACATACGCAACCAGCCTCCTTGGCTGGAAAAACCGGATCGCCTGCCGGAACCCGTTCCCAGGCCCCGGCAGCTTTACCACGACAGACTTAAAGCACGACGCTCGGCAGCCACAGTGAAATGGCCGGAACGTAAGTGACCAGCATCAGCACCATGAACAACGCGATGTAGAAGGGTACCAGTGCTTTTACCGTGGCTTCGATAGTGACTTTGCCCACCGCAGCACCGACGAAAAGCACCGCGCCGACAGGCGGAGTGATGAGCCCTATCCCCAGATTGACCAGCATGATCATGCCGAAGTGCACCGGGTCGATGCCGACGCCGACGATGACCGGCAACAGAATCGGGGTCAGGATCAGGATCAGCGGCGCCATGTCCATGACGGTGCCCAGCAACAGCAACATGACGTTGATGCACATCAGGATCACGTAGCGGTTGTCCGACAGGGTCAGGAACGCGGTAGTTATCTTCATCGGGATCTCCATCAGCGTCAGGATGTAACCAAAGCTGGCAGCGAAACCGATCAGGATCATCACGATGGAAATAGTACGGGCGGCCCGGTGCATCAGTTTGGGCAGATCGCGCCATTTGTAGTCGCGGTAGATGAACATGGTGACGAAGAAAGACCACAGCACGGCAATCGCAGCCGACTCGGTGGCGGTGAAAATACCCGACAGGATGCCACCGAGAATAATGACCATGGCCATCATGCCCCAGAGCGCTTCACCGGCAATTTTTAACGCCTGGCGCAGCGGTATCACTTCGCCTTTGGGGTAGTTACGCTTGCGCGCGAAGATCATGCACAAGCCCATCATCACTGCGCTGAGCAACAGCCCCGGCAAAATTCCGGCCATGAACAGCGACGCGATCGATACAGTGCCGCCCGCGGCCAGCGAGTAAAGCACTGAGTTGTGGCTGGGAGGCGTCAGCAGGGCTTGAACCGAGCCGCTGACGGTTACCGCCGTGGAGAAATCGCGGGGGTAACCGTTACGTTCCATTTCCGGGATCAATACCGAGCCCACCGACGCGGTGTCGGCGACTGACGAACCGGAGATTGCGCCAAAGAAGGTCGAAGCAACGATATTGACCAGCGACAGGCCGCCGCGCACGAAACCCACCAGCACCGCGGCAAACGCGACCAGCCGCCGGGACATGCCGCCTTCGGCCATGATTGCACCGGCCAGCACGAAGAACGGAATCGCCAGTAGCGAGAACTTGTTCACGCCACCGGCAATCTGGATCATCAAGGCGTCTGCCGGAATGTCGATCCACCAGGCGCCGATCAAGGCAGAAAGGCCCAGCGCGTAAGCGACCGGCATACCGATCAGGATCAGTGCGATGAAGCTGCCTAACAGTATAAAAGCGTCCATTTATGCGGCACCTTCGCTTTCTTCAATGACGTCGAAGCGCATCACCGCGCGATGACTCTGGTCGCCCAGAAACAGCCGTTCTAGCACGAAAATCAGGGTCACGATGCCGCCAAGGGGAATTGGCAGATAAGAGATCCCGACACGCAGAAACGGCAACTCGCCGATAAACTGATTCCAGGTGGTGGCGCACAGCTTGAAGCCCTTGACGATCATGAACAGCGCCACAATCGCCATCAGAACCTGCACCACCATTGCGGCGATACGGCGTACCTGTTGCGGCATGCGGTCCACCGCCATCGACACCGCCATGTGCGCCCCGGCGCGGTAGCTGGCTGCTGCGCCGAAGAAGGTAAACACCACCATCAGCAGAATGGCCGTGGGTTCCGGCCAGCTGGAACCGCTGCCGAGGATATAGCGGGCAAAGATTCCCCAGGGAATGATCAGGGTCATGATCAGCACCGACAGACCCGCAATGCCGATACAGACCCGATAAACCGTGTCGTTGATGCGCAAAAGCGTATTTTTCATTGGGCTCACCACTGCGGCGGCGAACGAGCTTGTGCTCGTCCCCGCAGCGTAATCGGACAGGCTTATTGGGCCGTTGGGGTACTGGTCGCCGCTAGCGCCGGGTTGGTCTGTACCGCATTGATACGCTCGATCAAGGCCTTGTAAGGCGCGCCGAACTTGTCGCGTACCGGCTGGGTGGCGTTGTAGAAGGCTTTTTTCTGCTCAGGCGTCAGCGTGATGAACTCCACACCTGCGGCCTTGAGCTTGGTTTCCGCGTCGGCTGAAGACTTGTCCCACAGCACGCGCTCTTCCATTTGTGCTTCACGCGCGAGCTTTTTCACCAGCGCCTGCTGCTCCGGGTTGAGCTTTTCCCAAGTGGTTTTCGCCATCACGATGGGCTCGGGCAGAATCAAATGCTCGGTAATCGTAAAGAATTTGGCGTTCTGGTAATGGTTGTGCTGAAAGTAGGTGGGCGGGTTGTTTTCTGCGCCGTCAATGACGCCGGTCTGCAGCGCGCTGAAGATTTCGCCGGTGGCCATGGCGATGCCGTTGCCGCCCATGTCGTTGATGGTTTCGATGAACACCGGGTTGCCCTGAACGCGTATTTTCATGCCTTTGAGGTCTGAAATCTGCCGTACCGGTTTCTTGGTGTACAGGTTGCGGGTGCCGCCATCCATCCAGGCCAGAGCGACCATGTTGAATTGCGAGTTGGTGATCTTGTCGAGAATTTCCTGGCCAATCTCACCGTCGATGATCGTGCGCATGTGTGCCTGATCACGGAATACGAACGGCAGGTTGAAAACGTTGACGTCCGGCACCACCGGGCCGACGATGCCAAGGCTGACGCGGGTCATCTGCACAGCGCCACTCTGGACCTGCTCGACCACTTCCTTCTCGGAGCCGAGCACGCCGCCAGCGTACATCTTGAAGCTGATTTCACCTTTGGATTGCTCTTCGAGCTTTTTACCCATGTTTTGCTCGGCCACGACCGGCGCGTAGCCTGCGGGGTGGACCTCGGCGAACTTGATTTTGATGTCTTCCTTGGGCGTGCAGGCCACACAAAAGACCAACGGGAGTGCGGCGATGAGAAGCTTGCGTTTGAAATCCATGGATATCTCCAATATTGTTATTTTTGGTCGAGCTATAAGGTTTTCAGCAGGCGCAATCAGCCCTGAAATACGGGTTCCTCCAGGCCTTTGACGCCAGGTCGCAACGCGAACACGCCACCGGCGAGTGGCTGGTCGCCGATATCGCCGCCCGGGCGAATGGAGGTGACGAACAGAGTATCCAGGCCGGGGCCGCCAAAGGCACACATGGCCGGTTTTTTCACCGGCACGGCCAGCGAGCGGTCGAGCTTGCCGTCGGGCGTAAAACGGTGGATCAGGCCGGCATCATTGCCGCAGATCCAGTAGCAGCCATCGGTGTCCATCGCAGCGCCGTCGGGACGGCCCGGATGAAGGTTCATGTCCACGAACAGGCGACGGTTAAGCGGGGTGCCGTTGTCTGGGTCGTAGTCGAACGCCCAGATTTTCTGCACGCCGGGGTGCGAATCGGACAGGTACATGGTCTTGCCGTCCGGGCTGAACGCCAGGCCGTTGGGAACGATGAAGTCCTTCAGCTGTGCGTCCAGCGTTTTCTGATCGGCGCAGTAGCGATACATCGCGCCGACCACTGCGCCAGCGGACATGTCCATCAGCATGGTGCCGGCCCAGAAACGGCCCTGTCGGTCACAGCGGCCATCATTGAAGCGCATGCCGGCCTGCGCGTGTTCGACGCAGGCCAGCAGCGTGCTGATCAGGCTGCCGTCGTCGCAGGGTTGCAGGTGAAAAATCCCGCTTTCCATCCCAGCAATCCAGCCACCGCGGCTGTCTGCTGCGATGCAGGCGAGCATCTGCGGAGCGTCCCAACTGCGTGTGCTGCCAGTTGCATGACTCCAGCAATGCAGACGGCCTGCCGGGATATCTACCCAGTAAAGCGCCTGGTCACGCACGCTCCAGACCGGGCTTTCGCCAGTGGCGTTCTGCGCATCGACTATCAGCTCGGCATCCATGACGATTCTTGTCTCCAGGGTTCTGAAAGGGAGAGACTGATGTTCAGTCGCCGAACGGGCCCGATGCTACAAAAGCGCCGCCCTGATAGACCATCGCCGGGTCATCGGCTGCCGGGAGCGGCTGCGCTTCAACCTTGGCGCGAAATTGTTCCGAGCTGTCTTTGGGGACGTATCCCAGGCTGCTGGCAAGACTGTTGTCCCACCACACGGTCTTGTTGTCCGACACGCCATAGACCACTGTATGGCCTACTTTCGGCGCATACAGGGAGCGCTCGATGAGTTGTGTCAGGTCGCCGAAGCTCAGCCAGGTGCTCATCATTCGACGGTTTTGCGGTTCGGCAAACGATGAGCCGATGCGGATGCTGACAGTCTCGATGCCGTAGCGATCAAAGTAGAAACTGGCCATGTCTTCGCCGTAGGACTTGGACAGGCCGTAATAGCTGTCCGGGCGGCGAGGCGAATGCGCATCGATGGTTTCGTCCTGCTTGTAGAAACCGATCACATGGTTGGAACTGGCAAAGATCACCCGCTTCACGCCATGGCGGCGTGCGGCCTCGTAAATATGGAAGACGCCACAGATGTTGGCACCAAGGATTTCCTCGAACGGTCGCTCGACCGATACGCCGCCAAAATGCAGAATCGCATCCACACCTTCGACCAGTTGGTGTACCGCGTTCTTGTCGGCCAGATCGCAAACCTGAACCTCTTCACGGTCGTCGACCGCCGGTGCCATCTCGGCAATGTCGGAGAGGCGCAGCACCTGAGCGTAAGGGCGCAGTGTTTCGCGCAATACCTTGCCCAGTCCGCCTGCCGCGCCGGTCAGCAGGAGGCGATTGAAGGGAGTTGGAGTGGTATGAGCCGATGCCATGAGAAAGTCCTGATTTGTTATTTTTTGTCATCTGTTGTCGTATGACTTGCCGGATTATCGACATCGCCCGCGCTGCTTGTCAACGCGGCCAACGTATAAATCGGGCCGTAATATTCCGGGCCGACACAGGTAGTTACAAAGGCAAAGCCTGCAGTGAACGCCAGGCTTCGCCTTCTGCTTCAGAGCAACGAAATCGGGTAGCTGACGAACACACGGTTCTCATCGAATTCGTTGGCGCTGAAATCGCGACGCATGCTTGAGTTGCGCCATTTGACGTTCAGGTTCTTGAGCGCGCCGCTCTGCACCGTATAAGCCAGTTCAGACTCGCGTCCCCATTCCTTGCCATCAGTGATCGTGCCGGTGTGTACGTTATCGCCGCTGATGTAGCGGTTCATCATCGTCATGCCGGGCACCCCGAGCACCGCGAAGTTGTAGTCATGGCGCAGCTGCCAGGACTTCTCTTTGGCGTTGTCGTAGCTGGCGTTGTAGCTGTCGTTGGCCAGTGTGCCGCCGCTGGTGCCGTTGACGCGCATCCACGCCGTATCACCAGTAAGCTTTTGCAGGCCGACATAAAACGTGCTGCCGCCGTAGCGGGCCGAGAGCAGTGCGTAGGTGGTCTTGTTGTCCAGATCACCCGCCAGTTTGTTGCCGTCTTCCTTGCCGGTGAAGAACCCCAGGTTTGCGCCCAGGGTCCAGTCGCCGATGGGCTGGCTGTGCAACAGGTTGAAGAACTGCTGCTGGTAAATGTCCTGCAACTCCGAATACCAGACGCCTACCTGAGTACGCTTTTCATTGAAGACATACTCGCCGCCGCCGAAATTGAAGCGGTCGGACGTGAACGCGCCTCGTCCGTTCATCGACATGTCTTCCATGCTGGCGTCATTGCGCGGGCTGTTACCGCGAAACTGCCCGCCGTACAGCGTCAGGCCGTCTATCTCTTTGGACGTCACCTGACCGCCCTGAAACGTCTGTGGCAATGAACGACCGTCATCGGAGCGCAAAATCGGCAGCACCGGCATCCACTCGCCGACCTTCAATTCGGTCTTGGAAACCCGCGCCTTGCCTGCCACGCCAAGACGTCCGAAATCATCAGCCGGGCGCCCGTCGCTGTGAATAGGCAGCAACTGAGTGCCGCCGGTCCCTTTGCCGCCATCAAGTTTGAGCGAGTACAGGCCCAGCACATCGACCCCGAAACCGACCACGCCCTGAGTAAAGCCGGACTTGGCATCGAGAATGAAACTCTGCGTCCATTCTTCAGCTTTGTTCTGCGGCGCAGCACTGTTGGGGAACGCCGGATTGGTGAAGTTACGATTGAAGTAAGCGTTACGCAGCGTCAGCGTCGCTTTGGTATCGTCGACGAAGCCTTCAGCCATGCCCAGCATCGGGAAAATCAGCGTCATGCCGCCAACACCCAGCAAAATGCGCGAACGGGTAGAGTGAGTTGTCATTATTGTTGTGCTCCCTTTTTTTATTGAAACCGTCCTCTTTTCTGGCCACGTGCAACTGCGACCGACACCTTCGAGGATTACGTGATGCCTGTTGCCAGGCATGGCCCCGACCGACAGGCGATCGAGGACGTTCGCCGTGCTTCAGCGAATACCGAGAATCTGGAAGGGGGTCAGGCAGCGCGACGCGGAGACGTCCGACGAAAATTCAATAATCCCTGGAGCGGGTATGCAGGCAAGCGTTGTCATATAGGTGGCCCAGTCTTGTTTTTATTGTTGGCGTTATAGGTTGTCGTACAACTTGAAGGATATTTGCAGCGCAGCCTGTGTTTGTCAACGAGCTGTTAGTCGGGTTTACCGATTCACCTGATTTTAAACGCTCATGTTGAAGTGACTGAATAGGAGTGAACGGGGCGGGCGGCGCAACGGTCCACCCGGTAACCCCATTGTTTTTTTGGAGCTGCCGCATGAATCGTTTTACTCAAAAAGTCGTTGTCGTCACTGGAGCAGGTTCCGGGATAGGCGAGGCCACCGCCAAGCGTTTCGCACAGGAAGGCGCGAGCCTGGTACTGGTTGGCCGCAATCAGGACAAGCTTGCCAAAGTGGCTGCACAACTGGCCGGCGCAGGGCATTTGGTCAGGGCTACTGACGTGGCGGACCTGACGGATGTGGAAGCGCTGTTCAAGGAAGTGGCTGAGCGTTTCGGTCGCCTGGACGTTCTGGTCAACAATGCCGGTGTCGTCAAATCCGGCAAAGTTACCGAGCTGGGAGTAGAAGACTGGAAAGAGTTGATGTCGGTGGACCTCGACGGCGTGTTCTATTGCACCCGCACGGCCATGCCTGCGTTGATTGCCAGCAAAGGCAACATCGTCAACGTGTCATCGGTATCCGGCATGGGCGGTGACTGGGGCATGAGTTTCTACAACGCGGCCAAAGGTGCGATCACCAATTTTACCCGGGCACTGGCCTTGGATCATGGCGCCGATGGCGTGCGGGTAAACGCTGTATGCCCATCGCTGACTCGCAGTGAGCTGACCGAAGACATGTTTGACGATGAGGCGCTTATTGCCAAGTTCATGGAGCGCATTCCGCTGGGTCGACCTGGCGAAGCGGAAGACGTTGGCGATGTGATTGCCTTCCTGGCGAGCGACGATGCGCGCTTCGTAACTGGCGTAAACCTGCCGGTGGATGGCGGGTTGTCAGCGTCCAACGGGCAGCCGCAGCAGGCGTGAGGCTGGTCTTGCCGCCTGATGAAGCCCCGAGAAGCGCTATCGATCCTTGCGCGTGAACCTTGGGCGCACAAAAAAGCCCGGTAAAAACCGGGCTCCTGAGTTGTTATGGCTATTGCGAGAGATCAGATCCTGAAGTGACTGACCATTGTCTGCAACTGGCCGCCGAGGCGAGCCAGTTCGACACTGGAAGCCGCTGTTTCTTCACTGGCTGACGCAGTCTGCTCGGATACATCGCGAACGTTGACGATGCTGCGGCTGATCTCTTCAGCCACAGCGCTTTGCTGTTCGGCGGCTGCAGCGATCTGCTGGTTCATGGCTTGAATGCTCGAAACTGTGTGGGTGATGCTGCCCAGCGATGTACCTGCCTGACGACTCAACTGCACGCTGCTGACCGTCAGTTCGCGGCTGTTGAGCATGATGCTGGACACTTGGCGTGTACCGCTTTGCAGGGCAGCCACCAGGGTTTCGATTTCCACCGTGGATTGCTGCGTGCGTTGAGCCAGGCCACGGACTTCGTCGGCAACCACGGCAAAGCCACGTCCGGCTTCCCCGGCGCGTGCTGCTTCAATGGCGGCGTTGAGGGCAAGCAGGTTGGTTTGCTCGGCCACAGCCTTGATCACGTCCATGACCTTGCCGATCTTGTCGCTTTCCTGCTCCAGGTGGTTCATGGCATCGGCGGAGCGACCCACTTCAGCTGCCAGACGCTCGATCTGAGCGATCGCTTCACCAACGACCTTGTCGCCATCGCGTGCTTCGCGGTCGGCATTCGACGCTGCCTGCGAGGCCTGTTCGGCATTACGGGCCACTTCTGCAACGGTGGCGGACATTTCGTGCATGGCAGTGGCCACCTGATCGGTTTCCACTTTCTGGCTGTTGACGCCGGCACTGGTCTGCTCGGTGACTGCGGAGAGCTCTTCAGCAGCGCTGGCGATCTGTACCACGCTGTCGCGAATCCCGCCGATCAGCTCGCGCAAGGTGCTGCCCATGCGCTGAATGCCTTGCTGCAGAACACCCAGCTCGTCGCGGCGAGTTACCGCCAGTGTCTGGGTAAGGTCGCCGGACGCGATGCGATCGACCACTGCCAGGGTTTCCTTGAGCGGGCGAGTAATCTGTCGAGTGATGATCACCGCCGCAATGATGCCCAGGATCATGGCCAGCAGCGTGCAGACGATCTGTGTGGTGCGAGCCTGCGCGCTTTCCTGATCGCGGCGATCCAGTTGCAGTCGGTACATGTCTTCACTGATCTTGACGATGTCCTGACCCTGCACGGTCATTTCCTTGCGCGCCTGGGCAATCTGCGCGCTGGCGGTTTTGAAATTCTGCAGGGTAGCGCGGTACGCCAGAAGCGAGGTTTCCAGCTGCCTGAGCTGATCGGCCTCAGCACTGTTAAACGTGGCTTTCAGAGTGCCCAGATCCTTGATGGCGGTATCCAGTTTCGCAAAGGCTGCCTGCTCGTTCTCTGGCGTGACATTGGTGGTATAGCCACGCACGTCATACCGGGCAAGCCTCAGGTTGTCCTTGGCGTCGGTGATGATCCGGTATTGCTCGAACCGGTTGGCATCGGCTGGATCCATATTTTTGACTTCAGTCTGCAACTGCTCGAACACGTTGAGGCTTTTGACGGCATGCGTGGTCAGTTCATCACGCGCCGCATTGCTGGCCTTGTAACCGCTGCGCATGTTGTTCAGGGAAGTCTGATAGTCGTTGATGACGGCAGACAGTTGTTCAAGCATCTTCACGTTCTCGGGACTCTTGAACGTGGCCAACAGTTTTTGCTGCTGTGCCTTGAAACTTTCCAGCGAAGTCTGCACAGTCTCGGCAACTTTCTCGTCACCGTCGGCGACCATGTATTGCAGGCGGGTAACACGCAGCTTGGTCAACTGTGCATTGAGCGAAGTGATGTCGCTCATCCAGTTGCTGCGGTTAATCAGTCCACCCATGCTGGTCCAGCCAGTCAGCGCAAGAATGGCAGTAAAAACAAGTACCAGACCGAACCCGACGGCCAGCTTCATGTTGACACTGATGTTTGCAAACCAGCTACTCATCCATTTCTCCAGAAACAGCCATTAAAGCAATTGCCCCCTGAATGGCATGGCATACAGGACAGGGGTAGCGTGTGATATACAGACCCTATCGGCAGGCGTCCGCCAAGCTGAAATAAAAAAAGCTGAAAGTCTGAAAAAGCCGACAGACGTTGGTTCGACCCGGTCATGCGCCCTTGGACATCGGGATAAAAAGTTGCCGCAAAGCGTGAAATAGAGCGTTGCCTTCCTGCAGTAAAAGGTAAACGATGTCTGTACGCGGGCCGTTAAACCTTATCTTCTTTGGGCTTATTTTTTTGCCGAGAACACGCCCCTCATGTGAGACACGTTGCGCTGCGATTTGAACCTCCCTCTGTCCTGTTGAGATGCCTCATTATGAATTTGAAGTTCCGTCAGAAGATTCTTCTGGCTGCGTCCTGTGTCGTGGTATTGGCATTTGCCTTGTTCACGTTCTACAACGATTACTTGCAGCGCACTACCATCAATCAGAACCTTGAGTCTTCGGTAGGGCAGGCGGGGCAACTGACGGCCAGCAGTGTGCAGAACTGGCTCGGCGGGCGCATCCTGGTGCTGGAAAACCTTACCCAGAACGTGGCTTATCAGGGCGTGAATTCAGACCTCAGCGGCCTGCTGTCTCAATCCTCGCTGGCCTCGACTTTTCAGTTCACTTACGTGGGTGATAGCAAAGGCGCGTTCACTCAGCGACCAAACGTTGATATGCCGGCAGGCTACGATCCTCGTCAACGGCCTTGGTACAAGTCCACGGTCGATGCTGGCAAAACCATTCTGAGTGCGCCTTACCTGGCTTCCGTCGGTGGCCTGGTGGTGACGATCGCCAGCCCGGTCAAGACGGATGGTCAGGTGTCCGGTGTGGTGGGCGGCGACCTGAGCCTTGATACGCTGGTCAAGATCATCAACTCGGTCGAGTTCGGTGGCATCGGTTACGCTTTTCTGGTCAATGGTGATGGACAAATCATCGTCAGCCCCGACAAAGAGCAGGTCATGAAAAACCTGAAGGATGTCTATCCCGGGCAGACCCTCAGCCTGGACGCGCGCTTGCGTGAGGTCACGTTAAACGGCCAGCAGAGGCTGCTGTCGTTCACCCCGATCACCGGGCTGCCTTCCGCCAACTGGTACATCGGCCTGTCGATCGACAAGGACAAGGCATATGCCCCCCTGAGCCAGTTTCGCAGCTCGGCGATCGTGGCGGTGCTGATTGCCGTGGCTGTCATTGCCTTGCTGCTGAGCCTGCTGATTCGTGCATTGATGCGCCCGCTGACCGATATGGGCCGTGCAATGCAGGATATTGCTCAAGGGGAGGGCGACCTGACCCGTCGTCTGAGTATTCAGGGCAAGGACGAGTTTGCCGAACTGGGCGGCTCGTTCAACCAGTTTGTGGAGCGTGTGCACGCGTCCATCGCTGAAGTGTCATCGGCCACGTTGCAGGTGCATGACCTGTCGCAACGTGTCGTGAACTCTTCCAATTCCTCGATCGTCGGTTTCGATGAGCAGAGCGCGCGTACCAACAGCGTCGCGGCCGCGATCAATGAACTGGGTGCTGCAACTCAGGAAATCGCCCGCAATGCGTCCGATGCCTCTATTCAGGCCAGTGAAGCCCGCACGCAAGCCGAAGACGGTCAGGTGGTGGTGGAGAAAACCATCCACGCCATGAGCGAGTTGTCGACCAAGATCAGTGAGTCCTGCACGCAGATCGAACAGCTCAATGCCAGCACCGACAACATCGGTCATATCCTTGATGTCATCAAGGGCATTTCGCAACAGACCAACCTGCTGGCCCTCAACGCAGCCATCGAGGCCGCGCGCGCCGGTGAAGCCGGACGTGGGTTCGCCGTCGTGGCCGATGAAGTACGCAACCTGGCCCATCGCACGCAAACATCTGCCGACGAGATTCACAAGATGATCGGCGGCCTGCAAACCGGCTCTCAGCACGCGGTGCTAAACATGAATGAAAGCCAGATATCGAGCCAGGACAGTGTCGAAGTCGCCAATCAGGCAGGCAGTCGACTGCGTGACGTGACCCGCCGCATCGGCGAGATCGACGGCATGAACCAGTCTGTGGCAGCCGCCACCGAAGAACAGACTGCTGTCGTCGAAACGCTCAACATCGACATCAACCAGATCAACACCCTCAACCAGCAGGGCGTCGCCAACCTGAACGAAACCCTCAAGGATTGTGCTGCGCTTTCGCAGCAGGCCGGGCGTTTGAAGCAACTGGTGGAAAGCTTCAAGATTTGAGCGGAATCATTAGACCACTACAGTCAGCGAGACCGGACCACGTGAGTGTGGTCCGGGGTTTGAGGTGGAAGCGATGGGGCGGTTGGCTGAGTCGCCATCAGAAAAGCTGGCCGCTACAGATCCTTTTTAACCTCTTTATCAATGTGCTTATCAGCCTTGTGACGCTCTTTGTCGTCATGCTTCGCGCCCTTGTCGACCTCATCGGCATCGTGTTTCATGCCTTTGTCCACTTCCTTGGCGTCATGATCAACACCTTTATCCAGCTCACGATTATCGTGGCGGACACCCTTTTCGAGCTCGCTTTCTGCAAACGCAACGGGCGCTAAAGTGCCTGCCAGGAAGAGGGCGGCAGTCATTGAGAGGACGAGTTTTTTCATGCTTTGCTCCTTTGGAAAATACTGGCTCTTCATGAGTCAACATTTTCGAGCATAGCCCAGGTCTTCAGAGTGACAACGCGATTAAGCGAAAGGCAGGTGAGAGAGGAAGTTGTACGCCAGAAACAAGAAAGCCCGCACTAGGCGGGCTTCTTGTTTGGTCTGCAGACTTCGAAAAGTCATCAGACCGGTACTTGGTACACAGTCATTTGAACTGGTCTTTTAAGCCGCTGTATTTTAAGGGTTTTATAGTATTACGTTAACAGCGGCATACATGTGGGCATACAAGCTGAGAATTTCTGAGCAATGCTTTTTGAAGGCACCGCTGGAAAAGCACTGGCAGAAGGTTCGAGCTGAGATCGTCCTGAAGAACCGCCACAGTCGTAGATCACCTGGCTGGGCTATTTTTTCCTTTGTGTCCTTTCGTGCCCAAGGCATTCACAGGAGTGAATGGTGTGAAGGTCGACATCTCGCTCATTTTCGCGCGGAAGGCGCGGCGCTCGCTCTCTTGTTTGAAAATCACTATTTCCGAAGATTTCAGTGTTTCATCCTCCAGCAAGTGTTTTCGGACATGCCACAGTATTTCTCTTGCGTTTGGAGCCGTGGCGGAATGGGTCAATGTTTTGGTGAGCAGCCGGAGGATATCTGTCGGAAGCCAAAGGTAGGCTTCAAATGTAAGCTTGTTGAGAGTTCTCTGGTCGTCAGGAAAACTCATCCATTCAGCCAGCAGCGAGGCGATTGCTTCTGACTTGACTCGTATCTGTTCGGATTTTTTCCACTCCTCCAGCTTCACGGCGTATTCATGACTGATTGACTGCTTAATTCTTGCCTTAAACCACGTCCTGAGCAGCCAAAGAACGATACCCATGCCTGCGATCCCACCTGCACTGCCAAGTAATGCAGCCCATATCAAATCCAGATTCATTTTTTACTCCATAGGGTTTAGGGGCCTTCAGATAACGGTTACCACTCAGTACCTGCAGAGGTTGCCAAATGTTTTAGCAGATCACTCGCACCTGCATGCTGCCCATCGAAAGATTTTTGCCACATCTGGACTGCGAATACCGTCGGGGACCGAGGTGATGTTCTGAGGACAAGGGGCAGGAAACCCGCGTGGGTTTGGTAGCTACTGATCGGTTGACGTTGGTTGACGTTGGTTGACAGTTGACGGGTTGACAGCAGCAGATCAGTAGCTGAAGGAATGAACATCTGGGTTCACCACCCGATTGGGTGAGTTCACCGGGTTCACCAGTTCACTAAGCTGTGAAAACGTCGGCTACTCAAGATGCGCGGGTTCGGGGGGGACTCTTTTCTCCGACATTATCTTCCTCTCACTTTAAAAGGCTTGCGTACTGCGATAGCCGCACCCTGACCGATTGGCGCCATATTCGGGTGGAGAGAAAGGTACTTGTAGACGGAGGAGGGATAAATCCATTAACGAGTCATGAACTGTTATTCAATTAATACCAACGGGCCGCGTGCTAACGCCTTTTCTCTTCAAATAGCGCACTTACCCACTCGACGAATACCCGCACATTGGGTGAAAGATGACGTCGATCTGGAAACAATACGGAAACGGTCTTTGGCTCGACTGAAACATCCGGCAATACCTCTATCAGACGCCCGCTGTCGATATATCGCTTCAACGCCGGTCGTAGTCCCTGCACCATCCCGATCCCCGCCAACGCGCAGTAAAGCAACGCCTCGGCGTTGTCGACGACAATGCCGCTGCGCATCTTCACATTGATAGTTTTACCGTTGGCCCTAAAGCGCCAGGGCATGATCTGGCGGCGCTGCTCAACCATGAAATTGACTGCCAAGTGGGCCTGCAAATCATCCAGCGTATCGGGTAAGCCATGTTTCTTTATGTAGGCGGGAGCCGCGCAGGTCACCAACGCTACCTCGCCGATACGTTTGGCAATCAGGCTCGAATCATCCAGATCACCGAGCCTCACGGAACAATCGATGCCGTCCGCAATAAGGTCGTTCAGGTTGTCAGAGGCCCCCAAAGATATTTCCAGGCCAGGGTAGCGTTCCATGAACTCGGGCAGTCGAGGGATGATCACCGCGTGACCGAGTACGGTCTGCATGTCGATCCTGAGCTTGCCTCGCGGCGCACGAGTCGGCGAAAACAATTCCAGTGTTTCCGCTAGTTCACTGAGTAATTTCAGGCTGCGTTCGTAGAACTCGTCGCCAGCGGGTGTGGTGTTCACTCTGCGCGTGGTGCGGTGTAAAAGCTGCACGCCCAGTTCGTGCTCTAGATTCTGGATGAGCTTGGAGACTGCCGGACGATGCACATTGAGCGCCTCAGCCGCTTTGGTGTAGCTGCCCTGGTCAACCACTGCAACGAACATTTGCATGGCTTCAATCAGGTTCATCGCCAGCCTCCATTTTAGTGGGCGTTGGGCCACACGTACTCTGCACTGAGGACGATAGCGAAGTGATGCTTGTCTCTCCTAGGCAACAAAGCAAAATAAACCATCACCGCGTGGGGAGTAAACATCGATGGCGTACGGCAGCCAATCTGGCTGCCGAAGTATGTTACTCAGTCAACCACGACGACGATCTTGCCGATCTGCGCGTTCGACTCCATTCTGCGATGTGCTGCCGCGATGTCAGTAAGCGGGAAGACCTGATCGATGACCGGCTTGAGTTGACCTCCCGCCAAGCCTTTGGTGACGAACGCCTTGGCATTGGCTAGCTTTTGCATATCCATGGTGATTTCGAATAGCTCGTAGCCGCGCACGGTCAGATGCTTGCCAAGAATGTCAAAGACGGGAACCGGAATATCGCGGTGATCCAGTGCACCGTACTGAAAGAAGATCCCGGCATTGGCCATGGACTTGATAAGCTTGGTTGCCTCGGGGCCGCCAACGGGGTCGAAAACGATACGCGCACCTTTGCCATCAGTGATCGCTGCCACCTCGGCAATCAGATCCTCTTCCTGGGTGGCGATGACATATTTTGCACCCGCATCCAGCAATGCCTGACGCTTGGCACTTGTGCGGGTAAGGGCCACCGGGATCGCTCCCTGCATATTGGCGATCTGGATCGCTGCCAGCCCGACACTGCTCGACGCAGCCGGGATGAGCACGGTTTCACCAGTCTGCAGATTTCCATACTCAATCAAGGCGCCGTACGCAGTAACAAACATCATCCAGCTGGCCGCTGCCTCTACGAAGCTGAGATTGGACGGATGCTTGACGACAGCATGCGCAGGCGCATTGACCACCTCACCATACATGCCGTAATCAGCGAAAGAGAACGCCGGCACGACACTGACTATGTCACCAGGCACAACGTCGCGGACCTCACTGCCAACCGCGCGGACAATCCCGGCCGCCTCATAGCCTAGCTTCGCCGGGAACTGGGGCTCAATCACGTATTGCCCAGTGCGGTACATGATTTCAGCACGGTTAAGGCCGATGGCTTTGACGTCGATCTGGACCTCACTGCTTTTCGGCGCCGGTACAGCGACTTCATCGAGAATCAGAACATCAGCGTCACCAGTACGGTGAAAGTGGACAACCTTGGACATGGCACACCTCATTAATGGCTACTTCTGAAAAGTTATGCCCATGTTACTGACCTTCTTGCCTGCGAGAGAGCGCTGATCGGCTCACAGATTGGTACTCGAAAAGAACCAATTCCTGGCTGATAGGGAAATGAAAAGGCCACAGGGATACCGTGGCCTTTTCATTAAGCGGGGCGTTATTTAGCGCTCAGAGTTAACTGGGTTTCGTTACTCAACCGGCACCCAGCTTTAGCCCTTTTCTTCTTTGCGCAAATGTCCGATACCAAGAAAGGGCAGGTGAGCCGCTGCCACCTGCAGCGGCGGCACGGTGAGCTTGTCCGCTGGCCGACGCGGGTAACGATTGGGCGATAAAGCCTTCCAGCGTGCGGCGCAGGATGGCGGACCGCGCATGGCGTTTGTCGGGCTCACACAGCGCTGTGAGAAAGGCGGTGAGCGGTGTGCGGTAGTATTCGCTACTCGCGCTTTGAGTGCGTTCGACAGCGCCGCTGCGTCATCGAAGCCGTTCAATGCGTCGCACATGCCCAAGACTTTGCTGGCGTCGGCTGGAATAGCGGGTATACGCACTTCCATGCCCGCTTTCAGCTCCTTGTTTGCTTTGGCCATGTGCTGGGCCAGCATATGCCGCAGTGGGCTTGGAAAAAATGGAAGGGAGATAGGATGAACAGCCAGAAACAAGAAAGCCCGCACGAGGCGGGCTTCTTGTTTGGTCTGCAGACTTCGAAAAGTCAACAGACCGGTACTTGGTGGCTACACAGGGACTTGAACCCCGGACCCCAGCATTATGAATGCTATGCTCTAACCAACTGAGCTATGTAGCCAAGTGGCGCGCATTATTCTCGGAGAACGCATATGTGTCAAGCGTTGTTGTGAAAAATAATGGCGTGCGATCAACCGGTTAGGTGGCAGCCCTTGCGTATGGTGTGTTTTTCCGGGCTTTAGCGGAACAAGGTGTCCAGCAACTCCAGGTCATCGAATTCCTCTGCCCTTTCGAGCAGCTCTGCCATGTCCCGCTGAGCCCTGAGCCACGCCTTGAGGTTTTTCGGGTCGGCCAGTTCCTGCAGTTCATCCTGTGACTCATCGAGATGCTCACGAATAGCCTTGAGCTGCTTGGCACATTTGCCGTTGACGGTCTTCGGCCTGATGTCCTCGTAGGGGTCCATCAGGAATCGCTCGCGAATCATCATCTTGCGATCGTGGATTTCGTCCTCCAGCTCCCTCAGTTGCTCACTCAGGATCCGGTTGAAGTGTTTGAGGCGTTTTTCGGAGATGCTGTCGATGTGCGTCTGCTCGATCTGCTCGATCTCCATTTGCATCTGCAGCAACGCCAGCAGGTTTTCATTTTCATAGGCCTCATTGACCCGCTGCATCAGCGCAGTCTTGCGCTCGCGCTCTTCACTGTCCTGCTCCCGGTCCGGATGCAGCGCGCTGGCCAGCTTGCGGTAGATTTCGCGCAATGACTGGGTGCCTTCTGCTGCTTCCTGTTCGCGGCGTATTTCGCTGGCTGTGGGCTTTTTCGGCTTTTGGGCGCCTTGCTCCTGGTCGGCTTGCTCTTTCATCTTCTCGGCAACGTGCCGAGTGACATCCTCTACCGAGCTCAGGTCGACATCGTCGCCTAGTTCCACCCCCAACTCTGCTTCCAGTGAAGCTTTGAAACGTTGGTTTTCAAGACGCTCGTTCTCATCGAAATCGATGCCGGTGTATTTGAAATACAGACGCTTCAATTCGTCGTCGTGGTCCCCGCCCAGAAGCGACACTGTCATGACACAGATGATTTCCAGTAGGGTGGCGCGGTCTTTCTTGCTCAGCCGGACTTGATCGAAGGCGTTGTCGAACAGGCGCAGCTTGTTTATCTCATTCTCGGATTGTTCGTTGATCATCGGCAGCAATTCGTTGACCCACAGTTGGTCACACGTAGTTGAAACCGAGAGCCATTGCTCCAGAAGCTTGCGTCGGGTTTCGAGCTTCTCCATCAGCGTGTTGAATTTTTTCTGGCCCGCGCTGAGTTGAGGCCTGGAAGGTTGAGCAACGATGCGCGGGGACGTAGGCGGCGTGATCATGAGACCTCCTTTATAAAGGCGAGATCGCGGATGGCTAATCAGCAAATGTCTGCAAGTCTACTTTTTTAGGGATTCTTCGGCGGTGAATAATTTGCTGCTGTAAAAACGGTTTTCCGCTCTTTGGGCGGTCCGGTTCTTGCTTGGGTGTGTTTGAGGCGTCAATTACAACGCTATTTGCTGAGCAAGCGAATGAGCGGCATGTATTTCGCCTCAATCTGAGGCGACATGTATCGCCAATGAAACAAGAACATGGCATTTTGCTGTCATTGTATTTCGAAAATAAAAAGGCATCGCCTCTGTTCGTTCAGGTACGGCCGGTGTTCACGGGGAGTTGCAGGACATGAACAGTCTTTTGTCACCGGGCATGCGCCTGATGGGGCGATTTGGTTTTGCTCGCAAGTTTCAGGTCTTGTTTCTGCTGTTTATATTGCCGCTGGTGGGCAGCGCCTGGTTCATCACCAAGGACTACCGCAACAAGCTCGACGTGATTTCAGGCGAGCAGTCCGGTGTACGGCAATTGCTGGCACTTGATGACCTGAACGTCGAACTGTCTGCCCAGCGTGATCACGCGGCGCGCTGGAAAGCTGCCGATATTCTTCGTGAACCGACACCTGCCGCCAAAGAAGCGATGATCAGTGTCGATGCCGGCATTGCGCGCATCACCAAGGCGCTGGAGGGTGTGAGTGCGGCGCTGGCCCGCGAAAACGCGCCGGCCGATACGATGGCCCGTTACAAAGAATTGCAGGCCGCAGTCACTGGGCTGGATACCGCCTCGTTACGTACCGTGGGCTGGTGGCCGGATGGCTATGATCGGTTCTCGACCGTACTGAATCTGGTCCAGGCTCTGCGTGAACAGATCGCAATGGACAGCGGCTTAATCCTCGATCCGTGGCTTGAAACCTACATGCTCATGCAGCTCTCCACGCAGCAAGTGCCTGACTTGATCGAGCGCATCGGTCGCTTGTCCAGCGTTGGCCAGACCTCGGTCGCTGCAGGCCAGTTCAGCCTGCAAAGCCGTCTGCAGATGCGTGATCTGCGTGGCCGAATCGATGACTCCAAAGAACAGATGAACAAGGCAGCCGGCCTGTTGCTCTCCAAGCTGCCTGAGCAACTGCAGCCTTGGGCGGACAAATATGCTGGCGTCAAACAAGTGCTGGAAAGCGAACTGAAAGTGATCGATGACGGTGTCTTTGGCGGGAGCATAAAGCTCAAGCCGCAGGAGTTCGAAAAGAGCATCGACAACTTGACCGCCAGCACGTCCGATCTGCGCAAACACTCGCTCGAAGCCCTCAATAGCCGGCTCGATTATTACCACGAATCTTCCAATATGGAGTTCATCCCGCTGGCGGTGGTCTTCGGGATTCTCGTGGCCATGGCGGTGTATCTGTTCGCATGTCTGCAATCCTCCATCCGTAACAGCGCCAGCGGCATCACCACGCTGGCCGAGTCCCTGCGTGACGGCAACCTGTGCGTGGAAGTGCCGGTGCAGGGGCGTGACGAACTGGCATCCATCAGTAGGGCGCTGAACGTTGCAGTCGTGCAATTGCGTACTAGCCTGCTGGGTGTCAATCAGGAGACCGTGCGCGTCGGCGACGCTGTGTTGATCCTGACCGCCCAGTCCAGCGGAACGCTAAACGAGGTCGAAGACCAGCAACAGCAGATCAGCCAGATTGCAGCGGCCGCGACCGAACTGGCAGCCACCTCCCAAGGCGTTGCCAGAAGCTGCGAGCAGGCCTCGGAGAGCGCGCGACATACTCGCCGTATTGCCGAGCAAAGCAGCGAGGACAGCCTGCGCACCACTGACAGCATCCAGCAGCTCAACCAGCGTCTGACCGAAACCGCCGCCGCACTGGGGCGGGTCAGTGAGCAGGGCCAGCAGATCCAGTCAGTTGTGGACGCCATTCGTGGCATCGCCGAGCAGACCAACCTGCTGGCACTCAACGCAGCCATCGAAGCCGCGCGGGCAGGCGAGCAAGGCCGCGGGTTTGCCGTGGTCGCCGACGAAGTGCGCAGCCTTTCACAGCGTACTCAGGCGTCTACCGCACAGATCGCCGGAACGGTCGACAGCTTGCGCTCGACCGTGACCCAGGCCGTGAACTTGATGGAGGCTGCCTGCGGCCAGGCGGTCAACGATGCGCAATCGGTAACAGGGCTTGGCGTTCGTCTGGGAGAAATCGCCACGGCAGTGCAGAGCGTCGCTGATACGTTGGCGCAGATATCGACAGCCGTAGAAGAACAGGCCTCGACTGCCGATGAAGTCAGCAGCAATATCCAGCAGGTCGATCAGGCTGCCGGACGCTTGCTGGAGGGTGCACGGGCGGTCAATCATGCAGCGGATACGCTGAGCCAGGGCAGCCGGGCGTTGAATGATAATACGGCGCGGTTCCGGCTGAGTTGAGCAGGCAGTTTGACGCCCCAATCAAAAAAACGGCGGAGTCCAACCCCGCCGATTTGCTCGTGTTTGGGGTTGTGATACATGAAAAGTTGGATCAAAGGCCGCGTAATCAATCATTTGATGACTGACGGAATACGATACAAAGCGTAAAATGCGTGGTTTTTGCAGGCGAAAGGTTTCTTGAAAACGCAGCTTCCCGAAGAACAAAGGTCGGACAGTGTCAGCCCGCTGCAAGGTCGAGGCTCGTCCGAGGCTGGCGATCGCTTTTCGGGTCATCCACGCGTCGCCATTTTGATGTGTACCTACAACGGTGCTGCATACCTTCGCGAGCAACTCGAATCGTTCGCTTCTCAGACGCTGCGCGACTGGACTCTGTATGTGTCCGACGATGCATCGACCGATAACACGCTTCGGGTCTTGTCCGAATACCAGACTCGTTGGGGAAGCGAGCGATTGGTGGTGTTCAACGGGCCCTGCAAAGGCTTCGCAGAAAACTTTATTTCTCTGGTTAAACGCCCTGAAATAGACGCCGATTATTTCGCGTTCAGCGATCAGGATGACGTCTGGTTCAGCGACAAGCTGAAGAGAAGTGTCGATTGTCTTGAGCTGATAAAACGCGGCACGCCAGCGCTTTACTGCTCTAGAACCCGTCTGGTCGATGCAGACCTGAAAGTAATAGGCGTTTCTCCGCAGTTCAAAAAAAACCCGTCCTTTAAGAACGCCCTGGTTCAGAGCCTGGCGGGCGCCAACACAATGCTGATCAACCAGCCTGCGCGTGATTTACTGGTCCAGTTACCCGAACACGCTCCGCTGATTGCCCATGACTGGCTCACCTACCTTCTGGTCACAGGGTGCGGCGGTCAGGTTTTCTATGATCCCGAGCCCTGCCTCTATTACCGTCAGCACTGCGGAAACCTGATCGGCGCCAACGCCAGTACTCGCGACAGACTGATACGTTTTCGCAAAATGCTTTCAGGACGATTCATCGAGTGGAACGATGCGAACGTGGCGACTCTGAAGGGGATGGAAGCCATGCTCACTGAAGAAAACCGAAACGTGCTGGCGCATTTCGACAATGGCCGTCGGCAGTCTTTTTTCAAGCGAGTGACCACACTCCGCAAGTCCGGGGTGTACCGGCAGACAGTCCAGGGCAACTTGAGCTTGATGTTGGCTGTGTGCCTGGGGCGTGTTTAGACTGCTATATACGTTTGCTGATCACAAAGGTGAGAAGCTATTTCTGTCGGTTTAAAAAGTCGTCTTGATTTATACGGCGACCACACTATTTGTAGCGTCAACCTTTCGAGAGAGTATCTGCGAGCTGGGCTCAATGTTAAGGGCCTGCAATACCTTCACTTGAGACAAGGTCTATGAGGCGCCAGCTTAAACATGTTCCGTCATAATAAAGCCTGGAGCCCATGAGCTGGCAGGGTGCCGTATGCTTATGGGCTCTAGGTTGTACTCAGTTTGCTGATAAATTAGCAAGTTGAGGAATGAGCGAGGTGTCGTAATGCGCCGCGTTGAGAAGGGTTTTAATATGTTGAAGAGTGTCAATGTTTGAGTTTTTTACCACCTCAAATTTTAGAAATGGGAAACCTTCGTTTAAGAGTTTTTCCCAATTAAATACAGTGGCATTATTTTCACTCGCTTTCTGGAAGATACAGTCTGTCTTTAGTCCAGAGGCCCGGAGTATGCTGGTAAAGGTTATCTCGTAATCGCGAATGACTTTGCTTTTGTCGTTATGGTTAACAACGCTCAACCAGAATTTCTTAAAGCTATCTGACTGAATTGCTTTCTCGCGAAAAACTAAAAAGAAGCTCTGCAGGTGACTGGCATGTTCAATATTCTCAACGAGGCCAATGACATCTGCGTCGCTAGACCGTACCTTGTTCATGAGCGCTGGTCCGCTAACGCCAACAGGACCAATGATGCTGTCATTCGTCAAGATCAGCTCTTCGCAGTCCTCTAACCAGCTGTGTGTTTTGATGATGTGTGCCCATGCCGCGAAATCGAATCCTGTGTTTTGTCGTACAACAATGTTCGAGCAGGTTTCGCGAAGGCCTTCAGGTATTGTTACATCGTTAACATCAGAGGCTACTATAAGAAATACAGACAGATCCCCACGAGCAAGCTCTGCCGCGTAATTGCCTACATGGGGTTTTATTTTTCCATCGGGGCTGTGAGTGATTAGCAGCACGACTCGTTTAAATGGGCCTGATTTTTTCAGAGTGTTTATAAAGGCTGACTCCACTTCCTCATGCGCTTGGACAGGTTCTGCTCGCAGTAAAGGAACGCCGGCTTGCATGCCGGTCTGTAGGTAGTGTTTTAATGGGTTTTCAGAACATCCTGTGGTTTTTATATAGGCGGCTGAATCGAACCTTGGAGAAGGATTAAAGCCTTCTTTGCCATGTTTGATGAAGTGCGCCAAGGGTTCTTCAATCCCTATGTATTGTTTGTATTTCGCTGTGTAATATTCAGGTTCGAAAAAGGGGTTCGGCTCATAGCCTAGTCGGCTGCCTATTTCCGAATAGTGAAACAAGCAATTCTTGGGGTGTAATTTCGAATCTGGGTGACAATCCATGTACCAGTTAGATCGGAAGAAAAGACTTGCCCACCTGCCCTCAGCACAACCGCCTGTTAGAAAATGCTCCGCTGGATCCAGGCCTGCACTAGCTACGTCAGGATTCTCACTCATGTAGAATTCAGAGTCAAAAATACCGAGGCTGCGCAGCTGCTGCTTATCGATAGATATATCCTGATATCTTCGACCTTCTGCACGGCCAAAATCCAGATAATGCTGCGCAGGGTGCATATCTGCGGAAGCGACATCAGGGTTCAGACGTAGGTATTCGACAGCAGAAAAATCAAAAGGCAGGCGGCTCATAATAGTAAATTGGCTCTGAAATTCAAGGCTAGATGCTACACATGCCGTTCCGGCCTGCGCAAGGTATGAACGTTGCCGGCTGCATTGCGAACATCGTTTATAAAGAACTCAATTGTGAACGCTAAAGCACGGGTATACAACCTACCTTCTGTCGGTGCTCGTGTTTTTATCTTTTTAAATCATAAAGTTGCGTTGCTCATGTGATCTGGCACGCAGCGTAATCGTGGCGCTGTCACACTTGGCTGGTGGAATGGGATGCCGTGTTGCGCGTGAGTTTTTCACGAAGATGCGAAGCGATGAACTCTGCCAATGGGATCTCGCTGGCTTTAATTGCTGGCGCTTGACTGTTGTGGCTTATGGCGATGCCGCGCGACTGAACGGCCATGGCCAATCTGTGCGGTTGAATGAGGCCCACACGCGCTTACTGGTACATCCGTCCGGTGGTGAGATTGATCAGATCCCCAGAATAGGCGTTCTGTATCAACAGGTAAGGTGTGATTTTCGTGCGCACGTGGTAATCGAAGGTCAGAACAAGACCCTCCAGAATGATTTGAGCGTTGAGTGTTGAACGTTGAGTGTTCAGGCTCAGAGAATGAGCATGTGGAAGAGGAAAATTACAGCATTCTTTTCGTCTTCGCATAAACGCAATATGTGGTAGTTACGCTTGGTTTTGGGAGTCAGTGGGGAAAACCAACTGTGGTCGAAGGAGTGCGCTGGAGGTTTGCAGCGTTCAGCCCGGTTCGAAGGTAGCACGCGGGTCCGCAGCCCCAGGTGTCGCCCATGTTTAATGATGTTTATCTGGTGTCAGAAGCTGAACCGTCACTGTCAACTCGTGTAATATACGGAGCGTCGAAAGGAGTGCGAGTGACCGTCTTGCCTTAGGAGCAACGTGGTGTATTCGGAAGAAATCAAAAGAAATTACGAGGTCATCGAGTCATGCTTAAGCGTCTCCGCCAAGAGAACTCGCTTCAGAGAAAGCAATCTTCTGCTGTCATAGAAAGGCTGCAGCGAGAGCTGGCCCTAGAGCAACAACAACTGGCCAGAAAAGAGGCGGTATTCGCGGCTGCTTTGATTGAGCGGGATACGCACATCCATAATCTGAACCTCACCATTATGGAGCTACAAGGCTCGACCAGCTGGAAAATAACCTCACCGCTTAGAAAACTAGTGGCTGCCATTCGACGCGCGAGCAGCGGAGAGCAAGCACCGGTGGCATTTCCTGCTCATGACGCGCTTTCGCATACGATAGAGCCCGAGACGCCGGCAGTCGCCCACGCAGAAAACGTACCGGAGCAACTTGACACCTACGCTCGATGGGTCGAAGAGTTCGACACGATTGACGATATTGATCGTCTTTGCATGTATGAGGAAATAGGCGCCTGGAAAACCAAGCCGCTACTTTCCATCATCATGCCTGTTTACAACCCGCCTATCGAGATGCTGAGAGATGCCATCGAAAGCATAAAAACCCAGGTCTACTTTAACTGGGAGTTATGCATAGCCGATGATGCGTCGACCGATCATCGTGTGCGCTTATTCCTGGAGCAGAGTGCTAAATCCGACCACCGGATAAAAGTGGTTTATCGCGAGCAAAACGGGCACATCTCCAAGGCAAGCAACTCGGCGCTCGACATCGCATCAGGCGAGTTCATTGTCCTGATGGATAACGACGACACACTCCCTGAACATGCCCTGTTCTGGATGGCCAAAACGATCAATAATCATCCTGATGCGGCGGTTATCTATTCGGATGAAGACAAGATAGACGAGCAAGGCGTCAGGTCGGCTCCTTACTTCAAAACCGACTGGAACCCATACCTCTTCCGCTCACATAACATGATCTGCCATCTGGGTGCGTACCGCAAAGACCTCGTTGAGCGCATTGGGCGTTTCCGGGTCGGCATGGAAGGCGCTCAGGATTATGATCTCGCGCTTCGCTGCGTTGAACAAGTCGAGGCCGCTCAGATCATTCATATTCCACGTGTACTTTATCATTGGCGTATACATGCAGGCAGCACTGCAATGTCCACCGATGAAAAACCCTATGCACAAAATGCAGGGCAAAAGGCACTGGAAGAACACCTGAAAAGGTCTGGCATCGCCGGGCGCGTCGAGTTACTTGATTTTGGCATGTACCGCGTCCATTACGACCTGCCCGCTGTAAAGCCCTTGGTGAGTTTGATCATACCGACGCGTAATGCTTACGCCTTGGTGAAGCAATGCATTGAGAGCATTCGCCACAAGACGCTGTATCCCAACTACGAAATCATTCTGGTCGATAATGGTTCTGATGATCCGCAGTCGCTGCAGTATTTCGAAATGCTGTCACGTCTGACGGGCGTTACTGTTATTCGAGACGATGGCGAATTTAACTATTCCGCGCTCAACAACAACGCGGTAGAGCATGCCAAAGGTGAACTCATAGGGTTGGTCAACAACGATATCGAAGTCATCAATCCCGAGTGGCTGGATGAAATGGTATCCCTGGCGTTACAGCCTAACTCCGGAGCAATTGGTGCAAGATTGTGGTACCCCGACGAGCGGCTCCAGCATGGCGGCGTAATCATGGGCCCACTGACACTCGCTGGGCATGCCCACAAAATGCTCCCACGTGGTCATCACGGCTATTTTGGCAGAGCGTCGTTAATTCAGGGTATGTCTGCTGTTACCGCCGCATGTCTGATCGTCAAGAAGTCGATTTTTCAGGAAGTGGGTGGGCTTAACGCCAAAGACCTGAAGATTGCGTTCAATGATGTGGATCTGTGCCTGAAGATCATGCAAGCCGGCTACCAGAACATCTGGACCCCTAACGCAGATCTTTACCACCACGAATCCGCAACGCGTGGTTACGAAGACACCCCAGAGAAAATAAAGAGATTCATCAGCGAAGTTGAGTACATGCAGAACAAGTGGCGGGCGATTATCAAACATGACCCTTACTACAATCCTAACCTGACGCTGGCAGCGGAAGACTTTTCGGTTGCTTTTCCTCCGCGAGTCAACGATTTTGCAGGGGTGTAGTTTTTAATCGAATGCTGATATCAATGTAACTGTCGGCTTGGTCGACAGTTACATTGCAGGGCGTAATTCAGAGTGGTAGGTTGAAGGCTTGACGGTTACTGAGGGGGTGCTTTTGCAGTAAATGCAACTTTTGAAAGGAAGAACGTTACCGGCAGGGTCAGTGCTATAGCTGCTAACGGCGCCAGTCTTTCATCAAACGCGAGTTTTTCAACCCAGCACCACAGTATGACTAGGCTCAAACCGTATTGTATGGCATAGATCAGAGGGAGCAGGACAACAGAGCGCATTCCCTGATGGCTTTTGAATACAAAGAATCTATTCAGAACGTAGGCCAGCAGGATGCCTGTCACATACGATATTGTGTAGCTGATTTTATACGACAGGAACATCAACAAAATCAGATAGAGACCGTAAGTCAAGGCGGTATTGAAACCGCCTGACATCAGGAACCGTGCAAAGTCTTGTTTCAAGAATTTTGAAACTGCCTGATTCATCATCGAGCAGTTATTCTGCGTTTGCGATCAGGGATTTAAACTCTTCGTAGTTACGAATGTAGTCCCCTGCGTCATAGTAATGCGATGCAAATACCAACAGCACGGCATCCTGAGAATAGCGATACTGTATGCCCCAAGTCATTGGTGGCAGGTGTATGCCTTGGTTCGGCTTGTCGAGGATAAACTCTTCACGGTTAACGCCGTCGTCCGCTACGACATGCACAGAGCCTTTTACAGCAACCAGGAATTGGTGGCAGATACGGTGTGCGTGTTCGCCTCGAGTCTCGGCAGTTGGAACGTCATACACAAGAAAATAACGCTCGGACTTGAAAGGCACCGAGCGCTCGAATTCGCCCGCCGTTAAACTGCCGCGAATGTCAGCGACTTCATTCATGGTGTGCAGCGTGACGTTTTTCACTGATGTAGCGGTTACGCCAGGTGCTGCTTTTTCTGGACGTGCTTCGCTGCTGGCATTAACAGGCTTGGCGTCCACATAACCAATGATCTTGGCCGGGTTGCCCACTACTATCGCGTTAGGCGGTACAGAACGGGTGACAACTGCACCTGCACCGACCATGGCGTTGATACCAATGGTGATACCCGGGAGGATCGTACAGTTTGCGCCAAGCGAGGCGCCTTTTCTGATGATAGTGCGAGAAAAACTCTGTGGGTAGACTTTGCTGCGCGGGAACAAGTCATTGGTAAACGTCGCATTAGGGCCGATGAACACATCGTCCTCAATGGTGATGCCATCCCATACCTGCACGCCGCACTTCAAGGTCACCCGATCGCCAATAACAACATCATTTTCGATGAATACATTGTCACAGACGTTGCATTCAGTCCCAAGGCGGGCACCCGGTAGAATATGAGCGAACGCCCATACCCGTGAATCTTTGCCGATATTTTCGGATTCACACAGGGCGTGGCTGTGAACGAAGAAATCCTTACCGCTGCTCATTAGTTTCTCCAAATCCCTCGATCCGCATTGGGATGGCCAAGGGTCTATTCTTTGTGTTTTCGTAAGTACGCCACGCGTAGGAACCCACGATCCCGAGTCCCAGCAGATTCAAACAGCCAAGAAACGTGATCGCCAGCATGATCATCGCGTAGCCGGGCACTTCGATTCTACCCTCAAGCTTGGCAATCAGTGTGAACACACCAAACAGCGCAGCAAAGGTCGAGCCGAATGCACCGACGCGGGTCAAGATCCGTATGGGCATGTCCGTAAAGGAAAACACGCTGTCCATCAGGTAATTGACTTTTTTACGCAGGGTCCATGCAGAGGTCCCGTGAACCCTTTCCTGCCGGGTGTAAGTGACTACTTCACGGCGATAACCCATCCAGAATATCTGCGCGATGAGCGAGCTGTGACGCTCTTCAAGGGTCAGCAACGTATCTCGAAAAGCCCTGTTGCAGGCAAACATGTCGACGCCGCCTGGTGGAATTTCAGGTATGACGTAGCGGCGATAGAAACCCCAGAAAATCTTTGAGGCGGTTCGTGTTGCCCATGGGTCCTGACGACCCTCACGCACGCCGACCACAACATCAATATCACCGCGCATCAGCACTGTGTTCATTTCCAGAACCAGTTCTGGCGGTTCCTGAAGATCAGCTGCCATTACCGCGAAACGATCGCCCGTACCGTGCTGCAGGCCCGTGCGGATAGCCATGAAGGAACCGAAGTTTCTGGATAGCAAGATCAGCTTGGACTTGAATGATTGCGACGGCAGTTGTTCCCTGAGTATTTCGTAACAGCGATCGGGACTGCCGTCCACAACGAACACGACTTCAAGCTCGTGTCCGAGTTGCTTATCCAGCGCCGTTACGGCAACGAGCAAATCCGGAAGATTGCTCTCGTTGCGATAAACGGGAATGACCAACGTCAGCAAAATCATATCTCCTTGGAAAAGTGCGCGGTCACTGCTTTGATGACGCGATCAACTTCTTCGTCAGTCAGGCCAGGGAAGCAGGGCAGAGAGATAACGGTATCGCATGTACGCTCAGTAACGTCCAGAGCGACAGATGTCGCGGCTGCATACGCTGGCTGCTTGTGGTCTGCAATCGGGTAGTGAATATCAGTGCTGACTGACTTCTCTTTGAGCGCAGCAGCCAGAGCTGCCCGATCTTTTGCGCGAATCACATACAGGTGGGCAACGTAGTCTTCTGACACCGAGGATGGCAGCTCGATGTCCAGTCCGGCAAAGGCTTCATTGTAGCGCTTGGCGATCGAACGACGCTGCTCGTTCCAGGTGTCCAGGTGAGGCAACTTGATGCGCAGAATGGCAGCTTGCATCTCGTCGAGCCGGCTGTTGCGACCGCCTGGGATGGCAATACGGTATTTCTGGTCCCAGCCGTACTGGCGAAGCTGGCGGATGCGTGCCGCCAAAGCGTCATCATCGGTAACCACTGCACCGCCGTCACCGAGGGCACCCAGGTTTTTAGTAGGGTAGAAGCTGAAGCAGGCGATGGTGCCAAAGCTGCCCGCTTGTTTACCATTGCGTCGTGCGCCATGAGATTGCGCGCAGTCTTCAAGAACCGGAATACCAGCGGCTGAAGCTATCTGAACAATCTCTTCAACGTTGGCGAGCTGACCGTACAAGTGCGTAACGATGATGGCAGCGGGTTTTTCCTTGGCGATCACTGCCTCAAGAGACTTTTTGCAAAGGGTCAACGTCGCTGGGTCAACATCTGCATATACAGGCGTTGCCCCAACAGCGTGAATGGCTGTACTGCCGTAGAAGCCTGCGTTCGCCACTGCGACAACTCGATTACCGACGACAACGCCAAGCCCCTTGAGCGCGAGCTCCAGTGCATCCGAACCATTGGCCACGCTGATGCAATGCTGCACGCCTACGTAGGCAGCAAACTCTTCCTCGAACAGCTTGACCTCGTTACCCAAAACGTACCAGTGGCTGTCCAGCACGGCCTTTAACGGCGTGGCGAAGTCAAGTCCAGCGTTAGCTTTGATGGCCGAGAAAAGCGGAATATTTTCCATTGGGATTTCCATGATCAGTGAGACGAACGGCTGATGAACTCGCATACATCAGGCATTGCGAAAATTTGAAATGAAGAACTGACAGTGTATAGCTTCAGATTGCACTTGTCGGCGGGAGATACCGACAGGAAGGTGCCTTCATAGCCTGTGCGGAGTGCTGATTTATCCCCGATGGCCGCTGCAACGTCCTGCCTTTTTCCATCGATGTTCAAAGCCCCTACAATTTTACCTTCTTCGACAGCAATCACGTAAAGAGGTACTCCATCACCGGGTTCAATATAACTCCAACCTCTTATGTACAAACCGTCTGAGGTTTGCCGCATCACGTCAATGTTGCCCCTTGGAAGATCCTGTGACACAGGGGCCTTTAGAGAGAACTCACCGCTCTCTATTGAGAGTCGCTTAGACAACTGAGCTGCGGTAGGGAATGCGCCAGCTGCGTTGATTGGACCGCTTGTCTCTTGCACCGCTTCAGACAAAGGTCTTCCGATGGCCGACTTTTGAAGATTAGGCTGACTTAAAGTGTTTGCGCTCCAAGCAACCATATTGGTCCAAGCCATCCATATAGTGACCATGAATAACCACTTCATGTGGAAATGACGAGATTTCGCGATACGTGCTAGCGACGCGGATGTCTGATGATTCGCATGTGTGGTAGTTGCAATTGAAATAATGAGAGCGAGGAATGGTATGGTGACAAAGAGGTATCGACCTTGCGGCTGAGGTAAACTATTCTGAGAGGCAACTAGGCTAAGAATTATAATTGATGGAAATAAACCAAGAATCATGATTAAAGGAAGTAGGTTTTCTAATATTAATTTTTTCTTGTCTGGCAGTGCGCAGGCTCGTGCCGTCTGGACTATAGCAGTCAGTGTAATTAATATAAGAAGCAATGCTGCTCCCATATAATAAGAGTCGGGGATGTATACATTCATCCAGCCTGTAACCGAAAAATAACTTTTCGTGGCTAAGCTCAGCCATGGCAGGACTGTAGTCATGTCGATTAAATGCCCAGGGCATTTAATATAGCAAGTGCCAAACCCCTGCGCCGGATTAGACTTGTGCATTGCTACAAAGTCCAGTTGTCCGGTAATTCCGGTAATTTCACCGTATTTAAGGTAAGTAATTATAAGCATGGGGGCTGAGATAAGCAGGCCCACTACGAGCGCCAACGGGAAGAGTTGGGTAACTTTTCTTTCTCCTGCATATCGATAAGCAATCAGCATGCTGCCAGCAAAGACAAGTGCAGGAAGAAAATAAAGTTTTGCAAGAAACATCAAGCCAAGTGCAGCACCGAAACAGATTGCGGTGTACTTCGTGGGCGATTTTATATAGCCTAGGAGGCTACTTAAAAGCAGTGCGATACTAGCAAGTCCGTACGCATCGCTGTTGAAGTAGGAGAATACAAAAGATACTTGGGGGATAAGGGATATAATAAGCGCGCTAAAAGCAGCGCTCTTTTCTGTCATGCCTGCTCTGCAAGCTATTCTATAAAGTGCACAAATAAAAACAGCGCCGAGTATCCAGTTAAAGCTTCGGGCTGATAGGTATGCCAAATCATCCGGTAGTAACCAACTTAGACCGTATGAACTGATCATGGCACCTATTACATGGGGAAAGGGTAACCCATGATACCAGAACTCTCCGGGGTGCCATGTATAGCCGGAAAGGCTGCCGGTAAATGGCTGTAGTGGCTCCGCAGCATTAGGCAGTTCATGAAATGTTTTGAGGTATTCTAGCAAAAAAAAGTGTGTTGATTCATCAGGTCCTCCATGGAACGAGATGCCTACCGACCATAAGATTAGGACGATAATGTACACGGCAGCTAACAACAATTGGTAGCGGGGCTTTGAGGTTTTCGTAATGCTGTTATGAATAGTATTCTCAGGCACGCAAAGCTCCTAGGCTTTCAGTTTTCCTTGTTTGAGGATTTACTTTGCAAATAACGTTACTCAACTGCTGATCCTCGGAGGCCAGGCCATACTAAAATCCTCGTGGCTCAATGTCAGGTTCGGACTGTAGGCATAGTCAGCTTGAATATCAGGCCAGCGTGACTTGATGTATTCGATTTCCTTGGTGAAGCGCTCTTGCTTTTGAGGAGTATCTTCCAGGCCACGGGTCGCAGATTCATGGTGGTAGAGCTCTGCAAATGGGGTCCACACGTTCACGTAGCCTGCCTCTCTGACTTTGAGGCAGAAGTCCACATCGTTGAAGGCGATTTTCAAGTGCTCCTCCTCCAATCCTCCGACCTGGTCGAACGTGGATTTTTTGATAATCAAACAGGCGGCAGTTACTGCGGAAAACTCCTGGATCAACTCTGCTCTGCAGAAATAACCAGGTGCGCCTTTGGACAGGTATTTATGGGAGTGGCCCGCAACGCCGCCCAAGCCAGTGATGACACCACCATGCTGCAGCCGATTATCCGGATACCACAGACGCGCTCCTACGGCTCCGACATTGGGCTGTAGGGCTATCGAGACCATTTCACTCAACCATTCAGGGGTGATGACCTCGATATCGTTATTGATAAGCCCGATCAGTTCGCCGTTCGCTATACGCACTGCCGCGTTATTGAGCGCTGAGTAATTGAATGGGCCTTCATCGCGCATGACGCGAATGTTTTCTTCCTGATCGAGCTGAGCAAAATACTCGAGCGATTCCGGTTCGTCGGAGCCGTTGTCTATCAGGATGATTTCATAATGAGTATACGTCGTCAGTTGCTTGATGCTGTCGATGCACTGTTTGACAAGGGCATGGGCATTCCGGGTGGGAATTATCAGGCTCACCAGTGGCGGCGACGCTGGCAATGCGTAATGAACACGATACATACTCGAAGAAGACAGCTCGGCGATTCCGACGCCGCCTTTGCGCTCCAGGTGTTCATCCAGTGCCTTGACCCCAGCCAGCGCCGCGTAAGGTTTTTCATCACCTGCCATCGCAGTGCTGCCGGCGTGTATGCGCCAATGGTAGAGCACACGAGGGATATGAATAATCTGGTTCCGTTCAAGCTTTTCTACGCACCGCAGTGCCAGGTCATAGTCCTGAGCGCCCTCAAAACCCGTTCGGAATTGTCCGACTTCGTTGACAAGGTCTCTGCGATAGGCGCCGAGGTGGCAAACCATATTCTGCGAGCGGAACAGGAACTCGTTCCAGTCTGACTTGAAGTAGGGCGAACTGCGCTTGCCGTCCGTACTGATCTTGTCTTCATCGGAGTAGATAAGGCCGGCATCAGGGTTTTCACGAATCGTTTTAGCAATCCAGTAGAGCGCATGTCGGGGCAGCAAATCATCGTTATCCATCAGTGCGACAAATTCGCCCGTGGCGATTTCAAGCGCCGAGTTGCTGGCCGCTGAAATATGCCCATTGTCCTCACGAAAAACGACTTTGATCCTGTCATCCAGAGCGCTCAACGATTTCAGGTATTCAATAACCTCCGGATAAGTCGATGCGTCGTCCGCAAGGCAAAGCTCCCACTGTGGGTAGAGTTGGGCACGAACGCTCTCTACCGCTTCGCGCAGTAAATCCAGAGGAGGGTTGTAGACTGGCATGATGATGGAAATGACCGGACCCTCACCCCAATGAGCTATGTCATCGTTGATGCGGTTTATTTTTACATCGTCTAGAGTGTCGTATTGCTGCACCCATAAAGCATAGTCATTCCTGTTTCCGGGCATTGCCTGCACTGTGCTGGTTTTGGCCCACCGCGCTTGAGCAATGACGCCAGCAATACCTCTCGCTCGCCAAACTCGATATGCTTTCTTTGCTGTGCCTGACACACCACCGCCGCGTCGAATAATCATAGGCAGCGAAGTAAGGATGCTCTTTGCTCTAAAGAAAGACCTCGTCACTTTCCTGAGCGGCGCTGTTACCTTCCAGCTGTAAGAGGACTGCATCGAGATGATATTCAGGTTCAAATTATGAATATGAGTATCTCTGCCTTCCAGCTCAAGGCGATGATTTTCCAGCAGCATCAGGTTTTTGCTTTCAAGGCCATCCAGTACTCGACGCTGATGTTGCTTCAGATTCAGCGTTTCGGTCTCGATACTCGTCAATGCGAGGTGATGACTTTCTTTCAAGGCCAGATTTTTAGTTTCAAGATCCGCCAACGTGGTGTGGTGGTTCTCTTGTAAAGACAGGTGCTCGGCTTCGAACTCCTTCAGCCTGAGATGATGGCTCTCTTGCAAGGCAAGATTTTCGGTTTTAAGCCCCATCAGTGCTGCACGGTGGGTTTCCAGAGCCGCCAGATGCTCGCTTTCGGCTTCCATCAACTTGAGCCGATTGCTTTCCAGAATGGCGAGGTTTTGAGCTTCAAGCTCCTCCCGCTCTTGCCGGTGGATTTCTTGCATGGCCAGTTTTTGGGCTTCAAGGTCTGCCAGCACCTGACGATGGCTTTCCTGAAGCGTTGCATTCGCAGCTTCCAGCTCACTCAACGCCAGGCGGTGGCTTTCCTGAAGCGCTGCATTGGCAGCTTCCAGCTCATTCAACGCCAGGCGATGGCTTTCCTGAACGGACAGGTTTTCAATTTCTATATTGGCCAAGGCGAGGCGGTGGTTCTCTTGCTCCGCCAGATTTGCCGCTTCGACAGCCTCAAGTGCAGAGTGCTCTTTAATGTTCAGGTCCGAGGTGGTTTCAAGTGCCTGTTTGAGCTCTTCTTCTTGTTGAAGCAGTCGTTCAGCGACCTGACCTTCAGTGAGCAGGGTGAACGAGATCTGGACTTTGAATGACTTACCCGTAATCAGCGAATTCAGATCGGCAGGCAACATCACGTGCGGATCATCGTTGAGTGCCATGAACAACGTGCCGTTGGCATCGCTGGAGAATGCTGTGACGCCTGCGGAAGCCAGTTGAGCATCCGTATTGTCGTACCACGCCCATAACTTCGCGTTCGAACTGTAAACCTTGATGGCGCTGATCGAAAATGACTGCCTCACGTTGGTGGGGTCGAAACGTAAAGAGGCGCATCGGGCTGAAGCGGGAACTTCAAAAATAACCGTCTGAAAACCGTCGTGAACACGCTGGGTTTTTGTCCGGTCTTCAGCGAATCCTCCTTCAGCATCGCCCAGATAAAGCGTTGCCAGCTTAGGCGCCTCGTTTAACTGCGAACCCGTCTTCTGAATGGTGGCATCGGGTGCCCAGTTCAGAAAGCTGGCAGCCTCACGACCGGTGACTTTTTCCTGGAACATGGCTTCGAGTACAGCAAAGCGATTGAGCTCTTCATCCGTCACTGTCAGGCCGACGCTGGCCATCAACTGGATAATGAAGTCGCGCCTGCTGATCATAGTTGCAGTTGGATGGAAAGGTACTGCGCTGGCAATCAGCAGCAGCAAACCACGCATCAGCAAATGCCCCAGCTCCACACCTTCGACCATTTCCCATTCGATGTCGATCAGGTGCGGCTGGCCTTCGCTGTCAAGGATGATGTTCTGCGCAACGGCATCGATATAGTGACCTGGCAGACGCTCGTCTACATGATCAAGTGCAAGATCATGGCCCTCTGATGCAAGCAGCTGTTTGAGGCTGTTTACATACAGTGATAGAAACGGTGTGAAGGTGGCCACGTTCCAGTTGTGGGTTGATGCGGCCTCGTAGAATTTCAGGCTCAGCAGCGAACCTTTGGCGTAACCATGCGCGTCGGGAAGAATGAACTTGTGCGCATCACCAAGACTTTCCGGTACGGGGTTGTCACTAAGGCGGTGGTAGCGAACCTCGATGCCTTCAGGCGTTTCGACGAACACGGTCGCTTTGCAATATTCGGCATTACGGCCTGTGCTGTAGTGGTACGCCAGGATATCGGTCGGCACCACCTGTTCTGGCTGGCAGGAGGCAACTACCAGGAAAGAGTTGGCGAGGTCCATGCCCAAGTGGTTATCAATGACAACGGGCCACGCTCTTTCCAGGTTGAATGTGGTGTTTGCAGGCAGTTGTGGATCTTTTCGAGTGTTCTGGGAAGCGAGCGCAGCCGCGTCGAAGTCATGCGACTTAAAACCGCTTTCAGTGATGATCGAGTTCGGAATTTTGTAGTCGGGGTAGGGGGATAGAAAATCCGACGCCTTGAACCCTGCGCGAGCAATCAGCGCTTGCAGCTCTTTTCGACCAAATGTCTTCGGCTGCCGATCTATATATCGTCCCTCGATGCCATACATCGCAACGCCGACATGGTCTTCTGGTGCGCCTGCAAAATATTTGAGGCCCAGCTGATTTTCGATGGCGATGAACAGGTGGCCGTCAGGCTTCAACAGTTTGCGAACGCGATTCAGCATGCCGAAAGCCGGGTCAGCATCTGCGCTGAACATGCTGGCGTATTCGAGAACACCGATAAGTGTCACTACATCGAACTGTTGGTCGACTTTAAAATCGTCAAACCTTTCAGCGAGTACGGTGACGTTATCCAGGTCTCTCGTTCTGCTTGCGGCAATTGCTGCGCGTCGTGGGCTGCCTTCCAAGGACAGGACCGTAGCGTCTGCTTCACCCAGGTAACGGCTTATTGCGCCGCATCCTGCGCCTATCTCAAGGATTGATTTGCCTTTGATGAGACTCTCGAACGGCCGGAAGATATTTCCACGGCTGGAGGTCAGGTGATAAAGCTTGGGCCAGTCAGTGCAGTACTGTGGCAGCTCACTGGACAGTACTGATACATCCTTCGCTTCACGTACGATACTGGCCAGCTCGGTTTCAGAATTATCGCCGTCGCTGTACGCGATGCCTTGATAATCGGAACGCACCCAAACCCCAGTGCTTGCATCAAGGCTATAGCCGTATTTATCCAGTTCAAACATCAGCAATTACCGGTTCTATGTCCATGGAGGCACCCAGGTCTATCAAGCCCAGTAGCTTCGGAGTAGGTTCTACGACGAAATGTATCGAATCATAGCGTCGGTCGTGGGGCACTATGTCTTCGCTTTGCCGGGAGGCAATGCCTATGGAAATGAAGTAATCACCGGTTGCCAGTGCGTTTTTGAATTTCACGCGAGCCTTGGCCTGTTTGCCGGCATTGCCGATCAGCGCGGTGCCCTCGCAGTCCTGCATATAGGAGTTGGTGCCGTAAACGGTGACGCCTTCTTTGGTCTTGATCGTAAAGCCGATAATCGGGTTGACCACCGTGCTGTTAAACCTCAGTGCCAGATCAAGAACGATGTCTTCACCCGACTCGACACTGTTGGGGAACTCCCGTCCCGAAGCGCTCATATGGAAGTCGAGCAATGTTGCAGCACCGTCCCCCCAGCGGTATTCATGAGGGTTGTAGCCTGGCCTGCTGGCGTACACATCTTCGTCGAAGCGTAGCGCTATCTTGTCTGCTTCGACCGGCGCGGTTTCTACACGCTCGGCTTCGGCAAGGTCCAGGCTTTTGTCGGTAATCGGGCTCTTGTCACGCCCAAACAGAAGATCGGTATAACGATTGATGACAGGACGCGATTCGCCAATCATCTCGATCCTGCTCTTTTCAAGCAAAATCGCGCGATTACAGTGGGTAACGACCTGCTCGCTGGAGTGAGTAACCAAGAGAATACTGGTGCCGTTTTCTTTCAGCTGTCTCAGGCGCTCGAAGCATTTGGCCTGAAAACGGGCATCGCCCACGGAAAGAGCTTCATCCACGACGAGAATTTCCGGATCGACCTGAGCCTGAACCGCAAATGCCAGGCGTACGGCCATGCCGCTCGAGTACGACTTGACCGGCTGATCAAGGAACTCGCCGATGTCGGCAAACCCTGCGATCGCGTCAAAGCGCTCGTCCACTTCGTCACGCGTCAGGCCCAGCACGGCTGCGTTCAGGTACACGTTCTCGCGGCCAGTGAACTCTGGGTTGAACCCTGAGCCAAGCTCCAGCAACGCCGCTACTCGGCCACGGGTGTGAATCTCTCCGATGGTAGGGCTCAGCGTGCCGCAGATGATCTGCAGCAAGGTGGACTTGCCCGAGCCGTTGCGACCGACGATGCCAACCGTTTCGCCTTTACCAACATTGAAGCTGACGTCGCGTAGCGCCCAGAATTCCTTGCCGTAGGTCGTGGTTGCTGCCTGCCCTGACCAGCGCTGAAGTCTCGGTACAAGCGCTTGCTTCAGGCGGTCGTGGGGTTTGTCATAGGTGTAAAAACACTTCGATACGTTTTGTACGCTGATAACCGGTTGATCAGATGACATCAGCGAATCCTTTACGTGTCTTTTGGAAGAACCAGAACCCGATGACAGCAATTACCGCACCGACGGCAATTGCGATGCCCAGGCTGTCCCAATGGGGGAGGTTGCCGAACAGCAGTACGCTCCGGCTTTCTTCAATAATGTAGGTCAGCGGGTTCATCTGCAGCCACGGGCGATACACTTCAGGGAGCGCAGCTACAGGATAAAGAACAGGCGACAGGAACAACAGAACGGTAGTCAGCACGGTGATCACGTGGCCGACATCGCGCAGGTATACACCCAGCGAGGCGAGAAACCAGCTGATGCCCAAAGTGCCAAGAATAAGTGGCACCAGAATCAACGGGAACAGCAGTGCGGTCCAGTAGAGCGTGTGCGATATCAACAATTGCGCGATCACAAGCACGATCAGGCTGATGCAACTGTGGAAGAGTGCCGAGCCCAAGGTAATGACTGGCAGGATCTCCAGCGGGAAAACCACTTTCTTGACGTAATTGCTGTTGCTCATGACCAGAGACGGCGCCCTGTTGGCACATTCTGCGAACAGGCCGTGCACGATCATGCCGACGAACAGAAGAATGGCAAAGCCGCCTTTGCCAGTGTCTACGCCGACCCAGCGTGCGCTGAAAATTTCGGAAAAAACGAAGGTATAAACCGCCAGCATCAAGACCGGATTGAAGAATGACCAGGCCAGGCCCATTACCGAGCCACGATAGCGGCCAATGACTTCACGCTTGGTCATTTGCGAGATCAATGACCTGTTCGTCCACAGGCTGCTGACCAGGCGTAGAGGTCCCGCCGAGGGTGTTTGGTGAGGATTCATTACGCGAATACCTCAGCGTCTTCGAAGGCGACGGCTTTCTGGTCCTTTGCGGAGAGGGAGGGCGCTTCGCTGAATGGCCATTCGATGCCTACGCTTGCGTCGTTCCACACCAGGCTGCGCTCATGCTCAGGCGCCCAGTAGTCAGTGGTCTTGTACAAGAACTCGGCGCTTTCGGACAGCACGACAAAGCCGTGAGCAAAGCCTTCCGGGATCCACAACTGTTTTTTGTTTTCGGCGGTGAGATGCAGGCCCACCCATTTGCCGAAGGTCGGGGAGCTCTTGCGCAGGTCGACGGCGACGTCAAACACCTCGCCTACGGTTACGCGTACAAGCTTGCCCTGGGGCTGTTGAATTTGATAATGCAGGCCCCTCAGTACACCTTTTACTGAACGAGAGTGGTTGTCCTGAACGAACTTCACAGGCCGACCCACGACCTCTTCGAATGCCTTCTGGTTGAAGCTTTCAAAGAAAAAGCCGCGTTCGTCGCCGAATGTTTTGGGCTCGAACACGATGACGTCTGGAATGGCGAGGCGTGTTGCATTCATAGGTAACGTATCTCCGAAATGCTCATCAAGGTCTGCTCATGCAACCTTGGTTGGGGCGGGCGCGCGTAGAAAAGCGCCCGCGCCAGGGAATGTGATTGCGCCAGTAAAAGGCGGTTTACGGTATCGAAGCTCATTGGCATCGTGTGCGGCACAGACTGACCGCCTGGGCGGGAAGTCTTCGCGCTGGATAAGGGGATGGTTCTGTCGTCGCTGAGGGGCGCGGAGCATGCATCGTCTATTTGTAATTTTCCGACGTAGGTTCCGACGATGAGTAACACGAGGTCTTCATTGCAGGACGGTTTTACTAAATAAAGCGTATCCGGTATGTGAACTCATTGCTGTAAGGGCAACTTGGGCCTGTCGTCCCTGGCTGGGCGGTACAAATGACCCTGCCTTTCGACTCTGGTTCCGTTCTGGCTACCGGTTTCATTGAGCTTCTGATACCGAAAACAAAGGCCTGCACATTAACATAAGCGGCCGCTTGAGAACATTCAGCGGCCGTGAAATTAAGCGTCTGCGGCGTGCTGTCCGATGCCCGGCCATAAGTGATGTCTGGCAACCTTTGCTGTCATGCAAAGATACTTAAATGCTGCTTTTTCAAAAGCTTGCGAAAGGCACTTCGCAGGTGGGCAGGGAAATATACAGCTGTGGATGAGCCGGATTTGCAATCTAGCGATTATCGGGCTGTTCAGGTTTATTCAGCGTAGCTGCCAGGCAGGCAATTATGAAAAAAAGCTTGTCTCGGGGTCTTCTGCGGCACTCTCGTGCCTTGAACGCGAGGCGAAGAAATAGCCATCGTGTGCCAGCCGTCTTCCCCGTGGGCAGCGCTTCGTTGCCCCCGGTCAACTGGCTGATCAACAGCACCTGTCCGGCCCACCAGCCGTCAGCAATCTTTTTCAGGCGAGTGAGCAGTGAAGCCAGCCCGGTGTTGGCGCCAACCTGGTTATTGGCATGTTGACGATAGTCCATGCCTGGAACCGGATCGATAAGCCAGTGGTAGCCTTGGCTGCGAGCAAATGCGTAGCAGTACCAGTCATGCAAACTGACAGACTGTGCCGCGTCCCACTGCGCAATAAGCGACGCCTTGAAGGCATCCGCAAGAGGGCGGCTCAAAACATAGGTGCAGCCGGGGCCTGCCGCTTCAAAAAGATGGTCCCATCGAACTTGAGGCTGGGCCTTGTCCAATAATAGGCGTTGCCCATTCGGCCAGAAGGCGATGACATTGCTGGAGTAGGCGTGATGGTTGCCGGGCTTCAGGGCCGATACGGCGCGCTCAAGCTTGTCTGGGTACCAGATATCGTCCTGATCGGAAAACGCCACGTAATCGTACGAAGAGAAGTCCACATCCCGAATCAGGCGAAAGAAATTGCGCGACGCTCCGCCGAATCGTGCGGCAAGCGGCAGCAGGGTGACGTTTGCATGGCGCTGCGCATAGTCGGCACACCACGCTTCAGTGCCGTCCGTAGAGGTATCGACACTGATGAACACGCTGACGCAGACATGTGTCTGCATCAGAATGGATTCAAGTTGCGCCTCTATCCATGACCTGCCGTTGTAGGCTGCCAACAGCACGGCGACCTTTGGAATAACAGACGACATACTGTTCGCAGCCCTGCGGTATGGAATAGAGGTTGGCAGTCTTAGAACGAGCCCAGGTCGAGCAGCTTCTGCAGATACTGCCCGTAACCGGTTTTCTTCAGTTTCTGGGCTTGTTCACCCAACTGAGCGGCAGTGATCCAGCCATTGGTGTAGGCAATTTCTTCCAGGCAAGCGACTTTCCAGCCCTGGCGTTGCTCGATGGTGTGCACAAAATGGCTCGCTTCCAGCAGCGACTCGTGCGTGCCGGTGTCGAGCCATGCAAAGCCGCGCCCCAGGATCTCTACGGTCAGGCTCTTCTGCTCAAGGTAAGCGCGGTTCACGTCGGTGATTTCCAGCTCGCCACGTTCGGAAGGCTTGATGCTTTTCGCGATTTCAACAACCTGATTGTCGTAGAAGTACAGGCCGGTGACTGCGTAGCTCGACTTCGGCTCTGAAGGCTTCTCTTCGATGCTCAAGGCGCGACCTGTGTCGTCGAACTCGACAACACCAAAGCGCTCCGGGTCGGAAACGTGGTAACCGAAAACGGTAGCACCGCTGGTCTGCTGGCTGGCAGAGCGCAGGTTGTCGGAGAAGTGCTGACCGTAAAAGATGTTGTCGCCCAGGATCAGGCAGCAAGGGTCTTCGCCGATGAACTCTTCGCCGATGATGAAGGCTTGCGCCAGGCCGTCAGGCGTAGGTTGCTCTGCGTAAGTGAGCTGAATGCCATATTGGCTGCCATCGCCCAGCAGCTTGCGGAAACTTGGCAAGTCTTCTGGCGTGGAGATGATCAGCACTTCGCGCATGCCTGCCAGCATCAGCACTGACAGAGGGTAGAAAATCATCGGCTTGTCGTAGATCGGCAGCATCTGCTTGGATACGCCAAGGGTGAGCGGGTGCAGACGAGTGCCCGAGCCGCCGGCCAGGATGATGCCTTTACGATTGATGGTGGTCATTTATTCAGAGTTTCCATGAGCATTCGGGCTACACCACTTTGCCAGTCAGGCAGGTGCAGAGAAAAATTGTGGCGCAGCTTTTCTGTGTTCAAACGCGAATTCAGAGGACGTTGCGCAGGTGTCGGATACTCGGCTGTGCCGATCGGGTTGATCGTTTCTACCGCCAGAGGTTCCCCATTGGCGCGTGCGTAATCAATCACGTACTGCGCGTAGGCATGCCATGACACTTCGCCGGCAGGCGCCAAGTGGTATATGCCACAGAGTTCCGGCCTTGCAAGCGCTTGCTGCAGCGCCGCCGTGGCTATATCGGCCAGCAACTCTGCGCCTGTAGGTGCGCCAATCTGATCGGCGATCACATTCAGCGTGGGGCGGTCTTTTGCAAGTCGCAGCATGGTCTTGGCGAAGTTGTTGCCGCGTGCCGCGTAAACCCAGCTGGTGCGGAAGATCAGGTGCTTGCAGCCTGAGGCAACAATGAGTCGTTCGCCCTCAAGCTTGGTCGCGCCGTAATAGTTGACCGCAGACACAGCGTCGCTTTCTTTCCACGCAGTGGTCCCTGTACCGTCGAACACGTAGTCCGTCGAGTAATGAACCAGCAGGGCGTCCAGCGTGTGGGCCTCTTCTGCCAGAACCTGGCTTGCCAGAGCGTTGACCGTATGCGCGAGTTCCTGCTCGGTCTCTGCCTTGTCGACGGCAGTGTAGGCCGCGGCGTTGACGATGACTTGAGGTTGAACGCGGCGAATCGTGTTGCGCAAACCTTCGAGGTTGGAGAGGTCCCCGGAAAGGTCGCCATAGTCTGTAGAGACGGTGTGGCGATCAAGCGCCACGACCTCGCCCAGTACCGCCAGAGAGCGTTGCAGCTCCCAACCGACCTGGCCGTTTTTTCCCAGCAGAAGAATTTTCATCATTTATCGGCGCGTGCTGTGTAGTTTTTGTCGATCCATTGCTGGTAGCTGCCGCTCTTGACGTGGGCAACCCACTCAGGATTGTCGAGGTACCACTGCACGGTCTTGCGAATGCCCGACTCGAAGCTCTCTTCCGGTACCCAGCCCAGTTCGCGCTGGATCTTGCTGGCGTCGATTGCGTAGCGCAGGTCGTGGCCAGGACGGTCCTGAACATAAGTGATCAGGCTGGCATGCGGACGATGAGCCGAATCCGGGCGCATCTGGTCGAGCAGGGCGCAGACAGTGTTGACCACTTCGATGTTCTGCTTCTCGTTGTGACCGCCGATGTTATAGGTTTCGCCGATCTCGCCTTCAGTCACGACCTTGTAAAGCGCGCGAGCGTGGTCTTCGACGTACAGCCAGTCACGAACCTGATCGCCTTTACCGTAAATAGGCAGCGGCTTGCCTTCCAGCGCGTTGAGGATGATCAGCGGGATCAACTTCTCGGGGAAGTGGCACGGGCCGTAATTGTTGGAGCAATTGGTGACCAGGGTCGGCAGGCCGTAGGTACGGCTCCAGGCACGTACCAGGTGGTCGGAACTGGCCTTGCTGGCGGAGTAGGGCGAGCTTGGCTGGTAAGGGGTGGTTTCAGTGAAGAGGTCTTCCGGGCCTTCCAGATCGCCATACACTTCGTCGGTCGAAATATGATGGAAACGGAAGTTGGCCTTGCGCGCTTCATCCAGCTGGCTCCAGTAGCCGCGTGCAGCTTCAAGCAACACATAGGTGCCGATGATGTTGGTCTGGATGAACTCCGACGGGCCGGTGATGGAGCGGTCTACGTGGGATTCGGCTGCCAGGTGCATGACGGCATCAGGCTGATGCTCTTTGAAGACCCGATCGAGGTCTTCGCGGTTGCAGATATCGACGTGCTCAAACGCATAGCGCTCGCTTTGATCCGCGGACTGGAGTGATTCAAGATTGCCCGCATAGGTAAGCTTGTCGACGTTGACGACGGAGTCCGTTGTATTGGCAATGATGTGCCGAATGACCGCCGAACCGATGAAGCCTGCACCGCCTGTTACTAAGATCTTCAAAAGAGTATCTACCTTGGGTTGTGACAAGGCTCTGCCCGGTCCGTGGAAACAATCGCTGATCAGTCGCCGTCTTTGACATCTGCTTGCGTCAAACACGAATGTTTAAAATGACGTGGATAAGCGACGATTAAAGGACGATATTTTACATAGAAAAATAGACATCCCCAGCAAATAATTCGAGGGGGTCTGAAATAGTACTGCGGGCTGCTGCGCACCGACCCATAGAAACGCAAAAGCCCCGCTTAACGGGGCCTTTGGGGCGATGGATGAGAGCCGCCTATGGTTTAGACGTTAAACCGGAAATGCATCACATCACCGTCCTTGACGATGTATTCCTTGCCTTCCAGGCGCCACTTGCCTGCTTCCTTGGCGCCAGCCTCGCCCTTGAACTGGATGAAGTCGTTGTAAGCCACGACTTCAGCGCGAATGAAGCCTTTTTCAAAGTCGGTGTGGATAACACCTGCGGCCTGTGGTGCGGTAGCACCAACGCGGACGGTCCAGGCGCGGACTTCTTCGACGCCTGCGGTGAAGTAGGTCTGCAGGTGAAGCATTTCGTAGCCGGCGCGAATTACGCGGTTCAGGCCGGGTTCTTCGAGGCCCAGGGCTTCGAGGAACATGTCTTTCTCTTCGCCGTCATCCAGCTCGGCGATTTCTGCTTCGATCTTGTTGCAGACCGGCACCAGCATTGCGCCTTCTTCTTCGGCAATGGCGCGGACCACGTCCAGCAGCGGGTTGTTCTCGAAGCCGTCTTCAGCAACGTTGGCGATGTACATGACCGGCTTGGTGGTCAGCAGATGGAAGCTGCGAATGACGACTTTCTCGTCATTGTTCATGCTCTTCATCAGGCTGCGGGCGGGCTTGCCTTCGCTGAAGTGTGCGATCAGTTGCTCGAGCAGGCCTTTCTGGACCACTGCGTCCTTGTCGCCGCCCTTGGCATTGCGCGTGACCTTTTGCAGCTGTTTTTCGCAGCTGTCGAGGTCGGCGAAGATCAGTTCCAGGTCGATGATCTCGATGTCACGCTTGGGGTCGACGCTGTTGGAGACGTGAATCACGTTCTCGTCTTCGAAGCAGCGCACTACGTGGGCGATGGCGTCGGTTTCGCGGATGTTGGCGAGAAACTTGTTGCCCAGGCCTTCACCCTTCGAGGCGCCTGCCACAAGGCCGGCGATGTCGACGAACTCCATGGTGGTCGGCAGGATGCGCTTCGGGTTGACGATGGTTGCCAGGGCCGCCAGGCGCGGGTCAGGCATTGGTACGATGCCGCTGTTTGGTTCGATGGTGCAGAAGGGGAAGTTCTCGGCTGCGATACCTGATTTGGTCAGCGCGTTGAACAGGGTGGACTTGCCGACGTTAGGCAGGCCGACGATGCCGCAATTGAATCCCATGGTGTTTCCCCTCGAGTGATGTCAGGCCTTCTGGCTGTGCAGGTTTTTCATCGCCCGGTTCCATTCACCGGCGAGGATATCCGGCAGCACGCCGAGGGCAAAATCGATACTGGCGTCCAGTTTTTCCTGTTCGGCGCGTGGCGCTCGACCCAGGACAAAGCCGGATACCTTGCTGGCATCGCCCGGGTGGCCGATGCCAAGCCGCAAGCGATGAAATGTGTTCTGGTTGCCGAGCTGCGCGATGATGTCGCGCAGGCCGTTGTGACCGCCATGGCCGCCGCCCGTCTTGAGTTTGGCAACGCCCGGAGGCAGGTCAAGTTCGTCATGCGCCACCAGAATCGATTCGACCGCAATGCGGTAGAAACCGGCAAGTGCCGCGACGGCCTGGCCGCTGCGGTTCATGTAGGTGGTGGGGATCAGCAGACGAACATCCTGACCCTGATGCGTGAAGCGCCCGGTCAGGCCAAAGAATTTGCGCTCGGGAACGAGATTGACTCGTTGCGCCGCAGCAATACGCTCAACAAAAAAAGCCCCTGCGTTATGCCGGGTCTGTTCGTACTCAGCGCCTGGATTTCCCAGGCCCACGATCAGTTGTATGGCGGTCACGACAGGGGCTCTTCCTTTGGAGTTGTGGGTTCAACCGCTGGCGACAGCGGCAATACTGGCGAAAACTGCTCATTTACCATGATGTAAACTCCGCGATCTCGCCCGCTTTGCCTGCTATCGCTCGCGGTGTTTCCTGAGCAACTCCGACGTTACCAAGTAATGAATTACTCGGCAGCGCCTTCTTCACCTTCGCCTTCTTCTTCGTCTTTGACGATGCGCGGTGCGTGGACGTTGGCGATTGCCAAGTCAGTACCGTGTGCCAAAGCAACGAATTCGACGCCTTTAGGGGCTTTCAGCTCGGACAGGTGAACGTTGTCACCCACTTCCAGTGCGCCCAGATCTACTTCGATGAACTCAGGCAGGTCTTTCGGCAGGCAGGTCACTTCCAGCTCGGTGGTAGTGTGCGAGATCTCGCCGCCTTTCTTGACCGGAGCTTCTTCGTTCAGGAAGTGGATCGGTACGATTGCGGTCAGTTTCTGACCAGCAATAACGCGCACGAAGTCAGCGTGCAGCACATGGCCTTTGGCCGGGTGACGTTGCAGTGCCTTGATGATCACGTTTTGCTTCTTGCCACCAACGTTCAGCTCGATGATGTGGCTGTAGGCCGCATCGTTTTCGAGCAGTTTGGCAACTTCCTTGGCCAGCATGCTGATGGACTCAGGAGCTTTGTCGCCACCGTAGACGACAGCTGGAACCAGGCTGGCGAGACGACGCAGGCGGCGGCTCGCACCTTTCCCCAGGTCGGAACGCTGTTCTGCATTCAGTGTAAATTCGTTCATGTTGTATCTCCAAATTAACCACATCCACCGTCGCGTTTGCGACCAGCGCTCGGGCGGTATGGGCAAAAAAGCCCCGCCCTGACCGGATGTCAGGGCGGGGCGCTTTTCGTCAGCAAAGTGCAGGCTAAGGGAAACCCCTTAGCGGAACATTGCGCTGATCGATTCTTCGTTGCTGATGCGGCGAACCGCTTCGGCGACTACCGGTGCAATATCCAGTTGACGGATACGGCCACAGGCTTGAGCGGCGGCGGACAACGGGATGGTATTGGTCACCACCAGTTCGTCCAGCACAGAATTTTCAATGTTTTCGATGGCCCGGCCCGACAGCACAGGGTGTGTGCAGTAGGCGAAGACCTTGGCGGCACCATGCTCTTTCAGGGCCTTGGCCGCATGGCACAGTGTGCCGGCGGTATCGACCATGTCATCAACCAGAATGCAGGTACGCCCTTCGACATCACCGATGATATGCATCACTTCTGAGTGATTGGCTTTCTCACGGCGTTTGTCGATGATACCGAGATCTACACCCAGAGATTTGGCAACAGCACGTGCGCGCACGACGCCGCCGATATCCGGGGAAACGATCATCAGGTTTTCAAAGCGCTGGTCTTCGATGTCATCCACCAGAACGGGGGAGCCGTAGATGTTATCTACCGGAATATCGAAGAAGCCCTGGATCTGGTCAGCATGAAGATCAACCGTGAGCACACGGTCGATTCCCACTACGGTCAACATATCGGCAACGACTTTCGCGCTGATAGCAACACGTGCGGAACGCGGACGGCGGTCCTGGCGGGCATAACCAAAGTAGGGAATCACAGCAGTGATTCGGGACGCTGAGGAGCGGCGGAAGGCATCAGCCATCACGACGAGTTCCATCAGGTTATCGTTCGTTGGTGCGCAGGTCGGCTGAATGATGAAGACGTCTTTACCGCGGACGTTTTCATTAATCTCAGTGCTGATTTCACCGTCGGAAAACTTTCCAACAGAAACATCACCCAGTGGGATATGCAGCTGACGTACTACACGCCGAGCGAGATCGGGGTTGGCATTCCCCGTAAAGACCATCATCTTGGACACGCGCAGTACCTAGAGGCTGAGGGTAACCTGGATGAGTATAGAAAATGGCAGGGGCGGCTGGATTCGAACCAACGCATGGCAGGATCAAAACCTGCTGCCTTACCGCTTGGCGACGCCCCTGTATTGAATCAATCGAGTGCTTGACACTCAATTCCTGTTACAGAATCTGTAGCTTGCGATGCAACATCGAGATGTTACTTCCTTTCGCTACGAACCCCGTAAGGGTCTCTGTAAGAAGGGCCGAGACTTTATCAGCTTCAGCTTTGTTTGGGAAGGCCCCAAACACACAACTTCCAGTTCCGGTTAATTTTGCTTCGGTAAAATTACCTAACAAATTCAAAGCGTTACGTACTTCCGGGTAACGCCTCTCTACAACCACCTTACAGTCATTTCGACTGTTTCCCTTGGGAACGGGGCGCACTTTAATGGGCGGCGTGTCGCGTGTCAACAACGGATCTGAAAAAATTTCTGCTGTACTTACAGCGACTTGCGGCACGAGCACCAAATACCACGGTTCTTCCGGGTTTTCCGGGGTCAGGATTTCACCGATACCCTCAGCAAATGCTGCGCGGCCACGCACAAAAACCGGCACGTCGGCACCCAGTGTCAGGCCCAGCGCGGCAAGACGATCTTCATCCCAGCCCAGTTGCCACAAATGATTCAGGCCGAGCAGGGTAGTGGCTGCATCGGAACTGCCGCCACCGATGCCGCCGCCCATGGGCAGGCGTTTTTCCAGCCAGATATCCATGCCCAGCGTACAGCCGGACTTTTGTTGCAATGCGCGGGCGGCTTTGACGATCAGATTGCTGTCATGCGGAACACCGGGGACCTCAGTCTGCAGGCGGATTTCACCGTCTTCACGGATTGCAAAACCCAGTTCGTCGCCGTAGTCGAGAAACTGAAACAGGGTTTGCAATTCATGGTAACCGTCGGGGCGGCGGCCGAGGATGTGCAGCATCAGGTTCAGCTTTGCCGGAGCCGGCAAAACCATTTGTGGCGCACTCATGATCATTGCCCCAGCTTGCGGGGCTGCCAGTCCTTGATGACCAGCGTGACGTCGAGATCCTGGCCGTGCAGCTTGACCCGTTCCGGCAGCCAGTAGCCGTTCTGCTCGACGTAGCTCAGGTATTCCACCTGCCAGCCATCCTGATCGAGACTGGCCAGGCGGCTGTCGCCATCCAGCGTCACGCTGCTTTTGCTGTCGGGGGCGGGCAGGCCGCGTACCCACCATACAAGGTGCGATACCGGCAATTTCCAGCCCAGTTGATCTTGCAGGAGAGTTTCTGGCGTAGTGGCCTCATAGCGACCCTGATTGGCCACTTCGAGCACTACCGCGCCCGGCCTGCCGGTCAGGCGCGCAGCACCTCTACCCAGCGGGCCTGACAGGCGGATGTCGTAGTAGTCCTGGCGTTGCAGCCAGAACAGCGTGCCGCTGCCGGAATCCTTTGGTGCGCGGATGCCTACCTTGCCGTTGATCTGCCAGCCGTCAAGGCTGGTCAGTTGCTGTTTGTGTTCGCGCCATTGTGCAGGGTCGCCCTTGCCTTGAACGGATTCGCGAGAGGTTAGCCCGGCGCAACCGGTGAGCAGGGCAATGAGGCTGAATACGATTACGTGGCGCAAAAACATGACGTTAAAGGTTCTCTGATCCGGTCAGGCGCCGCAGAGTGCTGCGCAGGACGGTGCTGTCGGGTTGTTGTTCCAGGGCCTTGGCCCACACTTTTCGGGCTTCGCGCTGTTCGCCTTTGGCCCACAATACTTCGCCGAGGTGCGCAGCCACTTCATGATCCGGGAAGCGTTCAAGTGCCTGACGCAGATAGCGCTCGGCGTCGTCCAGATTGCCCATGCGGTAGTTCACCCAGCCAAGGCTGTCGAGAACCGCCGGGTCATCAGGGCTGATCTGATGGGCTTTCTCGATGAGCTGACGTGCTTCGGCGTAGCGCGTTGTGCGGTCGGACAAGGTATAGCCGAGCGCATTCAACGCCATGGCGTTTTCCGGCTCGCGCTTGATGATGGTTCGCAGGTCTTTTTCCATCTGCGCCAGATCGTTGCGCTTTTCAGCCAGCATGGCACGGGTATAAAGCAGATTGACGTCATCCGGATACTGCTTGAGCGCCTGCCCCAGAACCTGCCAGCCACGATCCAGCTGATCATTGCTGGTCAGCGTCTCGGCTTCGATCAGGTAAAGCTGTATCGCATAGTCGGGCTCTTCGGCCCGCGCTTCGGACAGGCGTTTGGCCGCTTCGGCACCGTTGCCGTTGCTGACCAGAATATCGGCCTGGCGCAATTGCGCGGCAAGGTAGTCGGGACCAGGTCCGACCTGAGCGTATTCGTTGAGTGCGCTTTGCGGGTCTTCGCGCTCTTCGTGAATGCGACCCAGGTTCAGGTGCGCGGAGTCCACGTGGGCGCCGCGCTCGATCAACTCTTCAAGATAACCCGCGGCCTCATCCCAGGCCTTGGCTTCCAGGCAGACCAGTGCCAGCGAAAAGCGCAGTTCGTCGTCATCGGGGTACTGCTTGAGCAGGGAGGAGAACTGCACTTTGGCGTCTTCCATGCGGTTCTGCTCGACGAGCATGCGTGCATATGTCAGGCGCAGGCGCTTGTCGTCCGGGTATTTCTTGATGCTTTTTTCCAGCAGGGGCACTGCTTCCTTGCCGCGGTTCATGCTTTGCAGCAGGCGCGCGCGGAGCAGGATCGGCGCTACTTCACCTTCTTTGGGCGGGTTGTCTTCCAGCAGCTTGAGCGACTGTTCGGCGTCTCCATTCTGCTGAAGCAGCAACGCCTTGCCGAAAATCAGCTGGCTGTTGTTCGGGTATTTGCCCAGCAGACGGTCGAAGCTCTTGAGCAGACCGTTGCGTGTGTCGGAGTCGGTTTCGGCAGCTGACAGCGCCAGAAAGTCGAAATGCGTGTCGCCCTGACCTTGCAGAACCCTCTCCATGTACACCAGAGAGTCGTCGTAGCGACCGGCGCGCGCCAGCTGAATGGCCGCTGCCCGTTGCGCTTCAAGACTGGTCGGCGCGTTTTTCGCCCAGACCAGCGCGGTTTCGAGCGCCGACTGGTCGGCGCCCATGTACTCGGCGATCTGGTAGGCGCGCTCGGAAACACCCGGGTCCTGGGTCTTTATCGCCTGGGTGACGTAGTTATCCAGCGCGATGTCAAAACGATTGCGCTGGCCGGCCAGCTCCGCGCTCAACAGGCTGACCAGCGTGTCCTGAGTGAACGAGCCATAGACTTGCGGCTTGGGTTCAGGCGCTGGAGGCGCGTCTTTTTGAGCGGGCACGGGCTGCGACGAGGCGGGGCCTGTGGACTGGCAGCCGGCTAGAAAAGCAAGAGCAAGGAACAACGCGGAGGATCTATTCATATATAAGAAGGGCGGCTTACCTGCGGTGGGAGCATCATGACACAAGGCTGTCGGCAAAACCCACAGCCGTTGGAAAAACTGATGCAATGCGTGTGTTTGCTGCGCTGCGGACCCGAAAGCGCGGCCTGCAACGAGCGATTGTAGTGGGACAATAATATCCGGTGGTTGTTCTGAGCTTATCGAAGTAGGACAATTACCGGCTTCACGTCACCACCTGCGACCCTGAATGGCCTTCCTTGCACTCGGTATCAACCATAAGACCGCCTCGGTCGACGTTCGCGAGCGCGTGGCATTTACCCCCGAACAACTGGTCGAGGCGCTGCAGCAGCTCTGCCGCCTGACCGAAAGTCGTGAGGCTGCGATCCTGTCGACGTGCAACCGCAGCGAGCTGTATATCGAGCATGATCACCTCGCGGCAGACAGTATTCTGGCCTGGCTTGCCGATTACCATCACCTCAGCCTGGAAGAGCTGCGTGCCAGTGCCTATGTTCACGAGGATGATGCTGCCGTGCGCCACATGATGCGCGTGGCCTCGGGGCTGGACTCTCTGGTGCTGGGCGAGCCGCAGATTCTCGGCCAGATGAAGTCCGCGTATGCCGTTGCCCGTGAAGCCGGCACCGTCGGTCCGCTGCTAGGGCGTCTGTTTCAGGCCACGTTCAGCGCTGCCAAGCAGGTGCGTACCGATACTGCTATCGGCGAAAACCCGGTCTCGGTGGCATTTGCGGCCGTCAGTCTGGCGAAACAGATTTTCAGTGACCTGCAACGCAGTCAGGCCTTGTTGATCGGTGCGGGCGAGACCATTACTCTGGTCGCCCGACACCTGCATGACCTTGGTGTCAAGCGTATCGTGGTTGCCAACCGTACGCTGGAGCGCGCCAGCATGCTGGCCGCAGA
>NZ_LJRO01000044.1 GCF_001401155.1 Pseudomonas tremae
GGCGTTCTTCGCTCGTTTACCCCGGCAACTCGCTCATCGCGATAATTTGCTCGGCCACCTGAATCAGCTTTTGCTGGCGACTCATCGCCTGACGCCGCATCAGGGTGTACGCGTCTTCCTCGTTGCAATCCTTCATTTTCATCAGCAGCCCCTTGGCCAGCTCGATGCGCTTGCGTTCGGCCACTTGCTGATCGCGGGCATGCAGTTGCGCACGCAGTGCCTGATCGCTCTCGAAACGGGCCATCGCCACGTCCAGAATCGGTTGCAACCGTTGGGCCTGGATACCCTCGACGATATACGCACTGACCCCGGACTTGATTGCCTGGCGCATCACGCCCGGATCGTGCTCGTCGGTGAACATCACGATGGGCCGCGGCTGGTCACGGCTGACCAGCACCACTTGCTCCATTACATCGCGTCCTGGCGATTCGGTGTCGATCAGGATGACGTCCGGGCGCACCGCTTCAACGCGGGCGGGCAAGTCGATGATCAGTCCGGATTCGTCGATTACTTCAAAACCGGCCTCTATCAATGCCGATTTGAGGCGACCGACTTTTCTGGCCGTGTCATTGATAAGCAGGATACGCAGCATGGTCACGTTCTCCGTCAACGACTGGCCACAGCGGGCGCGTTGTCGGCCAGCGAGTGGAGCTTGAAGCTACGCGCGTAGCCTGCGGGGTCGCTGCCGTCCCAGATCCTGCCATCGATTAACTGACTGCTGCGCAGGGTTGCAGTGGGTGCGTCGATGCCCAGCGCATCGGCTGCCTGGCGATACAGGTCCAGTTGCTGGACACGGCTGGCGACAGCCAGGT
>NZ_LJRO01000040.1 GCF_001401155.1 Pseudomonas tremae
TACCTATCCCATATAAAAAAGTTAGTTTAGAAGCGCTTGCATGGATTGCCTCATGATCGAAAACCATTAATTGATTGCTCGTTCGCTTTCGTAGGCTCCAAAGGCCAAGAACGCGAATACCGACTCTATTTACACCCCTCTGAAATAAAGTCCCTGCTTGGCCATCACGCTGTCATGTGTCAGCTGAGCCGGTGACGGGGCATCTGATTTTTCTAGATGCTCTCCCACTGCCCCATGAATCCCTTGTCAAGATATTTTCCATAGTACGTCGCTTCCGCTATTGAATTGGGTGGAACATTCATGCCCATCAAACTAATTTCAGTCCCTGAGACCTTTATTATTAGGGCATTACCATGCTCTAGAAGGCAGGAAGTCTGTCGCACCCCTAACATGTGGTGAGCAAAAAGTGCCACAATACCTCCATGAGAAACAACAATAACCCGGCCTTGGTGATTATTTTTAATAGTATGTATTCCACGGACAAAACGCTCCAACGCTGAACGACCCGACTCCCCTCCGGATGGGGTATACTCAAGTGTTATTAACTTTCTCGATAACTCAGGATCAGCAGATATAAGAAGCTCCTTAGACTTACCGTCCAGTGCGCCCAAGTGGCGCTCCGAAAAGTCTGTGGAAACAAATCTTCTCAAGTTAACGTCAACTGTCAAAAGATTTGCGGAAACCAGTGAGCGTTTATAGTTAGAGCTATAAATAGCATCCCACTTCTCATTCTTAAGCGTTCTGGCAATGTCCTTGAACCGATCTATCCCTACGTTATCCAGCTCAGGATCAGACCTGTCTCTTATACACATCTAAAAAAAAAAA
>NZ_LJRO01000270.1 GCF_001401155.1 Pseudomonas tremae
GCGCAGAATGGTCTGAAAATTGTCGTTGTACTTGGCCATACCCACGCCGATCAATGGCGTGGCCGCCTGTGCCAGGCCCGCGACCAGCAGGCTTGCACTCAGGGAAATCGATAACCACTGTTTCATGTTCTGACTCCCGGGCATCAAACGCTGAAATGATGGAGCAGCTCGCGCTGATCCCTGGCCATTTTCGACAGGTCCTGACTGCTGCTCGCAGACTGTTCGGCACCGTCGGCGGCCTGCTGGGCAGAATCGTTGATGTGCGTGACCATGCGACTGGTTTCCTGCACCGTTGCGCTTTGCTGCTCGGTGGCAGCTGCGATCTGGATATTCATGTCGCGAATCGTGTCCACCGCCTCGCCCATTTCCACCAGCAACTGGTCGGCACCGGAAGCAAGCGTCACGCAGTGATTGGACTGGATCTGGTTGTCGTTCATCACCTGCACAGCCGAGTGGATCTTGCTCTGCATCTGGCCGATCATTTCCTGAATCTCGCTGGTAGAGGTCTGGGTGCGACTGGCCAGCGAGCGTACTTCATCGGCCACCACCGCAAAGCCC
>NZ_LJRO01000141.1 GCF_001401155.1 Pseudomonas tremae
GCCCTCCTCGGTCAGGTCCATGCGCCGCGTCGTGCGGTTGATCAGCGTGGTTTCAAGCTTGGCTTCCAGACGTGACAGGGTACGGCTGACACCGGAGGGCGTCTGGCCCATTTTCTCTGCCGCCGCGGAAATCGAACCGCTTTCGATGACCGAGACAAACACCTGCAATTCATCAGATCTGGCTTTCACTGTTGTCCCCTGCTCAACACTCAGAGGCTATTAGCGCTGTTCAGTGCAAAGGTTGTGCTTACTGCGCACCAAACACTTTGCCCAGGTGAGCCTCGTAACGCTGCACATCCGCTTCGATATTCGGCATTTTCATCACGTCCACTGCCAGAAACGTCGGCAGCCCGGTCATACCCAGAAACTCGTTGGCCTTGTGAAACGGGAAGTACAC
>NZ_LJRO01000366.1 GCF_001401155.1 Pseudomonas tremae
GCAGAAGTTGCGCGCGGACGGCGAGTTGGAGACGATCTTTCAGCCGCTTCATATCAAGGTGCTTTCGGTCAGCGCAGAGATCGGGAAATAGGCAGGGGCAGGTTTTCAGACTGCCACCCGGACTTATTTAACGGTCCTTGGCTTCCTTGGCGTCCATTTCGGCGTTGCGCTCATGGACGCGCTTGAGTTGTTCTTCGGTGAGGGGCAGTTTCTTGGCTGTATCGCGCAGCATCATAAGACCGCCGACGATCGAGCCGATGGCTACGAGCAGAATTAACCAGGCATACCAGG
>NZ_LJRO01000341.1 GCF_001401155.1 Pseudomonas tremae
GAACTGCGCGACACGCTGAGTTCGGCCATCTGGGAAGCGTCGTTGAAAGCCGATCCCGAACATTACCTGGCGCTCAACACGTTGCGTCAGGCGTTGATCAGGCACCTCAACGCGGTGGCGGCCTCCGGTGTACGTCTGGTGGACATGAAGGTCTCTGAGCCTTTGCCCGCGCTGGTGCTGGCCTATCGCCGATTCGGTGACGCCAGCCGGGCGCAGGAAATGGTGCAGCGCAATCGGCTGGCCCACCCGGGTTTCGTACCGCCAGGCACGCTGAAGATCGCACAGGAGTGACCCATGATCGACCCTAACG
>NZ_LJRO01000232.1 GCF_001401155.1 Pseudomonas tremae
TTGAGCAGGCCGACGCTGTGACACGCGACGCAATGGGCGGCGATGATGTCGTCAGGGGCTCGGGCGGTATCGGCGGCTTGCACATTGAACGCCCATAACGTCAGAACGCCTGCGGTGCTCAGAATCTTCCGGGTCAGCTTCACGCGTCACTCACTGAAAGGGGCGGGTCAGAAATTGGCTGGCGTTGCCGCACTGATCAATCGTGCCGGTACGTCGAACGGGTTGCGGAAGCGATGCGGCCTGGTGCTTTCAAAATAATAGCTGTCACCGGCCTCCAGCACGTAGGTGTCGAGACCCACCACCAGCTCCA
>NZ_LJRO01000075.1 GCF_001401155.1 Pseudomonas tremae
GCGTATTCCATCTATTCCCTTTTTGTCACGAAGACCTTGTGCCAGAAGAGGTTTTAGCGTCTATACGCGATTATCTGCAAAATGCCAGAGCACAGGGTCTGACAATGCGTGTCGCCATGCATGGTGGGGATAGAGAGGGTGATTTTTCAGTTAGCACGGCGGATGCATTGAAACAGCTATTTGCAGATGAAGGGATTCCTCTAGAGTTCGACGAGACCTGCGCAAACAGAACTTCTGACACTCTGCTGGGCGCTGTTATTTTAGATGACAACTCGACTCACTTTATAAAACATTTGGTGACTGGTTAACTAAACCAACACTAGGTGTAACCTTAAAATGAAAAATCCCCAACCTGCAATCAGCGCGGTTTTTGACCAGGATTAATTGCGACTGACCAGATGGGGCAACCAGCATTAACTGCGAATGAACCTGTATTGAACCGCGCTGAAGCACTGATGCACCTGGCGAATATGATCGTGAAGACGCTCTAGAAA
>NZ_LJRO01000154.1 GCF_001401155.1 Pseudomonas tremae
CTGTCTGGCAATACTCCGACGCTGTTCAAGGCTCGACGCCTTAGCGCCAGTCCTTAGACTCGCTCCCCTGTTTTCAGCCCCTCGGACTGCGCACAGATAACTTCTCTCGCTGTGCGAGAGCTTGACCGCACGTCTCCGCACACAGATGCAAGGTCGCTGATTCAGGGAATCATCGTAATGGGTGTTTACGACACCAGAGGCAATTATTCGCCCACTCCAAGCGTATGTCGGCATAAAGAGTCCGGCAAGCCAAGGCCTGCACCTCGGGCATCAAAGTACACCTGGGAAAATCCTCTACCAAGAACGTTTCACGGTGCTGAGCCGCAGGTTAGCTGCCTTATAGGCATTCGTTTTCTCTGGAGTAACGGTGAGCGCCTGACGGGTTGCTCGTGGGGTATTACTCATGCTGACGGCAAAGTCATTCAGGGAGAACTCGATTCCAAGAGCTTTCTTAGCCAGGTTATCGCGGGGCATGAGCACAAGGTTCAGTTGCATCCCTGGTTTGAGTCCAAAAAGCAGCCAAGTGCGCCTCGCATAGAGCTGAAACGAGTGTTGAGAGAGATTCTCAACGTGGAAAGGCTGGAGGCTGATCGGCTAAAAACGATTCAGGAGCAACGCAGTGGCGCAGCCAACACTTTTTATGCCGGGGCAGCGTTGGGCAAGGGGTTTCTTTATGGCGCATGGGGTCTCGTCAAATCGGTTGCAGAATTTTCAGACCTGATCAATCCGTTTGATGCGCTCTCCAGTGCTGCTGTGTCGGCATGGAACGCAGAAGTATTGCCGGGTGGCAGTTGGCTCGATTCTTTTATCGAGCAATATTCTGCTGCTCAGCACCGTGAGCTGGCAGAAGCTCTGGGTTTTGATCCCGCTACGATCAGCCGCGAAAAGATGGCGCATGCCTACGAAGTCGCGAGTTATATTTTTCAGGACAATGAAAGTCAGCTTGCTCTGGCGCATTTCGCCAAAGAGTACGTCAAGATTCAAAACCACGAATCTATCCTCCAACTGACCGGAGGTATGGTTTTCGAGATCGTGCTCGCCGCGCTACTGGTCTACCTGACCGGTGGTGTTGGGCTGGCAGCACGTGTCGTTGCTGTCAGCTCGCATTTATCACCAGCACTCAAGCAGCTTGGCGAAGTGCTGGAACAGCTGGGGCGTCATCTCAAGATTGCGCGTATTCACGCAGAAGGACATGCTGAGGGGGCTGGGAGCGGATCGCAGACGGTTGTGATTGATCGGGCGAAGGGGGTTGTACCGGAGCCGGTAGCTGCGCCTCGTATAAAGTCTCGAAATAAACCGCCATCGCAGGACCCTGAGGCTGAAGGGCGGGCACATACGATTCTTGAAAAGCCAGGAAGGCTTGGCCAGTACACAACTTACTATGAGGATGGGACTTGGAAACAGTACAGAGGGGCTGGGAAAGAACATGGGCCGATTCAGCGGCCGAATGTCAAGGCAAGTGAAATTAACGTCAATCCAGATACTGGACAAGTATATATAGATAAGGGGCGCGTGCGTGAACCTACGCCTGATGAGTATCCAAGGAGCTAAACATGGAAAACCCTAAAATTTTTGACTTCCAATCTTTTCGGGCCGCTAACACTAAACATACTGTTACGGGGTTTGATTACGTTCACGCCATCTATCATACGCAGCATTTACCTTCTGACTTTGCGCTGTGGATGGCCAGGCTGTACTGGCCTGAGTTTAAAGTGGTGGATGAGTGTGTTTTTATTGTCGATAATTTTGACGAAAGCTACTACCAATCACTGTTGAAAACCCCTAACTCTAAGGCAAAAAATCAATTCTGGATGAATTTGCTCGAGATCACTGGTTTGTTCGGAAACCTGACTACCCAAGAGGCTGCCGATGTTGCTAACGCTTTAGCTGCAAGCTGGAATGCCAAACTCGCATCCGAGTTCGGATCTTCCTTCGCTCAGGCCAGAGCGCTTGTCGATGATGAGGCTGGAGAAGTTTTCGTAACAATTGGCTTTTCAGAATGACGCATGCGTTCGAGTGGTCGGGTATTTTGTAAGCAATAACTCGGTCTTCTTTACGCTGGCGTCATGTCTCTGACCGTTGGCAGGGTGCGCTGGGGTTGTTCTTTTTATATCTATCATTGGCAGGCTCATCGGTATTGTGTTGCTCATGCTGAGGCGTTGTGTGCATTTGATCGGGTTGCCTCGTATGGACCTCATGAGGGGGGCTCGACGTGCAGGTCTATCACGATGCACGCATGGCCGAAGTCATTGGTGCCGAACATGCACGACGCTTCCGCGGCATCTATCC
>NZ_LJRO01000455.1 GCF_001401155.1 Pseudomonas tremae
GAACAAGTGGCCTGACAGCGCATGGTTGCCAGGCTCATATGTCGGTTCAAGCGAAGTCAAAAGGCCCCTCGAAACGGCCTATCGGCACCCAGTGGGTAATAAGACCGGTGTCGGCCTTCCAGTGGTGCAGCAACAGCGCGGGAGGCTCGACATAGGAAGCGTCGGCAGCATCCGGGCGCAGTTGCAAGGCAATGGCCGTCGTCGTGCTCGGGGCCGTACACATCAGCGTGCCGCCAAAGCGCAGCTGCATGAAACGATGAATATGACCGCAGACGATTCGCTCGACAGCCGGGTATCTGGAGACCACCTCGGCCAGCCGCTCGCCCCTTTCACAGCGATAGGCGTCGATGCAGTGA
>NZ_LJRO01000320.1 GCF_001401155.1 Pseudomonas tremae
AAAGGTTTTTCTTGAGGATCAGGCTGTCTGTAAGCGTGTTCCCCTAGATACGTGGTCCTGGACTCCGCCCCGCTATTACAGTTCTCTGGAAGTCAAGCTTTTACATTTTAGAGCCTCATGTTCTAAATGGGCTGATCGATTAGGGCTTGATAAAAGAATAAGTGTGAGGATGCATGATGAGTAATAAATTTGCCCGGAAATCCCCCGATGCCCCTCGACTTGTACCCAATACACGCATTGTCGGAGTCGCCTGCGCATTGCCTGCACGTATTTCCAAAGTCAGCGAGTTGGCTGCAACCTTCGGAGAAGAGGCTGTCAATAAAATAATTGCTAGCACGGGTATAGAGGCGCGTCATGTTAGCGACGATGAATGCACCTCTGATCTTTGCTTGAAAGCAGCTGAAAGCAGCTGAAAGCTTATTTTCCGACCTTTCTATCGACAGGTCCACGATTGATGCGCTTATTTTTGTTACGCAGACGCCTGACTACCGGCTGCCTGCTACCGCGTGTACCTTACAGCGTCGCCTCGGCCTTGACATTACAACGGCTGCATTTGATGTTTCATTGGGATGCTCTGGATATGTTTATGGCTTATGGCTCGCGTCTTCTTTATTGGCGGGGGGCGGGAGCCGTCGCGTGCTGCTACTGGCAGGAGATACCGTCAGTAAAATTGTCGCCAAGAGTGATCGTTCAGTCGCCGCACTCTTTGGTGACGCGGGCTCGGCAACATTGCTCGAGTACCATCCAGATGCTGTTCCTACACCCTATATTCTCGGGACAGATGGGCGAGGTGAGAGGAACCTTGTTATTCCTTCAGGCGGGTTCAGGGACATCCAAGGCAGCGACCTTTCCACTTCAGAAGAGGGCTTAAGAGGCCCTTGTGATTTGTTCATGAACGGTGCAGAGA
>NZ_LJRO01000469.1 GCF_001401155.1 Pseudomonas tremae
ACCCCAAGTCCGATCCGCTGGTCATTGCCGTAACCGAGTACAGCGAGACGCTCGACGCACTACGTGAAAAAACGTTTGATGCCGAGGCGCTCTACAATCAACCACGCCCCGATATCAAGCTTGCCCGGCAGCTGGATGCAGATATTACCCAAGGGATACAACAACTGCAGCAGCGCAGTCTTGCCGTTCGAAAACGCTTCGAGGAACCTCAATTTCTGGCACGCAGCGAACAACTCGCGGCCATTGACGATCGCCTTGGCCACGATCAGCACTGGCACACGCTCAACTTCATGATCCTAGCCCGGCAAACGATCAATTACCTGAACCAGAACGCAGATAACGCTCGCCTGAATCCGGACGCGCTTGAGGCCTTGCACACCGAACTGGTTAACGCATGGCTGGATGCCGAGCGCTATTTCAAAAATATGCCCAACCTCAAGTCTGCCAATGGAAAACGCCCGATATGGCTTGTGATCAAGACGCCCGCACAGAACTGGCTATCAGCTCTGGACACCTTGCAACGGCAGTGGGCCGCTCATGCCGATGTTGACCAATTGAACAAGAGTCTGCTGACGGTAGAGCAGCAGTACGATCAACTTCTGAAGCAATACAACGCATCGGTGCTTGGACAGTACTAACCGCTTCAAGTGAAGCCGGCAGAGAAATGTACCGGCAGATACATTTCTCTTGAGAGATGAATGAACTCAGCCAGACACCTGATCCAGAAATATCAGCTGCGGTGGCTCTGCCAGCCACTCGCTGCTTGCAGCTGCAAACTGTTGGTAATGCGGCGTGGCAACGTGCGCATCCAGTGCTGCCTGATC
>NZ_LJRO01000134.1 GCF_001401155.1 Pseudomonas tremae
GGTTTGATCAGGTTTCTGTAGGCATCATCAGCTGCTACGGGCGCAGCGGTTTGTTAATGGAGGAATGCCATCTCCAATGCGCCGATCTTAGCTAGGTCTGTCCAAAATGTAAAATCGTGTTTCGGAGTACGAGGCAAGCGAAGGCGTCTTCGAGTCACCGCTTACGAAAGAGGGCCAAACTAGGTGACCTCTGTTCCGACGAAGCCCAGCTCAACTGGGGTTTTTATGTAAAACAACGAGATATCTTCAAGCTCCAATCGCTTGAATAACTGTTCAGATTCGTCCTCGGTAATGGCCATACGAATTTCGGTAGGCTGATCCGCTAGTTCAAAAAAATGCGAGGAATGCAGCCGGCCGGTATGCCCAAAGCCTTCGATACCTGTGGACAGAGTCGCACCCCGCAGTCCCATTTCTTTCGCCAA
>NZ_LJRO01000069.1 GCF_001401155.1 Pseudomonas tremae
GCAGGATCAAGGCCTTGTCCAGGCCACGTGGGCTGCGGTAGTCGATGTCTTCCAGGCAGGCGTTGTCGCGCAGTCGCGCGGCTTTGAGGCGAGTGGTCAGACGTATGTCTTCACGCTCGGTCAGCTCGCGATCAACCATCAGGCCCAGGCGTTCGTCGAAGCTGAGATCGTTGATGTCGGGCGTCGCGTGTTGCTCGTTCAGCGCCTTGATCATGCCGTGCAGGCGTAGGGTTTGCAGCTTGTCCAAGGTCGGGTTCGGTAGCATTGAGAAAGCTCCTTTTCAGGTCAGTGGTAGTAGCCGGGGCCGCGCAGGTTGATGTGTTCTTCGGGCAGCAGCGGCATGTTTTGCTGGGCCAACGGCAGCTTTTCCAGGCCTTGGCGCAGGATCGATTCGAGACTTTTGTAACTGCATGCACCCAGTGCCAGCGCACGCTGGCAAGCGGCTTCCAGCCGCTCTTCTCCGTGCTGTTTGCTCAGGCGCAGGATGCCCAGGCAGGCACGGAAGCCATGCTGTGGATGGATTCGGCGTTCGAGGATGTAGGCGATGACGCCCGCCGTATTCGGGCCTGTCTGCTCTGCCCAGCGGATCAGTCGTTGCGGTGTCCATTCGGCATGTTCGCGGTGGCTCTTGGGCATGTGCTCAGTTTGGGTGGTGTGGCGGCCTTTATGCCGCGAGCGCAGATGGCTGGCCACGCGCTGGTTGGCGTGGAAGCATTCGACGGTCTGCGCGGTGAGCCGTACTTCGAGTTGGTGCTTCACGAGCTGGTACGGCACCGAGTAGAA
>NZ_LJRO01000301.1 GCF_001401155.1 Pseudomonas tremae
GCGAGCCAGGTTTTGCCTACACCGGTCGGGCCACCGATGATCAGATTCAAGCCATCGCGCAGCCATTGGCCGCTGCCTAGTTGCAGGATCAAGGCCTTATCCAGGCCACGTGGGCTGCGGTAGTCGATGTCTTCCAGGCAGGCGTTGTCGCGCAGTCGCGCGGCTTTGAGGCGAGTGGTCAGACGTATGTCTTCACGCTCGGTCAGCTCGCGGTCGACCATCAGGCCGAGGCGTTCATCGAAGCTGAGATCGTTGATGTCGGGCGTTGCGTGTTGCTCGCTCAGCGCCTTGATCATGCCGTGCAGGCGTAGGGTTTGCAGCTTGTCCAAGGTCGGGTTCGGTAGCATTGATAAGCTCCTTTTCAGGTCAGTGGTAGTAGCCGGGGCCGCGCAGGTTGATGTGTTCTTCGGGCAGCAGCGGCAGGTTTTGCTGGGCCAACGGCAGCTTTTCCAGGCCTTGGCGCAGGATCGATTCGAGACTTTTGTAACTGCATGCACCCAGTGCCAGCGCACGCTGGCAAGCGGCTTCCAGCCGATCTTCTCCGTGCTGTTTGCTCAGGCGCAGGATGCCCAGGCAGGCACGGAAGCCATGCTGTGGATGGATTCGGCGTTCGAGGATGTAGGCGATGACGCCCGCCGTATTCGGGCCTGTCTGCTCTGCCCAGCGGATCAGTCGTTGCGGCGTCCATTCGGCATGTTCGCGGTGGCTCTTGGGCATGTGCTCAGTTTGGGTGGTGTGGCGGCCTTTATGCCGCGAGCGCAGATGGCTGGCCACCCGCTGGTTGGCGTGGAAGCATTCGACGGTCTGCGCGGTGAGCCGTACTTCGAGTTGGTGCTTCACGAGTTGGTACGGCACCGAGTAGAA
>NZ_LJRO01000499.1 GCF_001401155.1 Pseudomonas tremae
TCCATGGGCCTCGCTCCGCAGGTAGTCGAGGAAATTTTCGACACGCTGGCGGGGCTCAATCGCGAGGAGGGGCTGAGCCTGCTGGTGGCCGAGCAGAATATCAATCTGACCCTGGAATACGCGCACTTCGGTTATGTGCTGGAGAACGGCCGGGTGGTGGGCTCAGGGACTGCGCAGGAACTGGCCGGGAGTGACGATATCCAGAACTTCTATCTGGGCACAGCGACTCAAGCGTGAATCACCGCTGTTCTTCCAGCAACAGTGTTCGGACATTTTGTCTCGTGGGATACCGCGGGTTATCGGGATGTCTATGTAACCGTATGTTTTTAAATGGAAATATTTTTCGGCACGTACTGTGCACTGCTCAAGGCCACGCGTGTTGAATGCCTTC
>NZ_LJRO01000109.1 GCF_001401155.1 Pseudomonas tremae
GCGACGCCTGGATCACCAGCAAGGTGAAGGCGAGCCTGATTTACAGCCGGACGCTGGACGGACTCAACATCAAAGTGGATACCAAAGCCGGTGTGGTAAGCCTGAACGGCGTGGTTGCCAACTTTGCAGAGAAGGAACTGGCTGTGGAAATCGCGCGCAACATTCGTGGCGTCAAGGGAGTGAATGGCGACGCTCTGAAGGTCATGGCGCGTAGCGCAGGCTGATCGCCTAGGGATTCTCCGATCA
>NZ_LJRO01000030.1 GCF_001401155.1 Pseudomonas tremae
TATTTTGGTCTGGGCATCGCGCTGTACATCTTGTGGAGCGCTTTGCAGATCGCCCGCGAGACAGTGTCGGTGTTGATGGATGAAGAATTGCCCGCCGATGTCAGCACGCGCATGCTGGCGCTGGCGTGCGACGTGCCGGGCGTGCTTGGGGCGCATGATCTGCGTACACGGATTTCCGGCAATCACTGGTTTGTGCAGCTACATCTGGAGTTGCAGGGCACACTGACCCTGTCGGTCGCCCAGGCGCTCTGCGACAAGGTCGCCGATGCTATTCACGAGCAATTCCCGAAGGCCGAAGTGCTGGTGCACGCCGACCCTCAGGAGGTCGTCAAGCAGGCCAATGTCTGATCAGCGTCAATTGACGCTGACGTTGTAGCCACGCCCTGCCAGACAGTCGCCCATCGAGCGACGATAGGCATCCACCAAGTCCGGCGGCGGCTGGCCGCTGACATTGGCCGGGTCGAAGCCGCTCTGCTGCGCGGCCTGCAAATAGCACTGATAGTGATCCAGTTCGACCTGTTGCGGACTCTGG
>NZ_LJRO01000035.1 GCF_001401155.1 Pseudomonas tremae
GAGTTACAAGATCGTGAAATCGCTGGTTGCCTTGAGTCTGGACATGTCTCTTGGCTGCGTGATTGAAGGCGTCGAGACGCAGGATGAGCTGAATGCACTGACCAGCCTTGGGTGCACGATGGTGCAGGGTTATTTCTACAGTCCACCGATCAGTTTTGAACAAACCCTGGTGTGGATCGAAACGCCGGATGAGGAGCGCACCTTCGGTTATGCAGCCTCGTGCCGGATCTGATCGACTGCGCTTGAACCATTCCCCTGTGTACGTGGAGTAAGATGCGTTTTTCGATCTCCACGGAATCCTGTCAATGAGCAAACCCGGGCAGACCATTCT
>NZ_LJRO01000239.1 GCF_001401155.1 Pseudomonas tremae
TTCGTGACTGGCGCGATAACTGCACGTTCGACCGGAAGCTGGAACGCTTGCACATTCGACTCAACCATGAAGGACTGATTGATCTGGACACCTGGATGATCGACTCCACGGCGGTACGTGCAACCCGAGCCTCTTCAGACGCCGGGAAAAGGGGGCCTGAAGAACCGCTAGACCATGCTCTGGGGCGAAGTCGAGGCGGCCTGACAACCAGGATTCATATGGTTTGCGACGCTAATGGCTTGCCATTGCGCTTCATGCTCTCACCGGGACAGGCTAG
>NZ_LJRO01000449.1 GCF_001401155.1 Pseudomonas tremae
CGCCCGACGTTGATCACAAGGTCGAGGCGTCACGCCTGAACATCATCATGATGGAACTGGTGTTCGAATCGGCCTGGGCCCGTCGAACCTATTACGCCAGCGAGCACTTCAAGGCCATCACTCAAGGTATCAGCGAGCACGTGCGTTACATCACGCCGTTTGGCGTCAGCGGTGTCTATACCTACGTGCGCGACGCGGTCATGACCACCGCAGGCATACGTGGCAGCAGACAGGCCGAGCTGATCCGCCAACTGGGGGCGATCAACCAGACCCGGCCCGAGGTCGAAAACCTGTTTGGTGCAGCGGCGAAATCCTGATGGTTTTTCAGCCGGTTTGAATGACTCATTAACCTTATCGGGCTC
>NZ_LJRO01000166.1 GCF_001401155.1 Pseudomonas tremae
AAAGATGTGTATAAGAGACAGTCGCAGAAGTAACCATTCATCCACGATCTGGCCCATGTTTTTGGGCTCGCCATTAGTGATCCACGCCATGAATGGCCGGTCGAACCTGAACGACGGCCCGCATTGTCCGGTCATGAAGCGCCTCACGTTCTTCGTATTTCGGTAGCGGTCGTCCACCGGGGTATCACGTGTAACAGGATCGGAGTGCCCGTCGAATGTCATGCGTTACCCTGCCCGACAGTGTTGAAAGTCTGTGCTTTATAGCTGGAAATCAGCAAGCCCCGCGACTGCTGACTGCCGGTTATGAGAGCCGATCCGTTTACTCTCCGGCAAACGGCACCAGCGACTCCAGCAGCCATGC
>NZ_LJRO01000397.1 GCF_001401155.1 Pseudomonas tremae
GGTGTGCGCTATCCGGTTGCGGTCGGCAAGTTCGATAACCGCTCCAGCTATATGCGCGGGATCTTTTCCGATGGCGTCGATCGTCTTGGTGGTCAAGCCAAGACCATCCTGATCACCCACATGCAGCAAACCAACCGGTTCAATGTGCTGGATCGCGACAACATGGAGGAGATCAAGCAGGAAGCCGCTATTAAATCTACCGCCCAGCGTCTGAAGGGTGCTGACTACGTGGTGACCGGCGACGTGACCGAGTTCGGTCGCAAGGAAGTCGGCGATCAGCAACTGTTCGGCCTGCTGGGCCGCGGCAAATCCCAGATTGCCTACGCGAAAGTCGCGTTGAACATCGTCAATATCAGCACTTCGGAAGTGGTGTACTCGACTCAGGGCGCTGGCGAGTTCGAGCTTTCCAATCGTGAAGTCGTCGGCTTTGGCGGCACCGCCAGTTATGACTCGACACTCAACGGCAAGGTTCTCGACCTGGCCATGCGCGAAGCCGTCAACAACATGGTGCGTGCGCTCGACAGCGGCGCCTGGAAACCGACTGCCAACTGATATTTCAAAAGGGAATTTGTGGTGTTCATGAATCGTTTTAATGTTTCGTTGCGCGGTGTCGCAA
>NZ_LJRO01000389.1 GCF_001401155.1 Pseudomonas tremae
TTACGAACTCTCCGACGCATCGTGGGAATTGATCAAGGATCTGGTTTCTCCCGAGCAGAAAATGGGTCGCCCACGTAGCGATGATCGTCTGGTACTCCACGGAATCCTTTGGATTTTGTGCTCAGGTGCTGCCTGGCGTGATCTGCCGGAACGCTTTGGGCCTTGGTCGGCGGTGTATCAGCGTTTTCGTGACTGGCGCGATAACGGCACGTTCGACCGTATGCTGGAACGCTTGCACATTCGACTCAACCAGGAAGGACTGATTGATCTGGACAACTGGATGATCGACTCCACGGCGGTACGTGCAACCCGAGCTTCTTCAGGCGCCGGGAAAAGGGGGCCTGAAGAACCGCTAGACCATGCTCTGGGGCGCAGTCGAGGCGGCCTGACAACCAGGATTCATATGGTTTGCGACGCTAATGGCTTGCCATTGCGCTTCATACTCTCACCGGGACAGGCTAG
>NZ_LJRO01000481.1 GCF_001401155.1 Pseudomonas tremae
CCTTAAAGGATCTATGAGGGCGCTGTAATGAATCTCGAAAAAGCGTTGGTATTACGGACATGTGCAAATAACATGGCCGATCACTGTGGTTTGGTGTGGCCTGTCTCAGGGACCGTTGAGTGCAGGCACTGGCAACCCACAAAAGCACATGAAAATGGACTGGCAGGTTTATTGTGGGGTGTTGGAACCAGCGCCTTTTTGAGTGTTCATGCCGATGCGCGATGGGTTGTCTGTGAAGTGGCCGTTGCCGACCTCATTGCGTTGTCCGAGAGCGGAATGGTGAAATTCCAGCGGGCGCAAGTCGTTCATGTCGGTGACAAAAGCAGTGCTGCACATTACCTCTTGATGCACCGGGCCAGTTACTCATCGACAAGTCCCCCTGCGGCTGTCGAGGTTCGTCCGGCCAGTGGCGAGCTTGTTGTCAGTCATGAAGTATTTGACGTGGCATCAGTG
>NZ_LJRO01000311.1 GCF_001401155.1 Pseudomonas tremae
AGTCGGCTGCGTAGGCGCACTGATCAGCTACATGGACTGCGACGGCAACACGATCAAATGCCAATCGCGCGACTATATCGAACGGCTGACATTCGACGACGTGTTGCGCGGTGCGGTCGTTGTCGGGGCGCCGGTGGCCCTGTATCGGATGCAGGCCATGCGTGACGCGAACGGCTACGATCCGGAGATAAAGGTTCAGGATTTCCAGGCCACGCTGAGAATTGCCCGCCTGGGCTATGAAATGCATGTGATCCCCGAAGTCGTGACACGCTATCGACGTCACCCCAACAACCTTTCACGCAAGTACAAGGTGCTGCTTGAGGCTGATCTCAAAAGTATCTAGCCCTATCGTGAGCACCCCGAATATCAGAG
>NZ_LJRO01000006.1 GCF_001401155.1 Pseudomonas tremae
TTCCAGGACAACATGCCTTGCAGCGCGAACCAGACGCCCAGCATGCGCACCAGACTTAACACGGCATTGGCCGCATCGGCTGCGACACCAAAGGTGCCCACGTCCACGTAGCTGATGGCATCGAAGGTCGCGCCCTGCCAACCCAACTGGCGAGCGGCAGCACCGATCATTTGATCGAGGCCAGCCAGGCCTCCACAGAGCAACAACACAGCGATGACCTTGCCGCCACCTTCCGCATGGCCAGGAGCTTTGCGCGCGGCACTGGCGCGAGTGGCGAGGTAGCTCACAGCGCCAGTGACCGCAAACAAGCTGCCCAGCGTGAAGGCAAAGTTGACAAAGGAAGTCAGCAGGTTGTGGGACAGATTGACCAACATTTGAATCGCGTCAGTACTGCCGTCCATGATTTACCTCATTTGATTGTGCCCGCGCTGGTCAGCACTTCGCGGGCCTGGGGATTGATACCGGTGACGGTCACCTGGCCCAGTTTCTCGCCGGGACTGACGGCCCAGGTCTTGTCCTGCCAGTACACCCAGGCCATGCCGTTCTGAATGGCTTGCACGCGCATGCCA
>NZ_LJRO01000100.1 GCF_001401155.1 Pseudomonas tremae
AACTGCCCCCTGACGTCGCGGTGCTGATCGTCGCCAATCCGGTATTCGGCCTGGACTTTGCCAGCGTCGCGCTTATCCACCAGCGCCTGATTGACGCACGTAACAGCGGCACAGCGGTCCTGCTGCTCAGTGAAGACCTCGACGAGCTGCTGAGCCTGGCAGACCGCATCGTGGTCATTCATGACGGCGAACTGGTTTTTGAAACCAGCGCAGCGGCCGCTGATCGAACCGAGTTGGGTCGACACATGGCCGGTGCCGAGCAGTTGGCCGGAGAACCGGCATGATCAGCGTCAATGCGCGTCCGGACTGTTTCACGTTCGCCCCCTCCTGTGCCGCTGTGGTGATCATCGACATGCA
>NZ_LJRO01000316.1 GCF_001401155.1 Pseudomonas tremae
CTTTACGTACAGAGCCTAGAGCTGAAAGATCTTCGATTTCATGACATGCGACACGACGGCATAAGCAGACTTTTCGAGATGGACTGGGACATCCCTAGAGTAGCAAGCGTGTCAGGGCACCGTGATTGGAATTCTTTGAGACGGTACACACACCTGCGAGGACGTGGCGACCCCTATCAGGGCTGGGAGTTGCTTAAGCGGATTGTGGATGCAGAGGTTGACCTTGGCGCACGCACGAACGAACGCTAGGCTCTGTACGTAAA
>NZ_LJRO01000132.1 GCF_001401155.1 Pseudomonas tremae
GTGCTACGCGCGGTGCATACGCGTCACGGATGGGCATTGGTCTCCAGCAAGTGATGCAGGTCCACGAACTGCTGCGTCAGCTTGTGACGGGGGTCCAGGTGGATCAGCGGCAGGCTGGCCTGATGCGACTCACGCATTTTCACCGATGCGCCCAGGTAGACCGGCAACACCGGCAGCCCCTCGGCTATCAGCTCGTCGAGCATCTGCTGCGGCAGGCTGGCTCGGGGCTGGAACTGGTTGACGATGATGCCTTCAACCTGAAGATCTTCGTTGTGATCCTCTTTCAGCTCCTCGATCTCGCGCATCAGTCCGTACAGCGCCTGTCGGGAAAAGCTGTCGCAGTCGAACGGAATCAATACACGATCAGACGCAATAAGCGCCGAAACCGCATAAAAGTTCAGTGCTGGCGGCGTATCCAGAT
>NZ_LJRO01000162.1 GCF_001401155.1 Pseudomonas tremae
CTGGAAGGCTCGCCGTACGTGCAGGATGTGGTCATCACCGCGCCTGATCGTGAATGCCTGGGTGCGCTGGTGTTTCCAAGGTTGCATGAATGTCGCCAATTGGCCGGGCTGGATGCGCAGGCCTCTGATGCGCAGGTGTTGGCCAGTGCGCCGGTACGTGCGTGGTTCGGCGAATGGCTGACCCGCCTGAATCAAGGTGCAAATGGCAATGCCAGCCGTCTTGAATGGATCGTGCTGCTTGACGAACCCGCGTCTATTGACCGTGGCGAAATCACCGACAAGGGTTCGATCAACCAGCGTGCGGTGCTGCAGTGGCGGGCAGAAACAGTCGAAGCGCTTTATCGTGATCAGTCCCCGGACAAAATCAGTGCCGAGCCGACGGCATGAGCAGCGGCGGACAATATCTGGCGTTCAGCGACGTGGCCATTGTCGACGCAGTGCGTACGCCGTGGGT
>NZ_LJRO01000175.1 GCF_001401155.1 Pseudomonas tremae
GTAGGCAAAACCTGGCTCGCCTGCGCGCTGGCCCACAAGGCCTGCCGGGACGGCTACAGCGTGCGCTACTTGCGTCTGCCGCGCCTGATGGAGGAGTTGGGCCTAGCCCACGGAGATGGTCGCTTCGCCAAGTTAATGGCCGGCTACGCCAAGACCGACCTGCTGATCTTGGACGACTGGGGCCTAGCGCCGTTTACCGCTGCACAACGGCGCGACATGTTGGAACTGCTGGACGACCGTTACGGCAACCGCTCGACACTGGTGACTAGCCAAATGCCGGTGGACAAATGGCATGCGCTGATCGGCGATCCGACCTTGGGCGACGCGATCCTCGACCGGCTGGTGCACAACGCTTATCGAATCGAACTGAAGGGCGAATCGATGCGCAGACGCGCAACGAAATTGACGACGCCAGGGACTTCAGACTAACAATGCAAACCTGCGTCGCTGCGCTCCGACTGCCTGGCCGGATGAGCGTGGAATAGGTGGCCGGATGTTGGCGGGCTGGGTGGCCGGATGGCGTGGAATGCGCACTTCGGCCCGGAGGGCGTGGGAGCGGACTTG
>NZ_LJRO01000222.1 GCF_001401155.1 Pseudomonas tremae
AGCATTGGCACGATAGTCATTTCAAGGCTTGCGTATAACCGTGAGAAGTCAGCGTGGTTATGGCTGGGTAACAGTCACCAACATCCAGCACATGCCCGCGAGCGGTGTAATGGTCAATGACGATAGCCTCACCCACCTTCCCTTTTTTTGGCGCTATTGCAATTAACTGAGACCAGAATTCAGGCACTTGGTAGTCGCTGTCGCCGTATTTGACTGTTTTCATCTGATCAATATGATCCGCAGCCACACGATTTC
>NZ_LJRO01000092.1 GCF_001401155.1 Pseudomonas tremae
CCCATGTTCCCGATCGTCAGTTCTTATCACGATGTTCTGGTTTACGCGCGAGCGCCTGATCTGCAAAGCATGGCTGTAACCGCTGCGGTTGCCGTTGGCCTGATGCTGTTGGGGCTGTTCATGTTTCGCCGTGCAGCACCGGAAATGGTGGACGTACTATGAGTCTGTTGACTGTCAAGAATCTGGGCAAGGCCTATCGTGTTTACGCCTCCGAGTTTCAGCGTATAGGTCGCTGGTTCGGAATAAGCACCAAACCCAAGGAAGAACACTGGGTCCTCAAGCACGTCAATTTCTCGATTCATGCCGG
>NZ_LJRO01000031.1 GCF_001401155.1 Pseudomonas tremae
ATCCCGGCGATTACAACAGTGGGCTACGCCGGGATTCTGATCGGTCCGGCCGCCATCGGTTTTATCGCCCACATCAGCAGCCTTGAACTGGCGTTCATGGTCGTTGCCGTAATGCTCCTGGGCGTGGCCTTCGGGGGCAGCAAGCTGCGCACCTGAACGCTGCTACAGCCTGCGCGCCATACCCGAGACCCGGATCGAACTGCCGATCTGCTCGGGGATCTCGGCGCGCAGACGCGATGGGCTGCCCATGTCTTCACCTTGCAGGATGTCGATCAGCCCGCCGTGCGGCCAGCCTATATCGCGCAGATAACCACCCAGCGCAGCCGTGGCCGCTCCAGTGGCAGGGTCTTCATACACGCCGCCGAATGCAAATGGGTTGCGGGTATGAAACATTTGATCAGTCTCCGCCCAGGCCAGCAGAATCGTCGCCCAGCCTTCACGCGCCATCAGCTCGCGCCCGGCCTGTTGGTCGTAGTGCATGGCCTTGAGCGCTGCCCGACTGTTCAGTGCCAGGACCAGATGCCCGGCACCGCCATTTATATGTGCGGGAGGGATGCGCTCATCCAGATCGCTATGCGTATAGCCGAACAGCATCAGCGCTTCTTCCAGCAGCTGCGCGCTGATCGGTTTGCTGGATGTTGCCGGTGATTGCAATGCTGCCGAGGTCAGTGAACCCCGAGCATGACCTTCGACTGTAATCTGCGCCTGATTGAGCGTCAGGTTAAACACACCGTCGCCTTGCTGCGCCGCCAGTGCTGCACCTAGCGCAATGGTGGCATGGCCGCAGAACGGCACTTCGGCCAACGGCGAGAAATAGCGCACCCGCCAGCCGTTTTCGAGCGGGACAGCAAAAACGGTTTCGGAAAAACCGACCTCAGCAGCGATCTGCTGCATGCGCGCCTCATCAGGCAGCGAGGCACCAAGCCATACACCCGCCGGATTACCACCCTGATCGCCATCGCTGAACGCGGCCAGTCTGAGTATTTCGTTTGTCATGGGTTCGGGTCCTTGCCGTGCTCAGGGGTAGACAGTGTGCTACGCAGGTGTGTGGGGAATCCAGTGAGAAAGGCGCGCAGGGTGCGCAAACTCTTCCTGTCAAAGCCCCTCACATCTGGCCATCCGTCGCTCTACCAAGCGCTCGCGCAGTGTGTCGTAGCCCCAGTTGAACAACAGGGTATAAGGCAGAAACATCAGCAGCAGGCCGATATCCAGCCAGAATGCCTGCATCAGGCTGATCGACAGCCACCATGCGGCCAGCGGCACGACAGCCAGAATAAGCCCGGCTTCGAAGCCCGCTGCGTGCAGGATGCGAGTGGTCAGGATCATGGTGAATCCGTGGGTGCGGCGCAAGCGGTCGAACAGGGCGTTGTAGGTCATGTTCCAGAGCATGGCGATGGTGGAGATCATCACCGTCATGATGCCCATCATTGCCAACGAGTGGTCCATGAGCCAGGCCAGCAGCGGCGCGACCAGAATCACACCACCTACCTCGAACAACGTGGCATGCAGCGCACGCTCACGGATGGATTTACTGGGGCCGGAGGGCTGCTGACCTGTGTGATGTTTGCTGTGACTCATGATCGGGCTTCCCTTGTGTTCGTTCACGGCAGCATTATCATCGGCCTTTGCGTTAATCTGAAAATCATTGCCATCGGGAAAACCGATAAGAGACAGTCATGAGCTATTCACCTGAGGCGCTGGAAGCCTTTGTCCAGATCGCGGCGCTGGGGTCATTCAGCGCTGCCGCCAGGCGTCTGGGCAAGAGTCAATCGACCATCAGTGAAGCGATCGCCCGCCTGGAGATCGATCTGGGGCTGGAGTTGTTCGATCGCTCATCGCGGCAACCGGTGCTTACCGATGCCGGGAGAGTGATGCTTGGTCGTGTCGACGACCTGCTGTGCGCCTCGGACCGGCTGCGACGTGCGGCTGCGCGACTGGCTGCGGGCGTCGAGCCTCGGTTGACGCTGGTGCTGTCCGATGCCAACCAGTTCGCCGATTTCGAGCGACTGATGACCGAGCTGGACGAACGCTTTCCAGAGCTGGAAATGGAGTGTGTGTTTGCCGAACATGGTGATGCGATCAGTCTGGTGCAGTCGGGCAGGGCATCCCTTGGGCTGCTTTCGGCACAAGCCAGCTACCCACCTGAAATCGGTCATGCCACCATCGATGAAAGTGCTGACTTCGGCTTGTTCGTGTCGCATGGACATCCGCTTGCCGCGCTTGAGCGGGTCGACTATCAGCAACTGGCGCGCTATCGCGCATTGCGCCTCAACACGCTGGTCGAGCACAGTATTCCTACCGACGATCTGCCCACCAGCGGCCACCGTCACTGGTCAGCGCCCAATTACCTGCTGCTGATGGACATGGCCGCTTTCGGTTTCGGCTGGTCGGCTTTGCCGCGCTGGCTGGTGTCACGTTATTCGGGCGGGCTGCTGAAGGAACTGAAGGTCTCGGGTTGGCCGCGACGTTCGGCGGTCGACATTATCTGGTCATTCGAGCGCAGCCTGGGGCCGGCCGGGGCGTGGTTGCTAGACTCATTGGTACCGTTTGCGGGGGAATGAGGCGGGAACACGACTGGCTATATTGGTCTGGTTTCATCGATAAAATTCGGAATGGTCTGACAGACCCTTATAAGTGTCTCCTTTACTGTCGTCACCCCCCGGCTTAAGGCCGGAACTGCGTGATGAACCAAGGATGCCTACATGATTTCCTCTGCAAAACTTGGCGACTTGCATGCCTGCCCGATTCCGGGCCACGGCATCACGCCCATTGTGACGGCTTCAAGCGATGTTCTGATCAACTCACTGACTACAGCGCGGGTCGGCGATATGTGTGCCTGCGGGGCGGTGATCGTTGCGGGTTTTCCATCCATCATGGTCAATGGCCGGCCCATGGCCCACCTCGGCAGTCCGAGCAGCCACGGCGGCATGTTGATCAGCGGCAGCGACGATGTGGGCGGCGGTTCTACGCCGTGACGGTACGCTGGACCCACAGCGACTCGAGACAGTGATAAATGATCCGGATCTTGCAGGTAACGCCATGTAGTGACATTTTATTACCCTGACGTCTGATCAGACATTTACTGCGGACAGGTGGATATGGCATTCGACTGGCACTCTGACCTTATTACGCGTGACACGCCGGTGGACAATCACTACCGCAATACGCAGAACGTGCGGCGTTTCATGATCGGGCAGTGCGGCGCTTCCTTCAGGTTTGATCGAGCCTTCATGGGCTGGATCAAGGACGATACGCCCAAAAGCATGGGGCAGGTGGCAGACGAGTGGTTGAGGACCCGGCCGTCGGCGTCACAGGCAACCTGAAGTCGCTTTTTTGCGCTTTGCCACTGTGCTTTCCAGGTATCCGGTTGTCGCTCAGCGAGCAGGCAGCGCCTGGAACTCACCTTTCGACAAACCCTGTACGTCGTTGCCCATGCTGTCACGGATGTTCAGGTCGGCGCCCTTGTCGGTGAGGGCTTTGAGTACCTCGGTGCGTTTGAACAGCGCTGCATACATGGCGGCGGTCTGCCCGGCATTGTTGGTCAGGTCGGGACCGCAGTCGGCCTGAACAAGACGCTTGGCGATACTCAGTTCACCTTTGAAAATTGCGCCCATCAGCGCGGTATTGCCGCGATTGTCCTTGGCGCAGGGGTCTGCACCTGCATCGATCAGCCTGGTCACCGAGTCTTCATGGCCGTGATAAGCCGCCAGGATGAGACCGGTATAGCCTTGCTCGTCCCGAACATTGAGGTCGTAATGGGCCTCGATGAATGTGTCGAGCATGGGGTTGTTGCCTTCGCGGGAGGCGTCGAAAAAAAGGCTGCGCAACTGGCTTGCAGTCTGTTCCGCCGTCAATTGCTCAGGGGGTGTCGGTTGTGTCGCGTTCGCAGCTGCCGTAAACAACAGCAAGGCGTAGATGAGATTTTTCACGGGCGTTCTCCTGGCCATGCCCGCTCCGGCGCACCAGGCACCGGAGCGGGATTTCAGCTCATCAGTCTTTCAGGTTGGCAGCCAGCGACTTGACCTTGGCCAGATCGCCTTTGGCCACTTCGGTAACCCGAGTGCCGTAGGTTGGATCTGCCTTGTAGAGGAACGACAGCATGATGTTTTTGCTTTCAGTGTCAGTGTCGGCCAGCGACTCACCGAAGCTCTGCACCAGATCAGTCTGCTCTTTAGCGTTGTAAGAGCGATAAAGGTCACCCGCCTGCTTGAAGTTCTGCTCACGCGTGATCTTCGCCTGCTGGGTGGTGCCGCTCAGCGGAAGTTCGCTGTAACGCGCCTTCTCATCCGCTGGACGCGGCTCCAGCCGGCTTGGCTCGTAGTTCACGCCGCTGGTGGTGTGGCCACTGTTCATCTTGCCATCCTGGTTGCCGTTGTTAACCGCCACTTTAGGCTGGTTGACTGGCAGGCTCAGGCCGTTGGCGCCCAGACGATACATTTGCGTGTCGGCGTAGGAAAACACACGACCTTGCAGCAGGCGGTCTTCGGAAGGCTCGATGCCTGGAACCAGGTTGGCCGGAGCCATGGCGACCTGCTCGGTTTCCTGGAAGAAGTTGTCTACGTTCTTGTTCAGCACCATCTGACCGATCTTTTTCTCGGGTACATCAGGCCAGATCTTGGTCGCGTCCAGAGGGTCGAATTCGAACTTGGCCAGGTCTTCCGGCTTCAGAACCTGCACGTACAGATCCCATTTCGGGAAGTCGCCTTTCTTGATGGCGCCCACCAGATCGTTGGTCAGGTGGCTGTAGTCCTTGGACTGGACCTGAGCAACTTCTTTCGGGTCAAGGTTCTTGAGACCCTGCAGGCTCTTCCAGTGGAACTTGACGTAGTGCACTTCGCCTTTGGCATTGACCAGCTTGTAGGCATGAACGCCGTTGCCGTCCATGAAGCGATAGCCTGCTGGCGTACCTTCGTTGGAGTACAGCAGGGTCAGCGTGCGGGTCGCTTCCGGTACGTGGGAGAAGAAGTCGAAGCGACGCGAGTCGTTGTCCAGGTTGGTACGCGGGTCAGGTTTGAACGCGTGCACCATGTCCGGGAACTTGATGGCGTCACGGATGAAGAAGGTAGGGAAGTTGTTGCCCACCAAGTCCCAGTTGCCATCGGCTGTGTAGAACTTGGTCGCAAAGCCGTGAGGGTCGCGCAGTGTTTCTGGTGAGTGGTTACCGTGAACCACGGAGGAGAAGCGGACAAAAACCGGGGTTTTTTCACCGGATTTAAAAACCGTCGCCTTGCTCAGGTCGCTGATGTCGGCCGATGCCGTGAATTCACCTTTGACACCTGTACCTCGGGCGTGCACGACGCGCTCCGGAATACGCTCGCGATCAAAGCGCTGCAGCTTTTGCAGCAGTTGCACGTCTTGCAGCAGGACCGGCCCTTGGGGGCCTGCGGTCTGGGAGTTCTGGTTGTCGCCGACTTCGGCACCATTGTCGCGAGTCAGCGTATCGGCTGCATAAGCCGCCGGAATACTGATAAGACCGGCTGCAGTCAAATGAACCACGTGTCTGGACCAGTTTAATAACGGCATTTTGAATCCCTCATATTTTTAGTAGGCGAGATAAGCTTAGGCGCGCGAACGTGAAAGGGTGATTATAAAAATGCATCGGGTTGATTAAAATAAATGCGAGCGAAAGTGTTGGATATTAGTCTTGTTTTTGTGCGTAGCTGAAATAGCAGTCGATAAATAATACTGGCAAAAAGCCTTTTTCTGGAGGGTACTAGTTTGCTACATCATTGAAATTAAGGTATTTTTTATTATATTTCGATTGCAATAATAAAGTTCTCATACCGTGCGTCAGTGACAGGTTGATGAAGGAAGCAGTAGGGGTGCCGAGTGTTTTATTTGCAAATCAGGCACCTTGATTTAATAGGGAGCTAACGTTCGGTAATATAATAGTGGGTCACGGAATAATATTCGGTAGTGGCTATTTGATAGTTGATATCGCGAATGAGTATCAACTAACGTTTATATTTATCAGCTTCTGACGATTCGGTGTTGCGTGCCTGGAAGCGTTATCATGCTTCTATAGCCAGTGCAGACAAACCACACATTCCGGAATCCGCCGCTTTATGCCAACCGTCATGCTGCTCCAGACCCCGCCCCCCGAATTCATCCGCAGCCAGATTCAGCAAATGGTCGTCGATTACGTCACCGACATCAGCCTAGTTGCCATCGACCCGAGCAACCCGCTGTACAACCTTTATCAGTATGGCGTGGGCTACGAGGTACATCTTTACCTCAATGCCATGGACGGTTCACAACATTTGGCCGTCGAACTGATTGTTGCGCTGGACGATGACGACCCGGAAATCGTATTGGGTTTTTTGTTGTATCTGCCGGTCAACGGCGACCCACAAGCCTGCGCGGTGGCCTACATGGCGGTTCTCGAAAGCCATCGTCAGCAAGGCATTGGTCGTTCAATGCTGGAGAAAATGATCGATCGATACCCGCATGCCGAACTGTACTGCGCAGTTGACAAGGTGCCTTGCTTTGAATCACTGGGCTTTCAGGTATTGGGCGCGCGGGGCCCCCAGGTCATCATGAACACCCGCGACCACGGCACTGGTGGGTTGCTGGCGGTCATGGACATTGCCCCGATCTACAGCTCGGTAGAAGTGCGGCAGATTCATGCCTATCTACTCAAACAGCATGGTAGCCAGGCAATGGTCGATGCCGAGAAGCAGCGCGATCTCCACCTTGACGAGAAGACCCGCCAAGCCAGGGAGTTTGTCGAACAACGGCCTGGCAGTAATACGTTTGGGGCTTTCAAACTGCATTAACGTGCATTGTTCATGAAACGTAGTGCACTTCATTCTCATTGCATTTACGTATTTTTATATTTGTCAAACTTTTTTACGTAAATCTCTCGGGGGATATGAACCATTCATTTGGGGTGAAGTCATTATGATATCACTGCTGCGTGATCATTTATCTCAGCGCCCCATCAGCTTCATCTCCCTCGGATACGTCTCATGAATTTCCTGCGTCAGTTAAAGTTTTCGACCAAGCTTATTTCGGCATTCATCGTTTGCGCACTGATCACGCTGGCTGTCGGCGGTCTGGGCATGGCAGGTGTTACCCGTCTGGGCAATGCGCTTGAGCTTACTTTTTCCAACAACCTGGTCTCTGTCGGCAATACCAATGAAACGCTTACCAGCCTGACAGCGCATAACCGCGGCCTTTACCGGTTGCTGGATGCGCAGGATGGCGGTGTGCCCGAGGCTGACATGGAGCGTGTTCGTCAGGCGCTGGGCGATGACCTTGCTCGTGCGCAGAAAGTTTTCGCAACCTACCGGGCCACTCCTCTGGAAGATGACGAGCGCGTCGCTGGCGACCAGTTGGAGCAAATGCTGCCTGCTTATATAGCGGGCTCTCAGCAAGTGGTCGAATTGATGAAGGCTGGCAATCTCGATAGCGCCCGCACTCGTTTGAACACATTATCCGCAGACGGATTTGCCAAGGCGCGTGGTTACTTGCGGACAATGATCGAGTCCAACAATCGCCAGATCAAGGAAGGGGCGGTGGCGGCGTCCGAGCTCAAGTCCAGATCAGTGCTGATGCTTGAGGTGGGCGTGGTTATTGCCTTTCTGGTAGCGATCATGCTGGGTGTATTCATCACTCGCATGATCACCCGACCACTGGCGGTGGCAGTAACAAGCGCCCAGCGCATTGCCGGCGGTGACCTGACTCAGCCTATCGTTTCCACCAGCGGTGATGAGGCTGGTCAGTTGCTCGATGCGCTGTCGGGGATGCAGACCGGTCTGAAACACACGATTCAGCAGATCGCCAGCGCCGCCGACCAGCTCGCTTCGGCAGCCGAGGAGCTGAGCGCGGTCACTGACGAGAGTACTCGCGGGCTGACTCGCCAAAACGATGAAATTCAGCAGGCGGCGACTGCGGTCAACGAGATGACCGCTGCAGTAGAGGAAGTGGCGCGCAATGCGGTGTCGACATCCGAAGCGTCGAAGACCGCGACGGATGACGCAATCGATGGTCGGGGTCAGGTCGATCACACTGTCAAAGGCATCACCACCATGGTTCATGAGATCACCGCATCCACGGGTGCCGTTTCTGAACTGGCCGGGCATGTCCGGGAAATCAGTAAAGTGCTCGACGTGATTCGCAGCATTGCCGAGCAGACCAATCTGCTGGCGCTCAACGCCGCCATCGAAGCAGCGCGTGCAGGTGAACAGGGCCGCGGCTTTGCGGTAGTGGCCGATGAGGTCCGTGCTTTGGCGCACCGTACTCAGGCATCGACAGTGGAAATCGAAGGGATGATCAGCACAGTGCAGTCAGGTGCCGATGGTGCCGTTGCTGCAATGGGTAAAAGCCTGACGCTGGCGACCAATACTCAGGAACTGGCGCTGCGGGCCGGTTCGGCGCTGGAAAAAATCACTATGGGTGTAGCGACCATCAACGAACGTAACATGGTCATTGCCTCCGCTTCCGAGGAGCAGGCCCAAGTGGCTCGCGAGGTTGACCGTAACCTGATCAACATTCAGGACCTTTCGACGCAGAGTGCTGCTGGCGCGAATCAGACTAGCGCTTCGAGTCAGGAACTGTCGCGTCTTGCTACCTCGTTCAATTTGCTGGTTGCCAACTTCAAGCTTTAATAGCCTCTTCCAGCAGGCATTTGTCTGGCGCACGTCTTCAGCCTTCCGGCCATGAAATTCCGGTCAGGTATGAAAAAGGCGTTGCGCCCGACCGGGTGGTATCGCGCATCATAGGCGTACTCAGCCCGAGAGAGACATTTTCATGCCTGTCATTGTTTACGCCCTGCGCCTGTCGCTCCTGAGAGTTTCGCTGTCACTTCTTGGCGCGCTGTCCCTTGGAATGTTTGCCAGTCATGCGTTGGCCAGCGACGAGACACAACTGGTCGAATCCCTGAACGCCTATCGGGGTCAGACGCAACGTTGTGGCGAGCAGGTGTCCATGGAACTGCCGCCGCTTGCCAGTGATCCGCGTCTGGTATTGCCTGCCAACGGCAATCTCGACCTGCAGCAGGCGCTGACTCGTGCCGCCTACCCGATGGTCACCGTGCAAGCGATCAGCCTGTCCGGACCGCGTGATGCGGCTTCGGCGCTCAAGGCCGTGCAAGAGAGTTTCTGTCGTGTGGTGCTGGACCCGCAGTTCGTCGACATCGGCGTCAGTCGCGAGGGCCGGGACTGGCGCATCGTGCTGGCCCGTTCGCTGGTTGCATCGCGTCTGGGTGATTGGCAGGCAGAGGGGCAGAAAATCCTCGAGATGGTCAATGTCGCCCGCACCCAGCCACGTCAGTGCGGTCCGCAGTCCTTTGCCGCGACCACGCCGCTGTCCTGGAACCTGATGCTGGGTACCGCCGCTCAGGCGCATTCACAGGCAATGGCCAATCAGAACTTTTTTGATCATAAGGATCACGACGGTCGCACGCCCGGAGATCGCACCGAGCTGGCCGGGTATGTGGGCCAGCAGGTCGGCGAGAACATTGCCGCGGGTCAGGATACTGCTCGCAAGGTGGTGGACGGCTGGCTGGCCAGCCCCGGTCATTGCGCCAATCTGATGAGCCCCGCTTATCGCGAGTTGGGTGCTGCCTACGCGATGGACCCCAAGAGTAATGCAGGCATCTACTGGACGGCGATGTTCGGCACGCAGCAGTGAGGTTTTCCGGTTTGCAGTGGTCGCCAGCCTAAAAACGAAACGCCTGGCGACCGATCAGCAGCCACTGGCCGTTTTGTTTCTGCCAGATCTGGAAGTTTTCTATCTCGGTCGGCACGACCTTGCCGCTGTTTACCGCCTGCGCCGAGAAGTGATTGCGCACCAGAGCCACGTCGCCGGAGAGCGTTATTTTCTGATTGAGCATCTTCAGTTCGTTGAAGCCGCTTCTGCCGGTTTCGATGTCTGCGATGAACGCTTGCTTGTCCTGAATAGCTCCGCTGGAGTGCCCGTAGGTGAGGTTGTCGGCAGTCAGTGCGTTCAGTTGCGCAATGTCCTTGTGCCACATGGCTTGCGTCAGTTTGTCTACGGCATTGGCCACGTCAGCTTCGTCGGAGGTCGCGGCGGTGACATATCCGCTAAACAGGCACAGAAAACCTATAAGCAATGTCAGCTTCTTCATGGGTATACCTTTTTTGTCGTTGTCGGGTTGGGGGAACCGGGACAGGCGATCAATTCATCTGTCGCCGTGCAACTTAGATCAGCGCGAGCGGCTCGACAAGTGCGATTGCGAATTCTTCAGGCCTGCAGAAGCGCAGTCTCGATAACAACCACAAAGCGCCCTGACATTGCTGTCAGGGCGCTTGGGTGTATGCTGCGCAATGTCAGGTTCCGGTTACCTTGTCACTCAGACCCGGAACTGCTTGGTCAGTCGATTCAGGCCTGAGGCCAGGCTCGACAGTTCTGCCGTGGCAATTGCAGTCTGGTTGGAACCTTCAGAAGTCTGACTGGACAGGTCGCGGATGCTGACCAGGCTTCGGTCAACCTCGCGCGCTACTTGGGCCTGTTCTTCGGCTGCGGTAGCGATCATCAGGTTGCGCTCGTTGATCTGGCTGATGGACTCGGTGATTTCGAGCAACGCCTTGCCGGCGCCGTTGGCCATTTCGAGTGTCTTTTGCGCCTGAACGCTGGTCTGTTCCATTGCCGTCACCGCATTGCCGGTACCGGTCTGAATCGAACTGACCATCTGTTCTATTTCACGGGTCGACTGCTGAGTACGGTGGGCCAGCGCCCGAACCTCGTCCGCGACCACCGCAAAGCCTCGTCCGGCCTCACCGGCGCGGGCGGCCTCGATGGCTGCGTTGAGGGCCAGCAGGTTGGTCTGTTCCGCGATGGCGCGGATTACGTCCAGCACTTTACTGATGTCGGTTGCCATGGCTGCCAGGCCTTGCACTTCGGTGGAGGTGAGTTGCACCTTGGACACCATAAGGTTGATGGCAGTGACGGTTTCATCGACTTGCGCGCGTCCGGCGATGGCGGCTGTACTGGACTGCGAGGTAACTTCCGATGCCGAGGCTGCGTTGCTGGCAACCTCTTCGACCGCAGCGCTCATCTGGTTGACGGCAGTGGCGGCCATTTCAATTTCATTGCTCTGACGCTGAATAGTGCGCGAAGCGTCTTCGGTTACCGCGTGCATCTCTTCGGAGGTGGCCGCGAGCTGGGTGGAAGAGTCGCCAATCAGGGTCAAGGCACTGCGCAGGTTGGTCTGCATGGCGGCCAGTGCCGCGATCAGTCTGGCAGCCTCGTCGGTGCCATCCAGGGGGATGTCCTTGGTCAGGTCGTTGTCGGCGATGCGTTGCGCAATGTTCAGCGACTCGCCAATGGGGCCGGTCAGGCTGCGGGTGTACATCCAGGCTAGGAGCAGCGTGGTCAGAACACCTGCGGCGATGAAAATGCCCACCATCCACAAGGTTTGCTGGTAAGCAGTGTCTGCCGTGGCGCCGGCCTTCTGGGCCTTGCTATCGTTGATGCCGGTGAGCTTCTTGAGGGTGGCTTCGACCTGATCGGCCGCGCTTTTCATTTCTCCATTGGAGGTCGCAACGGCTGCTTCGAGATTTCCCGCAGCGACTGACGCCAGGTAGCGATCCTGGGCCGCCTGATAATCGGCATTGGCCTTGGTGAGCTCATCAAATGCCTGGCGGCCTTGTGGGGTGACGATCAACTTGTTGAGGGCATCGGCATAACCAGCAATCAGCGAGCGTGATTGTTGAATATCACCCAGCGCCTTGGTCTTTCGTTCTTGCGGTTCGATCGGGTTACGGACGCGGGCATTGTTGCCTCTGATGCCTACAAACTCGCGATCCAGAGAACCAAGTAATTTGACGCTGGGCAGTACGTTGGTTTCGATGAATTTTTCGGCGGCGTTGAGTTCCGCGGCCTGACGCAGAGCCAGCAGGCCCAAGGCAACGATCATCAGGCAGAAGATGCCGAAACACAGTGCAGAACGGGGAGCGAGGTTGAGCTTTCGCAACATCATGAGTGTTTCTCCGGAGTGGGCAAAAAGGCTATCGCCCGCACGCGGTTTAACTTTGTAACAAAATAGTAAGCAAATATTTCAAAGCTTTTGAGCGCTGAAACGGCAGGTCAGGACCTGCCAGCTTCAGCCCCCAGGTCAGCGCTTTTCCATGCCCAGAAGAAACGTATCGACTGCCCGCTCGACCATGCCGCGAATCTGCTCGATGCTCAACGGCATAGGCGCCTGCTGGTAAAGGCGAATTTCTGTTTCTGCAGTCAGCAGTGCAGTGAGTTGCAGCGCCGCGATGTCCGGATCAGTCGATCGCAACTGCCCGCGCTGCATGGCTATGCGCATTGTCGATGCTATTGTCTGCAGGCACTCTCGAGGGCCCGATTCATAAAACATCATGCCGATGTCGGACTGTCCGGACTCGGCCACCACCATTCGGTACACCGCCAAGGCGCTGTCATCATTGATCAACATCATCAACATGCGCTCACCGAAGCGAGTCAGCATGGGGCGTAGTTCTATGTCGGTGCCCATCTCGTTGGTATTGCTCAGTTCCGAAACAGCCTCGGCCAGATGCGCCGTTGCCAGTCTGTTGACGACGGCGATGAACAGTTCTTCCTTGGAATGGAAATAACTGTAGATAGTGGCTTTGGAGCCACCCATGCGCTTGGTCACTTCGTTCATCGAAGCACGTTCGTAGCCCATTTCGAGGAAAACGCTTGCTGCGGCATCAATGATGGCTTCGCGGCGAGCTTCAGTACGCACCTTCATTTATATCCTTAATCCCTTGGTGAACCGCTCGGTACAGTTAGCGCAAAATTCTCTAGACTGGAACTGAACCGTTCGGTACGATTTAAGCCGAATCCGTGGAGCTTACTGGAAATGCAGACTCAGATAAATGCTGAAAGAGGGACGCTTTCTTTATCGGGTCATTCGACAGGCTGCCTTCAGTCATCCATTGCACCTATGTATCAATGATGGAGTGAACAGTTCCATGAACATCATCGATTTCAAGCAACCCGTGAAACGCTCCCATCGCGTCAGTACAGCAACGGTGCCCGTGCTCGAAAAGGTACTGACAGTCATCTTGAAAACCGATGTTCCCGTGCTCATGGGCATCTGCAGCGACGGCCTGCGCAGTAACAGCGCAATTCTGGGAGGCGAGTTCCAGGGCGAATCCTTCAGCGGTTCAGTGCTTTCCGGCGGCAGCAATCTGCTGGTCGAAATGTCATCCGAGCTGGCTGTTTTGGACACCCGTTTCACCTTGCGTACGCAGATGGGCGAGCTGATCAATGTTGAGAACAGGGGCATCATGCTCTTGGACGAGGCGGGCCAGCAGGAGCTTCAGAACGGCATATGGCCAATCAGCGAAGGCCATTACCAGTGTTCCTGCACACCACGTTTTCAGGTTTCTCTCGGTCCTAACGAGTGGCTGGAAAAGAGTGCCTTCATCGGCAAGATCGAATACCTGTACGCTCACGAAATGCTCATCAGCTTTTACCGCATGAAACCCTGACCGCTTAGCTCAGGAGCCTGCCGATTCATTCAGGCAGAAGGAGCAAGCCGGCGCGGGCGAGCTCCTGCGCAAGCATTCAGAATGTGACGCTGGCGCTCAGCCTTGCGGTGCGGGGTTCACCCACATTGACCTGCAACTGGCTGCCGGTGCTGGATGGGTAATACTGCTTGTCGAACAGGTTGTCCACGTTCAATTGCAGACGGGTTTTATAACCCGCCATTGGCACATCCCAGCGCAAGAATGCATCGGCAACGGTGTAGCTGCTCATGTAGAACGTGTTCGCGTCATCACCTGCACGTTCGCCGACGTAGCGCGCACCGCCGCCGGCATGCCAGTCACCCAGCCCGGACGGGATCTGCAGGTGGTGGGTGAGGTACAGGCTGGCCGTGTGTTTCGGCGCCTGACTCAGACGGTTGCCTTCGTTGTCAGGGTCGTCGAGTACTTCGGTGTGGGTATAGGCGTAAGTACCTATCATGTCCCAACGTTCGGCGATGCGTCCGGTCACGTCCAGCTCCACGCCCTGCGAACCTACTTTACCGGCTGCTTGGCTGATGCCAGTCACGCCAGTAGGCGTGACGACGTTTTTCTTCTCGATGTCGAACACGGCGAGGTTGACGTTGAGCTCCGGCGCCAGCGTATATTTGGCACCGACTTCGTAGCTACGGCCTTCTTCAGGATCGAACGTGGTGCCGTCGTCGTTCACTTCTTCGTTGGGCACAAATGAACGGCTGTAATTGCCATACAGCGAAAGGTCTTCATTCACCTTGAACACCAGGCCCGCCATCGGCAGGAACACATTGTCATTTTTGTCCAGGTTGGTGACGCGGTTGGCACCCAGGCCTTGGGCAATGTCCTGTTCATAATGCTGATAGCGACCGCCCAGTACCAGAATCCAGCGGTCATCCAAGTGCCAGTTGTCCTTGATGTACATGGACGTGGATGTCAACTGATTGCTGAGATTGCTGGTGGGCGCACTGACTACGCTCGGTTCGGCCAGGCTGCCGTAGGCCGGCGAAAATATATTGAAGCCGTTCTGGGCTGTATTGCGATAGGTCTTGCCGCGATACCTGTCGGAATCCTCATGTTCGGCGCCAACCAGCAGGTCGTGCTGCTGACCGAGAATGTCCTGCTTGCCGATGAAGTCCCAGCTGGCATAACGGGTTTCGTAATCGTAATGGCCGCCATTGGCCTGACGGCGCAGTACGCCGCTGCTGGACAGAGTACTGGGCTGGGCAATCGCAAGGCTGTAGCGATCATTGTTCCAGCCGTACGTCAGACGGGTTTTCCAGTCATCACTGAGCTGGTATTCGAAACGCGCGGTGGCGGTCTCGCTGATGCCCACCGTATTTGCCCACTTTTCGTCCAGCCGCTTGCCGTAGCTGATGTCGGCTGGATGACCGCCCGTGAACACGGTGCCGCGGTCAAACGGGCTGATGTAGTCGTTGTACTCGTAGGCCAGGGTCAGGCTGGCGCGTTCGCCGGTCCACGACAGCGAGGGTGCAATCAGAGTGTGTTGATCAACGCCGTAGTTGCGCCAGTAGTCCTCGCTCTGTCGTTCGGCCACCAGACGATAAGCCAGCCCTGAGTCGCCAAGCGGGCCGGTGGTGTCGACCCCAAAGCTGCCGCCGCCTTCGCTGTAGGCCGAGCCACTCAGCGTGGTGCTTTGCACATATTGCGGCTGTTTGCTGATCACGTTGATCACGCCGCCTGGCTCCATTGCTCCATACAACAATGAGGCCGGACCTTTGAGAACCTCGACGCGCTCGGTGGTTGCGCCAAAGTTCTTCGACACCACCGAGCGTACGCCGTCGCGCAGGATCGAACCGTCATCGTTAGTGCCAAAGCCGCGTTTGACCAGCGAGTCCTTGGTGTTACCTAACGTGTTGCCCTGACTGACACCACTGACGAACTTCATGGCGTCGTCCAGCGAGCGCACGTTGTAGTCGGCAATGGTCTGCGGCGTGACAACGTTGACCGATTGCGCTTCTTCCTTGATCGGCACATCACTCTTGCTGACCGTACTGGTGCTTTTCGCGCTGTAGCCTTCTTGGGGCTGCGTCGCGGCAGCGGACACCTGGGTGGCAGGCAGAACAGCGGTTTCTGCAGCCTGCACGGTACCGCTGGAGCATATCGCCAGAGACAGCGCAGACAACAGAAAAGGGCCAAGACGGCGAGTGCGTTGGGTGGAAGTGCTCAAGGGAGATGCTCTGTCAGGACGTTAATAGCAATAATTGTAATTTGATATTAATTCTCAAGTAAATAAATGAATCGCGGGCCATGGGATTTGATTGATCAATACTCCTGAGGCAAGTTGCTCATGATCGAGGCATGATGTTGGCATCAAGCCGCTTGCCCATGCTGATGATGGGTTCCGAGGTGTAGCCCAGTGTCTTGTAAAATGCCTGCACACGTTCGTTGAATGTGTGAATCTGCAGATTGATTTTTACACAGCCAAGATCGGTCAATGCCTGTTCGGCGTGCCTTACCAGTGCAGACCCCAGCCTGTTGCCGCGATGTTGTGGATCAACTGCGACTGCGTACAGCCAACCCCGATGACCGTCGTAGCCAGCAAGAATGGTTCCGATCACCTGATCGTTCAGAGTTGCGACGAAAAACAGCCGGTCGTCCACCGCAAGCTTCTTGTCGATTGAAAGATCAGAGCGGTTTTGCGGTGCTTCGTCATTGAAAACTGTTTTCCAGAGCTGGATGACAGCGAGGCGGTGATGCAGGTCGGAATACTCGACAATTGAGGTCATTGCGCAGTCCTTGAGTCGGGTACGCGAGCATACTGTTGCGCCTCGCAGGTTGTCTAACCGGCGTCTCTTGACTGGCGGCCCTGTCGGGTGGCTTGAGGCAGCGATGCTGGGGTCTTGAGCAGCCTCTGTATCGCCTGGCTGTAAGCCGGTTGCCCCAGTTGCATGCTGTTGTTGTGCGTGCCGCCGGGCACCAGCAGCAGTTGTTTCGGTTGTTTCGCCGCGTCGAACAACTCTTCGCTGAAGCGGGAGGGCACGTACTGGTCGTTGGTGCCATGGACGATCAGTACCGGCATGTGAATGTCTGCGATCTTGTCCAGCGAGTCGAATTTTTGCGACAGCAGCCAGCGCACGGGCAATGACGTGTTAGCAAGCGCGGTGGCCACATCGGCCAGGTTGGTGAAGGTCGATTCGATGATCAACCCCCGAGCCGCAGCCGGACTGTTGTTCTTTTCTGCATCTGTGCCCAGTTCTGCCGCCAGGTCCACCCCGACCGCGCCCCCCAACGAGTGTCCGTAGATCAACCTTCGGGACGGGTCGGGCTGCAATTGCTTGAGGCGTTCCCAAGCGATGCGTGCGTCCTCGTAAACGGACCTCTCGGATGGTAACTGGCCGACACTCTGACCAAAGCCACGGTAATCGATAGCCAGAACCGAGAAGCCTTGTGCGCTGAGCTGGCGGATGCGAAACAATTGCCCGGTCAGGTTCCATCTTGAGCCATGCAGGTACAACACAGCCGGGGCGTTCTTGTCTGGCGCAGGCCACCACCACGCATGAATGTTTTGCGACGTGCCGAAGGCAGGCGTGCGCAATTCGATCTCTTGAACCTCGTCGGGCAGCCCGCTGTACCAGCTGGCCGTGCCGGGTTCGATGCGGAACACCAGCTCTCTTTCCTTGTGCTCGAGTACTGCGCAACCAACCGGCAGCCCGAGAATAATGGCGAGCATCAGCAGCCATCTGACCGGACGAGCCCTGAAGCGCGCCAGAGGTGAAATCGCCATGAGTGCAGTGTTCCCCGTCAACGAGTTGCGAAAAATGCAGGTTATGCGCTTTGGTTACAAGGCGTACCAGCAAATGTCGGTTACAGCATATTGCACGGTAAGGCTGATGAACCCTGCAAACCTGGACCTTTATCAGGCACAGGCTCTTAAAGTCTGCTCGCACAAAACCCTACGCTTCAACAGGTTGCGGCCAGTGTGCGAAGGCGGTGCGGGTTGGCACGATTGGTTATTGAGGTAGCTCTTTATGACAGCCCGGGATTATGCTGTAGCCGCGCGGGCGCTATGTTTCTGCCGCTTGCCCGCCCTGATCGCCGATTTGCTCACCGCGTCAATCGCGCTTTCTTCAATTTCTTCGAGAGGTTATCGCCTAATGTTCCTTCACCGTCCCTTGGAAGAAAAAGATATCCCGATTATCTGCGAAATGCCGCAGAACGCCGACGAACTGTTCTACATGTTCCCCAGAGCAACCTATCCACTGACACCTTCACAGCTCGGCGACGCCTTGGCAACACGTCATGATTCGACCGTCATCGAGATGGATGGCGAGGTGGTCGGTTTTGCCAATTTCTCTCAGTGTGAATTTCGCGGTCGCTGCTCGCTCGGTAACGTCATCATCGCGCCGAAGGCCCGTTCGAAAGGGGTAGGGCGCTTCATGATCACCAGCATGATGGGGATCGCCTTCGACAAGCATGAAGCCAAGGAACTGATCGCGTCCTGCTATAACCACAACGTACCGGGGCTGCTGTTCTATCCGCGGATGGGATTCCGTCCGTACTCCATTGAAGAGAAGCGGGACAAGCAGGGCGCCCGGGTCGCTCTTCTCCATCTTCGTCTTTCCGGTTCCGAGCAGTAATCGCCTGACCGGAACCCGGCACGGCCGACCCTTGCTCGGCCCGTGCGCTTCCGGTATCGCAGTCAGTCCTTAAGGGGTTCTCCCCCACCGCCGGTAACGCCATTATCCCGTTCTAAAACCAACAAACTTTTCGCTGGAAAATGGCTCATTCATATACCGTTCGTCAGTCTGTGCTTTCTTTAGATAAGCCGGTTTTGGATTTATTGATCCGGGTCATAAGTTTTTGCCCTGAAAACCCTGACGATGAATCGTTTTTTCTAACAACCCCCGGTATTCAGCAGTGTTAAACGCGCGGTTTAATTTTTTGCGCAGGCGTTGATTGCAGGGGCGTTTGAAGCGTATAAATATCGAAAGCATCAGGTAAGTGACGACGGATAATTGGCGGGCCGGCACGTGCCGTTTTCAAATGTTCTACCAACCATAAAAATTGCCGAGATTTTGTCACTGTCGGGACATGCTTACACCCATAAGGAGATAAAGAGATGATCACCAGTGGATTGTCTGAGTTAGAACTCAGAAACATCGTTGAAGTTGCGTTTCTGCCGTTGCGCTGCACCTGCACAATCGCCAGTAATCAAATGACCGTGAAAATAGAAGACTTGGCCTCCGGGCGCGTGTTTCACAAAACAGGCATATCCATGAACGCTATAAAGACCAGTCGCGATATATCCGGCCTGGTTGCGAAGCTACGCACCGAGCGCGCCGCAGCCGCAGCCGCAGCCACCGCCACAGCGCTGCCGCATGCCCAGTCTAGCTTTGCCTGACCTGTTCTTGCTGCGAGGCGCCTGAAAGGCCCTGGGTCATTGAGACCAGGGCCTTTTCATATGTTTGCAACACCCTATGGTGTCTCTGCTGATTTCTTTACGTCGGTGACTCATTGCCTGGCAAACTGCGGTCAATGCCCCGAAGACTCTTCCTCCCGTTGCCTCCCTCCTGTCGGCGAATAAACAACGCTACTCAAATCATCAGCTTGTGGCGTACAGGTGAACTGTTTTCCCGTTTTCGCTGCCTCTAACTTACCTTGTTTTCAGGATACAAATTGTCACGCTTTTAATTCGGGTCGTGATGTATTTTCCTGAGTTGCATTTAAAGCGTCACAGGGTGATCACACTGATCGGTTATCTTTTAAAATGACGGAACTTCAAAACTTTGCTGCTGTTAGCGTTTATTGAACTGTGTTATTTCAGGCTTGGTAACGCTACATCATTCAGGTAGTGACTCGTGTTCGCTGGGCAATGCCTGAGTGCAGTAATAGTTTGGGCTGAACCGTTGAGGGAGGAGAAGCGCTCTGAAAGACAGGCATAAAAAACGGCGTCCTGAGACGCCGTATGGCTGGTCTGCCTGAAAAATCAGCAGGTCAGCATCGAATAGGGGGAGCGTGTGCGATTATTGTGGATCCTGATTTGGAGCCAGCTCTGCCTGTATGCGTTTGTAGATTTCTTCACGATGCACTGAAACGTTTTTAGGTGCATTGATGCCCAGCCGGACTTGAAGCCCTTGAACGCCAAGAATCGTCACGGTGATCTCGTCACCGATGTTTATGCTTTCGCCTACTTTGCGAGTGAGTATCAACATAATCTTTTCCTTGATGGCCTCTTGAAAACGCCTCTCTCAAGAGGCTGGCGTTTGCCTTTGCGTGGTAATTGTTGCCGAGTGCATCCAGATGCATCCGTCTGTATGACGTCGCAGTGGTGAATTTAATTCCCTCGGTTCATTTTCTTGTCATCGAGATTTGCATCCCCGATACGACGAGTGCGCCAATTCTGCCCGTTTTGACGTGAAAATGCCCGTATTTACTGGCGCCACATAAAAAGTAACGTGACAGCAGCGCGCATCGAGGTCGCCGTTGCCTCGCCCGGCAATGGCAGGCGAGACCATCTTCAGATGAGTGTAAGCGTAGGCGGGACCAGGAAAGATTGCCCGTGCTTTCTGAAATTTTAAAATGAAAGTGGTGGGCGGGGTGTAGGAAGAAGCTGACTGCGAGGGGCGGCAACTGGCTGTAGGTCGTGTTTATGCGCCGGGATGTGTGCTAATGCAGGAAGGAGGAGGGGCTGAGGATGCCAGCCTTCGCGGTTCTGGGTGTCCGCGAAGGCCGAGTATGCCTGTTGCGTTAAACGGCCATAGACAGCAGCATGATGAAAATCAGGCCGACCACCGAGAGGATGGTTTCCATCACCGTCCAAGTCTTGAAGGTTTCAGCCACGGTCATGTTGAAATATTGCTTGACCAGCCAGAAACCGGCGTCATTGACGTGCGACAGGATCAACGAGCCAGCGCCGGTGGCCAGCACCAGCAACTCGCGATTGACACCAGGAATCAGGCCAACCACCGGAGCGACAATCCCTGCACCGGTAATGGTCGCCACGGTGGCCGACCCGGTTGCGATGCGAATCACCGCCGCTACCAGCCACGCCAGCATGATCGGGTTGATCTGTGCCTGTACCGCCATGTGGCCGATCACGTCACCCACGCCGCTGGCGACCAGCATCTGCTTGAAACCACCGCCCGCACCGACGATCAGGACGATTGCGGCGACCGGAGCCAGGCTCTGGTCCAGCAGTTTCATGATTTTGCTGCGATCAAAGCCGCGCGCTGCACCAAAGGTGTAGAAGGCCAGCAACAGTGCCGCCAGCAGTGCGGTGATCGGGTGACCGATCAGGTCCATCCAGATGCGGAACATGTTGTTTTCTGGCAACACCACGTCGGCAAAGGTCTTGAGCAGCATCAGGAACACCGGCAGCAGGATGGTCACCAATGTAATGCCGAAGCCTGGCAGGTTCTCGGTGCTCGACTCCTTGGCGATCTGGTCCATCAGTTCCTTTGACGGGGTGCCAGGGATGCTTTTGGAAATCCAGTTGCCGAAGATCGGGCCAGCGATGATTGCCGTCGGCAGCGCAACGATCAGTCCGTAAAAAATGGTCTTGCCGATATCAGCGCCGAAAATGCCGATTGCCAGCAACGGACCCGGGTGCGGTGGCACCAGGCCGTGTACCGCTGAAAGGCCTGCGAGCAGCGGGATGCCGATCTTGACGATGGGCACGCCGGTGCGACGTGCAACGATGAACACCAGCGGAATCAGCAGAACAAAACCGATCTCGAAGAACAACGGGATGCCCACCAGAAACGCGGAAAACATCATTGCCCAATGCACTTTCTGCTTACCGAAGGTGCGGATCAAGGTCTGCGCAATCTGATCAGCGCCCCCCGAGTCGGCCATCAGTTTGCCGAGCATGGTGCCCAGACCAAGGATGATGCCAACGAATCCCAGCACGCCGCCGAAGCCGTCCTGGAACGATTTCATGACTTTTTCCACCGGCATTCCCGATGTCAGGCCAAGAAAGCCCGCTGCCAGGGTCAACGCGACGAAGGGGTGTACCTTGAATGTGGTGATCAACAGTACAAGACCGACGATGGTTACCAACGCATCGACGAGCAAGAACGTCTCATGGGTCATACCGAACATGGGTGTTTCTCCTGTTATTGTTTTAGGCCACTGCAAAGAGCGCCGTCGTTCTATCGTGTGTGCTCAAGACAGCGCTGTCTTTTGCATTCACGCCTTTATCAGGCGTGGGAGCCTTTCCACCATGCGGCAGCTTGGGTGCCAATCACATCGATGGGCAGGGAAGCATCCACGACCAGCGTCAGCGGCTCGCCTTCAGGGGACTCCAGGGTTGCGAACTGACTGTCTACCAGGCTGGCAGGCATGAAATGACCGGGACGGTGCGAGCAACGTTCGGTCGCCAGTTCCTTGCTCAGCTGAAGGAAGACAAACCCAAGGCCCGGCACCGCGTCACGCAGACGCTGACGATAGATGAGCTTGAGGGCAGAGCAGGTCAGGACCGGGTGTTCGCCGTTGGCGAGCGCCGCAGCCATTTCTTCACCCAGGCGGGTCAGCCAGCCGGCGCGGTCTTCATCATTTAGTGGGGTTCCGGCGCTCATCTTGTCGATGTTTGCCTGAGGATGGAACGCATCGCCTTCGATCAGGCGACCGCCGCTGTTGAGTGCGATCTCGGCACCGACGGCGCTTTTTCCGCAGCCCGACACACCCATCACCACAAGGGCGGAAATAGCAGTATTCGCAGTTGTCACAATAGGCACCTCGTCTGGAGACAGCGCTGTCTTTGTCCGATGGACATCAGGCTCAGCCTGTGCTGTTCCAGTTCTTTTCGTTGTTTTGAGTTCATCATTGAGCATCGGAGGCTGTTCTCCGGGGCCACCTTAAAGGGGAGCCCGAATGTGAAACCAGCGATAAAGCATTGTCACGTTCCATGAGACAGCGCTACCTTATTGGGCATACGTCATATTTGGCAACCCTTATGTTAGTTGGCAACGCATGACCCGCATTGGTTCCCGCTCTACCGGTCGTCCGACCCTCGATGAAGTGGCGCGGCTGGCTGCCGTTTCTCCGATCACCGCGTCCCGCGCTCTGCGGGGCGTTTCCACGGTTGCCCCACAGCTGGTCGAAAAAGTGCGTGCAGCGGCGCAAAGCCTGGGCTACGTCGCCAATTCTGCGGCGAGGGCACTGGCGTCATCCTGCAGCCAGACTGTCGTGGTGCTGGTGCCGTCGCTGTCCAACCAGTTGTTCATCGAAACCCTGGAAGCCATTCAAAATGTGTTGCGCGCGCGCGGCCTGGACGTGGTGATCGGCAACTATCACTACTCGCCCGCAGAAGAGGAAACGCTGTTGCGCAGCCATCTGGTCCATCGTCCCAGAGGGGTTCTGTTGACCGGCTTCGACCACACGCCGGCTTCGCGTCAGATGCTGGAAACCAGCGGCGTGCCCTGCGTCCACATGATGGAGCTGGATACCCGGCTTGGCGCCTATTGCGTAGGTTTCTCCCAGCAGCAGGCGGGTGCCGAAGCGGCTCGCCATCTGCTGGGGCGCGGTCGTAAACGTCTGGCTTATATGGCGGCCCAGCTCGACCCTCGCGTGTTGCAGCGTGGGGCAGGGTTTCGTCAGGTGCTGGAGGAGGCCGGGTTATTCGATCCCGATTTGCAGGTCTCGACACGTCAGTCTTCGTCAATCGGCCTGGGCGGTGAGCTGTTCGCTCGTCTGCTCGATGAGCACCCCGATGTCGATGGGGTTTTCTTCTGCAACGATGACCTGGCTCAGGGCGCAGCACTGGAGGCATTGCGTCTGGGGGTGGCGATCCCTGAACGGGTAGCGCTGGTGGGGTTCAACGATTTGCCCGGTTCTGCTCATATGGTTCCGCGCCTGACCTCCATACGCACGCCAAGGCAGGAAGTGGGGCAGCGCGCCGCTCAGTTGCTGCTGGGCCTGCTCGATGGCGTTGCGCAGGCTCCACAGGTGGATCTGGGCTTCGAGCTGGTAGTGCGAGAAAGCTCCTGAGTTGTCTCGCCGGCACTGTACAAGCATTTCTTCCGGTAACCTTCAGTGGTCATCCCTCAAGCCTTGTCTGACCAGTGGTAGCTCCGCTGCAACGGCTTCCTGCTGTCGTCCTGGACTGCCCGACCGCTATGTCCCGCATGCTTTTTTCAGTCTCATCTGGAAGGTTGTGACATGTTTCGACTGTCACTTCTGACAGTACCCATCCCCTCGGGTTGAGTATTCAATGACTCCATGTTCTGGATCGGAGCGGCATCGGTGTCTTGGCCGCATCGTTGGATGACGGGGATATATCTTCTTATCTATTCCCCGTTCTGGCGGTCTAACAAGGCCCATTGACTGGTGATGGAAATGCAAAAAAAGGCATCTCAACATGTTAGAGCTTTGACTCATATGGTCGATCCGGTCAGTTCAGGAGAGCCTCTGGACATCGCATGGTTGACCGGCATCATTCCTCTGGGGTTCGTACCCGCAGAACTCGCGCTCAGCCCCGATGAAACCACTCTTTACGTCGCGCATGAGAGTGGCCGCGAAGTCAGCGTGGTCGATATCGCCACTGCAAGCGTGGTCGGCAGTATCAAACGAGCGGGCGCCGGCGCCATCAGCCTGAGCCCCGACGGCAAACGGCTCTACACCATCGGCCAGAAGAGGTGCTATGTGGTCGATACCCGCCTGCGCGAAGTGATCCGCATACTTCCCGCAGCCAACGCCAATCGAGTGCTTTGCAGCGCGGATGGCCGGTTCATCTGCCTGTCCTTTCAGAATGCGCTGGGCGGGCTGATCCGTCTGATCGAGACCGAAAACTATACGGTCGAAAACGAATTCGATCTTGGGGCCTTGACCAATGCATCGCTGGCGCTGGGAATCAGCCCTTTGAATGACCGCTTTTACGCAACGATGCTGGTGGACCGGACTGCGCCTACCGACGTTCTGGCAATAAGCAGGGTTGATTACCAGCAGCACGAAATTACCGGCTTTTCCGATCCGCGATCAATGGCGTTCAGTGCCGATGGCGCTTGGCTGTATGTGGGCGGAATCGATGAGGTCTATATCGTCGATGCAGCGACCAACAAAACCTTTTATCGAGAGAGGGTCGGCAGCCAGGGTTATCCGGTAAGAATAATCGGCGTCACGCCCGACGATCGATACGTCTACGCGATCTACACCTGCAACTATGACGTTTACCGGATCGACACGGTGAAAGGCATCGCCACCTGTATTGCGTACTTTCCTTCCGTGGGGGGCGCCGTGTTGAACCGTAATGGCAATTACATTTATTCCTCGCACCCGGACATGAGCTGGATTTCGATCTACAGGCTCTAGGCGCTGCACATCAAAGGCTGCTTTCGGCCCGAGCCTGGCGTGTCTGACGTCCTGCATGCCTTCAGAAAGAGGGCCATTCGCTCATGCCCGGTGCAGGCGCATGAGCGAAACGGCAGGTCAGTCCTGGTTCTTGAACGCTAGCCTGGCCTCATGCAGCAATGGTTCGGTGTAGCCGGAGGGCTGCTCTGGCCCTTTGAACACCAGCGCGCAGGCGGTCTTGAATGCGGCAGAGTTCTTGAAGTCCCTGGCCATGGGTCGGTAGTGGGAGTCTCCTGCATTCTGCTTGTCGACCACCTTGGCCATACGCTCCAGCACGTTGTTAACGTCTTGCTGATCTACGATGTCATGCAAAAGCCAGTTGGCCATGTGCTGACTGGAGATACGCAACGTTGCGCGGTCTTCCATCAGGCCCACATTGTGAATGTCGGGCACCTTGGAACAGCCGATGCCTTGCTCGACCCAGCGTACGACGTAGCCCAGCAAACCCTGGGCATTGTTCTCCAGTTCTTCGAGAATCTGCTCCCGCGTCCATTCCGGCTTGTCCACTACCGGTATGGTCAGCAAGTCGTCGAGCAACGAGACACTGATGTCCGCCAGCGCCTGCTGCTCTAGTTCTTTTTGAATCTGCCCGACGTCGACCTGATGGTAGTGCAATGCGTGCAAGGTGGCTGCGGTGGGCGAGGGTACCCACGCGGTCGTGGCGCCAGATCGGGGATGAGCGATTTTCTGCTCCAGCATGTCGGCCATGCGATCAGGCATTGCCCACACACCCTTGCCGATCTGTGCTCTCCCGCGCAGGCCGCACGCCAGGCCGACCTGTACATTGTTGCGTTCGTAAGCCTTGATCCACGGAGAATTTTTCATCTCGCCCTTGCGCAGCACCGGTCCGGCCCGCATGGCGCTGTGGATCTCATCGCCGGTCCGGTCGAGAAACCCGGTATTGATGAACGCTACTCTTGCCGATGCTGCACCGATGCAGGCCTTCAAGTTGACGCTGGTGCGTCGCTCTTCGTCCATGATGCCCATCTTCAGGGTATTGCGCGGCAGTTGCAGTATGTCTTCGATACGGCTGAACAACTGATCGGCGAAAGCCACCTCGGCTGCGCCGTGCATTTTCGGCTTGACGATATAAATGCTGCCAGCCCTGGAGTTGCCTCGACGATTCAGATCATGCAAGCCGATCAGGCTGGTGATGACCCCATCGAGAATGCCTTCGGGGATCTCCTGCTCGTCCTCATCGACAATTGCCGGGTTGCTCATCAAATGGCCGACATTGCGAATGAACATCAGCGAGCGCCCACGCAACGTGAGCTCGCCTCCGCTAGCAGCCATGTAGGTGCGATCCGGGTTGAGACTGCGGATGATTGCCTTGCCGCCCTTGTCCAGCGTCTCGGTAAGATCACCTTTCATCAGGCCAAGCCAGTTGCGATAGACCGTCACCTTGTCTTCGGCGTCCACGGCAGCAACCGAGTCTTCGCAGTCGATGATGGTCGACAGAGCAGATTCCAGCAGCAGGTCCTTGATGCCGGCCGCATCGGTGCTGCCCACCGGGTGCTGCGGGTCGAACTGGATTTCGATATGCAAACCGTGGTTCTTGAGCAGAATTGCTTCCGGTTGATCGGGCTCGCCCCTGAAGCCGACATACTTTTCCGAGTGCTGCAGGAGGGTGTGTGAGCCATCCGCCAGGGCGATGCGCAGTTCGCCGTCCTCGATACGGTAGCTTCGAGCATCGCTGTGGCTGCCGTTGACCAGCGGTGCGCTGCTATCGAGCAGTTCGCGGGCGAAGGCGATTACCTTGTTGCCGCGTAACGGGTTGTAACCCGCGCGGATGTCGGCCCCGTTGGCGCTGGAAATTACATCGGTGCCGTACAGGGCGTCGTACAAAGAACCCCAACGGGCATTGGCAGCATTCAACGCATAGCGCGCGTTGCTGGCAGGTACCACCAGTTGCGGACCGGCTTGCTCGCTGATTTCCAGGTCGACATTGGCGGTGGTGGCGGTAACCCGCTCAGGTTCCGGCTGGAGGTAGCCAATCGAATGTAGAAAATCCCGGTAGGCGGGCATGTCGCTGATCGGGCCGGGATGTTTCTTGTGCCATTTGTCCAGCTCGGCCTGCAGGCGTTCGCGTTCTGCGAGCAGTTCGCGGTTGCGCGGTGCAAGTTCGTGTACCAGTACGTCAAAGCCTTTCCAGAATGTTTCCGGCTCCAGGCCGGTGCCTGGCAGCACTTCTTCATCGACAAAGCGCTGGAGATTGACAGCCACTTTGAGCCGTTGGCATTTGACGAAATCGTTCATCGGATGGGCTCCACATAAAAGTTGCGCTGTGATTTTTTGTTACGGGCACCCCTGATGAGCGGGCTCAGGGCACCAGAATGATGATCGCTCAGTCGGCATTCAATGCGGCAATGCCTGCCTTGGCGATCTGTGCGTCCTGATCGGCTTTGACACCGGAAACGCCCAGCGCACCGATCACCTGACCATCGACAATGACGGGCACACCGCCTTCCAGAGAAGTCAGCAGCGGGGCGCTGAGGAATGCGCTACGACCGCCGTTGACCATGTCTTCGTAGCCCTTGGATTCGCGTTTGCCGAGGGCCGAGGTCCGGGCTTTTTCAATCGAGATATAGCTGCTGATGGGCGAGGCATCGTCCAGTCGCTCGAACGCTAGCAAATGGCCGCCATCATCGACAACCGCGATGGCCACCGCCCAGCCATTGGCCTGCGCTTCATCGCGTGCGGCACCGAGCATCAGGCTGACTTCGGTCTGGGTCAGAACAGCTTTGATTTTCATGGGGTTCTCCAGAGCAGTGGTTATTCAATATGAGTTCAACGGGATTCAAGAGTGCCCAGCGCTTCATCGACCAGTTCGATCCAGTGCCGCACTGGCGTCCGCTCAGCACTCGCCAGGTGCGCCTGGCAGCCGATGTTGGCAGTGGCGATAACCTGTGGCTTGCCGCTTTCCAGCGCACTCATGCGGTTGTCGCGTAGTTGGCGGGCCAGCGCGGGTTGAGTCAGGGAGTAGGTGCCCGCCGAACCACAGCACAAGTGGCCGTCCGGCACGCTGGTCAGGTTGAAACCCAGGCGCAGCAGGACACGCTCCACCTCGCCACCGAGTTTTTGTGCATGCTGCAAGGTACAAGGGCAATGAAACGCCAGCCGGGTGTCGGTATTGATGCCGAGGTTCTCCAGTGGCTCATCGCGCAGGACTTCGACCAGGTCCCGGGTGCGTGCGCTGATCAGGGCGGCCTTGTCTGCATATAGCGGGTCGTCGCGCAATAGATGTGCGTAATCCTTGACGAAGGCACCGCAGCCGCTTGCCGTCTGGATGATGGCCTCGGCACCACCTTCGAGGGCTGGCCACCAGGCATCTATGTTGCGCCGCGCTCGCTCCAGGCCCGCATCCTGCGCATTCAGGTGGTAATCCACCGCGCCACAGCATCCAGCCTTGTTGATCGGGTTGATGCTGATGCCCAGACGGTCCAGCACCCTTGATGTTGCGGCGTTGGTGTTCGGTGAAAGTCCCGGCTGTACGCAACCTTCAAGCATCAGCATGCGCCGCGCATGGCGTGGTGCCGGACGCGCACCTGAGCGCAGGATCGTTGCGGGCAATTTGTTTCTCAGGTGGTCTGGCAGCAATGGGCGAAAGGCAGTACCCAGGCCGGTCAGCGCCTTGAACAACCCGGCATTCGGCACGACCCTGCGCAAGCCTTCGCGCAACAATCGCTGACCCAGTGGCCGGGGCACGGCGGCATCCACCGCAGCGCGTCCTATATCAAGCAGGTTGTGGTAATCCACGCCCGACGGGCATGTGGTTTCACAGTTACGACAGCTCAGGCAGCGGTCCAGATGCAGCTGGGTCTTCTCGGTGACTTCATGGCCTTCAAGCACCTGTTTGATCAGATAGATTCTGCCGCGCGGACCGTCCAGTTCATCACCCAGCAACTGATAGGTCGGGCACGTGGCATTGCAAAAGCCGCAATGCACGCAACTGCGCAGGATGCGCTCGGCTTCTTCGGCGCGGGGCTGTTTTCTGGCGTGTTCACTCAATGTGGTCTGCATGCCTCAAAGCTCCGCGTACAGTCGGCCAGGGTTGAAAATACCCTGCGGGTCGAGCCGGTTCTTGAGCGCCCGATGGTAGCGCAGCAAAGGCTCGGGCAAGGGCTGAAAAGGGCTGTCCACACGCGCCGGGCCATAGCATGTCGCGTGCCCGCCGACGGCTGCCGCCATCGTTCTGATCACGACGCTGTCCGCGTGTGATTTCAGCCAGCGTTGTGCGCCGCCCCAGTCAATCAACTGCTCGCCTGGCAGGTCGAGCACGCCGGTGTGGGCCGGTACGCAAACCCGCCATAGCGGGCGCGAATCCTGAAAAAATGGCAGGCGCTGCTCGTTCAATTGCTGCCAGTAGGCAGTATCGATCACCTCACCGCCAAGCCGCTCGTGCGCGGCTTTCACAGAGCCTTCACCCCCATCGAGGCGCAGACGCAGCACCTGACCATCATGACTGGCAGCACTGATTGGCATGGGTTGCCGTCCCCATTCGGCCAGGCAGGAAAGGGCGTTGGCACTGTCTGTCTGCAACGCGATGCTGATGCACAAACGCGGCTTGGGCAGCACTTTCAGCGACACTTCGGTCAACACCCCAAGGCAGCCAAAACTGCCCGCCATCAGGCGCGAGACGTCATAACCGGCAACATTTTTCATGACTTCTCCGCCGAAGCGCAGGTGTTTACCAAGCCCGGTGATCAGCCGGGTGCCTAGTACGAAATCCCGCACCGATCCGCTCCACGGGCGGCGTGGCCCGGACAGGCCGGTTGCGACCATGCCGCCAAGGGTTGCCGTGCCGAAGTCCGGAGGCTCGCACGGCAGCATCTGGCCAGTGGCGTCCAGTACCTGCACCAGTTCGCTCAGCGGCGTCCCGGCGCGGGCGGTAATCACCAGTTCTGTGGGGTCATAGCTGACGATACCGCGGTGTTCACGGGTGTCGAGAACGTCACCAGCCACCGGGCGACCGAGAAACGCTTTGCTGCCGCCGCCCTGAATACACAGCGGTCTGCCGTCCTCCAGCGCCTGATTGACCTGCTCAAGCAGTGCTTGAATAGCGTCCCTGTCTGGCGTGTTCATCAAAAGCGCTCCAGTTCAGGGAAGGGCAATTGCCCGGCGTGAATATGCATGGCGCCAAACTCTGCGCAGCGCTGCAGGGTGGGGATATTCTTGCCGGGGTTGAGCATGCCGCTCTCGTCGAACGCGGCCTTGATGGCATGGAAGAAGGTCAGTTCGTCGCTGTTGAACTGCGCGCACATCTGATTGATCTTTTCGCGCCCTACACCGTGTTCTCCGGTGATGCTGCCACCCACCGCCACACACAGTTCCAGAATTTTGCCGCCCAGGGTTTCGGCCCGTTCCAGTTCGCCCGGTTGATTGGCATCGAACAGGATCAGCGGGTGCATATTGCCGTCGCCGGCATGAAACACGTTGGCGACGCGCAGGCCGTACTGCTCGGACAACTCTTTGATGCCGCGCAGGACGCCCGGTAGTGCACGGCGCGGGATTGTCCCGTCCATGCAGTAGTAATCCGGCGAAAGGCGTCCGACTGCCGGAAAGGCGTTCTTGCGCCCGGCCCAGAAGCGCACGCGTTCGGCTTCATCGCGCGCCAGACGCACTTGTGTGGCGCCGGCGCGCTGCAGCACCACGCGGACTACCTCGCAGTCGGCCTGCACATCGGTTTCGACCCCGTCGAGCTCGCAGAGCAGAATGGCTTCGGCATCGACCGGGTAGCCAGCGTGAATGAAGTCTTCGGCGGCGCGGATCGCCAGGTTGTCCATCATTTCCAGTCCGCCGGGGATGATGCCGGCAGCGATGATGTCGGCCACCGCACGCCCGGCGTGTTCCACCGAATCGAACGCGGCGAGCAGCACCTTCGCCACCTGTGGTCTGGGCAGCAGTTTGACCGTGACCTCAGTGATGATGCCGAGCATGCCTTCGGAGCCGGTGAACAGCGCAAGCAAATCGAAACCCGGCGAGTCGAGGGTGTCGCTGCCCAGCGTCATGGGCTCGCCTTCGACAGTGAGGATGTCGACGCTGAGCAGATTGTGTACGGTCAGGCCATATTTGAGGCAATGTACGCCGCCTGCGTTTTCTGCCACGTTGCCGCCAATCGAACAGGCGATTTGTGAAGAAGGGTCAGGTGCGTAATACAGGCCGTGCGGTGCCGCAGCCTGAGAAATCGCCAGATTGCGCACACCGGGTTGCACCCGGGCCAGACGCGCATCGGGGTTGATCTCGAGGACCTGGCTGAAGCGCGCCATTACCAGCAGCACGCCTTTCTCCAGCGGCAGTGCGCCACCTGAAAGCCCGGTGCCGGCGCCCCTTGTGACCACCGGCACATGGCGCTCATGACAAAGCCGCAGCAGTGTCTGTACCTCTTCGAGGTGGCGCGGCAGCACTACCAGCATCGGCGTGGTGCGATACGCCGACAACCCGTCGCATTCATAGGGACGAAGCTCTTCGTCGCGATGCAGGATGTCCAGGTCGGGCAACAGGTGTCGCAGGTCGCGCAACAGTTGATGTTTATCGACAGCCGGCAGCATGCCGTCAATGCGTTCATCGTAGAGAATATTCATCAAGCCCCCCAGTTTTGTTTTTATCGGGTCAGCCCATTCCGGGCTCTGCACATAAAGTGGCCGCTCTCGACCATGCTGCGTTAAAAACACGCCTGGACGCGAGTTAGATCGTTGCTCGCATGTTTCCGCCCTGCCTGACGTCGCTCGCCGACTTTTCTACAGAGCCTAGCTCATGGCATGGGTGGCGAGGCTTGTGTTGACAGGGCAGGGTGGATCACGCAATTTACGCATTACGTAATGTGTTTACGAAAATAACAACAGGCAGCACCCGTGCGTCAATCAGGCGATCTACCAGGGCCTTTCACCAGACACACCCTGATGCGCAATCGGACAAGCCGGAGTAGGCTGCCCTCATGAAGATTCTTGGTCTGCAACTGATTTTTGGTGATTTCCTTGCTCGCAGTGTGCGAGGGATCCCATGTGCGCCGCCCGCAGGACAGTGATTGCGTCGTTTACTCACCTTCACTCTTCTGCAAGGAGCCAGTCATGGCTGATCTCTACGAAAACCCGATGGGCCTGATGGGTTTTGAATTTATCGAATTTGCGTCGCCGACCCCCAACAGCCTTGAACCCGTGTTCCAGATGATGGGCTTCACCAAGGTCGCGACGCACCGCTCCAAGGACGTGACGCTGTATCGCCAGGGTGCGATCAACCTGATTCTCAACAATGAACCGCACAGCCTGGCGTCCTACTTTGCGGCAGAGCATGGCCCCTCTGTGTGCGGCATGGCGTTTCGCGTCAAGGACGCCCAGCAGGCCTATAACCGGGCGCTGGAACTCGGCGCTCAGCCGCTGGAAATCGCCACCGGTCCCATGGAATTGCGCTTGCCTGCGATCAGGGGCATCGGCGGCGCTCCGCTGTACCTGATCGACCGTTTCGGCGAAGGAACGTCGATCTATGACATCGATTTCAACTTCATCGAAGGCGTGGACCGTCACCCGGTCGGCGCGGGCCTGAAGTTCATCGATCATCTGACCCATAACGTGTACCGCGGTCGCATGGCGTACTGGGCGAATTTCTACGAAAAACTGTTCAATTTCCGCGAACTGCGATATTTCGATATCAAAGGCGAGTACACCGGCCTGACCTCCAAGGCAATGACCGCGCCGGACGGCATGATTCGTATTCCGCTGAACGAAGAGTCGTCGAGAGGCGCAGGGCAGATCGAAGAGTTCCTGATGCAGTTCAACGGCGAAGGCATCCAGCATGTTGCGTTCTTCACTGACGACTTGATCAAGACCTGGGACGAGCTGAAAGCCACCGGCATGCGTTTCATGACCGCGCCGCCAGACACCTACTACGAGATGCTTCAGGGGCGCTTGCCCGATCATGGCGAGCCGGAAGACGAACTCAAGTCACGTGGCATATTGCTGGATGGCTCGTCCGAGGGCGGCGAACGCCGACTGCTGTTGCAGATATTCTCTGCCACCTTGATGGGGCCGGTGTTCTTCGAGTTCATTCAGCGCAAAGGCGACGACGGCTTTGGCGAGGGCAACTTCAAGGCACTGTTCGAATCCATCGAGCGCGATCAGATCCAGCGTGGCGTGCTGACACCGGATTGATCCTTGCTGGAGATGTCCGTAAAACTATCGTGCCCATGCTCCAGCGTGGGCATGCCTTTCTGGACGCTCTGCGTCCGATTTTGATGGTGAGGCGAAGGTTATGGGGCGTGTAATGCAGGCTCAGCCTGGCAGCTTGCCACCCATGCGTTCACTGATTGCGTTAGCTGTTTCTGAAAGACGTCGAGCCGCCTGGCTCTGCGCCTCGTCGTTGAGCAGCGACCCCGGCCCGACGACGGTAATCACACCCACCAGTTTGTTGCCCATGGCAAACAATGGGGAGGAAGCCGCATTGACGCCCGGCATCAATATACCTTGCACCTGATGCACGCCGTTGCTGCGGATCTGCTTTAGGTGACGCTCGACCTCGCGCAGACGACCGGCCTGCAGATGAGGTGTTTCCTGATGGCGAAGCAGGGCGGTCTCGTTCTGGGGCAAAAAGCTCTCGAATACCAGCCCGGTAGACGAGCCGAGCAGCGGCAGGACCGAACCGATCTGCGTCACCAGCGTCACTGCGCCCAGCGACGGCTCGACATACACCACGGTCGGACCTTTATTGCCCCACACGGCCAGGAAGCAGGTCTGGTTCAGCTCGTCGCGCAGATTGGCCAGCCAGGGGGCCGACACCTTCAGCACATCCAGCTTGCCCAGCGACGCCAGCCCGACTTGCAAGGCTTCGCGGCCCAGCCCGTAGTGATTATTGACGGCATCCTGCTCGGCAAAACCGCTGGCGATCAGCGCCTGCAAATAACGATGAACCTTGCTGGGCGGCATGCCCAGGTGCTCGGCAAGCCTGGACAGCGACGTCGCGGGCGACAACTCAGCCAGAGCCTTGAGTACGCCCAGGCCCACTTCAGCAGCCTGAACCTTTTGCTGACGTCCGCCTGTCGGGCTTTCGGTTTCTTCGGTCATGGATATGCGTTGCGCCGGTCTGGGAAGGCAGCTTTATAGCTTGACCGGGTTTCAAACTCAAATTACGTTAAGCGTAATCGATTTACGATTTTTGACGATCCACCTACTGCTGTGTGACTGAATAACAACAAGAGGCTCAGATGGCTATTCATTGCAGCTCGGATCCACTGGTCTATCAGTCAGGTTTTGGCAACCAGTTCAGCAGCGAAGCCTTGCCGGGCGCGGTACCGATTGCTCAGAACTCGCCGCAAAGGCACCCGTTGGGTTTGTACGCCGAGCAGTTCTCGGGAACCGCTTTTACCGTCGGTCGTGCCGAAGCTCGTCGTACCTGGATGTACCGGATCCAGCCCTCGGCAGCCCATCCGCGCTATCAGCGTGTCGATCGGCAGATCCTCGGTCAGCAGCAGGGGCCGATAAACCCCAATCGCCTGCGCTGGAACGCCTTTGACATCCCCAGAGAACCCACAGACTTCATCGACGGCCTGATATCACTGGCCAGCACGTCGATACCTGATCAGGCCGAAGGGGTCAGTGTTTACGTGTATGCCACCAATACCTCAATGCAGCGCGCGTTTTTCAATGCCGACGGCGAATGGCTGATTGTGCCGCAGCAGGGAAGATTAAGAATCGTCACCGAGCTGGGCGTGATGGACGTAGAGCCTCTGGAAGTTGCCGTGCTGCCGCGTGGCCTGAAATTCAGCGTGCAGTTGCTCGACTACAGCGCACGTGGCTACATCTGCGAGAATCATGGTTGCGCGTTACGCCTGCCGGAACTCGGGCCGATCGGCAGCAACGGATTGGCCAATGCGCGTGATTTTCTAACCCCGGTGGCCTGGTTTGAAGAACGAAACGAGCCGGTACAACTGGTACAGAAATTCCTTGGCGAACTGTGGGCGACTCAACTGCCGCACTCGCCGTTCGATGTGGTCGGCTGGCACGGCAACAATGTGCCGTACAAGTATGATCTGCGGCGCTTCAATACCATCGGCACCGTCAGTTACGATCACCCGGACCCCTCGATTTTTACCGTGCTGACCTCGCCAGGTCCCGTTCAGGGGCAGGCCAATATCGATTTTGTGATTTTCCCGCCACGCTGGATGGTGGCGGAAAATACTTTTCGTCCGCCGTGGTTTCATCGCAACCTGATGAACGAGTTCATGGGCCTGATCGATGGTGCTTACGACGCCAAGGCCGAAGGTTTCATGCCGGGCGGCTCGTCGCTGCACAACTGCATGAGCGCTCATGGGCCGGACAATGTCACGGCAGAAAAAGCCATCGCTGCCGATTTGAAACCGCACAAGATAGAAAACACCATGGCTTTTATGTTTGAGACCGGCAAGGTGCTGCGCCCCAGTCGCCATGCGCTGGATTGCCCGCAACTGCAAACCGACTACGACGGCTGCTGGAACGGCATGGCCAGAACGTTCAACAAGGAGCCGTTGTAATGAGCATTTCTTCAGGTCGCCGCAGTTGGGTCGCATCGGCCAACGGTCATGGCGACTTTCCACTTCAGAATCTGCCGCTGGGCGTGTTCAGCCATAACGGCTCCGCGCCGCGAGGTGGTATAGCCATCGGTGATCTGATCCTTGATCTCAAGGCTGTGCTAAAGGGTGGTTTCATCAAAGGGCCGGCGGTTGAAGCGGTCGAGGTTGCGAGCCGCGATCAGCTCAATGATTTCTTCGCGCTGGGTGCTGAAGCGCGTCGGGCCTTGCGTGCTGCCCTTGTGCAGTTGCTGGATGAAGACAGCCCACAACGCTCCTACCTGCAGGCCGCATCCGGCCTGTTGCTGCCTATGAACGAATGCACGATGCACATGCCCGCCCGGGTAGGTGACTACAGCGATTTCTACGTCGGCATTCATCATGCGTTGAACGTGGGGAAGATGTTTCGTCCAGACAACCCGCTGTTGCCCAATTACAAGTATGTGCCCATCGGTTATCACGGTCGGGCGTCGACCTTGTGTATCTCTGGCACACCGATCAGACGGCCCAACGGCCAGATGCTCATGGCCGGCCAGCAAGTGCCTGAGTTTGGTCCATGCAAACGGCTGGATTACGAACTGGAAATGGGCGTATGGATCGGCCCGGGCAATGCGCAGGGCGAGGCCATCGGGATCGACCGCGCGGCCGAGCATATCGCTGGGTTCTGCCTGCTCAACGACTGGTCCGCGCGCGACATACAAGCGTGGGAATACCAGCCGCTTGGACCGTTTTTATCCAAGAGTTTTGCGACCACCCTATCGCCCTGGGTGATCACTGCCGAAGCCCTTGAACCGTTTCGCAGCCCCCAGCCGGCGAGACCCGAGGGCGATCCGCAGCCGCTGCCTTATCTGCTCGACAGGAGCGATCAGCAGAGTGGCGCGCTGGATATCGAGCTGGAAGTCCTGCTGCTCACCGAACAGATGAAAACCCAGGGGCTTGCACCTCACCGGCTGGGTTTGAGCAACTCACTGAACATGTACTGGACCGCTGCGCAGATGGTTGCGCACCACAGCGTGAATGGCTGCAAGCTGCAACCGGGTGACCTGTTCGGCACCGGCACGTTGTCCGGGCCTGATGCGGGCCAGTTCGGCAGCCTGCTGGAGATGACTGAAGGGGGCAAAGATGTCATAACGTTGCCAGGTGGCGAACAGCGAAAGTTTCTGGAAAGTGGCGATGAGGTGATCCTGCGCGCTCGCTGTCATCGAGAAGGGCAGGTGTCGATCGGTTTTGGCGAGTGCCGCGGCACAGTGCTGGGGTGAGCGAAGACACCCGGCGGTGTCAGCGGGGCATTTCATACCAGCCCAGAAACATGTTCAGTGCCGATTCCACGACATTGCTTTGCTCATCGGGCGTGAGCAATGGCGCGTTGAAAGTCACTTGTGGCCAAAAGGCAAACGACTTGAGCAAGGCATGCATTTGCGTGGCGGCAAAGCCCGGGTCGACGTGTTTGAGGCGACCATCCTTCTGTGCGGCGCGGATCCATGCGCTGAAGGTTTCTTCGCGTTCATTGATGCGCGCCATCCACACCTGCGCCCGCTCTGGCGAGTGAATGGTTGCACCGACCACCACTCGCGCCAGATCAATGAAGCTGCTGTTGGTAAGGTTGCGCATCTTGCCCCACAGCAAGTCTCTCAATTGCTCACGCAGGCTGCTGTCAGCATGGTAGAGCACCTCCGACTGCGGCGGGGCGCAGCTCCACAGACGCTGGAGCATTTCGGCGAACAACTCCTCCTTGCTGGGGAAATGGTTATAGACCGTCCGTTTTGACACCTCGGCTCGCGCCGCAATGCGGTCCATGCTGGTGACCTCGAAGCCACGGTCGCCAAACTCGGCAATGGCTGCCAGAACAATGGCTTCGCGTTTCTGATCGGTAAGGCGCATGGGTGCGGTCATAGGTTCGCTTCAAACGTGCGTTTAGAGAAAAGTACACTTGGCAGTTTACTTGTCGCCCAGAATCATGCAAGCTTAAAACTACACCGTGTAGTGTAAAACACTGTTACATATTTTCCATCGGACATCCTGCAACGGGATTCACGTACAAAGTATGCACGGCTGGAGCCTCAACCTGTCCTCAGGAGTCAGCAAATCATGGCCTCGACCCACCAGAAAAAGGATGTTACTTCACTGCCTGTCCTGTCTCGGCACGAGGGGCGCTATCGCAATCATGCGCCCGTGAAGCCGCTCGGTTTTTTCCGGACGCTTGGTATCTTCTGGGACCAGCTGTTCAACAAGCCCAAGGACACACGCCCGGCAGGGGAAATTCCGGTTCAGCCGCTTTCGCGTCAGCAGTTGCTGGCAGCACCGAACAATACGGTGTATCGCCTGGGTCATTCGACTGTGCTGCTCAAGCTGCGCAACCGGTTCTGGATTACCGACCCGGTGTTTGCCGAGCGTGCCTCGCCGGTGCAGTGGGCAGGGCCGCAACGCTTTCATCAGCCGCCCATCAGCCTTGACGAGCTGCCGCCGATCACCGGTGTGATTCTCTCCCACAATCATTATGACCACCTTGACCGCATGGCTATAAAAGCCCTGACGGACAAGACCGAACACTTCCTGGCGCCGCTGGGTGTGGGCGATACGCTGATCGAGTGGGGCGTCCCTGCGCACAAGGTTCGTCAGCTCGACTGGTGGCAATCCACCGAGATCGAGGGTATCGAATTCGTTGCCACGCCTTCGCAGCATTTTTCGGGTCGTACATTGCTCGACAGCAATCGCACCTTATGGGCGTCCTGGGTGATGATCGACGACGATCAGCGGATTTTCTTCAGTGGCGACACGGGCTACTTCGACGGGTTCAAGACCATTGGCGAACAGTACGGGCCGTTCGATCTGACGCTTATGGAAACCGGCGCCTATAACGTCGAGTGGCCACAGGTACACATGCAGCCCGAACAGACCTTGCAGGCGCACCTGGACCTGCGCGGGCGCTGGCTGCTGCCGATCCACAACGGCACTTTTGACTTGGCGATGCATGCCTGGCACGAACCTTTCGACCGGATTCTGGCGTTGGCCTGGGAACAGAATGTGTTGATCACAACACCAATGATGGGCCAGCCGTTCTACCTGCAATTTCCGTGTAGCGGAATGACCTGGTGGCTGGGTGTAGATGATCTCGTCGGTGCCGAGGTGCCGCGCACAGAACAGGTCGAATGTTGCGATGGCCGTCGTCAGAACGCCTGAAAGCCGCGTGCGCCAGGTCTGACCTGATTTTCCGATAGCACGTCCCATATTCTGATTTGCCGCCGACCCGCCCACCCGGCCTAATCGTGACCTTTACAGCGAAGGTGACGGTATGCAATTGCGTGGCTTGGCGGGAAAACCTATCGGGTTGATGGTCAGTGTGGTTCTGGTCGCATTGAACCTGCGCCCATCGATGGCTGCAGTCGGTCCGTTACTGGCGGCGATTCGCCTTGACATGCCGCTGAGCTTCGCTGCGGCGTCGCTGTTGACCATGCTGCCGGTCATGGTCATGGGGCTGGCGATGTTTTTCGGCGTCAGGGTTGCCCATCTTCTGGGCTCGCACCGTAGTGTCATGCTGTCGCTGGCGCTGATCGGCGTGGCGACCCTGGCGCGTGTGTTTCTGGGGTCGGCTGTCGACCTGATTGCCAGCGCCGTGCTGGCGGGGCTCGGGGTTGCCATTATCCAGGCGCTGATGCCCGCGTTGATCAAAGCCCGTTTCAAGTCCCATGTCTCTTTGTGCATGGGGCTCTACGTCACGGCGATCATGGGTGGAGCAACCATTGCCGCATCCTTGAGTCCGCTTATCCTGTGGCTTAGTGGCAGTTGGCATGTCGCGCTGTCTGTCTGGTCCGCGCTGGCGCTATTGGCGCTGTGTTTCTGGAAGGGCCAGCAGCGGCGCTTGTCGCAGCCTGATGCACCAGTGGCCATGCTTGAGCAGCGAGCGTTTTCGCACCTGCCTCGGGCCTGGATGCTCGGGGTTTTCTTCGGTCTGGGCACTGCTTCCTATACCTGCGTGCTGGCCTGGCTGGCGCCTTATTACGTGGAACATGGCTGGAGCGAGCAGGGCGCCGGCCTGTTGCTGGGGTTTGTGACACTGATGGAAGTGATCTCGGGCTTGCTGGTGCCGGCGCTGGCCAACCGTAGCCGGGACAAACGTATCGCTCTGAGTGTTCTGCTCGGGTTGATGATGGCCGGTTTCGCCGGTCTGATCCTGATGCCCGAGCAATCGAGCCTGGTCTGGGCGGGCCTGCTGGGGTTGGGTATCGGCGGTCTGTTCCCGATGAGTCTTATCGTGTCGATGGACCATCTTGACGATCCGCAGCAGGCAGGCAGCCTCACGGCGTTCGTGCAGGGGATCGGTTACCTGATCGCCAGCCTGTCGCCACTGTTCGCCGGACTGATCCGCGACCTGACCGGCAGTTTCGCTGGGGCGTGGTGGTCGCTCATGGCAGTGGTCGCAATCATGCTGCTGATGGTGGCTCGACTTAACCCGCGGCATTATCATCGGTATCTGCGTGGTGCCCGGAGTACGCCGGAATGCGAAGAGGCTGCCTGATTGCATTTTGATGCTATCGTGCTCGCGCAGTCCTGACCGTCCGGTCGCAACGCCAGCGAGAAGCCTTGATGCTCAACAGTAATGCTCTGAGAAAGCTGGACATGCAGGACCTGATGGTATTTGTCTCAGTGTATGAGCAACGCAATCTGACGCTGGTCGCCGAAGCGCTGCATGTCAGTCAGTCGACGGTCAGTTACTGCCTGAAAAAGCTGCGTGCGAATTTCGAGGATGACTTGTTCATCAGCACTCGCAATGGCATGCGTCCGACCCGCAAGGCCCTTGCCATGCACAGCCATGTGCAGCAGATCCTGCAAGCCATCAATCTTTGCCATGACGGGCTGAAGCTGTTTGATCCGACACGCAGGCAAACCACCTTCACGGTGTGTGCTCCCGAGTATTTCGAGCTGCTGGTATTGCCTCACCTGATGCGCGATTTCGCGGCGGCGGGGTTCTCGGTCACTGTCAACGTGCAGAAGCTGGACAAGCATTTGCCAGTCGAGTCGCTCAACGACGGCCATCTCGATCTGGCCCTGTGTTTCGGTCCGGGTTTTCATCGAGTGCCCGACAGCCTGATTTCGCAGGTACTGCTGGAGGATGATCTGGTTTGCGTCATGGACTCGCAGTTCGCGCCGCAGAGCGCACTGATTGACACGACCACCTTTACCCGGCGGCGGCATGTATACCCGACCCCCTGGACCTCCGACAGCAATATGGTTGATGGCTGGCTGCAACGTCAGGGGCTGGAACGCGACATTGTCGCTCGTGCCAACAGTTACCGGGCGGCCTTACAGTTGCTCGAGGGTACCGACTTCATTCTGGTGCTGCCACGGCGCATTCAGACCCTGCTGGATAACGAACCGTGGGTTTCTGTTTTCGAGCTGCCACCGGACCTGCCCGGTTTTAGCCTGGACATGGTCTGGAGCGCGCAGGCCGATCAGGATGAAACGAGTTGCTGGCTGCGCGAACAGATCGTGAAGGTCTGTGCAGAGCGGGGGCTGCTCTGACCAGCGATCAGCTGCCGGAATTGTCTTTTTGCGGGTCGGGAGAAGTGCCAGGTCGTGGCTGCTCACCCTGCTTGTTGAGTTCTTTATTCTTCTCACCCACTTTGCCGGCATTTTCCGGTTTGTGGTCGAGGTCTTCACGTTTGGATTCATCTGTCATGGCAGTTCTCCAGAGGGGTGGGGTATCTGGATATTGGGCTGTTGCAGCCCGACAAGATTCGATCTAAATGACGCGCGGTTCAATGCCGACCCTTCAGGCACCGAACCGCGCATCAGGCATCAACTCAACAGAGTCAGCACGTCTTTGGCAGCCTGCGCCGAACTGGCCGGGTTCTGTCCGGTCACGAGTTTGCCATCGGTCAGCACGTAAACGCTCCAGTCATCGCCTTTGGAGTAGTCGCCGCCCAACGCTTTGAGCGCGTCTTCGACCAGAAAAGGTACAACGTTGGTCAGGCCGACAGCTTCTTCTTCGCTGTTGGTAAAACCGGTAACGCGGCGACCCTTGACCAGCGGCTCGCCATTTTGTGCTTTGACCTTACGCAGCACGCCGGGTGCGTGGCACACCAGACCATGTGGCTTGTCGGCTTTGGCAAACGCTTCGATCAAAGCAATGGAATGCGCGTCTTCGGCCAGATCCCACAGTGGACCGTGACCGCCCGGGTAGAACACAGCATCGAAATCGGCGGCGTTTACTTCAGCCAGGCGTCCGGTATTGGCCAGCACTTTCTGAGCATCGGTATCTTTGGCGAAGCGCTCGGTTTCAGCGGTCTGGGCGTCAGGCTCATCGCTTTTAGGGTCAAGCGGTGGTTGGCCGCCAGCAGGCGATACCAACGTGACTTCGGCACCTGCATCCTTGAACACGTAATAAGGAGCTGCAAATTCTTCGAGCCAGAAACCGGTTTTTTTGCCGGTGTCGCCCAGTTGGTCATGGGACGTCAGAACCATCAGGATTTTCATATTCATGCTCGTTTTTGAAGGGTTGGGAGGGTGTAGACAGACAAAACCCCCAGGAGTTATGAGAATCTTTGCTGCGCAACGAAACAAGGCCGGATATCGACGCAGTGCTTTACGTCAAGATCCGGCCTTGCTCAGACTGGGCGCTGAAAAGCTTCAGGCAAAGATCATTGCTCTTTGGTCAGGTCCACCAGCGGCTCTTTGCGGACTTCGGTTTCGCGCCCGTCCTGGATGGTCTTGATCTGCCCGAGTGCCTTGTCGACTGCACCCTTGTCAGCCAGCAGGCTGTAGCTGATCTGGAACTGACGTTGCTCCTTCGGTGCAATGGTCGGCACCAGGTTGAGGGGGCGCTGGAATCGGCGGTTATAAGAGAAACTGGTGCCTGGCTCCAGCCCGGTCACGTAACCCTGACCTTTGGTGTCTGTGTTTTTCCACAGCGAGAACACCGGCAACTGCTTGGTATTGAAACCGACGGCAACGCCCAGACTGCCGGCCTTGTTGTGCAGCACGGTCACGGTGTCACCTTTCTCATCGCCGTAAGGCACGATGTTGTAGACCGTCTCGTCGTAGTCCGGGGTAGGTGCGCGGTAGGTTTGCCAGTCGCCCAGATCAGCCTTGGCCTTCTCGTTGAACGGCGAGACCTGCTTGACCGGTGCCTCGAAGCGCGCGCCCTGTTCGAGGAATGGCGTGCTGAAGTTGCTGTGGTACAGCGCCTGATACTCTTTCGGATAATCGCCGTTGTTGGTCAACGTATCGTTAAGCGAGAAGCTTGTGCTGCCAGGCTCGGTGACCAGTTCGGTCTGCACCGAGAAATCCACTTTCTTGAACGCCTGCTCCTTGAGTTCGCCCTTCAGGCGAATGGCATAAGGCGGTTTTTCGTCGATCTGCAGCGTAACCTTGCTGGCCGGGATATTGGCCGCGCGACCGTGCAGGGTCAGCAACTCGCCATTGTCCATGCCCGGATGGCCCACCCATTCGTAACCGCAACGGACGACCAGTTCGTTGAACCCTTCCAGCCAGCCCAGCCCGCCACGGCCGTTAAGCTCGATGAACGCCGGGTTGACGACATCCTTGACCGGTGAATCCCACCCCATGCGCACGTCGCCAACCGAGGCATGCAACACGTTCATGCCGCGGGTCGGTACCACCGACAGCTTCATCGTGCCGTTGTCGATATCGATAATGCTCACGCCTTCCTGACGACCGCCATGCAGCGTGCGCATCGTGATCGTGAACGGCTTGTCAGTCTTGACGCCCAATTGCTTGCTGGTGATCTGCTGATTTTGCGCAGCCTTGTCGGTATCGAGCAGCACGTAGTCCCAGGCAAAAACACTGGAAGCGGCAGTCAACGCGCCGAGGCCTACAAGCAGGGGAAGGGATTTCATGGCGGTGGTCCTTCTGGAATTATTGGAATTATGGTCTTGCAGAGCGCATTCAACCTGACACCAAAGCCGAGTTAAACGATTCAGCAATCAGTTGAGTCTAGCCAAAATGAAGGCAGCTGTGGAGCGGTATTTCCAGGCCCGGCAGCACTTGTGTATCACGATGAGCGCGAAGCCTGGAGACGACGATCAGAAAGTTATCGTTCCTCACGCGCCCGCGCAGGACATCAGGCAACAGCCCCACTCAGCAACCGTTCGATCTGCGCCTGTTCCCAGGCGCTGAGCAAGCTGACCGGGTCAGTCCGCAGCCAGCTCTCGAACGAGCCTTCCCGCCCGTCCGGGCAGCGGCTGTAGCGGCAGTGGCTCAGGCTGCTTTCGATCGTTTCCAGCGTCAGCAGCCAGCCGTCTATGGTCACCTGATGCAGCCCGGTGTCCGAGGTGTGGCCAACACGCTGCATTTCTCGCGTGCCCATCGCAGCATCTCGCAGTTGCTGGTACACCTCCCGAGTGGTCAATGCTTTCATGGGCTTCAAGTATCTCGATTTTCGCTGAGTAAAGCGCGGTTTTGAGTCGCGCACCGTTACCGTTGTTTGGCTGCCTGATCAGCCTGCCTTCAGGATGATTGTGCCGCGCCGAACAGGCTTTCGATCTCCGGGCGTGTCTGATTGATCGCGCCGAGTTGACGAATCAATTGAGCCTGACGGCTGCCACGCACCCCGGCGGCGGTCATGATCGCGTCACGCACGTAGGTGTAGACACCGCTGACGCCAAATGGTGTTACATAGCGAACATGCGCGCCGAGGCCTTGGGTGATGGCCTTGAAATGCTCGCTCGCGTAGTAGGTCCGACGAGTCCAGGCCGACTCGAACACCACTTCCATCATGACCATGTCCAGACGGGGCTCTTCGACTTCGTGATTCACATCGGGTGCAGGCGGTGCCGGTTGAGCGTTGTCGTAGGGTTGCGCGAGGTGCAGGCGCAGCTTGAGGACCGCATCGGCACCGGCCATCTCGCGGGCCAGTTTTTCCACGGCGTCGCGCGCAGCCGACCGATCACCGCTGTCGAGATGAAAGTGCAGATGGGTTTTGTCCTGGGTTGCCGTTTCGTTGGGGATCGGATCAGGCAGACGATCGACCAGCGTGCTCGAGCCGTCCGGCACGTCGTAGGCAATGGTTTCCGCGAACATGTTCTGCTCGTCTGTAAACAGCAGGGAGCTGGCGTCCTTGAATTGCTTCTGGTCCTCGGCGGACAGAAAGCCGATCTCCACGCCGCCATCAAGCACATAGCTCTGCAGTGGCTTGACGCCTTCGATGACCGGCCACAGATGGCCGTCCTTTTCTCGCGTCAGATGGTGCTGAACGTACCACCCCAGGCCTGGAAGCCTTGCGCACAGCGGGCCGTGAACGTCACGCCAGTAGGTGGCGAACAACGCGTGAGGGACCCCGTCTCTGCGCAGGACAGTGGTGTAGGAATTGATGACGATGTTCTCGTCGCGGGAGCCGTAATCGTCGGGCAGTGCTGAGGTATGCATAAATACTCTCTGTGCGGAAGGTGTGTATCTCAGGCGCCCCGCTGCGAAAGTAAGTTCAAGGAGATTTACCGAAGGGCACATGCGCTCGATGCAATGCACGGCGAGACGAACAGATGCCCTCGGTAGGCGCCCGCCAGGGTATGCGCAGACACGATCAGCCACATGACCGCCAGCAACCCCACCAGCCCTTGGCCGAACACGTCGAAAAAGCCCAGATGCAGGGTCGCACCCAGTTTGAGCGTCGCCAGCGCGTACACCCCGAGTGGAAAGGTGAATGCCCACCAGCCCAGATTGAACGCCAGACCTTGCTTGAAATAGCGCGCTGTTATCAGCACTGCCAGCGCCATCCACCACAGGCCCAGCCCCCAGAAAAGCATACCGGCAATGACCCCGACGCCGGCTGCCACGTTGCCCACCGACGCCAAGCCGTGTGCGGCAAACACTGCCGGGGCATCGCTGCTCATCACCAGCATGCTCAGTGCGCCCGTACCGATCGGGCCCAGTGCCAGCCAGCTCGATGCCGCCATGCTCTCGTGCGGCAGCTTGTGCAGTGCCAATCGCAACAGCAAGATCACCAGGATGCTCAGCGCAACAGGCACCGAGTAGGCCCACAGTACGTAGCTGGTGATCAGCACGGTGAACTGCGCATCTGGCGTGGCGAGCTGCTGCGTCAGCAACCCGCCGCAGGCCGCTGCGACTTCGGCGGCCACCACGGGCAATAGCCATACAGCGGTCATTTTCTCGATGCTGTGTTCCTGGCGGGTGAACATCATGAACGGGATCAGTACGCCACAGGCCAGCGCCATGGCCACATCCAGCCACCACAGGGCTTCGGCAACCGGAACAATTGAATCGCCCCAGCGTGCCGGGCCGAAGACCAGCAGGCCGCTGATGAGGGTCGTCAGGCCCATGGGGATCGTGCCGAAGAACATCGAGACCGTCGAATGCCCGAACACCTTACGCGCCTCGTTGAAGAACAACAGCCAGCGACAGGCGTACATCACGCTGAACAGCACGAACAGGCCTATATTGAGGAACCACAGTGCTTCCCCTAGGTTACGCAAAAGTGCCGAGTTGCCTGGCAGTTGCGCCAACGCCAGCGACAGAATTCCGGTGCCCATGGTTACGGCGAACCAGTTTGGCGTGAATTGGCGGATCGCTTCGCGCGGGCTCGCCAAGGCTTTGAGAGGGGCGTAACCCTTGATGATGATGGCGAGCCGGTTCATGGCGTTTTCCTGCGGGTAGTTGCGGATGTGCAGTTAGTTTAAGGTTCGACAATAAATTCTCTAAACGGGTAATCTCGCTTCTTGTTACCTGTATTTCAGGTAGATAAACCCTGAATGGAGTTCGCCCTTGAGGCTTAACCTGCGGCAACTGCAGATTTTTTGCGCTATTACGCGGCACGGCAGCACTACCAGTGCAGGCCATGCGCTGGCGTTATCTCAGTCGGCCACCAGCGCTGCACTCAACGAGCTGGAAAGTGCGCTCGGCACGCGCCTGTTCGACCGGGTGGGCAAGCGGCTGGTCCTTAATGACAGTGGACAGGCGCTGTTGCCCCGCGCCATGACGATGCTGGAAAGCGCCCAGCAGATCGAAGACAGTTTTCTGCTGCCCGATGCCAGCCTGAATGCGCGCCTGCGAATCGGCAGTAGCAGCACTATCGGCAATTACGAGCTGCCGCTGATTATCGGTGCGCTTCGCGCCTCTGCACCGCTGTTGCGGGTGGACGTAGACATCGGCAACAGCGCATCAATTGCCCGCAAGGTCTCGCAGTTCGAGATTGACATGGGGCTGATCGAGGCGCCGTGTCATCTGCCGGAACTGATCGCCGAGCCTTGGCGGGTCGATGAGATGCTCATTGTTGCCGGCAGCAGTCATCCGCTGGCCCGGCAGGCACAGGTATCACTGACTGAATTGCAGCATGCGGAATGGCTATTGCGCGAGCCGGGCTCCGGAACCCGGGAGGAGGTCGAGCACTTGCTGCTCAGGCACCTGCATGATCTGAAGGACATGCGCCAGATGGGCAGTTCCGAGGCAATAAAACGCACCCTTGCTGAGGGCATCGGCATCAGCTGTCTGTCCCGGCGCGTGGTGGCTGATCTGCTGGCAAGCGGTCAGTTGAAGACGCTTGCCAGCCCACTGCCGCCGTTGAACCGGCGATTCTTCATGATCAGGCACCGCGACAAATTCATCTCGCCGAGTCTTGAGTGCTTCCGCGATACCTGCAGGCAAGCCGTCGATCAGGCTTCTGTGCTGCGCCACGGCTTGAGCCATAACGCCAGTCCTGCCAGCAATAGCGCACCATAAAGGCAGCTCAATCCAAGCTGCAGCCAGGTATTTTGCAGCGGATGCAGGGCCAGAGCGGCGATCACCATCAGCGCGCTGGCCAGCAACCAGTGACTGCGCCAGGGCAGGACCTTGAGCAGTGACTGGCGCCGCATCAGCAGCAGACCAGTGACCAGTGCGCCGCCCAATGCTGCGATGGCGATGCCGGACAGACCGAATACCAAGGGCAATGTACCGAGCAGCAGCGCGTTGCACAGGCTGCCGATCAGTTCGCAGTTGAGCGGCAGACGTGTATCACCTGCTGCGTAGGCATACCGTGCGAGCAACGCATTCCAGGCACCGAACATCAGCGGTACGGCAAACCATGCCAGCAGTCCCGGCAAAGGGCCGTCGTGGGTCTGAGCGGGCAGCAGCAGGGTTACGAGCGCGCCAGCCGCACCTATCAGGCCGGCCACCGCTGGCAAGGTCAGCAAGGTGGCGCTGCCCAGCCCGCGCCGTAGCAGCGACAGACGCTGATCGCCCGCGCTGCCGCTCATCAGCCCCAACAGCACCTGATTCAGGCTCATCAGCGCTATCAACGGCAGGTTTATCAGCTTGCGCGCCAGGTTGACCCAGGTCACCGCGCCTTCGCCAAGCAACGAAGCCACCATTCGCTCAAGCAAAGCAAGGCCCTGGCTGGCCAGGTTGCTGCTCAGCAGTGGCCCGATGCGTTGCAACAGTTCGCGCACGGCGCCAGCTTCCGATTGCCACTGCCAGGGTCGCCAGCCGGACCGGTACAACGTCGGTAACAGCACGCTGGGCATCAGTATGCTGCCCAGCACGCAGGCACTGGCGACGCCGATCGATGTGGATGCGTGACCAGAAGTGGCGAGGTAGATCACCGCTGGCAAGTTGAACAGCAGCGAGCCAAGCCCGGCCAGTACGAACCGCGACCGAGCCTGCAAGGGTACGCAGAACAATGCGTGCAGCAAAAAACCGGGGGCGCACCAGGCCAGCCAGCGCAGGCCGCCAGCAGCCTGAACGTAACCATCGGTATCCAGTCCCGGGCCTATCAGTCGCACCAGAGGCCCGGCACCGACCACCAGCATCAGGCTCAGTGCCAGACCGCCCAGCAGCAGTCGCGGTGCCATACCACCGAGCCAGCGCTGCTGCCGCTCGGCGGAGCGTTGCTGATACAGCGGCAAGGCCGCCGCACTGAGCAAGCCGGCTGCCAGCGACATGCGCAATGCTTCAGGTACAAACATCGAGACCAGAAACGCATCGCTTTGGCCTCCTGCGCCCCAGGCCGCGACTAACAGCCACTCACGGGCAAAACCGGCTGCCAGGCCGGTAAGGGTGGCCAGTGTCAGCCAGAGTGTCGAACCCAGCATCGCAGGTGCTGCCGATCAGTGGAACAAGGTGAACAGGCCTTTGCCGCCCACCTTGTACTTGAGATTACGCGCGCGCTCGCCTTTGACTTCGGCATTTGGGCCGCTGACGATCGCGTAGGGCGCGACAGGCTTGGACACCACGCTGTTGCCACCGACCACGGCACCTTCGCCGATGTCGGCACCGAACGAGAGCAGGGCGCGGCTGCATATCCAGGCGTAGTCACCGATGAACACCGGCCCGCCCACCGCCCAGAACTCGGGTTCATTCAGGTCGTGCCCTCCGGCGATAATCAGCACATGCGAGGCGATGGTGACGTGATCGCCAATCACCAGCCCACCACGTGCATCCAGCTGGCAATGCCAGCCCACTGTGGTGTCATTGCCGATACGCAGGCTGTCGACCCCCAGAACTTCGGTATTGCGCCATACGGTCGAGCCTTTGCCGATCTTTGCCCCTCCGATACGCAGCCAGAGCAGGCGCAGGGTATGGCTGGGGATCTTGCAGATCAGAATGTTGTAAGCCAACTCCCAAGTGCGCAGCATGCGGTCACATAGCGTCGGCCAGTTGATCCCGTAAAGCGGAATCAGGGCGCCGAGGGTTTCACTGGCTAGCAGCTTGTAAAAACGTCGTGCCAGCGGGTTCTCGATTCTCGGCTCGATATTCAGGTAGCAGATGAACGACAAGGTCCGCTCCTTTATACGCGTCTCGAAGCACACTTCGTTGTCGAGCATCCACTGGTAGGCGGCTTCGAGTTCTTCAAGTGGCACGGCCATCTTGCGTGCGTAGTCGGGCAGCGCCTCTCTGAGGTTGTGCGAATGCAGCATGCGATGTTTCATACGGAGGCTTCCAGCTCGGGTGGGGCAGCGGGGTGATGACGTGAGTTTGCGGCGCTGGCGCGCAGGCGCCTGGTTTCGTGCAGGCTGATGCCGACAAACAGCCAGAACAGGGCAGCCAGCACGCTGGTGAAACTGAAATAGTGGTCGAACAGGCCGCTGAACAGGGCCGACAGCACGCCGATCATGCAACCCAGCGCAATCGCGTTTTCGCGGGTCAGCACGATTCGGCCCGTGTCGGGGCGTACGGCCTTCCACCAACTGACCGTGACGGCGATAAACAGCAGCATGCCGGGCAGACCGATCTTGTAGATGAAGTTCAGCCACAAATTGGAAATACCGAATTGCGTGTAGCCCAGAACTGGCGGATCGGTCTTGAAACCGATGCCGAACGGGAACGTCGCCATTGCATCCGGGAAATGACTGTATTCAAGGAAGCGGATCGCGGTGCTGACGTCGTCATCGGCGAACAGGCCCATCAGCCGCTCTTGCAGCGGTGGATAGAACATCAACAGCACGACGCCGGCAGTTATGCCACCCATCAGCAACCGACCGAGATGCGGGACACGCCGACGGACCATCCACAGCATCACTGCCAGCAGGCTCACCAGCGCGCCGCGTGACCCGGTCAGCAGCAGGCCGACGACGCCCAACACTGCAACGGCCAGGCCCAGCTTGCGTGCCATGCCGCTGCGGGTCATGCCGAAACAGAATGCCAGCGGCAGCAACATTGCCAGAGCGCCGCCGGCCACGTTGGGGTGCATCCAGGGTGAGCCCATCCGGGTGGCGAATGATTGCAAACTATCGTTCAGGGTGTCTGCGCCGCTGTAGCCCAGACTGCCGAGAATCGGGATGATTGCTGTTCCCGAGCCTTTGCTTACATAGATCGAGATCGACATCAGCAGCAACAGAAGCGTCCCGCCGAGCAACGCAATGACCAGGCTTTCCAGCGTCTTGAGATCGGTCAGCAAGCGTGGCACCAGAAACAGGATCGACAGGTTGAACAGCCAGCGGACCCAGTTGATCGGCCCATTGCCTTCGGCGACGACGGTCAGTTGGCCCACCAGAAACGGAAAAGCGCTGAACAGCATCAAGGCGACCAGCAACCGCTCGGTGCGCAGCATCGGGGGCACTTTGTCCTGTTCTTGAAAAAATACGCCCTGCAGCAGGTAGCTGACCCAGGTCAGCATGATCAGCCCCTCGGACACCGTCGTCCGAATGCCGATCTGAACCGTGGAGTAGGGCAGAAAGGTCCCGATAAAGCCGAACAGCAGCAAGCCGAGCACTGGGCGGCGCATGACTGTCGCCACGGCGGCAATACCCAGCACGGCCATCAGCACTAGCGGTATCGGCAACAGCCAGATCATCACCCCGAACAACAGGCTGATCAGTAACCCCAGAGGCATCGCCAGTGGCATCAGCGCAGCTCCTCCAGCGTAGCGTGAACGCGATCGCAGAACGCTTTCAACTGATAGCGGTCGGTCCAGTTCCTGGCGAGAGCCGGGTCTTCTTCGGGGGCATGGGACAGCGTGCCCATCAGCCTGATCAGGTTGCCGCTGTCATCAGGTGAAAAGCGCGGGCTGTGGGGTGGGGCGACTTCATCCAGCGACGAACCGGTGGCCACGGCTACCGGAGTCCCCACGTTCAGCGCCTCGATCACCGGCAGCCCGAAACCTTCGCTTCTTGACGGCTGCCAGAGCCGCTCGGCATTTTTGTAGACTGCGTGCAGCTCGGCATCACTGAGGCCGGTCAGCACGTGCAGACCCGGCAACTGACGCTGCGCTTCGGTCAACGGTTCATCGCTACCGACCAGAACCAGCTCCGGGGTGTCGACGAACTGCATGCGTGCGGTCTGCCAGGCCTCGACGAACCATTTGATGTTCTTGCGTGGCTCGCGAGTGCCAACGCACAGCCAATAGCGCTCGGGAAGCCGCAGGTGAGTGACGTCGGCCGGTTCGCCCTCGAAGCGCTCGACCAGCAGGGGCACGACCCGCAGCTTGTCCTTGAACCGTGGGAACAGGCGCGCCGCCTCGTTGGCGGTAAATTGCGACGGCACCCAGATCTGGTCGGCAACCTTGAGCGACCAGACAATCGACAGGTAGTCGGTCAAGCGGTACACCCGGGCTTTCAGGCGCGAACCGTGGCTGTTCTGCTGGGTGATCTGAAACAGATCGTGCAGTTGCAGCACATAGCGCATGCCAGCCGGTTTTCGACCCAGCGGCAGGCCCATGTTGATATTCGCGACATAGACCTCGATGCCTGCATCGCGCAGGGCGCCAGGCAGGAAAGAGCCCTCGAAGCGCGCGCGGTCCGGCAGGCGATGCACCGAATCCAGCGGGGCAGCCCAGCGCGGCGCATGCATCACGCGGCGCACCGAATGGTCGTAAGGTGCGACGCCGAACAATTGCAGTTGCACGTCCGGGTGCTCGCGGAAGGCTTTCTCCAGCGCAAAATTCTGGCGGCCGATGCCGCTGATGGGGTAACCGGCTGCCGCGCGGTAATCGAGTCCTATACGCATGAGCGCGATCCTTGCTTAGTGGGCGAAAAGCGGGTGTAGATCACTTCCAGCTGGGCAGCCGACACTGACCAGTCGTGCCGGGCGCGCACATAAACGCGGCCTGCCTCACCGATCTGATCGAGCCGCAGTGGCTTGTCGGTGTATTCGACTATCAATGTGGCGAGTCCGGCTGCATCTTCGCTGCCCAGATAATGTTCGCCATTGATCACCGACAGGCCCGAGACGCCTTGCGCGGTAGTCACCACCGGCAAGCCGGCGGCCATGGCTTCCAGCGTCTTGAGTTTGGAACCGCCGCCCTGGCGCAAAGGGGCGAAGAACATCGAGGCGGTGGCCTGCAAGGCGCGCAGGTCGGGTACGAAACCCAGCCATTCGATGCGTGGGTCCGGCCAGCGCTCGCGCCAGCTCTCAGGCATGCCAAAACCGCCGATGGCGAAATTCACCTCCGGTGCCTGAGCCCAGACCTTCGGCATGATCTCATCCAGCGCCCATTCGATGGCATCGATGTTGGGGCCGTACTCATAATTGCCGATGAAGAGCAGGCGATGGCTGCCGCGGTCGGCACGCACACTGGCGTAGTAGCCGCAATCGACACTGTTGACGACATAGGACGTGGCCCTGCCGCTCAGGCGCGACAGCACCTTGGCATCGTCCTCGGTCACTGCAATCAACTCGCCGGTCTGACGAAACACTCGGCTTTCCCAGCGTCTGTAGCGCCAGCGATCATACAAAGCAAAAGCCCCGGCCCAGCGCGGCAGCCGGTCGTAGCTGGCGGCACCCAAGTCGGATTCGACGTTGTGCTCGGTCAGTACGAATGGCTTGCCCGAGCGTTTTAGCGCGCGTTCGAAAGGCTGAAAGAAATACGTATGCTGCAGCTGGATGATGTCCCAGTCTTCCTCGAGCAGTTGCTCGAAGGCTTTTTCCAGTGTCGGGGCATAGCCGTTGATACTGGCCAGCATCGGAGCAGGCGAGAACGCCACAGCCAGCATTGTGCGGAAGCTCAGCAGTGGACGTCGATCAATCACGATCAGGCGCTCCAGCCAGGGTTCAAGTGCCGAGCGGGATTCATCATCCAGCGCAGTCTTGGACTGAACCAGCAGGGTGATGCGATGGCCTCGGGCTGCCAGGTTGCGCAGCAGGTGATATTCCCGGGTCTTGCCGCCGCTGGTGGTGGGCCATGGCAGGTAGGGGAGCGTCCATAGAATTCGCATGCTCAAGGTTTCCATTCCAGGATTTGCAGAGTCGGCTTCAGCAGCAGGGTGATGCCCTGGCTGCCGGACAGCGGGGTACGGCTGCCGGTCAGCGGGTCATGCACCACTGCGTTGGTGATGCCTGGAAAATTCAGCGATGTGCCGGTGGCGCTCCAGAACATCAACAGACGGGAGCCATCGTCCCTGCTCCACGGCACCGCGTACAGATCGCCGGGCACGGCGCTCACCGCAGGCGGGTCCGCAGGTTTGAGGCGCGGGCCGGTGATCTTCAGGAAGTTCTGCAGTGCGGTGTAGACCGGTTTGGGGCCTGCTTGCAGGTCCAGCAGCCCGTAGCCCTGATCACGGGCCGAAGCACGCTCGTCAAGGTCGCTGAGGTTGAACAGGAAGATACGCTGGAAGTCCAGGGCGCTCATCAGCGCCAGGCGCCGCAGGGTGTAGTCGGCCTGGCCTGAAGTGCCAATCAGCTGTTGCATCTCCACCGGACCGTCGTAGCTTGACCAGCCCCATTCGGTGGCCCACACCTGCTTGACACCGTTGCTGTGCAGCAAGTTATTCATGGCATCGGCGCGTACCAGAAAGTCGCGGTCTGCCACCGAGTCGCCTTCCGGGTATTCGGAGTATGGGTGGTAGGCGGCCACGATATTCTGCTGGCCCAGACCGTTGTCGAGCAGGGCCTGCAGCATGTAGCCGGAGGTGCTGTGCATCTGGCTGTAGTAGGCCATGCCTGCGGTGACGATAGTTTTATCCGGCAAGGCTGCGCGAATGGCATCGGCTGTGGTCGTCAGCAAACGGCCATAAGCCGCCGGGTCCTCCTTGGGGAGCCAGATAATATTGGGCTCGTTCCAGACCTGCCAGTTGCTCACCTGCGGGTAGCGCCTGGCCAGAGCGGTCATGCGTGCGGCAAAGACGTTGAAATCTTTGGGCGGGTACTGATCGCGGCTTCGGGCATCGACCGGGGCACTGCTGGCGAACGAAGCCGAACCGACCAGGTACGCCAGCGTGTTGTAGTTGCGCGCCTTGATCGCCGCCATGGCGGCGTCCAGTTCGGCCAGGGCGTATTGATCCTTTTGCGGTTCGATGATCGGCCAGTGGATGGTCAGCCGCACCCAGTTCAGGCCCAGCTCATCCAGACGATCCATCTGTTGCCTATAGGTGTCCGGCGCAAAGTACTGGAACTGTACGTTGACACCCAGAAAGTCTTTCCAGACCACGTCGCGGGGCGCTTTCAGGACCGTTGCCGCCTGAACGGCGCAGCTCAGGGTGGCAGCTATCAGCGCGGTTGTAACGGCCTTGAATCTGGATAAACGCTGCATGTCACTTCTCCTCGCAGGCTTGGCGGAAGACGTCCCGGAAATGTTCGGCGGTATGACTCCAGACCCGGGCCTCGCCCATGCGCGAGGCGTTCACTGCCCATTGCTGGATCATTTCGGGCGATGCGCAGACACGCGCCAGGGCACTGGCCAGGCATTCGACATCACCCTGAGGATAGATCGTGCCGTTGCCGTGCGAGACTTCTTCGGCAAATGAACGTGCATCCGAGGTGATGACGCCTCTGCCGCAGGCCACTGCCCATGACAACGCGCCGCTGGTGCCGCGCAGTTTGCCGAGAATCTTCAGTTTGCTTGATTCGCGATAGGGCAGCACCATCACATGATGAGCCTGAATGACCTGCGCGATCTGCTCGGCAGGCAAGTCCAGTTGCCAGTCGATCAGGTCGACGAGGCCCAACTGGCGAATACGCGTACGCAGTTGCTCCAGGTAACTGCCGGACTGGCCGAATGCCATTTCCGGCTCGCTGCCGCCCGCCAGGGTCAGGCGTACCGTTGAACGCAGTGCGGGCTGTGAAGTGAACACACTGGCCAGCGCGTCCAGCAGGTCCTCTATGCCCTTGCCGCGATAGATGAAACCGAAGTACAGCAGGCGCAAAGGCTTCATCGGCGGCAATGGGGCCGACGCAATCGCCACGTTGCCGTGATGGATCACAACCATTTGCGCTGGCTTGAGGCCCATGCGCTGACGCAGGCTTTGACTGCCTGCCTGTGTCAGGGTCACCAGCCGGGTCATGTGCCTTGCCAGCTGTCGCTCTTCATGTAGGCACAGCGGGTCGGCCAGCACTGTGGCCATCTCCGGCAGAGGTGAACGCATACCGCTGGCGATCGACAGTGGCCAGGGAAGCTTTTCGCGGCGCCAGACCAGTCGTTCAGGGTCATGTACGGTCGCGGTCAGCGGCAGCTTCGGGAAGCGCCGGCGCAGGGCGCGCAAGGCCTGGAACTCCGCCAGTCTTCCACCCCCCAGTTCGGCATGGACCAGATCCACGCTGCTCCAGTCCGTGTCAGCCACCCGCTGTTCTGCGGCGCGAGGATCATTGCCTACCCCTTGCAGCGGCGTACTGATCTGCAGTCCCAGAGCTTCCAGCGCCTGGCGCAGATGCCCGGCATAGTCAGCGATGCCGTTCTGCTCGGGCGGCAGCGGTGCCAGCAGCGCGATTCTCATCAGCCTCGACTCCCGAACCGCTTGAGGAACTTCAGCACGCGTTCCGGCACTTCGAAACGGCGCCGGTTGACGATGATGCCGTCGACCTTCTTGAAGGCGGTATTGAGATTGTTCAGTGTGTCCTCGAGCATCGGCACGGTGGTTTCTTCGGCACGCACCACCAGTACGATCAGATCAGCCTTGCGCAGCAGCACGAAAGCGTCCTGATTAGCGGACAGTGCCGAGGCGTTGATCAGCACGATTTCACCCGGGCTGGCAGGGCTGCGCCCTTCAGTGCGGACTTGATGGCCCTGCTCGACCAGCAACGTGCGCAGCCGCTCGATCACGAAGGCCACACCCGCGCCCGACTTGACCGAAGTAAAGCCGAGGGTCAGGCCCTGTCCGTCGACCTGATCCAGCGGCAGGATTCCGTAAACACGGTGCAGGTTGGAGGTAAAGGCAGCGCTGCGTTCCTGCGCGCGCTCCAGATCTGGCAGGCTGGTCCAGACCGGCACGCCAAAGCTGCTCTCGATCTTGTCGCCGTCATGGATGCGCTGATCCAGCAGGTAGAAGAAGTACAACGCCAGCGCGCCCACCACAACGCTCAACGGAAACGCCAGTAGCAGCATCAACAGGCTTTTCGGAAAGACCCGGCTGGGGTTGAACGTTGCCTCTTCAATGGTTGCGATGTTGCTGATCTGGCTGTTGTCCAGCTCGCGGTCGATGCGGGATTTTTCCAGACTGTCCTTGTACAGCGCGTAGCTTTTTTCCGAGGCATCCAGCTCGTTCTGCAGGCGTGAAAGCTCTGGCTCCAGATTCAGCGCCTGCTGGCGATCGTTTTCCAGTTGAGCGATTTGTGCATTCTGCTGCGCAAGCTGGGTTTGCAGGCGTGCGTAGCTGGTCTGCTGATCGGCGTAGACGTTCTGCATGCGGTTGTAGATAGGGTTGGGCGTGATGCTTTCGGAGCGCTGAACAGTTGCCTCCTGCCCGTTGAGCAGTTTCTTGAGGTTATCGATTTCCTCATTGATCGCCCGAATCGGTGGCGCCTGGTCCTTGAACGAGCGGAGCATTTCCTGGCGCTCCACTTCCTTGCCATTGATGCGGTTCTGCAAGTCCTGGCGATTGGGGTTGAGCGCCAGCTCGCGTCCGGCGGAGACGGTCTTGGGCTGCTCGGACAGCTGCTTTTTCAGCAGGTCCAGGCCTGCCTTGGTCGAGGCGATGGAGCGCGTTGTATTGTTGCGTTCGGTGCGCAGGTCGTTGAGCCCCTGAGACGTATCGGCCAGTCGCTGGGAAATACTGACTGCGCTGAGCTGGTTCAGGTAGTTCTGAATCTGCTTCTTGTATTCGATGATGTTCTCACCGGTGGTCTTCACTTCCGCTTCGTAGAACGCATACAGGCTGACCCGGCCAAGGGTCTTGGTGCGCTGCGACTGATATTCATCGATCCACGTCTTGAGCACTGTTTGTGCCGTGGCGGGGTCGTTCCAGGTAAAGGTCAGTTCCATTACCGAGGAACCAGGCTCATGACGGACCTTGAAGTTCTTTTCCAGGTCTTCGGCCAGCCGCTCGACCTGCGAGCGGTGTTCCACCAGACCGATGAATTGGAGGACGCTGCGCACGCCGTTGACGACGCCCCCGACGACTGCCTTGACGCCGTTCTTTATCGATGCCAGCACGCCGGTTTCAGGGGGTGCCATTGACAGCTCCGCCAGGTACTTCTCGGACACTGCGCGCATGATCGGTCGGCCGCTGAGCATGCGCTCTTCGTCGAGCAGCGGGTCACGCAGGCCGCTGGGTATGACGATGGCCTGACGGTCGGAAAGCTCGATAGGCACAGTGCTGCTGTCGCGGCCGGGCTTGACCAGCAGCAGAGCTGTTGATTCATAGCGATTGGGCAGCAGAAAGGCGCCCAGCAGAATAATGACGAAGGTCGCCAGCACGGTAATCTTGACTTCGCGCTTGAAGATAAAGAACAGGCGCAGCAGGTCGCGGAATGAGCGGATGTTGATCATGTCTGTATCCCTGACAATTAATTGTTATTGCGCAACTCGTAGTTCATGCCCAGCCCGATCGACTTCGCGAAGGGAATCAGCTGGTTGAAATACAGGGACACGCCGTCCACCTTGTTGCCGACCGATGATTTGGGAACAAACACTATGTCGCCGCGTTTCAGCAGTACCGGCGCGGTTGGGCCTCCGGCATCTGCCCAGAGGAACTTGCTGTAGTCGAAAAAGTAGGTCTTGTAGAGCCCGTTCTCTTCCTGACGCAGCAGTGCAACCCGACCGGCATCTGCGTCCAGCGCGACCCCGCCTGCGCCGAGGATGGCCTGATTGAGATTGGTGGCCACGTTGATCGGCAGCGTGACCGAATTGCGCACGGCGCCGCCCACGAACACGGTATTGCCCGGCGACTGAGAAATATTGATGGTCAGTGCCGTCTCGCGGTAGACAGTCTGCAGCTTGCTTTCCAGCAGGTCATTCAATTGCTGTAGCGTCAGGCCGGCCGCTTTTACCGTACCGATGTAGGGGTAGGAAAAAGTGCCGTCATTGAGCACCTGGAACAAGGTCAACTCATAGATGGAGTTGGCCGTGAACGCCGAAATCGACGGCGCCTCGCCACTGTTGCGCACAATGCGCAGCGTGTCGCCAGGACGAATGCGTTCCGGCGGCAGCGGTTTACCCGCCAACGCGCGCCCGGCCGCCTGGCCCGCCTCGATTTGCGCACGATCGTCCGGCAAGCCGACCCGCGACGGGGTGTTGCACGCACTCACCAGCAAAAGGCTGGCAATCAGCATCATGCTTCTCATTGTTCCTGAACTCCTGTCATGCACAAATACGGCTCCCTTGCGGGTAATAAACTCATGATGGCGGGTACTGCATTACGTAAGCGTCGTGATTCAAATTTACTTGATCGGTGCAAACTGCCTGCGGTCGCTCAGCCTTTGGCGGGTTTTTCCGGCACCCGGCCATAGATGTCGGTAAACCGCACAATGTCGTCCTCGCCCAGGTATTCGCCGCTCTGGACTTCAATCATCACCAAATCGATGACTCCCGGATTAACCAGCCGGTGAGTGAAGCCCGGTTTGATGAACGTCGACTCGTTGGTGTCGAGCATGAATTCCCGCTCGCCGTTGGTCACAGTGGCCATGCCGCTGACCACGATCCAGTGTTCGCTGCGATGGTGATGCATCTGTAATGACAGCGAAGCTCTGGGGCGCACCACGATGCGTTTGATCTTGAAGCGCTTGCCTTCTTCAAGCACCGTGTAGGTGCCCCACGGGCGGGTTACGGTTCGGTGCAGGCGGTAGGCATCATGCCCTTGACGCTTTAGTTCCTGAGCGATGATCTTGACGTCCTGACTGCGGCGACCGTCGGCGATCAACAGCGCGTCGGGGGTGTCGATAATGATCAGATTGTCGAGGCCGACCGCACCTACCAGCCGTTTTCGCGAATCGATGTAACAGTTGGTGACGTCATGCAGCACGGTTTCGCCGTTGCAATAGTTGCCCTGTGCATCGACGGGCGACAGTTCGCGCACGGCCTGCCAGGAGCCGATGTCGCTCCAGCCCAGTTGGCAGGGCACCACCGCCACCTTGTCGGAGCGCTCCATCAAGGCGTAGTCGATGGAGATGTCGGGTGCCAGGGCAAACGAATCGCTGTCCAGCTCGATCTGCAATTCGCGATCGCCTTCCTTGCGCTGGCTTGACGCCAGGCATGCACTGACAGCGTTCAGCACCTCGGGGGCATGAGCGCGCATTTCACGCAGTACGGCGTCGGCGCGCATGCAGAACATGCCGGCGTTCCAGAAGTGCAGGCCTCCATCGACATAAGCCTGAGCAGTGGCTGCGTCGGGTTTTTCGACGAAACGTGCCACCTGACAGCCGTCGTTGCCCAGCGCCGGGCCTTTTTCGATGTAACCGAAACCGGTTTCGGGCGCGGTGGGCAGAATACCGAACGTCACCAGCCAGCCGTCGGCAGCAAGTGCCTGAGCCGCCGCCACGGCGCGGGCAAACGCCGCAACGTCGGTGATCAGATGATCAGCCGGCAACACCAGCAATTGCGCATCGTCGCCGTACAGCTCGCTCACGTGCAGTGCAGCCGCAGCAACAGCTGCGGCGGTATTGCGGCCAAAGGGCTCGAGGATGAAGTCCAGACGTGCCTTGCCTTTGTTCAGCTGCCGGTAGTCGTCGACCGTGCGGAAATACACTTCACGATTGGTGACGGTCAGAAGACGATCGACACCGGGCAGACCGACCGCGCGCAAAAAGGTCTTCTGCAGCAGGCTTTCGCCATCGGGAAGGCGCATGAACGGCTTGGGCATGGCTTCCCGCGAGACAGGCCACAGGCGGGTGCCGGAGCCGCCGGCGATGATGCAGGGAATGAGTGTGCTCATCAGAAAGCCTCGCGAGTGAATAGCACTGCAGGCACAGTGCGCATGAGGATGTACAGGTCGAACCAGACTGACCAGTTTTCTATGTACTCAAGGTCGAACTCGACCCTTTTTTCGATTTTTTCTACTGTGTCGGTTTCGCCACGATAGCCGTTGATCTGCGCCAGGCCGGTAATCCCGGGTTTGACGCGGTGCCGCGATGTGTACTCTTTCACCGCCTGTTCGAAAAGAATCCCGGCAGCCTTGGTGGCGGTCGCATGTGGACGCGGCCCCACCATCGACATGCTGCCTGCCGCCACATTGAACAATTGCGGCAGTTCATCAAGGCTGGTCTTGCGAATGAAGCGCCCGACCCGGGTGACTCTGGCGTCGCCTCGGGTGGTCTGTTGTTCGGCTGTTGCGTCAGCCTGGTGCTGATGCATGGAGCGAAACTTGAACACCTCGATCAGGCGATTGTTATAGCCATAGCGCTTCTGGCGGAAAAACACCGGCCCTGGCGAGTCGAGCTTTATGGCCATCGCGACCAGCAGCATGACCGGCGACAGAGCCAGCAGGGCCAGAGACGACAGGACAATGTCCTCGGCACGCTTGATGAAGGGCGACCAGCCGTTGAGCGGAACGTCCGAGGCGTTGAACATCGGTAGCCGGGCCACTTCGGTAATGCGGTTGTGGGTGTGTCGGAAAGCAATCATGTCTGGCACCAGCAACACATTGACCGGCAGCCTGCGCAGTTCGCGAATGATGTAATCCATACGGTTTTCAGCCGTCCAGGGCAGGGCGACCAGCACCTGGGTTACCTTCTCTTCGCGAATCAAACGCTCCAGATCGCTGGTGTTGCCCAGCATCGGCAGGTTGGCGACGGTCTTGGGCAGGCGTCCGATACGATCGTCGATAAAACCGATCACGCCCGAGCGAATGTCCTGATGTTCAAGGAGGTATTCGGCAAGACGCTGCCCGTTTTCAGTCGCGCCCAGAATGACCGCATGTTGCAGGAAGAAGCCTTTGCGCATCTGGCGCTTGAACAGTGTCAGCAGCAACAGGCGAATGACGCCGAACAACGCAAGGCTGGTCAGGTACCAGATCAGCAGCTCTTCATTGGAGAGGTAACCGAACAACCCCATGGCCTGTTGCATGAACAGCAGCAGGCCGAATGCTGCGGTCCAGGCGATCGCCATTGCCCGCATGCGTAAATCGTTGCTGAACAGGGCCTCTGAGTAGACCCCCATGGCTTGAAACACCAGCACGCCGACACTGCCGAAAAACAGCAGCATGGTCAGGTAAGTCTGTGGCGTCTGCAGGCCACTGTCCTTCATGAGCAACATGATCGCCAGCCCCGGCAGAATGCAGGCAATGCCGTGGGCTAACCGAATGCCGAACAGAAAATATTCGACCAGACTGGTGCGGGTGAGCGAAAGACTGTCGACTGGCTGCAACCTCATAGATCTTCCTTACTCCCTGTAGGCGTCAGAACCCTGCTGGTTCTGAACGTGCTCTGATGGCTGCGCGCAGCTTGCAGATAAGTATCTCTTTGCCATCACTGCTCCAGCTTAGCCAGTTACCGGTCGCTGCGATGAAGGATTCGGTCTGTCTTTTGTGAATATCACTTTAGTTATGTCGTCCAGAGCCGAATTTTATTTAAGACTTTTCAGTGATTTGTAGATGAAAACCTCTTCAAATGGATGGTTCTGTTGTCAGTAAAGCTCATGAAAAAAATACTGCTGTAACTAAATCGGTCCAATTCAGTTGCGACGTGTGAGACAGGAGCCTCCAAGGTCGGGCACATCAGCCATTCAAAGGGGCAGATTTTTTGAGGGAGATTGAAAATTATATGAAACCGACGGGCCTTTTCGCCTTGTCCGGGGTCACAATCATGCGCCGGGCAAAATGCGTCCCGACGCACAATCGTAAAAGAGCGTCGCTCACAGGCTTTAATCCGGACGGTTCGGCAGGGGAGGTGTCATGACACAACGCAGGGCAATGCTCATTCTTCACGGCAAACAGGCGCTCAATGAAGAGGTGCGCGATGCGGTCGCAGACAAGCGCAAGCAGGGCTGGGAGCTGGATGTACGCGTGACCTGGGAGGCAGGCGATGCCGAGCGTCTGGTCGGTGAAGCGCTGGCTGCGGGGCACAGGCATATAGTGGCTGGTGGCGGCGACGGTACGCTTCGTGACATCGCAGAAGCCTTGGCGTTGGCAGATATCAAAGCCAGCCTGACTATCCTGCCTCTTGGCACTGCCAATGACTTTGCCCGTGCTGCCGGCGTGCCACTCGAAGTGGCGAAAGCGCTGAAACTGATGGATGTCGAGCCCCGCGCCGTTGACCTGGGGGAAGTGGGCGGCAAGCTGTTCCTCAATATGGCGACAGGCGGTTTTGGCAGTCAGGTGACGGCCAACACCTCCGAAGACCTCAAGAAAGTACTGGGCGGCGCAGCCTATCTGTTTACCGGACTGACGCGCTTCAGCGAGCTGCACGCTGCTCATGGCGAGTTGACCGGGCCGGACTTTCACTGGCGCGGCGATCTGCTCGCGCTGGGCATCGGCAACGGTCGCCAGGCGGGCGGCGGACACGAACTGTGTCCGACTGCGTTGGCCGATGATGGCTTGCTGGACATCAGCATACTGCCAGCGCCTCAGGAAGTGGTGGGTACGCTCAGAAGTCTGCTCGAGGGTGGTCTCGGCTTTGACAACATGTTCATCCGCGCACGTCTGCCCTGGGTCGAACTCAAGTCTGCCCAGGGGCTGGATATCAATCTGGACGGCGAGCCGTTGTCCGGTGAAGACCTGCGCTTCGAGGCGCGACCGGCAGCGCTGCAGGTTCATCTACCAGCGGACTCACCCTTGCTGAGCAACGTAGCGGGTCTCAATCGTCCAGACTGATGATCCGTTCCCGAACACAAAACAGTACCAGCCCGGCGACATCGAAGATCTGCAGACGCTTCATGATCTGGGACCGATGGGTTTCGACGGTCTTTATGCTCAGGCCCAGGCCGCTGGCCATTTCGCGTGTCGATTTGCCGCGAACGATCAGTCGCAGTATTTCAAGTTGGCGCGCGGTGAGGTTATGCCGCTCTTTCGCTTCGATGGCCCTGTTCGATCGAGTGCCGCGCGTGGCACGCTTGACGACGGTGTGGGCGATGGCAGGGCTCAGGTAGCGCTCGCCCGAGCGCAGCGCATCCAGTGCCTGCTCGAGTTCGGCGGCGGTGGTGTCCTTGAGCAGATAGCCGCAAGCGCCCAGCTCTAGTGCGCGCATGATCATCGCCGTATCAGTGTGCATCGAAAGAACCAGGACTTTGCACTGCGGTTGCACACTCAACAGTTGTTCGAGTGCGTCGAGGCCGTCGACGTTCTTCATCCAGATGTCGAGCAGTACGATGTCGGGCTGGAGGCATTGCGCCAGGCTCGACAGCTGCGCACCGTCAGATGCTTCGCCCACGACAGCGTAGCCCGGAATATCCGCAACCAGCGCTCGCACGCCGGCTCTGATCAGTGAGTGATCGTCGACCAGTAACAGATTGCAGGTCATGGTGGCTCTTGCGTAGATAGGCCCGCTGAGGTCATTCCTTCGTCAAACATCAAGACAATGGACGGAAATGTCCTGTATGACAATAGCGCTTGCGGGCAATGCAACAACACGGTCGGCCCGTGAGTCGCATCAAATGCTATCGGCGGGTAGTACCTGCCGGCGCCTGTGGCGTGGACAAGCCAGCCAATTGGTCAAGAAGCTCGAGTTGTTCGTTGTTGTCCATCGTCAACTCGCCGGTCTGCGGATCGAGTAGCTCGACTTGCCATGAAATCAGCGTAAGGCAGTTCTTGACCGTGCGCAGTGTTTCCTGCGACAGCTCGCTGGTCTGGCTGCCGGATTTCAACAGCTGGCACAGCTTGCTTGAAAACTCGGCGATACAGGGCACCGGCGCTGCTTCCGCTTCCCTAGCCAACGTGCGCAGTGTGGTCAGCAGGCAGCCTGTCGCATCCTCGTCGTCGGGGATCATCTCCAGGTGCGACAGGCATTCTTCCGATTTGTAAAGAAGCGCCTGAGATGTGCTCAGAAACTCGTCGTGTTTCTGCTGCCAATCGTTGTTGCTCAGCATCCTTTATCTCCACAGATCATGGATAGCGAACTTCCGCCCGCGGCGAATGGCTGACAGTTAATGTCGATTTCACATGAAAGTATGTAGGGCATTTCCGAATGTCGCCAATTCCGGTCGTGTACTCAGGGTGTAAGGCGGACAAGAATCAGGCTCCGGTCATAAAGTGAGAATTACTTCACGATAGTGGCAATTAGATGGTGATCATATCAGGTTATCCCTGATTGACATTTTATGGGCGTAGCAAGCGTGGCCGTTGTATCTCTACAGAGTGCCTGGCCTTTAGCGCATTGTGTTGCAACATTTGTCGGCGAAGGCTGCCGGGCGGGGAAGCGGTGATGTTATATTGATATCAATTTCTGCGAATGGCCTTCATCGCCATTAAGGTCCGGCCCGTTTCAGCCGATACAGCTTCTATAGACTCATCATGACCATTGCTTCTGGAGCTAAAATGGCAGGCATTCTCGACACAGTAGATCAACGCACACAGCTGGTGGGCGAGAATCGCCTGGAAATCCTCATGTTTCGCCTTGCCGGTCGGCAGTTGTTCGCGATTAACGTGTTCAAGGTCCAGGAAGTGCTGCAACTACCCAAACTGACCCTCATGCCGCAACGTCACTCCTTCGTCTGTGGTGTCGTCAATCTGCGCGGTCAGACCCTTCCGGTGATCGACCTGTCCCAGGCCATCGGCATGCGTCCGCTGGTGCCAGGGCCTGGCAGCACAATTATTGTGACTGAGTACAACCGCTCTGTTCAGGCGTTCCTGGTCGGTGGCGTGGATCGCATCGTTAACATGAACTGGGATGCGATCATGCCGCCACCGGCCAGCGCCGGTCGCCAGCACTACCTGACGGCCATCAGCAAGGTCGATGATCAACTGGTAGAAATCATCGACGTTGAGAAAGTCCTCGCCGAGATCGTGCCCTACAACGCCAAGGTATCCCGCGAGAAGCTTGAAGATCCGGTGCTGGAACACGCACGTGGTCGTGAAGTACTGCTGGTCGATGACTCGAAGGTAGCTCTGTCACAGCTGCGCGATACCCTCTCTCAACTGGGTCTCAAGCTGCACGTGGCCAGTGATGGCTTGAAGGCGTTGAACATGCTCAAGGCCTGGGCAGATGCAGGCGAGAACGTTCAAGAGAAGCTGTTGATGGTGTTTACCGATGCAGAAATGCCGGAAATGGATGGCTATCGTCTGACCACCGAGATTCGCAACGACCCGCGCCTGCGCGCCCTGTACATCGTGCTGCACACCTCGCTGTCCGGAAGCTTCAACGAATCGATGGTCAAGAAGGTCGGCTGCGACAACTTCCTCTCCAAGTTTCAGCCCGACAAGCTGGTCGAAGTGGTGCGCGAGCGTCTCCTGATGATCATCTGAAAACTGCCGGACTGCTGCTCCCGGATGTCTGCCGGTTGCTCTTCGTATAAGCTTTGACGTCAGCATCAAAGCTTATCGAGCCCCTCAAGGAACCGGCCCTCATGTTACGTCTCAGCTCGCTCTACCGTTACCCCCTCAAGTCCTGCAAGCCGGAAACCTTGCAGCGAGCCTCTTTCGATACATTGGGGTTGGCGGGGGATCGGCGCTGGATGCTTGTCGATGAAAGTAACGGTCGATTTTTTACTCAGCGAGCCCTGCCGCAGATGTCGCAGCTTTCAGTGCTGTGGAATGCCAGTGGTGGCGTAACGCTCTCGGCGCCTGATCTCGATCCTCTCGACGTCGCTGTTCCGCAGGACCTCGAAACAAACCTGCGTGGTGTGACGGTCTGGCATGATTCGCTGCAGGTGCCGGATGCAGGTGATGCGGCGGCCGAGTGGGTCAGCCAACTGATCGGCAAGCCCACACGCATGGTGTACATGCCCGTGGAGCGCGCGCGCAGAATGCCGGGGGGCTACGGCCGCGATGACGGGCGCGTGAACTTTGCCGACGGCTTCCCCTTGCTGCTGATCGGCCAGGGCTCGCTGGACGACCTGTCGGCGCGTCTTGGCAGGCCGATGGACATGCGACGCTTCAGGCCCAACCTGGTGGTCGAAGGGGCCGAGGCTTTCGCTGAAGACGGCTGGAAGCGTCTTCGTATCGGCGACATCGAGTTCCGCCTGCTCAAGCCTTGTGCGCGTTGCATCCTGACGACAGTCGATCCGGTCACTGGCGAGCGCAGTCCGGACCGCGAACCGTTTGCGACGCTCAAGACCTATCGGCAAGTAGAGGGCAATGTATTGTTCGGCCAGAACATGGTCAACGAAGGGGTGGGGGAGCTGGAAGTGGGGATGACGGTGGAAGTGCTGGAGTAGGCGCCGACTGCCGGGAACAAGCACTCGTCCGAGTGCTTGTTCCGTGGGCCTGTCAGAGGTCGTCGAAAAACCGCTCGTGCCAGTCGACCAAGGGTTGCGGCGAGTTGAGTTTCTGACCGTAGATCACCGAGTACGACAGCACGTTTTGCACGTATTGACGGGTTTCGTCGAACGGGATGCTTTCAACCCAGACGTCGAAGGCCAGGTGATTGGCACCCTTGAGCCACTGACGCACACGGCCCGGTCCTGCGTTGTAGGCGGCCGAGGCAAGTACGCGGTTGCCATTGAACTGAGCATGTACCGAGCTCAGGTAGGCTGCCCCCAGCTGGATATTGGTGTCCGGGTCCAGAACCTGCTGAGGCGAGGCGAGCGGGATGCTGTACTTGCGCGCGGTTTCCTTCGCGGTCGCAGGCATCAACTGCATCAGCCCTGCAGCGCCGACACCTGAACGTGCATCGTCCATGAACGCGCTTTCCTGGCGAGTGATGGCGAACACCCAGCTGGAATGCAGACCCCTTACTCGCGCTTCACGCACCAGTGTGTCGCGATGCGCCATCGGGAAGCGGATGTCCAGATCATCCCAGTACTGTGCCTGACTGATGGTGCGGATCGCCGGGAAATACCATTGCATGTCGTAGGCCAGTTTGGCCTGTGCGACCATTTCGTCGCGGTTGAACAGGCGGCTGACGTGATACCACTCGCGTCGCCCGTTGACGATCTCGCCGCGGTCGTGAAATTCCAGTGCGCGCCGCACGCCAGGCGTGTTGCGCACCTTGTTTATCAGCGCCTGGCTGAGCACCAGCGGTTTGTTGTTGAGCTGGTACGGGCTCTGGGTGCGATCGGCCGCCAGAAAACCGTAGAAGTCGCGTTCCTTGGCCACATCCTTGTACAGCGCTGCAATCAACGGGCTATTGGGCTGGGCCAGTTCGAGGGAGCGGGCTTCCCAGTAGCGCCAGCGATTGGTGGCTGCGAGGTCCTTGGGCAGTCGCCGCGCCAGCTCGTACGCATCTTCCCAGCGGCCCAGGCGCAGGAGCAGGCGCATACGCCATTCGGTGACCGTATCGTCGCGCAGTTCAGGGTCGTATCGGGTCATGACCTCCAGCGCACGGTCGTCGTAACGACGTGCCAGGGTCAGACCGATTTCCTTGGCAATCTCGACCTGTTCTTCGCGAGAGAAGTGCATGGTCGCCGAGTAGCCATCGAGCATCGACAGAACTTTTTGCGGGTCCTCCTTTGCCAGGCGACGCAGACCTAGACCAACCACATCGGACATCGCTTCGTCCACGGGCGCGAACTGCGACGGGTTGTTGACCATCTCCGGTTTCTGGGCGACAGCCAGTAACAGGCGACCCTGTGGGGCCAGCGAATTGAGGCTGTTGACCAGCGTGGTCGCCAGGCTGTAGTTACGCGCCTGGGCGGCCAGTTTGGCCCGCTGCCAGCGCTTTTGTTCGGTCAACTGGCCCGCTGCCGCCCACTGGGCGAAAAACCCGTCACACGCCGCCGGCAGTGTCTTGCCGGTCATCCAGAGCTTTTCGGCACTGGCATAGCCTTCGGCGCGTTTATTATTGTTCAACTGGTATTGCCCATACAGGCAGTCAAGTTCGACGAACTTCATTTTAGGGTCGTAGTACTTGACGAAGGGCTGCCAGTCGCCACGCTCGGCCAGCCAGCGCAACCAGCGCAGCTTCATCCAGTTGGCCTGGGGCAGGTCGCCATGTTCGGCGAGAAACTTCTCGATCTCGGCATTGCTTGCCGTTTTCAGGCGTGCCGTCAGCTCATCGTATTCAAGATACGGCTCCAGCGGATAGTCGGCCAATGCCGTGCTGTACATCTGGTAGGGGCCCGAATCGCCCTTGGCCAGTGCGCGCTTTGCTTCGTCATAATACTTGCGTTGCTGGTTGAGGTCTGCCGCATGAGCAGTCTGGACGGCGGTGGCGGAGAGGAGCAGGCACGATAAAAAGCTGAACAAACGACTGCGCATGAGACTTCCGAACAGATGAGTCGGTGAAAAGTATGGCTAGCTTAGCCTTTTGCCAGCTCTTGGTGAAAGCATTGCCGACAAGCTTGACTCATGTAGACATAATTGCCGTTTATAAAGGTGTCACCGATATCGACACGCGTACCGCGAATGCCGACATCCGCATGCTATCTCAGGTAGAATGCGCGCCCGGTTTTTGGAGAAGCTCATGACCCTGCTCAAATTCAGCGATGTGTCCCTTGCCTTCGGCGCCATGCCGTTACTGGACAGGGTGTCCTGGCAGATCGCCCGTGGCGAGCGGGTGTGCATCATCGGCCGCAACGGCACAGGCAAATCCAGCATGTTGAAGCTGGTAAAAGGCGTTCAAAAGCCTGACGACGGCGCTGTCTGGCGCGCACCCGGCCTAAAGATCGGCGAATTGCCCCAGGAATTGCCAGTGGCCGACGGACGGACAGTGTTCGACGTCGTGGCCGAAGGTCTCGATGGCGTCGGTGCGTTGCTCGCCGAATACCACCATCTGGCGCAGAACTGCGTCACCGAGGAAGACCTGAACAAGCTTATGCACGTTCAGCAAGACCTCGAAGCCCGCGATGGCTGGCGCCTGCAGCAACTGGTCGACAGCACGCTGAGCCGTCTGCAGTTACCTGCCGACAAGACACTGGCCGAGCTGTCGGGTGGCTGGCGTCGTCGTGTTCTGCTGGCTCAGGCACTGGTTTCCGAGCCAGACCTGCTGCTGCTCGACGAACCGACCAACCACCTGGATATCGGTGCCATTGCCTGGCTTGAAGAAGCCCTCAAGGAATTCCAGGGTGCCGTGCTGTTCATCACGCACGACCGGGCATTCCTGCAAAACCTCGCGACACGCATTCTTGAGCTGGACCGCGGCGGCCTGATCGACTGGAACGGTGACTACGCCAGCTTCCTCGTTCACAAGGAAGCCGCACTGGCTGCCGAAGAGACTGCCAATGCGCTCTTCGACAAACGTCTGGCTCAGGAAGAAGTCTGGATTCGTCAGGGGATCAAGGCCCGTCGTACCCGTAACGAAGGCCGTGTGCGTGCGCTTAAGGAGTTGCGTGTAGAGCGCAGCGAGCGTCGTGAGCGTACCGGCAAGGCCAATATCCAGCTCGACACTGCCGAAAAATCCGGCAAGCAGGTCATGATTCTGGAAAACGTCAGCTTCGCTCACCCGGGCGGGCCGACCCTGATCAAGGACTTTTCGATGGTCTTGCAGCGCGAGGACCGTATCGGTCTGCTCGGCGCCAACGGCACCGGCAAGACCACGCTGCTCAAGCTGATGCTCGACAACCTGCAGCCAACTGCCGGCAAGGTTGAAGTGGGTACGCGTCTGGACGTCGCCTATTTCGACCAGTTGCGTCACCAGCTCGATCTGGAAAAGACCGTCATCGATAACGTCGCCGAAGGTCGCGACTTCATCGATATCGATGGCCAGAGCCGTCACGTGCTGAGCTACCTCGGCGATTTCCTGTTCAGCCCGCAGCGTGCCCGCACGCCGGTCAAGGCGCTGTCTGGTGGCGAGCGTGCCCGTCTGCTGCTGGCCAAGTTGTTCAGCAAGCCGGCCAACCTGCTGGTACTCGACGAACCGACCAACGACCTCGATGTAGAAACCCTCGAGCTGCTGGAAGAAGTGCTGCTGACCTTCAAGGGTACGGTTCTGATGGTCAGTCACGACCGGGCATTCCTCGACAACGTCGTCACCAGCACGCTGGTGTTCGAAGGCGAAGGCAAGGTTCGCGAGTACGTGGGCGGTTATCAGGACTGGCTGCGTCAGGGCGGTTCACCGCGTCTGCTGGGGGTTGCCGACACCAAGTCCGGCAAGGCCGAGCTGGCGAGCGCTGTGGTGCAGGCAGCACCGGTGGCGGCTCAGGAGATGCCGGTCGCGAAGAAGAAGCTCAGCTACAAGCTTCAGCGTGAGCTTGAGGCATTGCCTGCGCAGATTGATGAGGTAGAGGGCAAGATTGCTGTGCTCAATGCCGAAATGGCCGAGCCGGGCTTCTATCAGCGTTCTTCCGAGCAGACCGCAGCGGTACTTGCCCAGCTGGAAAACCTGCAGGCCGAGCTGGACAAGTTGCTGGAGCGTTGGGCAGAACTGGACGAGTGATCGTCTGATTCGCTTATGCAAGACAGAAAGCCCGGGTAACCGGGCTTTTCGTTATGGCGATCTCAGATCATTCAGCCTTCTTGAGGCTGACTGCCAGTACGTCGCACGGGGCACCGTGCAGCACGTCGTTGGCGGTGGAGCCAAGCAGCAGGGCCAGACCGTGACGACCGTGGCTGCCGACGACGATCAGGTCACAGCCCTGGCTCTTGGCCAAGCGGTGGATTTCCTGACGTGGCTGACCAAACACCAGATGGCTTTGATCGTCTTTTATCTGTGGGTACTTGAGCTTGAGCTTTCCCAGTTTTTCCTTGGCCTGATCGATCTGTTGCTGCTGCAGCTGCGACAGGTCCATAGGGACGTCGCCGCCGAATGCCATCGCTATCGGTTCGACGATGTGCACCACCGAGAACTTTGCGCCGCTGGCATCAGCCAGCATGCTGGCGCGACGGATAACCGGGTCACACTCATCAGTAAGGTCAATGGCAACCACAATGTGTTGGTAAGGCATGAGGGTGTCCTCCGGGAGAATTGCGATGGTGGGAGTATGGCTCTTTCATGGGCATCTGGGCAGACCCTTGTGCAAGTCATTGTTTTTGAATTGTTATAAAGAGCCGGGAATCGGGCGAGGGAAAGAAATATGACGGTCTGGATCGTCTTGTCAATCATCGGTGTGATGTTGAGCCCTTTGGTGTGGCTGCGTCCATCACGCCATCAGAGCGGCAGAATGGCGCTGCGCATGGAGGCGCGACGTCTTGGCATGGGCATGCAGTTGACGCCTCAAGAGTGGCCGCACTGGTTGTCTAAAGAGCCGCCAAGCCCCTGCGCCCAGTACCATCGACCGCGCCTGGGAACTCGCGCAGATGCGTGGGTGTACTGGCAGAGCGAGCCGGGCGTCTGGCGCAATCGCTGGCGCGAAGCCTGCGAGGACGAGCGTCTATTGCCGCATCTGACGACGCTGCCTGTTGATGTGTTCAAGGTCGAGGCGGACGGGCAAATGATTGCGGCTTACTGGGCCGAGCGGGGCGAGTCGGAGGTCTTGCTGCGTATCGATGCGGTTCTCAAGGCACTGGCCTGACCGAATCGCAGGCAATAAAAAGCCCGATAACAACATCGGGCCGGGGTTGGCCAGGCAGGCCGATAATTCGTCGCGCGCCGACATGCTCTTATTGCCATGTCGGGCATCGCTGTTGCGCACCCGCAAATCAGCTGCATTGCGAGCCTCTTATGGCGCAGTGCTGCGACTCTAGACCTTTTGCTTCTTTTTGTCGCGATTCCTGCAACTATTTTTTGCATATGCCCTGTGATGGTGCGATTCAATCTCGCTTATCTCGAGAAACGCGCTGGGTGTGACACTATCACTCCGGCGAATGACGACGAATTGCAGGTTGTCATGGACGTAATCAAGCGCTTGTATATTCCCCCGTATCGGTCATTTTTTGAGTGTTTTGTCGAATTGACAATCACACGGTTTTGCCCGATGGTGTGCGTACCCAAATCAAACGGGCGTATGAAATGAGCGTTTGGTCGTCAGACGGCTCTTACAGAATCCTGACTACCACGTCGCAGCGGTTATACGAGTGATTTGGCGTGTTCATCGACGGCGACGTCGTAGCCTCGTCGGGCATTGACGCCCGACGGGTATCGTTCAGCTTCCATATTGTGGAGATCAGTTGATGATTTACGAAGGTAAAGCCATCACGGTTAAGGCTCTTGAAAGTGGCATCGTCGAATTGAATTTCGACCTCAAGGGTGAGTCCGTCAACAAGTTCAACCGCCTCACCCTCAATGAATTGCGCCAGGCGGTCGATGCCATCAAGGCAGATGCATCGGTCAAGGGCGTGATTGTCACCAGCGGCAAGGATTCGTTCATTGTCGGTGCCGACATCACCGAGTTCGTCGAGAACTTCAAGTTGCCGGAAGCCGAACTGGTTGCCGGCAATCTGGAAGCCAACAGAATCTTCAGCGATTTCGAAGACTTGGGCGTACCTACCGTCGTAGCCATCAATGGCATCGCGCTGGGCGGTGGTCTGGAAATGTGTCTGGCCGCCGATTTCCGTGTCATGTCCAGCAGCGCCCGCATTGGCCTGCCAGAAGTCAAACTGGGTTTGTATCCGGGCTTCGGTGGCACCGTTCGCCTGCCGCGCATCGTCGGCGCCGATAACGCGATCGAGTGGATTGCATCGGGCAAGGAAAACGCAGCAGAAGACGCTCTGAAAGTCGGTGCTGTCGATGCTGTCGTGGCACCGGAGAAGCTTCAGGCGGCCGCACTTGACCTCATCCAGCGCGCCATTTCCGGCGAGTTCGATTACAAGGCCAAACGCCAGCCCAAACTGGAAAAGCTCAAATTGAATGCCATCGAGCAGATGATGGCTTTCGAAACGGCCAAAGGCTTCGTCGCGGGTCAGGCCGGTCCTAATTACCCGGCCCCTGTAGAAGCCATCAAGACCATTCAGAAAGCCGCCAATTTCGGTCGCGACAAAGCGCTGGAAGTCGAAGCTGCCGGCTTCGTCAAGATGGCCAAGACCTCGGCAGCTCACAGCCTGATCGGTCTTTTCCTGAACGATCAGGAGCTGAAAAAGAAAGCCAAGGGCTACGATAAGGTTGCCCGTGACGTGAAACAGGCTGCAGTACTGGGCGCTGGCATCATGGGCGGTGGCATTGCCTATCAGTCAGCGGTCAAAGGTACGCCGATCCTGATGAAGGACATCCGTGAAGAGGCCATTCAACTGGGCTTGAACGAAGCGTCCAAGCTGCTGGGCGGTCGCCTTGAAAAAGGCCGTCTCACGGCAGCGAAGATGGCCGAAGCGCTGAATGCGATCCGTCCTACACTGTCGTATGGCGATTTCGGCAATGTCGATCTGGTGGTCGAAGCGGTAGTCGAAAACCCCAAGGTCAAACAGGCCGTGCTGGCTGAAGTTGAAGCCAATGTGGGCGAGAACACCATTCTGGCGTCCAACACTTCTACCATTTCGATCAGCCTGCTGGCCCAGGCGCTCAAGCGTCCGGAAAACTTCGTCGGCATGCACTTCTTCAACCCGGTGCACATGATGCCCCTGGTGGAAGTCATTCGTGGCGAGAAGTCCAGCGAGGAGGCAGTTGCTACCACTGTTGCTTATGCCCGGAAAATGGGCAAGAACCCGATCGTGGTCAACGACTGCCCGGGCTTTCTGGTTAATCGTGTGTTGTTCCCTTATTTCGGTGGTTTCGCCAGGCTGGTCAGCGCGGGTGTGGATTTCGTGCGCATCGACAAGGTCATGGAGAAGTTCGGCTGGCCGATGGGGCCTGCCTATCTGATGGACGTGGTCGGTATCGACACCGGGCACCACGGTCGAGACGTTATGGCCGAAGGCTTTCCGGACCGTATGAAGGATGACCGTCGCTCTGCCATCGACGCGCTTTACGAGGCCAATCGTCTGGGCCAGAAGAACGGCAAGGGCTTCTATGCCTACGAGGCGGACAAGAAGGGCAAGCCGAAGAAGGTCAACGACCCGGCCGTGCTTGATGTGCTCAAGCCGATTGTCTACGAGCAGCGTGAAGTGAGCGACGAAGACATCATCAACTGGATGATGATCCCGCTTTGCCTGGAAACGGTCCGTTGCCTGGAAGACGGCATCGTCGAAACCGCCGCCGAAGCCGATATGGGTCTGATCTACGGTATTGGTTTCCCTCCGTTCCGCGGGGGTGCGCTGCGCTACATCGACTCTATCGGTGTGGCCGAATTCGTTGCCCTGGCCGACCGATATGCCGAGCTGGGTGCCCTGTATCAACCGACCGCGAAGCTTCGTGAGATGGCCCTTAATGGCCAGAGCTTCTTTGGTCAAGCGTCTTCCGAGGAATGAACGTATGAGCCTTAATCCAAGAGACGTCGTGATTGTCGACTTCGGTCGCACCCCGATGGGTCGCTCCAAGGGCGGCATGCACCGCAATACCCGTGCTGAAGACATGTCGGCGCACCTGATCAGCAAGCTGCTCGAACGCAACAGCAAGGTCGATCCTGCTGAAGTGGAGGACGTGATCTGGGGTTGCGTCAACCAGACCCTGGAGCAGGGCTGGAACATTGCGCGCATGGCGTCGCTGCTGACTCAGATCCCGCATACTTCTGCCGCCCAGACCGTAAGCCGTCTTTGCGGTTCGTCCATGAGCGCGCTGCATACCGCTGCGCAGGCGATCATGACCAATAATGGCGACGTGTTCGTCATCGGCGGTGTGGAGCACATGGGCCATGTCAGCATGATGCACGGCGTCGACCCGAATCCGCACATGTCGCTTTATGCTGCCAAGGCTTCGGGGATGATGGGGCTGACTGCCGAGATGCTTGGCAAGATGCACGGCATAACTCGCGAGCAGCAGGACGCATTCGGTGTGCGCTCTCATCAGCTTGCCCACAAGGCAACGCTGGAGGGTAAATTCAAGGACGAGATCATCCCGATGCAGGGCTATGACGAGAACGGTTTCCTCAAGGTCTTCGACTACGATGAAACCATCCGTCCGGACACCACTCTGGAAAGTCTGGCGGCCCTCAAGCCTGCCTTCAATCCGAAAGGTGGCACCGTGACTGCTGGCACTTCTTCGCAGATCACCGACGGTGCGTCATGCATGATCGTCATGTCGGCCCAGCGTGCCCAAGACCTGGGCATCCAGCCGATGGCGGTGATTCGTTCGATGGCAGTGGCCGGTGTAGACCCTGCAATCATGGGCTACGGTCCTGTTCCGGCAACGCAAAAAGCGCTCAAGCGCGCCGGTCTCGGCATTGCCGATATCGACTTCTTCGAGCTCAACGAAGCCTTCGCTGCACAGGCCCTGCCGGTGCTCAAGGATCTGAAAGTCCTCGACAAGATGAATGAGAAGGTTAACCTGCACGGCGGCGCCATCGCTCTGGGCCATCCTTTTGGATGTTCCGGCGCACGCATCTCCGGCACCTTGCTCAATGTCATGAAGCAAAATGGCGGCACGTTCGGCGTGTCGACCATGTGTATTGGTCTGGGTCAGGGCATCGCGACCGTTTTCGAACGCGTCTGATTCCCGAGTGTGATGCAAGCCGGGGCTTTGTGCCCCGGCTTTTGTTTTTTGAAAAAACAGTTTTTAACCAAATGTTTTGAACGTGTTACAAGAGGACCGCAGCATGCAATTGCAACCAGGGCTATACCGCCACTACAAAGGCCCGGAGTACCGGGTTTTCAGTGTTGCCAGGCATTCCGAAACCGAAGAAGAAGTCGTGTTCTATCAGGCTTTGTATGGTGATTTCGGTATGTGGGTGCGGCCCTTGAGCATGTTTCTCGAGTCGGTCGAGGTTGACGGGGAGCAGGTCCCGCGCTTTGCTTTGGTTGAGGCCGAACCGAGCCTGTTTTCCCGAACGTGAGAGGGAAGGGCACAACAGGCTGTGCTTGACCTCACCTTGTAGCCACTATATATAGCGTGGCCTTTACAAGCTCCTCATTGTCTTTCATCTAGTATTCAGGAATTTTCTGATCCATGGGCAAATCGCTGGTCATCGTGGAATCCCCGGCTAAGGCCAAGACCATCAACAAGTATTTGGGCAACCAGTACGTGGTGAAGTCGAGTATCGGCCATATCCGAGACCTGCCCACCAGCGGTTCGGCTAGTGCTGCCAAAGATCCTGCCGCCAAGCGTGGCAAGGCCGCTGCGGGCGAAGGCCCGGTACTGACGCCGAAAGAAAAAGCGCAGCGCCAGCTGGTCTCGCGCATGGGGGTTGACCCGGAACACGGCTGGAAAGCCAAATACGAGATCCTTCCCGGCAAGGAGAAGGTCATCGAAGAGCTGCGCAAGCTCGCCAAGGATGCCGACATCATCTATCTCGCGACGGACTTGGACCGCGAAGGGGAAGCCATTGCCTGGCACCTGCGCGAAGCCATCGGCGGAGATGACAGTCGCTACAAGCGTGTGGTGTTCAACGAAATCACCAAGAAGGCTATCCAGGAAGCGTTTTCCAAGCCGGGTGAGCTGGACATCGCACGAGTCAATGCTCAGCAGGCGCGCCGTTTTCTTGACCGCGTTGTCGGCTACATGGTCTCGCCTCTGTTGTGGCAGAAAGTCGCTCGAGGGTTGTCTGCCGGGCGCGTGCAATCGGTTGCAGTGAAGCTGGTGGTAGAGCGTGAGCGAGAAATTCGCGCCTTCAACCCGGAAGAATACTGGGAAATCCACGCCGACCTTGGCACCGCAAAAGGCGCCAATGTGCGCTTTGAAGTAGCGCGGGAAAAAGGCGAAGCGTTCAAGCCGCTGAACGAAGCCCAGGCCATGGCCGCCCTTGAAAAGCTCAAGGCGTCCACCTACAGCATCATCAAGCGTGAAGACAAACCGACCAGCAGCAAGCCGTCGGCACCGTTCATTACCTCGACTCTGCAACAGGCCGCCAGCAACCGTCTGGGCTTCGGCGTGAAGAAGACCATGATGATGGCGCAGCGCTTGTACGAGGCGGGCTACATCACCTACATGCGTACCGACTCGACCAATCTCTCGGCCGATGCCGTCAGCATGGCGCGCGACTATATCGGAACCGAATTCGGCAAGAAATACCTGCCGGAAACGCCGAATGTCTACAGCAGCAAGGAGGGCGCACAAGAGGCGCACGAAGCAATTCGACCTTCCGACGTCAACACCCATCCGTCAAAACTGACCGGCATGGAGCGTGATGCAGAGCGTCTTTACGAGTTGATCTGGCGTCAGTTCGTGGCCTGCCAGATGCTGCCTGCGCAATACTTGTCGACCACCGTCACCGTGGCTGCCAGCGATTTCGAACTGCGTGCCAAGGGCCGTATCCTGAAATTCGACGGCTATACCCGTGCATTGCCGCAAATGGCCAAGCCAGGCGATGACGACGTGCTGCCAGACATGGTTCAGGGCGAAGTCCTGAAAATGAACAAGCTTGACCCGAGTCAGCATTTCACCAAGCCGCCTGCGCGCTACTCCGAAGCCAGTCTGGTCAAGGAGATGGAAAAACGCGGTATCGGTCGTCCTTCGACCTATGCGGCAATCATCTCGACCATTCAGGACCGTGGCTACGTGGCGCTGCACAATCGCCGCTTCTATTCGGAAAAGATGGGCGATATCGTTACTGGACGCCTGGCTGAAAGTTTCTCCAACCTGATGGACTACGGTTTCACCGCCGGGATGGAAGAGAATCTCGATGATGTCGCCAAGGGGCAGCGTGACTGGAAAAACGTGCTGGACGAGTTCTACGGGGATTTCCGCAAAAAACTGGAAGTAGCCGAAGCGCCGGACAGCGGTATGCGCGCCAATCAGCCGGTGATGACCGATATCCCGTGCAAAGTGTGCGGTCGACCGATGCAGATCCGTACCGCCTCGACCGGCGTGTTTCTCGGCTGCTCGGGTTACAGCCTGCCACCCAAGGAGCGCTGCAAGGCGACGGTCAATCTGACCCCGGGTGACGAGATTGCCGATGATGACGAGGGCGAGTCAGAGTCACGTGTACTGCGTGGCAAGCATCGCTGCCCGATCTGCAGCACTGCGATGGATGCCTATCTGCTCGACGAGAAACACAAACTGCATATATGCGGTAACAACCCGGATTGCACGGGTTACGAGATCGAAGAGGGTACTTATCGCATCAAGGGCTATGAAGGTCCGAGCCTTGAATGCGACAAGTGCGGCAGCGAGATGCAGCTCAAGACCGGCCGTTTCGGCAAGTTCTTCGGCTGTACCAATCCTGATTGCAAGAACACCCGCAAACTGTTGAAAAGCGGCGACGCGGCTCCACCTAAAATGGACCCGGTGAAAATGCCGGAGCTAAAGTGCGACAAGGTCGACGACACCTATATTCTGCGCGACGGTGCTTCAGGTCTGTTTCTGGCTGCCAGTCAGTTTCCGAAAAACCGCGAAACCCGCGCACCGTTGGTCGTCGAGATTGCGCCGCACAAGGACGAGATCGATCCCAAGTATCACTTCCTTTGTGAAGCGCCGAAAAAGGATCCTGATGGCCGTCCTACGGTGATCCGCTACAGTCGCAAGACCAAAGAGCAATATGTCCAGACTGAAGTGGAAGGCAAGCCTACCGGCTGGCGCGCGTTCTACGACGGCAGCGCATGGAAGGTTGAAGACAAGCGTTGATCGCAGGCGTCCGGCTCCACGAGCCGAGCGTCGTTTTCAGCAGGTCCGGGCCTGTGCCATCAGTTTCTCCTGATGGCACAGGCTGTGCGCGTCTTGTTCCATTGTGATGGAGAGTTTCATCATGGCTCATGAGCTCTATACCCGTACCAACCAGAAAATCTATTTCGCTGGCCTCGCGCTTGAGGCGCTGGGCAGGGCAGAGAAGGGGCAGGCAGTAAACTCCCCGGCACTGTTGCAGGCGGAGCGCGAGTCGGCGCTGTTTCATCTGTATGGCGCACTGCTGGGTTTGTGTCATGAGATCGCAGGGTTCTATCGTCTGCCGCAAGCCAATGCGCGTCGGGCGGAGGAGTTGCTGACTCAGGAAGTGCTGGACGCCATCGCGATTCCCGAAATGGCCGAGCTGGTCGAACTGGCTCAGCATCGTCAGACCTGGCTGGCGCAGCTGCTGGCTGCATATAACGCACTGTTCGAGCCCCTGCGCGCGCCGAAGAAGCTTAAGGGCGATGTCAGGCAGCCGATCATACAGGCTGTGAACCTGGACGCTGAGCCGGAGTCTGAATTGTCACGTGAAGAGCTGGAAAGCTGGCGTCAGCAGCTCAAAGGGCTTGCCATTCGCTTTCGTGAAGGGTTGAGCGAGTGCTGAAAACCAATGAAGTACAGGCTGGCAGGCTGTTACAATGCCCGCCTATTGCGGAGTAACTGTACCAATGCCTACTTCTTTTCTGGAAATTGTCGAATTACCTGACGGACGTATCGAGCTGCGTCGTGCCGATGACGAAGGTTCACTGGTGACGCTTGATTTCTCTGCGGATGCCAAAGCGTTCATGCAAGGCCAGCACGTTGAAGTCGCCAAAGCCATGCTGAGTGTGGGCGTGCAGATGGCCGGGCGTCTGGCCGAAGGCGAAATCGAGACCGATGACGGCCCTCACGTTTTGCACTGACCTCTGAATTCCGGCCCGAAAACATTGACCGGGCGTTTCAGCCCAGTCGGATGTTCAGGCTTTGCGCCTCGCCGATTTTTGCCGCACTGATCAGTTGCTGGCGCGCCGATGTGCCGAGCGGGTTGATCCAGCTCACCACTGTATGACTACGTCCCAGTCGAAGTGCCTCACGCGTCAGCTCAAGCACACTTTGCGTGCCACGGGGCTGTAACAGCAGGATTCGCTCCCGATTAAGTCCTGCATCGCGCAACCATGTCTGCGTAAGGCTTGAAGGGGGAGCGATCAATGTCAGCCAGCGAGCGTCTGTTTCTTCGCTCAAGTCTCGAAGGACAGGGGCCAGCAGGTTGAGGCAGTTCCCGGCCGCGCCGCGCAAGGACAGCTCACTGAAAACTTCCGGCTCGTGGCTCCAGGGTGTTTCGATTGAATCTGTGAGCATTGGGGCGATGGGCTGAGCCAGAAACGCCTCGAACAGTGGCAATTGCGAATGCGGTGCTTGATGGAACTGCATAACGTCTCCTTAACGGCGAATGACGCCGACGCTTAAACCTTCGATCACCAGTTCCTGATCCTTGAGATCGACCTCGATAGGGGCGAAATCAGGGTTTTCGGCCAGCAGCCAGACCTTGCTGCCTTCACGTTTGAAGCGCTTGACAGTCACTTCGTCGCCGATTCGTGCAACCACGATCTGGCCATTGCGGGCCTCGCGGGTGGTGTGTACCGCCAGCAGGTCGCCGTCCAGAATGCCGACGTCCTTCATGCTCATGCCGTGTACGCGCAACAGGTAGTTGGCGCTGGGGTGAAAGAAGGACGGGTTGATGTTGCAGGACTCTTCGATATGTTGCTGAGCCAGGATCGGTGCGCCAGCTGCGACGCGGCCGATCACCGGCAGGCTGCTGTCGTCGGGACGTGCTTCGAAGCCGGGAATGCGGATGCCGCGTGAGGCGCCAGGTGTCATCTCGATGGCGCCCTTGCGGGCCAATGCCTTCAAATGCTCTTCTGCAGCGTTGGGAGACTTGAAGCCCAGTTCCTGGGCGATCTCCGCACGTGTCGGCGGGAAGCCGTTGTCTTCCAGACAGCGTTTGATGAAGCCCAGGATTTCGGCCTGGCGTGGCGTCAGTTTTATCATGATGGGCGCTCTGGCTTTTTATACAGTGACTGGGATTATATACAGTGAAAGCGCATTGGCAATCACCCATTTCACTTTCACCGCCGAGCGGTGATACCGGCAGGTGCGTAACTGATCCTCAGGCAGCCTGCTTCCAGCTGCCGGGTATACCCTTGATATTGGTTTTTGTGACTGTTCGGCCATAAAGTGGACGGGTCTGCTTGACAAGCAGACCGCCTGATACGTATGTTTCAAACGTTCGTTTGTTAGGCAGAGAGCCATGGCCCAGTCGGAAACCGTTGAACGCATCCTTGATGCTGCAGAGCAGCTATTTGCAGAGAAAGGTTTCGCTGAAACATCCTTGCGTCTCATCACCAGCAAGGCTTCGGTCAATCTGGCAGCGGTGAATTATCACTTCGGGTCGAAGAAGGCCCTGATTCAAGCGGTGTTCTCGCGTTTTCTCGGCCCATTCTGCATCAGCCTCGATCGTGAGCTGGAGCGGCGTCAGGCCAGTCCCGGGCACAACCCCAGCCTGGAAGAGCTGCTCGAAATCCTCGTCGAGCAGGCACTCGTCGTGCAGCCGCGCAGTGGTAATGACCTGTCGATTTTCATGCGTTTGCTGGGGCTTGCCTTCAGCCAGAGCCAGGGCCACTTGCGCCGCTACCTGGAAGACATGTATGGCAAGGTATTCCGTCGCTACATGACACTGGTCAATGAAGCGGCTCCGCGGATCCCTCCTATCGAGCTGTTCTGGCGGGTGCATTTCATGCTTGGGGCTGCTGCGTTCAGCATGTCCGGCATCAAGGCCCTGCGCGCTATCGCCGAGACTGATTTTGGCGTCAACACCTCCATAGAGCAGGTCATGCGCCTGATGGTGCCGTTTCTGGCAGCAGGGATGCGCGCCGACACCGGCGTCAGCGACCCGGCTATGATTGCCGCCCAGCTCAAGCCGCGTACCAAGAGCAGCGCCAACGCTCCTGCGCCTGCCAAGGCCTGAACCGCTACTGCCCGGCTGCATTGCGTCAGGCTTCAGGATCAAGCACCATGCGCGGATTGAAAACAGGCACTGGTGTGTAAGGGTTTTTCTATGAGTTCTGGCCTGCAAGGCTCCCTGATGGTTGATGTCGCCGGCACATGGCTGACCAGCGAAGACCGTCAGTTTCTGCGCCAGCCCGAAGTGGGCGGCTTGATCATTTTTGCTCGCAATATTGAGCATCCACGTCAGGTTCGGGAGCTGAGCGCAGCCATACGCGCCGTTCGCCCCGACCTTCTGCTGGCAGTGGATCAAGAGGGCGGTCGGGTCCAGCGGCTGCGTCAAGGCTTTGTGCGTCTGCCGCCGATGCGTGCCATTGCCGAAAAGCCCGATGCTGTCACGCTGGCTGAGCACTGTGGCTGGGTAATGGCGACCGAAGTGCTGGCGGTCGGGCTCGACCTGAGCTTTGCGCCGGTGCTGGACCTGGATTACCAGCGCAGTGCTGTCGTGGGCACGCGTTCCTTCGAAGGCGATCCCGAGCGTGCGGCGTTGCTGGCAGGTGCCTTCATTCGTGGCATGAACTCGGCAGGCATGGCGGCGACCGGCAAGCACTTTCCCGGTCATGGCTGGGCCGAAGCTGATTCTCATGTGGCCATTCCGACTGACGAGCGCAGTCTGGAGCAGATTCGCGCCAATGATCTGCTGCCGTTTGCGCGCTTGAGCCAGCAACTGGCGGCGGTGATGCCAGCCCACGTCATCTACCCGAAGGTCGATTCGCAGCCCGCCGGTTTTTCAAGGCGCTGGCTGCAGGACATCCTGCGCGACGAACTGAAATTCGACGGTGTTATCTTCAGCGACGATCTGTCGATGGCCGGTGCTCACGTCGTTGGCGATGCTGCCAGCCGTATTGAGGCAGCGCTAACGGCCGGCTGCGACATGGGCCTGGTCTGCAATGATCGTGCGGCCGCAGAACTCGCGCTTGGCGCGGCGCAACGCATGAAGGTCAAACCGTCGCCGCGCATTGCCCGCATGCGTGGGCAGGCAACCGCCGGCACCGATTATCGACAACACCCGCGCTGGCTGGCGGCGCTTCAGGCGCTGCGCGCTGCTCAACTGATCGATTAAGGATTTGCGATGACTGTTTACGCGATTATTGGCGGTACCGGCCTGACCCAACTGGAAGGTCTGAACATTCGGCAGTCATTGCCGACCAACACGCCATACGGCGCGCCTTCCGGTGAGATCCAGATCGGCGACTATGCTGGCCGTGAGGTCATGTTTTTGGCGCGTCATGGCCATCCGCACCGTCTGCCGCCGCATCAGGTCAACTACCGGGCCAACATCTGGGCCTTGAAGCAGGCGGGCGCCGAAGCGATTCTGGCGGTCAATGCGGTGGGCGGTATCCACCCGGAAATGGGCACCGGGCATTTTTGTGTGCCACATGATCTGGTCGACTACACCAGCGGTCGCCAGCACACGTTCTTTGCCGATGACCTGGAAACGGTTACCCACATCGATTTCAGCTACCCCTACAGCGAAGCACTGCGCGCGCGACTGATTGCAGCGCTGGCGGCAGAAGGTTGCGCATTCTCGGACCGGGGTGTCTACGCCTGCACTCAGGGACCACGCCTGGAAACCGTTGCAGAGATCATCCGCCTTGAGCGCGATGGCTGCGATATCGTCGGCATGACCGGCATGCCGGAGGCTGCGCTGGCACGTGAACTGGAGCTTAAATATGCCTGCCTGGCGCTGGTGGTGAACCCGGCGGCAGGAAAGTCGACCACGGTCATTACCATGGCTGAGATCGAACAGGCTCTGCGGGACGGCATGGGCAAGGTGAAAGCAACACTTGCCCGGGTTCTTTCCGCGTCCTGATTCACAGCATGCGTTTGAGGGTGTTGTCCTTGCGCACCAAGTGATGCCAGACCGCGGCAATCACATGCAGCCCGATGACATAGTAGAAGATCGAGCCCAGCAACTTGTGCAGGTCTTCGAACGTCTCGGCGGTGCGGTCAGAGGTCGGCAGCGGCCAGGGAATCTGCAGGTCGGTCAGCGGAACAGGCAGCGCGCCTTTTTCCACCATGACCGTCAACAGGCCAAGCACCGGTTGCGCGAACAGAAACGCATACAGTGCGTAATGTGAAAGGGAGGCTGCCAGGCGCAGCACACCTTCCAGCGGTGGTGTAATGCCGGGCGGACGATGGCGTCGACGCTCGGCGACACGAAAGAACGCCATGACCAGAATCAGAATGCCTACCCAGAAATGGCTTTGTACGACCAGCAGGCGGTACTCGGAGCCTTTGCCGAACTGGGTGCGGCTCAGAATCAGCGTGTACGCAAGCACAATCAGGACCGCCATGATCCAGTGCAGCCATCGTGCTCTAGGGCTGTAACGTTGAGAAGTCGGTGCATCCACGGTTGAATTCCTTGTTGCTTTTACAGGCTTGGTAGACAGCTTAGGCCGCAGGTCGGGGCATGCGTTGCATTATGGCCCGATTTATTGCAGCTCCGCTGCGTGATGCATTGAATGTTGAATATGGCAATTAAGCAGCAGGGGCGTGACGGGATGGAACCTGTGCTCATGGGTGGCTTCATATAACGTGACTATTCACCCAGGAGCGAGTCTTGACCAGTGCCAATACGCCCTTCGGCCCGGCGACGCCGGTGTCGGCAAGTGTTTCATTGAATGTACTGACCATGAATATGCACATGGGCTTTGGCATTTTCAATCGCCGCTTCATTCTTCCGGAGTTGCGCGAAGCTGTGCGCAGTGTATCGGCCGATATCGTATTTCTTCAGGAAGTACATGGTGAACAACAGAGCCATGCCCGCAGTGTCAAAGGCTGGCCAACGATTTCGCAATACGAGTTTCTCGCCGACGCCATGTGGAGCGATTTTGCCTACGGCCGCAATGCGGTGTATCCGGACGGCGATCACGGTAACGCGCTGTTATCCAAATACCCGATCATCCAGCACGAAAACCTCGACATATCCATCGATGGCACCGAGCAGCGAGGCTTGCTGCACTGTATTCTGGATGTGCCGAACCATGGCCACGTGCATGCTGTCTGCGTCCATCTAGGGCTGTTTGAAAGCCATCGGCGCCAGCAATTGAAACTGCTCGCCGAGCTGATGGCACGTCTCCCAGAGGGCGAACCGGTGATTGTGGCCGGAGACTTCAATGACTGGCGCCAGCGCGCCGATGCACTTCTGCACGGCACGGGGTTGCATGAAGTGTTTGTAGAGCGCTTCGGCGCGCCAGCGAAAAGCTTTCCGGCGCGCTGGCCGTTACTTCGGCTTGACCGGATTTACGTCCGCAATGCGACGTCCCACAGCCCGAAAGTGCTGTCCAGCCGGCCGTGGTCTCATCTTTCCGATCATGCACCCCTGGCAGTGGAGTTGACCTTATGACCAACAAGACAGGGCAGTGGCGCGACGGCAACTCCGTGGAGTTGCTGATTAACGGCGAAGACTTTTATGCCCGCGTATTCGAGTGTATCCGCGCTGCTCGCAAAGAAGTGTTGATCGAGACGTTCATTATTTTTGAAGACCGGATCGGCGAGGGGTTGCAGCAGGCATTGCTCGAAGCTGCCGGCAATGGTGCGAAAGTGGTGGTCACGGTTGATGATTACGGTACTTCGGACCTGAGTTCGACGTTTGTCAGAACCATGATCGATGCCGGTATCCAGATTCAGCTGTTCGACCCGCGCCCGCGTTTCATGGGTATGCGTACCAACCTGTTCCGGCGTCTGCACCGCAAGGTAGTGGTTATTGATGGCGAACTGGGTTTTATCGGCGGCATCAACTACAGCGTCGATCACATGACCGACACCGGCCTTACCGCCAAACAGGACTACGCCGTTCTGGTGCGCGGTCCGATTGTCGGCGACATCCACAAGAGCGCCATGAGCATGCTCAGTGACGCGGTCCGGTCGAAGCTGACGCCGATACCGCTCAAGCTGGATCGTGCAGGCAATGCCAGTATGCTGCTTGCCGAACGCGACAATGGCGAGCACACCACTGACATCGAAGAACAGTACCTCGAGGCGATTCGTGGCGCGACCCAGCGGATTACCCTCGCCAACGCCTATTTCTTCCCAAGCTATCGGTTTTTGCGTGAGCTGCGCAATGCCTCGCGACGCGGCGTGAAGGTCACGCTGATTCTGCAAGGTCAGCCGGACATGCCGTTCGTGCGGGTCTGCTCGCGTCTGACCTACACCTATCTGTTGCGCGACGGGGTGGTCATTCACGAGTACAAGCAGCGTGCGCTGCACGGCAAGGTCGCGTTGATCGACGAGGAATGGCTGACGGTGGGTTCCAGCAACCTCGACCCGTTGAGCCTGGCGTTGAACCTGGAGGCCAATCTGGTCATCCGTGACCCTGAGCTCAATCAGCGTCTGCAGGATCATCTGATGGAGCTTGCCGCAGCGCACAGCACCCAGATGAGCCTGAAAGGGGCTGCTCGTGGCCAGTGGTGGCGGGCGCCGATGATCGTGCTGAGCTTCTTTTTCCTGCGCCGTTTTCCGGCGATTGCCGGGCTGTTTCCGGTTCACGGGGTACGTCTCAAACCGCTGCGCGCTGGCGATGTAGTGCCTGAGGCCAAGGCTATCGAACAGCATCAGAACCTTCATGAACTGGATCAGGAGAAAACGTCATGACCCAGGCCGCAAGCGCTGCGCCGCAGAGCGCGCAGAAGACCAAATGGAAATGGGCAAAACGGATCTTCAATCTGTTTTTCTTCATTGCGGTGCCGGTATTGCTGTTCATGCTGGTCAGGAACCTCGACTGGCAAGAGGTCAAGAAAGCGCTGGCATCCTACAAGGCCAGCACCCTGATCATCGCCTCTGTCGTCGCGTTTGCCAGCTACGCCACCTATTGCGGGTTTGACATACTGGCGCGTTACTACACGCGGCATAAATTGTCGATCAAGCAGATCGTCCCGGTCACGTTCGTCTGCTATGCGTTCAATCTTAACCTCAGCTCATGGGTGGGTGGGATTGCTTTGCGTTATCGGTTGTATTCCCGACTGGGGCTGGAAGTTTCGACCATTACCCGAATTCTGAGTCTTAGCCTGATTACCAACTGGCTGGGTTACATGCTGCTGGCCGGTTTTGTGTTTTCAATGGGCTTTCTGGAATTGCCCAAAGAATGGTCCGTCGGTTCCACGACCTTGCAACTGATCGGCTTTGGGCTGTTGGCAGTGTGCTTTGCCTACTTGCTGGCTTGCCGGTTTTCCAGGCGGCGCTCGTGGACGATCCGTAAACAGGAATTCAATCTGCCTTCGTTGAAGCAGGCGTTGATGCAAGCCAGCCTGGGTGCCCTGAACTGGTCGTTGATGGCGGCGGTGATCTACACCCTGTTACCCGACAGCGCGTTTTACCCCGCCGTCCTTGGGGTACTGTTGATCAGCAGCATTGCAGGTGTCATTACTCACATCCCGGCCGGGCTCGGGGTGCTGGAGACAGTGTTCATCACCTTGCTGGCGCACCAGTTTTCCAAGGGCAGCATGCTGGCCGCACTGATCGGCTACCGCGCTATCTACTTCCTGCTGCCTTTGTTGCTGGCGCTGGTGGTTTATCTGGTGCTGGAAAAACGTGCGAAGAAAATGGGCGAGAAGAACCAGCAACGCATGGGCGAAGAAGCCAAGTCCCAAAGTTGAAGTCAGGCTTCTGCCCGGAAGGTGTGGGCATTGCGGTTAGCTGCCGTGGTTACTTCCTTCCGGGCCTGTATTCAGGCGGATCCCAGCCCTCAATCGTCAAACCCGACCTGCTCGTGGATTTCGTCCACCTTCAGCTCCAGGCGATACGCCACTGCGATGAACAGCGCCTGACACAGGCACAGGGTTGCGCTCAGTGATCGGAAGGCAAACGAGCTGCCTTCGTTGACCAGCAACACCGAATTGGCGCGTTTGGCCAGTGGCGACAGGTTGCTGTCGGTGATGATCAGGGTCTTGGCCTGGTGATGCTGGGCGATGCGCAGGCAATGCTGGGTTTCCTTGCCGTAGGGCGTGAAACTGATCGCAATCACCAGATCATTGGCGCGCACGCTGCGCATCTGCTCGCGGTAGCTGCCGCCCAGGCCCGAAATCAGGTGAATACGCTTGTTGGTGTGCTGCAGGTTGTAGACCAGGTAGTCCGCCACTGCAAATGAACGCCTTACTCCCACCACATAGATGTTGTCGGCATTGACCACCAGGTCTACGGCCTTTTCGAACTCGACGTCATCCAGCTCTGCGCTCAGACGTTCGAGCCCGGACAGCGTTGCATCGACGCATTCGCGTGCCAGATCGCCCGCGCTGGCTTTTTGCGACTTGTTGGCAATCATGCTGCGAATACGCTGCTGGTAGTTCTGCACCGGCGTGGTCTTGTGGGTGTAGGCCTCACGAAACAGCGCCTGCATTTCACTGAAGCCACTGAACCCGAAACGCTGGGAAAAGCGCACGATGGCTGAAGGATGAACCTCACATTCACGCGCGATATCGCTTATGCGGTCGACCATGATGCGGTCGCTCTGCTGGCTCATGTAGCTGGCAATGCGCTTTAGCTGGCGAGGCAGACCGTCGTACTCATCGGTAATCATGCGCAGCAGGGCTTCGGCGCTGGTCGGCGGAACGTCGACGCTCGTCTCGGACAGAGTGGGCTGGTCGGCGCTGGTCATAGTCACATCCTTTCTGCTTGTTCGTTCAGAGCACCGGGTCGAGACCGCGCCCTGCTGATGGAGCTGCTTCTGGCAGGCAACAGCGACTATATCCTACCTGTCCTTACACCGCGCCAGCAGTTGCACCAATCTATAGAAAAAATATTCCACAAAAAATAAATATAGAATAAATATTGATTGATGCCCCGCGACGTTTTAGGCTGCATTCACACAGGCAGATCGTGCATCCCATGCATGCGCTGCAGGCTGATAAAAATAACAGGAGCCACCATGGGCCAGACTCGCTTTGCCACCGGGCGTCAGTTGGATCTGATCTGCCTTGGACGCTTGGGCGTCGATCTCTATGCGCAGCAAGTGGGCGCACGACTTGAAGATGTCTCCAGTTTTGCCAAATACCTCGGTGGTTCGTCCGCCAATATCGCGTTTGGCACCGCCAGACTTGGCCTCAAGTCAGCAATGCTCAGCCGGGTAGGCGATGACCACATGGGTCGTTTTCTGGTCGAGTCGCTGGCGCGGGAAGGCTGTGACGTCAGCGCCATCAAATGCGACCCCGAGCGTCTCACCGCGATGGTGCTGCTTGGCTTGAAGGACCGCGAAACCTTTCCGCTGGTGTTCTACCGCGAAAATTGCGCCGACATGGCCCTGCGCGCCGAAGACATAGACGAGCAGCAAATAGCATCTAGCAAGGCGTTGCTGATTACCGGCACGCATTTTTCGACTGATCAGGTGTTCCAGGCCAGCAGCCAGGCGCTGGATTATGCTGAGAAACACAACGTCAGACGGGTTCTGGATATCGACTATCGGCCGGTGCTCTGGGGGCTTGCAGGCAAAGCCGATGGCGAGACGCGGTTCGTCGCCGACAACAGGGTCAGCCAGCATGTGCAGCGTATCCTGCCGCGTTTCGACCTCATCGTCGGCACCGAAGAAGAGTTTTTGATTGCCGGTGGCTCGACCGATTTGCTCGGCGCACTGCGCACCGTGCGTGAATTGACTGCTGCAACGCTGGTGGTCAAGCTCGGCCCGCAAGGTTGCACGGTCATTCACGGAGCCATTCCAGCACGTCTCGAAGATGGCGCGATTTATCCCGGTGTGCGAGTGGAGGTGCTCAATGTCCTGGGTGCCGGTGACGCGTTCATGTCCGGTTTTCTGAGTGGCTGGCTCAAGGACGCCAGCGATGAGCGTTGCTGCCAGTTGGCCAATGCCTGCGGCGGGCTGGTGGTCTCGCGCCATGCCTGCGCCCCGGCGATGCCCACGCTCGCCGAACTCGACTACCTGTTCAGCAGCGCTGAACCCGTTACCCGCCCTGATCAGGACGTCGTTCTGCAGCGCCTGCACCGGGTCAGCGTGCCGCGCAGGCAGTGGAAACAACTGTTCATCTTCGCCTTTGATCATCGCGGTCAGTTGGTCGAACTGGCGCAGCAGGCCGGGCGTGACCTGGACAGTATCAGTCAGCTCAAGCAACTGTTTGTGCAATCGGTCGCACACGTCGAGGCGGATCTGCGCAAGCGCGGTATCGAAGCCGATGTCGGGCTGCTTGCCGATCAGCGCTTTGGCCAGGACTCGCTCAACGCTGCCACCGGTCGTGGCTGGTGGCTGGCGCGCCCGGTGGAGGTGCAGGGCTCAAGACCGCTAGCGTTCGAGCACGGCCGCTCCATCGGCAGCAACCTGATCAACTGGCCGCAGGAACAGATCATCAAGTGCCTGGTGCAATACCATCCTGATGACGAACCCATGCTGCGTCTGGAACAGGAAGCGCAGATCAAGGCGCTGTATGACGCATCGAACGTCAGCGGCCATGAGTTGCTGCTTGAAATCATTCCGCCCAAGGAGCACCCGTCGCCTCATCCGGATGTGATGGTCCGAGCGATGAAGCGCTTGTACAACCTGGGCATTTATCCGGCGTGGTGGAAAATCGAGGCGCAGAGTGCCGCTGTCTGGCAGCAGCTGGACGAATTGATTGAGCAGCGTGATCCGTACTGTCGCGGCATCGTGCTGCTCGGGCTCAATGCCCCGGTCGAAGAACTGGCGGCCGGCTTTGCCCAGGCTCGCAACAGCCGCGTCTGCAAGGGGTTTGCCGTTGGCCGGACGATCTTTCGTGAGCCAAGCCGGGCCTGGATGGCTGGGGAAATCGACGATGCAACGCTGGTCAGCCGGGTGCAGAGTACTTTCAACTGGTTGATCGAGTCCTGGCGCGAAAGCCGCGCCTGAATTTATTGATGCAGCGATAACAACAAGAAAGGTGCAGCCATGCCTGTTTCAGTTTCCACGCCCAAGATCCGCATTGGTATCAACCCGATCTCCTGGAGCAACGATGATTTGCCGGCCTTGGGGGGAGAAACGCCCTTGAGTACCGCGCTGAGCGAAGGTAAAGACATCGGCTACGAAGGTTTTGAGCTCAACGGCAAGTTCCCGAAGGACGCCAAGGGCGTCGGTGATGTGCTGCGGCCCTACGACCTGGCGCTGGTGTCCGGCTGGTATTCGAGTCGTCTGGCACAGCGTTCTGTGGCTGAAGAAATCGAGGCCATCAGCCCGCATGTGCACTTGCTCGCCGAAAACGGCGCGTCGGTGCTGGTGTACGGCGAGGTGGCCGATTCCATTCAGGGGCAACGCATCCCGCTGGTCGAACGACCGCGCTTTCACACCGATCAGGCCTGGCGCGAATACGCTGACAAGCTTACCGAGCTGGCGCGCTACACGCTCTCCCGAGGAGTGCGTCTGGCCTATCACCACCACATGGGGGCCTACGTCGAATCGCCTCAGGATATCGACAAGCTGATGGCGCTGACCGGCAGCGAAGTCGGCCTGCTGTTCGATTCGGGGCATTGCTATATGGGCGGTGGCGAGCCTTTGCAGGTGCTGAGCAAGCACATAAAACGGGTCTGCCACGTGCATTTCAAGGACGTGCGCAAACCAGTCGTACAACTGGCCCGCAACAATCTCTGGAGCTTTCCGGACTGCATCATCAACGGCACGTTCACTGTGCCAGGTGACGGCGACATCGATTTTGCGGCACTGCTCGACGTGTTATTGCAGGCTGGCTATAGCGGCTGGCTGGTCGTCGAGGCTGAACAGGATCCGGCGGTTGCGCCCAGTTACGCCTATGCCAAAAAAGGTTATGACACCTTGCGCCAATTGCTGGCCGATGCCTGATAAGGAGGATTGATTCATGAGTCTGCTGACCAAAAGCAAACCTGCCGGCCGAGACATTGTTGCACTTGCGCCGGGCACCCTCGAATACGTGGGCTTCAAGGCTTACCGTCTGGAGAGTGGAGAACGCCTGCCGTTGAACACCGAACAGCATGAAGTGTGCGTGGTAGTGCTTGCCGGGCACGTCAGTGTGAGCGGCGAGGCGCCGGGGCAGGGCGCGTTCAATTGGGAAGATATCGGCGACAGGCAGTCAGTGTTCGAAGAGAAATCACCGTTTGCGGTCTACCTGCCGCCGCACAGCCGGGCCGAATTCGTCGCCCGTGGGTCGGTTCATCTGGCTGTGTGCAGCGCCCCTGGCGATGCCGGCAAGCAGCTTGCGGCCCGGTTGATTCAGCCTGCCAGCATGAAACGCAGCGTGCGCGGCAAAGGGGCCAATACCCGATACGTGTGCGACATTCTGCCCGACAGCGAGCCGGCCCATTCGCTGCTGGTGGTCGAGGTGCGCACGCCTTCGGGGCATTCCTCCAGCTACCCGCCGCACAAGCACGATAAAGACAACCTGCCGCACGAGAGTTTTCTCGAAGAAACCTATTACCACATGGTCAACCCGCCGCAGGGCTTCGTCTTCCAGCGCGTCTATACCGACGACCGCAGTATTGATCAGGCCATGGCCGTGGAAAACAACGACCTGGTGACAGTGCCCAAGGGCTATCACCCGGTGTCCGTGCCTTACGGTTATGAATCGTATTACCTGAACGTGATGGCCGGCCCGACGCGTGCCTGGCAGTTCCATAACGATCCGCAGCACAGCTGGCTGCTGGATCTTTAATCCCCCTTTTCTTTGGAGTCATGCAGATGAGCGAGTCACCGGTGATCGGCCATTACATCAACGGGCACGTGAATGACGGCGATGGCGAGCGTTTCAGCGACGTCTTCAACCCGGCAGTCGGCACGGTTCAGTCGCGCGTCGCGCTGGCCAGTGTCAAGACAGTGGATGAAGCAGTTACAGCAGCCAGGGCGGCGTTTCCGGGCTGGGCCGATCAGTCTTCTTTGCGCCGAGCGCGGGTGATGTTCAAGTTCAAGGAATTGCTCGATCGACACCACGACGAGCTGGCGCAGATAATCTGCCGGGAACACGGCAAGGTGCTCTCCGATGCGCGCGGTGAAGTGGTGCGCGGCATAGAAATCGTCGAATTTGCCTGCGGCGCGCCGAGCCTGCTCAAGAGTGACTTCAGTGACAACATCGGTGGCGGTATCGATAACTGGAACCTGCGCCAACCTCTGGGCGTCTGCGCCGGGGTCACGCCGTTCAACTTCCCGGTCATGGTGCCGCTGTGGATGATCCCCATGGCGCTGGTGACCGGCAACTGCTTTATTCTCAAACCGTCCGAGCGTGACCCTTCAGCCAGTCTGTTGATGGCGCGGCTATTGAAAGAGGCCGGGTTGCCCGACGGCGTGTTCAATGTGGTGCAGGGTGACAAGGTGGCGGTCGATGCCTTGCTCCAGCACCCTGATATCGAGGCGATTTCGTTCGTCGGTTCTACCCCGATTGCCGAATACATCTATCAACAGGGCACTGCCCGCGGCAAGCGCGTGCAGGCGCTTGGCGGGGCCAAGAATCACATGATCGTGATGCCCGATGCCGATCTGGATCAGGCCGCCGATGCCTTGATCGGCGCTGCCTATGGTTCGGCTGGCGAGCGATGCATGGCCATTTCCGTTGCCGTGGTAGTGGGCGACGTGGGCCAGCGTCTGATCGACAAGCTGCTGCCACGCATCGAACGGCTCAAGGTCGGCAACGGCATGCAGGCCGATTCGGATATGGGGCCGCTGGTCACCGCCGTACACAAGGCCAAGGTCGAGGGTTTCATCGATCAGGGTGTGAAAGAAGGTGCCACGCTGATTGTCGATGGTCGCAATTTCAGTGTGCCGGGCGCCGAGCAGGGCTTCTTTGTCGGGGCAACGCTGTTCGACAACGTCACGCCGCAAATGCAGATCTACAAGGAAGAAATCTTTGGCCCGGTGCTGGGCATCGTGCATGTAGCGGATTTCGCCAGCGCAGTAGAGCTGATCAACGCGCATGAGTTCGGCAATGGCGTGTCGTGCTTCACCAGCGATGGCGGCGTGGCCCGTGCATTTGCCAGGACCATCAAGGTCGGCATGGTCGGGATCAACGTGCCGATTCCGGTACCTATGGCCTGGCATTCGTTTGGAGGCTGGAAGCGTTCGCTGTTCGGCGATCACCATGCCTACGGCGAAGAAGGGCTGCGCTTCTACAGCCGCTACAAAAGCGTCATGCAGCGCTGGCCGGACAGCATCGCCAAAGGGCCGGAGTTCAGCATGCCGACCGCCAAATAGTTTTCACCCATCAATGGAATGTGCGGAGAACAATAACAATGAGTCATCCACTGCGTTTCGCCCTTAATCGAATGGTCGCGCCACGCCTGTCGCTTGAGGAATTTGTCGATCTGGCTGTAAAGCTGGGTGCCGACGCCATCGAGATCCGCAACGACCTTAAGGGCATCGAGATCGAGGACGGCACTGCGCCAGAGGTCGTTGCTGATCTTTGTGCTGCCAAAGGCGTACAGGTTCTTTCGATCAATGCGCTGTACCCGTTCGATGTCTGGAATGACGAGCGCAGTGCCCAGGCGACAAAACTGGCGCAGTACGCTCGCGCCTGCGGTGCGAAGGGGCTGGTGTTGTGCCCGCTCAACGACCGTGCCGACACGCGCAACGGGGCGCAGCGTGCTTCCGGGTTGCGCACCGCGCTGACCGCGCTGGCGCCGATGCTTCGTGAGTACGGGGTTCTGGGTTTCGTCGAGCCGCTGGGCTTCGAGGAGTGCTCGCTGCGCTTCAAGCGTCAGGCCGTGGATGCAATCAAGGCCGTTGGCGGGCTGGATGTCTACCGTCTGGTTCACGACACCTTTCATCACCATCTGGCGGGTGAGGTCGAGCTGTTTCCGGAGCTGACCGGGCTGGTGCATATCTCCGGTGTCGAGGACGCGCAGGCGCCGCTCAACAGCATTCGCGACGGTCACCGCGTGCTGGTTGGCGAGGCTGATATTCTTGGCAACGTTGCACAGATCGAAAGGTTGCTGGACAGCGGCTATTCAGGACATCTGTCGTTTGAACCGTTCGCCGAAAGCGTTCATGCGCTGGACGATATTCCCCAGGCGATCTCGGTAAGCATGACGCATTTGTCACAAGCCGTTTCCCAACGCCATTGATTTTCTGCCTATTCAGGCCACCTCAAACAAGAACAAGGTGCCAACATGAGTACAACCCGACTGACCATGGCCCAGGCTCTGGTGAAGTTTCTCGATAATCAGTATGTCGAAGTTGACGGCGTACAGAGCAAGTTCGTCGCGGGCATTTTTACCATCTTCGGCCACGGCAATGTGTTGGGCCTCGGCCAGGCGCTGGAGCAGGACAGCGGTGAGCTGGTGGTGCATCAAGGCCGTAACGAGCAGGGCATGTGCCACGCTGCCATCGGTTTTGCCAAACAGCATCTGCGTCGCAAAATCTACGCCTGCAGCTCTTCGGTAGGGCCGGGGGCGGCCAACATGATCACTGCGGCTGCAACGGCGTCTGCCAACCGGATTCCGCTGCTGCTGTTGCCCGGCGATGTCTACGCCAGCCGCCAGCCTGACCCGGTGCTGCAACAGATCGAGCAATTTCACGACCTGAGCATCAGCACCAACGATGCCTTCAAGGCCGTGAGCAAGTACTGGGACCGTATCAACCGCCCCGAGCAGCTGATGAGCGCCGCGCTCAACGCCATGCGCGTGCTGACCGACCCGGCCGAGACAGGTGCAGTGACCCTGGCACTGCCCCAGGACGTTCAGGCCGAAGCCTACGATTACCCGGACAGCTTTCTGCAAAAACGCGTACACCGTATTGATCGTCGTCCGCCAAGCAAGGCGATGCTCGACGATGCGCTGGCCTTGCTCGGCAGCAAGCGCAAGCCCTTGCTGATCTGCGGTGGCGGGGTGCGTTATTCAGGCGCAGCTGCAGCGTTGCAAGCCTTTGCAGAGCGCTTCGACATCCCGTTTGCGGAAACCCAGGCAGGTAAAAGCGCCATCGTCTCGGCGCACCCGTTGAACATGGGTGGGATCGGCGAAACCGGCACGGTGGCGGCCAATCAACTGGCAAAGGAAGCCGATCTGATCATCGGCGTAGGCACCCGCTACAGCGATTTCACCACCGCGTCGAAATGGTTGTTCCAGAACCCGGATGTACAGTTTCTCAACCTCAATGTTGGCGCTTTCGATGTACAGAAACTGGACGGCGTGCAGTTGTTGGCCGATGCGCAGGTGGCCTTGCAGGCACTGACCGAAAGCCTGCAGGCCAGCGGTTATCGTGCTGCGTGGGGCGATGCGCCGCGGACCGCGCGTGCGCAACTGGATGCCGAAGTGGATCGGCTGTATGCGGTGGAGTATCAGAGCGAAGGCTTCGTGCCTGAAATCAACGACCACATGGACCCGGCCGTGCTGCGCGACTTCATTGAGCTGACCGGTTCGTGCCTGACCCAGAGCGGCGTGCTGGGCATTCTCAACCGCAACCTGCCGGCCGACGCGGTAATCGTTGCCGCCGCGGGCAGCCTGCCGGGGGACTTGCAACGCGCCTGGCGCAGCACCGGGGTCGATACCTATCACGTTGAATACGGCTACTCGTGCATGGGCTATGAGGTCAATGCTGCGCTCGGCGTCAAGCTCGCCGAGCCGCACCGGGAAGTCTTCGCACTGGTCGGCGATGGTTCTTACATGATGCTCCATTCGGAGCTGGCGACCTCGATTCAGGAGCGCCGCAAGATCAACGTTGTGTTGCTCGACAACATGACCTTCGGTTGCATCAACAATTTGCAGATGGAACACGGAATGAACAGTTTCGGCACCGAGTTCCGTTTCCGCAACCCGGAGACCGGCAAGCTCGATGGCGACTTCGTACCGGTGGATTTTGCCATGAGCGCGGCGGCTTATGGCTGCAAGACCTACAAGGTGAGCACTGCCGAGCAGTTGCATCAGGCGCTCGCCGATGCCCGGCTCCAGACGGTCTCGACGCTGATCGATATCAAGGTGCTGCCCAAGACCATGATTCACAAGTACCTGTCGTGGTGGCGGGTCGGTGTCGCCGAAGTATCCACCACAGGTACCACCGCTCAGGTGTACGAAAAACTCAACCGCGAGCTGGCCAAGGCGCGCCAGTACTGATCACTTTTTAGCGTTCATGGCCCGTGACCTGCTCACGGCAACATCCAATAACAAAAAGGAATACGAACATGGCATTGAAACTCGGCGTGATTGGTACAGGCGCAATCGGTCAGGATCATATCCGCCGTTGCAGCAAGACATTGGTCGGCAGTCAGGTGGTGGCCGTCACCGACATCAATCTGGAGCAGGCTGCAAAAGTTGTGCGCGACCTCGACATCAGCGCCGAAGTGTATGCCGACGGGCACGCTTTGATCGCGGCGCCCGATGTCGAGGCAGTGCTGGTTTGCTCGTGGGGGCCTAGCCATGAAGAGTACGTGCTGGCGGCCATCGCTGCAGGTAAGCCGGTGTTCTGCGAAAAGCCGCTGGCAGTGACGGCTCAAGGCTGCCGGCATATTGTCGAAGCCGAGATCGCCAGTGGCAGGCGTCTGGTGCAAGTGGGTTTCATGCGGCCTTATGATCAGGGCTATCGCGCCCTCAAGGCGGTGATCGACAGCGGCAAGATCGGCGAGCCGCTGATGCTCCATTGCGCCCACCGCAACCCGCGCGTAGGCGAGAATTACAAGACCGATATGGCCATCACTGACACCCTTATTCACGAACTCAATGTGCTGCGCTGGCTGCTCGACGATGATTATGTGTCTGCACAGGTGGTTTTTCCGCGCAAGACCGGCAAGGCCCTGGCGCACATGAAAGACCCGCAGATCGTGATGCTGGAGACCGCCAGAGGCACGCGCATCGACGTCGAGGTCTTCGTCAACTGCCAGTATGGCTACGACATCCAGTGCGAGGTGGTCGGCGAGAGCGGCATCGCCAGACTGCCCGAGCCTTCTCAGGTGCAGATGCGCAGTGAAGCCAAATTGTCCAACGCGATTCTGATGGACTGGAAAGACCGGTTCATTGCTGCCTATGACGTCGAGCTGCAGGACTTCATCGACGGCGTCAAGGCAGGAACGATCTACGGCCCTTCTGCCTGGGACGGCTATGCGGCTGCCGTAGCGGCCGATGCCTGCGTGCTGGCGCAGAACAACGGCGCAGTTGTGCCGATTGCCCTTGAAGTACGTCCGGCGTTCTACGCCTGACAGATTTTTCAGCCACGGGAACATCTCTCGTCAAAAGTAACAGGGAGGCATCATGCGGATCGCACTGGACCCATACATGTACCGCCATCTGCCCTTGGGGGCGATGGTCGATAAAACCGCGGAGCTGGGTTACGACTATATAGAACTGTCGCCGCGTGAAGATTTCATGCCGTTTTACAAGTATCCCCGCGTGGATCGCGCACGCATCAGGGAGTTTCGCAAAGCCCTTAGCGATGCAGGTGTGAAACTTTCTTCGCTGTTGCCGCTGTATCACTGGGCAGCGCCCGACGAAGACTTGCGTATTGCTGCAGTGCGCAACTGGAAACGTGCCATTCAGGTTGCGGTGGAAATGGACTGTGACCTTATGAATACCGAGTTCAGCGGGCAGTCGGATCATGCGCTGATCTGCGAGAACCAGTTCATGAAGTCGATGGACGAGCTGATGCCGCATTTCGAGCGCGAAGGCATCAAGCTCGATATTCAGGCGCATCCTTATGACTTCTGTGAGCGCAACAACGAGTCGGTGGACATCATTCGCGGGCTTGATCGTGACTGGATCAACTACCTGTATGCCGCGCCCCATACGTTTTTCTACGATGACGGCGTGGGAGATATCGCCTCCATGCTGCGCTATGCCGGCGACAGGCTCACCCACCTGATCATTGCCGACACCTATAATCACCGCGCCTCTTCCAGCCTGCGTTACATCGTCAACCCGCCCGGCGTGACGGCGACGGTGCATCAGCACCTTGATATCGGTCAGGGCGAGGTGAACTGGGAGGCGTTTTTCTCGACGTTGAGAGACATGAAGTTCGACGGCATCGCCACGATGGCTGTATTTGCCTGGGAAGAGCGCGCCGACGAGTCGAGCCGATTCATGCTTGAGCGGGTCAAAAGCGAGTTGCTGCGCTGATACGGTTGCACCGAACACACAACCGATGGCTGCGGCCTGAGGATCATGGACCACAGGAGATATCCATGCGAGCAGGGCTGGTGGGCTACGGCAAAGGGGGGCGTTACTTTCACGCGACGCTGATTTCAAGTGTGCCCGGTGCCACGTTTGCAGGCGTCGTTACCCGTTCGCCTGAACGAAAGCAGGGCGTGGCCAAGGATCATCCCGGCGTGGCGACGTTCGACACGCTTGCCGAACTGGTGACCGCCGGGGTCGATGTGGTGGTTATTTCAACACCGCTGGCATCGCGGCGAGCGCTGATTCTGGAGGCTATAGAGCTGGGCGTGGCGGTGGTCAGCGATAAGCCTTTCGCCGCCGATGCCGCGCAAGCGCGTGAGCTGGTGGAGGCTGCCGAAAGGCGTGGAGTATTGCTCAGCGTTTATCAGAACCGGCGTTGGGATTCCGACTTCCTCACGGTGCGTAAATTGATCGACAGCGGCGCGCTGGGCGAGATCAGCCGGTTCGAGTCAAGTATCGAGCGCTATTCGCCGCGCTCCGTCGGCAAGGCCAGCGGTGGTGGCATGTTGCGCGACCTGGGCAGTCATCTGGTGGATCAGGCGCTGGTGCTGTTCGGGCCGGTCGAGCGGGTATATGGCGAATTGCGCTTCGCCAGCGCGGACGACGAGCTGGATCACACGTTTTTCGTCGTACTGACCCATACCAACGGCGTGGTTTCGCACCTGTCCGGGAGTTGCCTGCAAAGCAGCCCGAAGCCGCGTTTTCGAGTTAGCGGATCGAAAGGCTGCTACAGCGTCGACGGCCTTGACGGTCAGGAGGAGGCGGCGTTTGCCGGTCTGACGCCGCGCTCCGAGGGCGAACGCTGGGGCGTTGAAGAGCACAGGCGTTGGGGCTGGTTCGAACACGGTGATCATCGTGAACGAGTGCCCTCGGAGCGCGGCTGCTGGCTCGAGTTCTACCAGCAATTGCAGCGTGCAATAGACGAGCAGGGTGCCAATCCGGTCGATCCTCATGACGCGATAGCATCAGCGCGGGTAATGGACGCCGCACGCCTGAGCGCAAAGGAGGGACGGATTGTGGCGCTGTAGCAACTGCGACGGTAATAGCTATGGACTCGCCTGCTGTCGCGCAATCCCGCCACTGAAATTTCCGCTCACGAAAGCCTGACGCCTGATACCCGTCAGGCTTTGTCATTTTCGGCCCGACAATAAATGAAATGGAATAAAATTCTAAAATTTGTTGAATTGGAAAATATTTTCCAATAGAGTCTTTTTCAGGTTACCGACTATCGAATCACCCGGGTCTGAAATCATTTTCAGGCCATGGGAAACACGCCAACAAAAACAAAACAAAAGATAGGTACTGTCGATGAAAACCCCTGCCTCTGGCCTCACCGCCAAGCGTTCTGCCACCCCGTCATTCTGGATTCGGACCATGGAGCACTTTCTTACGATCGTTGCCCGTGGGATGTGCGTGCAGCACAAGGACGCGCAATTGTTCTGCATTCCCGGTGCGACCGGAGTTCGCCTGCCCCGTTGACGGGTTGCACCGTTCTACGTCTTTGCCAAGCCCCGATAACAACAAGAATTTGGAGACAGACCCTTATGAATACCAAGGTTCGCTTTACCTCCCTCGCGCTGGTCCTGATGCTCGGCAGCAGTGCGGCACTGGCTGATATCAAGGTCGGGGTTGCCATGTCGCAGTTTGACGACACCTGGCTGACCTACCTGCGCGAGGACATGGGCGCCAAGGCCAAAACCATGCCCGGAGGCGTGACGCTGCAATTTGTCGATGCCCGTGCGGACGTCAATAAGCAGCTCGATCAGGTCAAGGAACTCATCAACAAGAAGGTCGATGCCCTGATCGTCAACCCGGTGGACACGGCAGCGACCGCCAGCATCACCAAGGCTGCAGTCGCTGCCGGTATTCCGCTGGTCTACGTTAACCGCCGCCCTGATCAGGTGAAACTGCCTGAAGGCGTCGCAACGGTCACCTCGGACGATACCGAGGCTGGCCGACTGCAAGCGCAGTTCATCGCCGAAAAAATGGGTGGCAAGGGTAGCGTCGTGATTCTGTTGGGTGATCTGGCCAACAATTCCACGCTGAACCGTACCAAAGGCGTTAAGGAAGTGCTGGCGAAATACCCGGATATCAAGATAGATCAGGAGCAGACCGGCACCTGGCTGCGTCAGAAGGGTATGGACCTGACCAATGACTGGCTCACTCAAGGCCGCAAGTTCAATGCGGTACTGGCCAACAACGACGAAATGGCCATTGGTGCCGCGCTGGCGCTGAAGCAGGCGGGTGTCAAGCAGGGCACTGTATTTGTCGCCGGAGTCGACGGTACGCCAGACGGGATCAGCGCCATCGAAAAAGGCGACCTGACAGCGTCCGTTTTTCAGGACGCCAAGGGCCAGGCCGATGGTGCAATCGATGCAGCGGTGAAAATGGCCAGGAAGGAAAAGGTCGAGCCCCAGGCAATTGTCATTCTTTATCGCCTGATTACGCCTGAAAACGTCGCCACCTTCAAATAACAACAGCCGGCAGGCCAGGGAGGCGCTTGAAATGCCCTCCCGCAGGCTGCCGCTTGAGGAGTTGTGATCATGTTCGGTTCTGCCACTGTCAGTCCGCCCGCGTCCGGCGACCTGCCGTCCATCGATGTGCATGGCGCCACGCCGGATACCCAGCACCCTTATCTGCTGGAAATCAGCCATATCAGCAACGCTTTCCCCGGCGTCATTGCGCTCGATGACGTGCAATTGCGAGTGCGCCCTGGCAGCGTGCTGGCGCTGATGGGCGAGAACGGAGCCGGAAAGTCGACGCTGATGAAAATCATCGCTGGCATCTACCAGCCGGACTCGGGCGAGATCCGCTTGCGTGGCGAGCCGGTTAGCTTTGAAACGCCACTTTCGGCCCTGCAGGCCGGCATTGCCATGATCCATCAGGAGCTCAACCTGATGCCGTTCATGAGTATTGCCGAGAATATCTGGATAGGCCGCGAGCAGCTCAACAGCCTGCACATGGTCGATCACCGGGAGATGCACCGCTGCACTGCCCAATTGCTGGAGCGCCTGCGCATCAAGCTTGATCCCGAAGAGCTGGTTGGCAACCTGAGCATCGCCGAGCGGCAGATGGTGGAGATTGCCAAGGCGGTTTCCTACAACTCGGACGTGCTGATCATGGACGAGCCGACCTCGGCCATTACTGAAACCGAAGTGGCTCACCTTTTTTCGATCATTGCCGACCTGCGCTCGCAGGGTAAAGGCATCATCTATATCACTCACAAGATGAGCGAAGTGTTCAAGATCGCCGATGAGGTTGCCGTGTTTCGCGACGGGGCCTACATCGGACTGCAGCGCGCCGACAGCATGGACGGCGACAGCCTGATCTCGATGATGGTCGGTCGTGAATTGACCCAACTGTTCCCCCAGCGTGACCAGCCGGCAGGCGATGTAAGGCTTTCTGTCAAGGGCCTGGGTTTGAAAGGCATCTTCCAGGGCGTAAGTTTCGACCTGCGCGCCGGTGAAATCCTTGGCATTGCCGGCCTGATGGGGTCGGGACGAACCAATGTGGCCGAGACCTTGTTCGGTATAACCCCCGCCGACAGCGGCGAGATTCTCTTCGAGGGCAAGACAGTGCGAATTGGCGATCCGCACCAGGCCATCGAACTGGGGTTTGCCCTGCTGACTGAGGATCGCAAGTTGACTGGCCTGTTTCCGTGCCTGTCGGTGATGGAAAACATGGAGATGGCGGTGCTGGCCAACTACGCAGGCAATGGCTTCGTGCAGCAAAAGGCCTTGCGTACCCTGTGCGAAGAGATGTGCAGGAAGCTGCGGGTAAAAACCCCTTCGCTGGAGCAGTGCATCGACACGCTCTCCGGCGGCAACCAGCAGAAAGCGTTGCTGGCGCGCTGGCTGATGACCAATCCCAAAGTCTTGATTCTCGACGAGCCCACACGCGGCATCGACGTAGGAGCCAAGGCGGAAATCTATCGGCTGATCTCGCTGCTGGCCAGCGAGGGGATGGCGGTGATCATGATCTCTTCGGAGCTGCCAGAAGTGCTGGGCATGAGTGACCGGGTCATGGTGATGCATGAGGGAGAGATGATGGGGATCCTTGATCGCAATGAGGCAACCCAGGAAAAAGTCATGCACCTGGCCTCTGGGCATCGGGTTCATTGAGTTCGCGATATGGCGCTCGGTAAAAGAAGAACAAGAGGGTAACGAACATGAGCAACGCGATTCTGCAAAATAAACCAGCTCTGGCGCCTGCCAGAGGCAAACGACGTCTGCCGACGGAGCTCAGTATCTTTCTGGTATTGATCGGCATCGGGCTGGTTTTCGAGATGTTTGGCTGGATCGTCCGCGACCAGAGTTTTCTGCTCAATTCCCAGCGCCTGGTACTGATGATTCTTCAGGTTTCGATCATCGGGTTGCTGGCCATCGGCGTGACCCAAGTGATCATCACGACAGGCATCGATCTGTCTTCCGGCTCGGTGCTGGCGCTGTCGGCGATGATTGCCGCGAGCCTGGCACAAACCTCGGACTATACCCGCGCAGTCTTTCCGTCGCTGACCGACCTGCCAGTGTGGATACCGGTGGTGGTCGGGCTGGGGGTGGGGCTGTTGGCTGGCGCGATCAACGGCAGCATCATTGCGATTACCGGGATCCCGCCATTCATCGCCACGCTGGGCATGATGGTCTCCGCGCGCGGCCTGGCGCGCTTCTATACCGAAGGCCAGCCGGTCAGCATGCTCTCTGATTCCTACACGGCCATCGGGCAGGGCGCGATGCCGGTGCTTATCTTTCTGGTGGTCGCCGTGATCTTTCACATTGCCCTGCGCTACACCAAGTACGGCAAATACACCTATGCCATCGGCGGCAACATGCAGGCGGCTCGGACTTCCGGAATCAACGTCAAGCGACACCTGATCATTGTCTACAGCATCGCCGGGCTTCTGGCCGGACTGGCGGGAGTCGTTGCTTCTGCGCGTGCTGCCACAGGGCAGGCGGGGATGGGGATGTCCTATGAGCTGGATGCGATCGCCGCAGCGGTCATCGGCGGCACCAGCCTCGCTGGCGGGGTGGGCAGAATCACTGGCACGGTGATTGGCGCACTGATTCTGGGAGTGATGGCCAGCGGTTTCACTTTTGTTGGCGTGGACGCCTATGTTCAGGACATTATCAAAGGCCTGATCATTGTAGCGGCGGTAGTAATCGATCAATATCGCAACAAGCGCAAGACTAAGCGCTGAGCTCCGATGCTGTATGGAAAGGCCTGTTTCAGGCCTTTTTTTGCTTTGAATATTGCCGGAACCGATGAGTCGTCCACGGGTCAGAGCCTCGTCAGGGCGCGTGCGCGGCAAGGTTTGTACCCGCATTTAAAGGGGGGTTCGTACGATTGTTGTACGAAAACCCTTCAATTGTGTTGCCGAGCCCGCTAGCCGGCCTTAGACTGCCGCCCCTCGTAAATTGAGTGCCAGGTGGCGCTTGGAGATTATTGGCTTGCACGGCAACGTCGAGCTGCTCCTCAATGCACGTTTTTTTATAGAGAAATAAATGACAAAGGAAAAGTTGCTGGCCATGCCGGCCGATGACTACATGAACGCCGAGCAGCACGCTTTCTTCGTCGAGCTGTTGCAGGGCATGAAGGTCGAGATCCACGAGCGAATCGAGCAGAGCCGTATTGCCATCGAGAGCCTGGACACGCCTGCGGATCCGGCTGACGCTGCTTCTGTCGAAGAAGAGCGCCACTGGCTGGTCAATGTAATTGACCGCGATCAGCGCATGCTGCCTCAGCTGGAAATGGCCCTCTCGCGCATTGCCGATGACACATTCGGCTGGTGCGATGACAGCGGCGAGCCTATTGGCCTCAAGCGTCTGCTGATCAGCCCGACCACCAAGTACTGCATCGAGGCGCAAGAGCGCCACGAGCAGATCGACAAGCACCAGCGCCAGGCCTGATACGCAGGCAACCGCAGCTGAGTGAAAACACCGGGAGGCAAGAAATTGCCTCCCGGTTTTGTTGTGCCCGGAATTTGTCGAAAGCCTCACGCTGTTCGCTACGACCAACAGCGCATGGCACTTAGCCGTTATCTAGCGTTTAATGGATCCCATAACGATAAATAGCGATGGGGTGACGAAGTATGGCCGAGAACCTTTCAATGGCAGCCGGACTGCCGCTGTCCGACGCACCTGATGCACAGTCGGGGGTGTGGGTGCCGGCGGCGCAGACCGTTGCAATGTGTCTGCTACTGACCGCCATGAGCGCTACTGGTCTGTCTCTCTATATTGTGGTTCCGATAACGCTGCTGGTGGTCTGGCTGCCCCGCCTGATGCGCGGGCGGAGGCCGGTTTTGCAAGCCGAAGCAGGGGCCAGCGATATTGTGTCTCTGGCTCGCGACCTGTCTCGCACCACCAGTCACAACGCGCTGTCGGCTGCTCAGGTAGCGTTTTCCGTCGGCCAACTGGCAGGCAAGGTGCAGTCGCAGTTGAGTGCTGCCGAGCAGATCGTCAGCAGCGCCGATCAGATGATCGCGACCGAACAGCAGACTGCGCAGTTGAGCCAGCAAGCCCTGGTGGCTGCCAGCGAGGCGCGTCAGCGCAGTGAGTCGGGCAGCAGCGTTCTGAACGAGTCCATCGAGCGCATGCACCAGTTGAGCACCCGTGCCATTAACAGCCGCCAGTTGATCGAGGCCCTCAGCCAGCGCAGTGAAGAGATCCAGAGGGTGACGCTGGTCATTCAGTCGATTGCCAGCCAGACCAACCTGCTGGCGCTCAATGCCGCTATCGAAGCCGCTCGGGCTGGCGAGTACGGGCGCGGCTTTGCGGTGGTGGCTGATGAGGTTCGCGGGCTTGCGGGGCGCACGGCCAGCGCTACGGGGGAAGTCGGTCAGATGGTGGCCGATATCCAGCAGCGTACTGCGCAGGTGGTCGAGCAGATTCGTGAATTGTCGTCCGGGCTGGATGCCGGGGTCGGGCAGGTCGAGCTGGCTGGTCAGCATCTGGGCAACATTGCACGTCTGGCCGTCGAAGTGGAGAGTCAGGTCAGCGAAATCGCTCAGGGTGCCCGAAGCAATCAGGATCAATTGGCGAGCCTGTTCGACGCCGTCGAAAACATGCGCAGCGATCTGGCGGTCAGTGATGAGCAGACTCGGCAACTGGCGAAGTCCGCGGTGCAGATGGAAGGCCAGGCAGAGACTATCAGTCAGCGGCTGGCCCAGGTCGGCCTGGATGACTATCACCAGCGTGTCTACGATCTGGCGCGCGAAGGTGCACGGCTCATCGGCGAAAAGTTCGAAGCTGATATCGACCAGGGACGGGTCAGTCTGGATGACTTGTTCGATCGCACCTACAAGCCGGTTCCCGATACCTCGCCCACCCGCTTCACGACGCGGTTTGATCGCTACACCGATCAGACATTGCCGGGGCTGCAGGAACCTTTGCTGCCCCGCCATGAAGGCCTGGTGTTTGCCATCGCCTGCACGCAACAGGGCTATGTGCCGACTCACAACAACGCCTTCAGCCTGCCGTTGACTGGCGACCGGGCGGTGGACAACGCGCGCAATCGCAGCAAGCGCAAGTTTGATGATCGAACCGGCATTCGTTGCGGCAGCCATCAGCAGCCCGTATTGCTGCAGACCTACACCCGAGACACCGGCGAACTGATGCATGATCTTTCGGTGCCAATCATGGTCAAGGGGCGGCATTGGGGTGGCCTGCGTCTGGGCTACAAACCGCAAGGGCGTTCATGACTGTAAGGACGTATATATGACGCGTTTCGGCCGGTTGATCAAGATGTTTATCAAAGCGTGTACAACTATAAGATACTGAACGCCAACTGTCGGTACTTATTGATCGTTTGCTGGTTTATAGCGACTGGGCGTGTAGGGGGTTTCTGAAAAGATCGTGTATGACTTGACTGTTCGGTGCCGTTGAGCAAGCTGTTTAAATCAACTTTATTTAAAGCTGGTTTAAATGCAGCCTTTTTGATGGGCTGCCTCTACGGACGGAAAAGTTATGAACCATGAATGGAATGTTCAACCCGCAACGCCAACGCCCTACGCAGTTTCCCGCCGGCTGACCGCCCGCATAGGGGTTTTCTTTGATGGCACGGGAAACAATCGCGTCAACAGTCAGATCGGGGCTGATTGCCAGGCGTTGATTGAAGTCAATAATGGGCAGCACATAAAAGAGTGTGCAGGGCGTCATGTTCATCCTGGCAGTAGTTACAGTAACGAGTTGAGCAATATAGCCAGGCTGGTCGGTTTATATCGACAACAAACGCTGGCCGACAATGACGGCACGGGTCTGATGGTGTACTGCCCGATCTATATCAGCGGTGCTGGCACGACCTCTGGCGGGCGCGATTCGGTATGGCCCGGACAGAGTTTTGGCCGAGGGACGACCGGCGTTATATCCAAAGTCGAAAACGCATTCAGGAAACTGGAATCGGCGTTAAAGAAACTCCCTCGGGACAATCCGGATTGCGTGTTGGAAACGCTCGAACTGGATGTGTTCGGCTTCAGTCGCGGCGCAGCTTCTGCCAGGCATTTTGCCAATGAAATCCTGAAGCAGGGCGCGGGTATGCTCGCCCCGATACTTGAAAGCCGCAAAGTACGTCTTGGAGAGGGGTTCGCGTGGAAGAACGACAGCGTGCGGCTCAAGGTGATCGGCCTGTTCGACACGGTCGCAGCAATCGGCAGCTTCAAGGACTTGGGTAATACCAGAGATGCGAGTAACCGGCGGGTGAACCTGTACCTGCCGCCCGGATGCGCCCAGCAGGTGTTGCATCTGGTGGCGCGTGACGAGTCCCGGCGCAATTTTGCGCTCAACAGTGTGCAGCCGGCATGGCCCAGGGAGATTATTCTGCCTGGCGCGCATTCCGACATTGGCGGTGGTTACCCACCGCAGATGGAAGAAAGCGTGATGCTGACCCGGCCTCGCATCAGCACCGTAAGCCGCTGCAGTCCGCCTGAAACAGCGGCGAGCTGGCTGGAGGCGCAACTCGAGTTGGACAACCTGGACCCTGAGCGGTGGATCGATCCGTCTGACACTCAGGCATCACTGCAGGTCCAGGCACGCGAAAGCGGAGGGTGTCCGCGTGCGCATTCGATGAAAGGCATGAGGGCGATTACCGCAGCCGTCTGCATGAACCGCCAGGTGTTCGGGCATCTGGCGCGCGTGTCGCTGAGGATCATGCACATTCTGGCGTGTGACGAAGGCGTGCCGTTCGATGCAATACCGCCAGGCCCTGAATTCCAGATTCCTCCCGAGCTTGAAGGCATTGCCCTCAAGCTGATCGATTATGCAAGAGGTGGCCCTTATAGGCTGAGCACGCAGGAAGAACAGATATTGCGCTGGCGCTACATACATCAGTCAGCACACTGGAGCGCGGTGGTGGGCAGACTGGGCACCTTCGGCGACGCTGTCTTCGTTCACGCTCCGCAACCGGGTGGTCGCATACTGCATCCCAACGTTGGTCAGCCCGGTTATCCGCAGTAATGCCCGACGCCCGAGTGGCTTACTCGGGCTTTTTGTGCAACCGCACATTGAGTTCGTCCACCACGATTGCCCATTCGGCGTCCTCATGCAGCTGTTCTTTGAGAAAGTCAGCCTGGCGCGGTGTCCAGAAATCCGCATCGATCAGCTTCACGTCGTCAGGCAGCTGGTGGCTGATGATGAACGTTTCGATGCTCTCATCGTCCGAATCCAGCGCCAGCTGAGCAAACAGGTCGTTGATGGTCGTTGTAGTCTGTTCCATGTCATCTCCTCAACGAGGGATATCCTCGTTTTCATCAGTTCTTTATGGGAGTGACCGAGGGACACAAGAGTTCGATGCATTTGGACCGGTAGAAAAGATGGCCTTTTGTACCATGACGACAAGTGATATGTTTCAAGCATCGCTCGATGCGCACTGATCGTCAGGGCCGAAGCCCGTCCGGCGTCTGATTCGTGTTCTGGCTGCCGGTTTACCGGCAGCGACGCCTCTGTGACACTGCAGTGTACAAAAGGTATATATCCCGTGGCCGCCCTGTACCGGTAGAATCCGCCACCCGCCTGCACACGATTTGCGGCAGCGCTGCCCAGCGCTCTTGCGTGCAGCGTGCCGGAAGCTTTCCGGTCGCTCCGCGCGGTCTATGGGTTAATCACTTTCTTGACTGCTCTGATATCGGGCAGTCTCGTTTTCATGTTTGAGGGTTTGTACTTTGGCTGTAAGTAATCTGGATACCCATGCTTTATTCGTGCTCGGCGACCTCCGCGCACAGTTGGTCAAGCAGTTTCAATCCCGTTTTGTCTACATCACCGAACAATCAGCCGAAGGCATTTATATCGCTGAAATCGACACCGAAAGCGCATTGGTGGTCGACGACAAGCCGCGTCTTGAACTCAAGGTCGGCGATCACTTCCGGGCGTCTGTTCTGCCCAGCCGTGAAGGCGGCAAGCTTGAATTGAAATTTCGCGACATCAAGATGACCGTGTATGGACTGGGCGAATATGCGTTCGTCGACGTCCCTGAAGGCCACGGCATCGTCTTCAAGGAAGGTCAGGCCGTGTTCATGGTCTTTGCTGCGAAAGAGCAGTTGCAGACCGGCATGAGCAAGCTTCTGAAGGGCGCCGTCGGCAAGGCCGCCAAATGGCGCAAGGGCGAACTGAGTTTCAAGGCCAGCGAGTAACACTGGCCTGGCATTTGGGTCAGCCTCCGCTCGACTCTCCGTCGGCGAGGCCGCTGCTGACCTCCGCAGGAACATCGTCACCGGCCATGCGCTTGCGAAACAATGCCGTGCGCGCCAGCAGCAGGGTGGTTACGGGCACGGTGATCGCCAGCAGCACCGGAATCAGCCATGCGTGAATCACTGGCTCTGATTTCAGCGCAGAGAAGTAAATGATAGAGGCCAGCGCCACGCACCAGGCGCCCAGTGTCGAAGCCAGGGCCGGTGGATGCATACGCTGGAAAAAGTCTTTCAGGCGCAGCAGCCCGAGCGCCCCGGTCAAGGCAAACAGGCTGCTGGCGATCAGCAGCCCGGCGGTGAGTATTTCAGCCCAGAAGGGCACAGTGTTCGGCAGTCCGGTCATTCGATCACCTCTCCGCGCAGCAGGAATTTTGCCAGTGCAAACGAGCCGACGAAGCCGAACAGTGCAATCAGCATTGCCGCTTCGAAATACGTGTCACTGGCATAACGGATACCCAGTACCAGCATCATCAGCATGGCGATGATGTACAGGTAGTCCAGCGCCAGTACCCGATCCTGAGCTGACGGCCCCTTGATCAGGCGCAGGAGGGTGATCACCATTGCCAGGGCAAAGATCAGCAGGCTGATCAGAATCGCGTTGTCGAGCAATGCACTCATTGGAAAATCTCCATCAACGGTCGCTCATAGGTGGTCTTGAAGTGCTCGATGAACTGCGCTTCGTCCTCCAGATCGAAGACGTGCATCAGCAGTACGCTGCGATCCAGCGCCAGCTCTGACCAGACCGTGCCGGGCACGACCGTTGTAACCATCGCCAGCGCGGCGAGGCCGTGGGCGTCGTGCAGTTCCAGCGGGATGAGTACAAATGCCGAACGTGGCGGGCGGCCTTCGAGTCGCCACACGCTGAGGCCGACCTGAAAGTTGGAAATGACCACGTCCCTTCCTACCCGCCATAGAAACTTCAGGATGGTGCCTGGTTTGCGGATGCGCACCGGCAAGGGCCGCAATGGCGCCATTAGGATCGGTGCAAGGAAACCCAGTACTGCGCCCAGCAAGATATGGCCAGGGCTGATCGACAGGTTCAGCACCAGCCACAGTACCCAGAGTGCCAGCGAGAGAATCGGGGCTGGAAGCAGACGCTTCATGGTTGCGCCTCCGAACTCACTTCCCGGCTGGTCGGGCCGGGTATCGGCCGTGTGGCGAGTACCGATTGCACGTACTGTTTGGGCTCATGCAGCGCAGCAGCGGTATCCTGGGTATAGCGCAGCAATGGCTCAGCCTTGAAGGTCAGCGCGATGCACAAGCCCAGCAGAATGATGATCGGCAGGCATTCATTGCGTCTCAGCAGTGGCGAAGGGCGCTCGTGAGGCGTCCAGAAACGCTGGGTGCCCAGTCGGGAAAATGCAATCAGTGACGCCAGTCCGGAAAAGATCAGCAGGCCGATGAGCATCCAGGATTTGGTCGACAGCGCTTCATCCTGCGCGACATCCAGCCCCAGCGGATTCATGAGGGCACTCAGCAGGGTGAGCTTGCCGATGAACCCTGACAAGGGCGGCATGCCGATGATCAGCAGGGCGCAAGCGATGAAGCTCAGGCCCAGGAACGCCATTGTCATGGGGATCACCTGACCTACCACGGCTTTCTGCTCGTCATCCAGGTTGGTGCCGGGCGGTGGATGCAGTGATTCGAGAGTGCGTGGCAGTTGATCCAGGTCATCTTCCAGCGGGATCTCGTTGGCCGAACGAGAACGTTCGATCAGTTCGCCCAGCAAAAACATCGCGCTCAGCGCCAGGGTCGAGCTGACCAGATAGAACAGTGCGCCCGATGTCAGGCTTGGCTGCGCAAAACCGATGGCCGACAAAAGTATGCCTGCCGATACCAGAATGCTCAGGCTGGCGAGCCGCTCCAGGCGCTGGGCTGCAATGATCGCGATGGCTGCGGTGAAAATCGTCGCCATGCCGCCGTATATCAGCCACTCGCCACCAAAGAATGCAGATGCGCCCGCCTGGCCTGAAAACAGCAGCGTCCATAGTCGCAGCAGGGTGTAGATGCCTACTTTTGTCATGATCGCAAACATCGCCGCTACCGGCGCGCTGGCGGCAGAGTAGGCCGGGACCAGCCAGAAGTTCAGTGGCCACATGCCCGCCTTGGCGAGAAAGGCCGTGGCCAGAATGGCGGCGCCTGCGTGCAGCAGTCCCAGATCGGCTTCCGATACCTGCGGAATCTTGATCGCAAGGTCGGCGAAGTTGAGCGTACCGGTTACCCCGTAGATCAGCGCGGCACCGATCAGGAATAGCGACGAGGCCAGCAGGTTGATCGAAATGTAGTGCAGGCCGGTGGACACTCTCGCCCGACCGGAGCCGTGCAGCATCAGGCCATAGGAGGCTGCGAGCAGCACCTCGAAAAACACGAACAGATTGAACAGGTCGGCCGTCAGGAATGCGCCGTACAGGCCCATTAGCTGAATCTGGAACAGTGCATGAAAGCTGGCACCGGCCCGGTCCCAGCGTGCCAGCGTGCCAGCGCGAACAGCAGGGCGCAGACGCCGACGATGCCGGTCAGTACCAGCATCAAGGCCGACAGGTGATCGACTACCAGCACTATGCCGAAGGGAACGCCCCAGTTGCCCGGCAGGTAGACGCCGATGGAACCGCTGCTGCCGGTCTGTTGCACCCAGAAAAACAGCACCACCGAGATGCCCAGCCCGAGCATGCTGGAAAACAGATTGATGCGTCCCTTGAGCGGCCGATGCTTTTCGCCCAGCCAGAGCATCAATCCGGCCGTCAGCAGCGGCAGCAGAATCGGCGCGATGATCAGTTGATTGATCCAGCTCATGCCTTGGGCTCCCGGCCATCTACATGGTCGGTGCCGGTCAGGCCCCTGGAGGCCAGCAATACCACCAGAAACAAAGCCGTCATGGCGAAACTGATCACGATGGCCGTCAATACCAGCGCTTGCGGCAGCGGGTCAGTGTAATTGAGCAGGTCCTGCGGAATGCCGTCCTTGATGATCGGCTCTCTGCCAATGAACAGGCTGCCCATGCTGAAGATGAACAGATTGACGCCGTAGGACAGCAGACACAGCCCCATGACCACCTGAAAGGTCCGCGGGCGCAGAATCAGCCAGACACCCGAGGCGGCCAGCACGCCGATGGCGGTTGCAATGACTTCTTCCATCAGAGGACTCCTTGCGGGTTGGCAACAGGCTTGGGCAGTTGAGTCGGACGATGGCTGCGCACCGACTGGTGGGCCAGCGCGGTGAGAATCAGCAGCGTCGACCCGACCACCACGGCATACACGCCGACGTCGAAGAACAGCGCGCTGGCGATGTGGATGTCACCCAGAATCGGTAAATCGACATGCGCGGTATGGGTGGTCATGAAGGGATAGCCCAGCAACATCGAACCGGCCCCGGTCAATACGGCACAGAGCAGACCGGTGCCCATCCAGCGTAACGGTCGCAGGCTCATCTGCGCCTCGACCCACTGAGTACCGGCGACCATGTATTGCAGAATGAATGCCACCGACATCACCAGACCTGCCACAAAACCGCCGCCCGGCTGGTTATGACCGCGAATGAACAGGTACATCGAAATGATGAAAGCAATCGGCAACAGCAACCTTACCAAGGCTGCCGGAACCATCATGAAGCCAAGCGCGGTGTCACTGGCACCACGCGGGTTGACCAGATCAGTCACCACGTCGCGAGCGAGCAGGCGCTGTTGTGCTGGCAGCAGAATGCTTTCCTTCGGTGGACGGAAGCGTCGCAGCAGAGCGAATACGGTCAGCGCGACCGCCCCCAGCACGGTTATTTCGCCGAACGTGTCGAAGCCACGGAAGTCCACCAGCATGACGTTGACGACGTTGCTACCGCCGCCCTGGGGCAGCGCGCGGCTCAGGTAAAAGGACGAGATGGCGTTGGGCGTCTGACGGGTCAGCATGGCATAGGAAAGCGTCGCCATCCCCAGACCGACCAGAACCGCGAGCCCGAAGTCGCGGAACCGCCTTGTGCGAGCACGCAGACGGGCGCTGAGGGGTGCGACATCTTCATTGCGGCGCGGCAGCCAGCGCAGGCCGAGCAGAATCAGCACGGTGGTCACCACTTCTACCGCCAGTTGGGTCAGCGCCAGGTCAGGGGCCGAGAACCAGACGAAGGTGATGCAGGTCATCAGCCCGCAGACGCTGACCATGACCAATGCCGCAAGGCGGTGATATTTACCCTGCCATGCAGCGCCTATCGCGCAGGCAATTGCGATCAGCCATAAAGTGACAAACACCCCGGAGCCCGGAATTTTCGGTCGGTCGCCCCAGGTCAGGCCACTGAAGTACATCGGAATGAAGCCGCCCAGTACTGCGGCCAGCACCAGTAGAAACAGCTGAGGCTGCAAGCGGCGAGTGCTGACTTTGCGCTCGAAGCGCCTTGCCCAGTGCATCATCACCACCTGGCTGCGCTCGAAGAAACGCTTGCCGTTGAGTCGTCCCACCAGCGGCGGGGCAGTGATGCGCTCCTGTTTTAGTGGCTTGCGCAGCAATAGATACAGAATGATACCGCCAGCCATCGCGACCAGACTCATCACCATCGGCAGGTTCCAGCCATGCCATATCGCCAGGCTGTACTCGGGCAACGTCCCGCCGACCACCGGACGCGCAGCCGCTGCCAGCAATGGGGCAACCGACTGCGCGGGAAAAATACCCACCACCAGGCACGTCAGCACCAACAACTCGACGGGCGCGCGCATCCAGCGCGGCGGTTCATGCGGCAAGTGCGGCAGATCCTTGGCTGCTGGTCCGAAAAACACGTCGACGGTGAAACGCAACGAATAGGCGACACTGAATATCCCGGCGATGGTCGCGATCACGGGGAGCGCGATTTCTACCCAGGCGGTGGCCGAGATGAATACGGTTTCGGCGAAGAACATTTCCTTGGACAGGAACCCGTTGAGCAATGGCACGCCAGCCATCGACGCGCTGGCGACCATCGCCAGGGTCGCGGTATAGGGCAGCAGCTTCACCAGCCCGCTGAGACGCCGGATATCCCGGGTTCCGCTTTCATGATCGATGATGCCGGCGGCCATGAACAACGAGGCCTTGAAGGTGGCGTGATTGAGAATGTGAAATACCGCGGCGACTGCCGCCAGCGGGCTATTCAGGCCCAACAGCAGGGTGATCAGGCCGAGGTGGCTGATGGTCGAGTAGGCCAGCAAGCCTTTAAGGTCGTTCTGAAAAATCGCGGCGTAGGCGCCCAGTATCAGTGTGCAGGCACCCGCACCGCTGACAATCCAGAACCACTGCTCGGTGCCGGACAGCGCGGGCCACATCCGCGCCATGAGAAAGACCCCTGCCTTGACCATGGTCGCCGAGTGCAGATAGGCCGAAACCGGCGTCGGCGCGGCCATGGCGTGCGGCAGCCAGAAATGGAACGGGAACTGAGCGCTTTTAGTCAGCGCGCCAATCAGGATCAGGGTCAGCAACACAGGGTAAAGGGCGTGGGCGCGGATCGCCTCACCGGAGGCCAATACGCGGTCCAGGTCATAGCTGCCCGCCACATGCCCGAGAATCATCATGCCTGCCAGCAGCGCAAGGCCGCCCGCGCCTGTGACCATCAGTGCCATGTAGGCGCCGCGTCGAGCGTCGGCACGATGGTGCCAGTAGCCGATCAGCAGGAACGAGAACAGGCTGGTCAGCTCCCAGAAAAATACGATCTGAATCAGGTTGCCGGACATCACCAGGCCGAGCATGGCGCCCATGAATGCCAGGAAAAATGCGAAGAAGCGCGGTACCGGGTCGTCGGGCGACATGTAATAGCGTGCGTAAAGCGAGACCAGCGCACCGATGCCCAGCACCAGCATCGAGAACAGCCAGGCGAAGCCGTCGATGCGTAAAACAAAGTTCATTCCCAGACTTGGCAGCCAAAAATACTCCTCGCGTATAACGCCGCCGTCGGCAATCTGCGGGAACCACAAAGCCATCTGAACAGCGCCGATCAAGGCAACTGCGCCGGCCAGAAGAGATTCTGCATTACGCGCGTTATGCGGCAAAAAGGCCGCCAGACAGCTGCCGATAAAAGGCAGAAGCAGGAGAACTATCAGGGACATAGGCTTCTAATCTGCAGGGGAATGTCAAGCATCATACGTGCCAGACATCCCGATACCAAAGAAAGGGTTTCCGAAATTTCCTACAAAAAGTGTCTGCTGATTTCACGTCTTCACCGGGCTGCTGAAACCAGTGTGCGTGGCAGCAAGCATCACGTACCAGTCATTCGGCGGCCCGTACGCCTTTTTCATCGAGGCCTGCCTGCTCATCGGAGACGGGGCGACGTTTCATTTCGCTGACGATCACCCCGATCACGATCAGTGCCGCCCCCAGCAGGGCAATGCCTGGCAGGCGCTCACCAGCCAGTCTTCCGACAATCCCGGCCCACACCGGTTCACCTGCATAGATGACCGTTGCGCGCGTGGGCGAGACGCTCTTCTGTGCCCAGTTCATGGCGATCTGGATGGCCGCGCTCATTGCGCCCAGCCCGACCGCGCTGGCTGTCAGTAACCATGAGAACTCCGGCAGAGGTTCCTGGGTGGGCACGATCATCAGAAACGCCAGGATAGACGCCGTTGCCAGTTGCACGACGGTGACCCTGCGCACGTCGACTTTGCCAGCATAGGCGCTGATCATGATGATTTCGGCGGCGATGGCCACGGTGCTGATCAGCGTCACAATCTCGCCTGTGCTCAGATTCAGGGAAGCACCTTGCGGTCCTGACACCAGCATCAGGCCAAGGAAGGCGAGGATGATGCCCAAAGTTGGCATCAGCCCAGGCCGTTGCCCCAGCACCAGCCATTGCAACAGCGGCACGCACGGCACGTACAGTGCCGTGATGAATGCGGACTGGCTGCTGGGGATGGTCTGCAGTCCTACAGTTTGCAGGCCATAACCGAGCATGATCGCGGTGCCGATGAAAACACCGGCCCTGAGCTCAAGAAAGGTCAGTCCGCGCAGCACCTTGATTGAAAACAGCGCTACGATGAGCGCCGCAGCGGCAAAGCGAAGCCCGACGAAAAACATCGGCCCGCTGACCGTCATGGCATGCTGCACCAGCAGAAACGTGCCTCCCCAGAGCATGGTGATCAGGATCAGAACGGCCTCTGCCTTGCTGATACGGGGTATGCGGCTGATAGACTTCATGTCAGCTCCGGGCTCCTGTGAATTGCGCTGTGGCGACGATGAATGCGACGTAAAGATGAGTACGCCAGGAGCGTCCTCGAAGTGGGCAGTATAATGCGCAACGGTTTGATGTGAGCACTACCATGCACAAAGAAAATTCCGGGCGCCCGCCCGTGCTGCAGCACGTGAGCCAGAATGTACGGCGTTTGCGTAACGCTGCAGACCTCAGTCAGACGGCTCTTGCCGACAAGTCGGGGGTCAGCCGCCGCATGCTGGTGGCGATCGAGGCGGGCGAGAAAAATGTCAGCCTGGCGACCCTGGACCGAGTGGCCGAGGCGCTGGAAGTGGCGTTCAGCGACCTGATTCAGGCCCCTGAAAACCGCGATCACAGCCGTATCAACGAACTCGCCTGGGCGGGTGCGATTGTCGGCAGCAAGGCGGTGCTGCTGGCCAAGGCGGTGGCACGTCGCGAGGTCGAACTATGGGAATTCTGCCTGGAACCCGGCGACGCCTACGCTTCTGAAGCCGATCCCGATGGCTGGAGCGAGCAGGTCTATGTCGTGGAAGGGCATTTGACGCTGCGTTTTTCCGAGCCTGTTGCCGAACAGCAAATCGGCCCGGGCGAGTTCTTCATGTTTCCCAGCAATCAGCCGCATCGTTACTGCAATGAAGCAGGCATGACCCTGCGCTTTGTGCGTAACGTGGTGCTCTGAGATTTTTTATTACCCCCTTTCTGCAACCTGCCGAGGCGCTGTTCGATGACTGACAACCCTGACCGGAGCGCTGACATTCTTATCATTGGTGGCGGTTTGAGCGGCACCCTGCTGGCCGCGCAGTTAGTGCGCAGGCCGGGCCGGCGGCGCATCCGGATCATCGAAACCCGCAGCGAGCTGGGCAGGGGCGAGGCTTACAGCGCTATAGAGCAAGGGCATACGCTCAATGGCAACGCGGCACGCATGAGTGTCGACCCTGACAACCCGGATGACCTGACCCAGTGGCTGGCGGGTTATCTGGCCGAAGGCGGCTGGCCTGAAGCGGCAGAGCAAAAAGTACCGGTTGCCGAACTGTTCCCGCCGCGCGGTGTGTTCGGGCTCTATGCACAGCAGCGCTTGCGCGAAGCTTGTGCCGCTGGCAAAGCCGTTGGCTCGACGGTCGAGCACGTACAGGGGGAGGCGGTGGACATCCAGATCAATGAGCAAGGCGCGCGCGTTACGCTGGCCGACGGTCGTGAGCTGCTTGGCAACCAGGCTGTGCTGGCGACCGGCATGTACGCCGCATCACGTACACCGCAGCGCGAGTCGGACGGGCTGAATGCTGCAGCGCTGGACCCTTGGGATGTGAGCGTCATGCGTCAGCTCGAGCCTCATGCCAGGGTCTTGATCATCGGCTCCGGGCTAACGATGGTCGATGCGGTGGTTTCTCTGGAGAAGTCCGGGCATCGCGGGCCGATTCAGGTATTTTCCCGTCACGGCTTGTTGCCGCACGTGCGTCGTCAACCCCCGGAGTGGGCTGACTTTCTGGCGCAAAACCCAGGCATTCGCAGCCCGTTGCAACTGTTGCGCAAGGTACGCGAGCAATGTGAACTGGCCATCGAAAGCGCTATTGACTGGCAGGCCCCGCTGGACACCGTGCGCGCCAACGTCGGCAGGCTGTGGAGTCAAGCCACCGACAGGCAGCGACGTCAGTTTGTGCGCCATGTGCGACCGTGGTGGGAAAGCCACCACCATCGTTCACCACCGCTGGGTGCAGCCTTGCTGGCGCGACTGGTCAAGCAGGGGCGGCTGAGTATCGCTGCAGCTTCGTTGCAAGGTGTTGAACGCCTGGTTTCAGATGAGGTGCAGATCAGCGTACGTCGGCGTGGCGACAGTGAGACTACCCATATCGTGGGTGATGCCTTGATCAACTCCACTGGCATTCAGTACGACTGGCGCCGTGTTGACCGCCCGTTGCCCCGCCAGTTGCTGGCACGCGGGCTTATCCAGCCCGGACCATTGGCGTTGGGTATCGCCGCCGACGTCGATGGCGCGGTGCTCGACGCACAAGGCCAACGTTCCCCATGCCTGTTCGCCATGGGGCCGCCGTTGCGCGGCATGTGGTGGGAAAGCACCGCAGTGACCGACGTGGCTATTCAGGCCAAGGCGCTGGCGCTGCGTCTGGCCTCGCTGAAACGCTGAGGCCACAAGGCCGGACACGCAGCGAACACGAGCGCCAGACGCCGTTTCACACCGACAAATGCAACATCCTGTCACCCTGTACGTTCTCGCCCGGTCTGCGTTTGTTGACCGCCAGTTCGCCGATTCTGATCAGCCGGGTGCGAGTGACGTTGCGTGTCAGGCCCAGCAGGCTGGCAGTGTGAACCTGATTGTGATGGCAGAAGCGGTAAGCCGCTCTCAGCAATGTGTCCTCGACCTTCTCGTGCAGTGCCCCGGCCTGTTCCTCGAACAGCTTTTGAAATGCGCGGTTGAGCAACTGCTCGGCGGACTCGTCCGATGGGTTCTGTTCGTCAGACCGCTCGATCCGCAGGTTGGACATGCGCAGGTCATCACGCTGGATGACGCCATCACGGCAGACCAGCAGCGTGTGGTGAATGACGTTCTCCAGTTCACGGATATTGCCTGGCCAACTGTAGGTCTTGAGCTTGTGCTCGGCTTCGGCGCTGACCCGCACCGGGGCGTGCCGCAGTCGCTGGCTGTAGACGTCGATGAAATGCCGGACCAGCGGCAGGATGTCGCCGGGACGGTCGCGCAGCGGGCTCAATTCCAGGTTGACCACGTCCAGTCGGTAATAAAGGTCTTCGCGGAAATGCCCGGCGTTGATGGCCTTTTCCAACTGCACATTGGTGGCTGCCAGAACCCGCACATCGATCGCAATACTCTTGCGCGAGCCCAGTCGGACCACTTCACGCTCCTGAAGCACGCGCAGCAGTTTGACCTGCAAGGTCATGGGCAGGTCGCCGATTTCATCGAGAAACAGCGTGCCGCCGTTGGCCTCTTCGAACCAGCCAGCCTTGGCGCTGATCGCTCCGGTGAAAGCGCCTTTCTCATGGCCGAACAACTCGGCCTCGATCAGGTTCTCGGAGAACGCACCGCAGTTGACTGCCACAAACGGCTTGTCGCGGCGGGCGCTCAACTCATGCACATGCCTTGCAACCAATTCCTTGCCGGTACCGGTTTCTCCGATGATCAGCACGCTCGCGTCACTGGGCGCAACCTGACGCACGTGTGCCAGCAAGGCTTTGGACCTGGGGTCTTCGAAAACCTGCGCGGTGGCTCTGATCGATGTCGCCAGTGCAGGCGAGTGGGGTAGGGTCAGCAGTTGCCCTGACATCACTTGGCCTGCGGGGGCAGATCGTTGGCGATCATTTCGCCGAACGGCCCTGTCAGATTGGTGATGCCGCGCCCGGCCAGGCTGGCGTAAGGTTCAGGCAGCAGCGGAAAGACCAGTTCGGCAAAGCGGTAGGCTTCTTCCAGATGCGGATAGCCCGAAAAAATGAAGCTTTCGATGCCCAGGTCTGCGTATTCCTTGATGCGTTCAGCCACTTCCTGCGGGTTGCCGACCAGCGCTGTGCCTGCGCCACCGCGAACCAGGCCGACGCCTGCCCACAGGTTGGGGGCGATTTCCAGATTGTCGCGACGCCCGTCGTGCAGGGCGGCCATGCGCCGCTGGCCTTCTGAATCGAAGCGCGAGAAAGATTTCTGCGCAGCGGCGATGGTGTCATCGCTGATGTGTTCTATCAGGGTACTGGCGGCTTTCCAGGCTTCTTCGCTGGTTTCGCGCACGATGACATGCAGGCGAATGCCGAACTTCACGATACGACCCTTGCGCGCTGCACGCTCACGTATATCGGCCAGCTTTTGGGCAACGGCTGCGGGAGGCTCGCCCCAGGTCAGGTAGACGTCCACCTGATCGGCAGCCAGATCGTGTGCCGCGTTAGAAGAGCCTCCGAAATACAGCGGTGGGTAGGGCTTCTGAATGGGCGGATAAAGCGCTTTGGCGTTTTGCACGCGCAAATGCTTGCCTTCAAAGTCGACAGCTTCGCCTTGCAGCACGCGACGCCAGATTTGCAGAAACTCATCAGTGACTTCATAGCGCTCGCTGTGGTCGAGAAAGCTGCCATCGCCACGATTTTCGTCGGGATCGCCACCAGTCACCACGTTGATCAACAGGCGGCCGCCGGAGAGCCGATCCAGCGTGGCAGCCATGCGTGCCGAAACGGTAGGGGAGATGATGCCGGGGCGGATCGCCACCAGGTACTTCAAACGCTCAGTCAATGGCACCAGTGCAGAAGCGATCACCCACGAGTCCTCGCAGGAGCGGCCGGTAGGGATCAATACCCCGTAATAGCCCAGATCGTCGGCGGCCTGTGCCACCTGCTTGAGGTAGTTGAGCGTGACCGGACGTGCGCCCCTCGTCGTGCCCAGATAATGGCCGTCGCCGTGAGTCGGAAGAAACCAGAAAACGTTCATGACAAATCCTTGGGAGTGATCAGCGATCAGCGCTGACGGGACCCGCTGTTGCGTCATAGACAACCCGCCAACAGCGTACGAGGTGAGCCATTTATAGAACGTCTGTTTTATTCCGTAAAAGAACGTTAAACCATATTTTTAGATCCTAAAAGAATATGTGTATTGTTCTGCTCTGCGTGTGTGGGGCAAAAGGTCTTCATATGCGGTTGCAAAAGCGCTCGTCAGGCTGTCGAAACTTTTACTCGGCCTGCCCGGTCACCTGTTGACGATCATCAGGAGTCAGACCATGGCAAGGGCAATCTGGAAAGGCGCGATCAGCTTCGGGCTGGTACACATCCCCGTGGCACTGGTTTCCGCGACCACGTCAAACAGCGTTGACTTTGACTGGCTCGACAAGCGCAGCATGGAGCCGGTCGGCTACAAACGGATCAACAAGGTCACCGGCAAGGAAGTCACCAAGGAAAATATCGTCAAGGGCGTGCTGTACGAGAAGGACCGTTACGTGGTGCTCAGCGAGCAGGAAATCCGTTCCTCGCACCCCAAGTCGACCCAGACCATCGATATCTTCGCTTTTGTCGACAGCCAGCAGATTCCGTTACAAAACATCGACACGCCCTATTTTCTGACCCCTGACAAGCGCGGCGAGAAGGTTTACGCGCTGTTACGCGAAACTCTGATCGATACCAAAAAAGTCGCGCTGGCCAACGTCGTGCTGCACACCCGCGAGCACCTGGCAGCGGTGGTGCCGCTGGAGTCGGCACTGGTCATGGTTATCCTGCGCTGGCCCGCCGATGTGCGTGAGCTTGACGCACTGGAACTGGGCGAGGCGGTGACTGACGCGCAGTTGAACAAGAGTGAACGCGACATGGCCAAGCGACTGGTCAAGGACATGAGTGCCGACTGGGAACCTGAAAAGTACCGTGACACGTTCCAGGACAAGATCATGAAACTGGTTGAGACCAAGGCCAGTGAAGGCAAGATCGAGGATGTCGAGACTGATCCGGCCGAAGAAGAGCGCAAGAGTGCTGACGTGATCGACCTTACCGACCTGCTGCGTCGCAGCCTGGCGGGCAAGGGCGGGGCAGGCAAGGCCAGAACAGGCAAGCCTTCGACGAAAGCCGCTGACAAGCCTGCTGCCAAGGATGAACCCAGACCCAAGCGGCCCGCTGCGCGCAAAAAGACCAGCAAAGCCTCTTGAGTCAAAAGCCTCTTGATCCATAGGGAGAACACCGGCCATGGCCAAGCCAGCCAGTGAGTACACGCGCAAGCGCAATTTTGACGTTACCTCTGAACCCGCCGAGAGCCAGCGCAAAGGCAAGACGAAGCCCGGCGCGCTGAGTTTCGTGGTTCAAAAACATGACGCGCGCAACCTGCACTATGACTTTCGACTGGAGCTGGATGGCACGCTCAAAAGCTGGGCAGTGCCTAAAGGTCCGAGTCTGGATCCGAAGCAAAAACGTCTGGCTGTGCATGTCGAAGATCACCCGCTGGATTACGCAGGTTTCGAGGGCAGCATTCCAAAAGGTCAATATGGCGGAGGTGACGTCATCGTCTGGGACAGGGGCATCTGGCAGCCTCATGGCGATCCGCAAAAGACCTATTCGGAAGGCAAACTCAAATTCACGCTGGTCGGTGAAAAGCTCACTGGCGAATGGGCCTTGGTGCGCACTCGCCTCAAGGGCAGCGGCAGCAAGGAGCAATGGCTGCTGATCAAGGAAAAGGACGCGATCGCCCGCCCTGCTGACGAGTACGACATTACACAGGAGCAACCGCGCGCATGTCGGAGCAGGTCGTTCAACGCCTGACCCTGCGAAAGGTAAAGCCAAGGCTGCTGCACCGAAGGCCGCAATGAAGAAGAAACCAGTCAAATCGAAAACGGTTTTCCCGGACGCGCTTTCTCCTCAGCTTGCGACATTGGTGGACGCCCCGCCTGCAGGTGAATGGCTGTACGAGATCAAGTTCGACGGCTACCGCATGTTGACGCGAATCCAGAAGGGTGAAGTGTGTTTGTTCACCCGTAACGGCAACGACTGGACCGAGCGTCTGCCAGAACTGGTCAAGGCGCTCGGTGCCTTAAAGTTGCAGGACAGCTGGTTCGATGGTGAGGCTGTGGTTCTGGACGAGCAAGGGCTGCCTGACTTTCAAGGCCTGCAGAATGCCTTCGACGAAGGGCACAGTAAAAAGATCCTGTATTACCTTTTCGACATGCCGTTTCTGAGTGGCGAAGACTTGCGCGAGTTGCCGCTGGAGCAGCGTCGTGATGCGCTGAAACAAGTGCTCGATAGCCAGCGCAGCCGCTTGTTGCGTTACTCGGATGACTTTCAGGCCGGGCATCAGGACATTGTGGCCAGCGCCGCCGCGATGGGGCTTGAGGGCGTGATTGGCAAGCGTGCCGGCAGTGCGTATGTCGGCAAGCGCAATGCCGACTGGATCAAGCTCAAGTGCCGCTTGCGTCAGGAGTTCGTGATCGTTGGCTATACCGCGCCCCAGGGCAGTCGCTCGGCGTTCGGCGCTTTGCTGCTGGCAGTCAACGACGATAAACAGGGTCTGGTATACGCCGGGCGTGTAGGCACCGGTTTCACTGAGCAAACCCTGAAGCAGTTGCAAAAAAAGCTGCAACCGCTGCAGCGCGAAGGTTCGCCACTGGGCAGCAAGCTGAGCTCGGCGCAGGCGCGCGGGGTGCAATGGGTGGAGCCGCAGCAGGTCTGTGAAGTTGAATTCGCTCAGTGGACGCGTGAGGGTATATTGCGTCAGGCCGCTTTTATCGGTTTGCGCAGTGACAAGCCAGCCAGCGACGTGGTGCGCGAAGAGGCGCAGCCGGCGAAGGTCGCCGATCACACCAAGGCTGCATCCACTGCGCCACGCACCGGAAAAAAAACTGCCAAGGGCAGGGTGGACGTGGCGGGCACGGGTATCAGCCATCCGGATCGTGTTATCGACAGCAAGACCGGCACGAAGAAGGTTGAGCTTGCGCAGTTTTACCAGTCCATTGCCGAGTGGATTCTGCCGCACCTGAACAAGCGTCCGGTGGCCCTGTTGCGTTGTCCGGAAGGCATCGACGGCGAGCAGTTTTTTCAAAAACACGCCGAACACCTGGCCATCCCGCACATCCGGCAACTGGATCGCACCCTCGACCCCGGCCACGCTGCCCTGATGGAAATCGATTCGCCCGAGGCGCTGGTCGGTGCAGTGCAAATGGGCACCATCGAGCTGCACACGTGGGCCGCGACACGCGACAGGATCGAGACCCCCGATCATTTCGTGCTGGACCTTGACCCTGACCCTGACCCTGCGTTGCCTTGGCGCAGCATGATCGAAGCCACGCAGATGGTTCTGGCGGTGCTGGAAGAGCTCGGGCTCGAGGCCTTCCTCAAGACCAGCGGTGGCAAAGGCATGCACATCATCGTGCCATTGGCACGCCAGGCTGACTGGGGCACTGTCAAAGCGTTCTCAAAAGCTATCGCCGAGTTTGTCAGCCGCCAGTTGCCCGAGCGCTTTACTGCCACGATGGGGCCGAAGAACCGGGTCGGGAAAATCTTCATCGATTACCTGCGCAACACTCGCGGCGGCAGCACGGTCACCGCCTATTCGGTACGCGCCCGGCCAGGCTTGCCGGTTTCGGTGCCGATTGCGCTGGATGAGCTGGCCGGGCTGACGTCGTCTGCGCAGTGGGACATCAACAATCTTGAAGCGCGTCTGAATCAGCTCAAGGACGATCCGTGGGCGGGTTACAGCAACCGCCGCAAGATCACCCAGAAGATGTGGAAACAACTGGGTGCCAAGCGGCCTTGAGGGCGATTGACGAGCAAAACTAGAGAATCCGGTACAACAAGCGCTCGACCCTGACGCGACTCACCCTGCGCAAGAATTTGCGTACGCCCTCGGGGTAATTGGCCAGCGTATCGAGTTCGTCGTATTGATTGACTCGTTGCGTATTGCGCATCAGATGGGCAATTTCGGCTTCCCGCGGATCGCTCCACTGCGCCTGCGGATCATCGATCAACAGACCGTTTTCCAGGTCCAGATTGAAGGCGCGCGGGTTCAGATTGTTGCCGGTCAGCAAGGTGTAGCGCTGATCGACCCAGATGCCCTTGAGGTGGAACGTGTTGTCCCCATGCTTCCACAAGTGCACGTTCAGACGATGCTGGGCGATTGCCTTCTGGTGTTTCTGGGCGAAGCGCCGAAGGCTGATCTCATACAGATAGGGCAGGGCCGATATCACCTTGAATGGCTCGTCGGGGTCGATGAAGAAGTCATTGGCGGTCTTGTCGCCAATGATGATGTCGACATGCACGCCACGCTTGAGTGCCCGGTTGATCTCGCGAGTCACTGCCACCGGCAGGTTGAAATACGGCGTGCAGATGGTCAACTGGATCTTGCTCGAGGCAATGAGGTCGCAGATCACCCGATTGAGCCTGTTGCGCGGGCCGACGCCCAGCAGCGGGATCACTCGCAGCTGGCCGTTTTCCTTGTCGCCCGCGGATGTATCGTAGGCAGCACGCTTCAGATCACCGCGAAAGGCGCGAATTTCACTGCGCAAGCTGCGAGAGGTCGGCGGTGACTGCAGGTCCAGACGATGCACGGCAGGGGACGGCAGGATTTCCTGCTGCACCAGTTGCTGGAAGGAGTCGGCTAGCGGCGCGCTTTCTATCAGGTGGTAGCGGTCAAGGCGGTACTTGTCGAGCTTGTGCAGGTAAACGTTGTTGATGCTTGCGCCGGAATAGATCACGCAGTCGTCGATAACGCTGCCTTTGAGGTGCAATACACCGAACAACTCACGGGTCTGCACCGGCACGCCGTAGATCGGCACCTCTTCGTCGTATTCCAGGTTCTGCGCCTGATACCAGGTCGAGTTGCCCGGCTGGCGTCCGGCACCGATCAGGCCACGCTGCGCGCGGAACCAGTCGACCAGCACTACTACATCCAGCTCTGGACGGGCTTTCTTGGCAGCATACAAGGCGTCAAGAATTTCCTGGCCGGCCTCATCCTGCTGCAGGTACAGAGCGATTATATAGATGCGGCGAGTGGCCGAAGCGATCTTCTCCAGCAGACAGCGCCGGTAGTCGGCGGCAGAAGGAACGATGGAGATTGCATCGCTCGGCAAGGCAAAACCGTGAAGCGCTGCCAGGGTCGAGCGTCTGAAAGTGGACTGCATAGGCCTCTCGATGGGAAAACCAACAGGGTACGAGCTTACACGAGAGTCGCCTGCAGGTGGCTGTCGTCAACCTGTTTCAAGGCATTGCAGTGCGATGGGGGGGATCTGGTCGTTGTCTGCGACTCCTGTAATGCCAGCGATGGAAAAGCTCCATCGCATGGAGGCCTATGGCCAGACTTGCAACTTCCTGTATGAAATAAACGATAACCATTCCCACTAACATCTGATAGCATTTCGCATTACCTTGAGTCGGTCATTTCCAGGAAGGTTTCTTCCGATCTCGCTCATCTCGTCAGCAGGACCTTTTAATGCACACCCCATCGTTCCCGATGCGCCTTACTTTGCTCGCGTTTTGCTGTTCAGTTGGTTCTCCGGCCTGGGCAGCCTCGGCCACGGCTAGCCCACAAAGTGGCCCAATGGTGCTTGGAGAAACCGACATCAGCGCCGACAAGACTGCCCCGCATGACCTTCCGCCAGTATACGCAGGCGGTCAGGTTGCCCGTGGCGGGCAGCTTGGGGTGCTGGGCAATGCCGACCTGATGGACGTGCCGTTCACCATGTCGAGCTACACCGAGCAACTGATCGAAGACCAGCAGGCCGAGGACGTCGGGGACGTGCTGTTCAATGATGCGTCGGTGCGCCAGTCAAGCGGCTACGCCAACGCTTCGAAGATATTTGTCATTCGCGGCCTGAAACTGGCCACCGATGATATTTCCTACAACGGCCTCTATGGCGTACTGCCGCGCCAGATCATATCGACCGATGCACTGGAGCGGGTCGAGGTCTTCAAAGGGCCGAACGCTTTCATCAACGGCGTTACGCCAACCGGCTCGGGCATCGGCGGCGGCGTCAACCTGCAACCCAAGCGCGCGAAGGACACACCGACGCGCCGGTTTACCACCGACATCAGCAGCGACGGCCGGGTCGGCGAGCATCTCGACCTCGGCCAGCGCTTCGGCGAAGGCAATCAATTCGGCGCACGCCTGAACCTGTCTCAACGCGAAGGTGAAACCGGGGTCGAAGATGAAGAGCATCGCAGCAAGCTGTTCGCCCTTGGGCTTGATTATCGGGGTGACGACTTCCGCATTTCCGGCGACTTCGCGTATCAGAAACAGCGCATTAACCAGAGCCGCAACGCGGTGTTCGTCGCCAGCGGGCTGACCCGCGTACCGCATGCGCCAGACTCCGACACCAACTACGCGCCGAACTGGACCTGGACCGAAATCGAAGACACTTTCGGCATGACTCGGGCCGAGTACGACCTGAACGATGACTGGACGCTGTACGCCGCAGCTGGCGCCAAGCACACCCGTGAAAACGGTATCTACGGCTCGCCGACCATCATTGACGCAGCTGGCAACACCACAGCTTCGCCATCTTCGATACCGCACGACGAAGACAACAGGACCGCGATGGCCGGGATCAACGGCAAGCTGCAGACCGGCTCGGTCAGCCACAAGGTCAACTTCGGCCTGTCCGGTATATGGACCGAGCAGCGCGGTGCGTATCTGTTCGGCAGCACGTCCGGCAACAACCTTTACGACCCCGTTTCCCAGGAGCGCCCGGCACTCGACAGTTTCACCGCAGGCGATATGAACGATCCCGGTATCACGGGCAAGAGCCGGATGCGCAGCGTAGCGTTCTCCGACACGCTGGGCTTTTTCGACGATCGCCTGCTGCTGACGGCAGGCTTGCGTCGCCAGCAACTGCGGGTTCAGGGCTATGACTACAACAGTGGCTCGCGCAATGCTCTGTATGACCAGGCAATCACCACGCCAGTCTACGGCGTGGTGTTCAAGCCCTGGCAGTACGTGTCGTTCTACGCCAACCGCATCGAAGGTCTTGCTCAGGGGCCGACTGCGCCGAGCACTGTGACGATCAACCCCGGCCAGGTTTTCGCACCTGCACGTTCCAAGCAGATAGAGGCAGGTGTGAAACTGGATATGGGCACGTTTGGCGCTAGCCTGGGCGTGTATCGCATCGAGCAACCGACTGACGGGTATCAGATTCAGGACGGTCTCGGCACGCGCTATGTCCGCGACGGTGACCAGCGTAACCGCGGCGTCGAAATGAACGTCTTCGGCGAGCCGGTCGTCGGCTTGCGTTTGCTGGCTGGCCTGACCCTGATGGACACCGAGGTGAGTGGTACTTCAGGTGGCAGCGATGACGGAAACAGGGCGATCGGCGTGCCGACCTTCCAGTTTAATGCTGGCGCCGACTGGGACGTGCCGGGTATCGAGGGCGCGGCCATCAGTGCGCGCATGCTGCGCACCGGTGGGCAGTATGTAGATGCGGCAAACACCCTGAGCATTCCGACCTGGAACCGCTTCGATCTGGGCGCACGCTACACCTTCAACGTCGCACAGAAGGACGTCACCCTGCGTGCCAACGTCGAAAACCTGATGGACAAGGATTACTGGGCGTCGGCCAACGGCGGCTATCTGACTCAGGGTGAACCACGCACCTTGAAACTCTCGGGTACTATCGATTTCTGATGACTGACTGAACGGCCGCATCGTCGGATGCGGCCTGCCGTCGGTCAATAGCCGTTGCGCTTCAGAATCGCATCAATGCTTTCTTTCGCTGGCCGCCCGTAGAACTTCAACAGTTCGGCGGTGCGGTTAGTGAAAAAGCCGTCTGCGCCATCGTTGCGGATCCGCTTGAAGTCCTCTGCATCGTCCACCGTGTAAGGGTGAATGACCATGCCTTTCTCGTGGGTCAGGTTGTTCATCCAGGGTTTGACCAAGTCCATGTAGCTCTGGTCACCACCCTTGGCCAACTGCGACGAAGGGCCTGTGCCGATGGCACCGTGGGCTTTGGCCCAGTCAATCCAGTTTTCGAATTCCTGCGGCGATTTGACTTCCTGTGCCGCGTAATAGCTGGCCTTGTCCTTGAACCCCGAGTCCTTGAAGGCAACGTTGGATTTCGGTTCTATCGAGCCTTCGCCAATCCACAGCAACAGTACCTTGGGGATGTTCGGCATTTCTTTTTGCAGCAGTTCCAGGCTCTGTTTCTCGAACGTCTGCAGGACCACACGGCCCGGCATATGCGCGACGTTGACCTGGCCGGCGGCGGCAGCAGGTCGCTCGCTCAGCCAGCCACGCTTGGTCAGGACCTTTTTCAGGTCGGCTTCGACACCGGGAAATTTGTTCGGCACCTTGGTCTCGATATACAGCCCTGGCTTGTTGGCGCCGCCCTCGGCGATATCGATCACTTCGTCCAGCGTGAGGATTTGCAACCCGGCGTAACTTGCGCGAGCGCGGTCAGGGTAAGCCTTGTTGAACCATGAACCTGCGTCCAGTTGCTTGAGTTCCGCCAGCGTGAAGGTGCTGACCGGGTCCTTGACCCGCGTCGGGAACACTTCGGCAACGTTGGTGGTGCGTTCCAGCACGTCATCGTGCAGGGCGATCAGCACGCCATCCTTGGTGCGCTGGATGTCCATCTCCAGGTAGTCCGCGCCCAGGTCGCGGGCCAGGGTATAGGCCGGAATGGTTTCTTCGGGTGCGTCGAACGAGGCACCGCGATGGGCGATCGCTGCGGGCCAGGGCAGGCCGTATTTTTCGCTCAACACTTTGCCCGGAGCATCCGCCGCCGCTGCCATCCCGGATGACAACATCAGGCTCGACATGACAGCCGCAGCCAGGAGTGTGCGTGTTGACAGCGTGATGGAAAATCCTTGCATGGGCGTATGGTTCCTAGTCTGGAGAGGGCGTCCGAGTGCGTCAGTCGATGGTGCCGCTGGCACGTCGCTGCGAGCAACGATAGCGCACAATCGGATTGCCGAGGTCGGTTGTCACTCAGTCTGTCCGGCAAATGCGTCCGCTTCATGAACGTGTGGCCTTATCGCGAACGCTTTTTCAAACGAACCTCATTGACGCTGCACAAATGCGTCGAGTCGCGTTACTGTCAGCGTTTTACAGATCGAGCGAGAGCGTACATGACAACGGTATTGGTGCTGGTCGAGAACCTGGACACGTATTTGCCGATTCTGGAAAACAGTGGCTTTCAGCTGATTCGTGCTCCTACGCCAGAGAAGCGTGCCGAGGCGATAGCCACCCATGGTCAAGCGATCAGCGCTGTTGTGACACGCGGGCCATTGGGTTTCTTTGCCGAGGAAATGGATGCGTTGCCACACCTGCGCATTATTTGCGTGAGCGGGGCAGGTTACGAGAAGGTCGACCTGCCTGCCGCCAAAGAGCGCGGTATTACCGTCACCAACGGCGCCGGCGTCAACGCTGACACGGTGGCCGATCATGCGTTGGCACTGCTGTTGTCGCTGGTACGCGATATTCCTCAGGCGGACGCCTCCGTAAGGCGCAGCGAGTGGCGCAAGGCCGTGCGACCATCAATGGCAGGCAAGCGCCTGGGCATCATCGGGCTCGGGGCCGTGGGGCTGGCCATCGCCAAACGTGCGGCGGCTTTCGACATCGTCATCGGCTACCACAACCGCAAGCCGCGCAACGAATGCCCTTACACCTGGCATGCTACTGCGCAGGCGCTGGCTGCCGAGTCGGATTTTCTGGTGGTTGCCACGCCCGGTGGCAACAGCACCCTGCATCTGGTCGATGCTCAGGTGCTGGAAGCGCTGGGCGCCGAAGGTTTTCTGGTGAACATTGCCCGGGCCAGCGTTGTAGATACTCACGCGCTGGTCAATGCGCTTCAGACCGAGCAGATCGCCGGGGCTGCGCTGGATGTTTTCGACGATGAGCCCAACGTGCCGGATGTCTTCAAAACGCTGAACAACGTCGTGCTGACGCCTCATGTGGGAGGTTTGTCGCCCGAGGCGTCGAGAGACAGCGTGCAAAAGGTCAACGATAACCTGTTGGCGTTCTTTTCCGGGCAGCCGGTGCTCACGCCGGTCAGCGAATGAGACCTTGCAGCGCTGCATGCAGTGTCTTGCCGAGCCGCCCATTCTGATTGCACTTTTGCCTGTTTATAGTCCGTTCCGATTGCACATAAATGGACAGGGAGCAGGGCATGGGCGTGGCGGCTAAAGCGGTCATAAGCATACACATCGGGCTGGTGGGGGATTTTATCGCCGAGGTGCCAGCGCATCGGGCGACCCCTCTGGCTTTGCAGATGGCGGCCGATGTATTGCAGGTTCAGGTTGATATTGAGTGGCTGCCGACGCCACAGATCGGCGACGGTTCGGGTCTTGGCCGGTTCGACGGTTTGTGGTGCGTGCCCGGCAGCCCGTATCTGCAGATGCAGGGTGCGCTGACTGCCATTCGCTTTGCCCGGGAGAGGCGGGTGCCGTTCCTGGGGTCCTGCGGCGGTTTTCAGCATGCATTGGTCGAGTACGCAAGAAATGGCCTGGGCTGGGCAGACGCCGAGCATGGCGAAACCTCGCCTGGTGCCGCAAACGTCATCATCGAGCCGCTCGACTGCTCGCTGGTCGATGCGCTGGCGCCGATTCATCTGCAACCCGACACGCTGATTGCTCAGGCTTACCGCACGCTCGATATCGAAGAGCGCTATCACTGTCGCTACGGTCTGCGTCGCGAGTTGGAATCGTCGCTGTTCGGCGGTGCCCTCAAGGTCAGCGGGCGAGGGCCGGAGGGCGATGTGCGCTGCATGGAATTGCAAGGCCACCCATTCTTTGTGGCCACGCTGTTCCAGCCGGAGCGGGCTGCGTTGTCGGGCAGGAATGCACCTCTGGTCGATGCATTTCTTCGCGCCTGCCTCACGGCTGCACAGAGCAATGAATCGTGATTGCGGCACGGTTCCCCACACCATACTTTGCGGTGGTGTTCACCTCGCTGCGTAAATCTGATGAGCATCAGGCATATGCGTCGGCTGCGCTACGAATGGTCGAACTGGCCAGCCGGCAGCCTGGTTTTCTTGGCGTGGAATCGGCACGCGGTGAAGACGGGCTGGGAGTGACGGTGTCCTACTGGACCGACGAAGCGGCGATTCTGGCCTGGAAACAACAGGCCGAACATACCGAGGTTCGCGAGCGGGGTCGCGCGCAGTGGTATCAGGCCTTTACCACGCGTGTCTGCAAGGTCGAGCGTGACTACTCGTTCGGTCAGCTTTGACGTCAGGGCATGACCGGTGGCGTGTACGTCAATGTCGTGCCCAACGCCCATAGCAGAAACAGTACCAGCGGCGCATGGACCAGCAATTGTACGAACGAAAAGCCGATAAGGTCCCGCGCTTTCAAGCCCAGGACACCCAACAGAGGCAGCATGTAGAACGGGTTGATCAGGTTTGGCAGGGCTTCGGCAGCGTTGTAGATCTGCACCGCCCAACCAAGGTGGTACTGAAGGTCGTTGGCCACTTGCATGACATAAGGGGCTTCGATGATCCACTTGCCGCCCCCTGACGGGATGAAGAACCCCAATATGGCCGAGTAGATGCCCATCAGGATCGCATAGGTGTCGTGAGAGGCAATGCTGGTGAAGAAAGTCGAGATGTAATGCGCAAGGGTTTGCGCATCGCTACCTTTGACGGTCGTCAGCAGAGCGGCGATCGAGCCGTACAACGGGAACTGGATCAGCACGCCGGTAGTGGTGGGTACGGCTCGCGCCACTGCATCGAGGAAGCTGCGTGGCCGCCAGTGCAACAGCGCGCCGAGCATGATGAACAGGAAGTTATAGGTGTTCAGGCCGGAGATCGCGGTGATCGCCGGTTTGCTGGAAAACTCGCTGAACAGCCAGCCTGCGCCCAGCAGGACCATCAGGATAATCAACAGCGGGCTGTATTCGAGCCACTCGCCTGGTCGGGTTCTGGCAGGTAGAGGTGGCAGATTGAACGCCGGGTCTATGCCACATGCCTTGGCGTCGCGAGCACTATTCGGGCCCGGGGCGGTGGCGTAGGCGACGATCAGCGAGACCACCACCAGTGCTGCAAGCATGACGCCGGATTGCCAGAGAAAGATGGTTTCAGTGAAGGGAATGACGCCGGTGATCGAAAGGATCGACGGCGGCAGGCTGGCAGGGTTGGCCTGCAACTGCGCGGCAGAAGATGACAGCCCCAACGCCCACACGGCGCCCAGCCCCAGGTAAGCGGCTGCACCGGCAGCGCGATAGTCCATGCGCAGGTCGGTGCGACGGGCGAGGGCGCGAACCAGCAAACCCCCGAATACCAGTGACAGCCCCCAGTTGAGCAGCGAGGCCAGCATGGAAATCAGCGCCACCCATGCCACCGCAGAGCGGCCGTTGCCGGGTACTCGTGCCAGACGGTCGATCAGGCGCACGGCGGGCGGCGAGCTGGCGACCACATAACCGCCGATAACCACGAAAGCCATTTGCATGGTGAACGGAATCAAGCTCCAGAACCCGTCTCCGAATGCCTTCGCGGCCTCTGCCGGTCTTGCCCCGATGGCGAGCGTCGCCAGCGTGACGATGACCACCGCCAGTGCGGCGAATACCCATGAGTCGGGAAACCAGCGTTCAGCCCAGGCGGCGCATCGCAGGGCAAATCGGGCGGAACGGCTTTCTTCGATGTTGGCGGCCATCAGAGGCACCTCTTTTTGTAATTATTATCAGGGAATATCTAAACACCCGAAGTGGACGCAGAGCGTCCAGAACGGCGCTCCCACGCCGGAGCGTGGGAGCGATAGTGTCTCTCGGCCACCCCTTAAAAGCTCATCTCGATCACGTCATCCGGCACGATCAATTTGCCTGCGGTTCTGGCAATGATTTCTTCCACGCTGACCCCGGGGGCGCGTTCGCGCAGGATAAAGGCGCCATTTTCTATTTCCAGATACGCCAGGTCGGTCAGCACCTTGCGTATGCAGCCCGCGCCGGTCAGCGGCAAGTTGCAGCGCGGCAGCAGTTTGGATTCGCCGTCCTTTGAAGCATGGGTCATGGTCACGATGATGTTGTCGGCTCCCGCCACCAGGTCCATCGCGCCGCCCATGCCCTTGATCAGCTTGCCGGGGATCATCCACGAGGCGATATTGCCCTCGACGTCCACTTCGAAGGCGCCCAGCACGGTCAGGTCAACATGCCCGCCACGGATCATGGCAAAGGATTCGGCCGAAGAGAAAATCGATGCACCGATACGTGCGGTTACGGTCTGCTTGCCAGCGTTGATCATGTCGGCGTCGATGGTTTCCTCAGTCGGAAATGCGCCCATGCCCAGCAGACCGTTCTCTGATTGCAGCATGACGTCGATGTCGTCCGGCACGTAGTTGGCAACCAGCGTTGGAATGCCGATGCCGAGGTTCACGTAATAGCCGTCCTTGAGTTCGCGGGCGACGCGTTGCGCCATTTGTTCGCGGGAAAGTGCCATGGTCTGAAATCTCTTTGTTGTATGTCGAAGAAGCCGCGCAATCAGGATTTTCTGACGGTGCGCTGCTCGATACGCTTCTCGAATGTGCCCTGTATGATGCGGTCGACGTAGATCCCCGGGGTGTGGATCTGAGTCGGCAGCAGTACACCAGGCTCGACAATTTCTTCGACTTCGACCACCGTGATCCGGCCTGCCGTGGCCACCACCGGATTGAAGTTCTGCGCGGTATGACGATAGATCACGTTACCGAAGTGGTCGGCTTTCCAGCCTTTGACCAATGCGAAATCGCCCGTGATGGCTTCTTCCAGAATCACGTTGCGACCATTGAACTGACGGGTTTCCTTGCCTTCTGCCACCGGTGTCCCGTACCCAGTCGCGGTGTAGAACGCAGGAATACCGGCGCCCCCTGCACGCATTTTTTCAGCAAGCGTGCCTTGTGGGGTCAGCTCCACTTCCAGCTCGCCGCTGAGCAGCTGCCGTTCAAACAAGGCGTTCTCGCCCACGTAAGAGGAAATCATCTTTCGGATCTGCCGGTCTTCCAGCAGGATGCCGAGCCCGAAGCCGTCGACACCGCAGTTGTTGGAAACAACCGTAAGGCCCTTGATGCCCATGCGTTTGATCTGTGCGATCAGGTTTTCCGGGATACCGCACAGGCCGAAGCCTCCACAGAGTACCGTCATGTTATCGGTCAGCCCGGCAAGGGCTTCTTCGTAGGTTGCTACCCGTTTATCGAGTCCAGCCATGATTGATCCGCCTTTTATAGTTGTTGACCATCAGTCGCGCTGTTTGAAGATCTAATGGCTTGCATCTTCACCCTGTAGCACTGATTTGTTAATTTTGTTTTTATGATCAATTGATAAGAAAAATAAATATATGAACGTCAAACAACTCCGGGCTTTCGTTGCGGTGGCGCAGTACCTCAGTTTTGCTCAGGCCGGTGAGCGGCTGAATGTCTCGCAGCCAGCGCTGAGTCTGACCATCAAGGGGCTGGAGGAGGATCTTGGCGGGCAATTGTTGACGCGCACCACGCGCAGTGTCGGTTTGACGCCTGAAGGCGAAACCCTGCTGCCACTGGCTCGCCAGCTATTGGCAGACTGGGACAACACCGAAGAGCTGCTGCGCCAACGGTTTACGCTGCAAATGGGGCGGGTTTCGATTGCCGCCATGCCATCGTTCGCGGGCAATATGCTGCCTGGAGCGCTGAAGGTGTTCCGCGGTCGCTACCCGAGGGTCAATGTCGCGGTGCATGACGTGATCAACGAGCAAGTGTTGGAAATGGTCCGCCATCGCCGCGTTGAACTGGGTATCGGTTTCGAACCGGAATCGAGCAGCGCCTTGTTGTTCACGCCATTTTATGTAGATTGCTTCGTGGCGGTGGTCGCCAGCGACTCGTTGCTGGCCGAGCGCGCCGAGGTGTCCTGGGCCGAACTGCTGCGTGAAGATTTCATTGCGCTGCAACGGCCCTCCGCCGTGCGCTTGTTGCTGGAGCAGGCCATAGAACCTGGGCACGGCAAACTTTCGGTGGCGTTCGAAAGCCATCAGTTGTCCACTATCGGTCGGATGGTGGCCAACGGCTTGGGCGTCAGTGCGGTGCCATCGCTGTGTATCGGGCAGATGCAGGAACTGGGCGCGCGCTGCATTGCGCTGGTCGAACCGCGAATCGAGCGGCGTATCGGGCTGCTGATGCTGGCCGACCACAAGCTGTCAGCCGCTGCGCAAGCCTTGCGCGAGGTGCTGATCGAGAATGCTCGGAAAAGTCGATAGACACTATCACGGCGGTTGATTTTTGCTGCAGCAGGGGCAGGCGTAACCTTGCTTCATTGCCGAAATGAAGCCCGACCGGAGGCCCCCAGATGAACCATAAAATTGCCCTTGCGCTTGCCCTGACATTTACCGTTGCGCTGGTCTCCGGCTGCTCCACTCATCATGCGACCGAGCAGCGTCCATTTAGCACTGAGGAAAGCCATCAGCTCGCGCTGGAAGATTTGAACCGTCGCGGTTTGTCATTTGACGAATACCAGGCGCGCAAGGCGCAATTGCTTGCAGACCCTCAGATCCAGCAAGCGCGTGAGTTCGATGACGACGGCGAAACCAGCGTTGATCTGGGTGCCATCACTCAACCCCCGCAAGGCTGACAGCCTGCTTGATAAGCCTGCTGCGTGAAACTGTACGGTAATAATGATCAGCCAACTGTCCGTTTGTTTCTGACAACGTCTCCGATAGGGTGAGCGCCTGACTCACTGCTACGGACAGGCTTCATGGTGCTCTCTTTCGATTTACTCCTCGCTTTTGCACTGTTCGCCTTCGTGACGTCGGTGACCCCCGGGCCGAATAACATGATGCTGCTGGCTTCCGGCGTTAATTTCGGTTTCAGCCGAACCCTCCCTCATATGCTGGGCATAACCATCGGCTTTTTTGTTCTGGTGCTGGCGGTGGGCTTTGGACTGGGCGGTGTGTTCAGGACCTGGCCGATGCTTTACACGATCCTGCGCTATGTGGGCGCTGCCTATCTGGTGTGTCTCGCCTGGAAGATTGCGACATCGGGGCCTGCTTCCGAAAACGTCGAAAGCAAAGGCAAACCGTTCAGCTTCATTAACGCCGCGCTGTTCCAGTGGGTTAATCCCAAGGCCTGGATCATGGCGATCGGGGCAATCAGCACGTACACGCCCATGCAGGGCTACTTTTATAACGTGGTGGTGATCTCGGCGGTTTTCGCGTTGATCAACCTGCCCAGTGTCGGGATTTGGGCAGGCTTTGGCAGCCTGCTGCGCAATGTGCTTCGCGACCCCCTTGGGCTGAGGATTTTCAACGGTGTGATGGCCGCCTTGCTGGTGGCCTCACTGTACCCGTTGTTCGTCGAGCACTGAGCCTGTCGTTACAACGCCAGTTGCAGATGCCCGCCTGCCTGTTTGTGACGCGCCTGCAGCCTGCGCTGCAGGCCATGGTAGAAGTGTTCCAGCCCTTCATGCAGCCGTTCGGTGAGCGTGTCGTCGAGCGTGCCGCCTTGTTCGTTGTCGCCGTAGGTTATCTGAGTATCGATGGCGAAGATGCCGTGCAGCACTTCCTGTGATTTGAGGGTCGAGAGCACCGGTTTGAGGGCGTAATCGACGGCCAGCATGTGTGCAATGCTTCCACCCGTTGCCAGTGGCAAGACCACCTTGCCGTGCAGGGCACGTTCCGGGAGCAGGTCGAGCAGGGTTTTCAGTGCGCCTGAAAACGACGCCTTGTAGACCGGCGTGCCGATCAGAACACCATCAGCCTGGCTGACCGCTTCTATGAAAGCCAGCACTTGAGGACTGTCGAAGCAGGCGAACAGCAGGTCCTCGGCATTGAAGTCGCGAATGCGCAATGTGGTGACTTCAACGCCTTGTTCTTGCAACCAACTGCTTGCGTGGGCCAGGACTACCCCGGAGCGGGATTTGGGAGACGGACTGCCTGAGAGTGAAACGACGAGCATGCGGGAATTCCTTGCGATAAGCGTCCCTCTGCAAAGCAGCTTGTGTGCCAGTCCCGTAAAATCGTCTCGCAGCCTCCGAAATACAGGGGTTTCCCAACGCCCGCAGTGTGGCTGGAATGGCCGATTGCTGACGCTTTTGCAAACAACTGTTGCAAGGCTGTTGCTTCAGCAACAGTCAGGCTTCGCTGACTAAGACAAAAAAATCCCCGCAACGCGGGTTGCAGGGACAGTAAGCGACGTCGGCGAGAGGTCAGCGGCGAAAGGCGGCACCGGTCTGCACGACGCTGGCCGAACCCAGCAGCTGACTGATGAAGCGACTCCAGCGAGTAATGTCAGCCGGGCCCACGAAAACTACGTCCTGGGCCTTGAGCTCGAATTGCCCGGCCAGCAGGTACGCAGTGGGTTTTTTGGCATTGAGGTGGTAGACGGTCGAGGCGGCATCGGCGAAGTTTTCCGCACCGCGTATCACGTACACCGCATTACCGTCTGCACTGTCCGGGCTCAAGCCACCCGAGTTGCCCAGTGCCTCCAGCAGCGTCAGGCGTGTTGTGCCGAAAGAGATGACCTGAGGGTTGCGGACTTCGCCCAGCACGTAAATCTTGTTTCTCGAGTTGCTGTTCAAATGCAGGTAATCGCCATCCTTGAGAAATATCCTGCTCAACTGCGAGCCTTCGCGGTTCAGCGAGTCAATGTCGATCAGGTAGTCCCGACCATCACGCCGCAGGGTCAACCCGGCCAGATTCGCGTCGGTCAGATCGACCCCTGCCACGCTGACTGCCTGCACCAGGCTCAATGGAATGTTGGTGATCGGTTGCGGGCCGGGCACCTTGAATGAGCCTGACAGCAATATGCGCTGGCTGTTGTAGCGCAGCACCTTGGCGTCGACCTTGACCTCGGTGTACTGAGGCGCCAGGCCCATGCGTAGTTGCTCGCGGACCTCGCTGACGGTTTTGCCACTGGCGCGAATCCGCCCGATATAGGGGAAATAGAGTGTGCCGTCGTTCAGCACCTCACGGGTGTTCGCATCCAGTTGGTCCTGCGATCCCGGCGCTGTCAGCTCCGGGTGCTCGAACACGGTAACCAGCAGGGTATCGCCAGCCCCTATCACGTATTCCGGGGTCTTGTAGTCAAGCAGTTCCTGCGGCAGAGCCTTGGCGTCTGCGATGGCGCGTTGCTGTTGGTGTCGCAAACTGTTCGGGGTCATTTCGACCAGCTGCGCCCTGGGCTCTTCAGGGTCGTTGAGGGTGACGTCGTCCTGCGTCATATGCTGACCGGGGGCAAAGGCACAGCCCTGTAGCGTCAAGCTGGCGAGCAGTAAAGCAACTAACGTCCGATTCATATCCGGGTTCCTTTCATCATGGGGTGTGGCTCCTTGTGCGTACGAGGTCCGAGATTGATCGGGGGAGAAGGGAATAGTCAGAAGGCGTTCTTGTTGACGAACCCTCTGAGCAGCGTCAGCAGAATGATTTTGAGGTCCAGCCAGATCGACCAGTGCTCGATGTAGTCCAGATCGAATTCGACCCGCTTGCGCATCTTGTCCAGCGTGTCGGTTTCGCCACGCCAGCCGTTGATCTGTGCCCAGCCGGTGATGCCGGGTTTGACCTTGTGGCGCAACATGTAGCCGCTGACCTGCTTGCGATACTGTTCGTTATGCGCAACGGCATGAGGACGGGGGCCGACGATGGACATTTCACCGAGCAGCACGTTGAAGAACTGCGGCAGTTCATCCAGTGAAGTGCGCCGCAGAAAGGCGCCCAATGGTGTGATTCGTAAATCGTTGCGGGTGGCTTGAGTCACCACGTCACCGTTTTCCAGCACGCTCATGCTGCGAAACTTCCAGACCATGATCGACCTGCCGTCCAGCCCGTAACGCCGCTGGCGAAACAGTACCGGGCCGGACGAAGTGAGTTTGATAGCCGTGGCGATAAGCAGCAGCGGCAGGGCGATTATTGCCAGAATCAGACTGGACAGCAGAATGTCTTCGAAACGTTTGGCCAGGCTCCAGGCACCGTCCATGGGTGAATCGAAAATACTGATGCTGGTCAGGCCGTTGATGCTTTCACTGCGCGCGTGCAGCAGGTCGAACATGAACACGTCCGGGACGAGATACACCGATGCGGTGGTATCGCTCAGTCCGGTTATCAACTCGCGCAACTGCGGTTCGGCACTGAAGGCGAGGGTGATGTACACCTTGTCGATCCGATTGGCGCGGGCGTCTAAGATCAACTGTTCCAGATCACCCAGTACCGGCAGGCGGCGTGTGCCGGCGTCCGGGTGCATTTGCTGCGGATGGGCGTCATAGAAACCCAGAAGTTTCAGGCCCATCCACGGTGCGAGAGAGATCGAGCGCGCCAGCCGTTCGCCCACCTGACCGGTCCCGACGATCGCCACCCGACGTGTATTGAAACCATTTCGCCGCAGTGTGTGCAGTGCAAGGCGAATCAACAGTCGATAGCCGCACAGCGCGCCAAGGACCAAGGCAAACCAGCTCATCTGCTCGTTATCCGGCATCTGCAGACGTTTTAGCAGCAGGTAGTTCAACGAGAGCAGAATGACAAAGCTCAGTGCCCAGTAATTGAAGACCTTGGTCAGTTCGCGCAGGATACGTTCGCCGCGCCACGAGCCATACAACTGGTGATATTCACTGAACCAGTGGAACAACAGCACTGCCAGGAGGATGCGAAACCAGGTCTCGGTGATATTGATCGTCGTCAGCCCGGTTTGCCAGTAACCGATCGATACAATAACTGCCAGATCCAGCAGACGATGGGCGAGTGACAGTGCCGATTGATGGGCATGCAGAATGCCGCGAACGGACGTAGCCATCGACGGTTCCCTCACACGGATTTGATGGGAACGACGCGGCCCGGCAGGTCGCTGCCTGCTGGCCCGGTATAGGCGGTCCAATCTGGCTGAGGCAGGCGCGCCAGATGAAGCAGGTGGGCCGTCACCAGGCGGCTTTCGACGAACGCCTGGATTTCCTGCTCGAAGCGCAGCACCGAAAATCGCTCGGCATTGGCCTGGCAGGCCTCTGGTGTGATGCGTGCCTGCTCTGCTTCGAACTCGGCAACAGCGGCGATCAGCGAGGCGACGGTTTGTTGTCGATAAAACACGCCGGTCGGGTGCGGGTGATCGAGCCCGCGGACGGTTTCCAGCACGCCGCCCTTGCCGAACGCAATCACCGGTGTACCGCAGGCCTGAGCCTCGACCGGGCTGATACCGAAATCCTCCTCGGCGGCAAACACAAAAGCCTTGGCGCTGCGCATGTGTTGCAGCAGCACGGCAGCCGGCTGAAAGCCCAGCAGCGTGATGTTGGGCGAGTGGCAGGCAATGGCGCGGGCCTTGGCCAGGTCAGGCCCTTCGCCGATCATGATCAGGCGCTTCTCCGGCATAGCGGCGAACGCTTCGACGATCATCGGCATGCGTTTGTAAGGCACCATGCGTGAAGCGCTGAGGTAGAAATCCTGACGAGCGCCATGCGCGGTGAAGCCGAGCGTGTCGACTGGCGGATAGATGACCGTGGACTCTCGCCGGTAAGCCTTTTCGATGCGGGCGCTGACAAACCCGGAATTGGCAATGAACGCGTCTACACCGGTCGAGGTGCGCTGGTCCCACAGCCGGATGTAGTGCAGGACAATGCGTGCCAGCCGGCTTTTGATGCCTTTGACCATCCCTGATTCCCGGAGGTACTGGTGCTGAAGGTCCCAGGCATAGCGGATGGGTGAATGCACATAACTTATATGCAGCTGCCCCGGACCGCTGAGCACGCCTTTGGCCACAGCATGGCTGCTGCTGATGATCAGGTCATAAGCGGACAGGTCCAGTTGTTCTATGGCCAGCGGCATCAACGGCAGGTAGCGTTGGTAGTGTTTTCGGGCACCAGGCAGATTCTGGATAAACGTCGTTTTCGGCCTTTTGCCGCGCAGGTGCAGACGGTCCTGATCGTTGAGAAAATCGATCACGGCAAACAGGTCCGCGTCAGGCCAGATATTGATCAGTGACGCGAGTACGCGTTCGGCGCCGGCGTAAGTCACCAGCCAGTCATGGACGATAGCAATTTTCATGGGCGTTCCTTGCTCAATGTGCTCACGCTGTCGCAGACGCGGCAATGTGTCCGGCAATACAGGTGTCGACTCAGGGCTCGTCTGAAGATGTGCGATGGTCATGCGATGTCTCGCCGTGCGCATCGACCACGGGTTCCAGCAGCGTGTCGATATGCCGGGAAAGGTGCTTCGCGGAAAGCTCCCAGGAAAAACGTTGTACGTTTTTCAGCCCCCGCAGACGCAGCGATTGACGTAACGGGGCGTCGACCAGCACGCGGCGCATTGCCGCCGCCATGTGGCTGACGTCCAGAGGATCGAAATACAGCGCGCTGTTCTGCAGCACTTCAGGAATCGAGGCGGCATTGGCAGCCAGCACCGGACAGCCGCAGGCCTGCGCTTCCAGCGGCGGAATGCCGAAACCCTCGTACAGCGACGGGAAGACGAAGGCGATTGCCCCCTGATACTGCTCGATCAGTTCGGCATCACTGAGCCGACCCAGAAAGCGGATGCGAGGGTCACGACAGGCCAGGCGCTGCAGGTCCGGATCGGCGAACACGCCGCTTGCCGCTGCAGATCCGCGTGACCACGCAGGCTCAGAAACGCCTCGATCAGTCGATTGAAGTTTTTGTGCGCAGCGGGCGATGAGACTGCCAGCAAATATTTCGGCCGGTCAGGCACGACCGGACGCGGTATGAATTGATCGCTGACCGCTGCGGGTACGACCAGCACCTTGTCTTCGGCATATCCGTAGAAAGAGCTGATCTCTGTTTTGGAAAAAACGCTGCCGGTCAGCAGGGTTCTGGCCCGCGACAGCAGGACCGGGGTAATGGTCCGGTAGACCAGGCGAAACAGCCGGGTATAACTTTGCGGATAACGCACATAGTTGATGTCGTGATGAGTGGCTATCTGGTTGCCGTAGAACATAGGGCCGGTGTTGCTGATCGAGATCAGCAGCGGGCTGCCCCGGCGCTTCAGGTACAGCGGCAAATCGATCTGCTCCCATAAATGACCGGTGGTATAGCCGACACGCTGCGCATCCAGCGCACGGGCACACTCATGCAGTCTGATCGCGCGCGGGGCAACAAAAACCAGATCGTTGCGCAGGCGTTTCAACGCCCGGCACATCTGTTCTGCATAGCGCTGCACACCACTGATGTCCTGGGTGAGAAACCGTGAATTGATGAAAATCATCTCAAGCTTCCTGCTGGTGAGGGTGATTTGGCTGGAGTACGAGCGCCTTGCCCGGTGCCCATGAGGTCGAAGATGTCCATTGAGCAGGACTGAAACTACGTGCGTACGCTGCGCCAGGTGATGCGGTCCTGAAGCGTCTGAGCAAAAATGCTTTCGTATTGATCCAGCATGAGGTCCAGGTTCAACAGGGACGCGACACTGTTACGCGCCTGACTGCCCAGGCGTGCGAGAAGCTCGGGTTGCTGATGCAGTTTGAGCATCGCCAGGCCCAGCGAGTCAGGATCATCGGGGCTGCACAGCAGGCCGTTGAGAGGGTCCTGAATGATTTCCGTCAGCCCGCCCATGCGGCTGGCAATCACTGGGCGGGAGTGCGCACAGGCTTCCACAGCCACCAGGCCGAATGGCTCGTTCCACATCGAAGGGACGACCGCGACATCGATCTGACGGTAGAAAATATCGGGCTGCTGAAAGCCGACGAAACTGATCCGGGGTGATGTGACCCTGGCCCGCAAGCGTATCTCGTCAGCCAGTTGCCCACGCCCGGCGATCTTCAGGGTGGCGTCGAAGGGCAAATGCTGGAACTGATCGATCAGCCATCCCACCCCTTTGTTTTCCGACAGCGTGCCCAGATAGCCAAAGCGCAGTGGGGCTTTATCCGCCGGTGGTGTGCGCAACTCGTGCAGCGGGGGTGAAAACGGACTGGCGTTATGCACCACATAGCCTCGTGCGCCCTTGAAATAGCCCTGCGCTTGAAGGGTGTCGAGCATGAAACGGCTAACCCCCACGACTGTACTGACTTGCTCCGATTGTCGAGCGTGATGCTTGCGAAACTGCGAGCACACCCGGCACTGCCGCTGACAGCTCTGACCGTTTTTGAACATGGTGCTGCCCGGACACAGCAAGTAAAAATCGTGCAGGACCTGCACGACAGGGCAATCGGCTGCGCTGATTTCGTCCCATGCCGACACCGACCAGCCGGTCAGGTTATGGCAGACCACGAGCTCGGGCTGTTCAGCTGCCATCACTTGACCGACGTAGTCGCGCATGCCGCTGTTGTAGCGATCACGCCAATGCCAGCCCAACCGCGCCAGACGGCCAGGTCGTTGAGCGCTGAAATGCCAGTAACTGTTCAGCAGTCCGGCCCGATAGACCTTGACACGATTGACCTCCGCCAGTTGCAGGTCAGGCTTATCGGAGGTGGCCAGCACCGCCACCGTATGACCGCGCTGCTGCAACCCCTCGACGGTGCGCTGCAGGATGATTTCCGCTCCGCCGCCGATATCGGGCGCGTAAAGGCTACTGACAAAGAGGATTTTCATAGCGGGTATGACCTGTTCAGGCCCAATACGCCAGCTTCGCCCTCGCGTATGGCCTTTCTCAGCAGGTGCAGGCGCTGCATGGCGTTATGACGACGTGCGCACAGGCTCAGCATGCAGAGAAAGACCAGCCGGTTGAGTCGATGGCTCGGCGCGGAAGATGCCCAGACATACTTGTCGAACCATGCCTGATTGCGCGCTGCGTAATAAGCGCGTAGATCCGATCCGCCCAGCAGGTAGTTTTCATAGACGTTGCGGGTGCGGGCCTTGATGTTCCACGAGTCCTCCAGGTCATCAAGCCGTGCGCCGGTTATCAGAAACAGCTTTCCGCCGCCCTGGGTGATCCGCCAAGTGTATTCACTGTCATCCACGTACAGTTTGAGCGCATCCAGTGGCTGGCCGATCTTCATGTAGAGGCTGCGATGGGCCAGCAACCCGCCGTAAGTCGCGAAGGGAATTTGCACCATTTCTGGCAAGGGGCTGGCCGCCCTGGACCGCCTGAAAGGCAAGCGGCGCCATATCTTGTAGGGCAACTGGGCAATGTGAAAACCGAAGAAACTCGAGCGACGCTGAATGGCGTAACGCAGCGGAACCCCGGCGGCAACGTCGGCCTGGTGAGTCGGACGAAATCCGAGTACTGCGGTGTTGTCATTCCCGCCGCTTTGCGTCTTTTCGTGCAGGGCTCTGTGCAGTACTTCAATGGCATCAAGGGTCGGCGCGTTGTCATCGTCCATCAGCCAGATGTAGTCGTCCCCGGCGTCGAGCGCTGCCTTTATGCCAACCGAATAACCGTTGGCCGAACCGGTATTGTGCGCAAGCCGGATCACCTGAACCTTGTCCGGCCATTCTTCGCACAGCGTCTGTAACGGCGCGACAGAAGCATTGCTGACGATGATGACCCGACTGATCAGCGGGCTCTGAAGCGAGCGGCTGATCAGCGTGTGCAGATAGTCGAAACGGTCACCATAGGTGAGCGTCACCAGGGTGGTCTGACAGGGCATGGTGCGGTTCCGGTGCGGAGGGCGGATGATGAGCGCGTGAAGGCGGCAGTGTCTGTTGGTGTGGTGAGCCTCAGGCCCTGGCTTGTACCCGTGACAGACTGCTGATGGGCAGCACCACCTGATGCTGGCGTTGCAACATGCTGAGCAGAATGACCGCGCGTTCGCTGCCGTCCGCTGTCAGGAAAATCGCCTCGACTGCACTCAGGCTGCCGGTGTTGATCAGCACTATGTCGCCCCGGGTAAACCGGGTGTCCGCCGATGGCGCAGAAAGACGCTGGCGGATCTGCTCGATCAGCGCGTCCCGAACCGGCACCGGCTGACCGCCAAAGGTCACGATGCGTGAGACGCCACGAGTGGAACGGATCGGGTACCAGTTGTCATGCACCTGGTCCATGCGAATGAACAGGTAGCCGGGGAACAGCGCTTCTTCAGTCTGCAGCCTGGCGACGGTCCTTTTTGCAGTCGCCTGTAGTGGCCGGTAACACTCGAAGTGCTGGCGTTGCAGATTCTCTGCGGCGCGCGCTTCCTGACGTGGTTTGGTCTGGATCAGATACCAGCGAGCATCCTGATCAGCGAGAAGCATGGTCAATTCCTTTTATATGAAGCGGCTCGGGTGTCTGGGGGCGTTTCTGGCTAGCGGGGGGCAGGGTGGTAGTTGTAACCATAGGCGGCACAGTCGTAGTCGGAGGTCATGGCGTTGCGCACCACAGCATTGAAAATGGCCCCTTTGATCAACACTCCGTTCTGGCCCAGGCGACGCTTGCAGGCTTCGATCTCCTTGATCGTGGTCATGCCAAAACGCGCGACCAGCAGGCAGGTGCCTGCCTGACGCCCCACCAGTGTCGCGTCGGTCACCGCCAGGATGGGCGGTGTGTCGATCAGGATCAGGTCATAGCGTGGCGACAGCTCGGCCAGCATTTTGTGGAAATTGTCATGCATCAGCAGTTCCGAGGGGTTGGGCGCCGCGAACCCGCAGGAGATGAGATCCAGGTGGTGAATGCGCGTCGGGTTGATGACCTCGCTGCAGGGCAATCGGGCGGCCAGCGTGTCGGACAGGCCGTGCCTGGGTTGCAGACCGAAGATACGGTGCAGGTAACCCTTGCGCATGTCAGCATCGATAAGCAACACCCGTTTGCCGGTCTGGGCAATGATCGCCGCCAGATTGGCCGACACAAACGATTTGCCGGCGCCCGGCGTCGGGCTCGATATCATCAGCACGTTATTGCGCGCTTCAAGCATCGCGAAATGCAGGCTGGTACGCAGGCTGCGCAATGATTCAACAGCCAGCTCGTCGGGCGCCGCGATGCTCAACAGTTTCGGCTCAAGCGTTGCCCGACTGTTCTTGCCGGGCTTCTCCAGTCGATCCTGATGGCGCGAAAAGGCCAGCGACGCATAGACCGGCATGCCGAGGCTTTCGATGACTTCTGCGCTTTCAACACCACGATAGAACGCCTGACGTATGAAAATGATGGTCACCGCAACCAGGACACCGAACAGAGAGGCAATCAGTACGATCAGCTTCTTCATCGGCCTGACGGGCCTTTCTATGTTGCTGTCGGCATTGTCGATGATCCTTACGTTACCGATGCTGCCCGCTCGCAGAATGTCCTGCTCCTGGCTCTTGTTGAGCATCAGCGTGTAGGTCTGGCTGGTGACCTGCATGTCGCGCGTCAGACGCAGCAATTCCTGCTGGGTCATGGGCAGCGCTTCGATCTTTTTCAGCAGGGCCTGCCTCTGTTGTTCAAGCTGATTGATCTGGCTCATCAAACCGCGGTAGGTCGGGTGCTCGCGGGTGTACAGACGCTCCAGTTCGACGCGTTTGAGTTTCAGCTCGGAAAGCGTCGCGTCGAGACTGACCACCTGATCAAGCACTCCCTTGGTTTCGATGCTCAGGTCCACAGACTTGGCGCTGGTCTGAAAATTGTTCAGCGCGACCTCTGACTCTTCCAGTTGTTTGCGCACCGCAGGCAGTTGCGAGCGCAGAAACTCCAGACGCTGGGCCGCCTCGGCAGAACTGCGCTCGACGTTCTGGCGTACGTACAGATGGCTCACCTCTTCGAGAATTCGATTGGCCTTCTGCGCATCCGGGTCTTCGATGGACAGGTAAATGATCCCTGAGTCTCTGCCGGCCTCAGTGATCTTCAAACGGTTCTGATAGCTCAACGCGGTGCTGAAGGTGCGTTGTCTTGAGACCGTGAAATCAGTCCCGGGACGTGCTTGCAGCGCGGCGACCTGAATCGTGACCCCGCTGCCCTCGACGACGCGATTGGTCGCGCCGCGAAGCAGCAGACGGTGCTCATCGTCGTAGAGCGAGAACTGGCCGGGCTGGCCTGCAGTCAGAGTCAGGTTTTCGCCGAGCAGAGACTCCGGCACGTCGAGTTGAAAAACGTCGATTTTCTCGCCGCCCCACGCATAGCGGTTGAGGCCGAACAAGGGCTCTGCCAGCGTGCGCTGGCTTCCAGGGGTAAAGGTGCGATGCAGGTAAGGACCGATCACCGGAAAGAAGTCCGGGGTCTGCAGCACATTGAGTTTGAGGTCATCGACCACCTTGCCTAGCAATGCACGTGATTTGATCAGCTCTGGGACACTGACGTCGGCCTGCCGCTGGCCTCTGGCGTGCCCTCGATGCCAATTTTTCTGGGCTCTATCTGGATCATGGCATTGGCCTGGTAGTAAGGCGTCGCCAGAATCGCGTAGGCCAGCCCGATCAGGAAGAACAGCCCGACGGTCCAGAGAATCAAGGCTTTGTGATCGAACAACATCCGCAGAACGGTTGCCAGATCGACCCGTGAATCCTGGTAGTGATCCAAAAGAGCATGGTTCATGACGGTCATTTATCGTGTCTCTTCTGACTGAAAATGAGGAAGCCAGTCGTCGATGCACCGCGAGAGCTGCGCATAGGTCTGTTCGAAGGCTGAAAGGGGTCGCCGATAGGGGTCGGCTACATCGGGATCGAGCGGGCCTTGCCACTGGCCAATCGAGAAAGTTCTGCCACGTACTGCGGGCGCGAACCTGAGCAGGTCGGGCATGTGCCGCCGTTCCATCACCAGGATCAGCTCTGCCTGGTGCAGCAGCTCGTGGTTGACCTGGCGTGCGGCATGGGGCTGCAGCGGCACACAATGGGCATCCAGCACGGCGCGGGCCGACGGGTCTATAGGTGAGCCTGACAGCGCGGCGATGCCTGCCGAATCAACACACACTGTGGTGGCCCCCAGGCGCTGGCGCATCATGGCCACCGCCATCGGGCTGCGGCAGACGTTGCCGACGCACAGCACCAGTACGCTACTGAACATGGCTGTCCGTCGGTGTCGGCAACAGACGCTTGAACAGGTTGCCGACGAGGTTGCCCGCCACTTTCCACAGGGTCTGAAGTTTGCGGCGAGGAGCAAGCGCTGCCAGCGCGAGGCAAACCGTCTGGACCAGAAAGTGCTCGTACAGTGGTTGATTGCCGATACGATTGTAGTAGTTGGCCAGGCTGAAGCAGGTCATCAGGTTCATGTGGATCTTGCGCTTATCGCTGCGCATGGAAAACACTCCGCCAGGGTGCAGTCGATACGCTGCGGGCTTGATCTCTCCCAGGAACTTGCCGCTGCCATAAGCGCCCAGCAGCGACCACCAGCACATGTCGTTCAGCGGTGCGCTGCGGACATTCAGCTCCGCAGGCAATGTGCTGAAGACATTGCGAAAACACGTGGTAAGGGTCGACAGCCGCCGTGCTTTCTGTAATTCCAGAGGCGTGGCGTCGGTGCGCAGGCGGCCTTTCAACTGCACGCCATACTGACCGTTCTCGTCGAAGGCGAACGCATCGTGGTAAGTGATGACGCAGCCAGGATGGCTTTCGAGAAAGTCCACTTGAGTTTGCAGTTTGAGCGGATCCGTCCAGTAGTCGTCTGCTTCGCAATAGGCTATATAGCGGCCGCGTGCGCTGGCAAAAAGCGCCGGAACACAGGGCTGGCCCAGGCTGTATTGGTTGGCTTTTTGGTAGAACGCTCGAATGATCGTCGGGTACCGCTCGGCGTATTGCGCGATGATGCGTGCGGTACTGTCGGTGGAGGCGTCGTCGTTGATCAGAATTTCGTAATCGAAGCGTGTCTGCTGCGAAAGGAAGCTGTCCAGCGCCTGAGCGATGAAGGCTTCCTGGTTGTAAGCCGGGCAGACAATGCTTAATAGCGGTGGCTGCGCAGTCGTTTTTTTAACGATGGTATCCATTGTTCAAGTACTCGGTTTGCTGAACAGAACATGGATTTTCGACCTTAGTGGCCTGTGACTTCCCGCCACTAGCGCGAGTGTGATCAGACCGCTGACGGCCATCGCCAAAAGCAGGCTGCCTCGACTCTGGCCTGCGATCAGGCGAAACACAGGCTCACTGATCGCCAACCCGACAGCGGTCATGATGGTGATGCGCACGATATCGCTCAGCCACTGCCGATGAATGCCTGGTGCCAGACATTGATGCACGATCAACGGCCAGATGGCGAAAGACGTCATGCGCAGAAAAAACCAGGCCAGCGCAGCGCCGTACACGCCCTGATAATGAATGGCCAGGCACATGACGGGCACCGTGATGGCGGTCGATACCAGGCTGTACCAGAGGTGCAGCTGCATCCGGCCATAGGCGTACTGCAGATAGAACTGAAAGGCGCTGGCGGCCATGATCGCGCTGCCCAGTGCATACCAGCCCAGCACCGGACGACTCCAGCGGGCGGCCATTTCGTCGCCGCTCCACGCGAAGATCAACGGCTCGGCATGCAAGGCAATGACGGCGGCCAGTGGAAAGAGAACGCTGCAGGCCATGCGATTAGCGCCGAGAAACAACGCGTGCATGTCGTCGCGTTTGCCTTCGGCCATCAACACCGTCATGCGCGGCAGTAGCGTCTGAATCAGTGGATTGGCCAGCATCAGAATGCCGGTGGTAATCAACGCAACAAGGGAAAAGTAGCCGTACTGGTCCAGCGGCAGCACGTTCGACAGTAGCGCCTTGTCCATCTGGGTCAGCACGACCCACAGCACCGCGCTCAGCGACAGACTGCCGGCGAACGGCAGAATCGGTTTGACGAGTGGCCAGTCCAGACCGCTCAGCCAGCGTGGCGCGGGCATCTGATGCCAGGCTTTGCAGGCGAAGACCAGTGTCTCGATCAATCCCACTGCTGCCTGAAACTCAAAGAAGTGCCTTGGGTCCTGGGAGAACTGGCTGACCAGTAGCAGCCCGCCCAGATAGCGCAGCGTGGCGATCGACACATTGGCAGCGTTGAGCCAGCCATGCTGTTCGAGCCCCTGAAGACCACTTTTGTACAGAGTCGAATAGAGGCGCAGGGCAATGATCAACCCCATCAAGCCGATACAGTAGGACAGTGTGTCGGGCTGCAGCGTGTCTGCATTGAGCCAGCGCGTGGCGATCCATGTGCTGGCTGCAACGATGAGCAAGCCACTGAGCACCGCCAGCGGCAGAAACAGCAGCTCAAACGAGCGCAACAGTAGACCAAGCTTTTGCTCGAGCGCGGGAGTGCCCCGTTGATGAGCCACTGCGCGTACCAGACTTGGAGACAACCCGGCGTCCAGCAGTTGCAACCAGGCTTGCAGCAGTGTGAAGAAACCGATCAGGCCATAGGCTTCGGCGCCCAGATGGTTCAGGTAGAACGGCATGATCAGAATCCCGATCAGCAGCACATAAGCCTGACCACCGTAATTCAGTAACGTGTTACGAAAGATGGAGACATGAAGCGAGGAGGGGCCGTGGGTCATGATCAACTTGCCCGCGCAATGGCAGGCGCGCCATAACCGGAACCTTCCAGGCTGCAGGCTTCGATCAGCGTGCGAATGACCAGGTCCTGATCGCTTTTCTGCAGGCCCGGGTAGATAGGCAGGCACAGCACCCGCTCGCTCAAGGCCCGGGAGACGGCCTGTGCCGGTTGCGGTTGCAGATATTCAAGCGTGTCCAGCGATGGATAAAAGTAACGACGAGGGTTGATCTCGCGCAGGTTCAGCGCAGTGCGTACTTGCAACAGCTGTTGCTCGTCGCGCAAGGCCACGGGGTAGTAGCTGTTGTTCAGGCTGCTGTCGGTCTGGGGTTGCTGCAGATCGAGGTAGCTTTCCAGTGATGAGGTGTAGCGGCACGCGATCTCTGCGCGCTCCTCGAGAATGTTTTCAATGTTGTCCAGAACACACAGCCCCATCGCTGCGGAAAACTCATTGAGTTTGGCATTGATGCCAATGCCGTCGATCCGGTCCACTCCGGATATACCGAAGTTGCACAACAGATGGGCCTTCCTGGCCAGTTCGTCGTCATTCGTGATGATCGCGCCGCCTTCGATGGTATGAAACAGCTTGGTGGCATGGAAACTCAGGGTACTGATATCGCCATGGTTCAGCACCGACTGGCCCGCATGGCGCACGGCGAATGCGTGCGCGCCGTCATACACCACTTTGAGCGAGTGTTTGCGAGCAATCTGTTGAATTGCTTCAACGGCGCAAGGATTGCCAAACACATGTGTGCCGACGATCGCGGTAGTGTCCTCGGCGATACTGTTGCTGATGTGTTGCGGAGAGATGTTCCAGGTGGCCGGATCGATATCGGCAAAAATCGGCCGGATGCCTTCCCATTGCAGCGAGCTGCTGGTGGCGACAAAGCTGAACGGCGTGGTCACGGCGCTACCTGTCAGGCCCAGGGCGCGATAGGCAACCTGCAAGGCCAGTGTGCCGTTGTTGGTCAGAATAATATGACGGACACCCAGGTAATCCTTGAGGCGGTCAGTCAGTTCCTTCGCCAGCGGGCCATGATTGGTCAGCCAGCCTCTGGCGTAAATCCCTTCGACGTAGCGTTTGAACTGATCGATATTCCCCAGGTAAGTCTTGGTCACATTAATCATCGAAGCCTCCATGTCTCTCTGAACCAGGTTGTTGCCAAACGAATGACCAGGCGCGTCTCGGCTACAGCGTCACATTGCTTCAGGCAACGCTACCGCCATACCGAACGCGTTCAGTACTTTCAAAGGGGGGATTCAAGAGTCAACAGGCATCCGCCAGCGCAAGATGAGCACTGGGGAAATAACTAACTGCGTGGGACGGAACAGCAGCCAACTTCGACGTGGTTATCCTGGCGCCTGCTCTGCGGCATGTGCGTAATGATCAGGATGTGTGTCTGACAGCGCTATATATCGGTGGCAACAGGGTATCTGTCAAATTATTTCGTCAGTCTTCTGTTGTTTTCCAGAAAAAGACTTTCGGCTTATTCGCTAACTCGTTGATTGTTATGAGTGTCAAAAAAACAGCAGTTAAGCGTTGCTTTTTACTGGCACCTTTTACGCGCCATTTCGAAGCAGTAAAGGTCGTCCAGGCAGGCTGGCCTGCATACCTGGTGCGAGCTTTATGTTCTGTAGGGTTCTATTTGGTGTAATGCATGATTCTCCAGGGCGGTTGGTGGTTCCCGACTGGGCATGGGCCGCTTCATTCATGAGCAGGACATCGGACGCGCGGCCGGGTTGATCAGAGAATCCCTGCTTCGGCCAGCGTTTTGGGCGGTTGCTCAGTCTCGATGAGTGCTCCATTATCTGAACCAGCGAAAGCAGCCAATTTTCGGGTCAGCAGGAGAATCAATGAGCACGCAATCCTACGTCGGTTCAGCAGTGGCAGAACGTCTTGCGCAAACCCGCGCCTTGATGAGCCGGGAGCATATCGATGCCTATCTGGTGCCGTCGGCGGATCCGCACCTTTCCGAATACTTGCCCGGTTACTGGCAGGGCCGGCAATGGCTGTCAGGTTTTCACGGTTCAGTCGGTACGTTGATCATCACCCAGGATTTTGCGGGCATATGGGCTGACAGTCGTTACTGGGAGCAGGCAACCAAAGAGCTCGCAGGCAGCGGCATAGAGCTGGTCAAGCTGTTACCTGGCCAGCAAGGCCCGCTTGAATGGCTGGCTGATCAGGCCAAGGCTGAGACCGTGGTTGCCGTTGATGGCGCAGTTCTCGCTGTTGCTTCTTCTCGTACTCTGGCCAGCAAGCTCTACGAGCGCGGCGCTCGCCTGCGGACCGACATCGATCTGCTCATCGAACTGTGGGCGGACCGCCCGGTCTTGCCGACTCACCCGATTTACGAGCATCTGCCTCCGCAGGCTTCGCTGACTCGTGGCGAGAAGCTGACACGCGTCCGTCAGATCATGCTCGAGCGCAAGGCTGACTGGCACTTTATCGCCACGCTGGATGATATTGCCTGGCTGTTTAATCTGCGCGGCGCAGACGTGTCCTACAATCCGGTGTTCATCTCCTTCGCATTGATCGGTCCGCAAAGTGTGACGCTGTTTGTTGATGCCAGGAAGGTCCCGGAGGGCGTGCGTACCAGTCTCGAGCGCGACGGTATCAACCTGCTGGATTACACGCGAATCGGCGCGGCCTTGCGTGAGTTGCCCAAAGACGCTCGACTGCTGGTGGATCCGGCGCGTGTGACATGTGGGTTGCTCGATTATCTGGACAGCGAAGTGATGCTGGTCGAGGGACTGAACCCGAGCACACTGCTGAAATCGCAGAAAACCGAGGTGGATGCGGATCATATTCGCCATGCAATGGAGCAGGACGGCGCGGCGCTCTGTGAATTCTTTGCCTGGCTGGATGGCGCGTTGGGGAAAGAGCCCGTCAGCGAGCTGACAATCGATGAAATGCTCACTCAGGCGCGGGAGCGTCGCCCGGATTATGTGTCGCCCAGCTTTGCGACCATTGCGGGTTTCAATGCCAACGGCGCGATGCCGCATTACCGCGCGACCGAAGCAGAGCATTCCCTGATCGAGGGGGATGGCTTGTTGCTGATAGATTCGGGCGGTCAGTACCTTGGCGGCACCACTGATATCACGCGCATGGTCGCAATAGGTACGCCGAGCGTCGAACAGAAGCAGGACTGCGCGCGAGTCCTCAAGGGGGTCATTGCGCTGTCGCGCACTCATTTTCCGAAGGGCATTCTGTCTCCGTTGCTGGACGCTATCGCTCGCGCGCCGATCTGGAGCGACGGCGTCAACTATGGCCACGGTACGGGGCATGGCGTAGGGTATTTTCTGAATGTTCACGAGGGGCCGCAGGTCATTGCCTATCAGGCGCCGGCGACACCTCAGACAGCCATGCTGCCTGGCATGATCACGTCCATCGAGCCCGGGACCTATCGCCCGGGTCGCTGGGGCGTACGTATCGAAAACCTGGTGATCAATCAGGTGGCTGCCACGACCGAGTTCGGCGATTTTCTGCGTTTTGAAACCCTGACGCTTTGCCCGATCGATACCCGCTGCATTGAGGTATCGATGCTGAACGAGGAAGAGCGCAACTGGCTGAATGACTACCACGCGCAGGTCCGAGGTCGATTGAGCCCATTGCTTGACGGTGCTGCACTTGCCTGGCTGCAGGCCCGCACAGTCGCAATCTGAGCAGGGCTGCCCGGTGTCGCTGGTTCAGTCCTGCGGCACCGGGTTGTTCAGGGGCGTGTTCTTCTTGCAGACGATAATCATGCTGCGGCTTGTGTAGCCCGCCGGGTTCAGACCAAAGGGGTAGTCTTCCGGTTCTTCGGTGACATCCCCTGACTTGGCTATGACCTTGAAGGTTCGTGATGCACAGGCATTCGTTGCCAGCTCATAACATTTCGCCCAGGAAGAGGTGAGACCCGAGCAGTTGATATGGATGCCGCGTTTGCCCGGCATTACCGGCTTGGAAGTAGCGGCACAACCTGCCACTGCTAACATGGCCAGTGCGATAAAAGTGTATTTCATTCCTTTCCTTAGCGGGCCATTACTGATCGCGATCCACCTGAATCGCTGCATCATGGATCGGTAAAAGCGTTGTCCGGTTTCTCGAAAATGTAGCAGTCAGGTGTAAACATGGCGCATGCGCGTGACAAATGCTAGTGCCATTGCGTTTCTCGTCTGCTGGCGCGTTCAATCTGCGGGCACCAACTGAGGTTTGGCATTTGCCGAGCTCAGGGTCGCCCCGATCGACGCAAAAATGATTGCGCCGATCGCCAGCCATTGAGTCAGTGAAAGATCCTCATGAAGGAATATCAGGCCTGACAGCGCTGCAAATACCGGTTCCAGGCTTGCCAGTGTGCCGAACGTGCGCGCCGACATGCGTGTCAGCGCGATCATCTCCAGACTGTAGGGGAGGGCGGTCGATAATATCGCGACGCCCAGCGCGGCGGGTATCAATGATATATCCAGCAATGCACTGCCAGCGTGTATCACACCGATCGGTCCGATAAACAGTGCGGCAATCATGACGCCAAGCGCGGCCGTCTGAACACCATTGTCTGCGCCGGCCTTCTGGCCGAACACTATATAAGCTGCCCAGCAGACGCCTGCCCCGAGCGCGTAGCAAGCGCCCACCAGATCGACCGCAGCATCCGAGTTGCCCAAAGGGATCAACAGCAACAGGCCGATGACGGCAAGTGTCACCCATAGAAAGTCGATGGGTTTGCGCGATGACAGCAAGGCCACCGCCAGTGGGCCGGTGAATTCCAGTGCAACAGCTATTCCCAGAGGCACCGTCTGCAATGACATATAGAAGAGGAAATTCATGCAGCCCAGCGCAATGCCGTAGATCACGACAGTGCGCAACGACTTTGCAGTCAGGCTCGCTCGCCACGGACGAAGGATGACAAGCAGGATCAGGCTCGCGAATACCAGCCTGAGCGTCGTGGTTCCTTGAGCGCCTACAACCGGAAAAAGGCTCTTTGCCAATGATGCGCCGCTTTGAATCGACACCATGGCAATGATCAGTAGTCCCAAGGGAAAGAGGGCTGAGAGGATATTGTTGGATTTGTAAGGCATTTCGGTTCTGCGTCCTTGGGGTGCTGCGCTCTGGGGGCTGACATGATGAGGAATAAATGATATCTGAGCAATATATTGCTCAGATGGCACTTTCCTTTCTATATAGGTGGTCACAGGGCGTGTTGAAATGGGGAATTAGAGAGATTTGAGAATTAACGGTTGACGCCCTCTGTGATCTGTCTATAATTCGCCCCACTTCCGGCGCAGACGGAAACGAAAAAGCCTTGTAGATCAATAGTTTACAAGGATTCGGAGTGAAGAGTCAGCG
>NZ_LJRO01000167.1 GCF_001401155.1 Pseudomonas tremae
GATGACCAGTCGGCCACCGTGCAGCAGCGCGCCGAAAATCTCCCAGACCGAGAAGTCGAAGGCGAATGAATGGAACAGCGTCCAGACGTCTTTTTCGTCGAACTTGAACCAGTCGTCCGTAGCCGCGAACAGGCGCATCAGGTTGTGATGAGCCAGCAAGGTGCCTTTCGGCTTACCGGTCGAGCCCGAGGTGTAGATCACGTAGGCCAGGTTGTCCGGCGTGGTCTGGTTGGTCGGGTTTTCAGTGCTATAACCATCCAGCGCATCCGCCAGATCCAGGGTTTGAACGTGCGCAGGAATCGGCAACTGATCCAGCAAATGTGCTTGGGTCAGCAACAATTCGATACCGCTGTCCTGCATCAGGAAGCTCAAGCGATCCTGCGGGTAATCCGGGTCCAGCGGCACGTACGCGCCGCCGGCCTTGAGGATCGCCAGCATCCCCACAATCATCTCCAGACTGCGCTCGGCGGCCAGCCCCACGCGAACATCCGGGCCTACGCCCTGCTCGCGCAGTTTGTGGGCCAACTGGTTGGCGCGGCTGTTGAGCTTTTGATAGCTCAATTGCTCGGCACCCAAGCTCAGGGCGATGGCGTGCGGGGTGCGTTCAGCCTGGGTTTCGATGCGTTGATGGGCGCAATGTTCGCTCGGATAAACAGCACGTTTCTGGTTCCAGTCACGCAGCGTATTCTGCCGCTCTTCAACGCTCAGCAATGGCAAGTCGGCGATGCGCTGATTGACGTCGCGGCACATGCCGCTCAGCAGGTTGCGCCAGTGCCCGGCCATGCGCTCGATGGTTGTGGCGTCGAACAGGTCGGTGGCGTAGGTCAGCGAGGCAGCCAGGCCGTTCTGGCGTTCGCAAGTGTCCAGGGTCAGGTCGAACTGCGCGGTGTGTTTGTCGGACACCTGATACTCCAGGCGCAGACCGGCCAGCTCGCGGGCTTCGTTGTAGCCTTCGCTCTGGTGGTTGTAGGCCACTTGAAACAGCGGGCTGCGGCTCAGGTCTCGCTGCGGCTGCAAGGCTTCGACCAGTTGCTCGAACGGCAGGTCCTGATGGGCCTGGGCCTGCACGGCAGTCTGTTTGGTCTGTTGCAGCAGGTCGGCCACGGTGGTCTGCGCGCCGAACTCGGCCTTGAGCACCTGGGTATTGACGAAGAAGCCGATCAGCCCTTGGGTTTCACTGCGGGTGCGGTTGGCGACAGGCACACCAACGCGTATGTCGGCCTGACCGCTGTAGCGGTGCAGCAAGGTTTGCAACGACGCCAGCAACAGCATGAACAGGGTGATGCCCTGCTGCCGCGCCAGTGCCTTGAGGGTGTTCAGCAGCGCAGCGTCCAGCTCGACGTTCAGTCGCGCGCCGTCGTAGCTGCGCAGCGCCGGACGTGGTCGATCGGTGGGTAATTCAAGAATCGGCTGCTGATCGCCCAGTTGCTGCTTCCAGTAAGCCAGCTGGCGTTCCTGCTCGCCCATCTCCAGCCAGTTACGCTGCCAGATCGCGTAGTCGGCGTACTGGATTGGCAGTTGGGCCAGTTCGGCCTCGCGACCCAGCGAGGCGGCCTGATAGCACTGCATCAGCTCGTCAACAATGATCGGCATCGACCAGCCATCGGAGACGATGTGGTGCTGGGTCAGCACCAGCACGTGTTCCTGTTCGCTCAGTTCAAGCAGCCTAACCCGCAACAGCGGCCCATGTTGCAGATCGAAAGGCCGCTGCACTTCCTGATCAACATAGCGTTCGACCGTTTCGCCCAGTGCCAGTTGATCAACATTGAGCGCAAACGGCGACGCCGGATGCACCACCTGCAACGCCTCGTCGCCCTGCTGTTTAAACGTGGTGCGCAGGGTTTCGTGGCGTTCGATCAGTTGTTCGACGCTGCGCCGGAGCGCCTCGACATCCAGCGTGCCATGCAGGCGCAGCGCCAACGGAATGTTGTAGGCCGCGCTGTGCGGTTCCAGTTGCCAGATGATCCATTGCCGCTGTTGGGCAAACGATAACGCAGACGGCTCCTGCGTCTCTCGCCTGGCAATCGGCGTGACCCCATAGAGATTCACCCCCTGGCGCTTGAGCAGGATCGCCAGCGCCTTGCGTTCACGGGCGGACAGCGATTTAACGGAGTCAAGCAACTGCTGCACTGGGGTCTCTCCTGCTAAGCGATCAAATTATCAATTTCCTCCGCTGATAAACGTTTGAGTGCCTCCAGTGATTTAGTCAATTCGTCCAGTGCATGGTCACTTTCGCCATTTTTTTCTTGCAGCGCGGCGCAGAAGTCAGCAAGCACCGGCTGCTCGAACAAGTCCTTGAGGCCGACCTCGCGCTGCAACTGCTCGCGAACCCGCACCAGCATCTGCACCGCCAGCAGCGAGTGGCCACCGAGTTCGAAGAAATTATCGCTGCGCCCGACTTGCTCGACGTTGAGCACGGCGCTCCAGACCGACGCCAACTGTTCTTCCAGCTCGCCTTGCGGCGCGACGTAGGCCGCCTGCAACTGGCTCGCGTCCGGCGCTGGCAGCGCCTTGCGGTCCAGCTTGCCGTTGGCCGTCAGCGGCAGCTTCTCGAGGATGATGAAATGGGTCGGCATCATGTAATCCGGCAGATGCGCCCGGAGTTCGGCTTTCAGGGTTTCACGTAGAGCTTGTTGATCCTGATCAGGCTGAGTCGGCAGCAGATACGCCGCCAGTTGACCTTCCAGCGCCAGCACGACCACTTCGCGCACAGCCGGATGCGCTTGCAGTCGCGCTTCGATTTCGCCCAGTTCGATGCGGAAACCGCGGATTTTGACCTGATGGTCGATACGGCCCGCGTATTCGATGGTTCCGGCAGCTTTATAGCGGGCCAGATCCCCGGTGCGGTACAGACGACCGCCGTCGTTGGAAAACGGGTCCGGCACAAAGCGCTCGGCCGTCAGTGCCGCACGATTGTGATAACCCCGCGCCAGACCGGCATGGCCGATGTGCAACTCGCCGCTGCAACCCTGGGCAACCGGATTGAAATCGGCGTCCAGCACGTACCACGACAGGTCCGGAATCGCCTCGCCAATCGGGCTGGCCGGGTTGTGTGTGTCGGCCTCGGTTATGGGCCTGAAGGTCACATGCACGGTGGTTTCGGTGATGCCGTACATGTTGATCAGTTGCGGCGCTTGATCGCCGAAACGCGCAAACCAGGGTTTCAGGCTGGCGACGTCCAGCGCTTCGCCGCCAAAGATGACTTTTTGTAACGACATAGGCACAGGCGAATCACAGGC
>NZ_LJRO01000371.1 GCF_001401155.1 Pseudomonas tremae
CACGAATCTGCAATTCGCGGGGTTCATTTTTGGGTTTTAATTGCTATGCGGTTATCGGGCTTCATCCTTGAGAACATCGAGCCTATTGTACTGGAGTGGACCGACTTCGCGCGCACCATGTCCACGCTCGGCGAGCCTCTGGATACCAAGGAGCTCAGAGATCACGCCGAGCAGATGCTTCGAGCCATTGCCACCGATTTGAGGACTGATCAGTCGTCGCAGCAACAGGTCGAAAAATCTCAGGGCCAGGTCGTATCGCAAGAAGACACCGCGGCGAAAAGCCATGCGATCACTCGATTGATGTCAGGTTTCACCATCGACCAGGTGGTCTCGGAGTTTCGAGCGTTACGCGCGAGCGTGATAAAACAATGGATGATGCGCGCGACCTCGGACACCCAGCAGCAGATGGAGGACATGATCC
>NZ_LJRO01000102.1 GCF_001401155.1 Pseudomonas tremae
CCAGCCGGAACCGACCCCTTCGACGCAACGCCAGGTGACGGGCAAGCTGCTGGGTTTCTTGCCGGTCACGGCCATGCGCACGGTGATGCTCAAGGCAGCGGGCATCCTGTACATGGGGTACCTGCGCGGTCGGGACGCCGGGCGTGAACTGTGGCTGTCGCTGGATGACATGACCCGCCATATTCTGATGTTTGGCACGACCGGTGCCGGTAAAACCGAAGCACTGCTGGGGCACGTGCTAGGCCAGCTCGGTTATGGAAAGGGCCTGATCTATTCGGACGGCAAGGCTCAAAACGATGTGGCCGCCGCGATCGTGTCCCTGGCCCGGCGCTTTGGCCGTGAAGACGACGTGCGGATGATGAACTTCATCACCGGGGGCCGCTCCAGGGCGCAGGAACTGCTCGAGGACAACAAAAGCAGAGGGCAGACCAATACCGTCAACGCGTTTGGTATTGCTCAGGAAACCTACATCATCAACCTGATGGATTCGATGTTGCCCCCTGCGGGCAACGATGCGGGCTGGCAAGAGAAAGCCCGTGCCATGATTCAGGCTTTGGTGTTCTCCCTGGTGTACAAGTGCCGACGTGAAGGCACGGTCATGTCCCAGCGCACTATCCAGGCGCATTTGCCGTTGCGGGCCATTGCCAAGCTCTACATTCAGTCGGTGGAACAGCAATGGCATGAAGACGCCCAGTTACCCCTGAAAAACTACCTGGGCACATTGTCCGGTTTTGACCTGTCCAAGGTGGATTCGCCGGAGGAATGGGCGACCACCGCGTTGGATCAGCATGGTTTTCTGATCCAGCAGTTCACCCGCATGCTGGCCTTGTTCAATGACACCTACGGCCATGTGTTTGCCCGTGACGCCGGCGACATAGACCTCAAGGACGTGGTGCATAACGATCGCATCCTGGTGGTCCTGATTCCTGCGCTGGAAATCTCCTCGACCGAGGCCGCGACCCTTGGGCGTCTGTACGTGTCGCAATTGGCCATGATCCTGAGCCAGGATCTGGGGGAGAAACTGGAGGGAAAACCCGAAGACATCCTGGTGATCCGCAAATACAAGGACCGCTTTCCGTTCTTGTGGATCTGCGACGAGGTCGGGGCCTACTACACCGAAAAGCTGGGCGAGCTGGCCACGCAGGTACGCTCCCTGGGGTTTTGCCTGCTCCTGGCCAGCCAAGAGGCGCAGCGCCTCAAGTCGGCGGCTGGCGACAAGGTGTGGACGCTGATCGGGAACATGGGGGTCCGAATCACCGGCAAGATCATGGACCCCAAGGACACTCTCGAAATACTGCAGTTGATGGCCGGTACCGAGTACCTGCCAGTGATGAGCGGTATGGTGCGTCAGGCCGGAATCATGGGGGCCAGCTGGGAGGAAGCAGACACACTGAGCCTGAAAGATGAGAAGAAAGTCAGCGTCGAGGAAGTGCAGCAGCTCAAGGAGGGGGAAAACATCACGCTGTTCAACGGACAAGTGATTCGCGGCAGCTCCTTGTACATTCACGATGCTGACAAGCTGTCCAAGGAAGCGATCCGGATCAACCGTTTCATCGAGGTGGCCCCGCCAGCGCTGGACACCTTGTTGGCCGGTGCACCTGCCCACATTCGGCGCAGCTATCCGCGCGCGGACCGCGTGCAGCAGATCCTGTACCACCTGGCGATGAAGCCTGGTCGTTCAGACCTTGAAAACCTGGTGCTGACAGATCCGACGTTGGTTGTCTTGAACGAGCTGGGAGAAGAGTGGCGGCTGATCTGGCGTCGCCGTCCTAGAGCGGCAGTGCGCAGCACCTTGTTATGGCACACAGCGCTGGAGCATGTGCCCAAGCGCGGAAGCGGCTACGTGGCGCAATCGTCCACGGCGCTGGATCTGACCGTCGGCAGCAAGCGGTTGCAGACCTACCAGGCGCAGCACATTGATCCGGCCAGAGTACCGAAAGTAAAAAGCAAGGCGCCTGCACCACGAGCCAAAACGCCTGTTCCCCCAAGCCACGACCAAGCACCGCCCTACTTCGACGACGGATCGTATTCGCCGGCGCCGCTCGGCTGGGATTAACAGACCGCAGTGGGCCGTTCGCATTC
>NZ_LJRO01000372.1 GCF_001401155.1 Pseudomonas tremae
GTATTCCAAGGGCTATGGAAAGCGCTTATCACATGGGCCGAGGCGCGTTGCAGCTGCCAACCCAGATCGCCGTGGACACGGTTCGAGTGTTGGCAGACGGTGCGCTGAACGGCGTGTCGTCAGCACGCGCTGCGCTTACGCCAGCAAAGTCGCCTGAAGCTCGCGGGTCCGTCGACGAGCTCCGGAACACGGCCCCAACGCCGGGCACAGTCCGTACCTGTCTGCTGTCCGGCTGATTCAGACTGCTTTAACTTTAAAGGACTATAACGATGAGAAACCCGACACCCGATTTTGCCCGCTTCATCAACGCTCTGGGCGTCCAACTCGGTACATCACTGGCCTTGCAGAATGGCGTATGCGCCCTTTACGACGGCCAGAACAACGAAGCGGCGGTCATCGAATTGCCCGAGCACAGCGAAA
>NZ_LJRO01000018.1 GCF_001401155.1 Pseudomonas tremae
TTTGCAGGCTTGAATCAGTTACTGAACTGCTTACCCAGCCCGGCAGGAACGCCGCTGGCGTCGGTCGCCTGCCACGGACCGTTAGGGTTGGTTGCCCAGCTCCAGCCGTTGTTCCACTGATAGTAAGTACGCTGGCGATAGAAGGTGTTGGGCTGATCGTCCATCACGTACACCCCCAGGCGCGGGTCCCAATGGCTGCCACCGCCCGGTGGCGGGGCGAAACTGGCCGAGGTCTTCGGCGCTGCGGCTGGCGCTTTGGCAGGCT
>NZ_LJRO01000315.1 GCF_001401155.1 Pseudomonas tremae
GTGTAAGCGATTACCCCAAGCCAAAGGAGCAGACCCGCAAAAGCGATTCTCTGTGTCCTATTGAAGGTATTCATTTTTCAGCCCCTCATGAGGTGGTAGGGTTAAAACCTGATACAGGCGGCCCCGTAATATTTCGTTGATTTCCGTTAGGGTTACTCGCTCAGACATAAGCTCGGTATTGGACGTATCCAGCAAGCCTGCAATCTGCTGAATAGCCTCACAAAACTCACGGTCCGTCATCGTAAAGCGCTCAAATAATGGCTGTGGCAACATGCGTTGAACTTCATACATGCGTTCATACAGCACGAGTGCATTGAGCATTAGATTTCTCCGTGTCGGTGTGCTGTAGCCTTCACCGGAATGAAGGGTTTTAAAGTTCATTTTAGCACCTCGCCGGATTGATCAAGCGTGATAGAGACGTTCTCACAGCCAACACAGAGCATGGTTGCCCGGTTCGTTAGACTGGAACTGGTGG
>NZ_LJRO01000135.1 GCF_001401155.1 Pseudomonas tremae
CAACGCAGAGCATTGGCACGGCAGGCAAGTATCGCGATGACTATTGTGGCAATTGCGCTGGTCCGAGCCCGTTCTCGGACTCATGACCTGGAGGTTTCACCCCCCTTACTCGCCGATATCTTCGTTCCACAACTCAGGCTTGCTGGCGATGAAGCCCTGCATCATGTGCTTGCACTCCTGGTTATCAAGCACCTCGATCTGCACGCCACGCGAGCGTAGGAGTTCTTCCTCGCCCATGAACGACTGGTTCTCGCCGACGATCACCTTGCGAATGCCGTAGAG
>NZ_LJRO01000335.1:0-283 GCF_001401155.1 Pseudomonas tremae
TTTTGCAGCGCCTCCTTAGGTATGGCTCAAAAGAGTAGTTCTTTCTGGCACGGCTCATTAGGGTTGCCTTTAGGTCAACTGAGCCATAGCTGATAAGCTCGGCCCATTTGGGTATACCAAAATGGGCCATACGATGACGACTCTCAATGTTGCGCGGGTGTACCTGCGTGTCAGTACAGAAGACCAGGACTTGCAGCGCCAAGAAGCGATCATTGGCAATGCGCGAGCATCGGGCTACTACGTGGCTGCGGTCTATCGCGAAAACGCCTAGGCGCTCGATCCG
>NZ_LJRO01000335.1:289-366 GCF_001401155.1 Pseudomonas tremae
CCCGAGCTGTTGCGCATGATCGAGGACCTGCAACCAGGTGAAGTCGTCATCGCTGAGAAGATCGACCGAATCAGCCG
>NZ_LJRO01000429.1 GCF_001401155.1 Pseudomonas tremae
ATCCACTGGTAGGCGGCTTCCAGCTCTTCGAGCGGCACCGCCATCTTGCGCGCGTAGTCGGGCAGTGCCTCTCTGAGATTATGAGAATGCATCATGCGGTGTTTCATGAGGAGGCTCCCGGCTCGTGTGAGGCGTCAGGGTGTTGAGGAGTCGTTTCGGCTTTGGCGCGCAGGCGTCTGGTTTCGTGCAGGCTGATGCCGACAAATAGCCAGAACAAGGCAACCAGCACGCTGGTGAAACTGAGGTAGTGGTCAAACAGGCCGCTGAACAAAGCAGACAGCACGCCCGTGGTGCAGCCTAGCGCAATGGCGTTTTCCCGAGTCAGCACTACCCGGTCGCTGCCTGGGCGAACTTCTTTCCACCAACTGATGG
>NZ_LJRO01000027.1 GCF_001401155.1 Pseudomonas tremae
GACAGCATCAGCGTCGAGGAACTGCTCGACTGGCAGGAAGAGACCCGCACCGGATTCTCTTTGGACATGTTCGAGGGCCATCACTTTTATCTGGTCGACGAGCGAACACAGCTGCTCCGTCTGCTGCGGCGCTATTGCGAACAGCACCTGGCCCGCTGGCGCAACAGCACCTCACGGCAAATGAACCGGGCCGCCGGTTGACCCTGTTTGCCTCGCGCGCGGCCTCTCTGCAGGGCGCGTGTCTTTTTTTGAAATTCAGATCTTATCTG
>NZ_LJRO01000359.1 GCF_001401155.1 Pseudomonas tremae
GCGTTACATCTTCGAACTGAAAAACATTACCCTGTATCAGCACCCTATTCACTTGCACGGCCTGAGTTTCAAGGTGATCGCGTCCAATCGGCGCAAGATCATCCCGTACTTTACCGACACGTTCTTGCTGGGCCGCAACGAGCGGGCGCGGGTCGCGCTGGTGGCGGATAACCCCGGTGTGTGGATGTTCCACTGCCATGTGATCGATCACATGGAAACTGGTCTCATGGCCGCCATCGAGGTGTCGTGATGCGTCAGCCGCAAATCATCGACCGCAGCAAGGATCAGGACTTCATGCGCGAGGCACTGGCGCTCGCCGCGCAAGGCGCATTGCTGGGCGAAGTGCCAGTCGGTGCAGTCGTGGTGCAGAACGGCGAGATCATCGGCCGTGGTTACAATTGCCCGATCAGCGGCAGCGACCCGAGTGCGCATGCCGAGATGGTCGCCATTCGTGACGCCGCCAGGGCGCTGGACAATTATCGGCTGCCAGTCTGTACGCTTTACGTGACGCTGGAACCATGCAGCATCC
>NZ_LJRO01000145.1 GCF_001401155.1 Pseudomonas tremae
ATTTCAATGCGTCCCTGATCTGGTAATCGGATTGAACGTCGCGACGGGGCAGCGAGAAGCGGCATGCCACGCAACGTCCTTGATGTCACAGAGGGTGTGACCACAGACCAACGCACTTGATGCAAAAAGATGACCGGGGAAGGTTATGCAAAACGTCTCGACTGGCCTGCCATCACCAAAGTTGGCAGACCAGCGACGTTGACTTGCGCTCAGCTATGGGCGCAGGGGCGCCACTCAGATATCCAGGCAGATCTTGCCGAAATGCTGATTGGTTTCCTGATAACGGAACGCCTCGACAATGTCGGTCATCGGGAAGGAGCGATCCATGACCGGACGCATGCCATTGGCATCAATGGCGCGGATCATGTCCTGCTGCTGGGTGCGGCTACCCACCAATACACCCTGCATGCGCAGTTGCTTGACCAGCGCCGGGACGAATTCCAGCTGACCGGCGACACCGCT
>NZ_LJRO01000451.1 GCF_001401155.1 Pseudomonas tremae
CTCCATCCCGCGTCTGTGTGGCGGCATTCTACAGCCGAACGCTGAAGTGTCAACCCTTAATCCACAAAGCAGGCAAATGAGTAGCATATTGTGCGCTTTGTCGTGCAATGCCCTTGGTGGTGCTCAGATATCACAGATCTGTAGACCAAGGTTTGGGAGGGTGTTTTTCAAGCGGAAACAAAAAAGGCCACTCTTTCGAGTAGCCTTTCTTGATTTTTGGTTGCGGGAGCCGGAT
>NZ_LJRO01000032.1 GCF_001401155.1 Pseudomonas tremae
GTTCCTCACGCTCTGGTATGCCCCCCGAAGGTTGGACAATTATCCACTTACGCTGCCTTGGCGGCCTGCATCCTGAATTCCACAGGACTCAGGCCGTTAAGCTTCAGTTTTATGCGTGAGTGATTGTAATACTCAATGTACTCTTCGATACCCGCTTGAAGCTCATCCAGATCGTTAAATTTGTTCAGGTAGAAAAATTCGGATTTCAGCGTGCTAAAAAAGCTCTCTATAGCCGCGTTGTCATAGCAGTTACCCTTGCGCGACATGCTGGCTGTGATCGAATTCTCATGGAGCAGTCGCTGGTAAATAGGCATCCGATATTGCCAGCCCTGGTCAGAATGCAAAATCGGCTTTTCATCCGGTCCAAGCCGCGTGAATGCTCCTTCAAGCATTTCGTCGACCATGGAGTACAGCGGGCGCCTAGCAATCGCATAGGAAATGATTTCGCCGTTGTACAAATCCATGATCGGCGACAGATAGAGTTTCTGGCCTCCTACTTTGAATTCGGTCACGTCGGTGGCCCATTTCTGGTTAAGGTATTGCGCTTTGAAATCACGCTTTAGCAGGTTAGGCGCGGCCTTACCTGTTTCGCCTTTGTAGAAACGGTATTTCTTCACGCGTATCAGGCTCTTCAGGCCTAGCTGCCCCATTAGTTTCTGCACCGTCTTGTGGTTCACAAGATGGCCCCCCCTGCGCAAGACTGCCGTGATGCGACGATAGCCATACCGGCCCTTATGCTCGTAGAACGTTGCCTGAATCAGGTCCTTCAGCCCTGCGTATTTGTCGTCTGCCAGCAGTACCTTTTGTTGATAGTAAAAAGTGCTGCGTGCCAGACCGGCAAACTTCAGCAGGCCGTCCAGAGAATGCAAAGGCCTCAGTTCTATTACGATTTGCGCTTTTTCTGCTGCGCTATTCGTTGCTTCTTCTGAACCAAGGCATCGAGCTTTTTTAGATAATCGACCTCCATCCGCAGTTGCTTCACCTCGGCAAGCAACTCGTCACGCGAACGCGATTCATCGTCGACTGGAGCGGAATTCACAGGGGGAAGGGTCGTCGTCATCTTTCTTGGGCGTCCAGCTTTCTCAGGGGGCTTTGAGGAGGCGTTAAGCGCACCTTCGTCAAAAAGGCGCTGCCATAGATTGATGATGCCGAACTGACGGATATCGAACAAGGCCGCTGTCTGGCGCAGTGATAATCGCTCATCATGCATGCGCTTCAAAACAGCTAGCTTGAACTCGTCACTGTAACGCTGCCGCTTTTTCTCTTTAAGAGCCGCTGGGCCGTGGATCTGATAAGCCGCGACCCACTGACGAAGACAGGAAAAGTCCACATCGTGGCGATGCGCAACATCCCTCAACCCTGCCTTGCCGGCACAATATTCTTTCACGGCTGCGAGTTTTGCCTGCACTGTATATTTACCCATGACGCCTCCAAAGGTTGCGTCCAACCTTCGGGGGTCATACCACAACTCGTGAGGCGATAAGCGTCGTGGCTGGAAAGTGAGGAACGCCAAGCGTCCGCAAGAACACTATCGTGCCCATGCTCCGCGTGGG
>NZ_LJRO01000272.1 GCF_001401155.1 Pseudomonas tremae
TGAGCCTTGGTGACGCCGCTACGCAGATTGTCGGGCACCAGAATCTGTGCAGTACCGCCGAAAAAAGCAAAACAGCGGGCGTGCGAGCCCAGCCAGTCGGGCAGCTTCTGCGACCAGGTCGCCTCGGCGAAGGTGTAGCTGGATGCGCCGAGGACGGCGACGAAAATCTGGGCCTGGCGGATCTCTCCGGTTCGTCGGTCGATGATCGGCACGGTCTGACCCGCGTAATCGACGAACAGCTTTTCGCCGGCGCGATGTTCCTGGCGCATGACAACGTCGACCTTGGCGGCCCAGAGGCGGTAGTGCTCGCAGAACCAGCTGTACTGGAAGCCTTGCGGGTGGATAAGTCGATATTCCTGCCAAAGCAGAGCCAGGGTTACGCCAGAACGGCGCAACTCGGCATGGACATGAGCCCAGTCAGGCATCGGACGTTGATCACTGGGAACAGCGGGCGGCGGCGGAAAAAGATGCCGTTGCAGCTCGGAGTCAGTCAGCGCAGACGGCCAGGTCAGGCCGCTGGCAGCAAAGCGATTGAGGTACTCACCGACGCTGGCTCGACCTACTTGCAAGCTGGTAGCGACCTGGCGGGCAGATAAGCCGACCTCGAATTTGAGACGTAGCACTTCTCGAATCTTACGCATGGATAACCGCTCCACGACGACCTCCTGCTTCGATAAAAGAGGTCGATGGTAGTGAATTAATCCTGCGTTGCTGCCTGCCTTATGGGTGGCCGGATAGCCGTGGAGTAGGTGGCCGGATCATCGTGGAATCAGTGGCCGGATGTTCATGGAATGGGCGGCCGGATTGCCGTGGAATCCGCACCCATTCCGAGCCGGAATAGGTCGAACGCGGCAGGTTCAGGTGATGGCCGTCAGTGCCGAGTGGGAGGCCGCCCCAGAAGTAATTGGTCTGATCTTCCTGACGAGACAAGCCCAGAGTGGCGGTCGTGGCATCGTTCAGATCGGCCTCGACAACCCCGTAGAAAACGCCGTGATCGCTTTTTTCCTTGTCGCGGAAACTGTTGGCATCCTGGTAGGAACCGACTATTCGGCACGCGTACCGTGCGGCTATCGTTCAGTGGTCCGGAGGCATCGAATACGCCGCGGTAGTCGTCCCAGCTCCCGACCGTGCCGGTGAGGGTGACTTGTGGAACGGCGGTAGGGCGTTTGCGCACCATATTGATCGCCGCTGAAGGGTTGCCAGACCCTGTCGCCAGGCCTGTAGCGCCTCTGATCACCTCGACATGATCGAACATGGCCAGGTTGGGTTGAACGCCTGCCGTATAGCCCGAGTACGAGGCGGGCAGGCCGTCGTACATGATGTTGT
>NZ_LJRO01000235.1 GCF_001401155.1 Pseudomonas tremae
CGGATGTGCGATCTGCTGAACGTGAATCCCGTCCACCGGCATCAGGCTGCCGAGGACGGTGACACCAGCCTGCAAGGAGTGGCTTACCTGTCACAGCTAGAAGACAGCTCATCAGGCTACGGCGACGACTGGGGCGCTGGCGGGCCTATATACCGCGCCTGCCATGCTGCAATGATCCAGTTCATCCGGGAATGCCCAGAGGACCAACTACCTGATCTATTCGAACCTGGAGCACCGCTTGCTCTAAAGTCACCTCCTCATCTCACGCTGCATTGATTCAGTCCCAACGGAGAAAAAGATGAAGAACGACAGCCCCAAATCATCCGACGCGCAAATCTACCTTTCCCCGATCACCCAGGCAGCACTGGTGATATCCGCGATCAACGCAAAAGCTGGAGTTGAAGCGGTGGCTGAGGAGTTGGCAGAGCAGGTCAAAACCGTGAGCGGCGGAGACCTGAGTCGAATCGAGGCGATGCTTGTAACGCAGGCGCAATCTCTGGATACGCTGTTCGCCAAACTCGTCAACGATTCGCTCAAAACCGGCGTAGATGATCCCGCGGGAAGAATGGGTATCGCTCTTCAGGCACAGGCTCAGTGCTAGGCTCTGTACGTAAACCCAAGAAATACGATTTTCTGTAAAATACATCGCCATTAAAGCCAGGAG
>NZ_LJRO01000022.1 GCF_001401155.1 Pseudomonas tremae
GTGGTGACGGTGCTGGCCATGGAACTGGGTTCGACTATCGCCTACGCCGTGGTAACCGAGAGCATTTTTGCCTGGTCCGGTGCCGGCAAGCTGATCCTCGACAGCATCAACATGCTTGATCGCCCGGTGGTGGTCGCTTACCTGATGGTGGTCGTGGTGATTTTCGTGGTGCTCAACCTGATCGTGGATGGCCTGTATTACCTGCTGGACCCACGCGTACGCATCGAGGCCTCCCGATGAATGTCATTGAAAAAGCCCCGATCGGCAGCACGCTGTTGCAGGCTCAATCGCCATGGCGGCGGGTGCTAACCGAGTTCTTCAGCTCACCGACTGCGGTGACAGGCCTGATGGTCCTTTTGGTCATTGTGCTGGTGGCTGTCCTGGCACCCTGGAT
>NZ_LJRO01000363.1 GCF_001401155.1 Pseudomonas tremae
ACAAAGCCTTGCCGACTGGCTTCAAGGCAGTGCCCGATTTATCGAGGAGCGGGGATGAAACGAGGGTATCTGTCCGAGTATTTCGAGGGCGTCGCAGCCAAGCGTTTGAGCGCGGTCGAAGCCGATGTCATCAAATCGCACCAGCATGAGTTCAACGGCGTAGAGGGCTTGCGGGAGATTCTGGGCGAGCCGGAAGGCAAGGTGCAATATTAGGCAATGCTGATGTATCTCACCGACCAAGACGATGAACCCATAGTCGAAGACAGTACGCTGACATGGTATGACGCACGGCAGCGGGCACGAAACGAACGTGGTGTAATGCGCTGGGAATATCGCCTATATTTCAAGACGACCAATGTTTCGCTGAATGCTGCTGCTGGCGATCTGCTTGTGATTGCGAAGCCCCGCGATGGCAGTCTGCTGGTTGTCATTGCTGAAAGCGGGTCGAGCATCGCCAGGCAGATTGAATGGTTGTTTGGTTTTGCCGATCTTGCACATCCCGGTTTTTCTGTTAAATCCGAATTGGAAACGGAACAGGATCGCATCGAATTTGCATCGCGCTTCATTCTGGAAAGCATCGGCGTTGTAGTCGAGACATCTGCCGAAACTTACCTTGATGTCATGCTTGAAAAATTCAAAGGGAAGTTTCCAACCACCCGCGAATTTTCGGCTTATGCACGTTCGACCCTTAAAGACCTTGACGCACGCGCCGAACCAGACCTCGTGATAATGACTTGGATGGAGCGCGAAGAAATCCTGTTTCGCACGCTTGAACGCTACCTTATCGCCGACCGTTTATCAAAAGGATTCGCAGGCGAAGTGGATGTAGGCGTTGACGTGGATGGCTTCCTGTCATTTTCTCTGTCGGTGCAAAATCGTCGCAAGAGCCGGGTCGGCCTTGCGCTGGAAAACCATCTTGAACTGTTGTTTGCGGAAAACGGTTTGCGCTACGCACGCACCGCTGTCACAGAAAACAAGGCGAAGCCGGATTTTCTGTTCCCTGGCATGGCGGAATACCACAACCCGGCGTATGACTCGTTGAAGCTTACTATGCTGGGCGTGAAATCAACCTGCAAGGATCGCTGGCGGCAGGTGCTCGCTGAGGCTGACAGGATCAACAACAAACACCTGCTGACCCTGGAAACAGCTATCTCCACGCACCAGACCGATGAAATGGCGAGCAAGTGCCTGCAACTCGTCTTGCCTCGTGGCCTGCATCAGACCTATACGCCTGCC
>NZ_LJRO01000416.1 GCF_001401155.1 Pseudomonas tremae
AATTTCAGGATCTGGCTATGGATAAGTGATCGGATAAAACTCAAGCAGGAAAAGGAACACGCGGTCACCCGCTACTTTTTTATTATTGGAGTGCTTGTTACAGGTATGCCTGGAGAGGACGGGTCATGCCTGTCGCAACCAGGTTTCCCATTGCGGATCATTGATGATGCTGCGCGCGCGCATGTGCTTCCAGGTGCCGTACTTGTAAAAGTCGAAGTCCAGTTGCGACACGGCGTGCTGGACCATTGCCCAGGTTGACCATTTGATATCTG
>NZ_LJRO01000199.1 GCF_001401155.1 Pseudomonas tremae
AGATGTGTATAAGAGACAGCTGCTCGGGCAACCACCAGACGCCACCAAGGTGCCAGGACAGATTGCCGCCGTTGCCATGCAGATGCAGCACCGTACCCTTGACCGGCACACCCTCTTTCGCGGGCAGCCACCAGCCATGCAGGCGCGTACCATCGGCGGCGGTGAGGTTCACATCCTGATACTGCAGTCGCGCCTTGTCGGGTGTGAACGGAACACCTTGCTCGGGATAGA
>NZ_LJRO01000328.1 GCF_001401155.1 Pseudomonas tremae
AATCATTGCAACTGCCGACGGCTTGATCCCTGCGCAAAGCTTTATTGTCGCCAACGATCAGGCCATCAAGGACAAGCGCGCGCAGATCAGCGATTTCCTGCAGCGCCTGCAAGCCGCGCGCGCCTAGTCGGTCAGCGACCCGCAGCACAATGAAATCTACGCCAACGCCTGGGCTGCGCTGACCAAAGCCGATGCACAAGTAGCGCGCCGCTGGTTTTCCCGCGCTCAGGTCGTGGTGGTGCCGATCACCCCGCAAGTGGTGGCAGGCGCACAGCAGACTATCGATTTTTTCAACCACGCCGGGCTGACCAAACGCTATCCTGCTGCCAGCGTGTTTGACGAGTCGTTCAATGCGGCGCTGGACAGCCAGACGCAGGTTGCCCGCTGAACGACTGCCTTGTC
>NZ_LJRO01000206.1 GCF_001401155.1 Pseudomonas tremae
AGCCCGCCCTCCCCCAAGTGGGTACGATAACCGTTGGCCATCTCCAGAATGAACTCGTGAGCATGAGCAATAAGTGCCGCAGCCTGAACTTGTTCGAAACTGGCGTTGACGTTGCCATAACGAATGTTGTCCTCGACGCTGCCAAAAAACAGCGCGGGGGTTTGCGAAACCAACGCAAAACAGCGACGCAAATCGTGCGGATCAAGCTGCGTAGCAGGCACCCCTTCGACAAGAATGCGCCCGTGTCCAGGATCGTAAAAACGCAGCAGCAGATCGAAAATCGTCGATTTGCCCGCACCGGAGGGGCCGACCAGCGCCAGGGTTTCTCCAGGCTCCACGGAAAGGGTCAGGTTATCGACCGCATTACGTTCAGGACGCGAGGGATAGGCAAAACTGACGTTTTCCAGCGCCAGCCGCCCGCTGATACGCTGCGGCAGATTCAGCAGCCCAGTGGCCGGCGCACTGATCTCGCTGCGGGCCTGGAGCAGTTCGCCGATCCTCTCGGCAGCACCGGCTGCACGCTGCAGCTCACCGATCACTTCGCTTAATGTGCCGAACGCCATTCCCACCACCAGTGCATAAAACACAAACGCTGCCAGTTCACCGCTGGAGATTCCATGCCGCCCACCCACAACATCACGGCCACCGCACCCAGCACCAGAACGATCACCAGTGTAATCAGCCAGGAGCGTTGCAGAATCCGCTTGCGGGCGGTTTCGAACGCCTGCTCGACCGTCTGGGAAAAACGCTGTCGGTCCTGTTGCTGATGGTTGTACGCCTGAACCGTCTTTATCTGCCCAAGCGCTTCAGCCACGTAGCTGCCTACATTGGCGACCCGGTCTTGGCTCTCCCGCGAGAGATTGCGCACCCGCCGCCCGAACATGAGGATCGGCGCAATGATCAATGGCAAGGCCACCATCACAATGCTGGTGAGTTTGGGGTTGGTGATGAACAACAACACGATCCCGCCAATGACCATCAACGCGTTACGCAGAAACATCGACAGCGATGAGCCGATCACCGATTGCAGCAAAGTCGTATCGGCGGTCAATCGCGACTGAATTTCCGAACTGCGATTGTTTTCATAAAAGCCGGGATGTAGCTCGATCAAGTGGTCGAACACTTTCTTGCGGAGGTCTGCAACGACGCGCTCACCAATCCATGACACCAGATAGAAACGGGTAAAGGTTCCGATCGCCAAGCCGACCGTGAGCAGCATGAAAAACCCTATCGAACGTTCGAGCAATTGCGCTGAACGGGTCATGAACCCCTGATCGATCATCAACTTGATGCCCTGCCCGATCGACAGGGTGATGCCAGCGGTCACGATCAGCGCCAGCAAAGCGCCCAGCACTTGCCAGCGATAAGGGGCAATAAAACTCGCGGCCAGGCAAATTGCCTGGCGTTGACGTCGGGAAATCAGTGAAATCATGGAGAGTGAACCTGCCTGTCTGCCCGAAATGTCTGAACTGCGAAGCCTACACCTGTCCGACACACAGCGCTGCGCGCCATTCAGAGTGAACTTGCGGCGGGATGCCAAGGTCTGGTTATGACTGCTTTACAGAGCAGGCTACAAGTGATTGATCTAAAGGCCTGCTGGCAGATTCAGAACAAATCTGTTGCACTGGTATCGCGTTTGAAAGGCTGACAGTACCTGTCACGGACCGGTCATCAAGCGCGGTTAACTTAACGCCGTTACCTGATGAAAGGAGAAAACCATGAGCCTGCAAGAGCACAGCAAAGAAGTCCCGGTCGTTCGAGCCACGCCCGACCTGCCTGTTGGCGGTGCCGTTCTTGACCAGCACGGGCGAGAAGTCGTGATCACTGAAGAAATGGTTCAGGCTGCTTGCCAGGAATGCGACAAGAACTGGGTAACTCCGGAAAAATAAGACCTGATCCTGCCGAATGCATTGAAACCCGACGGTAAAGTCGGGTTTTTTATGTCCGTAAAAACCCGGAATACGCTTCGGCCAATCAGACCAGCACTGCCCCCAGCGCTCGCACTATCTGCGCAAGGGCCGCGGACTCGCCTTCCAGCCTGACCTGCAAACCCTCGATCTCTCGGCGGGGCGGGTAGTGTTTGCGCAGCGCATCAAATGCCAGGCGCTGACTGGGAATATTGCCGGTCAGGCTGCGACGGAAGTCTGCATCGTCGCGGCGCGGATCATAAACACCACGACACAACATGTTCAGTGCCCACAGCGGCTCGGTTGCGGCGGCAAGGCTGACCTGCGCCAGCCAGGGTGCCGGCAGTAGATCGTCAAGACTGATCAGCGGCGGCTGCTCAAGAAACGTGCACAGCGCGTGGTAAATCTGCGCTGTACCGCGCTGTCGGCCATCAAGGCTGTAACCGGCGATGTGCGGCGTTCCAAGTACACACAGGTCGGCCAGCGCAACGTTGACCTGCGGCTCGCCCTCCCATACATCCAGCACGGCCTGCAAGTCTTCCCGCTCGAGCAGGACATCATGTAATGCGGCGTTATCTACCACCGCGCCCCGGCTGGCATTGATCAGCCACGTGCCCTGCCTTAACTGGCGCAGACGCGTGTCGTCGAGCAGGTGCCAGGTTGCTAGCTCCCCGGTCTTGCTCAAGGGCGTGTGCAGGCTGATGACATCACAGCGTTGCAGGACTTCATCAAGGCTGACGAAATCGCCTCCTTCGGCGGCCTGACGCGGGGGATCGCAGACCAGGACATTCCAGCCCAGCGCTTTCAGGACGGCGATCAGACGCCCACCCACCTGCCCTGCTCCCACCACGCCATAGGTACGCTGCCTGAGGTCGACGCCTTCTATTTCCGCCAGGGTCAACAGGCTGCCCAGTACGTAATCCACCACGCCACGCGCATTGCAACCCGGTGCGCTGGCCCACTGGATTCCGGCTTCCGCGAAATACTCCAGGTCCAGGTGATCGGTGCCAATCGTGCAGGTACCGACAAAACGCACCGGACTGCCTTCAAGCATTTCGCGGGTCACCGGTGTCACGGAGCGCACCAGCAGGATATCGGCCTCGGCGACTGCTGCGCGGTCGATAGCGCGGCCGGGCAAGCGCTGGATTTCACCGAACCCGGCAAAAAAGGCGTCAAGCAGCGGGATATTTTCGTCGGCAACAATGCGCATGGAAGACTCTCTGGGTCTGGCGAACATGGACCTGTCCATCGTATGGACAGGCGCGTCGTGAACAGGCGCGGGTTGCAGCGATAGGGCAATCAGTCGGCTTTTTTGCGAATCCAGTACAGAAACGTTCCTTCCCCGGTCTGCTCCGCAACCAGCTCATGACCCAGGAATACACAGAATTTAGGGATGTCGCGACGTGTGGACGGATCGGTCGCGATGACCTTGAGCAAACCGCCCGCAGGCAGGTCGCGGACCTTTTGGTGCAACATCATCACCGGTTCCGGGCAGTTCAGCCCGGTGGCATCCAGAACGGAGTCAACGGCGAGACTTTCGATGGGTTCAGACATGGGGCTCTCCAGCAACGGGTCACTATTGTCGCTCAATTCACCAGGCACGATAAGCGTCAGCTTGCCTCACTTGCGCGCCGACTTGGGCACATCCAGCCTTCTCAGGTGGCAGGTGACTTCTTCACGGTCGTGATAGAGCTGTTTGCAGCCGATCGATACCCTGACGCCGCGCGCCTGAAAGCCCTCTTCGATACGGTCGAGCAGGCGGCGCACTTCAGCGTAACGCTGTTTCATCGGCAGCTTGAGGTTGACCACGGCTTCGCGACACAGGCCTTCACCCAGCCAGGTTTCCAGCAGGGCGGCATTGCGCGCAGGTTTTTCGACAATGTCGCAGACCATCCAGTCCACCGGCTGGCGAGGCTTGTAGGTAAAACCGTCGGCCATCAGGTGTTGCACCAGCCCGGTGTCCATCAGGCTTTCGGCCATCGGGCCGTTGTCGATGGCCGTCACCAGCATCCCGCGACGCACCAGTTGATAGGTCCAGCCACCGGGAGCAGCTCCCAGGTCCACGCCGGTCATGTCACCGGACAGACGCTCGTCCCACTGATCCCGAGGGATGAAATGGTGCCACGCCTCTTCGAGCTTGAGGGTCGAGCGGCTTGGTGCCTCGCGGGGAAACTTCAAGCGCGGAATGCCCATCGGCCACATCGCCGAATTGTCAGCTTCGGCCAGGCCGAGAAATACCTCGCGGCCACTCTTGAAGGTCAGCAAAAGGCGCGGCCTGCGTGGGTCTTCGACCAGCTTGCCAGCCTGGGTCAGGGCTTTGCGCAACGGCGCTTCGAACTTCTTGCAGAAATTCGACAGCTCCTTGCCGTCATTGGTGTCCACCACCTCCAGCCACATGCTGCCGCAGACCGGAAACGCTGCCAGCTGAGCAAGGATGACGCTGATCCGGTCAGATTCCGGCAAATCCAGAAACACACCGCGCGCCCATTGCCGAGGGAAGATCAGCTTGTCGAAACGCTGGCCATTCATCAACCGTTCGGCGCCGTCCGCTTCGGTGCATATGAACTCGGCGCATGCTGTATCGGGGCGCGCCTTGGCATACCCGGCGACGTCCAGACGCGCCGCGTGTTCGGCTATCTCCGAACAGACTTCGCCTTCAAAGCCGGGCCTGCAATGCATAAACAGCGTATTCATGGGTCACTCCTGGGCAACGGGCGCTCGGGCGTAACCCCGCAGACTTGAAAGCCGCGCATGATAGCCCAATCAGGAACCACTGGCGCGGCCAGACAGTCCACAGAACCTGAAGCCTGATTCGGCGCTCTTGACCTGATGCACACCGAGCCCTGTGATCCGACCTGCAGATATCATCCCAAAAGGAGACATTAATGCCCTCCCTCGATAGCCTGAAGAGCCTGAAAACGCTCGAAATCGACAACAAGACTTACCACTATTTCAGCCTGCCCGACGCTGCCCGATCACTCGGCAATCTGGACAAGCTGCCCATGTCGCTCAAGGTACTGCTGGAAAACCTGCTGCGCTGGGAAGACAACAAAACCGTCACCGGCAACGACCTAAAGGCCATCGCCGACTGGTTGACCGAGCGCCGCTCGGACCGTGAAATCCAATACCGCCCTGCCCGCGTTCTGATGCAGGACTTTACCGGCGTACCCGCCGTGGTCGATCTGGCCGCCATGCGCGCTGCAATGGCCAAGGCTGGTGGCGATCCGCAGCGGATTAATCCGCTGTCACCGGTCGATCTGGTGATCGACCACTCGGTGATGGTCGACAAGTTCGGCAATTCCTCGGCGTTCGAACAGAACGTCGACATCGAGATGCAGCGCAATGGTGAGCGCTACGCGTTCCTGCGCTGGGGCCAGAGCGCTTTTGACAACTTCAGTGTGGTGCCGCCTGGCACGGGTATTTGCCATCAGGTGAACCTGGAGTACCTGGGCCGCACTGTCTGGACCAAAGAAGAAGACGGCCGTACCTACGCATTCCCCGACACCCTGGTCGGCACCGACTCCCACACCACCATGATCAATGGCCTGGGCGTACTGGGCTGGGGCGTGGGCGGCATCGAAGCCGAAGCGGCAATGCTCGGCCAACCGGTGTCGATGCTGATCCCGGAAGTCATCGGCTTCAAACTGACCGGCAAATTGAAGGAAGGCATTACTGCTACCGACCTGGTCCTGACCGTGACGCAGATGCTGCGCAAGAAAGGCGTGGTCGGCAAGTTTGTCGAATTCTACGGCGACGGGCTGGCTGACCTGCCACTCGCAGACCGCGCAACCATCGCCAACATGGCACCGGAGTACGGTGCAACCTGCGGTTTTTTCCCGGTCGATGAAGTGACGCTCGATTACCTGCGCCTGTCCGGTCGTCCCGACGAGACTGTGAAGCTGGTCGAAGCCTACTGCAAGGCTCAAGGCCTGTGGCGCCAGCAAGGTCAGGAACCTGTGTTCACGGACAGTCTTGAACTGGACATGGGCACAGTTGAGGCCAGCCTCGCCGGACCGAAACGCCCACAGGACCGCGTAGCACTGCCGAATGTCGCCAAGGCCTTCAGCGACTTCCTTGGCCTGCAGGTCAAGCCCGCGAAGACGGAAGAAGGCCGTCTGGAAAGCGAAGGTGGCGGCGGCGTCGCGGTAGGTAACGAGGCGCAGATCAATGCTGGGACGCCCTACGATTACAATGGGCAGACCTATCACCTGAAGGACGGCGCGGTGGTGATTGCAGCGATCACCTCATGCACCAACACCTCCAACCCCAGCGTCATGATGGCGGCCGGGCTGGTCGCGAAAAAAGCGGTCGAAAAAGGCCTGCAACGCAAACCATGGGTGAAAAGCTCACTGGCGCCCGGCTCCAAAGTCGTCACCGACTACTATGAAGCAGCGGGTCTGACGCAATACCTTGACGCCCTGGGCTTCGACCTGGTGGGTTACGGCTGCACCACCTGCATCGGCAACTCCGGGCCATTGCTGGAGCCTATCGAAAAAGCCATCCAGCAATCTGACCTCACCGTCGCCTCGGTGCTGTCCGGCAATCGTAATTTCGAGGGACGTGTCCACCCGCTGGTCAAGACCAACTGGCTGGCATCGCCGCCGCTCGTTGTTGCTTATGCGCTGGCCGGTTCGGTGAGCATCGACATCAGCAGCGAACCGCTCGGTGAAGGCTCGGATGGCAAACCGGTGTATTTGCGTGACATCTGGCCGACTCAACAGGAAATCGCCGATGCGGTCGCCAACGTGAACACCGGGATGTTTCACAAGGAATACGCGGAAGTCTTCGCCGGTGACGAACAATGGCAAGCCATCGAAGCTCCGCAGGCTGCCACGTATGTATGGCAGGAAGACTCGACCTACATCCAGCATCCGCCGTTCTTCGAAGACATCGGTGGACCATTGCCGGTCATCGAAGACGTGCAAGACGCGCGTATCCTGGCCTTGCTGGGCGACTCGGTGACCACCGACCACATCTCCCCTGCCGGCAACATCAAGGCAGACAGCCCTGCGGGACGCTATCTGCAGGAAAAAGGCGTCCAGTATCAGGACTTCAACTCTTACGGTTCACGCCGTGGCAACCATGAAGTGATGATGCGCGGGACATTTGCCAATATTCGCATTCGCAACGAAATGCTTGGCGGCGAGGAAGGCGGCAACACCGTGCATGTGCCGTCCGGTGAAAAACTGGCGATCTACGATGCCGCCATGCGCTACCAGGCTGAAGGCACCCCACTGGTGATAATCGCCGGTCTGGAATACGGCACCGGCTCAAGCCGCGACTGGGCCGCCAAAGGCACCAACCTGCTGGGCGTCAAGGCCGTCATTGCCGAAAGTTTCGAACGCATCCACCGCTCGAACCTGGTGGGCATGGGCGTACTGCCATTGCAGTTCAAGAACGGGCAGACCCGCAAGACGTTGGGCCTGACCGGCAAGGAAACATTGAAAATTACCGGGCTGACCAATGCGGAAGTTCAGCCAGGCATGAGCCTGACCTTGCACATTGAACGCGAAGACGGCAGCAAGGAGACCGTCGACGTACTGTGCCGCATCGACACGCTCAATGAGGTGGAGTACTTCAAGTCAGGAGGTATCCTGCATTATGTATTGCGCCAGTTGATCGCTTCCTGAGGGTATAGCGCAGAGCCCGGCGAGCAGAAAAGGTCGCGGTGTCAGGCACACCGCGACCTGCTTTTGCCGCACTGACTCATCGGTCATTTGGCGTGCAATACTCAATTTATCGGCCATGCGGCCGATAACACGCCATCGTCTTCAGGATCGAAGGATCGAACTCCCATGCGCAACAACCAGCCCGTAACTCAACGCGAGCGCACATTCCCTGCCGAACAGCGACTGATCTCCACCACCGATACCCAAGGCACCATTACTTACTGCAATGATGCCTTTATCGATATAAGCGGCTATAGCGAGGCGGAGCTGCTGGGTGCCGCCCACAACACAGTGCGTCACCCGGATGTGCCGCCTGCTGTGTTCGAACATATGTGGACCACGCTCAAGACCGGTCAGCCGTGGATGGGCATCGTCAAGAACCGCTGCAAGAACGGCGACCACTATTGGGTCAACGCTTATGTGACACCGGTACTGGAAAACCGCAAGGTCGTGGGTTTTGAGTCGGTGCGTGTCAAGCCGACGGCCGAACAGGTCCGTCGTGCCGAGGCGCTTTACGCCCGTATCAACAAGGGCAAGAGTGCCGTCCCGGGTCGTGATAAATGGCTGCCGATCCTTCAGGACTGGCTGCCGTTCATTCTGGTCAGTCAACTGAGTTTTCTGATCGGCACGTGGCTCAACTCCCCCTGGGGTTTTGCCCTGGCAGCAGCATTGTCAGTGCCCCTGGGCCTGCTGGGGCTGTCCTGGCAGCAGCGTGGCATCAAACGCCTGTTGCGTCTGGCCGAACAGGCCACCTCTGACCCACTGATTGCGCAGATGTATACCGACAGCCGTGGCCCGCAAGCGCGCCTTGAAATGTCGACCCTCAGCCAGGAAGCGCGTCTGAAAACCTGCCTGACGCGCTTGCAGGACACTGCCGAACACCTGAACAGTCAGGCTCGCCAGTCCAATTCACTGGCCAACGCCAGCTCGATCGGGCTGGAACGTCAGCGGGTAGAGACCGAGCAGGTTGCGGCTGCCATCAACCAGATGGCTGCCACCACGCAAGAAGTTGCCGGCCATGTGAATCGTACTGCCGACGCCACGCAGCAGGCCAATGAACTGACCCGCCGTGGCCGCGACATCGCAGGTGAGACCCGCGAAGCCATTCAGCGCCTCTCCACCTCAGTGGGCGAAACCGGCCTGACCGTCACACGACTGGCCAAGGACAGCGATGAAATCGGTGGCGTGGTCGATGTGATCAAAGGTATCGCTGATCAAACCAATCTGCTGGCACTCAACGCGGCCATCGAAGCGGCACGTGCCGGCGAGATGGGTCGCGGCTTTGCGGTGGTGGCAGACGAAGTACGTCAATTGGCACAACGCACCGCAGAATCCACCGGGCAGATTCACGGCCTGATCGCCAAGCTGCAGCAGACCGCCAATGACGCTGTGCAGACCATGGATGCTGGGCGACGTCAGGCCGAGGAAGGCGTGGCCAGGGTGCTGGAAGCGGATCAAGCGCTGGTAGGCATCAGCGAAGCCGTCGCCAATATCACCGACATGACGACCCAGATCGCCACTGCCACCGAAGAACAGAGCGCTGTGGCCGAAGAGATCAACCGCAATATCGCGACCATCGCCAGCCTGGCAGACACGACAGCCGATGAGGCGCGCCGCTCGGCCGTATTGAGCGGGGAGCTGACTGCGACTGCCAACTCACAATATTCGCTGGTGGAACGATTCAATCGCTGAGATTTGATTAGCCTCGCAAAGCCCCGCCAGTTCGGTCTGTCGGGGCTTTTTTATTGAGGTACACAGCCTGCTCTTTAATATATGAAGCCCCACATTGCGCAGAGCATTATTTAGCACCGCCAACAACCGCAAGGGGCCCACACCGGTATCGGCATAAGATGTTTACTCCAATCAGCTGATTTCATGGCAAGACGCGGTAGTTATGTATTACCACTTTTAATTATCAAGTATCACCCGATGCGAACTTCAGATCTGCGCCTTGTGGCGCCTGACTTGTCAGCGGGAGAAATACAACGAGCGTTTGCACAACACCCTGGTTTTTTGCACCTCGAATTTCACTGACCATTCCGGATGGCTGTCTCACGCAAAATACTGTTTAAGCAGGACAGCGATAACCTCAGAACCAGCGACAGGATCATCGATTGTGCAGGCGATCTCTAGCTGCTGACGCGCTGCGCTGCACACCTCCAAGCAGGCTTGAGCTACACGACCTACATTTTTGGCTCAAAACTCCGAAGGCCTCCTGCAGTTATGTGTGAGGGAAAACAATGATAAGTTTGAGTGAATCATCCTGTGAACAAGTAGGATATTAGACAAAATGCAATATTTTTCTACTTGTAAGAATTCTCTGTAGTAACCGTCCTACAGATATAGATAGCAGAAAAAACCTCAGCGGGCTCTCCTTGTACAGCAACACCCTTTATTTACAGCACCGTCGCCGTAATAGTCGATAATTTAACGCCCACATGAAACCAAATGTAACTGCATTACTAACGCCAAACCCTGTTCTTCCTTTGCTCTTCCAACCGACTTGACCTCAGCACTTGAGTGACTTGTAATATTTCTCGCACTGGCGATTGTCGGTGCAAGTACAACAACTCAAATTAATGCCAATTAAAGAGTGTACGATGGATAAGAAGCAATCCACGGATGTCACTGCGCGCGTCCTGCAAGAAAAAATCCCCAAAAACGCGGGTATTGCTCAAGAATCACCACCGCGAGAGGGTGACTATAAAGCGGCGGGGCTTGCCCCTGCTCCATCAGACATTTCAGACACCATGAAGCCACCCGTGCTGCCTGGTATCGATCCTGAAGCCATCAGTGAAGAACAGGCCTATGCAGGTATCACCATCCATATTCCCGGCTCGGTGAAGATGTGCTGGGGAGATGAAATCCGTTTCTATTGGGGGAAAAATCTATCGTCAACAACCCTGTTTCATCGAGTGGGCAAGGACAGCATCGTCCGCGTGCTATGCGTTTCCTACAACTTCACGCCCTACATTCAGTTCGGCCTGGTTGACCTGTACTACGAGCTTTATCGTGACAATCGACTGATCGGCACCTCGCCGGTACTAAGGGTCAATGTAAATTACTCCGCGCCTGCTACGTCCCGACAACGGCAACGCAAGCGTCTTGTCAATCGCAGGTTCTTCGACACATAACTGAAAACCCCCGGTGATCACTCACCGGGGGCTTTGGTGTCATTCAGCCTTCAGACCGAACCATCAGAACGCAATACGCAGCCCCACGTTCGCGCCCCAGGGTTGCTCGATATGCCGACCTTTCATGTAGCCGAGATCCGCATGCAATTGCACACGCTCGGACAATGAAGCCGACACCCCGCCACCCAGCTCGGCGCGTGAGCCGTACAGGCTGTTATCGAACGTCGTGTCATTGACCTTGACTTCGTTACGGCGGGAAAACTCCTGCGCAACGGCGGCACGTACGTAAGGCTGTATCATCCCACCATCCTTGAGCGCCACCGTACGCCCCATCGACGTACCGACCTTGCCCAGTATCGACTGAGTTCGATCGCTCTTCGCCTTCATGCCGTTATCAAGGTGCAGATCCTGACCCTGCACCACCACACCGGAGACCTGCGCAAACGGCTCAAGAAAGTAGTCCTCCGCCAGCTTGATATGGCGACCGACTTCCACCCAGCCACCCACGCCGTTATTGGTGTAGTCGCCCTTGGATTTGCTCGCGTCACTCATGGCAACGTCCGCCTTGTTGCGAAAGCGGTTGAGCTTCAATACGCCGTCTATATAGTAACCATCGTCCGACAGCCAGGTGCCGTAAGCACCCGCATAGAAACTGTCGACTTTCCCGCTCGTACCTCGGCTCATGTCCAGACCAGACGTGCTGTAGCCGCCCAGCACACCCACCAGCAACTGTCCGCTGCCGACGTCTACGGGCGCATCGGCACCCAGCGACAGACCACTTTGCGTCTGTTTGTAATCGACGCCCTCGCTGGTCGTCGCATTGAGTCGATTGCCATAGGCGCGCATCCAGCCACCGGCCTTGCCGCTGGCACGAACCTCGCCCATGCGCGAGCGCAGGGTTGAAAGCTCGTTCATCCAGATGGCAGGTGCCGCGCTGTAAAGAGCAAGAGCGCTCTGGGTCGAGGGACTTATCTCCTTGTCTTTGCCAACGACGAACCAGTCATTGCCCTGCTGTTCCAGCAGGTACGAATAGGCACCGAGGTCGACCCGACCGCCCAGCAGACTGAATTGCGCATCGCCGCCCTCGGTGTGCACCACCTTGAGCGGCTGCATGTCAGCCGATAACACCTCCACCCCGGTATTGCGCACCCGCAATCCAAATTGCCCGCTGGCCTGACCGTTGACGTCTATAAGGTCACCCACCCCATTGTCCAGATCCACCCGCATGCCGAATGTGCCCGATCCGGACAGCTCGTTCAGAGACAGGGTATGGAACCCCTCCTCGCTGAACCCGACGCTGCCACCCTGCATGGAGAGCGACTTGACCGCGTTGTCACCCTGCATCTGCCATTGAGCACCGGAGTTGATCGCAAGCGTGCTGCCATTGATGATGTCACCGGACAATTGCGCGCCGTTCTGCAAGGTGGCGTTCAGGATGCTGGTGTCATCGGCAACGAGGTTGCCGCTGAGCACGCTGTTGTCGACGTTGAAGTTGACGGTACTATGATCAGCCACTTCTAGCAGATTGCCATTGCCGGCCAGTAGCTCGGAATGGTTTTGCACAGTGATATCGGCCTCGATGTCGAGTGCTACGCGCTGGTCGACCCTGATAGCAGCGCCGGCCAGACCTTCGACGATCGACCGATCGATCACAGTAACGGACTTGTTTCCGATAAGGAGCTTGGCTTCAGATCCATCTACAAGGTGGATTCCATTCATGTCGCCTGTTACATAACTGTCTTCCGCTATCAGTACATTCGCACCAGAAGACAAAATACCCTGACCATTTTTGCCTTGCGACGCAAACCCGTACACATCGGTATCGAAGATACTCAACGTTCCCCATATCCCGGCTGCGATACCATAGCCAGATCCCGATATGTCGCTTGAACGAGCCGATGCCGAGGAGCCAGGATTGACGGAGTTTCTCACCCCACCAATAACGATGCCGGAACCTGTCGCGTTTCTTACTGTAGCGTTGGAAAGATTTCCCACGGAATCGTACAGCGTGATACCGCTTTCCACCACGCCAGCCTCAATATTAAGCGTAGAGCGATCTACCTTCGCGCTGTCTACTCGCCCACCGACAATATTGAGAACGCCCTGATCGTCGACAGAGTGAGAACCGAAGGGGGTATCAGGACCGACATTAATGATTTCACCCGGCCTGCCAGTTGCCTTTGTCCCCGCTCTGTCCGGCAGCACCGTTATGACATTGTCGAGGTCAAACACTGAACCATTTTTATCGCCCGATACCTCTGCCGACGCCTGCACGTTAGCCAAAGCCCCGAATGCAATCACGGCAAGCCGAAATGCACCACCCTGCGGATTAATGACATTATTTTTTCTAAAAGACACCGTCCATCTCCTCGGTTATTGAGGACCGAAGGTAGCTCACTTAATTAATCAACTTTGTATCTGCTCACTACCAAAAGCGTAGGAACGCTCCCAAATTGAGATAGGAAAGTTCTTACAGCGTGACTCTATATCAAGGCCGAACCAAACTTTTCAAAAATAAAACTTACACCCCCACTTGACCACTCACGAAAAAGCCTATTACGTCCAATCGTGACTGAGAAAACAAAGATTACTTTGCCAAGTGCTACTTACAGCACGCTCATTCAATACCACATTGTTAAAAGCAGGAATCTTCCTACAAATTGTTTTTAAAGAAGGTTATGTCCATGGAATTTCGCTCGAATAGCTATCTGCCTACCCCTGTCGCGGTGCCAGGCAACAGGCACCGAAACTTGAACCTTGTATTGACGCCTCCCGATATCGCCGCCGCGTTTCATGATCAAGACACGCCAGGCCTCATACCGGTCGGTGAACTGTCTCAGCCGTTGGCGGTGGACTTGGTCGTGTGGCCAGCCGCGCGCCCTGATTACACTTACCAACTGCTGTTTGACGGCATAGCGATTGGCCCCCGAAAGCTGATTCTGCCCTCACATGCACCAGGCGATCCGCTGCAGCTGGAAATTCCGTCCGACCTGTTGCTGGAGGGTTTCCACAATGTCGCCTACCTCGTTGTCAACCCGATCAACCAGACAAAACAGGAATCAGACATTTTCCGGATTCAGATTGACCGGACAGCGCCAGGCGCCCCTGAACTTGCCGCCATACAGTTTCCAGCCGAGATCCAGAACGGTCTGACTGCCGCAGAGCTCGATCAACTGGGAGGTCAGCTTGATGTACAGATTGCTGGCTACACCGGTATGGCCAAGCACGACCGCATTCTGACACGGTGGGGAGATATCGTGGGTCCCAGCGCTGTAGTCAACGAAACCGATATGGGCCTGGACAAAGTCTCGGTCACTTTCACACGAGCATTTCTGCAATCTTTGGGGGAGGACGAAAAGCAGGTGTGTTATCAGGTCATAGACCGTGCGGGCAACCCTTCAATCCTGTCGAATACCGTGCCCGTAAAACTGCGACTGCAAGACTTGCCCTCCAATTATCCGGCACCTGTTATTGATCAGGCCGTCGGCGAACTGGTCGATTATCTGGAAGCTCAGGCGGGGGTACGGGTCGACATCCCTCATTATTCGGGCGCCGCAGCGCTTGATAGTATTCAGCTGTTCTGGGGCGCCAATAACCCCTTGACCCCTGTCTCCGTGGCGCCTGGCGACGAAAACGAGGCAGTCCTTTTAACGTTGAAGTTGCCATTCGAGGCCATTGCCCAAGGGCCCCAAGGCAATACTGCGGTGCATTATGAAGTGCTGCGCAATGGCGAATTGATCGGCACTTCGCTCGACGCCCATATCGACGTTTTTACCACGCGCCCTTTCCCCGACCCACTGAACAGCCTGACGGTACAGGGAACGAGCGTACAAAACCCGAACACTCAGGACAACTTCATCGACGAAGACGATTACGAGTTGAACGGTAGAGGTGTGGTGGTCTGGAACACCGGCTTCAAGATCAATGACGACCTGAATCTGTACTGGGGTAATCAGGTAAAACCGCAGTGGTATCAAATACGGTCGAGTGACGTTACAGCAGCAAGAAACCTGATCATTCCGATTGATAACGAACTTATGCAGTTGCAAGGCACCGGTGAAGCCATCCCGGTTTACTTTATTGCCACGCGTACAGGAAACCCGAATAGCATGACTAGCCCGACGCAGCCCGTAACAGTAAGGTCTCGAGAAGAGCAACCCGGCGGCGAGGACGGTTTGACCGGCCCCACCTTCAATCTCACTCCGAACGGAGTACTGGGGCCTAATGAAAACCCGAACGGTGCAGATGTAAAAGTTTCGCGGTATGTAAACATTGCCGAGGGCCAGAAGATCACCTTCACGTTCAAGGGATTCGACGATTCCAACAATCCCATTGAAGCGGCCACTTACATAACGACGCGCAAGCTCGACGAAGTCGATGTTGTGGACGGCCACGTATTCACGGTCCCACAGATTAATACACTCCTTATTTGTACCGGGTTTGCGGAGGCCTCTTATACCGTCGACCCCGTGGAGGGCAGCAATCAAAGCCCAGCGAATTCCACAGTCACTCGCGTGATCGTGCACATGCTTAAACCCACCGACTTTACCTGTCTTAGCCGCTAACCCGTTGCGGGCCCACAAAGCCCGCATCCTGGTTCTGTACTGGAAGTCAACGTACCGAGCCCAAGACACCTAAAAGCAAGGAAAGCACATGTATCACGTATCGACTGAAAGAAAGAACAACTCGCTGCCAGCCCCCGTCATCGCAGCCGCCTTGAACGGCGGAGTATTACCCGTCGACAGTTTGAACACCCCCCTCGACGTAGGGTTGAACGTATGGCAAGGCGCACGCCCGGGCTATACGTATCAACTTTGCTTCGACGAGATGCTTATCGGCCTCAAGAAAGAAATACTGCCGTCGCACAAGCCCGGCGACCCGCTGCATCTGGACATTCCACCCGAGCTGTTGAAGGAGGGCCGCCACTCGGTGGCTTATGCCGTCGAAAACCCGGCTAACATGGTCGTCGAATACTCTGCCGAGACAGCAGTAATCGTAGACCTTACGCCGCCTGGCGACCCACTGCTCGCCCCAATCATTTTTCCGGAACAGACGCAGGACGGCCTGACCTCCGAAGAGCTGGGAAGCCTGGGCAATGTGCTTTCAGGGACGATTGCCGGCTACAACGGCATGCAGGAGGGTGATGTTGTCCACACCTACTGGAATGACGTGCCAGGTCCAATGACCATGGTGAGCAAGGATGACGTGGGTCTGAGGCAGACAGTGGTCGACTTTGCGAGACCGTTCCTGGAGCTGATCGGCGACATTGAGGCGCCGGTTTACTACACGATTACGGACCTCGCGGGAAATCTGTCGATGGCGTCAGAAGCTGTGAACGTGAAGCTGCAGCTCACGCACGCTACGCCCCTGCCTAACCCGACCGTAAAAGAGGCCATCGGCACCACTCTGGATCCGGCCAACGCCTTGTCCGGTGCGACAGTGGTGATCGACGCCACCGCCAATCTGCAAGCCGGCGATCAGGTGATCGTGCAGTGGCAGGGACGCAACGGCAGTGATACCAAGGAAAAGACCCTGACAGGTACAGAAGCTGGCAAAACGCTGGAAGTGCTGTTCGCCGCGGCGTTGGTTACGGCAAACGCCGGGCAGTCGGTCGCTGTCTCTTATGTCGTCAATCGCGTCAACGGCCTGGTGCAGGTCTCAGGCACACTGGCCTTGCAGATTCTGGAAGGACTGCCCGAACTGGTGTTCGATACTTCACCAGTGACGCTGGCAGGCAAGATCTACCTGATCCCGGGAAGGCCGGAAGTGTTGCCGAACTTCCCGGCCGAGACCACCGTTTTGCGTCAGGCCAGCGGCGGGCTCGCGCCTTATCAATATACGTCGAGTGATCCGCTGGTGGTGAACGTGGATGACAATGGCCTGGCCTCCGTTCGAGGCAAGGGCACGGCCACGCTTACCGCAACCGATGCTTTGGGCGCGAGCAAAAGTTGCCTGGTCACCGTGACCGGCGTTATTCATTGCATCGGTGTGGGCAGCGGCAACTTCTCCCAGATGAGCAGCGCTGCCAGTAACCGGGGTGCAAGGATTCCGTCAATTCATGAACTGGTGGAGATCTACGCCCTGTACGGCAATCGCTGGCCGATGGGCAGTGGCAATTACTGGTCATCCACTGTTTCCAGCGCCGGCATCGGGGGCTGGAACTGGTACTACGTAAAAGACATGGTTTCTGGCGGAAACTTCAAGCTGAAAAGTCACAACTCCAGTCTTGGCGTCGGTATCCAATGATCGACAACTGGTGAACCTGTAATCATCAAGCAGGGCGTTACCTGAAAAGGCAACGTCCTGCTTCTATTCATACGCTTTACAGAGTCAGGTCATGCACCGCACAACATCCCCAACCAAACGCTTTTTTCGTCCCGCACCTTGTGAAGGCAGTTTTCACGTCAGCGTCAACAAGCACCCATTCCACGTGCTTTCGCTGGCAGGCCAGCTGACGCTGCGCGCAGAGCTGGAGCAGGCTCCCGAACAATGGATATGGAAGCTGGTCGCCGATGGCAAGGTGGGCTCAACGCGAACCACCATAGGCTTGTTTCTGGACAGCGACCTGAGGCCCGGCAATCACGACCTGGTAGACCATGCCCGGATCAAAGTGATTTACAGCGAAACGCTGCACAGGCAAAACACCCTTTATCACTCGGCACACTTTCAAAGCGGTACGCTGGACCTGTTTGAGGTCAACCCCTGTACCCTTCGCCTGCGAGGACGCTTCCGTTTCAGCATGTCATCGATCAATTTAGACGTCACCAACGGCTTTTTTGACATACGCTGCCAGTGACTCAGGTACGCAAAAATCGGGCGATCACCTGCGCCGACTCGGCCAGGCATTGATCATGGCTGACACCTGCCATTTTCAATGGTTTGAGGTCGTGATTGGCCGTCGGCAGCCAGTGCAGCCGAATGGCGCTGGACAAACTATAAACCTCCACGGTTTCGCGGTTGCCCAATGCATCGCGCTCACCCTGAACGATCAGGGCCGGAGTATTCAGTTCAGCCAGATGCGCAACGCGCGGTTTTTCAGGTTTGCCTGCGGCGTAGAACGGATAACCCAGGCACACCAGCGCATCAACCTGAAGTTCATCGGCAATCAAACTGGCCATTCGCCCTCCCATTGATTTGCCGCCCACCGCCAGACGTCCGGCAATTTTGGGCTGCACACAGCCATAAACGTCTCGCCAGCACTCCAGTAACCGGGCCTGAGGGTTCGGGGGTCGCTTGCTGCCGCCCTGGCGTCGCTGAGCCATGTAGGGGAACTCGAAACGCAAGACGCTGATGCCTTGTGCTGCCAGTTCATCAGCCATGCGGTTCATGAAGTCGCTGTCCATCGGAGCGCCTGCGCCGTGTGCCAGCAGCAAGGTGGCAGGCTGCATACCGTCCAACGGCTGCCCTGGCGTCCATAGCCAGCCTCTTTCACGCACCAATTGCAGCCATTGTTCGGCGGCGATACCGGGCTGTAAGCTTTTGCTCATGCTTGTCTCGTTTTGATAAGTACGGCGTTGGCCGATCACTATAGGCAACTGCGTCAGCAACTGCATGACCAACCGCGATTCAGATACGTAGCGCGCAAGAAGGTGCTGCGGCTTCCCACACCCCTCCTTTCAAAGCTAAACTCGCTGACACGCGTCTGCTGCAACCCTTTGACGCACGTAAACGTGCCTGTGTGTTCCTGCCCCTGCCTTTTCGGTCCGCCTGGATGCTGTTACAGCGCTGCATCGGCTGCCCGATTACGTCTCTGGTCACTATCTGAATCGTGGAAGTCTGCAATGAGTACGACAATCAGCCCGACTGCCTACAACTACACCGTGGTGCGCCAGTTCGCCATCATGGCGGTAGTCTGGGGCGTGATCGGCATGGGCCTGGGTGTGTTCATCGCCTCCCAACTGGTCTGGCCGGGACTGAACCTTGAACTCGAATGGACGACCTTCGGCCGCCTGAGACCGTTGCACACCAATCTGGTGATCTTCGCGTTCGGCGGCTGTGCGCTGTTTGCCACGTCTTATTATGTGGTGCAGCGAACCTGCCAGACGCGGCTGATTTCAGACCGGCTGGCAGCCTTTACATTCTGGGGATGGCAGGCAGTGATCATCGGCGCCATCATCACACTGCCCATGGGCTACACCACCACCAAGGAATATGCCGAACTCGAATGGCCGGTTGCGATTCTGCTGGCTGTGGTCTGGGCCGCTTATGCCGCAGTGTTCTTCGGCACCATCGTCAAACGCCGAACCCGACATATATATGTTGCCAACTGGTTTTATGGCGCGTTCATCGTCGTGACCGGCATGCTGCATGTGGTCAACCACATCTCGTTGCCGGTCAGCCTGTTCAAGTCCTATTCGGCCTATGCCGGAGCGACCGATGCCATGATCCAGTGGTGGTACGGGCACAATGCCGTGGGGTTTTTTCTAACCACTGGTTTTCTCGGCATGATGTATTACTTCGTGCCCAAGCAGGCCGAGCGTCCGGTGTACTCCTATCGCCTGTCCATCGTGCATTTCTGGGCGTTGATCACCCTGTACATCTGGGCTGGCCCTCACCACCTGCATTACACCGCGCTGCCGGACTGGGCACAGTCGCTGGGCATGGTGATGTCGATTATCCTGCTGGTGCCGAGCTGGGGCGGCATGATCAACGGCATGATGACCCTGTCAGGCGCCTGGCATAAGCTGCGCACCGATTCGATTCTGCGTTTTCTGGTGGTCTCGCTGGCGTTCTACGGCATGTCGACCTTCGAGGGGCCGATGATGGCGATCAAGACCGTGAACTCGTTGTCGCATTACACAGACTGGACCATCGGCCACGTCCACGCAGGCGCCCTGGGCTGGGTTGCGATGATCACCATCGGCTCGCTCTATCACATGATCCCGAAGCTCTACGCCCGCCCGCAGATGCACAGCGTCGGCCTGATCAATGCGCATTTCTGGCTCGCCACCGTGGGCACCGTGCTGTACATCACCTCGATGTGGGTCAACGGCATCACTCAAGGCCTGATGTGGCGCGCCGTGAACGACGACGGCACACTGACGTATTCCTTCGTCGAGACCCTGCAGGCCAGCCATATGGGCTACATCGTGCGGGCGATCGGCGGTGCCATCTTCACCAGCGGCATGTTGCTGATGGCCTACAACGTGCTGCGTACCGTGCGCGCATCGGACCCGCAGGCAGCTGAAGCCGCTGAGCGGATCAGCGTCGCGGGGGGCCATGCATGAAACATGAAGTACTCGAAAAAAACATCGGCCTGCTGGCCTTTGTCATGATCATCGCAGTGAGCATCGGCGGGCTTACCCAGATCGTTCCGCTGTTTTTTCAGGACGTGACCCAGCAGCCCATAGAGGGCATGAAGCCACGCAGCGCGCTGGAGGTGGAAGGCCGGGATGTGTTCATTGCCAACGGTTGCGTGGGCTGCCACTCGCAGATGATCCGTCCGCTGCGCGCCGAGACAGAGCGCTACGGGCATTACTCGGTGGCGGGCGAAAGCGTGTGGGACCACCCTTTCCTGTGGGGTTCCAAACGCACGGGACCGGACCTGGCAAGAGTCGGCGGTCGCTACTCGGACGAGTGGCACCGTGCGCACCTGAACAATCCCCGAGACCTGGTTCCCGCGTCGATCATGCCGGCGTACCCGTTTTTGAACGACAAGAAAATCGACACGACACAGACGGCGAAAAAGCTGCAGGTATTGCGTACCCTCGGTACGCCATACACAGACGCCGACATCGCCGGTGCGGCCGCCGCCGTACAGGGCAAGACCGAAATGGACGCGCTGGTGGCCTATCTGCAAGGCCTCGGCACGCTCATCAAGAGCAAGCGGTGATCACGATGGACATCGGAATGATTCGAGGCCTCGGTACGCTGGTGGTGATGGTCGCCTTCATCGGCCTGATGCTGTGGGTGTTCAGCCCTGCTCGCAAGGCTGAATTCGATGACGCCACCCTGCTGCCTTTCGCCGACGACCCCGACGCCATCCGCAAAGTCGAGCACACCGCGACAGACAAGGAAGACAGGCCATGAGCACATTCTGGAGCCTGTACATCACGGTACTGACGCTGGGCACGATTATCGCAATGCTCTGGCTGCTGCTCTCTACGCGCAGAGGCCAGCGTGACGAGCCCACTGATGAAACCGTCGGCGAGTCTTTCGATGGCATCGAGGAGTACGACAACCCGCTGCCCAAGTGGTGGTTTCTACTGTTCATGGCAACCATCGTTTTTACGCTGGGTTACCTGGTGCTGTATCCGGGCCTGGGCAACTGGCAGGGCCTGCTGCCGGGTTACGAGCACCGGGACAAGACCGGTACAGTACAATTTTCCGACGGCCAGCAGGGCTGGAGCAGTGTTCACGAGTGGGAGCGGGAAGTTGCGAGCGCCGAAGCCCGCTATGGCCCACTGTTCGCAAAATACGCTGCAATGCCGGTCGAGGAGGTCGCCAAAGACCCGCAAGCGCTGAAAATAGGCGCGCGTCTGTTTGCGTCCAATTGTTCGGTTTGTCACGGCTCGGATGCAAAAGGCGCCTACGGCTACCCTAACCTGACCGATGCCGACTGGCGTTGGGGTGGCGATGCGCAGTCGATCAAGACGTCGATCCTTGCTGGCCGCATGGGCGTGATGCCAGCCCTGGGTGGCGCGCTTGGCGAACAAGGTGTTCGCGACGTGGCGGCTTACGTGCTGACCCGACTGGACGCCAGGCAACTGCCCGAAAGTGCGCAGGCTGATCCCGTTGCAGGTCAGAAAACCTTCGCCACACTCTGCGCTGCCTGCCACGGCCCGGAGGGCAAGGGGATGCCTGTTCTTGGCGCCCCGGACCTGACACACCCGAATGCGTTCATCTACGGCTCGAGTTTCGCCCAGTTGCAACAAACCATTGGTGAGGGTCGCCAGGGCCAGATGCCTGCGCAGCAAGCGCTGCAGGGCAATGACCGAGTGCATATCCTCGCAGCGTACGTCTACAGCCTGTCTCGTCAGGAGAAGCCGGCCGAGCCCAAATGATGTTGCTCTGCCTTATAGCGAAACCTGGCGTCGTGGAAGTACAAAAAACATCACGACTGCCATTGCCGATCAATCAAGGCTTGGGATCGCACCTCATCCGCATACCGTTCAAAGTCGAATCGTCATTGTTACCCCGATCAACTTCGACACGGGTTTCAAAGCCGGTGGCAACCATTCCGGCGGGACAACGGAACGCTTTCTTCCAGATACCATAAGGAGTGTCGTAGGGTGAAGGCAGATACCCTCCTCCTTCACAGAATAGTCTGACAGAGTCAACGGCAGTGTCGTCCTGATGGTTTCCACTTCCTTGACTAGGCTGCATTTTCAATTGATAACCGACCACTGCCTCGTTTGAAGGACAAAGAGCGTACTCATACCAATGCCCCCAGTTCCCTTCGTTGCTGTGCAATTCTGACCCCCTGAAGCAGTGCATAGCGATCGCATTGACAGCTGTATCGTCACCGCTACCTTGCGACGACTGAGCCCTTATACTGAAACCATTTATGTAGTTTGGCGATGAACACGATGCCGTAACCCCCCAGTTCCCCCAGTGTCCAGTATTGTCATATTCATCGACGGGAGGAACAACAACAGAGTGTTTGAAATACATCGAACCGAGATGTTTAGCGTTTTGAGGATTGTTATTGCTAACAAGCCACGTCTGAAAAGCCTTAGTGCTTTCGTCAATATCAACGATGAGAAATGTCTCATCCGTGGCCGAGCCGCTCAGAAAAACAGGCACATCCCCATATACACTTTGGTACTTTCCAGCACTGGAATGGAAGTGACCCGCAAAGATAGCTGAAACATCGTAGATCTTTAGCAATTGACGAAACCGGGTTAATATTGCTGCCGATCGAGCGTCAGATGAATACGTCCACTCCGCCGGATCGTGCATACCAATAATGATAAATTTTTTCTGATCCCTTGCATTGATCAGCACTCGCTCCAGCCAGGTATTTTGGACCGGCGACTGGATATTGAACTCATACTTTGACTTGAACACCGTCGCACCATTGGAGTAAAACCATTGAGTGTAGGAAGGGTCCAGATTCAACTGAATATACCGCACCTTGCCAAAATCTTTATAGTACCCAAAACTTCCCGAATATCGCTTTGTTTCAGGAAAACCTCCGCCATGGTTAGTACTGTAATCCATATTATTACCACCCATCCGGCCAATGAGGTCATTCATACTGTCTCTGGCGCAACCATTATTTAAACAGCCACCGACGTTGTTTTTATAATCATGATTACCCAGCCCGAAATACCAATTGGTCGACAATATCGAATCCAGTGCTCCGTAAAGAAAGCTTCTTTGCCAACCGTGACCATAAGCTGTCATATCACCATTTATGATGACCGGATTGTTGCCGACCCCTCCCATCGCAGCTGTACGCCATTTCTGTATCGCATTATATTGATTTCTAACGAGATTCTCATCACTGACCTGATTAACCGAGGAGCGGGATTGCAGTGGGACGTCCTGCGATTTCTGGTGCGGCGAAGCACCCAGACCGTCCTCTGCGTTTTTTTCATCCTTTGACCAAGGGTATTGAGGATCAGACGCAAAAATAATATGCCTTATTATATTTTTAGGTGCGGCTTCGCTTGCGTTCACAACAGCGAGTGGACCTTCACTTTTCAAATTCTGAGCACACCCAGACACCCACAGCAGGGTACTGAGCAGCGCACAACAAAAAAACCTGTACGTAGACATTTTAATTTCCTCACACGGACTAAAACATCAGAACCAAAGCGCGAATCTAAAACTTCCGGCGGCCCTTTGGGCTGCACCTATTATTACGAACACCGAGACAATATCTACTATCAAAACTGATAGGTAGGTGTTCGACTATCGGCAATCTATCCTTGAGTAAACACTGACACGATAGTTAATACTCAAATGTTCTAAACAGGCCGCGAGTTCAACCAAGGCAACAACGATGTCAAACAAGAAAGCCGACAATGAAAGCCCGGAGCGGCGAACATCGCAGCCATGCTGATAATGCCGACGGACCCTGATATCGAATTCGAGCCGAACGGGTTGTGCACGGGTTGTCATCAAATCTCGCCCGTTGATCTGTCCTGATGTTCCTGCTTGACACCCACGTGGTGTCCGAACTCAGAAAACGCAACGCCGACGTGAACGTGCTCCATTGGTCGCGAATCCAGCTGGCATCCAGCCTGTTCGTCTCGTCCATCACGATTCTTGAGCTCGAAACAGGTATCCTGCGTATCGAGCGAAATGACCCGACGCAAGGCGCAGCGCTGCGAATGTGGCTGGACCACCATGTGCTGAACGCCTTTGCCGGACGCACTCTGTCGATCGACACTCAGGTTGCAAAACGTTGCGGCCACCTGGACGTTCACGACCCGCGCAGCGAATGCGCTGGGCTGATCGCGGCCACCACACTGTTGCACGTCATGATGCTGGTCACTCGTAATACAGTAGACTTTGAATTCTGCGGAGCCGCCTTGCTCAATCCATGGATCAGCCAGTTGAACGAAGAAACTGCCCATCACTCAAGTGCGTTACTTTGAAAGCGGATGTGAACCTGCCTGACACATATCGGCGAGAGCTACGCAAGCGCCTCTGGACCCATCGATGAGCAACCAGATCCCGGTACACGACATCACCCCGCCCTCCGAAAAAAACGGCGAGTTCATCGATCTCTACGCCTCGCGCAAGAAAATCCACACTCGCGCGTTCAAGGGTTTGTTTCGCAATGTGCGCATAGTAGGCGGCGCAGTGCTGCTGCTCATCTTTTTCGGTACGGTCTGGCTGAATCGAAACGGGCACCAGGCCGTGTGGTGGGACTTGCCTGAGCGCAAGTTCTATATCTTCGGCGAAACGTTCTGGCCGCAGGATTTCATTCTGTTGTCCGGGATTCTGATCGTTGCGGCCTTCGGGCTGTTCTTCATCACGGTGTATGCCGGACGGGTCTGGTGCGGTTATACCTGCCCGCAAAGCGTCTGGACCTGGATGTTCATGTGGTGCGAGAAAGTCACTGAAGGCGACCGCAACCAGCGTATCAGGCTCGACCATGCACCGATGAGCGCCAGCAAATTGCTGCGCAAGTTCGCCAAGCACAGCCTGTGGCTGCTTATAGGTTTTGCCACAGGCATGACGTTCGTGGGCTATTTCTCGCCGATCCGCGACTTGTGTATCGATCTGTTCACCGGTGAAGCAGATGGATGGGTGTATTTCTGGGTCGGCTTTTTCACCCTGGCCACTTACCTGAATGCCGGCTGGCTGCGCGAGCAGGTGTGCATCTACATGTGCCCCTACGCGCGCTTCCAGAGCGTGATGTTCGACAAGGACACGCTGATCATTTCCTACGACCCGCGCCGTGGCGAGCCACGCGGGCCGCGCAAGAAGGAAACCGATCATCAGGCTCAGGGGCTCGGTGACTGCATCGACTGCACTGTATGCGTTCAGGTCTGCCCGACCGGCATCGACATTCGCGACGGCCTGCAGGTTGAGTGTATTGGTTGCGCGGCCTGCATAGACGCTTGCGACACCGTCATGGACAAGATGGACTACCCTCGCGGGTTGATTCGCTACACGACCGAACACAACCTGTCCGGACAACGCACCCACACCTTGCGCCCGCGCCTTATCGGTTATGCATTGGCCCTGCTGCTGATGATCGGGTTGCTGACCACGGCCTTCTGCATGCGCACCCTGGTAGGCCTGGAGGTCAGCAAGGACCGGATGATGTTCCGGGAAAACGCCGAAGGCCGAATCGAAAATGTCTACAGCGTGAAAGTCATGAACAAGGATCAGGTCGATCACACCTACTTGCTGAGCGCCAGCGGCCTGCCTGATCTGAAGCTGCAAGGCTCACGGGAAATCAAGGTTCCGGCAGGTGAAATCATCAGCCTGCCGGTGGAGCTGTCCGTTGCCCCGCAAGCGCTGTCGTCACGCAGTAACGAGGTTGTTTTCACCCTCGAGGACATCGACAGCGACACTCGCGTCAAAACGCCGGGCCGCTTCATCGGCCCTCCTATTCGTTAAGAGCAACGTCATGCCTGTCACGACCGCTTCAAGCCCTTGGTACAGGCATCTTTGGCCCTGGATCATCATTGCCATCCTGGCCTGCTCGGTGACGCTGAGCCTGTCGATGGTCTTTATTGCCGTGACCAACCCGGACCCACTGGTTACCGACAACTACTACGAAGCAGGCAAAGGCATCAATCGCTCGCTGAATCGTGAAGTGCTGGCCCAGAACCTCAAACTGCATGCCGACGTCCATCTGGACAGCCTGACCGGCGAGGTCGAGCTGCGCCTGAGCGGCAACAGCAGCCCGCAGCGTCTGGAGCTGAACCTTATCTCCCCCACACAACCCGCCAGTGATCGTCGAGTGTTTCTGACTCGCAGCTCGTCCGAACCGGGCCGTTACGTCGGCCAGTTGCAGGACCGTGTCACAGGCCGTCGCTTTGTAGAGCTGCTGGGCGTCGAAGGCGATCAGACCTGGCGCTTGTTCGAGGAAGAGCAAGTCGGCACCGATGACCTGATTCTGGGCGATGAACCGCTGCAAGCCGCGCAACGCCGGAACGACTGAACGTGACCGCGTCCGACCGCTCTCCCACGCCCTGCTACCACTGCGCCCTGCCCGTGCCGAGCGGCCGGCGTTTCAGCGCAGTGGTGCTCGGTGAAACCCGTGAGCTGTGTTGCCCAGGCTGTCAGGCGGTTACCGAGGCCATTGTCGCGAGCGGGCTGGAAAGCTATTACCGTCATCGCAGCGAAACGGCAGCCAACCCGGAAAGTCTGCCCACGCAGTTGATCGATGAACTGGAGCTCTATGACCGGCCAGACGTACAAGCGCCGTTCGTCCGCCACGAAGGCGATCTGTCAGAAACCATTCTGCTTATCGAAGGCATCAGCTGCGCAGCCTGCTGCTGGCTGATCGAACAGCGTCTCGCACGTTTGCCGGCCATTGCCGAGGCACGCATGAACCTCTCGACTCATCGTCTGCAGGTGCGCTGGCGTGGCGACCAGCTGGCCCTCAGCCAATTGCTGAGCGAAATTCACGCCATCGGCTATGTTGCCCACCTGTGGCAGGCCGACCGAGCGGCGGAAAGGCTGGCGAGTGAAAATCGTCTGGCCTTGCGCCAACTCGGTGTCGCCGGGCTGTTGTGGGTTCAGGCAATGATGGCAACCATGGCAACCTGGCCAGAGTTCAACATCGACCTCAGCCCGAACTTGCACACCATCCTGCGCTGGGTGGCGTTCTTTCTGACCACCCCCATCGTGTTTTATAGTTGCGCGCCGTTCTTCCGTGGCGCGTTGCGCGACTTGCGCAACCGCCAGCTGACGATGGACGTCTCGGTGTCGCTGGCCATCGGCGCGGCGTATGTCGCAGGTATCTGGACCGCAATCACCGGTGTGGGCGAGCTGTATTTCGATGCGGTCGGCATGTTTGCCCTGTTTCTGCTGGCTGGACGCTATCTGGAACGGCGAGCCCGCGAGCGCACTGCGGCGGCCACCGCGCAACTGGTCAACCTGCTGCCTGCCTCCTGCCTGCGCCTGGATGAAGACGGCCAGAGCCAGCGCATCATGCTCAGTGAGCTGCGTCTGACCGACCGGGTACTGGTGCAGCCCGGTGCGGTAATTCCGGCAGACGGCACAGTTGTCGAGGGTCAGTCCAGTGTCGATGAGTCGTTGCTGACCGGCGAATACCTGCCGCAGACACGTGGCACTGGCGATGCGGTCACTGGCGGAACACTGAATGTCGACAGCCCGCTAACCGTCAACGTGACGGCACTGGGTCAGGAAACCCGTCTGTCCGCTATCGTCCGGCTGCTGGAGCGCGCCCAGGCGCAGAAGCCCCGACTTGCCCAGTTGGCAGATCGGGCGGCACAGGTCTTTTTGCTGTTTTCGCTGGTCGCCGCAGCGTTGATAGGCGTGATCTGGTGGCAGATCGATGCATCGCGTGCATTCTGGATCGTGTTGGCAATGCTGGTAGCCACCTGCCCCTGCGCGCTGTCGCTGGCTACCCCGACCGCGCTGACCGCCGCGACTGGCACGCTGCACACACTCGGTCTGCTGCTGACCCGAGGTCATGTGCTGGAGGGCCTCAATCAAATCGATACCGTCATCTTCGACAAGACCGGCACCTTGACCGAAGGTCGTCTGGTGCTGCGCAGCATTCAGCCGCTGGGCGCGCTGGACGCTGACACCTGCCTGACTTTGGCGGCGGCGCTGGAAAACCGCTCCGAGCACCCGATCGCTCGCGCGTTTGGCCGCACGCCCCAGGCCGCCGACGACGTCCACAGCACACCGGGGCTGGGCCTTGAAGGCGTTGTCGGTACACGCCACCTGCGCATTGGCGAGCCGGCTTTTGTCTGCGCACTGAGTGGCGCGCAGATACCATTGATCACAGATCAGTCCGGACAATGGCTGCTGCTCGGCGACACGCAAGGCCCTCTGGCATGGCTGGTGCTGGACGACCGACTGCGTGACGATGCCCATACCTTGTTAGACGCCTGCAAGGCACGTGGCTGGAAAACCCTGTTGCTGTCCGGCGACAGCTCGCCCATGGTTGCCAGCGTCGCCAAGGCATTGGGTATCGAAGACGCCCGCAGCGGCTTGCGCCCAGACGATAAACTTGCCGTGCTGCGCGAGCTGCAGGCACAAGGGCACAAGGTGCTGATGGTCGGTGACGGGGTAAACGACGTGCCGGTCATGGCCGCTGCCGATATCAGCGTGGCGATGGGCTCGGCCACCGATCTTGCCAAGACCAGCGCCGACAGCGTGCTGCTGTGCAACCGCTTGCCGGTGCTGATCGACGCACTGAATCTGGCCCGACGCACGCGCAGGGTCATTATCGAAAACCTGATCTGGGCCGGTCTGTACAATGGCCTCATGCTGCCCTTTGCAGCACTTGGCTGGATCACCCCTATCTGGGCAGCAATCGGCATGTCGGTCAGCTCATTGATCGTGGTGCTCAATGCACTGCGTCTGACCCGTCTGCCGCGACTCACCCCGCCTGCACCGGAGGTTGTATGCCCGCGCTTTACATCCTGATTCCTGCCGCCCTGCTGCTGGTGGGCATCGCGATCTACGTATTTTTCTGGGCGGTGGACAGCGGCCAGTACGATGACATGGAAGGCCCGGCACACAGCCTGTTGTTCGATGACCCACCGCCTGCAGAGCCGCTCCCGCCTGCGCATCAAAAGTCAGGTTGTGACGAGAAGCACAATGCTTGAACTGGCCCCGGTACTGTTGTCAGCGCTTATTCTCGGCCTTTTGGGCGGTGGTCATTGCCTAGGCATGTGCGGCGGCCTGATGGGCGCGCTGACACTGGCCATCCCCAAAGAGCAGCGCAGCCGCCGATTTCGTCTGCTGCTGGCCTATAACCTTGGGCGTATTCTCAGCTACGCGCTGGCCGGCTTTGCATCCGGACTGGTCGGCTGGGCCGTCGCGCAAAGCCCGCTGGCCACAGGCTTGCGAATAATGGCCGCCGTCCTGTTGATCGTCATGGGGTTGTATCTGGCTGGCTGGTGGAGCGGGCTGACCCGCATCGAACGGCTGGGCCGAGGCCTGTGGCGACACCTGCAACCGCTGGCCAGCCGTTTGTTACCGGTGTCCAGTGTGCCGCGCGCGCTGTTGCTCGGCGCACTCTGGGGATGGCTGCCCTGCGGGCTGGTGTACAGCGCCCTGCTCTGGGCTGCCAGTCAGGGCAATGCGGTCGATAGCGCCCTGCTGATGCTGGCATTCGGGTTGGGCACATGGCCGGTTCTGCTGGCAACCGGGCTTGCCGCCGAACGCACCACCGCGCTGCTGCGCAAGCGTGACATTCGCGTGGCGGGCGGGTTGCTGGTCATCGTGTTCGGGCTCTGGACATTGCCCGGGCCGCATCAGCACTGGCTGATGATGATGTCGCACTGAGAGGCTGGCCACCTGACCCACATCAAGATTCCCCCTGAACAGCCTGCGTATGCTCGCGCCATCACCAGCCTGACCGGGACACGCGCGCATGCTCGACACCATTCGTTGGGATTCAGATCTGATCCGCCGCTATGACGTGACAGGGCCGCGCTATACGTCCTATCCGACTGCGCTGCAATTTGACACACGCATTGGCGCGTTCGACCTGTTGCAGGCTCTTCGCGACAGTCGCAAAGCGCTGCGTCCGCTGTCTCTATATGTGCATCTGCCCTTCTGCGCGAACATTTGCTATTACTGCGCCTGCAACAAGGTCGTCACCAAGGATCGCAGTCGGGCGCAACTCTACCTGCAGCGACTGGAGCATGAAATACAAATGCTCGCCTGCCACCTGGCACCCGGTCAGGTGGTGAAACAGCTGCACCTGGGGGGCGGCACGCCGACCTTTCTCAACCATGAAGAACTGCGTCGGTTGATGGCGCAATTGCGCGCATGTTTCACGCTGCTGGACGATGATTCGGGCGACTACAGCATCGAAATCGACCCCCGTGAAGCCGACTGGGCAACCATGGGTCTGCTGCGCGAACTGGGGTTCAACCGGGTGAGCCTAGGCGTTCAGGATCTTGATCCGGCAGTGCAACGAGCGATCAACCGCATGCAGAGCCTGGAAGAAACCCGCGCTATCGTTGAAGCCGCCCGCACGCTGCAGTTTCGCTCAGTGAATATCGACCTGATCTACGGCCTGCCAAGACAGACGCCGGACGCCTTCAGCGGCACGCTGGACGAGATCATCAACCTGCAGCCAGACCGTCTTTCAGTGTTCAACTATGCTCACCTGCCGGAACGCTTCATGCCGCAACGCCGGATCGATGCAAGCGAACTGCCGACCGCCGAGAGCAAATTGATCATGCTCGAGCGCACCCTCGAACAACTCGGCAGCGCGGGCTACCGTCATATCGGCATGGACCATTTCGCCTTGCCCGACGACGATCTGGCCATTGCCCAGGAGGACCTGACCCTGCAGCGCAACTTTCAGGGCTATACCACGCAGAATGATTGTGACCTGATCGGGCTAGGCGTCTCGGCCATCAGCCAGATCGGCGAGCTGTACAGCCAGAACAGCAGCGACCTTACCGACTATCAACGACTGCTGGACAGCGACCAGCCTGCCACCAGGCGAGGGTTGACATGCAGCGACGACGACCGGATCAGAAGCGCCGTCATCCAGCAGTTGATCTGCCACTTCACGCTGGATTTCGCCGCGATTGAAAAAGCATTTCGCATCGATTTCAGGATTTATTTCAACGACGCGTGGCCACAGCTGCTGGTTATGGCAAACGATGGGCTTATTGCGCTGAGCGATACAAGGATCGACGTCAGACCGGCAGGTCGTTTGCTGGTGCGCTCGGTGTGCATGGTGTTCGATGCGTACCTGACCCGGAAAAACCGGCAGCAGTTTTCCCGGGTAATTTGAACAAGCGGTGCTGCACTACATTTTGGCCAGCACCAGCATGCCCGCCTTGGTCTTGTCGGAGTCACTGGACTTGAGGCTGTTCATGAGCGACGACAGATCGGCCGTGGAATTGCTTATCTGCGCCTGCAATGTTCCAAGCACGGTCTGTAACGCGGCGGCCTTGGTACGGCGCTCATCGGGGTCCAGGCTCTGGTCACTCATGACCTTCTGAAGCTGGTCCATGGTTTCCTCTATCTTGCGCTGCAACTCGCGAATGGCCTTGAGGATCTTCTGTACGGAGGAAGGCAGCCCGCTCTGCTCGATATCCGCATTTTTCGAGGACGACGCTGCAGCGGCCTTGCCTTCCGGGGAAAGATTGACCTCCACGCCTTTTGTCTCGCCGACAGGTTTTTCTGCATTGCTTTCAATGGCTTGGCTGTAGGTCACCTGCGAGGTAGGCGTACGTATTGTAATACTATTGATCAACGGGAGAGTCGTTGACATGGCAAGGCATCCTGAATCGGCTGGAAATATACGAATGCATCGGCATTAAGAGCGCAAACTTGATTAATCAGATGGCCTTCGACGCTGGCCCGATTTATCCAGGGTGAGTTACCCTTATGACTTATGTGTGATTTCCCACAAGGAATTAAGTGATGTCCGAGCCAGTGAAACGTGCTCAAAGCCAAGCCCATTGCAAGGATTGCAGCCTCGCACCGCTGTGTCTGCCCCTCTCGCTCAACCTGGATGACATGGATTCGCTGGACCAGATCGTCAAGCGCGGCCGCCCGTTGAAGAAAGGCGAGTTTCTGTTTCGTCAGGGCGACACTTTCGAATCGGTATACGCGGTACGTGCCGGCGCCTTGAAAACTTTCAGCATCAGCGACAATGGTGAAGAACAGATCACCGGTTTTCATCTGCCCAGTGAACTGGTGGGCATGTCTGGCATGGACACCGAGGCCTACCCGGTTTCGGCGCAGGCACTGGAGACTACATCGGTGTGCGAAATTCCATTCGAGCGTCTGGACGAGTTGTCGGTGCAACTGCCACAACTGCGTCGGCAATTGATGCGCGTGATGAGTCGTGAGATCCGTGACGATCAGCAAATGATGCTGCTGCTGTCGAAGAAAACCGCTGATGAGCGCATTGCCACTTTCCTGATCAATCTGTCGGCGCGCTTCCGGGCACGGGGCTTTTCGGCCAATCAGTTCAGGCTGAGCATGTCCCGCAACGAAATCGGCAATCACCTCGGGTTGGCAGTGGAAACCGTGTCACGCGTGTTCACGCGGTTCCAGCAAAACGAGCTGATCAACGCAGAGGGCAAGGAGATCCATATCCTCGCCCCAATCGACCTGTGCGCACTGGCAGGCGGTTCGATGCAAAGCTGAGGCGTGCGATCTTTGGCGGGTCGGCTTAAACTGTCGGCCAAAACTGCCATGGACTCCCCGATGACCTTCGATCAACCGAACTTCAAATCCCTTATACGCCCGGTCGTAGACTTCCCCAAGCCGGGCGTGGTGTTTCGTGACATCACTCCCCTGTTCCAGTCCCCCAAAGCCACCCGTCAAGTCATTGACAGCTTCGTGCAGCGCTATATCGAGGCCGACTTCAGTCACATCGGTGTCATGGACGCGCGCGGCTTTCTGATTGGTTCGGTTGTCGCCTACCAGTTAAACAAGCCGCTGGTGCTGTTCCGCAAACAGGGCAAATTGCCTGCTGACGTACTGTCCGAGGGGTATCAGACCGAATACGGCGAAGCCTACCTGGAAGTGCATGCAGACAGCCTGTGCGAGGGCGATTCGGTGGTGATGTTCGATGACCTGATCGCCACGGGCGGCACCCTTATCGCTGCCGCCAACCTGATCCGCCGCATGGGCGCCAAGGTGCATGAAGCTGCTGCGATAATTGACTTGCCAGAACTGGGCGGCTCGAAACGCCTGCACGATCTGCAGATCCCGACGTTCTGCCTGACCGAGTTTGCGCTGGACGAGCAGTAAGGGCTATTTGCAAGCCATGAAGCGCCCGAAAACGGGCTTTTGTCCGGAAGCCTGTGAGCCTAGGAGGTTACGACGGCTGCGATGGGCTGCGAAGCAGTCCTGAAACGGTTTACTACCGCTTCCTGGCAGATGCGCACAAGCGAAGCGTCACCCAGGCTACTGACAGCCCTCGGCTTTCGTGTCCGATAATCTAACCTGCCGTATTGCCGTGCAGCTTGGTCATGAGCTGCGCTTCGGCCTGGGTCAAGCCGCAGGACTGAGTGAGCTCATCGATGCTGGCACCCATGCCCACCAGCCTGGCGGCCTGGGCGAAGGACAGCGTGGAGGGATCGCGCTGTTCCAGTGCGGTGAGCTTATCCGGCAATGGCGCAACGGTGGCGCGCAGTTCATGCAAGGCTTCGCCCATGCGCACCGTACCGTTCTGGTAGTTGTCCAGGCGTCTGGCCAACTCCTTGATCCGCTGATCACGCAAGGCAGCCGCCTCGTCACGCTCGGCGTCAAGCTTGCGCTGACGCTTGGTATGGGCCAGGAACAGAAACAGGGTCACGCCCCATAGAATGGCCAGAAAGACGACAGCTACCTCAAAGATCAATCAAATGCTCTCCAGTTCGGACCACTCTTCTTCGGACATCATTTTGTCCAGTTCGACAAGAATCAACAGCTCGCCGTTCTTGTTGCAGACGCCCTGAATGAACTTGGCCGACTCGTCATTACCCACGTTTGGCGCGGTTTCGACTTCGGACTGACGCAAGTAAACCACTTCCGCCACGCTGTCGACCAGAATACCGACCACTTGCTTGTCGGCCTCGATGATCACGATACGCGTGTTATCGCTGACTTCAACCGGCGCCAGGCCGAAGCGCTGACGAGTGTCGATTACGGTGACAACATTACCGCGCAGGTTGATGATGCCCAGCACGTAGCTTGGAGCACCCGGAACCGGGGCGATTTCGGTGTAGCGCAGCACTTCCTGCACCTGCATTACATTGATGCCGTAAGACTCGTTGTCCAGGCGGAATGTAACCCATTGCAGGATCGGATCTTCGGAACTTTGTGCAGACGACTTATTCATAACCCCAACCCCTCACGTGTGTTCTTTGCGGGTGACGCCACTGGCGCCTGCCCATGATTATTTCGACTTGTTCAACTGCTTGACCGCGCCACTGGCTATCAACTCGGCCAACTCTGCAACATCCAGCAACGCACACATGTGCTCGATAACCGTGCCTGCCAGCCAAGGTCGCTGACCGCGTTGCGTGCGCCATTTGATCTCGTTCGGATCAAGACGCAACGAGCGACTGACCTGATGCACCGCCAGCCCCCATTCGTATCCTTGCACCGAGATCACGTACTGCAATCCCTGGCGAAAATCGTCGCGGTAGCGATCAGGCATGATCCAGCGCGCGGTATCCAATACTTTCAGGTTGCCTGCCTGACTGGGCAGGATCCCGAGAAACCAGTCCGGCTGCCCGAACAGTGGCGTCAGTTCCTGCCCTGCCAGCGGATAAATCGACCCCAGACAGACCAGTGGCACCGCCAGTGTCAGACCCGCCACATCAAACAACAGGCATTCGAACGGCTCGGCAGCCCACGCCGGACGACCATCGCTGGTCGGTGGCGGCGTTGGAGTTCGCTGAGTCACCAGCGTACTCAATTCGGCGACAGGCTCGACCAGATCTACTGTCGGCACCGTCGTTTCAACCTTTAACGTTTCAACCTGTAAGGCCTCGGCAACGATCACCGGAGCAACCTCAAGCACTGGCACCGCAACAGGTGCCGCAACCTTGACGGCTACAGCCACCGCGGCAGGTGCGGCAACCGCGACCGCCAGCGGCTTCACCTGCGCCTGCATGCGCGCATCGAACGCTTGCTCTTCAAGCACCGCAGCCTGGAATTCATCGATACTGCCGGAAGGCGTTTCAAGCTCTTCGGTCGCGTCGTAAAGCAATGCGTCCAGATAGGACTGCAAAGCCAGCTTGGGTCGTGTTGCAACTTCTACAGGGCGGTTCATACCGGGGCCCAACAAAAAATGGAGCGTGTGCAGCCTGATAGAGTTATCGGCCGCATTGAGGCATCACTTGAGCGAACTGTGCAGAAAGAGTAAAGGTTCATGTCAGGCCACCTGAGCATTGAGCTGCTCGGCGAGCATGTGTTTGAGCAAAGCCCGATAGGCAATCACGCCACGACTCTTGCTGTCGTTCTGAGAGGGCGTCAGGCCCAGGCGACTGGCATCCCGAAGCCGTGTGTCGACTGGCACATAGGCCTGCCAGACATGCTCGGGGAAGCTGTCACGCAACAACTTCAGGGTGCCCATCGACGCCTGGGTGCGGCGGTCGAACAGCGTGGGCACAATGGTGTAAGGCAGCGGGACTTTTCGCGAGCGGTTGATCATGGCCAGCGTATTGACCATCCGTTCCAGGCCTTTTACAGCCAGAAACTCGGTCTGCACAGGGATTGCCAGTTGCTGGCTTGCCGCCAGCGCATTGACCATGAGAACGCCCAGCAACGGCGGACTGTCGATCAGCGCATAGTCAAATTCCTGCCATAACTGGGCAAGACTCTTGGCGATCACCAGGCCGAGACCGCTCTGGCCAGGCGATTGACGCTCAAGGGTGGCAAGCGCCGTGCTGGACGGTATCAGGGATATGCGCTTGTCACTGGTGGGCAGCAACAGCTGCGCGGGAAGACCATCCGGCACCGCGCCTTTGTGCAAGAACAAATCGAACGCGCTGTGCTCCAGCTCGTCCGGATTGTGCCCGAAATAACTGGTCATGGAGCCATGGGGGTCCAGATCGACAACGACCACGCGTTTGCCTGCATCAGCCAGCAACCCGGCCAGGGCAATGGTCGTGGTGGTCTTTCCGACTCCACCTTTCTGATTGGCTACTGCCCAGACTCTCATTGATTTTTTTCCTTCCGTACAGCGAAGATCATACCGATACGATTATTGGAGGGCGGGTGACGGAGAATTGACGGCGTTCGCGCGTACCGGCGGCTTTGCTGGCACCGGTGCAGTTTGTGTGCCAGCACGCCTTAAAGCAGCATCAGGTTGCACATTCGCGGAACCTGCACTGGTCAGACTGCGGCGAACATCCAGGTTTCGCGAGATAACCAGCACCACACGGCGGTTCTTGGCGCGCCCGGCAGCGGTGGCATTGGAAGCAACAGGCTGAAACTCGCCGTAGCCTACAGAGGCGAGCCGCGCCGGGTTGACGCCGTCCATCGCCAGCATGCGCACAATGCTGGCAGAGCGCGCCGAGGAGAGTTCCCAGTTGGTCGGAAACTGTGCAGTGCGGATCGGCTGATCATCAGTGAAGCCTTCGACATGGATCGGGTTGTCGAAGCGTTTGACGATATCGGAGACCTTTTCAATGATGGTGAATGCCTTGTCGCTGGGCATGGCATCGCCACTGACAAACAACAGGCTGGAGTTAAGCTCGATCTCTATCCACAACTCGTTGCCGCGCACGGTCATCTGGTCGGACTTGATCAAGTCGCCAAACGCATCGCGTACATCCTGGGCAATAGTCTGCAACGGGTCATCGGACGCCTGCCCGATACCGGCGTCAGTCTGCTCGCTTTCCTTGAGCAAGGGCTCGGCAGGCTTCGTCGACACCGGACGCTGTTCGCCGATCGGGATCGGCTTCATGGTCCGCTCCGTGTCGTTGAAGACCCCCACCAGCGCCTGGGACAGAATCTTGTACTTGCCTTCGTTGATAGAAGATATGGAGTACATCACCACGAAAAACGCGAACAGCAACGTAATGAAGTCGGCATAGGACACCAGCCAGCGTTCATGATTTTCGTGTTCCTCGGGCTGACGTCGGCGAGCCATGCGCTGTTACTCCATGAAGCCTTGCAGCTTGAGTTCGATGGAGCGCGGGTTTTCACCCTCGGCGATGGACAACAGACCTTCGAGCAGCATTTCGCGGTAGCGTGACTGACGATGGGCAATACCTTTGAGCTTGTTGGCCACCGGCAGCAGGATGAGGTTGGCTATGGCCACACCGTAGATGGTGGCAACAAACGCAACCGCAATGCCACTGCCAAGCTGGCTCGGGTCGGCCAGATTGCCCATCACGTGAATAAGCCCCATCACTGCACCGATGATGCCCACGGTCGGCGCGTAGCCGCCCATGCTTTCGAATACTTTGGCAGCCTGGATATCGCGGGTTTCCTGAGTGATGAAATCCACTTCCAGAATGCTCCGGATCGCCGCTGGCTCAGCCCCGTCCACCAACAGTTGCAGGCCTTTGCGGGCATAACTGTCGGGCTCGGCGTCGGCTACAGTTTCCAGCCCCAGCAAACCTTCCTTGCGGGCGGTCATGCTCCAGCCTATGACCCTGTCAACACCGCCGGGCAGATCAATGCGAGGCGGGAAAACAATCCAGCGAACGATCTTCATGGCGCGCATAAACGCGCTCATCGGTGATTGCAACAGCGATGCGCCCAGTGTACCGCCCAGCACGATCAGGGCTGCCGGACCATTGAGTAATGCGCCGAGGTGTCCGCCTTCGAGAAAGTTACCGCCGATAATCGCGACAAACGCCAAAATCAGACCGATAAGACTCAGTACATCCATCAGAGACAAGCCTCGACCAGATGCCGACCGATGTCATCGAGGCTGTAGATCGCGTCGGCGAGGTCCGCCTTGACGATAGCCATCGGCATGCCATAGATCACGCAGCTTGCTTCATCCTGCGCCCATACGGTACTGCCCGCCTGTTTGAGCAGGCGTGCGCCCTCCCGGCCGTCTGCGCCCATGCCGGTCAATACTACCGACAGCACTTTGTCGCCGTAGGATTTGGCCGCCGAGCCGAAAGTAATGTCGACGCAAGGCTTGTAGTTCAGGCGTTCATCGCCTGGCAGAATCTTCACCGTGCCGCGAGCGTCGACCATCATCTGCTTGCCGCCAGGGGCCAGCAGCGCCAGCCCTGGACGCAGAACATCACCGTCCTCGGCCTCTTTGACGCTGATCTTGCACAGTTTGTCGAGACGCTCGGCAAATGCCTTGGTGAATGCCGCAGGCATGTGCTGAATCAGGACCAGGGGCGCCGGAAAACTGGCTGGCAGTTGGGTCAGTACTCGTTGCAGGGCAACCGGACCGCCAGTCGACGTACCGATGGCGACCAGTTTGTAGGCCTTGCGCTTGGCGGTGCCAGTGGTCGTGGCGTGCGCAGGCGCATGATGAGCATGATGAGCATGATGAGCATGAGCATGCCCATGCGCTGCCGGCGCCGAAACAGGGGCCGGAGCAGCCGTACGCGAAGGCACAGTACGCGCGGGCGTAGCCGGCGCTGGCGCACGACTCGAAATCGTCGAAGGCGCTGGTGCCGCAGATGATGCGCTGGCAGAACCAAAACCGCTCGAACGGCGGTTGCTACGCGAGATACTGTTGATCTTCTCGCACAGCAGTTGTTTGACCTTTTGCGGATTGCGCGAAATGTCTTCGAAATTCTTGGGCAGAAAATCCACGGCACCGGCATCAAGCGCGTCCAGCGTTACGCGCGCACCTTCGTGCGTCAGCGACGAGAACATCAAGACCGGGGTGGGAATACGCTGCATGATATGGCGAACTGCCGTAATGCCATCCATCATCGGCATTTCGTAGTCCATGGTGATGACGTCAGGCTTGAGCGCCAGCGCCTGCTCAATTGCTTCCTTGCCATTGGTGGCGGTGCCGACAACTACAATGTTGGGGTCCGAAGAAAGAATTTCCGTAACGCGGCGGCGGAAAAAACCGGAATCATCCACCACCAGGACCTTGACTGCCATAAACACTCCAATAGGTGCTGCAGGCAGCCAGGCTGCCCGCAACCCCGGATTCAAATACGCCGTGCGGCGTATCGCTTGAGCATGCTGGGTACATCGAGAATCAAGGCAATGCGGCCGTCACCGGTAATGGTGGCGCCCGACATACCCGGCGTACCCTGCAGCATCTTGCCCAGCGGTTTGATAACCACTTCCTCCTGACCGACCAGTTGATCGACGACAAAGCCGATGCGCTGGGTGCCAACCGTCAGAATCACGACGTGCCCTTCTCGCTGCTCTTCATGAGCTGCGGAACTGACCAGCCAGCGCTTGAGGTAAAACAGCGGCAAGGCCTTGTCACGCACGATCACCACTTCCTGACCGTCCACCACGTTGGTAGTCGAAAGGTTCAGGTGGAAGATTTCGTTGACGTTGACCAGCGGGAAGGCGAATGCCTGGTTGCCCAGCATCACCATCAAGGTCGGCATGATCGCCAGGGTCAACGGGACCTTGATGACGATCTTGGAGCCCTGGCCCTTGGTCGAGTAGATGTTGATCGAGCCGTTGAGCTGGGAAATCTTGGTCTTCACCACGTCCATGCCCACACCGCGGCCAGAGACATCGGAGATTTCGGTCTTGGTCGAGAAACCTGGAGCAAAGATCAGGTTGTAGCAATCGGTGTCACTCAACCGATCGGCCGCATCCTTGTCCATGACCCCACGCTTGACAGCGATGGAGCGCAGAACGTTAGGGTCCATGCCCTTGCCGTCATCGGAAATCGACAACAGGATATGGTCGCCCTCCTGCTCTGCCGAAAGAATCACCCGACCGCCACGAGACTTGCCTGTGGCTTCACGCTCTTCCGGGGTTTCGATACCGTGGTCGACCGCGTTGCGCACCAAGTGGACCAGCGGGTCGGCAAGCGCCTCGACGAGGTTCTTGTCGAGATCGGTCTCTTCACCGACCAACTCGAGGTTGATCTCTTTCTTGAGCTGGCGGGCCAGATCGCGAACCAGACGCGGGAAGCGTCCGAAGACTTTCTTGATCGGCTGCATGCGCGTTTTCATCACCGCGGTCTGCAGGTCTGCCGTCACCACGTCAAGGTTGGAAACCGCCTTGGACATGGCTTCATCGCCACTGTTGAGCCCCAGACGAACCAGACGGTTACGAACCAGCACCAGCTCACCCACCATGTTCATGATCTCGTCCAGGCGGGCGGTATCAACGCGAACAGTGGTTTCAGCTTCGGTCGCGACCGGTTTTTCACCGGTCGGGGCCGGCGCTCGTGCCGGTGCAGCTGCTGGAGCGGGCTTGGCTGGCTCGGCCTTGGCAGCCGGTGCGGGCGCTGCAGCAGGCTTGGCCACGGGCGCCGGGGCAGCAGGAGCAGCCGCAGGTGCCTTGGCAGCGATAGCCTGAGGTTCGAACTTGCCTTTGCCGTGCAACTCATCCAGCAGGTTTTCGAATTCGTGATCGGTGATTTCGTCCGATGCCTTCGCAGCAGGCGCAGGCTTTGCGGCAACAGCTGCGGGCGCAGGTGCAGCGGCAACCGGAGCGGCTACAGCAGCGTCGAAAGAACCTTTGCCATGCAACTGATCAAGCAGCGCCTCGAACTCGTCGTCAGTGATTTCATCACCGGCGGGCGCAGCAGCGGCGCTCTTGGCAGCAGGGGCCGGGGCAGCTGCGGCGTCGGGTGCAAACTTGCCCTTGCCGTGCAGCTGATCAAGCAGCGATTCGAATTCCTGGTCGGTGATTTCATCGCCCACCGGCGCAGGTGCAGCAGCAGCTGCCACTGGCGTGGCCACAGACACCGGGCTGGTGCCGTGCAGCGAATCCAGCAGTTGCTCGAATTCATCATCGGTAATGTCGCCGTCGGCCTGAGCCTGAGCCTGAGCCGCCGGGGCAACTGACTCGGCCACTGGTTGCGGCTCTGGCTCTGGCGCTTCGACCACATCCGCAGACTGTGGCTCAGCCAGCCGCGCCAGGGCAGCCAGCAGCTCAGGTGTCGCCGGGGTGACGTTGGTTCTTTCTCGTACTTGACCAAACATGCTGTTGACGGTGTCCAGAGCCTCCAGGACCACATCCATCAGTTCGGAATCAACGCGACGCTCACCCTTGCGCAGGATGTCGAAGACGTTTTCGGCGATGTGGCAGCACTCCACCAGCTCATGGAGCTGGAGGAAGCCGGCGCCGCCTTTTACAGTGTGAAAACCGCGAAAAATTGCATTGAGCAGGTCAGCATCATCCGGTCGGCTTTCCAGCTCGACCAACTGCTCTGACAACTGCTCCAGAATTTCGCCGGCCTCTACCAGAAAATCCTGAAGGATTTCTTCATCGGCGCCGAAGCTCATGGGGTGCTCCCTAAATTAACCGTCAACAGACCTTAGAAGCCGAGGCTCGATAGCAGATCGTCTACATCATCCTGTCCGGATACGACGTCTTCACGTTTATCGGCATGAATCTGCGGACCTTCACCCTTGGCGAGATGTTTTTTAGGATCTTTTTCTGCAAGGATGGATTCTTCGTCATGTTCGATGCCTGCGAAGCGATCGACATGGCTGGCCATGAGCACCAGCTTGAGCAGATTGCTCTCAACTTCAGTGACCAGCTGCGTAACGCGCTTGATCACCTGCCCCGTAAGGTCCTGATAATCCTGAGCAAGCAGAATATCGTTGAGATGGCCGGCAACCTGGTGGGTTTCCTTTTCGGTGCGCGTCAGAAAACCGTCGACTCGCTTGGCCAGCTCGCGAAACTCTTCAGCGCTGATTTCGCGGCGCATGAAACGCCCCCAATCCTCGCTCAAAGCCTTGGCGTCGGAACTCAAGCCATTCATGACCGGCGTACTTTCCTCGACCAGGTCCATCGTGCGGTTGGCTGCGTTCTCGGTCAGCCTGACCACGTACGACAGGCGTTCGGTGGCGTCGGTGATTTGCGACACTTCCTCGGCCTGAGGCATGTGCGGATCGATATGAAAGTTGACGATTGCACTGTGAAGCTCACGAGTCAGCTTGCCCACTTCCTGATAAAGGCCGCGGTCACGTGTCTGATTGAGCTCATGGATCAGTTGCACAGCCTCGCCGAAACGACCCTTTTCAAGGCTGGTAACGAGTTCCTGCGCGTGTCTTTTTAGGGTCGACTCAAAGTCGGCCATCGAATCATTGTTATCCATAGCGCCCTCGCGGCATGCATCAGCTATTGACGCGGTCAAAGATCTTTTCGATCTTCTCTTTCAGCGCTTGAGCCGTGAATGGCTTGACTACATAACCGTTCACCCCGGCCTGAGCAGCTTCAATGATCTGCTCACGCTTGGCTTCTGCAGTGACCATCAGCACGGGAAGATTCTTGAGGCGATCATCCGCACGGACCTGACGCAACAGATCGATACCGGACATGCCAGGCATGTTCCAGTCGGTCACCAGAAAGTCAAAGGCACCGCTTTGCAGCATCGGCAGTGCGGTCAGACCATCATCCGCTTCCGATGTGTTGGTAAACCCCAGATCACGCAAAAGGTTCTTGATGATCCGCCGCATCGTTGAGAAGTCATCAACGATGAGGATTTTCATGTTCTTGTCCAATTCGACCTCCAAGCAGTCTTTAACGCATTCAGCACCTGAACACGCTGTTCACTCAATACTGGCACAGCACACCTCCAGCTATACGAAACGACGACGGGCTTGGCACAACGACAGGCAAAGACCTTGAACGAAAGCCCATCGAGACAATGCTCGATGGGCTTGCGTCTCGTTCATCCTGTTACCACGTAACGCTTTGCACAGCCGGCATGCAGACAACTCGCGACTTGCGTCGCGGATTGCCGTCAACGCGCTCGCCACTCCCCCAAACGCCCTCGCAAACGAGCTGCGCACTGGCTGTGTAACTGACTGACTCGAGATTCGCTGACCCCAAGAACCTCTCCGATTTCCTTGAGATTCAGCTCTTCGTCGTAGTACAGCGCCAACACCAGACGCTCACGCTCTGGCAGATTGGCAATTGCATCGGCCAACGCAGCCTGGAAGCGCTCGTCTTCCAGATCGCGCGACGGCTCAAGCGAACCGCTTGCACCGTCCTCGTGCAGCCCTTCATGATCGCCGTCCTGCAAAAGGTCGTCGAAACTGAAAAGGCGGCTGCCCAAGGTGTCATTCAAAATCCCGTAATAATCATCAAGACTCAACTGGAGTTCGGCAGCAACCTCGTGATCTTTAGCGTCACGACCGGTTTTAGCTTCAATTGCCCGAATTGCGTCACTGACCATGCGCGTATTGCGGTGTACCGAACGCGGAGCCCAGTCACCCTTGCGGACCTCATCGAGCATCGCGCCACGGATACGAATGCCGGCATAGGTCTCGAAGCTCGCACCCTTGGTGGAGTCATATTTGGTAGAGACTTCAAGCAGACCGATCATGCCGGCCTGGATCAGATCCTCGACCTGCACGCTGGCTGGCAAACGCGCCAGCAAGTGGTAGGCAATGCGCTTGACCAAAGGCGCATAGCGCTCGATCAGCTCATATTGTGAGTTCCGAGAAGTCTTGCTGTACATCTGGTAGCCGCTCGCAGTCATTGCACAGGCCCCGCACTGGTCTGGTGAACGAGTCGCTCAACGAAGAACTCGAGATGACCCCGCGGATTGGCCGGCAACGGCCAGGTATCAACCTTCTGGGCAATAGCCTTGAACGCCAGTGCACATTTGGAACGCGGGAATGCTTCGTAGACGGCACGCTGTTTCTGCACGGCCTTGCGCACGCATTCGTCATACGGCACAGCGCCTACATACTGCAGGGCAACATCAAGAAAACGGTCTGTCACTTTGGTGAGCTTGGCGAACAGGTTGCGCCCTTCCTGAGGGCTCTGAGCCATGTTGGCCAGGACCCGGAAGCGGTTCATGCCGTAGTCGCGGTTGAGCAGTTTGATCAGGGCGTAGGCGTCGGTGATCGACGTGGGCTCGTCGCACACCACCAGCAGCACTTCCTGAGCAGCGCGCACAAAGCTCACCACTGATTCGCCAATACCGGCAGCCGTGTCGATCACCAGTACGTCGAGATTGTCGCCAATATCGCTGAACGCCTGGATCAGACCGGCATGCTGGGCCGGAGACAGATGCACCATGCTCTGGGTGCCGGAAGCTGCAGGCACGATACGAACCCCGCCCGGCCCCTGCAATAGAACATCGCGCAGTTCGCAGCGACCCTCTATGACATCGGCAAGCGTGCGCTTCGGCGTCAGGCCCAGCAAGACGTCGACATTGGCCAGACCAAGATCGGCATCAAGCAGCATAACGCGCCGGCCAAGCTCGGCGAGGGCCAGTGAGAGGTTCACTGACACGTTAGTCTTACCGACGCCACCTTTGCCGCCGGTCACCGCGATCACCTGTACGGGATGCATGCTGCCCATGTTATTTCTTTACCTTGTCTTGCGTAGACCGAAACCACACCGAGAACCGCACATTCACTAATGAACAATGCCAGGCAGACCGTTGATGCAGGGACATTTCAATAATATCCATCACTTAACCCACTCTCTTGCCAGGGGTGTGATAGAGGTCGGCAAACATATCAGCCATCGCTTCCTCGCTCGGCTCATCCTGCATCTGAACGCTCACCGCACGGCTAACCAGTTGGTGACGGCGTGGAATATGCAGATCTTCAGGAATACGTGGACCGTCCGTCAGGTAGGCCACTGGTAGTTCGTGACTGATCGCCAGGCTCAGGACTTCGCCGAGGCTGGCTGTTTCATCGAGCTTGGTCAGAATGCATCCGGCCAGGCCACAACGTTTGTAACTGTGATAAGCCGCTGTCAGTACCTGCTTCTGGCTAGTTGTTGCCAGTACCAGGTAGTTGCGCGATTTTATGCCACGCCCTGCCAGACTCTCCAGCTGCATGCGCAGCGCAGGATCACTGGCCTGCAGGCCGGCGGTATCGATCAGCACCACGCGCTTGCGCAGCAGTGGCTCGAGAGCCTGAACCAGAGACTGGCCCGGATCGACATGGGTAACCGGCACGTTGAGAATGCGCCCGAGCGTCTTGAGCTGCTCCTGGGCACCGATGCGGAAACTGTCCATGCTGACCAGAGCGATATTCTGCGGACCGTACTTCAGCACGTAGCGGGCTGCCAGTTTGGCCAGTGTGGTGGTCTTGCCCATACCGGCAGGACCGACCATGGCGATCACGCCGCCCTCTTCCAGCGGCTCGATGTCAGGCACGGCAATCATGCGGGCCAGATGCGCCAGCAACATGCGCCATGCCTGACGAGGCTCGTCTATGTCGGGGATCATCGACAGCAGGTCGCGGGACAGCGGGCCGGACAAGCCGACACGTTGCAGACGGCGCCAGAGGTTGGCCTGCTGCGGACGGCTGCCCTGAAGCTGATTCCAGGCCAGGGAGCCCAGCTGGACTTCCAGCAGCTCGCGCAGGCCATTCAGTTCGGAACGCATCGACTCGAAGGCGCGCTGGCCGCCAGCAGGCTCTGCGGCAGGCGCAGACGCATAGGCAGCAAACGGACGTGGCGGCTCTTCAAGCGTGGGTTCGATGTGTGTGTCTGCAGCGCTGCCGGTCTTGCCGGAAAACAGCTGGAGGTTGACCGACACGTCACTGTCACTGCGATTGTTCAGTTCAGCCTGAGCGGAAACGATGCGCGACTGGGTTTTGCGCAGTTCGTCTTCCAGCTCCATGTTGGGCACGCGAGGGGCCAGGGCAGAAAGCTTGTAATCCAGAGCAGCAGTCAGCTCGACGCCACCAGCAATGCGCCGGTTACCGATGATGGCCGCTTCGGCGCCCAGCTCATCGCGAACCAGCTTCATGGCTTGACGCATATCGGCGGCGAAAAATCGCTTAACTTGCATGACTCACTACCTCAGCCGTTTGGCCCGACAGTCGCTACGATGGTTACTTGCTTGTTGTCCGGTATTTCCTGATACGCCAGAACATGCATGTTCGGTACAGCCAATCGTCCAAATCGTGACAGCATCGCCCGGACAGGACCTGCTACCAGAAGAATTACCGGCAACCCTTGCATCTCTTGACGCTGGGCGGCCTCTATCAACGAACGCTGGAGCTTTTCAGCCATGCTGGGCTCAAGCAAAACGCCTTCTTCCTGACCCTGACCAGCCTTCTGAAGACTATTGAGCAATATCTGTTCCAACCTTGGCTCCAGAGTGATAACAGGCAGCTCCGGCTCAATGCCTACAATGCTTTGGACGATTGCACGGCTCAGACCGACCCGCACTGCCGCCACCAAAGCGGCGGTATCTTGACTCTTGCCAGCGTTGTTGGCGATAGCTTCTGCAATGCTGCGGATATCTCGCACCGGCACATGCTCGGAAAGCAGCGCTTGCAATACGTTGAGCAGCGACGACAGGGACAACACACCCGGCACCAGCTCTTCAGCCAGCTTGGGCGAGCTTTTGGCCAACAATTGCATCAACTGCTGCACTTCCTCGTGCCCGATCAGCTCATGGGAATGCTTGTACAGAATCTGATTGAGGTGGGTTGCCACCACGGTGCTGGCGTCTACCACGGTGTAGCCCAGCGACTGCGCCTGGCTGCGCTGGCTGATTTCGATCCAGACAGCCTCCAGACCAAACGCCGGGTCTCTGGCGGTAATGCCGTTCAGCGTACCGAACACCTGCCCGGGGTTGATTGCCAGTTCGCGATCCGGATAGATCTCGGCTTCGGCCAGAATCACACCCATCAGCGTCAAACGATAGGCGCTGGGCGCCAGATCGAGGTTGTCGCGAATGTGTACGGTCGGCATCAGAAAGCCCAGCTCCTGAGACAGCTTCTTGCGCACGCCCTTGATCCGCGCGAGCAATTGGCCACCCTGATTGCGATCCACCAGCGGAATCAGGCGGTAGCCCACTTCCAGACCAATGATATCGATCGGGGTCACGTCATCCCAGCCCAGCTCCTTGGAGTCCTGAACGCGGGTCGGTGATGGCAGCAGATCTTGCTGACGCTGCACTTCGGCGATGGCTTCGACCTTCACCTGGTTTTCTTTCTTCCACAACATATAGGCGCCGCCTGCAGCAACCAGACCAAGGCTGATGAAAGAGAAGTGCGGCATGCCCGGAACCAGACCCATGACGATCATGATTGCAGCGGACACACCCAGCGCTTTGTGCGAGGCAAACATCTGGCGATTGATCAGCTTGCCCATCTCTTCCGAACCGGAAGCGCGGGTCACCATGATGGCGGCAGCAGTGGACAGCAGCAGTGATGGCAATTGCGCCACCAAACCGTCACCAATGGTCAAGAGGGTGTAGACACGGCCTGCATCGGCAAACGACATGTTGTGCTGCATGATACCGACCAGCGTGCCGCCGATCAGGTTGATGAACAGAATCAGCAACCCGGCAATGGCGTCGCCGCGCACGAATTTACTGGCACCGTCCATTGAACCGTAGAACTCGGCTTCCTGAGCCACTTCGGCGCGACGGCGCTTGGCTTCAGGCTGATCGATAAGGCCGGCGTTGAGGTCGGCGTCGATCGCCATCTGCTTGCCGGGCATCGCATCGAGGGTGAAACGTGCGCTCACCTCGGAGATACGACCGGCACCTTTGGTGATAACCACGAAGTTGATGATCATCAGAATCGCGAACACCACGATACCAACGACGTAGTTACCGCCGATCACTACTTCACCGAATGCCTGAATCACCTTGCCCGCAGCAGCGTGGCCGTCCTGCCCGTGAAGCATTACTACACGGGTGGAAGCGACGTTCAGTGCCAGACGCAGCAACGTGGCAACCAGCAGGATGGTCGGGAACACCGAGAAATCCAGCGGCCGAAGTGCATAGACGCAGACCAGCAGCACGACGATCGAGAGTGCGATGTTGAACGTGAAGAACACGTCCAGCAAAAAAGGAGGAATGGGCAACATCATCATTGCCAGCATGACCAGCAACAACAACGGAACGCCTAGCTGACCGCGACCCAGGCCAGAGATATTGCTGCGTGCGCTACTGAGTAATTGAGAGCGATCCACTGATTCGTTACCTGCGCACTAGATCAAAACATTGACGCCGATGGCGACCTGTATCGACCCTGTTGCAAAAAGCTGTCCAACTTTTACAACGCCAGTGGCGGCAAGGCTTTAGAGACAGAAATCGCGCAAAGCGAGCATGCCCTTCTCGCACGAAATTCAGGCCTGAATTGGAATTAAGTCTTGTATCTCGCCAGACTAAAGATGTGTGACGCAGAACATGCATACGATAGCGGTCCTGCAAACACCTATCGTTCCTCACGCTCAGCGTGGCAATGCCCTCATCAGGCGAGACGCCCTTTCTGACGATCAGGAATCGCGCTGCAGGTCAGGGGGGATTTTAACATCGCCCAGCGGGTCTGGGCGCTTGCCCTGGCCGGCATGGAACTGGCGGATCTGGTAGACGTACGCCAGTACCTGAGCCACTGCCAGGTACAGCCCGGCTGGAATTTCCTGATCCAGATCAGTGCTGTAGTAGATGGACCGGGCCAAGGCAGCGGATTCCAGAATGAGTATCTGGTTATGCGCACCAATCTCGCGAATCTTCAGGGCAACAAGGTCAGTGCCCTTGGCCAGCAGCATGGGCGCCCCACCTTTTTCAGGGTCGTACTTCAAGGCCACGGCAAAGTGTGTCGGGTTGGTAATGATGACATCGGCCTCGGGGATCGATGCCATCATCCGCCGCTGAGACATCTCGCGCTGCAACTGGCGAATCCGCTGCTTGACCTCAGGGCTGCCTTCGCTGTTCTTGTGCTCGTCGCGCACTTCCTGCTTGGTCATCAGCAGCTTCTTGTGCGCCTCATACAGCACAAACGGTACATCCGCTGCCGCAATGAACATCAGTCCGCAAGCCATCCAGAAGCTGCTCCAGCCCACCACCATCAAGCTGTGGATCATCGCCTGCTCGAGCGGCTCGTGGGCAATGGCAACCAGGTCCTTGCGCTCGCTGTTCAGCACCGCCAGCGCCACCGCCAGAATGATCAGGAATTTGCCTAAAGACTTGAGCAGCTCGACCAGCGCGTGTGGCGAAAACATACGCTTGAGCCCTGCAGCAGGGTTCATCCGGCTGAACTTGGGCATCAGGGACTTGGTTGTGAACAGCCAGCCGCCGAGCATGATCGGCCCCACCAGCGCTGCCACCAGCATGGCAATCAGAAACGGCAGAATCACCACCAGCGCATGCAGCCCGGAACTGAGCAAAGCCTTGCCCATGTAAGACTGATCCATCAGCGTTTCACGCGTGATCGTGAAGTTGTCACGCATCAGCTCCGACATCATCGCGGCAATGTCAGAACCGAACATAAGCAAACCGCCCGCCCCCATCAACATCACCACCAGCGTGGTCAGTTCCTTGGAGCGCGCAATCTGACCATCGGCACGAGCGTCCTTGACCTTTTTTTCCGTGGGGTCTTCTGTTTTATCCTGACCGTTCTCGTTTTCTGCCATCTCAACGAGCCCTCACCATATCGCGCAACATCTGCAGTGCCTGGGTGGCAATCGGCTGATACTGGTTGAGAATGTCGCCCATCGTCATCCACAGAATGACCATGCCCATCACCAGAGTCAGCGGGAAACCGATGGAAAAAATGTTGAGCTGTGGCGCAGCGCGGGTCATGACACCGAAAGCGATGTTGATGATCAGCAACGCCGTGATCGCCGGCAATACCAGCCTCAGCCCGGAACCCAAAACCCAGCCCAGGCCGTTTGCCAGCTCCCAGAAATTGTTGACCAGCAGGCCGCTGCCGACCGGCATGCTGGTAAAGCTCTCGACAAGGATTTCCAGCACCACCAGATGGCCATTCATGGACAGAAACAACAGAGTCACCAACAGCGTGAAAAATTGCCCGATGGTGGCTGAAGACACGCCGTTGGTGGGGTCGACCATCGAGGCAAAGCCCATGCCCATCTGCGTCGAGATGATCTGCCCCGCGATCACAAAGATATGGAAGAACAACTGCAGCGAAAGGCCCATGCCGGCCCCGATGATGATCTGCTCGCCAATCAACAACAAGGCGCTCAGGTCGAGCGCCTGGACCGGAGGCATGTCAGGCAAGGCTGGCGCGACCACCACGGTGATGGCGAAGGCCAGATACATGCGCACGCGACGGGGCACCAGCGTCGTACCGATGACCGGCATGGTCGTCAGCAGCGCGATGATGCGAAAAAGCGGCAGCATGAAGGCCGCCACCCAGGTACTGATCTGGGTATCGGTCAGCGCAAGCATCGGCTGCATTCGGCGCTAGCCGATCAGCGTCGGAATACTGGTGTACAGCGACAGCATGTATTCCATGAATATTTTCAGCAGCCAGGGGCCGATGACGATCAGGGTCACAAGCATGACCAGCAAACGCGGCAGAAAGCTCAATGTCTGTTCGTTGATCTGGGTAGCAGCCTGGAACATCGCTACCAGCAGGCCGCATAACAGACTGGGCACTACAAGAATCGCAACCAGCACGGTGGTCAGCCACAGCGCTTCGCGAAACAGATCGACGGCAACTTCCGGCGTCATCGGGCAGACTCCTCGTCAAAACGGCTCATACGCCACCAAAACTGCCGGCCAGAGTGCCGACAATCAACGCCCAGCCATCTACCAGCACAAACAGCATGATCTTGAACGGCAGGGATATGATCAGTGGCGACAGCATCATCATACCCATGGCCATCAGCACACTGGCCACCACCAGGTCGATGATCAAGAACGGAATAAAGATCATGAAGCCGATCTGAAACGCCGTCTTGAGCTCGGAGATCACGAACGCCGGAACCAGAATGGTCAGCGGCGCAGCATCCGGCGTCGGAATATCGGTGCGCTTGGACAGCCGCATGAACAGCTCGAGATCACTGGTACGCGTCTGCGCCAGCATGAAGTCCTTGATCGGCACCTGCGCCTTGGCAACCGCGTCCTGCGCTGACAGCTTTTCAGCCAGATAAGGCTGCAATGCGTCCTGATTAACACGGTCGAAGACCGGCGCCATGATGAACATGGTCAGAAACAGCGCCATGCCGGTCAGTATCTGGTTCGACGGTGTCTGCTGCAGACCCAGGGCCTGACGCAGGATCGAGAAGACGATGATGATCCGGGTAAAACTGGTCATCAGCATGACAAACGCAGGAATGAAGCTCAGCGCGGTCATGATCAGCAGAATCTGCAGACTGACCGAATACTCCTGCTGGCCGTCCGTGCTGTTGGACAGGGTGATCGCCGGTATCGACAAAGGGTCGGCAGCCAGGACCGCAGGCGCCACCATGACCAGCATCAGCAGTATCAGGAAACGCAAGGCGCCCATTACTTCTTGTCCTTATCCTTGCCCATCAGCTCCATAAGGCGCTGAGCGAATTCAGGTGTCGTTTGCTCACGCACAGGCACCTGAACCGGTTCCTTGAGCACATGCAGGGGCGTGATTCGGCCCGGCGTGATACCCAGCAGTACCTGCTCGTTGCCGATCTGGACCAGCACCAGCCGATCACGCGGCCCCAGTGCGCGCGAACCCACCAGCTCGATGACCTGACTGTTGTTCGGGCCGGCGCTCTGCACACGGCGCATCAGCCATGCCAGAACGAATATCAGACCAACCACCAGTATCAGGCCGAATAGCAGCTGTGCCAGCTGCCCGCCCATGCCACCAGACACGGTATTGGCCACTTGCGCAGGCGCCGTCTGAGCGGCGGGATCTACAGCACAGGCCAGCGACGGCGACATCAGCAGAACACTCAGCAAGCGCTTCATTCAGCGCAGCTTCTTGATGCGTTCGCTCGGGCTGATCACGTCGGTCAGACGGATGCCGAACTTTTCATTGACCACAACCACTTCGCCGTGGGCGATGAGTGTGCCGTTGACCAGCACGTCCAGCGGTTCGCCAGCCAGACGATCCAGCTCGATGACCGAGCCCTGGTTGAGCTGCAACAGGTTGCGAATATTGATATCGGTACTGCCCACTTCCATGGAGATCGAGACCGGAATATCCAGAATCACGTCCAGGTTAGGACCGTCCAGCGTCACCGGCCCGGTGTTCTTCGGCACACTGCCGAACTCTTCCATGGCCAGACGGCTACCCGCATTACCGGCGTCGGCAGCCAGCAAGGCATCAATATCAGCCTGCCCGCCATCGCCAGCCTCGCCCAGAGCAGCAGCCCACTCATCGGCCAGCGCCTGATCTTCAGCAGACGTCATTTCGTTATCATCAGCCATCGGTTGTCCTCTGCACGCAGTATTTCAATTACGCAAAATTTCCGACATCGACCTTACAGGTCAACGTCGCGCTATGGGTTCGATTACTTGCAGGGCCATCTTGCCCTTGTGCGAGCCTAGCTTGACCTTGAAAGAAGGCACGCCGTTGGCACGCATGACCAGCGAATCGCTCAATTCCACCGGAATCACATCGCCGGGGCGCATGTGCAGGATGTCCCGCAGGGGCAACTGACGCTGAGCGATGGTGGTCGTGAGTGGTACGTTCACATCCAGCACGTCTTCCTTGAGCGCGTTCACCCAGCGCTCATCCTGATCATCAAGGTCGGACTGGAAGCCGGCATCGAGCATCTCGCGGATCGGCTCGATCATTGAGTACGGCATGGTCACGTGCAAGTCGCCGCCACCGCCATCCAGCTCGATATGGAACGTGGAGATCACCACCGCCTCGCTTGGCCCGACGATGTTGGCCATGGCCGGGTTCACTTCAGAGTTGATGTACTCGAAGTTGACTTCCATGATCGCCTGCCAGGCTTCCTTGAGGTCGATGAAGGCCTGATCCAGCACCATGCGCACTACACGCAACTCGGTCGGCGTGAATTCACGGCCTTCGATCTTGGCGTGACGGCCATCGCCACCGAAAAAGTTGTCCACCAGCTTGAACACCAGCTTGGCGTCGAGAATGAACAGCGCCGTGCCGCGTAACGGTTTGATCTTGGCCAGGTTGAGGCTGGTCGGGACGTACAGCGAATGCACGTACTCGCCGAACTTCATGACCTGAACACCGCCCACCGCCACATCCGCCGAGCGGCGCAGCAGGTTGAACATGCTGATACGCGTGTAGCGGGCGAATCGCTCGTTGATCATTTCCAGTGTCGGCATGCGCCCACGGACGATCCGGTCCTGACTGGTCAGGTCATAACTTTTGACACTGCCAGGCTCGGCAGCGTTGTCGGTCTGAACCATCCCGTCGTCGACGCCATGCAGCAGCGCGTCGATCTCATCCTGGGAGAGCAGGTCTTGCACGGCCATGTGAGGATCCTACTGCAATACGAAATTAGTGAAGAGCAACTGTTCGATCACAGTCTTGCCGAGTTCTTTCTGGGCCACTTCCTGAATGCTCGCGGTCGCTTTCTGACGCAGCATTTCCTGACCGATCGGCGACGCCAGCGATTCGAAGGGGATGGCTGCGAACAGCATCACCAGATTATTACGAATCAGAGGCATGTGTACTTTAAGCGCCTCCATGTCGGCAGCATTGCGGCCCAGCATGGTAATGCTGACCTGCATGTAACGCTGACGGCCATTGGCGTTGAAGTTGACCACAAAGGCGGGAGTCATCGGCTCGAACACCGCCACTGGCTTGGCGTTGGCCGCCGCGGCTGCAGCAGCCGGGTCTTCCTTGCTCTCGCTCTTGTGCATGAGGAACCAGGTCGCACCCACCGATAAGCCCACCGCCAGCAACAGCGCCACAACGGCGATTATGATGAGCTTGAGTTTACCTTTGCCTTTGGGTGCGGGATCTTTAACTTCTTCGCTCTGCGCCATGCCAATAATCCGTCACTATTCAAGAGTTTCTTCAATACGTGACAGAGGCAGAGCAAGTGTTATGCCAGAGTTGTGGGAAACGGGAGATGTGCCTGACACGACTGGTTACGCAGCCGGGTCATGCAGCAATAGACAGGACTCCTGCCCCGATGCTCGCAACGGGTACAGGAGTTGAAGGAACATGGATGCAGCAATCAGCCCGGTATCAGGCGTAATAGTCGATCTCGCTGGTGCCGATCACGCGTGCCGCCGGCTGGCTGACAGGTACGGCGGCGTCAATGCCAGCAATATCATCCGATGTATCGCTGGTATTTAGGCCATTTCCACGACCACCACGCTGAGCGCGACTTGCCTGCTCTTGAGCCTGTTGCTGAGCCTGCTGTTGCGATTGATCGGAAACGTTGACGTCGACGTTGCCCAGCCCTTGCTGAACAAATGACTCGCGCAGCTTCGACATCTGGTTTTCCAGCGCGTCACGCACGCCTAGATGAGCGCTCATGAAGGTCACCTGGGTTTGCTGATCCGGCGCCATGTTGATGCGGATATCCAGACGACCAAGCTCGGCAGGCTCAAGCTTGATGTCGGCGGTCTTGAGGTTCTGGCTCGACAGGTACATCACGCGATCGACAATGCCTTCGGTCCAGCCACTTTGATGCATGGCCAGCGGCTGATTCATCAACGGCGCAGCAGGTGCGGCCGCAGTGCGTGCAGGCTGCGCGGCCTGACTGAGGGCAGCCAGACGATCAGCGAAATTGTCTACACGCGTGTCACCGGCAGCCCCTTTGACGTCCTTCAGGCCCTCGCCGATCAGACCGCTGAACGATTTGTCGCTGCTCTCGGTACTGCTTTCATCCGATGGCAGTTGCTCACTCAAAACCGACAGGTTATTGACTAAATTCTGCGCTGGGTCAGCCTCCGCGTTCGAAGGCGTCGCCTTGTTGGCGGCTTGTGCATTCTGCGCGGCCAGCTGGGTTTTCGCGGTGGCATTTTCAAGCGCCAACTGCACGGCATCAAGGCCATCCAGCGGGTCGGCGTCCGGATTGAACGCGGCTTCGGCTTTTGCAGGAACCGCCGCCTGACCAACTGCCAGCGATGCGATCGCCGGTGTGGCGCTGGCGTCTGGCGTCTGCGGCTTGACTGCCGAAGTAGCTGGCAAGGCAGGCACTTGTGCCGCCATTGCCTGCAAAGCCGGGTCCAGAGCGGGGTCGACAGCTACCTGACCTTCAGCCAGCGCAGGGTCGGCAGATGCCTGTGCCTGAGCATCATCTGGGGCGGTTTCGGACTTGGCGGCGTCGCCATCCGCAGCAGCAGACTTGGCAGGCAAGTCATTGCCGCTATCGGCAACGGTCGACTTGTCAGCGGCATTCGACGGGTCGTTTACCGGCTTGTCCTTACCTGCGGCAACCTTGTCTTTGTCAGGCGCCGACTTGTCACGGCTCTGCTTGACCGGCGCATCATCACGTGGCGCCACGCTGTCCCTGGTCTGCTTTGCATAGACGTTGGAAAAGCTGGAAGCCCCGTCTTTGCTGCTGTCGGCGGATTTGACCGAATTATTGACGGCACCGGACCTGGAGGTCGCAGCGTTCGTGGCCTGAAGAAGGGCATTGGTGGAAAGTGGCATTTCGGTCTCCGCATAAGCAGCTGGTAATCGCCTTACCACCAGAACTTAGCAATATGCGGGCCAACTCGTGAAAGCGGCCAGATCGGCCGAAAGCGGCAGATCAGCTGATGAAAAACTGCCGCTCTGCGTTGAACAGACCACGGATGGTCAGGTACTCGTTATCAATCTTGCCGACCAACTCTGCCAGCCCCAGCGACTGATGCTGACGGGCACGATCTTCAAGCTGTCTGCACAGGTCGGAAAGACGCAACGCACCCATGTTGCTACTGCTGCCTTTGAAGCTGTGGGCCGTGAGGCTAAGCTCCTGCAGGTCCATGTTTCCGGTCTCGACAGCCTGGCGAAGTTGCACAATGCGCTGTTCGGAATCCTTGAGAAACACATCCAGCAATGTCGGATATTCATCCTCCATGACTTCCTGCAGAGCATTCAACACGCTGTAATCCAGATGAATCGACACTTGTTCACTCCTTGATCAAGACTGTGGAACGGATTATGCCACTCCCTCCCAGGTAAATTCCACGCACGCGGTCCTGCCATCCCTGGACCAGTTGGCCTTGTGACTCAACTCGCGCACCAGACGCAGCCCGCGACCGTACAGCTTATCGCTCGCAGGTTTCAACATATGCAGCCGTTCTGCATCAAATCCGTCACCACTGTCTTCGACGCTGAGGGTCAGGCGCCCTCCTTCACCGACAGGTTCAACGTGCAGAGTCATGCGGATGAACCCTGACTCCAGAGCGCCAAGACGCTCGGCCCGCTGCTGATAATAAAGCGCAAAACCCGCCGCATCATGCTTCAGTGCAGAATCCAACCCTAGCACGCCGTGCTCCAGCGCATTGCTGTACAGCTCGCCCAGTACCATATGTAACGCGGCGCCCTGATTGCGCAAACCATGCACTTCAAGCAGCAATTGCAGCACGTAAGGCAGCGGATTGAAACGCCTGAGGGTCGAAGCACGCAGTTCGAAGCTCGATGACCAGTCCAGCGGGCTCGATGCGCCGCTGTCGGAGTACGTCAGGGCAGGCAGGCGGTCAAGCGGCTCTTCGACCGCGCTGATTTCAAGCAGGCTTACATCGTCTCGGGCCTTGCCGCCAAAATCGTTGAGTGCCTGAAGAATTTCCTGGATCAGCAGTTGCGGCTCGCGATTGGCGGACAGCACGCCGCGCAGACGTTGCGCGCCGAATAACTCATCACGGCTGTCGCTGGTGTCGAGCACGCCATCGGACAGCAGGAAGATCCGGTCGCCCGGCGCCAACGGGTAGACCTGGGTGTGCGCGTCGAACGCATCGACACTCAAGACGCCCAGAGGCAGGTGATTCGACGCCAGCGGCACGTGCTCGCCTTCAGTGCCACGCAGCAGATAACCATCCGGCAATCCGCCGTTCCACACCTCGACCTGACGCTGCTGGAGGTTGACGCACAGCAGCGTCGCACAACAGAACATGTCCACCGGCAAAATGCGCTTCAGCTTGGCATTCATCTCACGAAGAATGGCCACCAGACCGTAACCCTTGGCGGTCATGCCATAAAACACCTCGGCCAGCGGCATGGCTCCCACGGCAGCCGGCAGTCCGTGGCCAGTGAAGTCCCCAAGCAACACCTGCATATGACCTGCCGGGGTGTAGGCGGCCAGCATCAGGTCACCGTTGAACAGCGCATAGGGCGACTGCAGGTAGCGGATATTGCTCGCCCCCAGACACCCGGCATGTGCCACCTGATCAAACACGGCTTTGGCGACGCGCTGTTCGTTAAGCAGGTATTCATGATGTCTGGAAATCTGATCACGCTGCTGACGAACAGTCTCGTGCAGTACTCGCAAGCGGTTCATGGCATTGATCTTGGCGGCCAGAACCAGGGGATTGTAAGGCTTTGACATGAAATCATCGCCGCCAGCATCCAGACAGCGCGCCAATGCCTCACCTTCGGTAAGCGAGGTCAGGAAGATGATCGGCACCAGCGACTCGCCTGACAGCGCCTTAATCCGCCGTGCTGCCTCGAAACCGTCCATGACCGGCATCATCGCGTCCATCAGGATCAGATGCGGGCTTTCAGAGGTGAACATCGCCACGGCTTCGACGCCATTGGCAGCACTCAATACCCGGTGCCCCTGACGCGCAACGATGGTCGACAGCAGCAACCGGTCACTGGTGCTGTCGTCGGCAATCAGAATGCAGAGGTTTTTCAAGGAGGACTGCAAAGGTTCAGCCCAGCTGGAACAGCTTCGAGAAGTTTGAAATGGCGAGGATCGTGCAGACATCAGGCGTGCAGTTGATCAGACGCACCACCGCTTTATCGCCACCGGCATGATCACGCAACAGCAACAGCATGCCCAGCGCCGAGCTGTCCAGGTAATGCGTGCCACGCAGGTCCACCACGTAATGCAGATCCTGCGGACAGTCCTCATAAGCCTCGCGAAATTCCTGATGGGCGGAAAAATCAAAGCGCCCCTCAATGAAAAGGGTCAGTTGTCGACCATCTGCAGAACGTTCGGACGTGACTGTCATGGGAACTCCGAGGTGTTTCATCAACGAGACATTGAGAGCGTAGACCAGACCAACAGAAGGCCAGGTCTGATTAGGTCAAAAATCAGAATGGTTCATGACGCGGCAGTCGCTGCGACAGTTCGTCCAGCAGCTTTTGCTCGCGCTTGTCTTCAAGCTTGCGCGCTTCGTCCATGTAACGCTGTACCAGCTTGCGCAGGCCTTCGACCCGCGCATAGCAGTCCTGCCAGGCCGTGCGCGCTCGAGCCAGATTGGCCGTGTGCCATTCGAGGCTTTTATATTGCTGTGCAACCGCGACGTCCAGCTGACTGAGAAAACGTTGATAGCCCAGCAACCATTGCCCGGAAACCCCGGCACTGCCGCGCTGCAACCATTGCTGCTGATAATCCTGGCGGAACTGGTCCAGCTCCTGCAGTTTGTTGTTGGCCAGGTTGACCTGCCCCTGAAAATGCCCGAGACGCTGAGCCGCCGTTCGTTCGGCAGCCTCGGCCATCTCGACCACAGGCGCCAGGCGCGCCGCTCTACTCTGAGCCATCGCCTATCAGCCGCCAGGTGCCGGGGCAAATATCGATGCAAGCGCTTCGCCACTGCCCTGCATGCTTTCATTCTCGCGCAGCGCCTGGCGCTGATAACGCACCAGCACCGGATGCAACGCGATTGCCATATCGGTTTCGCGGTCGCCACCGGCCACATAGGCGCCCACGCTGATCAGGTCACGGGTCTGCTGATAGCGTGACCACAGTTGCTTGAAGTGTTGCGCCTGGGCCATATGCTCCGGGCTGACCACTGCGGGCATGACCCGGCTGATGGACGCTTCGATGTCGATAGCCGGGTAATGCCCCTCCTCGGCCAGACGCCGGGACAGCACGATGTGGCCGTCTAGCACGCCTCGTGCGGAGTCGGCAATCGGGTCTTGCTGGTCATCGCCTTCCGACAGCACGGTATAAAAAGCGGTAATCGAACCACCGCCCTTTTCGGCATTACCGGCACGCTCGACCAGTTTTGGCAGGCGGGCGAACACTGACGGCGGATAACCCTTGGTGGCCGGAGGCTCGCCAATTGCCAAGGCAATCTCCCGCTGAGCCTGAGCAAAACGGGTCAGGGAATCCATCAGCAACAGGACGTTCTTACCCTTGTCGCGAAAATATTCGGCAATTCGCGTGCAATACATGGCCGCACGCAGGCGCATAAGCGGCGCATCATCGGCTGGCGAGGCAACCACCACCGAACGCTTCAGGCCCTCTTCGCCGAGAATGTGCTCGATGAACTCCTTGACCTCCCGGCCCCGCTCGCCGATCAGGCCGACGACGATAATGTCCGCTTCGGTAAAGCGCGTCATCATGCCGAGCAGCACACTCTTGCCCACACCAGTACCCGCAAACAGGCCAAGACGCTGGCCACGCCCGACTGTCAATAAACCGTTGATGCAGCGAATGCCGACATCCAGCGGCTGACTGATCGGGTCGCGCTTGAGCGGGTTGATCGTCGGGCCGTCCATCGGCACCCAGTCCTCGGCCTTGATCGGCGAGCGCCCATCCAGCGGACGACCGGCGCCGTCAAGCACCCGCCCCAGCATACTCATGCCCATCGGCAGACGTCCGGTGTCAGCCAGGGGCACAACCCGCGCACCCGGCGCGATGCCTGCCACGCTGCCTACCGGCATCAGAAACACCTTGCCACCGGAAAACCCCATCACCTCGGCTTCGACTTCCACCGGGTGATGGCTGTCGTCGTTGATGACCATGCAGCGACTGCCCATTGCCGCGCGCATGCCTTCAGCCTCCAGCGTCAGGCCGACCATGCGCAGCAGGCGCCCTTCGACTACAGGCTGGGCAGGCAGGCTGATCGACTCGGCGTAGGTGCCGAGTCGTTTGCCGAAGCTGGTGCGATCAAGGCGCATCGAGTGTGTCCGCGTCAGGTTCTACAGCACCACCGGAGGCTTTTACCGGCGCGGCGTCCAGATCGACATTCAGGTCTGCCGCAGCCGGATGAGTGATCTGCTCGTGCAACTGATCATGCATCCTGGAAATCGCCAGCGCGATGCGCGTTTCGACGCTGGCGTCGATGCGGCTGTGCTCGGTTTCGATCCGGCAACCGCCGGGCAGCAGGTCTTCGTCTTCGACGATTTTCCAGGCCTCCTCATGGCGCTCGCGCATCGCCTTGACCAGCAGGAAATCCTGGGGGTTGATAAAGATACGCAGGTTCTGAGCACCCATTGGCAACAGCTTCAACGCATCACGCAACACCGTGGCGATCTGCCCGGAATCGGTCACCAGCTCGCGCTGAATGACCTTGCGTGCGATGTGCTCGACCAGATGGACAACGGCTTTTTCGATCTGCGTATCCTGCTCGGCGATAGGCTCCAGCAAATGCGCCATCAACTGTTCAAGGCTGGCGATTTTAGCCGCCAATGCAACCTCAGCCTCTTGCCGAACCTTGAGCTGGGTGCTGTGAAAGCCTTCTTTTTCGCCGGTGGCAAAGCCTTCGTTCCAGGCCTCCTGGCGAATGCTCTCCAGCTCTTCGAGGGTCAGCGGCTGAACTTCGTCCAGCGGCACCTCTTCCATCTCGAGCGGTTCGTCGGCAGGCTCCGGTTCGGGTTCAGGCTCGGGTTCCACATGCGGGTCGAAGCTGGGTAACGCCCAGATATCGAGCGTCCCGGCGTCCTTGGCGCGAATGAGGTCGCTGGCCAATTCTTTATTGGGAGTGGACATGAGTCAGCTGAATCCTTAGATCATTTCCTCGCCGCCTTTGCCACCGAGTACGATCTCGCCGGCCTCGGCCATACGACGCGCGATGGTGAGGATTTCTTTCTGGGCAGTTTCCACATCGCTGACACGTACCGGACCCTTGGCTTCCAGGTCGTCGCGCAGCAGTTCGGCGGCACGCTTGGACATGTTCTTGAAAATCTTTTCCTTGATCGCTTCGTCCGAGCCCTTGAGCGCCAGTACCAGCACGTCCGAGGATACTTCGCGCAACAGCGCCTGGATACCACGGTCGTCGACATCGGAAAGGTTGTTGAAGACAAACATGAGGTCTTCGATCTGCACCGACAGGTCTTCGTCGACCTCGCGGATCGAGTCCATGAGTGCGCCTTCGATAGAACTGTCGAGGAAGTTCATGATGTCTGCCGCACGCTTGATACCACCCAGCGTGGTACGCGACGTGTTGGCATTACCAGAGAACTGCTTCTCGAGAATCTGGTTGAGTTCTTTCAGCGCGGCAGGCTGCACCGTGTTGAGCGAGGACACGCGCAGGATGATGTCCAGACGGACTTTGTGGTCGAAGTGCCCGAGCACTTCACCAGCCTGGTCGGCATCCAGATACGCCACCACAATGGCTTGAATCTGCGGGTGCTCGAAACGGATCACGTCGGCCACCGCGCGCGGCTCCATCCACTTGAGACTGTCCAGACCGCTGGTATTGCCACCCAGCAGAATACGATCGATAAGACCGTTAGCCTTGTCTTCACCCAGTGCCTGGGTCAACATTTTGCGGATATAACCATCGGAACCGACGCCGAGGCTGGTCTGATCGCCAACGATGTCGACAAACTCGCTCATCACCTCTTCGACCTGCTCGCGATGCACGTTGCGCATCTGAGCCATGGCTACGCCCACTTTCTGGACTTCTTTGGGCCCCATGTGCCGCAGCACCTGAGCCGCGTCGGTTTCACCCAGAGAGAGTAACAATACTGCCGCTTTTTCAACTTTCGAGAGTTTGGCTACCATGGCTCGTTCATTCATCAGTGTTGATCCACTCTTTCACAACCTGAGCCACACGGCCAGGATCCTCAGCCACCAAACTCTTGATTGCATTCAGCTGTGCGTCATAACCCTCGGTAGGGCTAGGCAGCAAGATACTCTGCGGTCCGCCCAGGCTCACGCGGTCGTTGGACAGCTCGCCGTCCAGCCCGCCCATGCCACCGAGCTCGGCATCGCCACCGCCGAAAGCGGCCAGTTGCTTGCTTTTGCCGTTGGTGATGTTGTTCAGCACAGGGCGCAGTACGCCGAAGACCAGGATCAGGATGAAAATCACACCCACGGCCTGCTTGACGAGGTCCCAGAACCAGGGCTGCGAGTAGAACGATGCCTCGGGCAAGACTTCTGCACGCTCGCTGGAAAACGGCACGTTGATCACGCTGACGCTGTCACCGCGGCTGGCGTCGAAACCGACAGCATCCTGCACAAGACGCGTAAAGCGGGCCAGATCTGCGGCGCTCCACGGCGCCCGGCTGACTTCACCGTTGGCAGCATTGGTCTTGACCATGTCGTCGACCACCACAGCAACCGACAAGCGCGTCAAGCGACCCTGCTGTTGCTTGGTGTGACTGATCGACCGGTCCAGTTCGAAGTTCTTGGTCGACTGCACACGCTTGTCAGCTGGAAACGGCGCCAGTGCAGGCTGACCGGTGGCCGGGTCCATGATCTGCTGACCATTGGCATCCAGCAGCGGCTGGCCCGGGGCGATAGGACCAGCAGCACCTGCGCCACCTGCTCCGGCAGTCTGCGGAGCCGTCGCAGGGCCGGGCGGCTGATTGCTCAATGCACCCGGAACCCCGCCCGAGCCTGAACTGCTGGAGCGTTGTTCGTTGACCGACTGCTCGCTGCGCAGGGCAGGCTGATCAGGGTTGAAGCTTTCTGCGGTCGATTCGACAGCACTGAAATCCACCACCGCCGACACTTCGGCCTTGTAGCGATCATTGCCCAGAATCGGCTGCAATATGTTCTGCACGCGCTGGGTCAGCATGCCTTCCATGCGACGGCTGTAATCAAACTGTTTGCCAGCCATGGTCAGCTCGGAGTTTTCCGCCTGGTCAGACAGCAAAGTGCCCTTCTGATCCACAACGGTGATCTGCGACTTGCTCAACTCAGGGACGCTGGTGGCAACCAGGTTGATAATGGCCAGAACCTGACTCGGCTCCAGCGAACGACCGGCATACAGCTCGACCAGTACCGAAGCGCTGGGCTTGCGGTCGTCACGAACAAACACCGAGCTCTTCGGGATTGCCAGGTGGACACGGGCAGCCTTGACGTTGTTCAGGGCCGAGATGGTCCGGGCCAGTTCGCCCTCCAGCCCGCGACGATAGCGCGTGGCTTCCATGAACTGACTGGTGCCCAGCCCCTGATCCTTGTCGAGGATCTCAAAACCAATATTGGCGTCGTTCTGTACCACGCCTGCCTGGGCCAGTTGAATGCGTGCACGCTGCACGTCATCGGATTTCACCAGCAGAGCCCCGGAGTTGGGCTCGACGGTGTAATTGATGTTCGCCGCCGTCAGGGTTTCCATGATCTGCTTGCTGTCCAGACCTGCCAGACTGCCATACAGCGGACGATAGTCAGGCTGCTGCGACCAGAGAACCACGGCAAAGCCGATGGCCACGCTCGCTGCCAGACCGACCATAAGGCCGACCTGACGCAGCATGGTCATTTCGGAAAGATTTTCCAGAAAAGACAAACCGAACAACGGTTTCTTATCGGAAGCGCCCGCTCTTGCAGGAACGGGATCGGCAGTTGCTTCGGCCATGACTCAGTACGTCCCTTAAACCGGCATCTGCATGATGTCTTGATACGCTTGAACCAGCTTGTTACGAACCTGGGTCAATGCCTGAAAAGACACACTGGCTTTCTGCGACGAAATCATGACGTCGGTCAGATCAATACCGCTCTTGCCGACTTCAAAAGCACTGGCCAACTGGTTAGAGGCCTGCTGAGTCTGAGCAACCTTGTTCACGGCCTGGCCAAGCATGTCGGCGAAGCTGCTGGCTCCGGCTTCCTGCGCGCCGGACACGGGCTTGGGAGCAGACATCGCATCCATCTGCATGGCCCGCATATCCAACATCAAGCGATTAAATTCAACACCTTGGCTCATGGACGTTTCTCTCGTAAGGCCCGCAAATTTTTGACACTGATTCAGCGGGTACAGAAGACTTAGCAACAACGGTGCCAGCTAGATAGAGGCAATTTGCCACACCAGATAAAATGTCATGTCGCCTGTCATGAAATGGCCCTGAAGCCCGCGCGATTCAAGGCCTGAAGACTTTCAAGACAGGTGTCGGTGTTGTTGCGGTTCAGCAATCGATTTTTATGCCTGACGAGCTGAGTCCGTCATTCAAGTGGCAAACAGATAAGCCTCGACGTCCATACCTGCGTCGCGCATCTGAGCAAGCTTGTAACGCAATGTACGCGGGCTGATACCCAGCCTTTCAGCGGCTTCTTTGCGACGCCCGCGCTCCGAACGCAGCGTGTCGATGATCATTTGAAACTCGCGACGCCGAAGGTCATCCCCCAACGCGCCGACCGACTCGGGACTGACACCGGCATTGGCATTCTCCGCGACGGACATGACAGGCAAGGACGCTGCAGCCTCTACAACCGCCGCTGGCAAGCTGGTGACTGGCCCCGACAGACAGAAATCCTGCGCCTGAATCACGCCGCCCTGCTGCAAAATCAAAGCGCGCTGCACGGCGTTATCCAGTTCTCGCACGTTGCCCGGCCAGGGGTAACCCACCAGACACTGCTGCGCTTCGGCAGAAAGCCGGACCGGCGCATGCTTCATTTTATTGACATGCTTGGCCAGAAGCCGCTCGGCCAATGGCAGAATATCGGCAGTCCTTTGACGCAACGCCTGCCAGGCCAGTGGAAACACCGACAGACGATAAAACAGATCTTCACGAAAGCGCCCCGCCGCCACTTCGCCCGCCAGATCACGGTTGGTGGTAGCCACGACACGGATATCCAGCGTAATCGGCTTGCGCGCTCCAACGCGCTCTACCTCTCGCTCCTGCAGCACCCGCAACAGCTTGGCCTGAAGCCCCATGGGCATTTCGGAAATTTCATCAAGCAGGATGGTCCCGCCGTCAGCCTGCTCGAACTTGCCGGCCTGCGCTGCAATAGCGCCGGTAAACGAGCCTTTCTCATGACCGAACAGAGTGGCCTCGAGCATGTTGTCAGGAATGGCCGCACAGTTGATCGCTATAAACGGTTTATCGGCACGCGGCGAATTTTGGTGAATGAAACGCGCCAGTACTTCCTTGCCAGTACCGGACTCGCCGGAAATGAGGACTGTGGAGTCGCTTTTTGCCACCCGACTGGCGAGGTTCAATAACTGAACGCTGGCAGGCTCGACGGCAATCGGCCCGTCACTCTCGGCAGGCCCCAGACGCCCGAGCGCGTGCCGAGCAACCAAGGCGATAAGGGCTTTGGGCTCAAAGGGCTTGACCAGGTAATCGGCTGCACCCTGGCGCATAGCGTCCACCGCTCGCTCGACAGCGCCGTGCGCCGTCATCAGCAGCACCGGCAACTGCGGATGCCGGCTGCGCAGCAGGCTCAGTAACTGATGGCCATCCATGCCCGGCATGTTGACGTCGCTGACCACCAGATTGAACGGTTGCGCCTCGACGGCCAGCACCGCCTCTTCGGCAGAGCCGACCGCTTTGTAGCCATAGCCGGCCAGCTCCAGGGTTTCGCCCAGCGCTTCGCGCAATGCACGGTCATCCTCGACCAATAGCACGTTGATCGACATCAGTGATTACCCAACTGGCCGGAAGCCGGAATCAGCGGCAGGCTGACAATTGCACAGGTGCCGCGCCCGACGCGGGACAGGTAATGCACCCCGCCCTGATGCGCACGCGATACTGCGGTTACCACCGCCAGACCCAGCCCGGTGCCGTTGGTCTTGGTGGTGAAAAACGGTTCGCCGATACGGGCCAGTGCAGCCCTGTCCATGCCGCTGCCGCTATCACTGAAACACACACGCAGCATGTTACCGCGGCTGTAGGCATGAATTTTCAGGCGCGCCTGACCGGCACTGGCCTGCACCGCGTTTTCAATCAGATTGAGCAGCGCACCGACCAGCGTGTCGCGATTGCACAGCAGTTCGCCGTCAATGCTGTCGCACTGCCAACGCACCGCAACGCCCTGCACATGAGTGGTCGCGGCATTCTGCAGTGCCTGGAACAGCACGCCCGGCGTCAGGCGATCAGTCAGCGGCAACTCGCCACGGGCGAACACCAGCATGTCGCGAACCTGATGCTCAAGCTCATGCAGACGGTCCTTGAGACGCGCAGCGAATCGCTGCTGAGTCTCAACCGGCAATTCCTGCTCGGCCAGATGGCTGGCATAAATCATGGCGGCCGACAACGGGGTGCGGATCTGATGCGCCAGAGAAGCCACCATTCGCCCCAGCGACGAAAGACGCTCGTGACGGGCCAGCTGCCCTTGTAGATGACGGGTCTCGGTCAGGTCATTGAGCAGCACCAGTTGACCCGGCTCGGCATCCAGTGATCGAGTGGCAATGGACAGCCTGCGGCCGTCCTTGAGAGACACTTCATGGCCGTCGTCTTCGCGCGGAGCAAAGCAGCGGCTGATGACGTTACGCCAGAGCATCCCCAGCAGCGGCTGGCCCAGCAGGTCAATGGCGGCCGGATTGGCTTCGCGCACAACACCCATGCCGTCAATGACGATCACACCGCCCGGCAGCAGGTCGAGCAGGTTCTGCAGACGATTGGCCAGACGCTCCTTTTCTGCCAGTTCCTGCAGACGCTGGACGCCGGCATCGGCCAGCTCGCCCTTGAGTTCAGTAACACGCGCCTCGAGCAAGCCGTAGGAATCGGTCAATTGCGCCGACATCTGGTTAAACAGCGAGAACGCCTGCTCGAGTCCCTGACGACTTTCGAATTCCGGGGAATACGGAACCTGAACAGATGAGGCAGAAGTCAGTTGGGCGGCCTGGGACATAGTTCATCTCTCTCGTGGCGAACCGTCAGTTAAACGGTGTGTTAAGAGAGACTTAGCAATCCTCGTGCCGAAAAAAAACCCCTGAAAATTCAGAGGCTTGATTTTTGGCGTTTACAACAGGCGTCAATCCTCCGCCTGTTCGTCCCCTTCGCGACGGCTCATCCCGTACTTGCGCATCTTCTCGACCAGTGTGGTCCGACGGATCCGCAGACGCTCCGCAGCGCGGGCAACGATACCGTTGGCATCGTCCAGCGCCTGCTGAATAAGGCCCTGCTCAAGGCCACCGAGGTAGTCCTTCAGATCAAGCCCTTCAGGCGGCAGCATGGCACCCGAAGAAAAGTTCGGCGTGTTGCTGTTGATGGCGACACGCTCTTCGATGTCGCTGCGCAAGCTGTCAACCATCTGCTCGTCTTCATCATCGACGTAGCGAAACTTCTTAGGCAGCTCGGCCACGCCAATCACGCCGTAGGGATGCATGATCGCCATGCGCTCCACCAGGTTGGCCAGTTCACGGACGTTGCCCGGCCAGGCGTGACGGCACAGCGACATAATGGCCGCAGAGTTGAAACGGATGGAGCCGCGCTTTTCGTGCTCCATGCGCGAGATCAATTCATTCATCAGCAGCGGGATGTCTTCGACGCGCTCGCGCAACGGCGCCATTTCGATGGGGAATACATTGAGGCGGTAATAGAGATCTTCGCGAAAACTGCCAAGCTCGATCATGTTTTCGAGATTCTTGTGCGTCGCCGCAATGATGCGCACATCGATGCTCTGGGTCTTGTTGCTGCCCACGCGCTCAAACGTACGCTCCTGCAATACGCGCAACAGCTTGACCTGCATCGGCAACGGCATGTCACCGATTTCATCGAGAAACAGAGTGCCGCCATTGGCCAGCTCGAAACGGCCGGCACGGCTGGTGATGGCCCCGGTAAACGCGCCCTTCTCGTGCCCGAACAGCTCGCTTTCAAGCAGTTCGGCCGGAATGGCCCCGCAATTGACCGGGACAAATGGCGCATCGCGGCGCTTTGAATGATAGTGCAGGTTACGGGCGACGACTTCCTTGCCGGTGCCCGATTCACCGAGAATCAGCACGCTGGCGTCGGTGTCGGCAACCTGCTGCATCATCTGCCGTACGTGCTGAATCGCACGGCTGGTGCCTACAAGGCTGCGGAAGAGATTCGGCTCACGATGGCGACCACGCTCGCGAGCCTGATCGTACATTTCACGATAGACCTGGGCACGGTGCAGAGAATCGAGCAGTTTGCTGTAGCTGGGCGGCATCTCGAGCGCCGAAAGCACGCGACGACGCAGGTCCTCCGGCAGCTCGACAGAAGAATTTTCGCTCATCAGCAAGACAGGAAGGAACTCATCCCATGCTGCGATGGTCTTAAGCAGCCCTTGAAGGCTGCCCGGTGCACTGACGCTGCCCACCAGCACGCACAGTACTTCTCGCGTAGACGTCAGAGAGCCGACTATCTGCTGCCAGTCCTGGCTGGAGCAAGAGAGGTTTTCTTCGCCAAGAAAATTCAGGATAACCGCCAGATCCCGGCGGCGCTGGCTATCGTCATCGATTAGCAGAATCTTGATTTCACGCCACATGCAATAGCAACTTCCCTAGTCAACTCAATGCCCATGATTGGGGGGGCAGCTTGGCATCTCAGCCGAATGTAATCTTGAGACGCCAGAAAATAGTAAACATCACTAGTTAAGTCAAAAAAACGGACACAGTCAAATTTATGGCGAAAATCTTGTTCGACAATAAAAATGACAATTAAACATTAACCGAAGAGATGGTATACCTTCGTCGCATTTTTGGCATTCTGGATTTGAGCCATTTCATCGACAACGGCTTGACGCTCACCGGTTGCAATATCAATTAATTGCCGATAGACACCCAGCAGCTCTTCCAGATTGCTGCGCAAAGCAGGTTCATCGGTCGGCGACTCGCCTACAACCGCATCGACACACTCGCGACAGGCCAGGTCAAGCTTGCCTATAGCTTCCCAATCGCGCTCGGCAAGCGCCCCAACCAAGGCCTCTCGGGTTTCTTCGATACGCTTGAGCGCAGCACTCATGTTCTTGTTCTCCTCAGGACATCTGCTTACTGCAAGGTGCCAATCGCATCCCAGCCTTCTTTGACAGTGATCAGCAGGCCAGCAACTTCATCGAGAATCTTCTGGTCATTACGAGCGTTGGCTTCGGCCAGGCGCGTCATCATGTAATGGTAAAGGTTGTCCTGTCTCAGCAGGCTTTCGCTAGGCGAAGTTTCCAGGTCCAGCCCTTCACGCAGCCCACCGACGATGTCGATAGCTTTGCTGATGAGTACGCCCTTATTGGCGATGTCCTTGCGGGTCATCGCACCCTTGGCCTGAGCGATACGGTCAAGACCGCCTTCCATCAACATCTGGACCAGACGATGAGGGCTTGCTTCCGAGGTCTGAGCCTGGGCGCCGATTTTCTGATACTGCCGCAACGCTAACATCGGATTCATAATGGGCCTCGTAACAAATCCAGAATATTGATACTAAGCTATCGACGCACTGCCCGGAAACTTTAGCCCAAAAGCAAGAACCCGACACAGGGTCGGGTTCTTGGCACTTCGGTAAAAGAACTTACGAAGCGTTCTTCTGCGCGTTCATCGCCTCGAAGATCGAGGTGATGCTGCTGGCCGTTGCCTTGAGCTGACCAACGATCAGGTCCATGGCGTTGAATTTCTTGGTAAGCGTTGTGGTCAGCGTCTCGATACGGCGGTCAAGCGCTTCCTTGTCAGCGTCAAGGCGTTTCTGAACCGTGTTCAGGCTTTGGGTCTTGCCGGCCAGAACACCACCAGCCTTGGTGTAGGGGTCGATTGCCTTGCTCATGCGGGTGACCAGCCCTTTATCGCCGTTGAACAAAGCGTCAATCTGACCGCCAAGCTTTTTATCATTCAGCGCGGCGGTGAACTCGACGGCGTTCAGTGACAGCTTGCCATCACCCTGCTGGGTCTTGATCCCCAATTGCGAGAGCGAGTTGAGCCCGTCTCCCGATGTAGCGCTGGCGATCTGATCACGAATGCTGGCGAGCAGCGCACGAGGAGTGGCATCGCCCGTCAATGCAGCTGGGGTGAACACCCCTTTAGCATCCACACTACCCTTGGTCAGCGACGACGTCAGGCTCACCAGAGTGTTGTAAGAGTCGATAAACGTCTGCAGCGATGCTTTGATACCGTCAGTGTTGACCCCTACGGTAACCACTGTATCGCCCGTAGTTGCAGTGCTGGGCGCCAGGAGATTAAATGACACGCCCGAAATCGCCGTGCTTACCGTGTTGGTCTTGCTCGAAAGGGCCAGACCATCGATGGAAAACTGGGCATCCCCGGCAGTCGCGGAAATCGCACCCGCACCCGGGATCGGCTTGCCATTGGCGTCATTACCAGGGCTGGTAGCACTCATCAGCTTGGTGCCATCGATGTTCAGCGCTTCCTGACCGGCAGCACCCTTGACGGAAATATCGCTGCCAGCGCCCGTAGTGGTTGAACTGAACACCAGCCGGGAGCCGTTGTTGTCAGTGATGATGTTGGCAGAAATACCTTTACCCTGAAGCGACGTGTTTATCTGGTCACGCACTTCCTGCAGCGTAGAGGTCTTGGAGATGTCGACTTTTTGTGTAGTGCCATTTTGAGTGATTTCCAGAACACCACTCGGAATAGCACTGGCTTGCGAGGAACTCATCGCGACGGTCGCAACCTTCGACGCGGTCGCCAGCTTCTGCACATTAAGGGCATACGCGCCGCTGACTGCGGTGTTGTCTGCGGTTGCCTTGACCACTGCTTCATTGGCAGATGACGCAGCGAAGCCCAGAAAAGCAGGCGTGGTTTTGCTGCTCAAGGTATCCATTGCTTTCTGGAAAGCAGCCAGAGCTGATGTCAGCTGGCTTACCCCGGAAAGAGATGCCGTGGTGGTGGCGGTCTGACGGTCGATCTGGTTTTGTTTCGGCGTACGCTCTGCATCAGTCAGCACCTTTACGATACTGCCGATTGCCAGGCCTGAACCCAAACCTGTGGAAGCTGAAATTGGACTTGCCATGGTGCTTCTCCCTTCAAGAATATCGCGAGGCCTGTCGCCTTTTCAAAAAGGCACATAACCCGGCAACAAATACCGTACTGACGATCAGGCCTTGGCGCGGAACAACAAACTGTTCGCATCACTCAGGCTATCGGCCAGCTTCAGGATTTCTGCATTGGGAATCTGTCTTACGACTTCACCGGAATCGCTTGCAATCACTTTGACAATGACTTTGCCAGAATCTTCGTCAATCGAAAACTCAAGATTGCGTTTTACCGTGTGAAAGAATTTCTGAATATCCTCCGCCGCCGCCTTGACTTTGGCGTCGTCATTGGAATCATCCTTGTGCAGGTCGGAACCTTTACTTTCGGCCGTCGCTGCAACACGCTCGACGGGCTTCGTGTCGGCAGGCTTATCAACTGACGGCTCGGTCACGGAGACCTGACTCGCCGGTTGAACGGCCGGATAAGACAAGTTCAGCTTCACACTCATATCCATGACCATCACCTCTGAAAGTAAAAAAGCGAGAGAGCACTGTTAAGTACTCCCCCGCCAAAACTCATTACGGTATTACTGAAGCAGTTTCAGTACAGCAGACGGCAGCTGGTTAGCCTGCGCCAAGATCGAAGTCGAAGCCTGCTGCAGCGTTTGTTGCTTGGTCAGCTGTGCAGTTTCAGCAGCGAAGTCGGTGTCCTGAATACGGCTCAGTGCAGCACTGGCGTTTTCGTTGATGTTCTGCAAGTTGGAGATGGTGCTGGTCAGACGGTTTTGTGCAGCACCGAGATCAGAACGAGTGCTGTTGATGGTCTGCAGAGCCGAGTCGATCGCGGCGATGGCAGCAGAGAAGTTGGTCTCTGCAGCAGCGCTGTCGGAACCGACGATGGTGACTGCCGAACCGACACCCAGGGTGTTTGCGTCAAAGCTGGCGCTCAAAGTCAGAGTGATCTGGTTCGAAGCGCCCGAGTTGGAGCCAACCTGGAAAGTCATGGTGCTTGCAGTACCATCGATCAGCGGCTTGCCGTTCAAGTTGGTGCTGAGGGCGATACGGGTCAGTTCCGAACTCATCTGAGTGAATTCTTTGTTCAGTGCAGTACGGTCAGACTCACTGTTGCTGTCGTTTCGCGACTGAACAGCCAGTTCACGCATACGTTGCAGAATGTTGGTCGACTCTTGCAGCGCGCCTTCAGCGGTCTGAGCAATGGACATACCGTCGTTGGCGTTTTTGATCGCCATCGTCTGACCTTTGATCTGCGAGTTGATCTTGGTGGCGATGTTCAGGCCAGCAGCGTCATCTTTCGCGCTCATGATTTTCAGGCCGGAAGACAGACGACCCATCGAGTTCGACAGTGCGTCGGAGGCGCGGCTCAGGTTCTTCTGGACGCTCAGCGACGTTACGTTAGTGTTTACTGTTAAAGCCATGATGAATTCCTCGTTGGTTTGGTACTACGTGGCTTCCGGCCCCTGCAAGCGCCGGGTGTGCCTAGAGAACCTTCGTAATAGTTATCGTCGCGATGGCAGGTTGCTTGAGGGTTTTTTTTTAATATTTTGCCATCACCCTGCCATCCCTTATAAAACAAGGACTTGGCGTATAATCAGGCGATCACAAAGACAGGCAGACCCCCACAGTAAAGAGCCTGCGCAGAGGGGGCGCCCGGCAGAGAAGTTAAAGTGTGAAGTGCATCACTATTTGTTTTAAAAAAAAACGCCTGGGGACATATCCGCAGGCGTTTTCTGTACAGCCATGTTGAATCAGGCTTTATAGATAATGGCAGAGCCCCAAGAAAGCCCCACCCCGAAACCACTCAAGGCGACTCGCTGCCATGAAGAGCCGAGTACGTGCTTTTCAATCAGCAGCGGAATGCTCGAAGACACGGTATTGCCGGTCTCGACCATGTCCTTGAGAAACTTCTCGGGCTTGTCTTCGAAACGACGTGCAACGGCGTCGACGATTGCAGCACTGCCCTGGTGAATACAGAAGGCATCGATGTCGTCAGGCGTAAGGTCTGATTCGGCCAGCAGTTCGTGCAAGTGTGCCGGCACCTTGATAAGGGCAAAGTTGAAGACCTGACGACCGTTCATGAAGAACACGCCATTGCTGACCTTGAGGTGCGGCGCGCCGGAACCGTCGGTGCCGAACTTCGCCTTGCCCAACTGCCAATCGGCGTCTTCACCCATCCAGGTGGCAGTGGCCGCATCACCAAACAACATGGTGGTGTTGCGGTCTTCCGGATCGACAATCTTCGAATACGGGTCGGCGGTGATCAGCAGACCGTTTTTCAGGCCTGCCGCTTCCATGAAGCCCTTGATCGCATAAATACCGTACACATAGCCGGAACAGCCCAGCGAGATATCGAACGCAGCAACGTTGGTCGACAGGCCCAGTTTGTCCTGAACGATGGCAGCGGTATGCGGCAAGCCTTCCTCGTCGCCGTTCTGGGTGACGACGATCAGCACATCAATGCTTTCGCGCTTGAGCTGGGGGTTGTTGGCAAACAGCGTATTGGCCGCTTCAACGCACAGGTCAGAGGTTTCCTGACCGGCGTCTTTGCGCGGCAGAAAGGTGGAGCCAATTTTCCCAAGGATGAATTCTTCATCCTTGCCGAATTTGGCGCCTTGAGCGTAGTTATCGACGCCTGCAACAGGCACGTAACTCGCTATGCTTTTAATGCCAATCATCATGGCTTCCCGATGAGTAAACAGGTCATTTTCCGTCCCGACGAAATCAGGGCGCTAACGAATAGGGGTGATTTTCAGACATTTTCAGGGCGCTTGGCAGGTTAAAGCAAGTCAGGCGCATGTCGCTCCCTGTAACACAATACAGTGAAGATGCACTTTATGACCTGCAGGTCACTCCGGATTGCATGCTTTGCGATAATTTAAGCGAGGGGAAAACCAGTCGGAGCTTGACAGGCAGGCTCCGCCGAAGAGGCTTTCAAGCAGCGAAACGGCTGCGGCGCAACCGTTTCGCTGGCGTACAGTACTCAAACAGCGAGCGTGAACCCCGGCCCTTTCAGATCAAGGTTTGCGTTGTACGCTTCATCTTGCGCGAACTGCGCCGACCATTTATCGATCAGCGCGGTGCGCGCTTGCTCGGGGGCATGCATCACACCGGGATGAACCACCTGAACATGCGGGGTCCATACCGTCAGATACCCCGCCTGCGAAGCCTTGAGGCACAGGTCGACATCGCTCAAACCCTCGGCGAATTCGGCTTCGTCCAGCCCGCCCAGCGCGTCATACAATTGCTTGGCAATCATCAGGCAAGCCGATGAAACGGCAGAGTAATTCTGCTCGACCACCAACCGCTGCATGTAGCCTTTGGACGTCTTTGGCTCACCGACAAAACCCGATCCAACCCCACCGTTGAGGCCCAGGATCAGACCGGCCTGAGTCACCGTACCTTCACGGTCAACCAGCTTGGCACCAACTACACCCACCTCCGGACGCTGAGCCTGATTGAGCAATGACTCGATCCAGCCGACGTTGACGATCTGGCTCTGCGCATCCAGCAGGATCAGGTATTCGCCGCCGGCCTCCTGGCTGGTCAGGTTGAGCAAGGCAGAGGCACTCATACGTTGCGAGGCCCGCAGTACACGCACACGCCCAGACACCTGCTCCTGCTTGTCGAGCCAGGTCGACAGTTCGGTGGAAGTGCTGGCGTTGTCGCCGATCAACACTTCGTAACGCTGATAACGAGTACGTTGCAGGATGCTTTGCAGACAGCGCTGCAACTCTGGCAAGTTGTCCTGGCTGTGCAGCAGAATCGAGACCACCGGACGATGGGCATGACGGTAATCGATCTTGTAGGTGCCAGGCTGCGCAGAGCTGATTTCCGCCTGATAGCCACGTTTGCCAAGGTGCCGCTTGAGGGCTTTCTGCTCATCCTGATTGTCTTCCAGCGCAGGCGCTTCGCAGATCAGCACAGGTTCGCTCAGGTGAGCCAGACCGCTCATGCCGCCCTCCTCGATCAGGCGCAGCAACAGATCGAACTCGAGCGCCCTGGGGAACTCTCGCGAGTAACCGCCAGCCTCGACCAGCAAATCACGACGGATCAGCCAATGGCGGGCCATCAAAGCCGGCAGGCTTTGCAGCAGATCAAGGTTGAACCCCGGACGGAACACGGGGGCCAGTGTGCCGTTGGGTTGACGCTGAACTTCGTCGACCGCGACCGCCCGGCACTCTGCTGCATCAACCAGTTCGGCACTTGCCAGGAGCAGACCGCTACGAGTGAACTCTTCACCGGCCTGCGCCAGCATCAGCCAGTCGCTGGGCGACTGCTTGACGACCAGGTTGATCTTGTCGATGTAATTGCTTTCAGTCACCTTCACGAAATGCAGGGTGTTGTGCAGCGTGGTTACTGCCGGCAGTTCTCCGGTCGTGAACACCACCACTTTGAACGACTTGTAATGACTGTTGATCAGGCTGTCGAACGTCGCTTGCAGCTTGAACACGTCTGCGTCCAGATCCAGCAACAGGATACCGATCTGCGAGCCGGCCGATTTACTGGCGAGCTTTTCGGTGATTTGCTTGAGAGCGTCAGGCGCAGGATCACGCGAATCGAGCCAGTTGAGCAGCCGACCGGACGCCATACTGTCGAGCAGTCGGCCGTTGTCGACAGCGGACGCCGCCTGCAGACGCTGCCCCCAGGCAGAAACCAGTTCGATCTGCTTCTCGCTGTCTTCGTCATCTTTATTGTTGCGCAATTCATCGAGCAGGCTCTGCACGACGCCGATATTGAATGCGTAAGTTTCGTAGGCGTACCACAGACGGCTAAGTCGCGCTTCGGCGTCCGGGTTGTTCTGCGCACGCAGCAATTCAGCCTGTTTCAGCAGTGCGGCTTCAAGGCCTTCCATCTGCACGCGGCCTGCCGGCATGACGTGAATCAGGAATTCGATCCTGGCCAGCTCATCGAACAGCGGCTGATTATAAAACGGCAGCTCGACAAACTGGCGAGGCTCGAACAGCGCATCCGACTGCTCAAGAGCGACGTTCCAGACTGCACTGATGATTTTCTCGTCACCTTGAAAACCCTGGGTCTTGAGGCGCTCAGCCATGGCGGCGAACCCGGCCAGAATGTGCTGGGTGCCCTGCACGCCTTCAAAGCCCGAACCTTCGCCGAGCAGCGCGGCCAGTTTTTTGGCAAACGCCTCGCGGGCCGCCTTGGCTTTCGGGTCAGTGTGCTTCACCGCTGCGGCGATGGCCCCGCCGTGGCTTGTACCGGCCTCTTTGCCCGGCGTGAAATGCAGGGCGTACGCAATCGGCAGGATGCGCAGGCGTGCCGCAGCAACCAGGTAGGTCATATGACCGATTTCCTGCCAGTGCGGCTCGGTGTCCTCGGCAACTGAAGCGAACCACTGCTGCGCCAGCTCGGTCCGCGTCACCGCACTCAGCAACGACAGACCTTCGCTCATGAAACCCAGAACCCGCTCGGCAGCATCATCTGAGGCATGGTCTTCGCAGATCTTGCGGTCGCGACGGAAATAGTCCACCTGGCTGACCTGCGCCTGATAGCTCAGGCTGTAGCCCTGACAAGCGCCATAAGTCTGGTTGCTTTCAAGAAAGCTCAACGCTGAGATCAACGCGTCAGGCAGTAGAAAACTGTCAACCGGGGCCTGCACCACGAACGGCGTAGTTATCTGCTTGAGGCCTTCGGCGATCCTTGCACTGAGGCTGGCATTTGCCAATTCGGCGCTTTGCACGTAATGCACGCTGGAATTGCCGGCGATTTCCGCATCAGGCTCAGCCGACGCATCGACCACCACCACGTTGCACGCAAAGGCGCTGTAGTACTTCAAGGCACGACGCAGGAAGTCAGGTTGCTCCTTGGCCAATAGCAGCAGGGTAAGACGCTGATTCAGAGCGGTGTGTTCATTTCCCGAATGGCTTTGCATGGTCTTTCCTTATAGCGAATCGATTGCGCCTTCAACCCGCAGCGGGCGTTGAAGCAAGAGCATAGCGTTCGGCCTCGGCGGGCGAGCCGCTGAGGCCTGTCCAACGAATCAGATTAGTCCGGCAGCCAGCCGTTGGCCCAATACTGCAGGTTTTCTCCGCGCAGCATGAAATCACGCAGCACCGTCTCGCGCAGTTCGTCGCCCATGCGGTAACTGGCGCTGGGGTCGGACAAGTGCATGCGAATTGCCTGCAACCATTCTTCAGAGCTGTTGGTGTACACGCGGGTGGCTGGCAGATGGCCGCGATACGCCTCGGTGTCTGAACAGATGACCGGGTAGCCGCAGGCGCCGTATTCCAGCAACCGCAGGTTGCTTTTACAGTCATTGAAGATATGAAATTCCAGCGGCGCCAGTGCCAGGTCAAGGTTCAGGCTGGCCAGTTTGGCTGGGTAAGTCTTCAGGCTGACCGCCGAGTGAAACTCATGAATGTAAGGTTTGAGCAGATCCGGACACATGCCGAAAAACACCCACTCGACCTCATCAGCCAGTTCACGCACGACGTCCACGATCAGTTCCAGATCGCCGCGATGGCTGGTGCCGCCGCCCCAGCCGATGCGTGGCTTGTCGGAACTGCGACGCTTGCTTCTCAGGTTGTTCCACAGATGGGTCGCCAGCATGTTCGGCACTACGCGAATATCGCTGTGCATGCTCGACAGTACCTCGGCCAACGGGTGAGTCGACACCACTACCCGGTCGCACAGGCCGATGCCCTTGCGCAGCATGGCGCCAATGTTGTCGGGCATGTTGCGCTTGTGCTCGTTTCGCTCCGGAACATCGGCGATGTAATCATCGAGCTCGAATATACGCATCGCATTGGAATAGTTCTTGGCCAGCTCGATGTCCGGGACCTTGGCTTCGGTGTAGCGCCCCTGAAACACGATGACATCTGGCGACTGACGCTCTATCTCGACTGGCGATGCCGTCTCGTAGGTCATGCGGCCAACCACCCGCCCGGCACTGATCAATTCAAGCAATGGCTGGCTGACCCGGTAATGACCGACCGCCGACGAGTTGACCGCCATGCCGAGGATAGAAGGCAGATGACGGCTGCAGAACGGGTCCCAGCCGACCAGCAGGCCGGGATCAAGGGTAAACGACAGCGTTTCGTTGAGGTACAGGTTGGTGTTGTACGCCTGATCCCTGGCCATCTTCGGCAGCCATTTCTGGAAGAATGCCTTTTGTTCGTTATCGAGCGCCTTGCGCAAGGTCTCGTTACGCTCTGCGGCACCGGGCTCGGCCAGCACCATTGACGAATCGGGGGTGCCGACAATCAGGTAACCCTCACGACCGACGCGCATGCACAGGTCCAGATCCTGCAGCCCCTGCGTGAAGGTCGCGGCGTCCATTTCTCCCGCGCTGTCGAACACTTCCTTGCGCACCATCAGGCAATTGCCGCTGACCGCACTCCAGTTCTGCGTCAATTGCAGGCGCTGCATGTAGCCGCTCGCCCCTGCCGGGAAATTGATGAAGGGCCGACCAGCCAGGCCGTCCATGCCCATTACCATGCCCGCATACAGAACAGTGCCCTGCGGGTTGAGAATACGTGGGCCGACGATTCCGACCTCAGGGCGCTGAGCGTGATTGAGCAGCCCTTGCAGCCAGTCAGCCTGATGAATCATGGCATGCGGACTGAGCATCAACAGATAATCGCCACGCGCCTGACGGGCAGCATGGTTCTGAGCGAATGCTTCGCTGCCTGTTTCAGGCAACGAAAAAATCCGCAGTTTGTCGGTGCCTAGCAGGCTCATCGCCGCAAACCACTCGCGAGCATCGGCGCCTTCACTGGCATTATCGACGACCAATACTTCGTAGTTCGGGTAGGTCGTATTACTGAGCAGGCTATCTACGCAGCGCTCCAAAGCGCCCAACTGGTCCTTGGCAGTAATGATGACTGACACCAGCGGCAGTGACGGATGCACGTACTCGATGCGGTTCAGCAACGGCAAATGGTCATGGTGAATCAGATGATCCCTGCCGATACGCGTCAGATGGGCGGCCACTACCGATTCGTTGTGTTCAGCGACACAGGGCAATGACAGCCAGTCGGCAAACGCCAGGCGGGACTCGACCTGCACCTCGGCGATATGCTCGATGGTCTGTGGCCCTACACCCTCGACCAGGCGCCAGATGACGTCATGGGGTGCCAGCTCCGCGTGGGCCGAATCAAAACCGCCCATGTCCAGCAGGTTGCGGCGTTCGAACGCCAGCGTGCGCCCCACATAAGGGTAGGCACGCAGCAGGTCCAGATTGAAACCAGGCTTGAAAATAGGCTCTCTGGATTCGTCTTCGACCAGAGCCCCTTCATCACTGTAGATACACAACAAGCCAGAAGTCTGGGCGATACGCTCGGCCAGCACCAGCAGCGCGGGCTGGGTCAATCGGTCGCCAGCGCGAAGCAGGTAAACCCAGTCGGCGCTGTCCAGCAGCGGCAGTACTTCGTTCAACTGCCGAGCCCAATCGCGCTGTAAGGAAAAACGCAATACCTGAGGGTCGTCAACGTCAGCGTTGGTCAATACCACCACCGAATCGGCAGCGTAATCCTGCTCGGCAATGCTACTCAGCGTGATGTCAAGACCTTCGGCATCACCGTCAGGGTCGATGATCACCGGGACAATCCGCGGCTGCCAGGCCCAACTGCCAATGCGTCGTTCCAGCAGCTTTTTTTGCGGAACCGAAAAGCGTCGGCAGGACAGCCACTCCGCGTACAGCTCGGCATAACTGTCGCTGTTGCTGCCGACGCGGCTCATCATGATGCCCTGTCGACCGGCCATTACCCCGTAGAGGCCAACTTCATCCCACTCGCGCGGCACTTCGTGCGCTCTGCGCAATGGCAGGAAACGCGCCCAGCCCTGGGCAGGTGCGTCTTCCCCGCTGCGCGCCTTGAGCATTTCATTCAGCCAATCCCATTCGGTGGTGGCTTTTTGAAGCATATCCGTCTGACTGCTGAGGCGACCGGGATGAAGCCGCTCGGTGCTCTCGATAGCGTTAAGCACCACAAGATTGCCGCGACGCAGCAAGCAGATGAAAAGCGTGAAATCCAGCAGTGCGACAAAGCCCTGCCCCGGCACCGCAAGGGACGGCAGATACTCCAGGACATCGGCACTACGCATCAGCGCACCGCTGAAACCGCCGAGATAATTGCGTGACGTACGCTCGAAGATCGCCAGCATGTCCTCACCCTTGAACACGGCGTCGTACGGTACAAGACCGACGTTTTCCATGCGCGCCGGCAGTACATAATCATCCACATCCACCAGATGGCGTTTGCTGACGACAAGCTGCACATCCGGATAGGTGTCGAGGGTCTGCGCCTGATGCGCGACGCAGTAGGTGTAGAGGCGGTCATCGTCGCAGAGAAACTTGATGTATTCGCCGTCAGCCTCTTCCAGACACTTGAGCAAGTTGCCCTGAAAACCCAGACGCCGAGGATTGCCTACGTAGCGCGCTCGCTCGTTGCCGGAAGGCACCAGCTCGTCAAAAATCGTTTTTATCTCGTCGGTAAGGCAATCGTCGCAGACGATGATTTCGATATTGTCGTACACCTGATCCAGAGCACTTTGCAGCGCAGCACGGAAAAAGCGTGGGTTGAGGGCGGGGATGACGACACTGACGAGAGGGGCTGAATTCACTATTACAGACTCGCGAGCGGCGGGAAACCAACAGGTCGAATGGCTCCCCTTACCGCTGAAAAAAGACGGCGGATGCTCACGTCAGGGTTCAAAGCTGACTGAACAGGTTCAACTTGGATAGCATGGTAAACACCTGCTGGGAAGCATCCAGCATGGTCTTCTGCAGCGTCAACCGGGTAGTTGCCTCGACGATGTCGGCGTTGACGTAAGAGCCCTGCTCCGTGGTGTTGTTGCCCTTGAGCAGATCGTTGGTCACGCCCTGAGCAATTGCCGCAAGCTGACGCGCACCGCCAGCGGAACGCGCCGTGGATGCCTGTTCGATACTGCTGCTCATGTTGCCCAGCGCGGTATTCAGCGACGCAGTCAGTTTCTGGGAAGCTACCAGATTGCCGTCGGTGGGCGTTGACAGCGCCTTGATGGCCGCTGTCAGTGTATTCAGTATGTTTTCGGTCTGGTGGGTACCGGACTCGACGACGAACTGATCGCCAGCCGCAGGCGTGCCGCTCAGGTTGAAGTTGACCCCGGAAGCATTGGCCGTCGACCCAGTCATAGTGCCGCTGGATACCGGCTTGCTGTTGCTGGTCAGTGGCGCTGCGTACAAATCGTAAGCGGTCGGGCTGGTGAACTTGAGAATCGCGCCTTCGGTCGGGAACGTATTGTTGAACGCGGTACGGTCGGCAGCCGTATTACCGACATTCGAGCTGCTGACGGTAGCGGTCGATGTATTACCGGCACTGCGCGACGTGGAAACGCTGTCTGGCGTCGAAGCCAGTTGATAACTGCGGTTGGTCAGCGCGGCATCGGCTGTGGCTTGCGAAGCTCTGTCTGCAGCAGGCAGGTTGATGTTGAGGCTCAGTTCCACACCCCGGAAGGTAAACGACTGAGCATCGAACGAGCCATTGCTGAACTTGCCTCCGGACGACGTATCCGTGGTCACATCGGTGCCAGTGGCATCGGTGATCTTGAATTGCGTGCCGCTCAGGAACGTCATCGTGTAGGGTTCGCCGCCCTGATAACTCGAGTTGTAGACCGAGGTAGACGTCACCAGGCCACCGCTGAGGCTGACCTTGCCATCATCGGTTGCCGGGGACATCAGTGTCGAGGACGTGCGAGTGGTGTTGACCGCCTGCTCGAACGCGTCGAAACCCGTCGTGTTGCTGGCCATTACCAGACCATCGCCCACCGCCAGATTGATGCTGGTCTGGTCGCCCTTGTAACTGTATGAACCGTCGGCGTTCTGGGAATACGGCGGCGTCGAGGCCTTCGACCCGGCAAATATGTACTTGCCGTTAGGGTCCTGGCTGTTCATCAAGCCCAGAATCTGGCCCTGATACTGCTTGAGCGCCGCGGCTTTGGCGAGACGATCGGAGTCAGTGTAGGCGCCGTTGGCAGCCGATACGATTTCATCGCGGGCAGCCTGCATCGTGTCGATAATGCTGCTCAGCGTGGTTTCAGTGGTCACCACGTTGGTATTGATCGTGCCGATATTGCCTTCGTACTGGTTCAGCATGGAGTTCTGCTGAGCCAGTTGCAGAACACGGGCTGCGCCGACCGGGTCGTCGCCTGCCGTATTAAGCTTGATGCCGCTGGAAACCTCTTCGCCGGTCTTGCTGAGGTTCGAATAGTTACGCTGATAATTAGCGTTCGTGGCTTCGTAAAACTGGGTAGTCGAGATACGCATGGCTCACGATTCCTTAAAGGCTGTTAATCAGCGTGCTGAAAATGGTTTGTGCCGCCTTGATGATCTGCGACGAGGCCGTGTAGTACTGCTGATACTTGATCAGGTTGGAGGCTTCTTCGTCGAGCGATACACCCGAGACCGAATCACGTGATGCCTTGGCCTGACCGACAACGGCAGCAGTGGCCGTGACATCGTTCTTGCCTTGGCTCGCCAGAGTGCCCACCACCGAAACCAGGTTGGCGTACGAACCCGAAAGGCTGCTACCCACGCCACCGTTGCTCACGCCGACGGTCTTGGCCGTCTGCAGCCCTACTACAGCTAGCGCGTTGCGGTTGTCGGACGAACCCCCCCCCGTCATGCCGATGCTGAAGGTATCGTTGGCAACCGGCGATCCGGAAATCGTCATTTGCAATTCGAAGGCGGTCTTGCTGCTCGGTGTTGTCGTAGTGTCGGTGTAGCCGACGTTCAACTTCACCGTGTTGGCCTGACCCTGAATGATCGAACCGCCCACCGCGTTGCCATTCTGGTCAAGCACTGCGCCGCCACTGGCGTTAATCAGGCTATAAGTCTGCACGCCGGTACTGCTGACGGCACCCATCACCAGTTTCATGGGGGCGGAATCTTTGAGCGCATTGCGCAAGTCGGCAGTCTGCGTGCTGCTGTAGATATTTGATTTGGTGTTCAGCACCGGCTGGGTGAAACCACCCGTGCCGGAGTTACTGCTGCCCGCCGTCGCCGTCAGTGGCGCTGCGGCTGCAATGTCCTTGGCATCGGTCAGGACCACCGAGATGCCCGAGGCGCCAGTGCGTGTCGGTGTGAGCTTGAAACTGTCACCCGCGGCCAGATTGTTGCCGTTGAGGCTGACGCTGAAACCGTCGAACTGCTTTGGCGGGTTGTCACTCAACGCACCGGCGCCCACGCTCTCGCCGTTGGGCAGGCGACGGATCGTGAAATTGGAAGCATCACTGAACGTTACTTCGTAATCATCGGCGGTCAGCTTGCTGGCATCACCGATGGTGACGTTCAGATTGCCGGAACCACCGCTGTTGGTGGTTTTGCCGATGCTGCGCTGGGTGATGGCATCAGCGCTGTTGATGCTGGAATATAGGCTCGAACCAAAATTACCCTTGCTGTCGATACCCTGGTTCAGCTGGCTGTTGACCTGATCCGACAGCACCATCGCAGTACGGCCCAGTTCATTGGCCGCAGGCACCAGCACTTCGGAGCGATAACGCAGCAGCCCGCCGATCGAACCGCCGGTGAGGACTGAGGTGACGTCGGTCTGAGTCTGGCCGTAGGCGATCTGCACGTTGTATTGCAACGGATCGGACGGGCTCGGGGTGGCCGACATCTTGTAGGAGGTACCACCGCTGACCAGAGATTGCCCGGTGCCGGTATAGATGTCGTAGTTACCGTTGTTCTCGACCACCTTCACACCCACCAGCTCGTTGAGTTGGCGAACCGCTTCGCTGCGCGAGTCGAGCAGTGTGTTTGGCGTGGCGTGGCCCGCCGACGCCTGAGTAATCTGCTTGTTCAGGCTCGCCAGCGTGGTGGTCAGCTCATTGACCTGCTTGGTGTAGGTATTGAGCTGGGAATTGACGTTGTCATTCTGCGTGGACAACTGCGAAGAGACCGAATTGAAGCGTGCGCTCAGCGCGCTGGCCTGGGTCAGGAACGAAGAACGTTCCGCCGACTGCGTGGCGCTGGTGGCAATACCCTGCATCTTGGTAAAGAAATCCGCCAGCTGGACGGAAATACCCGTCGCATTGTCGGACAGCAGCGTATCGGTCTTGCCTGCCTGACCGGAATAGGCGACTGCATCCGCGCTAAGGGCGGTGCTCGATTGCAACTGAGTGTCCAGGTAGCTGTTGTAGATGCGACGCACGTCGGACAACGTTGTGCCGGTGCCGAGATAGCCGACACCCTGACCAAGGGCAATCTGTGCCGACGCCGTACTCAGCACTTGCTGACGCGAGTAACCAGCGGTGTCCACGTTGGCCGTGTTGTTACCGATGGTGTTGATCGCAGCACTACTGGCGTTGATACCTGAAAGCCCAATTGAAATCAGCGACATGATTAAAACCTTATAAAGTCGTGGAAGAGCCCGTTGCAGCGGCGTATGTCTGGTAACTCTTCATCTGCTTCGCAATCTGCGAAATCTTGCTGGCATAGTCCGGGTCGGTGGCGTAACCGGCCTTCTGCAATTCTTTTACAAACTGTTCCGGTTTATCGGCCGAGTTGACCACTTCTTTATATCGATTGTTGTTCTGCAGCAGGCTGACCAGATCATGGAAGCTGTCAGCGTACGAACCATAGGAGCGGAAATCTGCCGTTTCCTTGACCATTTTGCCGTCGCGGAACTCACTGGTGATAGCGCGCGCCTCGGCGCCCTTCCAGCTACCGGCGGCCTTGATGCCGAACAGGTTATGACTGCTGCTGCCGTCCTGCTGACGCATGATCGACTTGCCCCAGCCGGTTTCCAGCGCGGCCTGAGCCACCAGCATGACCGGGTCTACACCGATACGCGCTGCGGCTTCCTTGGCCAGCGGCAGCATGGTCTCGACGAACTGATCGGCGTTGCTGAACGCGCGCTTGGCCGGGGCCAGCGGCGGCTGGGCCATCGTGCGCACGTATTCCGGCGCAGGCGCCAGGTTCGGGTCGAGTGTCCAGTCGCCGTTCTTGCCAGCGATCCCCGGAGCAGCGCGAGCCGGCACAGGACTGTTGGTCACCACTGCGGTGGCCGACGGCACGATGCCTGCCAGCAGGCGGTCGGTGAGCTTGCTCGGCAAGGACAGGCGACGGGCATTGAGCATGGCCATGTCGTTGCGGCCTTCGCCGGACGCCGAAGCCGCTGCAGCTGCCTGGTCGGCCGCCGCCGAACGCGTGGCCCACAGCGGACGCTGGTAGACACTGGTCGCCAGACCGGTCTTGGCAGGCGCCGCGTCAGTGGCGGTCGCAGGCCTGGCCGCATCGGTTGGAGCCGCGTGCTGGATGCCCTTGTCTTTCGACAACTGGCGCATCAGGACGTCCTGCAGGCCGATACCGTTACCACGGGTAGACAGCGTGACTGCCAATTGCTGGTCATACATGTCCTGATACTGCCGCGTCGCCGCGGTGTTCATCGGGTTGTCCTTGGCCAGCACTTCGTTGGCCGAGCGCATGGCCTTGAGCATCTGGCTGACGAACAGCGATTCGAACTCGCGGGCCACCTTTTTCTGGTTTTCCACGCTGTCCTTGTCGCCATGCTTCAAAGCCGCCAGACGGTTGACGTCGGTGTAGGCACCGGAGTCGACCGCTGATGAAATTCCGCCCTTTGGCATATCCATGCGCAAGTCCTCAGATAACGATCAGGTCGGCTTGCAGTGCGCCGGCCTGTTTCAGGGCTTCGAGAATGGCCATCAGGTCACCGGGCGCAGCACCCACCTGATTGACCGCACGGACGATCTCATCCAGCGTGGTGCCTGGACCGAACTTGAACATCGGGTGCAGCTCCTGCTGGGCATTAACCCGCGAACGGGGCACTACCGCGGTCTGGCCACCGGACAGCGCGCCCGGCTGGCTGACGATCGGGTCTTCGGTAATGGTCACGGTCAGGCTGCCGTGCGTCACAGCGGCAGGCGAAACCTTGACGTTCTGGCCGATGACGATGGTGCCGGTCCGGGAATTGATGATGACCTTTGCAGCGGTCTGACCCGGATCGACTTCCAGGTTCTCCAGAATCGACAGGTAATCGACACGCTGACCCGGATCAAGCGGCGCGGTTACACGCACCGAGCCACCGTCCAGCGCCTGGGCGACGCCAGGGCCGAGCAAGTCGTTGATCTTGTCCACAACCCGCTTGGCCGTGGTGAAGTCGGAACGATTCAGGTTGAGGGTCAGGGTATTGCCCTGATTGAAGCCGCTCGGCACCGAGCGCTCTACCGACGCACCACCTGGAATGCGCCCCGAAGACGGGACATTTACAGTGATTTTCGAACCGTCACGACCTTCCGCATCGAAACCACCCACGACCAGGTTGCCCTGAGCGATGGCGTAGACGTTGCCGTCGACACCTTTCATAGGCGTCATCAACAACGCACCGCCACGCAGGCTCTTGGAGTTACCGATCGAGGACACGGTGATATCGACCGTCTGACCCGGCTTGGCAAACGCCGGGAGGTCTGCATAAACAGCCACCGCCGCGACGTTTTTGAGCTGTACGGTGCCGGAACCGGCCGGCACCTTGATGCCGAATTGCGACAGCATGTTGTTGAAGGTCTGCAGGGTGAACGGGGTCTGGGTGGTCTGGTCACCTGTACCATTGAGACCCACGACCAGACCGTAACCGATCAACTGGTTGGCCCGTACGCCGGAGATGCTTGCGATGTCCTTCAGGCGCTCGGCCTGAACGCCGAACGCTGTGGACAACAACAAGGTCGCCGCTATCAGTTGCTTGAGCTTGATCATGTCTATCCCGCTATCAGAAAGGGAACAACGGGCTGAGGAAGAACCGGTCGAACCAGCCTGGCTGGCTGGTGTCGGCAAAGGCTCCGGTCCCCGAATAGGTGATGCGTGCATCGGCAATACGGGTAGAAGAAACAGTGTTGTCGGTTGCAATGTCATCGGCGCGAATAAGCCCGGCGATCCGTACCAGTTCATCACCGGTGTTGAGGGTCATCCACTTCTCGCCACGCACAGACAGGATGCCGTTGGGCAGCACATCCGCAACCGTCACGGTGACCGAACCGGTCAGGCTGTTGCTCTGCGCGGCCTTGCCGTCACCTTTGGTCGTCCGGGCGCCGTTGTAACCGGCGTTCAAACTGAGGTCATTGCCGCCAATCGGATTGTTGGTAGTCAGCCCCGAACCGAACAGCGAGGTCAGGCCGATACTGTTGTTGCTGTTCTTGGACATGGCGGATGTCGCCGCCTTGCTCGCCGCCATACGCTCGGAAAGCGTGATGGTGATGATGTCGCCGACACGGAACGCTTTGCGGTCGCCGTACAGGTTCTGCTCGAAACCGGCCTGATAGATGGCGCCATTGTTCGAAGCAGCCGACATGGGCGTACGCGGCAACACCGGAGCGTAGTAAGGGTCATTGGGCTTTGCCGTCGGCGCAACACAGCCGGACAGCAGGGTGATCCCGCACAATGAAGCGATCAACACTGAAAGACGCGGAACACTAAGGCGGTTCATGACACTTGAAACCTCGCGGTGTAGCAGGCGCTTATCAGGCGCCCTGTCGGATTGAGCAGTTTTCCTGGCAACAACATCAGTGCCTTAAAGGTTCTGAGTCAGGTTTTGCAGCATCTGGTCAGCGGTGGAGATCACTTTGGAGTTCATCTCGTAAGCGCGTTGGGTGGTGATCATGTTGACCAGCTCCTCTACCGTGCTGACGTTCGAGTTTTCCAGGGTGTTCTGCAGGGTCGGGCCCAGGCCGTTGAGGCCCGGCGTGCCGATCTGCGGCGCGCCGCTCGAACCGGTTTCAAGGTACAGGTTGCCACCGATGGCCTGCAGGCCGGCCGGGTTGATGAAGTCGGCAGTCTGAATGTTGCCGATGATCTGCGGCGTTGCGGTTGCACCCGCCAGCGTGACCGAAACCGTACCGTCCTGGCCGACCGTGAAGGTCTGTGCAGCCTGTGGTACGACGATCGCAGGCTCGAGGGCATAACCGTTGGCGGTCACGATCTGGCCGTTGGCGTCAAGGTGGAAGGTACCGTCGCGGCTATAGGCCACGGTGCCATCCGGCTGAGTCACTTGAAAGAAGCCGCGACCGTTGACCGCCAGGTCCAGCGGGTTGTTGGTGGTCTGCAGGCTGCCTGCCGTGAAGTTCTTTTGCGTGCCGACAATGCGCACACCGGTACCCAGTTGCAGGCCGGACGGCAGTTCGCTGTCCTGAGTGGACTGAGCGCCTGGCTGACGCTTGATCTGGTACAGCAGGTCCTGGAACTCGGCGCGATCACTTTTGAAACCTGTGGTCGAAACGTTCGCCAGGTTGTTGGAGATCGTGGTCAGGTTGGTGTCCTGAGCGGCCAGGCCGGTTTTGGCGACGTATAGTGCAGGAAGCATGTGTGTTCTCCTCAAGCGCCGGTTTGTCGGCGCAAGCTGTCATTGATTAGCCAAGTTGCAAGACGCGCGCCATAGACTGATCGTCTTCTTCAGCGGTCTTCATCATCTTGACGTGCAATTCGAATTGACGGGACAAGGCCAGTACCGAGGTCATTTCCTCGACCGCATTGACGTTGCTCGCCTGCAGAAAACCGGACTCGACCTGAACCGTGGCATCTGCATCGGCAGGCCGACCGGTCTTGGTGTGAATCAGGCCGTCAGGGCCTTTTTCCATGGTCTTGAGGTCGGGCTTCACCAGCTTGATGCGGTCAACCTGGGCCATCACCTGCGGGCTCTCGCCCAGCGAACGGATGCTGATGGTGCCGTCGGAGCCGATCTCGATCTGCTGCTGAGGCGGCACGGCGATCGGACCACCATTGCCCATTACCGGCAAACCGCTGCCGTCGCGCAACACGCCCAGCGCATCGATGTTCATGCCGGAACTGCGGGTGTACGCTTCACCACCGTCGGGCGTCTGTACTGCGATCCAGCCATCACCCTTGACGGCGATGTCCAGTTCACGACCGGTCTGCACCATAGCGCCAGCGGAGAAATCAGTGCCAGGGCGTTCGCTCATGGCATAGGCACGGGAAGGCATGACCTCGCCAAACACCGGCATCGAGCGGGCCTGTTCAAGGTCACGCATGAAACCGTTGGTCGAGACGTTTGCCAGGTTGTTGGCGTGAGCCTTCTGCGCAATCGCGTTTTCAGATGCACCGCTCATGGCGACGTAAAGCAACTTGTCCACAGTCTTCCTCCTCCGACAGACGCTTGCCGCCTGTAGCTGTTCTGAAAGGGTTAAAGCAATTTTGGGACCAACTTGTCAGGGTCGATACAAATGCTTGATTAGTCAGCAAAAACGGGCACCCTAGATACAGGTCGAGGCAAAGCGCCAGCCAATAGCGGCGGCGGACTGCCGCCCCTCCTTCGCCGAAGCCGATACAACGCCAAAAAAACTTCGCACACACGCATCGACGACCCGGACGACAGTGATAATCTGGCAGTCATTACAGACCTCATCGGTAAATCGCCATGTCTTTTCGTGGGTGCTTCGTCGGCACTGCAGCTGCCAGCCTGATGGCCCTGGCGCTGCTCGCCCAGGCCGCCCCCGCGCATTACTACAAATGGCAGGGCGACAGCCGCATCGTCTGTGCCCAGAGCAGCCCCGGGCCAGGCTGGAAACGACTGAAAGGCCACTTCATCAAGGCCGACTGTTCGATCTGATCAAGTCGATTGAATCAGCGTCTGCATCAGCGTGACCTCTGTGGATATCGCCTTCGAGTTGGCCTGATAGGCCGTCTGCGCCTGAATCAGGGCGATCAGCTCATCCGCCAGCACGACGTTCGACCCCTCCAGCCCGCCACTGATGATGCTGCCCAGCGTGCCGATGCCCGGCACGTCGTAGTCGGCCACTCCGGAATCTGCAGTTGCCGCCCAGCGTGTGTCGCTGCGCGGCTGCAAACCGTGAGGGTTGGCGAAACTGGCGAGCATCACCTGGCCTATATCCTTGTTCATGCCGTTGGTGAAACCCGCGCGCAAGATGCCGTCGCGCCCGACGTCCAGGCTCTTGAGTTCCCCTGCCGAATGACCGTCGACGTAGGCAGACGAGCGCGAGCTGGCGGCGTTGTGCTGAAGCAGATTGGTAAAGTCGATGGTCATGCCGTTGGCGCTGCCAGCCGCCCCGTTGGGGGCCCAATGCTCGCGCTCGGTACCGGGGCTCGCCACCATCGCCGGCGACCAGCCCTTAAGCTGCAGCAGGTTGCCTTTGCTGCTGTCCAGACCAGTGCTGCCGGTCAGCGACACGACCGAACCATGGGTATCGAACACGATGTTGGCCGTAAGCGGCGCTTTTGATTCGGGTTGTTGCGGGTTTCGATCATCAATCAGTACGTGCATCCGCCAGCTGTTGGTGCCGTCTTTCACGAAGTATTGTTTCAGCTCGTGCATGTTGCCCTGACTGTCAAAAATCTGATTGCCGAACATCCTGCTGTAAGTGTTCAGATCAGAGGCATCGAAGTCCGGAACCGAACGACTCATGACCGAATCGGTGGGGTCGAGAACGCTTACTCCAGCCTCTTCCAGCGGCAACGAAACAGTGCCGCCATTGAGAGAACCGCTTGCCATCCACACGCCATTGACTTGCCTGGCAGGCACCCAGTCCTGCAACGCAAACTCAGTGTCCGAGATTTTACGAATGTGCTGGTTATTATCGCTGTACGACAGAGAGCCATCGGGTTTGAGCTCAACGCGTACTTGCAGCGGCGTCACACTGTCAGGGTCCAGCGGGTTGCGCCCATCCACCAACACATGCATCGTCCACTGGTTATCTTCGGTCTTGACGAAGTACTGCTTGAGCTCGTGATCAGCCGCCTGCACAGGAACAATCCCCACGTCCTGAATGGTACGGCCGGCAACCCGAGTGTAGGTCGCCGGGTTGGCAGGATCAAAAACCGGCAAGCGGGAGAGCGAGGGCAGCGACGAATCCAGATTGATATTTTCGGACACTCTGGTCGTGGCCCTGGCTGCGACGTTGGACGTGTCGATCTGCAAGTCCGTGCGAATGCCACTGATTATTTCGCCCTTGTCATTCGCCGCATAGCCTTGCAAGCGGCCGCCATCGCTGTCGACCACAAAATTGGCGGCATCCTTGAGGAAAGCGCCGGCTCGCGTATAGGCCAGAGAGCCCTGATCACTCACCACAAAGAAGCCGTTACCCTGAATGCGCATGTCCAGCGCATTGCCGGAACTGATCACCGTTTCACCCTGATTGAAGTTCTGCTGCACCGCAGCCAGTCGCACACCATCGCCCACGGCATTGTTTCCATTGCCGAGCTGCGCGGACGAATACAAGGCCGAGAATTGCGCACGAGAGGATTTGAAACCGAGGGTGCCTACGTTGGCGATATTGTTGCCTGCTACCTCCAGTCTCTTGTTGGCAGCGTGAATACCACTGATCGCTGTATTGAATGACATGAGTACTCCCTTGCCACAAAGGCATTTTATAGAGGAGCTTTATTCTCACACCATCGTGCGTAGGACATTTCCAAGTAGGTTGAACGACCCATCCGTAACTTTAAACACGGTCAGAACTTGACGGATTCATTAATGACCGCGCATAAAAAAACCCCTTTTTACAGGGGTTTTCAATACCGACCGCTATGACGTGGATTACGTCATCTGAATAGTGGTCTGCATGATGGTGCTTTGTGTGGAGATAGTCTTGGCGTTAGCCTGATAGTTGCTCTGCGCCTTGATCAGGTTAACCAGTTCCACGGTCAGGTCGACGTTGGACTCTTCCAGCGCCTGACCCGTGATGTAGCCCAGGGTACCGGACTGCGGAGCGCCACTTACCGGTACACCGGAAGAGAACGTTTCGCGCCAGTTGGTGCCACCGGCCTGCGCCAGGCCTTGCACGTTGGCGAAGCTGGTCAGCGACGTCTGGCCGATCACCTGAGACTTGCCGTTGGTGTAGGTTGCAAACAGGTTGCCGGTCGAATCAACGTTCATCGCGCTGAGCTGACCCGTGGCGTAGCCATCCTGATCCTGCTTGAGCAGACCAGAAACCGAAGCAGTCTGGGTAATGTCGGACATGTTCAGTTTGATGGAAGCTGCGCCGGTTGCCCCGTTTGCGGCCCAGGTTGCCGAACTGCCAGTACCGATCTGTACACCAGGCACCCAGTTGTTGACGGCGAACGTACCGTCGGCATTGAACTTGATGTTGGCGCTGTCGCTGGGGACAGTGCCCGGCGCAGCAGTGACCAGATTACCCGCAGAGTTGAACGTCAGGTTGTTCTTGTCCGGCGTGGTGCTGGCCGGGTTGGAAATGCTGCGCCCGTCCATCAGGGAATACATCGACCAGGTGTTGGTGCCGGTCTTGACGAAATACTGATCCAAGGTATGAGCATTGCCTTGGGTGTCGTAAGTAGGCGTGCTGTATTTGGTGTTGTAGGTCTTGGTGTCAGTGGCATCGAAAGTCGCAACGGACGGCATGGGAGTCGTCGAGTTCAGGTTGGCCGAGTTGGTGATGGTGGTCGTGGCCTTGGGCTCCAGGTTGGACGAGTCCACACGCAGATCGCTGAGCGCACCGGTTACCACCGAACCACTGGCGTCCACGTTGTAACCCTGCAACTTCATGCCGCTGCTGTTGACGACGTAGCCTTCCTTGTCGGTGTGAAATGCACCGGCACGGGTGAAAAGCTTCTCGCCGTTATTGCTGAGCATGAAGAAGCCGTCGCCGTTGATGGCCAGGTCCAGGCTGTTGGCAGTACCGGTGGTCAGGCTGCCCTGCGAGAACTGCTGGGAAACCGCTGCAGTGGTAACACCGCTGCCGACACTGCTCTTGCCCGACGTGCCACGGATCGACTGAGCGTATTGGTCAGCGAACTCGGTACGCGATGATTTGAAACCGGTAGTCGCTACGTTGGCAATGTTGTTGCCGGTAACGTCGAGACTTTTGTTTGCAGCATAGAGCCCACTAAGGCCGATATTGAAAGACATGTTTCACTCCTGCGCCGTAGCGGCTCTACAATCCGATGGTTTGAACTTTGGACAGGGCAACACTGCCGCTGGCCAGGTTAAGCGTTGTTTCAGCACCGTTGACACCCAGCGTGACGCTGTGAACCGTGGCGGGCAGATAAGTCGAAAGTTGCGTGTTCTTGCCGTCGATCGAGCCCTCGGCCTTGAAGCTGTAAGTGCCCGATGGAAGTGCTGTACCACTTGAATCCGTACCGTCCCAGGCAAAGCTGGTAGTGCCGGCTTTTTGCGCCCCAAGATCGACGCTGTCGACCAGATTGGATTGCGCGTCGTAAACCTTGACCGTTGTCACCGAGCTGGCGCCCGGAACCACGATCGAGCCGGTCAGGCCCTTGCTCGTATCGACAGAAGTGCTGCCCGAATCGATGATCACCGAACGGCCCACCAGCGACGACGCCTGTAAGGCCTGGGACGACTTGTAACTGCCGGCAATCGTGTCAACCGTCTTGGTCAGGTTCTGCATGCTTTCAAGGCTGCTGAACTGGGCCAGCTGAGCCACGAACTGGGTATTGTCCTGTGGGTCCAGCGGGTTCTGGTTCTTCATCTGCGTAACCAGCAGTTGCAGAAAAGAATCCTTGCCCAGCGTACCGGTCGAGTTGGTCGCGGTAGGTGTCGGGTTTTGCAGCGTGTTCAAAAATGTCGATGAAACGCTGTTTGATGAGGTGCTATCAACGGCCATAACGTTCGCCTTCTATCACTGACCGAGGGTCAGAACCTTCTGCATCATGGATTTAGCGGTGTTCATGATTTCGGCGTTGGTCTGGAAAGACCGGCTGGCGGAGATCATGTCGGCCATTTCTTCCACGACATTGACGTTGGGGTAATAGACATACCCGTCCTTGTCGGCAGAAGGATGATTGGGCTCGTAGCGCGCTTCGAGGTTGGAACTGTCTTCGATAATGCCGTTGACCTGAACACCCTGCCCCGCTTCACCCTGATCCTGGAACAGCGAACCACCTGTCGATTGCTGACCCTGCATCACGGTGGCAAACACCGGATGGCGGGCGCGGTAGGTCTGGTCCATGCTCGAAGACACGGTCTCGGCGTTGGCGATGTTACTGGCCGTGGTGTTCAGACGCGTGGTCTGGGCACTCATGGCGCTACCGGCAATGTTGAACACATTGGCTAGTGACATGATTTACTCTCCGCGAAGGGCTGCAACCAGCCCTTTGAACTTGCTGTTGAGCAATGTGAAGCTGGCCTGGAAGCCCATGGCGTTCTCGGTGTAACTGGCCGTCTCGACCTGCGAGTCAACGGTGTTCTGGTCCAGCGAAGGCTGCGACGGCGTGCGATACATCAGCGTGCCATCGTCATTCCCCATGCCCTCGGCTTCGATATGACGGCTGTTGGTCTTGTTCAGCGCGAAATGACCGTTCTGGGCCTTGTCGTTTTCGGCAGCCAGCACCGAAGAAAACTCCAGATCGCGAGCCTTGAAATTCGGAGTGTCAGCGTTGGAAATGTTGTTGGCCAACACCTCTGCCCGCTGAGCCCGGAAGTTAAGGGCCTTTTCATGTATGCCTAACGCTTTATCGAAGCTGATGCTCATTTCGGGAAACCTTTGCCGGTTGACCTGATTCTGTTGTTACTGACAAAGCAATCGGCGTGCCATGTTGCAAAAGCCAATGATTGCAAGGGTTGCAGGCAACGCGGAGGCGGCAATGCCAGAAAAGCGGCAAGGCATTTCCGCTGTGAGGGGTAAAGCGGCAAGGTGGGTGCCGTTTTTTTGCCAGTATGGTGTGTGTCGCTTCAAGCGAGCCCGCCATTGCGAGCGTCGCCCCGAAGGTCGTCGGGCGACGCTTCGCTTTTTCCCGATTAGTCGGGCACCAACAGTAAAGCCGGCGTACACGGTACGCCAGACAGCTCAATCAGAGGCCCAGCTCACTCAACCCCGGGTGATCATCAGGTCGCCGCCCCAGCGGCCAATGGTATTTGCGCTCGGACTCAGCAATCGGCAGATCGTTGATACAGGCAAAGCGCCGTTGCATGAGGCCATTTGCGGCAAACTCCCAGTTCTCATTACCGTAGGAACGGAACCAGTTGCCCGAGTCGTCGTGCCACTCATAGGCATAGCGCACGGCAATGCGGTTATCCGTGAATGCCCAGAGTTCCTTGATCAAGCGGTAGTCCAGCTCCTTGCGCCACTTGCGCTCCAGAAAGGCCTGAGCCTCTGCGCGACCATTGATGAACTCGCTACGATTACGCCAATAGGTGTCTTCGGTGTAGGCCAAAGCGACTTTAGCCGCGTCGCGCGAATTCCAGCCATCCTCGGCGCCACGAACTTTCTGGACTGCAGTCTCCAGGGTAAAGGGTGGAAATGGCGGTCTTCCTTTATCACTCATCTCAGCGTCCTCAGAACGGCTTGTAGGGCAGGAATTTTCCATCGAGGGTTATCACGGCTCGCTCACCCCCTTCTGGATCTTCGACTTTCTTGATGTCGAGCTTGAAGTTGATTGCGCTGATGATGCCGTCGCCGAACTGCTCGTGTACCAAAGCCTTCAGCGTGGTGCCATAAACCTGAACCATTTCGTGGAAGCGATAGATTGTCGGATCACTGGAAACGTCTTCGACATTGCCGCGCAACGGGATGGTTTGCAGTTCTGCGACCGCGTCTCTGTCCAGCCCGAGACGCTCGGCGACCACCTCGGCTACCGCTTGCGGTAGAGGATGCTGGCCGAGCAGCGCTGCAGTGACGTAGACCACGCTCAACCCGGTGTCATTGGCAAGCGCCGCCCAGGTCAGGTTCTTGGCTGCCTTGGCCTGCAAGACGCGTTCGGTCAACTGCTGGCGCGGCGTGCTGGATATATTGCTGTGTGGCATAACTCATTCCTTTACGGTTTGACTAAATGACACCCTCAGCAATACCACATTGAGACGCGGAATAAAAAAAGAGACCCGAAGGTCTCTTTATGAACAGCACCCAGCAGTTATTACTTGGCCTTGTAGATGATCCCCGGGCTGCACTGAACCATCTGGTAGTGGTCCGGCAAACCGTTGAGCGCTTCGGAGGCGCCCAGGAACAGGTAGCCGCCCGGCTTGAGCGTGCCGTGGATGCGCAGCAGGATGTCTTTCTTCACTTCTGCCGAGAAGTAGATCAATACGTTGCGGCAGAACACGATGTCGAACTTGCCCAGCGCCGAGTAGCTGTCGAGCAGGTTAAACGAGCGGAACTCCACACGGCTTTTGATCGGCGCCTTGACCACCCAGCGGCCCGGGCTTTTCACGTCAAAAAAACGCTGCAGACGATCAGGTGAAAGACCGCGACCAATCGCCAGGCTGTCGTATTCGCCGGTTTTGCAGTTATTGAGCATCAAGCCTGACAGATCGGTTGCAACAATCTGCGCGCCCGACTTGAGCTGGCCCGGGTTGGCGCGTTCGAACTCATCGATGGACATCGACAGCGAATACGGTTCCTGACCCGACGAACAGGCTGCCGACCATATGCGCAGGCGCTGACCAGGGCTTGCCTTGATTTGCTCGGGCAGGACCTTGTTCTTCAATACCTCAAACGGGTAGGTATCGCGAAACCACAGGGTTTCGTTGGTGGTCATCGCATCGACCACCTGCTCACGCAAACCACTGCGCGGCTGGGTCTGGATACGCTGGACCAACTCGCTCAACGATTTGATGCCTTGCTGCTCCATCAATTTGTTGAGGCGGCTGGACACCAGGTACTGCTTGTTTTCCCCAAGCAAGATGCCACAGGCTTTTTCCAGAAATACCCGGAACTGATCAAAATCCAAATTACCCGTAGACAAGGTGCCGCCTCTCAAATCATGTGAATCACCGGGGACGACGCCCCCAGCTGATTATTCTGCTGCATTGATCCGCGCAACAACCCTGGCGGCAAGGTCATCAGGCCGGAATTTGGCGAGAAAGTCATCAGCGCCAACCTTCTTGACCATCGCCTGGTTGAACACTCCGGACAACGAAGTGTGCAAGGTGATGTGCATCTTCTGCATGCGCGGGTCATTACGTATCGCCGCAGTAAGGGTATAGCCATCCATCTCCGGCATTTCAATGTCGGAGATCATCATCAGAAACTCTTCTTCCGGTTTTTTGCCTTCCGCGACCAGCTTGAGCAGGTAATCCAGCGCCTGACGACCGTCGTTGAGTGCTACCACTTCCACCCCGACAGTTTCCAGGCAACGACTGACCTGCTTGCGAGCCACAGAAGAGTCGTCGACCGTCAGCACGCGCATCGACACGGCCTTGTGCTTGACGTCTGCATCGATAACACCCACCGAAATCTCTTCGGAGACCGGTGCCACTTCGGCAAGAATTTTCTCGACGTCGATGATTTCCACCAACTGATTATCGACACGGGTCACGGCCGTCAGGTAGTGATCGCGCCCGGTGCCCTTGGGCGGCGGATGGATCTCTTCCCAGTTCATATTGACGATGCGTTCAACGGAATGCACCAGAAAACCCTGAACCTTGGTGTTGTACTCGGTAATGATGACGAAGGAATTAACCAGCGAAATCATCCCGGCGGAGCCTGTCGCCATTGCCAGATCCATGATCGGAATGGTGCCGCCCCGAATGCTGGCGACGCCCCGGACGATCTTGCTCGATTTGGGCATGATGGTGAGTTTGGGGCATTGCAGTACTTCTTTTACCTTGAAGACGTTAATCCCGTAGAGCTGCTTGCCGTCGAGACGAAACAAGAGCAGCTCCAGGCGATTCTGACCCACCAGCTGAGTTCGCTGGTTTACTGAATCCATTACACCTGCCATGCCGAACCCCCTAACCAAAATGACCGCCACCCGTGCACTCGATCAACAAGCGGCACGGGCTTTGCTATTTGTAATTCCATGAACGCAAAGACGACAATTTCTCGACACTTCGCATTAGAAACCCGCAGGCTTCTGTGCGCAATCGCTCTGCTGTGCCTTTGTGGCGCCAGCAACCTCGTCCGTGCAGAGAATTTCACACTGCCTGAACAGCTTATCGGCGTCACCCAAGGGTTTCTTGAGTTCACAGTAGAAGACTATTTGGCAACCAACCAGATTGATGGACGTCATGACATACAGGTAAAGCAGCTGGACCCGCGTTTGCGGATGGCTACATGCGACAAGGATTTGACAGCCAGCCTGGAGAGCCCGCGTCCGGTTGGCCGGGTAACAGTGCGCGTGCGCTGTGAAGGCTCCTCGCCGTGGACAGTGTTCGTACCTGCCCAGGTTCAGCTGTTTCGCAACGTCGTGACGGTCATGCGTCCGCTCAAACGCGACGCCATCGTGACCGAACAGGACGTTGCCATGCGCGAGCGTGATGTGAGCAGCCTGGGGCAGGGATTTCTGGCATCACTTGATCAGGCAGTCGGTCAGAAGGTTGTCCGACAAATGGTCATCGATCAAGTCGTCACTCCTGTGGCACTCGAGCAGCCGCAGATGATTCACAAGGGTGATCAGGTGGTGATCATCGCCCGCACCGGTACGCTGGCGGTGCGGATGCCAGGGGAAGCGATGTCCGACGGCGGTTTCAACGAACAGATCCGGGTGAAGAACCTCAATTCACAGCGGGTGATAAAAGCCAGTGTCACAGGCCCTGGTCAGGTGGAAGTGGCCATGTGATGCATTGATGCTGGCGCAAAGGGTGGGTTTTTTTTAGACTGCGGAGAATGTCCGACGGTGGAAAGCATCTATTGAGAAGCTTTATCACAATCCGCCTAAAGTTTAATTGGGGTTGGCCGAAAACAAGGCAAGCGTCCAAACACCCAGAGGTTTTTCAATCATGGTCATAGATTTCAGTCGCCTTAACAATTCACAAACTGTCTCTAGCACGAACCGTGCCAGCGCCAATAAAGAAACCATTAAAACCGATGCACTAGCACCTGCTGCCACCGCAGGCGTCAAGAGCACCGGGGAAACGTTTTCCTTGAGCAGTGAGGCTCAGCAGTTGCACAACATCACGGACAAGCTGAACGATCTGCCAACCGTCAACAGTGCACGCGTCGCCGAGCTCAAGCAGGCCATCGCAGACGGTAGCTACAAGGTCGACAGCAACCGTGTTGCCAGCAAACTGTTGAATTTCGAAACCCAACGCTAAGCCACGGCTCGCGCTGGATATTCTGGACGCTTAAAAACCAGAGCATGCGATGCAAGACACTAATTTGCTGCAGATGTTCACCGATGACATTGCTTCGAGCCGTCAGCTACTTGAGCTGTTGCAGGCCGAATCAGTGATACTTCATGGCCGCGACATGGGCGATATGGAACAGGTACTGGCGCAGAAACAGGCGCTGGTCATTCTGCTCGACCAACATGGTCGCAAACGCAGCCAGTTGCTGGCCAGTGTTGGCCTGCCTGCAAATCGCGACGGTCTCCAGCAACTGGCCAGCCAGTCGGATATCGGTGAGCAATTATTGACGGCGGGCGACGAACTGAACGCGTTGATCAATGAATGTCAGGTTCTGAATGATCGGAACGGCAGTCTTATTCAGTTGCAACAGGTCAGCACTGCCCATCAGCTGCGTATACTGAACGGCGGCGATACGCCAACGCTCTACGACAGTCGCGGTTCAACTGCGCTTAGAGCAAAACCCCGCCCTCTGAGTCAGGCGTAACTTCCTGTACCAAGGTGTCGTGCGTAGTGGCAGAATGCCTGTTGTTGCGTTGCCGTAGTATTTTGCCTGGAGATTCAAGAACGTGAATGGCTCAAGCGCGGACGATGCTCCGCAGCCCCCCAAGGTCCTCAACACACCTTTGGAAATTGCCGCAAACCTGCGGCTGCTGGTCGAGAGTCATGATCCGCTGATCATTACCTTCAATGAGCGCGCCCAGCGTTTTCAGAGCTACCTCCTGGAAGTCGACCGCGATAGCAACACCATGGCGCTCGACGAGATGATCCCCCGCGACGGCGAACGCTTTATCGGTAATGGCGAATCCTATCGCGTAGAAGGTTTTCACGACGGCGTGCGCATTGCCTGGGAAAGCTCGGCGCCCATGGAAATCCTCGAGATTGATGGCCAGCGTACGTACCGCGGCCCGATGCCCGATGAAGTCATCTACCACCAGCGTCGCAACGCCTTCCGCGCAGCCCTGAAGCTGGCTCAGCTGGTTGATGTCGAGATCGGTGGCGAGCGCATGAAAACGACGCTCACCGGCAAACTGCTGGATATTTCTGCCACCGGCTGCAAATTGCGTTTCGAAGGCGACGTTTCCGACCGTATGCAGTTGGGCCAGGTCTACGATCGTTTTATCGCCAAACTGCCCTTCGGTGCCATGACCGCTCCCGTGGAGCTGCGCCATCTGCACTTCGAAGAAAGGTTTCACACTACATTTGCCGGCGTACGCTTTCACAACATGAGCGGGCTGGTGCAGCGTCAGGTCGAACGATTCGTCTACCAGTTACAGCGTGAAGCACGTCGCTTCGACAAAGACGACGACTTCTGACAGCAAAGAACATGTGCCAATGATTGCGGCAGCCATGCCGCAATCGCATCCCCCCTTCTGCTGCCCTCAGGCCTTCCAGGTCTCGTTCTCGCCCTCGCGCACTTCCTCCGCCACCTCAGGCTCGACGTCAGCCACCGCTTCCGGTTCAAGCTCCGACTCTGGCTCCGGTTGTGGCTCGACAGTCTCTGGCTCGACGGTATTCTGCATCTGCTCCTGGACCACCTGCTCATCCACACGCGGATCGAGCGCCACCACCAGTGGTGAACTGGACATACTGTCCGGCATCGCAACGTGGTGCAGCGGAGCGTTCTCCACCTGGTGCAGGTGAGTGACAGCCTTCGGCCTGATGAGCAATACAAGAATCGCCGCAGCGCCGCAGACAAACACATACAGCATGTGGCCGCCGAAAACCTTCATGACCACACCCGCAGCCAGCGGGCCAATGCTTGCGCCGATACCGTAGGTCATGAGCAGCATGGCCGTCAGCGACACACGACGCTCGGCCTCGACGTGGTCATTGGCAAATGCCACCGCCAGCGGATAAAGGCAGAATTGCATCAGCGATGCCAGAAAACCGACACCGAACAACACTTCAACCGGCACGCTGGGGAATACCGCCAGCGGCAATGACGCCACCACTAGCGCAGCCGCAAACACCCGCATCAGCACCGAGCGATCATAGCGGTCCGAAAGCAGGCCCAGCGGCCACTGCACCAGAAAGCCGGCCAGAATGCAGCAACCCATGAACAAACCGACCTGTTCGGTAGACAGCCCCTGTTCGGCGGCGTAAACGGGTGCCAGACCATAGAACGAACCGATTATCAGACCTGCGCCAAGCACCGCCGTCAGTGACTGCGGAACGCGCTTCATGAAGAACCGGGGCTCCAGCGGAGCCGGATGCAGAGGCGCCGGGTGAATGGCGCGGGTCAAGGCGACGGGCACCAGGCACAGTGCAAAACACAATGCCACCAGCATCAGCAGCTCAGGGCCCAGTTGCGGGTGAACCACCAGCACCAGCTGGCCAAGCACCAGCCCCAGGTAGGAAGCGATCATATAACCGCTGAACACCATGCCGCGCTGCTTGGCCTCGGCCTGTTCGTTGAGCCAGCTCTCGATGACCATGTATTGACACATCATGCCCAGGCCGACGATTACCCGCAGCACCAGCCACGCTGGCAGCCAGCTGATAAGGCCATGCCCAAGCACAGCCGCCCCGACAATCCCGGCGCACGTGGCGTAGGCGCGAATATGGCCGACACGGCCAATAAGACGGTGGCCGATCTTGCCGCCCAGCACCAAGCCGAAATAGTTGGCAGCCATTAAAGCACCCACCCACAAGCTGTCGACCTGATCAGCCGCCAGGCGCAGGGCCAGATAAGTGCTCAGCAGACCCGAGCCGATCAACATCATCAACGAGGCAAAATAAAGCGCTCGAAAGGATTTCCAGATTTGGCGCATCAACTTTCCAAAAATAAGGAGTCGTCCGAATGGACAAGCCCGATACTGCGATTCTTAAACCTGAGCAGCCAGAACGCGCCGTTCCCAGGGGGTGATCTCGTCGAAAAAACTGCTCAGTTCCATAGCCTTCGACGCGACGTAGCCTTCGATGAATTCATGACCAAACAGTTCCTTGGCCAGCTCACTGCTTTTCAGACGTTCGAGAGCGGCATGCAAGGTACAAGGAAGTGACAATTCTTCCGGCACCTCGATTTCGCCTTGCATAGCCGCAGTCGGCTCCAGGCCCTGTTCAACACCGTACAACCCCGCCGCAAGGCTCGCCGCAATGGCCAGATAAGGGTTGGCGTCTGCGCCCGGCAGACGATTCTCCACTCTTCTGGCCGCCGCCGCACTCGCCGGAATACGCAGTCCGGCGGCGCGATTATCGTGGGACCAGCAGGCATTGTTGGGCGAGGCATAGGGATGAAACAGGCGCTGATAGGCATTCACATTCGGCGCGAACAATGCCGTGAAATCAGCCATGCAGGCCTGCTGTCCGCCAATGAAGTGGCGGAAAGTGGCTGTCGCCTCGCCATCGGCGTTGCTGAATACATTGAGTCCGGACGCTATCTCTACCACGCTCTGATGAATATGCATCGAACTGCCCGCCGTATTGGCCAACGGTTTGGCCATGCACACCACCATCAGACCGTGCTTGAGGGCGACTTCTTTGAGCAGGTGCTTGAACAGAAAGGTCTGGTCGGCCAGCGTCAACGGATCGCCGTGCCACAAGTTGATCTCGAACTGACTGACGCCCATCTCGTGCATAACCGTGTCACGTGGCAGTCCCAACGCCGCCATACAGGCATAGACCTCGGCAAAAAACGGCCGCAGACCGTTATTGGAACTGATGCTAAACGCCGAGTGCCCCGCCTCGCGGCGCCCGTCCAGCCCCACCGGCGGCATGAACGGCTGATGCGGGTCGGGATTTGGCGCAAAGACGAAAAACTCGAGCTCGGTGGCGACCACCGGCGCCAGGCCTTGACCGGCGTAGCGGGCAACCACCGCCTTTAACTGGTTGCGGGTGGATAGCATGCAAGGCTCGCCGCTCAGGTCAACGGCATCGCAGATCGCCAATGCCCTGGGCTGATCGCTCCAGGGCAGGCGGTGGATCTGCTGCGGGTCGCTGACCAGCGCCAGGTCACCATCATCGCTGCCGTAAAAGCGCGCCGGAGGATAACCACCCATGATGCATTGCAGCAGCACGCCGCGTGCCAGTTGCAATCGGCGCCCTTGCACAAAGCCTTCGGCCGTCATGACCTTGCCGCGCGGCACGCCGTTCAAGTCGGGAGTTACGCACTCCACTTCATCAATGCCCGACAATAGCTGAGCCAGCGAGTGGGGATCATTGCGTGTCATGGGTCAATCCTTTGAGGGGGAGCTGCAAGTCTGAAGCGACTGGCTTCAAGCCTCAAGCATTAAACCTGTCCCGTCAAAGCACCGGATTGTGGAAAGGCGCTCCGGTCACTTCGATGAACTCCTTGCGGTAATCCTCGTTCTCCGGGTCGACCACGAGGGCCTGACGCAAGAACTCGACGCCTTCGGCGAAATGACCCAATTCACGACTCAGGGCGCCAGCCAGATGCAGCCTGTTGGCATCGAAAAAATTGAAGGACAGCAGGATTTTGGTCAGAGTAAGCGCGTTTTCGAGCTTGCCCTCCATGAGCAACTGATTGAACTGTGCATTGAAACCGGCGATATCCTGCCATTTTTCTGCCGACAAGCCTTCAACCTTGCGCAGCACGAGGGTGTGGCCGTTGCCTACTTTCGAATCGGTCTCTTCCACGCACTCGATGTACCACGACCCCAGACCGGAAGTGTTCACATGGTTGACGGCGCGAATCATGCTCTGCAGAGAGAACACCTGGTAGTGACCGCGCCATTCACCATCGGCGACGGTGGTCATGTCGACCTTGTTTTCATAGTCTTCGATCATTTGCGCCAGCGTCGTCAAACGACGAGCGCGGTCTGTCCGTGCGGCGGTGCGCTTGGGGAATATGCAGAAGAAAACGCCACCGTTTTTCAATACCCGAAGGGCTTCGACATAAGCGGAAAACAGGTTGGGAACGTGCTCGATGACGTGCGAGCTGATCAGGTAATCGACCGACGAGTCCGCCGTGTGGATGCATTGAAAGTCGCCAAGCATATCGACTGTCGAGACACCACCCGACACCTTCATCTGTTCAACGAAGTACTGCTGATAATCCTCCATGTCACGAGGGTGCAGGAACTCGACACCGTTGCACGGTGCGACGTTCAGACAACTGGGGAGGTTGAAAGCGTTATGAGCGGCTGCTCCCAACTCGATACCGTGCCCCTGGCAGTACTTATTAGCTAACAGCATCACCTACCCACCGCTCATCGTATATTGGATACAGCCTTTCCGGGGTGTCGGCGGTCCCCGGCAAAACTTTAGCCGGTACAGGCCCGAAGCCCCGCCCGCCGGGGCATTGGCGCAAATATTGCAGACCACCAGGTACGCATAATGATTTACGTCAGCGCAGCCCTGAACACGGTGCCAACGCTGACGCAGGCCATGAAAAATCAGGTTAACGCTCAAGAGAACAGAGGATCACCATGATTGATGGTCAAAAGGTTGGCTGCGGGATCGTCACGTATAACCGTCCGGCACTGCTGAAAAAACTTTACGATTCATTGCCCACCGACATCATCGACAGCATTGTCATCATCAATGATGGCGACGAGTACCCCGAGTTCTCTGCCTACGGCAGCGAGGTTTTATTCAATAATGAAAGCAACCTCGGCGTCGGAAAGTCCAAGAACAGAGCGTTGTCGCGACTGATGGAGACTGGCTGCGAGCATTTTTTCCTCATCGAAGACGACATCTACATAAAAAGCCCTGAGGTGTTCGAGCTTTATATACTGACCTCGACTCTGACCGGCATACAGCACCTGAATTACAGCCAGCACGGTTTGATGAACAAGACGCCGGATGGCGAGGCCAATGCAGTGTGCAAGATTGATTATGGCAATGGCATCAATTTGCCATTATACCGCCATTGCGTCGGGGCGTTCTCGTACTACTCGAGGCGCAGCCTGGAAGCCGCCGGGTTGATGGACGAGACGTATCACAATGCGTTTGAACACGTCGACCACACGCTGGCCATCATCAACCAGAACATGCATCCGCCGTACTGGTTCTTTGCCGACATCGACAACTCCCAGCTTTACCTCGGAGACGAGCCCTGGACGCTGGAAAAATCAACGATTTCGTCCAATGCCCAACACCGCAAAAACGCCCTCGAAGCTATCGAACACTTCACGCTCAAGCATGGCTGTTCGCCGATTAAACACCCGCTTGCCTCCAATCAGGAGCTGATGGAGAGCCTCAACAGCATCAAGCAGAACTTCGGCCTGAATATCTGAGCCACGATTGTGTCGGAGAATCACTGCCCCCAAGGTTCTGTACGAAACCTCGGCGAGCGAAGGTCAGGCAAAGCAAAACAGGCGATGAGCGGCCGGGGTCGCGTTCGACTCTACGTGTTGTGAATGGGCATTCCGATTTGACTCTCATCCGAGCCTGTTCTTAACGCAGCATCACCGAGCGCAGCCACTTTTCGTACAGAGCCTAATTCAAGGCAGTGTCATGCTGAACAGCGCACCTCCCAGCACGCCGCCATTGGCAATCTCGATACGCCCCTGCATGCCGCCTCGCGCATGCAGTCGCGCGATGTGCGCGGCAAAATACAGGCCCAGCCCGGTGCTGCCGCTGCCCTGATTGATCCCCTGCACGTAGTCGGTCTGCTGCTCGATCAGGTAGGCCGGGTAACCCGGACCATCGTCGTTGACGGTGATCTTCAATTGACCGCCTGCCCCTGAAACGCTAACGAATATCTGCTCGCGGGCAAAACCGATAGCGTTGACGATGATGTTGCCCACCACCGAACCCACCAGTTCGCGGTCGAAAAAGCCCAGCGGGCTCACGACATCGATGTCGCTGCGGGCCACGATGCCACGGCTGGCCAGCACGTCCTGATGATGGGCCAGCTGCGCTTCGATGAAATCGTCCAGCTCGTGATAATCCGGACGCAGCGGCATCTGGTTGACGCCGAGTTTGTACAGGCCCAGCAACTGCACCAGCATGCCGTTCAGGTTGGCGAACTCGTACTCGATCACACCGTGTTCCGGTGTGTCGCGCTGCTGAACAGAAAGCTTCGCCAGCCACTCACTGTGCGCCTGGGTCAGCGTCGCCAGCGAATTCTTCATGTCATGCACGGTGGAGGCAATCACCATCGAGAAATCAAGCCCCTGCTCCCTCTCTTCACTCATGCGCCAAACGCCCTCTCCCTGAGTTTCTGATAACGCTCAAAACGCGGGTCGCTGTCCGGGATCTTGCCGACCATGGTCAGGCTGGCCCGGCATTCGTCCAGGCCTGCCTGGCCCAGATTCTGGCCGGGATGGAGCAACGACTGCGCCATGTTGAGCGCAATACTGAGATTTTTCGGCTGCAACGCCAGAGCGCTGCGAAAAAATGCCTGTGCTTCGGTGAGGTTGCCGGACTTGTAGCTGCGCACGCCTTGCAGGTTCAAATCGCTGGCGGCCTTGTTGGCGCCCAGAATGGCAGGGTCGTCAGTCATGCTGGCGACGCTTTTCATCACCGCCGGGTCATCGCCATAGACCTGCGCGCAGTGCTTCAAGACACCGGCACCCGCCTCTTCCTGCCCCAGTTGCTTAAGCTGTGCTGCCACCATCAGGGCGGCGTCGGCACTGAGGAACAGCTCCGACCCATCGAGTCGGGCCATAGCCTGCTCGGTGAGTTTGGCGGCAGCTTCGGGGTCCGAGTGTTGCAGGCTGGAAGCCTTCATCAAGCGCGTACGCACTTGCAGACCTTCGTCGTTGCTGTGCTCCTTGGCGACTTCGCCCAAGGCATTGTTGACCTCGACCCTGGTCCGCGCATCAAGGCCCTGCTCGCCACCTTTGCTGATCAAGGCATGCGCCAGCCCGAGGTTGGTTTCAGGGTCCTTGAAGCGTGAATGCTGCCCTTGGGAAACCGCTTGGCGATAAGCTTTGGAGGCACTCTCGAAGTCTTCGTTACCCAACGCCAGCTTGCCCAGCAGCCTTTGGCGGCGGACCGCCAACGGTGACAGACGCACTGCACTTTCGAGCACAGTCTGGGCGCGCTTGGCATCACCAAGGGCCACCAGCACGTCAGCCAACCCGTCGAACAGCGCGGGCATGATCGGAAAAGCCTTGATCCCCTGCTCGTAGACCACCTGCGCCTCGGCGGCCTTGCCACGCTTCAGCAACAGCCTGCCCAGCGCGCCATATGCCCAAGGGGTGGCGCGGTCGGCCAGAATAGTCTTGAGGAAGACTTCCAGCGGTTCGTTCTGCTTGAGGTCGCGCAGAGCCTCGGCCTTGTAGCGGAGACAAAGCGGCGCATAACGTGGGTCCTGCTTGATCAAGGCGTCGCAAGCGGCCAGCACCTGGGCCGGATTGCGCTGGTCGAGCGCCTGCAGAATCGGCTTGAGCAGCGTCTTGCGCTGCACAAGTTTTTCCAGGCGCTGAGCCAGCCCGGCCCGATTGAACGGCTTGGTCAGGTAGCCGTCCGGCTCCCACTCCAGCGCGCTCATGACCATGGCCTGACTGTTTTCGGCAGTGACCATGATAAAGACGCTTTCATGACTCAACAGCCGCTCGACCATCAGGTCCTCCAGCACCTGCTGACCATTCTTGCGACCATCGCCAAGGTTGAAGTCATGCAACACGAAGTCATAGCGCTTTTGCGCGCACATGCGCAAAGCTTCCTCACCGGAGTCGGCGGTATCCACTTCCTTGACGCCCAGCTCACGCAGCATCGACCTGACTGAACTGCGAAAGTCAGAGAAGTCATCAACAATAAGAAAGCTTTTTTGGTTGTACGCCAGCATCCGGATTCCTGCACAGGAGAGGTAAAAATACGAGCCCTGACAGCCCCGAGAGCTACTCGGACCGGGCTCGGCAGCACGTCTTTCAAGACGTGCTTGATAACTGATAGCTGACTGATATTCAGGCAAAGCCCTGCGCCGCTATCCCGTGTAACGGGACAAGGTTTGCAGCGACACTCAGTTTTTCGACCACCCGGACAAAAACTATAGCGCAAACATGCACTTCGCCTGTTGTGTGCGAGTCAGTCAGGTGCAGAATTTGCGAGCTGGATCGTATAGGCAGAAACAGGAAGGGTATTGCGGGGAAGCAGATCGACGAATGAAGGCAGGCGTCATGCAACGCACAACTTCACGGGTAGCATGCCGACACAGGGCGTCGGCATGCCTGCGTGACGCACTTAGACCCAGCCGTCGTTCTTCTTGCGGCCTTTGGTCAGAGCCGGAAGAATCAGACCGACCAGCAGCCCGGCACCGGCGATGCTCCCGCCGTAGACCATGTAACGCATCATTACCTGCTTGTTCTCGTCGCCAAGGCGCGCCTGGGTAGCACGCAATTCGGCCTGGGAGTCCGCCAGCTGATCGTTGAGGGTCTTGGTCCGCGCTTCGAGCTCATCGACCAGCTTTTTGCGCGCATCCAGAGTCTCCTGCATGCCCTGCACGCGGGTTTTCCAGGTGTTGTCGATACCGGCCAGTTGTTCGGTCAGCTCGGCGACCTGCTGGGTCAACTGCGGCACACGCTCGGCCTGGCCAGGGACCTCCTGCAAGTCACTGCTGGGAATCCACACGGTGGAGCCGCCTTCGCCGCGCACTTGGCTGAACTTGCCGGAGTTGGAGAGCAATTCGACCTTCTGCCCGGATTTCAGCGTACCGACGATGCGATGGTCATCCGTTGGCCCACTGCGTACGTAAGTGGTAAGGCTGTCGCTGACCCAACGCTCGTTGCCCGCCGCCTGAGCGTTACCAGGAACAATCACGGTAAGTACAGCACCGAACAGGCCAGCCCCCAATAAACGACGTGACACGGAGAACAGGCCAGGGGCACGGGAAAGAAGTGCAGGAAGATGACGAGACATGGCGATAATTATCTTTATCCGGAATGAAAATAAAGCCTCGTTGAACGGGCCGGCTTAGGATGGGGACGGCAGGCGACCAAAGGTTTTGCAACTCCTGCCCGGACGGATTGTCTGCCAATGACACGCAACAAAAAGCGTATCAGGTCCCTTTTTTGCAGAACGTCCAAAAACACCATCAGCTAACAGACTCCTCGAAACGGGTCAGGTTCACTATCGCCCTGCGCTTGCGTCAAAATTCAGCCGCACGGTGGCCGTGAGCAAGTCCCTGCTTTCAAACGAATTCGGCTCTGGCGCGACGTTTGGCCCTCAAATCAGGCTCCGGCACTGTGCAACGTTTGCTTTCCCGTGCAAGTGCTGTAGAAAAGGTCTCACAGGCCTGAGTGCCGAGCGCACTCACCATCCTGATGCTCGACTGCATCGCTCTAATGGAAAATAGAATGCTCTCAAGACAAGTGATTAACGCCACCGTAAGCCCGAAAGGCAGCCTTGAAACCCTGTCGCAACGTGAAGTACAGCAACTCAGCGCTGCAGGCTCTGGCAGTACCTACACCCTGTTTCGCCAGTGCGCCTTGGCCATCCTCAATACCGGCGCCCATGTCGATAACGCCAAGACCATTCTTGAAGCGTACGAAAGTTTTGAAGTCCGCATCCATCAACAGGATCGCGGTGTGCGCCTGGAGCTGCTCAACGCTCCGGCCGATGCTTTCGTTGATGGAGAAATGATCGCCAGCACCCGTGAAATGCTGTTCAGTGCGCTGCGCGACATCGTCTACACCGAAAGCGAACTGGACAGCCAGCGCATCGACTTGAGCAATTCTCAGGGCATTACCGACTACGTGTTCCACCTGCTGCGCAACGCCCGTACCCTGCGCGCCGGTGTCGAACCGAAGATGGTGGTGTGCTGGGGCGGCCACTCGATCAACACCGAAGAATACAAGTACACCAAGAAAGTCGGTCATGAACTGGGCCTGCGCAGCCTGGACATCTGCACCGGCTGCGGCCCGGGCGTCATGAAAGGCCCGATGAAAGGCGCGACCATCGCTCACGCCAAGCAACGCATTGTCGGCGGTCGTTATCTGGGCCTCACTGAGCCTGGCATCATTGCTGCCGAAGCGCCGAACCCGATCGTCAACGAACTGGTGATCCTGCCGGACATCGAAAAGCGTCTCGAAGCGTTCGTGCGTGTCGGCCACGGCATCATCATTTTTCCAGGCGGCGCAGGCACTGCCGAAGAGTTCCTGTACCTGCTGGGCATCCTGATGCACCCGGACAACAAGGACGTACCGTTCCCGGTGATCCTGACCGGCCCGAAAAACACCGAACCGTACCTGCAGCAACTGCACGCGTTCGTCGGTGCCACGCTGGGTGAAGAAGCGCAGCGGCACTACCAGATCATCATCGACAACCCGGCAGACGTAGCGCGGCAGATGACCCAGGGCCTGAAGGAAGTGAAGCAGTTCCGCCGCGAGCGCAACGATGCGTTTCACTTCAACTGGCTGCTGAAAATCGAAGAGAGCTTTCAGCACCCCTTCGATCCGACCCACGAAAACATGGCGAAGCTGCAGCTCAACCATGACGTGCCTACTCACGAACTGGCCGCCAACCTGCGCCGCGCGTTCTCTGGCATCGTTGCCGGTAACGTCAAGGACAAGGGTATTCGGCTGATCGAAGAACACGGCCCGTATCAGATCCAGGGCGACCCGTCGATCATGGGCCCGCTGGACAAGCTGTTGCAGGCGTTTGTCGACCAGCACCGGATGAAGTTGCCGGGTGGCGCGGCTTATGTGCCGTGCTATCAGGTCGTTGCCTGAACGCTTAAGTAATACTCTGTCGATAAACGGGGCGCGCTCAGCCCCCCGTTTCTATTTCTGCTGACGAAACTCTCGGGGCGATTGGCCGGTAGCGCGCTTGAAGAACCGCGAAAAATAGGCGGGTTCGGAAAACCCCAGGCTGTCGGACACCTGATTGATGGTCATGGTGGTGTAGATCAGGTTGCGCTTGGCCTCGAGCAGCAGCCGCTGGCTGATGATCTGCAACGCTGACTGGTTGCACAGGCGCCGACACAGCGCATTCAGATGAGCCGCGCTGAGGCCCATCGCCTGCGCGTGCTGGTCGATGGACCAGTGCTCGCGAAAGCTTGCCTCCAGTTGATGCATGAACGCCTGTAGATGCTCGCGGCCACGGTCAAGCGAATGAGTTTCTTCGCCGGCGTGCGCGCTGCAGCGCCGGCTCAGCCATACCGCCAATACATTGATCAGCGAATGCAGCATCAAATCGCGACCGGCTCCGGGTTGCCGGTATTCGCGCGCAATGGCGCTGAACAGCGTGTCCACATAATGGCTGTCTGCGCCCAGGGAGTAGCAACGCGCCGTGCTCATCGCAGTGATGTCGAGCGCCGTCTCGAGCTGCTCTACCAGCGGTCGCGCCAAGCTGAGAATGTGCCCCTGAATGTCTTCGGCAAACCTGAAAGTGTGGACGCTCAGTGCGGGCACCACTTGTAGCGAAGGCGTCTGGACCTCGCTGACCATGTCCTCGACCTTCAACATCGCCTTGCCCGATTGCACATACAGCAACTGGACCAGATCGCCATGCCGGTGCGGTTTGATCTCCCACTCGTGCATCTTGCTGCGCTCGGGTATCGACTCGCAATGGATCAGGTCGGGCGTGGGCCAGGCCGTGGTTTCGCCGTAAAGCTTGAACACCGGTATCGCTGTGACAGCAGGTCTGGCCATGTCGCTCTCCTCGCCCGAACCCCTGAAAAGTCCAGATAATTCGCTGGATATTGCCTTCTTATCTCGTTGGCATCCATTAAAAATGCAGGAGACAAAAACAATCACATCCCGCTGGTTACCGCCGGCAGGGATCAATAGACAGGACTATCGCCATGAAAACCCAGGTTGCCATTATCGGTTCAGGTCCTTCCGGGCTGCTGTTGGGCCAACTGCTGCAGCGTGCCGGCATCGACAACGTGATCGTCGAGCGCAAGAACCCGGACTATATCCTCTCGCGCATCCGCGCTGGCGTGCTTGAGCAAGGCATGACCGACCTGCTGCGTGAAGCCGGGGTCAGCGAGCGTATGGACGCCGAAGGACTTATTCACGATGGCTTCGAGCTGGCCTTCGACGGTCGCTGCGAGCGCATCGACCTGAAAAACCTTGCCGGTGGCAAAACCGTGACGGTCTACGGCCAGACCGAAGTCACCCGCGACCTGATGGCTGCTCGCGCGTCTATCGGGGCAATGACGGTTTATGACGCAGCAGACGTCAACGTCCATGACCCAAAGACCGACAGCCCTTACCTGACCTTTGTGAAAGACGGCGAGACCGTGCGCCTCGACTGCGATTACATTGCTGGCTGCGACGGTTTTCACGGCGTGTCCCGGCAATCGATCCCGTTTGAAGCACTGAAAATCTTCGAGCGCGTCTACCCGTTTGGCTGGCTCGGCGTGCTGGCCGACACGCCGCCGGTCAATGAAGAACTGGTTTACGCCAACCACCCGCGCGGCTTTGCCCTGTGCAGCATGCGCTCAGCCATTCGCACCCGTTATTACGTACAGGTCAGCGCTGACGAAAAGGTCGAAGACTGGTCGGACGATCGTTTCTGGGGTGAATTGAAAGCCCGTTTGCCCGCGCACCTGGCAGAACGCCTGGTTACCGGCCCGTCCATTGAAAAAAGTATCGCGCCGCTGCGCAGCTTTGTGGTGGAACCCATGCAGTACGGCCGCCTGTTCCTGCTCGGCGACGCTGCACACATCGTCCCGCCCACCGGCGCAAAGGGCCTGAACCTCGCGGCCAGTGACGTCAGCACGCTGTACCGGATCCTGCTCAAGGTCTATCGCGAAGGCCGCACCGACCTGCTGGAAAAGTACTCGCAGATCTGCCTGCGCCGCGTCTGGAAAGCCGAGCGCTTTTCCTGGTGGATGACCTCGGTGCTGCACAACTTCCCAGGCACCGACGCCTTCAGCCAGCGCATTCAGCAGACCGAACTGGACTACTACGTCGGCTCGGAAGCCGGACGCAGGACCATTGCCGAGAATTATGTAGGTTTGCCGTATGAAGCGATTGAATAGTGAGGGCACCGAACACATAACCTAATGCCGATACCGAAGGCGTCGCTTTACAGCTCGGACGCTGTATGAACACTGTAACTGTCCACAATATGCTTCAAGTCCCGCGCAACGCTGTCTCGATCTCCGCAGAATACAAAGGCGCCCAGACAGTCCTTGTGGCAGAAAAACTCGCCTGAAGCGATATCGCCAACTTGCGCAATAGTCTTCATCTTCAGGGTTGGCAGAGTTTCGATGCTCGGCAGTAGAACCTGAGTAACGTGAAGTTTTTCTCTGGCGAGGTGTTTTTTGGGGAATGTCATATAACCGAACGCCTCGCCCGCACGTTCAACATGTAGCGCATCGACAAGCCCTAACTGAACGGCAAGGTGAATGAAACGCAGGTCTATCCCATGAGCGATTTTTATCATATCGACAGTGGAAGCCCCACCAGGCCGATAGGCAATTTCAAGCAATTCAAAGCCGTTGCCAGCATCACCAAACGCTTCGATATGGTAAACGCCATCAGGCCCGTCAAAAGCGGACAACACACGCTCGATGAAGGGCCGCCAGAGGTGCTGGATATCTTCTTCGGCAAGTGAAAAATAACCCAGCGGGCATTCGGCGAGATAGTCGATGGGTTTACCCAGGTACTCTCCCGCCGCAAGGAATGCCAACTGCCCTTTCAGAACGACCGCGTCCAACTGATAAAGAGGCTGCGGGTTGTAGGTTTCGATCAGATACTGGTGTTCGTTCATGTCCTGATAGTCATCACTAGCAGGGGCATATGCCTCGAAAAGTTGCTGAGCCTCAGTAATGATTTTGACCCCGACAGCGCCCGCCATGGACCGAGGCTTGAGGATAACCGGAAAGGTCACTGCCCCGCGGCTAATGTCATCCACGGTGATTTCTCTTGCTGTCGGAATATCGAATGTCTGGGCAATATGCTTCATTCGTTTTTTATCACGAAATCGTGTCGCCATGTCGAACGTCAACCCTGGCAACTGCCAATAGTCATTGGCCCACGCAGCGATGTATACGGCAAATTCATCATTCGGAATGACGGCCGTTACGGAATAGGTGTTTGTGATCTGACTGAATACTTTTTCGACGTCTTCGTGAACGGCAAAGTCCCGGACCACAAAGTTGCCATCGCGCTTCAACTCCTCTCCAGCCTGACCCAGAAGATCCTCCAGAAGGTAGATGAACGTCCACGCAGGGATCGGGTAACGGCTCCTGATTCTGGCAACTACCTCGCTGACATCCAGCTCGGAGGAAACGATCAGAATAGTGTTTGGCTTACGTATGTCGATCAACTGGCAGCCCTTCTGAAAGTGGTTGTCATTATTGGGCAGAGGGCTGTTTTTCAGCCGCAACCTGTACCGAATAATGTTCGTTCAGGTAACGCACGTCCCGTGAGACAAGGTCGCGATCCCCACAAAATACGAAAGACCCCAGCGAATCCTTGTAACAGTAGAATTTTCCCGATGCGATGCCACCCAGAGTCGGTACGGCGTGAGTTCTCAAGGTGGGCATGTTTTCGAGAGGAGGCAAGGAAATCTGAGTGACGTAAAGCGCTTCAGCGGAGAGATGTTTTTTCGGAAAGGTCATATAGCCGAAGGCTTGCGCGTTGCGCTGGATATTGAGCGGCGGATTCAGACCCATCTGCGCCGCAACATGAATAAACTGCAGGTCCAGCCCATAGACCATCTCGATCATCTCGACAATGGCTGCTCCACCTGGACGATAGGCAATCTCCAGAAGTTCTGTACCTGCACCTGCGTCCGCAAACGCTTCGATGTGATACACGCCATCTGGCGCATTGAATGCAGTGAGTACCGATTCAGTAAAATGCCGCCAGGTGTCCTCGATCATTTCATCGGTGACAGACAATACGCCGACGGGTTTTTCGTGCTGAAAATCCAGGGGTTTACCCAAATATTCGCCGACCGAGATGAACGACATCACGCCGTTCAGCACCACACAATCAATATGGTAAATGGTATTGGGATTGTACTGTTCAATAAAATATTGACGTTCATTCATGTCTTGGTATTCGGCGTACCAATCGACATCCATCTCATGAAGCTGCGTTGCATCAGAGAGTATCTGGACGCCCTCAGACCCCGCCAGAGAGCGCGGTTTGACAACCACAGGAAACGCGACCTGCCCGCTTTTGATTTCATCCAGCGTGATCTCTTTTGCCGTCAGGATGCCGGCCTGCTGGGCGATCTCTTTCATTCTTTTTTTATCACGAAACTTCCGCGCATTCTGGCGAGTTATGCCAGGCAGCGCCCAACGGTCATTGGCCGATGCCGCGACGTAAAGAGAGAACTCATCGAAAGGGACAGCAACGGAAACACTGCAGTACCGGGCAATGTTATCCAGTGCGGCCTCTACCTCGGCTGAAACGGAAAAATCAGATACGATGAATGTTCCGGAGCATTTCAACGCCTCGCTTGCCACGCCCAGATAATCTTCCAGCAAAAAAACAAATTGCCAGTCGCTCAGGTCATACACCGCCTTGATGTTGTCTATTGTCAGTGCAACGTTCAACTCGGAAGAGACGATCAGTACTGTTCTGTTGTGATGCATTTCAACGCCCCGTCGCGGTAATTCGATTGCTCGAATCCCCTTAAACTGCTGATGTGGCAGAGCCTGGGTTGGGTACCCGGCGCCTGGTTAAACGCACGCCTCCCCTGCACGCTGGGGAACAAGGGAAGCGGCACACAACCGTCAGATATAACGCTTCAGACTGCCGCTGCGTTTGACATCCAGCGTGGCGCAGTGAAAAGAACCGCCGAATGTCTGGAAATGTTTAAACGGACAGAGAATGGTTTTGAAACCCCACTTCTGAAATGCACTGATCAGCGCGTCCTCGTCTTTTTCAACAACAACGGTCCTTTCATCCAGCATGAGCACGTTGGTGTGAATCCACTTGGACGTGATGTATAGCGGATGATCATCTGGCAGCGTAGAGGGCGGTGGATTCAGAATTTCCCAGTCTTTGAAAATATCGGGAATCTGTGGCACCCAACCTTTGTTAATAAGTACACGACCCGGCGCCAATGGCAATATCGTCGTGTCGATGTGCATGGGCCCCGGTTCTTCGAACTCATAAATGTGAATATGGTACTCCGGCCCCAGTGTTCTGCGCAGCCATTCAATCCCTTTATTATTGGTCACGTGACTCCGCTGCCCGATAATGTCGCGCCCCATTTTCATGAAGTCGGCGGCATCAAACAGCGGTTCGACTTCCGTGATAATGGAATTAAACGGAATGTCCTGTTCAAAGTCGTAATCCGTTTTCCACACCGCATCCGTCAGCATCGGTTTGGGCGCGGAGATCCACTCGGCACCTCGAGTGAAATAGTCATTCAATATGTCGCGGAACGCGAAAGTTTCAAAGTAGCGGCTGCGCCAGGCCATGGGCACTTCGATAATCTTCTTGCCGATTGCAAAAAGACAGTCTCTCGGCATGGCGGAATAGAAAGTGCCGCCAGTGGTAAAGTGGGGCGTCATGATAGGTTGATGGTGATTCGTCTCGTTCGGCCTTCTTACCCTGATGCCTTCGGCTTCCAGAATCTGGGCCAGGGTATTCACTTCCTGCCTGGCTTTGACAAGCAACTCCTCCGGAAACCGTCGCCCGGAGTACGTTTGAAAAAAGTCACTGGACTCTTGGGGGATGATGGCTTTTAAACCGGTGTCCCACTCTGGCACACGAATATCGTCCATGATGCCAACGATGACTTCTTCGAGCGGGTCCCACTCGGTATAGACTTCCACGGGGCTTTGAGTATCGGAAAAGAAAGGAGGTTCTTCTTTTTGAAATAGCATGGCTATCCTTGACGACTTATTCAGGGTACTCGAACGTCGCACAGCAAAACAGGTCGACAGCGAAGACGACGTACGACATCCGTTATTTTCGAAAGCGGCTCACTGACTCAGGCTTCAACTCTTGGGCGCAGAACACATCATTGCCCATCGCGCATGGTGCACCTCCCTGTAAGATTAAAAAGGCACGCTTAATAGCTGCGCCTTGCGTTAAAAATTAAAACAGTACTGCCCTGCCATCTAAAACAGCCCGTACAAACGTGGAAGAACCGGCATTTTTGTATTAACCGCATGCAAACAACGCCAGGCAACTACGCTCAGGAAGCGCGTTGCAAATGCCCCTCAGTGGTTCGAACCATTCGACTGGTTCCATGACAAATCTTCAAAAAGCCGGTCATCCGGCCCAACAAGGCCCGACGCTCGCCACAGCGTGAGCCCCCGGGCGTTGTGCAATGACACAACGCATGCCTCGCACAGGCATGCAAAACCCCGAAGCGTTTTCGCCATCCGCACCTTATGATCAGGTGTGCACCCGGCAACTCCCCTAAAAACAAAACGCACAAGGACCACGCGCCATGACCCCTGTTTCAAACCACAAGGCGGGCGACGTTGAAGGCAATCATGTCTACCGTCGCATTACCCTGCGCCTCATCCCGTTTATCTTCATCTGCTACCTGTTCAACTACCTGGACCGCGTGAACGTCGGCTTCGCCAAGCTGCAAATGCTCGACGCGCTGAGTTTCAGCGAGACGGTCTATGGCCTGGGCGCGGGGATCTTTTTCATCGGCTACGTGTTGTGTGGCTTGCCCAGCAACCTGGCGCTGAACCGCTTCGGGCCGCGTCGCTGGATCGGTTTGATGATGATCACCTGGGGCATTTTCTCGACCTGTCTGCTGTTCGTCACCACACCGGTCGAGTTCTACGTGCTGCGCTTTCTGACCGGCATGGCAGAAGCCGGCTTCTTCCCCGGCATCGTGCTGTACCTGTCGCGCTGGTACCCGAACCAGCGTCGCGGGCGGATCATGGCGCTGTTCATGTCGGCAATCCCGGTATCCGGCCTGCTGGGCGGCCCGTTTTCCGGATGGATCCTCAATCATTTCGCTGCAGGCCAAGGCGGTATGGCAGGTTGGCAGTGGATGTTTCTGATTCAGGGCCTGCCGACAGTGGCACTCGGCGTGCTGGCCTTTTTCCTGCTGTGTGACAAGGTCGAAGACGCTCGCTGGCTGACACCGGACCAGCGCCAGCGGGTAAAGGCCGACATCACCCACGATGAACTCAGCCGCCCGGTACAAGGCACAAGCTCGGTGGCTTCGGTGCTGACCATGCCGTTCATATGGATTCTCGGGTTTATCTATTTCTGCATTCAGAGCGGTGTCTACGCGATCAATTTCTGGCTGCCGTCGATCATCAAAAATCTGGGCTTCAGCGACGCGCTGGTGATCGGCTGGATCAGCGCCGTGCCGTATCTGATGGCAGGCGTTTTCATGCTGCTGGTCGGCCGCTCCGCCGACCTGCGCAATGAGCGCCGCTGGCATTTGGTGGTGCCGATGCTGATGGGCGCAACTGGCCTGATCATCGCCGCCAACTTCGCGACTGTGCCTGTCATCGCCATCCTCGGCCTGACCATCGCCACCATGGGCGCCCTGACCAGCCTGCCAATGTTCTGGCCGTTGCCAACCGCGCTGCTGAGCGCCAGCGTCGCCGCAGGCGGCCTGGCATTGATCAACTCGATAGGCCAGATGGCAGGCTTTCTCAGCCCGTATCTGGTGGGCTGGATCAAGGATCAGACCGGCTCGACCACCCTGGCGCTGTACTCACTGGCTGCGCTGATCATCGTCGGCGGCATAGTGGCCTTGCGGGTCAGTCGCACATCGGCGGGTAAGGTGACGTCGGCAAGCTGAGTTTTAGCGCCACCCTCCTGTTTGGCCAGGCCTTATGCCTGGCTTTGCTCACTTTACGCTTGTCTCAAAAAACCTGTGATGCGCAAACTTTTGCGCACCACGTGGCCGGTCAGACCGACCAAGGCTTATATAAAAGCCCGACAGTGCGTAAACGAGCTTGCGCAGGTAAGTGCAAAAGCCTGCGCACTATTTAGCTCTTTTTACCGAGAGTATTGAGCTTGTCTTTGTTTCTTTCAGCCTATGACCTTGTTTTAAAACGATAAAAATATTATCGGCACAGTTCTTGGTATGCAGCTCTTTCAGTAGGCGGGTGAACGACCCGCTGCACAGAGAGTTTTCCGCATGACCGATAAAAACGGCACACGCCAACAGCGACGTGCGGCCTGTTTCGCCAGGACACCGGCTACGGCCACCAGCCTGTGCCCGTTCCGCGGGCCCAACGTCGCCATCGTGCCAGTGCGTTATGCGCTGGATCGCTCGCGGTATGACGTCGCGCCCGGTCAACTGAAGCCGCTGCCGAAAGACGGCAAGTGGGCCCGCCAGCCGCCGTTGAAAACGCGCAGCCATACCCTGCGCCAACTGTACGACGGCTATGTCTACGTGTTCGACGAAACCGCCGACACGCTGCACGAATACGCGGCTTCAGCCCTGAGCGGTCAACTGAGCCGTATTGTCTGGGCCGAGGCACAGATCGGCAATGACCAGCGAAACGGCGCCAGCGACGGTAAACCCTTCCTCTTCTACCCGCGCCGCAACATGCTGCACATTGCTTTTTCCCCCATCCAGTGGACATGGCGCCTCTGCGAACACATGCGCTCCAATGCCCCAAGCCGCGCCTTATGGATGAAAGCGCTGGACCTGGCCCGCTACTGCATCAGCATGGCCGAGCCCCATACCTTGCCGCTGAACCGCATCGCAGAGGCCGTGGCGGATATCGACCAGGGCCATGTAATTGAAGATGGGCGTTTGGCAGACACGTCGATCCCCACTGCCCGCCCATTGTCAGAAGACCCAGACGCACAACCGTCATGGGCCCCATTGGGGGCTGACGTCTTCTGGCAAGGCAGCGTTGACGATCAGGACAGCGCCTTGGTCATCGCCCTTGATGACCCTCTGGCCGTTTTCAACGATCTGGGCATGCAGCTGGCAGCCGATCAGGCGGCGCTTCGGGATTGGCAAAGCGAACACGAACACAAGATCCAGATCGCCCAGACCGTCGCCACCCTGTGCGGTGCAGAGAGTGAAACGGATAAACTGCCTGCCTCGGTGCGCGACAATACGCTACGAACGCATCAGTACCTGAGCGAGCTAGAAGCCTACTTTGAACAGTGTGATTTTGAAGCAGCACAGATAGGCAGCAACACCGTCCCCGGAGGCTTGCTGTTTTTGCCGGATGTTTTCAAGAGCCCGGATATGCGCAAGTCGATTAAAGCGCGTTACGGCAGTAACCCTACTGAAGAGGGTGCGCAGGTCTGGAAAGATCGTCACAAATGGCGTCGCGAAGTCGATCTGACAGGTGCGCGTGAGTACCTTTTGCAGCATCTTCCAACCCGAGACAGGCTCCGGCAACAAGTGCGCGACACGCAAAGCGATTTCCGCCTGTGGTCGACACACATAGGTACAGAACCACTCAAGCTGTTCATCGACACCACCAACCCGGAAGCCCTGCTGTATTTGCAGACGACCATGCTCAACCTGCAGATCATATACGCTCAAGACAGCGCAGCCAGCGCCTGGCTTGCCGAGCAGGAAATCAACACCAACAGCCTGTTTGGCACCCTGCGCTATGGTTTTTCAGCCGCGCTCAAACAGGCTCTGCATGAGGAAGCCGATGCGCTGATCAATGGCCTTGGCGACGTCACCAACCTCGCCACTCGTATTGGCGAACTCAATGGCGCGCTCAACCATCAGGGTTTTGCCGACAAACCGTGGATGAAGGCACTGAAACAGCCTGTCCAGGACACCTTCAAGGCTCTCGGCGAACTGGCCAGCGGTGCAGGCAAGGCGACACTCGAAAGCATCTTGCTGGCCTGGGTGCCCATCGACAGTCACATGGCCCTTGGCAAGCAGCAGAACATTGTCGCGTTGATTCGCACACTGTTGATCGGCCAGATCCTGCTCGACTCGCCTGCGCGTATCGCGATCAACCAGCAGATGCTCATAAAGTTCAAACAGTGGGTACGCGAATGGCAAGTGCTCAATAGGCAGATCAACGATATCCGGCGCAGCTGGCTCTATCCAACGGCTTACAACACACGGCAAAGCACCTCCCGCAACCTGCACGCCCATATTCAGAAACTTCGTCTGCACGAACTAAGCATGCCCGCCCTGCTCGACTTCCAGAACAATCAGTATGCAAAGCAATTGCAGGACGAAATTCGTCAGTACTTCCAGTCCGGCAAAACCCTGACCAAGGACTGGCTCGCCCGCGCCAAAGGCTGGAGCGACAAACTGGGAGGTATCGCAGGCTCGATTACCTGGGGCGTGGTCATGCTCAACCTGATCAACACTGCCTTCGTTTACAAGGATCTCAGTCAGGACGGCGATTTCAGTGCCAAGGACATCGGCAAGGTGATGTACGGGTTGGGGTACAGCTTCAATCTGCTGATGGTGGTATTTGTTGAAACGCCGTGGGCGATTATCAGTACGGCCAAGCCACTTGTCATTGGCGGGTATAACGTAGGCATTCTTGATAAGTCCGCAGCCTATTGGAAAGCACGGGGCAATGCAGTCTGGGGTGATGCGATACGTGGGTTCAGGGTTTCGATGGTGGCGATGGGTGGGTTTGGGATCGTAGCGGCTATATTGGAGATATTTGACGTATTAGATGATTCAGTCGGAGTTAAGACGCTAGAAGAAAAAAACTGGATGGCTTTGAAGATTATCTCTGTAGGTTTGACGGGAGTAGCGTCAACCGCTCAGTTAATCGCAGGTTTCTTTCCTGCTGGCAATCTTGCGATTATCGTTATGAGTCCGTGGTTCAGCGTATCGTTACTAGTAATAGGCTTAATTTATCTTTTTGCTACGATGGTCCTGAATTATTTCAAACAAGACAGTGTCGGCTGGTGGCTGCGTAAATGCTGTTGGTCGAGAACCATAGACCATCGTCACGCCGAGACGGCCAAAGGCGAGAGTGAAGAAATACGTGCGCTCATGGAAATTCATTTATCTCCGCAGGTTCATGTAAAAAGTACCGTACATCATGAAGATCGTTATTTTGGTAAAGGCGATTATTATAGCGTAGCAGTACAAAATGGCGCTGGGATACAAGTGCACTTGCCAACTCTGATACGCGGTCAGTCAGTGCATTTCAACATTGCCAGCAGCAAGCGAGCGTGGGGAGTGCTGCCTGTAGAAAAAATAGACGACCCTCTGCATGAAGCTTTTTTGGACAACGGGCAGTTCAGGAAGGCCGTACAGTTCGGAACGCTTTCCAACAAACCAGCGGGTAAAGCGAGTGAGGACTTCACCTACCCGTTGATGCCGCCTGAGAATGAAGATCTCATATGGGAAACCTGGGTGCCGCTGGACAAGGGCGCAACCTATCTTGAACTGCAAATCTGGTACCCGGCCAATCTTTTAAACCCTGGCGAAGACGATAGAAGCTATCTGTTTCAGATGGAGCTTGGCACTAGAGGCGATACTGTTATTGATGGTCTTGCTGCAGTGGAACTTGAGGTAAGGGCTTCAAGCAGAATTGGCACCCTGACCCTGGAAGTCGCAGAGGGTACACCTGTATGACACAGCAAGAAAAAGCCTTGGATCTTCCGAAAGGCAACGACATTCTAAACTGGAAAATCAAAACGATTGCCAGGCCACCTAAAGAGATCATGATCACGCAGCTTGGATTGACCGCCATTCATTTAATCGCCGCCTCATTTCTTGTTTGGGGAGGTTGGGATCATTTTTTAGAAAACTCTAACTTTCTAATTATGGTGATATTAATGTTTACGGGACACCTTGCTTACTATATAGGCTTGCTCATCCGCCAAAAAACCATCTACAACTACACCCTGAAAACCGACGGCGCTACGCTCGAGTATTACCTCCACTATCCCGACTTCGCCTCATACTTCTTCAAAGGCATTGCCATCGTCGTCATTCTGATCTTCATTACCGTCGCTGCCATCACTGGCTCAGTGCTCTTTCTGATCGGCCCGGTAGCGATGGCCGTTATCGCGGCCATCAAGCTTCTGAATTGGGAAAACCCTGTCCACCATCGACAAACCGCCCCATGGCAGATGCATGAATTTGTGACGATTGATCACAAGCGGTTAATGGTCATCATTCACTGCGACGACGTCACCACAGGCTTCCCTGCCCGCTTTCCCAGTAAGGAATTGATGAACAAATACCTGGCGTTTCTCCACGAGGTACTTCCCGAAAGTACGGAGTACACCGAGAAAGCCTCGAACTGGAAGTAGCCATCGTTGGTTGATGACAAGGCCTGAGTGATCAACTCATCACTCAGGCCCTGTCAGGCAATCAATGCGCGATCGGCACTGTAAAGCGGAATTCGCTGCCCTGCCCGACCTGGCTGTGTGCCGCCAGCTCGCCGCCGTGGGCCTTGATGATGCCTTGGGAGATGTACAAACCGAGGCCGGTGCCGGTCGGGTTACCTTCCTTGACTGTCCAGTAGCGCTCGAAAATATGTGGCAGTTGCTCAGGCGGAATGCCTTCACCGGAGTCAATGACGGTGAACACGATCTCGCTGCCGTTGGACATCGCCGCTACGCCGATCCTGCCCTGCTTCGGGGTGAACTTGATGGCATTGCCAATCAGGTTGGACAGCACCTGGAACAAACGCTCCGGGTCTGCGTTGACCTTGATATCCGGTTCGGCGCTGAAGGAAATCTCGATGGACTTGTCCATCGCCAGCGGCGCAAGCAGCGTGTAGGCCTCTTCGAATATCTGGCTGACTTCCAGCGGTTGTGGGGTGATGGTGTAGCGGCCGGCTTCGATTTTCGAGGTGTCGAGCAAATCCTCAAGCAACACGTTCATCCGGCTGGCGGCCTGCTGCATGGTGTCGATGGCCGTGGAAATGCGACGCGAGGTGTGCGGACCATCAGAGCTGAACGATTTCTGCATCATCCCGCAGAGCATTGAAATGACCGTCATCGGGTTGCGCAGGTCATGGGAAACGACCGCTACCAGCTCATCGCGAGCACGAACGGCCTGTTGTTCCTTGCTCACCTGCCTGGCGAGGTCATTTTCCAGCGCAGAGCGGCGCAGGTCTTTAGCCGCAAATACATCACCATGACTCCACTTTGCAGCAATCCCGGTCATCTCGACCTTCCAGATTTCAAACGAAGTGCGGGGCCGAAGACGCATGCCGGTTTCCGAACTTTCCATGTTCAACGGCTTTTCCGGATCTCCGCTCCACTGCACCGTCTCCTTGACCTCGGGACGAAACCAGATGACCCCGTTGTCCACCGGTTTGGGCAGGCTCATGGCCAATACGCCACTGGCAACTGGCTGGTAAACCTCGGCGGGCGCATAGACACTAGAGAGATGATGACTGGCATATACAGGCTCGCCGCTCGACATCATCCAGGCATGCAACGCCCGCACATCGGCAGGCTCCGGGCAGTTACCGAAACAATGCGTATGACGGTCCTCGATGATCGCTACGCCCGTAGCACCTACCAGATCCATCAACAGCTGCGGCTGCTGTGCCAGGCCATCGAACACTTCTGCGCCGGATGTCGCCATCAGTTGATGCAGTTGTTGCAGGGTCTGAACCTTGGTCTCGCGCTGGCGGCTGACTTCTAACGCTTCCATGGCGCTGATCTGCAGCGACAACACCTGGCCAATCGCCTGGCATGCACTGCGCAGCTCGTGAGACACGTACAGCGGCGTGCGATGCCCGCAGCTGATCAGCCCCCACAGCTTGCCGCCCTGAATCAACGAAACACTCATTGAAGACAGAACGCCCATGTTTTTCATGTATTGGCAGTGAATCGGAGAAACACTGCGCAGCGTCGAGAAACTCAGGTCGAGCTGTGTTTTGGTGTCCGGGCGCAGTTGCGGCACCAGAGGCACAGGCGTGTAATCGGCGTCCGGAATGATGCGCAGCCAATTGCGGCGATAAAGTTCGCGCGCCTGCTCGGGAATATCCGAAGCCGGGAAAAACAGGCCGTTGAACAACTCCATCGAAGGCGCCGACGCTTCAGCAATGACCTGACCGTGGCCTTCCTCTTCGAAACGATAGATCAACACCCGGTCATAACCGGTCATCTTCTGAATTTCGCGAACGCTGACTTCGTAAAGCGTCTGCAAGTCGCTGGCTGCATGCAACTGACGCAGCATGCGGCCCATGTTGCCGGTGCGCTCGGAATAACTGACTGCCTGGGTTGCCTTGTCCTGAATTTCGAGCTCCAGCACCAGAACGTTCTGACTGCGGTGGAGCATGGCTTCGAACTCGACGCCATTGGCCGACATCAGCAGGCGCGGCGCATCGGCGAACGAATCATGGACGCTTGCGCTTTTGATTACTTCAGCCCAGCCAGACCCAAGCACACAGTCAAGCGACTTGCCCAGCAGGTGTTCCGGTGCCTGGCCCAGCACTGTCTGCACGTTAGCGCTGACCTGCATGATCGTCAGCTCGGGTTCGGTCAGAGTGAACAGCACACCATGAGGCTGGATGGCGCCCGGAAACTGGATGGGCTCATCCGCGCAATTAGCCAATAGGACTTCAAAAGAGTCCTTGTCGAGTTGGCTCATAACAGTACCTCTTGACCGCCGAGCCAGTGCTCGAAACATGAAAATGTGGAGTGCGCTGCCACGGCAGCCGCTTCTGTAAAAACAACGTCTCGCGGTACGTTATCAAGGTAGTTCAAAAAAGCCTTCCAGCGCGGCCCTGTCTGGACACCATACACGTCGAGAAAAGCTGCCCCGCTCTGTTCATCCAGCCCGATGCGCTTGAGTATCTCGCGCCGCAGCACTTGCCCGCCCAGCGTTGCCCCTTCCAGCACATACATGACCCCCAGGCAGGCACCGGGCGAATCGATGACGGGCAGTTGCATGCAATGCGGAAGTTGTCCGATCTGATGTTCGGACATCTCCAGTGCTCGCAAGTCCTTCACCAGCACTTTCGTTTTGATCCGCTCATCCGGGGAGAGCGCACAGGGCACCAGACCACTGTCATGAAGTGCCACTTCGAGAGGTGCATAAAAGCCGTAGTAAGCCTGGAGTAAACGAAGGTAAAGAGCGTGGTTCAGAACCGGTGAAAAAAACGGCATGCGTTTTTCGAGTCGAACGTGCAGCTGTTTCGTTTCAGCGCGAAGTGCGTCAAGCAACTTCGGCGGGGTGACGCTTGAAGAACATGCCGGCATCCAGGAAGGCTCTTGAGTATGCGATAGACGAGAATCACATCCGAACAGAAATTGGCGGCCAAAATACAGATTCAACGCTAAAACTGACAGTTATTTCCTGTATTGGCGATGAAATGCCCTTTCGCTGAAGAAAACAGCCGACGCTGAAGACCGGCTGTTTCAATCGTCCGGTAATCCGCCGTCAATAATGGCGATAAACCTCAACAGGACGTTCTCTGTAATTCAATGGCCACTGATTCCATCATGCGGCGTTTTAACATCATCCAGCACAAGAGTGCTATCGCGCAAGCACTGGCCTAGTCCGGCGTGACCTGTGGCTGACCAGTGCATCGTTTTTTGGCTCAGCGTACATTCTGGTAGAGCATCATTCGTGAGGTTTCATGCAGGCCACGGGTGAGGTCATGCAACCGCTGAAACTCCTGTGGATGCTGCGCGGCCACATTTTCCAGCGGCGTAGGCGAGGACAAATCGTGAAGGGTTGGCGAACTGCCGTCGTGCTCCATCTGCAACAGGAAGTTGCGCGTCACACCACCGATCAGTGGAAACGTGCCTTCGCGCAGAACCAGCGGCACGACACGTTCGCCCTCAGGGGCAGGCTGCTGAATGTCACGCCCCATCGTACCGCTGGTGAACGCCATACCGGTCATGCCCGCCAGCGTTGGCAGCAAGTCCGCCAGGCCGACGGCTTCGTCGATCACTCGCGTACCGAGCAGGCCTGGGGCATGAATCAGCAAAGGGACGTTATTACTTTCAAGCCCCAGTTGCTCGAACGCAGGAGCCATGTGCGGGATCTGGCTGATACGCGTGTTGTGGTCGCCGAACAGCACGAAAATGGTGTTCTCGTAATAACCGCCCGCCTTGGCTATTTCCATCAGCCGGCCGATATTGAAGTCCAGCAAGCGCACGGCGTTGTACTGTTCGACACTGCGCGACCCTGCCGCCTGCACTTGCTCCAGGGTCTTGTCGCTGACCTGAAAACCATCATTGTTTTCAGGAATGGTGAAAGGTCGGTGATTACCCGCGGTCTGCACGTAGGCAAAAAACGGTTTGTCTGCCGGCAACGCACGCAGGATTTGGTCGCTTTCCTTGAACAGGTCAAGGTCGGAAATACCCCATACGTCCACCTGCGGCGACTTCCAGTCTCGTTCGTCGTACAGGCGCACATCATCGATGCTGCGGCGGATCAGCGCGTTCATGTTGGCCCAGCCCGAATTGCCGCCAATCATGTACAGCTTCTCGTAGCCCTTGAAGTCATTGATGATGGTGTGTTGGCGCGTCAGCAGCGGATGACGCGTCGCTGTTTCCTGACGAGTCACGTCGGGCACGCCGGTGATACTCGCCCAGACGGTTTTCGCAGTGCCCGTGACCGGCACGTAAAAATGCTTGAAGAACCAGCTCTGCCTGGCCAGATGATCGAGGTTCGGGGTCGGATTGAGCGGGTTACCGTATGCGCCGACCGCACTGGTGCCCAGTGACTCGAGCATCACAAACATTACGTTTGGCGGCCGTTCTCCCGCCAATTGGTAAGGCTGGCCGGCCTGAGGACGCTTGAAGCTCAACGTTCGCGCATCGGGCTGCTGCACGCCGAGGTAATGCGCGATCAACGGATAATGCTTGCGCACCTGAGCCTCATCGAAGTGTGACTGCGCAACCTTGAGCGTGTCGTACAAGAACAGCACCGGATTGAGCCCGACGGCCGCCAGCTGACTGTTGCCAGAGAAAAACGCATCACTCCAGCGCAACGGCACCGGGTTTTCCAGATTGAGATTGTCGACACGGCCCAGCAAACCGAGAAACGTCGCACAGGCCACCAAGGCAGATACCGACACCACTGACGCGCGCTTGATCGGCCTGGCGTCACGATCCAGGGTCAGACGTTCAAGGCGCAGCAGTGCCCAGCCCAATACGGCGACGGTCAACAGCCAGCCGGCAGTAATCCACAGCACAGGGTACGTTTGCCAGAGCATGTCACGGGATATCTGCGCGTCTTCCAGATAGCGCACCACGCTGGCATTCAGCCTGACCCCGAGGTAGGCGTAATGACCAAAGTCGACGATGTAGATCAGCGTCAGAACCGCCAGCGCGAGAATCAGGTAACCCCTTGAAAGCCAGCGCAGGGTCGGCACGCTGATCAGGTTCCAGCGCGGCAACCAGAGCAACATAGCGACCGGCAGCAAAACAATCAGCGTCAGACGCAAGTCGAAGCGCAAGCCGATACCCAGCGTCTGCAGCACTTCATTGCGGGAAAACAGCATGCCCGGCTCGATGCCGGAAAACCCGAAGAAAAACACAATTCTCAGCAGCGCCGACACCAGGAACACCAACAGCACAGCGCTCAGCCAGTAGCGCAGTCGTCGCGATTGCAAAGCACTCATTCTTGTTCCTCTACACGTTGCCGGCAGACACGCCAGCTGAACGACGCTGACCTGTTACTCGACGATATATAAAACGGACAGCCAAACCCAGCAAAGCTGCGCAACAGCAAAGCCCGAGAAGTGGGTCGATCAGGTAATCCCAATAGTTTTCCGATGGTTTTATCCTGAACGTGAACGCCAGCGTGGCGACGGCCAGCATCGCCACGGCCAGTGTGTTACGCAGACAGACCAGCCCCAACGCAATGAAAGCGACGATGATGATCATCGGCCTCGGGTTATACCCCCAGCGGTAGGGATCGAAATAAGTCAGGCCCAGCGTGGCCGGGTACAGCGTCAAGGCCAGCAGTGCGAAGACCAGCAACGCCATGAGCCGCGGCGAAACAGCCACGGGCTTCAAAACGCCCAGCCTTTGCAGCACCAGCCAGCCCAGCAGCACCAGAGTGCTGATCGCCAGATCATCGGTCAGGCTGCGGGCATAGGCAGCCATCGATAGCCCGTCAACCGGCATAACGCTCAACAACGAGGTCACTGCAAGCAGGCCGCAGCGTCGCCAGAGCGATGAGGTCAGAGGTGCCAACAGAATAAACAGTCCCCAGGCAAACGCCAGATGAGCCAAGCCCAGGGCGATCATAAGAGCTGCTCCGCCAGCCAGGCTTCGTTGAAGCTGACATGTTTGATGAAGGTGTTATTCCACGAGTAGACCAAGTGATAAAGGCCCTCCGGACTGCGGATGAAATAAGGGTATTCGTACTCGAAATCACAGCCTTGCGGCGAACAGACACGCTGATCCAGGTTACTCAGGAATTCTGCTTCCATTGGCTGGCGTCGTACGCCGCTGGAGCTTCGAAAGCCCTCGCCGATGACTTCCTTGTAGGCATCCAGCGCGAACGGCGTGCCCAATGGATCAGGTGATTTATCGAAGTCCATCAGCGGTCGCCAGACGTTCATCTGCTCGTCAGTGCCATACAGGCTGAGTTTGAAGCGGCCTTCGCGCAGGTCATTGAGCGCCACCAGCAAGCCCTTGCCCGGCACGCCGACCGCCGCCAGGGACGAGTTGGGGTTGCTCGGGGTCAGCGGATACGGCGCACTCCAGGTCTGCCCGCCATCTTCAGTGCGGCTGGCAAGTACCCGGTGGAAGGTTTCCCCGGCGTAACGCAGCAACGCCACGCCGCGCTGCCCGTCGAGCGGCACCACGGTCGGCTGCAGAGAGTTGTTGCCGCGACTGATGCGAAACTTGTCGATCACCTCGCCGTTTGCGCTCAGGTAGAGGTATTCGGCGAACTTGCCGAGAAACTCGTGATACACCGGCAGACCGATTGAGCCATCGGCGTGAAACACCGGTGCGCCACGGACCAGCGTGCTGATGTTCAGAAACGGCGAGGTCACCAGTTGACGCGGCGGCGACCAGCTGGCGCCCATGTCGCTGGAGACCATCGCGTTGACCGAGCTGCCGGCCCAGCCGCCCACCGACACAGAGACATAGAACAGCCACAAACGGTTGTCCGGAGCCAGCGCAATCACCGGGTTGCCGAGCTTGCGGATGTATTTGCCGGTACCCGACTGGGTGGATTCGCGGGTCGCCAGGACTTGCTCGCCGCCCCACTCTTCGGTACGCGCATCGAAACGCGATGTACGAATCTCGACATCCCCAGCGCCTTCGCGGGAGCCGGCAAACCACACCGACATCAGGTCGCCGCCGGGCAGCGCGGTCACGGCTGAAGAATGTACGAAATCGTTCAGGTCCGAGGAGGCGAAACGCGAACTGTAGGACGCCTTGGGCGCAAGGCTTTCAGTACCCACAGGTGCCGGGGCCACCGCAAATCCGGAAATCCGGTGCAACGGATGGCTGAGCCATGCGCTGAGAAAGATCGCTACGACAATCAGAGCTGCGCTCCATGCAGTCAGGTTTCGGGAAATAACAGGCATCAGGAGGCATCACTGTGATGAAGGGCAAGAATAGTGGTCAGCGATGGCGATCTTCAGGCAACGGACGACGTTTGCCTGTCAGCATCGACAAAGGCAGGTTGTCACGCACCTGGAAACTTTCGAAGATGGCAGCACCCATGTGCAGCACCACCACGGCACACAGTGTGTTGGCGAGCACTTCATGGGTCTGCAAGGGCCAGTCGGCGCCCCACAAAGCATCGACTTCCTGCATCAGGAAACCGGTCAGGCCCATGCCGAAGATCAACGCCATCATCAAGACCATGACCAGCGCACCCAGCGGAGAATGGCCAAGCCGATGCATCGGCTGGCGTTTTGTCAGCGAGCGAATATGCGCACGCAGACGCTCCGCGGTCGGCCAGAAATCGCTCCAGCGGGCACTGGGCGGCCCGATGAACCCCCACACCACTCGCACCGTCAGCCATGCCACTGCGTAATAGCCCAGCCAGACATGCCAGTCGTCGCCGGCTTCATTGAAGAAGAAGTTGGCAACGAAAACACCCGCGATCGAGACATGAAACAGCCTGACCAACGGGTCCCAGAGGCGCAGGGGAACCCGGCTCATTACTTGATCTCGGTCTTGACCGCTTTACCGGTGACCGGGTCGTGATAGATCTCGACCTTGCGCTTGTCCTTATCGAAGCCGTAAATCTCGTAGCAGTTGCCGTCAGTCACCTTGAACTTGCTGATCTGGTAACCCTCAGCCTTGAGCTGCTCCTGGAATTTGGCCTGATCCTGCCATTGGGATTTTTCGGCAGTGGTGCACTGCGGGCCAGCGAGCGCCAGCGGGCTGGCCAACAAAAGGGGAATCAGCAGGAACTTGTGCATGAAAAATACTCGCAGGCAGTTAAGGAGCACCTACTGTGCGAAACAAGTCTTAGGAAAAGCTTAATGTGCAACAGCTGGTAACATCTTCCCGGACCCAGGGCACTTCGCGGCACTACGCGCTGACGGCATCATGGCGCCCTTCTCCCCTATTCACATTGGTCAAACCCTATGCGCCTGCTGCTTGTCGAGGATGATCGTGCGATTGGCCAAGGCATCCGTGTAGCCCTCAATACCGAAGGCTATACGCTGGACTGGCTCGAGGACGGCCTGAGCGCGCTGCATGCCCTGCGCAGTGAGCCCTTCGACTTGTTGCTGCTCGACCTCGGCCTGCCGCGCATGGACGGCTTCGACCTGCTGCGGCAGTTGCGTGCCGAAGAACTCGCCCTTCCGGTACTGATCCTGACCGCCCGTGACGGCACCGCCGATCGCATCGCCGGGCTTGATGCGGGTGCCGACGATTACCTGATCAAGCCGTTCGACGTCGATGAATTGAAAGCCCGGGTGCGCGCATTGCTCAGGCGCAGTCAGGGCCGTGCGCAGCCGTTGCTGGAGCATGCAGGCATCAGCCTTGATCCAGCCTCGCAGCAAGTCAGCTTTCATGGCTGCGAAGTTCCGATGACGCCGATGGAATATCAACTGCTGCATCAGTTGATGATCCGACCCGGCAAAGTAGTAACCCGCGAGCGCCTGTCCGACACGCTCTACGGCTGGCAGGAAAAGGTCGAAAGCAACACGCTGGAAGTGCTGATTCACAACCTGCGCAAAAAACTGTCCACTGAGCTGATCCGCACCGTGCGCGGCGTCGGCTACCTGCTGGAGCTCAAGGCATGACCTCGGTACGCGCGCGCATTCTGGTCCCGGTCCTGCTGCTGTTGCTGCTCGGCGACCTGACGATCAGCCTGCTCGCCTTGCGCGACAGCCATCACGAAATAGAAGAAGTCTACGACGCGCAACTGGCCCAGAGCGCCCGCCTGCTGCAAGGCGTACTCAGCCAGCGAGCGGCGGGCGAACAGGATCTGGACAAGCTTTATCAGGCGTTCGACCAGGCCATGAGCCGGGTGGGCACCAGCGGCGTTGCCCACCCCTATGAAACCCGACTGACGTTTCAGATCTGGCGCACATCGGGCGAGCTGCTGGTGCGCTCGGCAGAAGCGCCATTGCTCAGCGCCCCGCCTGCCGAAGAAGGCTCACACGACCTGATCGAGAACGGCCACGAGTGGTGCGGCTTTCTGCTGGCCGATCCGCAGCAGGGTTTCCTGATCTGGGTCGGAGAGCGCGACGATGTCCGTCAGGACCTGATCCAGCGTATTGTCAGCCACACCTTGTGGCCGACCCTGATCGGCGTGCCGTTGCTGGTGGTGGCGATCTGGCTGGCCATCGGCTGGGGCCTGCGCCCGCTGCAGGCCATGGCCAAAGTGATTCGCAAACGCGACGCCGAAAGTCTCGACCCCCTCGATGTGACGCCGCTGCCCAAAGAGCTGGAGCCCATGCAGCACGCGCTCAATCGCCTGCTGACCCAGATCGACAGCGTGCTGGAGCGCGAGCGAAGATTCATTGCCGATGCCGCCCATGAACTGCGCACACCACTGACCATACTGCGCATCCACGCCCAGAACGCACGCCAGGCGCAAAGCCCGGAACAGCGCTTGGAAGCACTGGATTTTCTGGTGCATGGCGTCGACCGTGCCGCCCGCCTCGCCAGCCAGTTGCTGACCATGGCCCGGCTTGAACCACGGGTCGAGCTCAGCCAGTTGCAGACCTTCGAACTGAACACGCTGGTGCGCGAAGAAATGGCCGAGTTGACCCCCCTGGCTCTCGAGAAACGCGTCGATCTGGTGTTTGAGGCGGGTGATGATTGCGTGATCCACAGCGACCCGGCAGCCATCACCATCGCTTTGCAAAACCTGCTGACCAATGCACTCAACTTCGCTCCACCTGCCAGCGAGGTTCGTGTGCTGCTCAACCGTCAGGAGGACGGCAGCGCGCATCTTTGCGTCGAAGACTCCGGCCCCGGCATCGACGAGCGGCAGAAGGCTCGCCTGTTCGAACGTTTTTACAGCCAGGGCCACAGTAATGGCGCAGGCCTGGGGCTGGCGATTGTCGACATGATCGTGCGCAAACTGGAAAGCAGCCTGCACCTGCGCAACTCGGCGCAAGGCGGGCTGTGTGCGGAACTTAGGCTCAAGAGCCGAACGGCCTGACGTTCGATCGTGTCAGAGGACGACGCGCAGGCATTGCCCGGCGTGGTAAAGGGTAAAACCGGCGTCGTAGGCCAATGTACGCAAACCATTGGCCGACACCTTCCTAGTGCCGGAAAAGCTCACCGGAAGCGCCGCTTCATCGTTGCTCAGCAGGTAATCGGCAAAGCATTTGCCCACCAGCGTTCCGGTGGTCACGCCCCGGCCATTGAAACCGGTCGCGGCCAGCAAGCCCGGTGCAGGTTCGAACAGGCGCAGCAAATGGTCTGGGGTAAAGCCGATGCGGCCGGTCCAGGTGCTCTCCCACTCCACCCGCCCCAACTGCGGAAAGTAATGCTGCTGGACCCGATCAGCCCACCGACGAATGAACCACAATGGATAGTTGCCCGCATTGCCGAGGCTGCCCAGCAACAATCGCCCATGTGCATCGCGGCGAATGTTGCTGAGCACCGTGCGCGTATCCCAAGAACCCTGCCCACCGCGCAGAATGTCCGCTTGCGCCTCACCGCTGAGGGGCTGCGAGGCGACCTGATAGTAATAGCCGGCAAAGATATGGTCCTTGATATCGGTCCACTCACCCTCGGTGTAAGCGTTGGAGGCAATGATCACTTTCTCGGCGCGAACGCTGCCGGTTGCGGTGCAAACCTTCCAGCCATCCGCCGTGCGTTGCAGGCCAGTCACTGGCGACTCGCCGAACAGTTGGCCACCCCGTGCCACGACGTTGAGCGCCATGCCTGACACATATGCCATCGGGTTCACCGTACCCGCGCGATGGTCGAGCAACGCGCCGCTGACCTTGTCGGTGCCGCAGGCATCTTCGCAGGGTTTGCCGGTCAGCAATTCGACGTTCGCACCGCGCCGCTGCCACTGCTCTGCACGGCTTCGCAAATCTGCCAAACCCTTGGCATTGTGTGCCATGTGGAGGTTGCCGGTGCGGGTGTCCTGGCAATCGATGCGGTATTTATCGATGGTCTCAAACACCAGGGCCGGCGCCGCACCCAATGCAGTGTTGAGGCGGCCGGCCTCGACACTGCCCAGCACCTTTTCCAATGCATCGGGCGCCACCCAGGTTCCGGCATTCACCAGACCGACGTTGCGCCCGGAGCCGCCATGACCGACCTGATGTGCTTCGACTACGCAGACTGACTTGCCGCCTTCCAGCAGCCGCAACGCAGCCGACAAACCAGTGAAACCTGCGCCGATGATGCACACGTCGGCGCTCCGCTCCCCGCTCAAGGCCGGGCTGACCGGACGTTGCGGAGTCAATTGTTCCCACAGACAGCCTTCAGCAAACTGCACCATCGAAAAACTCCAGCAATGTCGGGGAAAAGCGCTCGGTTCGATCAGTCGAAAACGATGCCCTGAGCCAGTGGCAGCTCGCGGGAATAATTGACCGTGTTGGTCTGCCGCCGCATGTAGGCGCGCCATGAATCGGAGCCGGACTCGCGACCGCCGCCGGTTTCCTTCTCGCCGCCGAACGCGCCGCCGATTTCTGCACCGCTGGTGCCGATGTTAACGTTGGCAATGCCGCAATCGCTGCCCGCTGCACTCTGGAAAGCCTCGGCCTCACGCAAGTCAGTGGTAAAAATGCACGAAGACAGGCCCTGCGGCACTTCGTTGTTCAGGCGCAACGCCTCTTCGAAATCGTCGTAGGCCAGCACGTAGAGAATCGGTGCGAAAGTTTCGTGACGTACGACTTCGCTCTGGCCGGGCATTTCGGCGATGGCCGGCGTGACGTAATAGCCGTTCGGGTATTTGTCCTGCAACTGGCGCTCGCCGCCGAACACCTCTCCGCCCTCGTCGCGGGCCTTGGTCAGCGCGTTCTGCATGGCCGAGAACGCCTGCTGATCGATCAGCGGACCGATCAGATTGCCTTGGCGTGGATCACCGACACGCACCTTGGCGTAGGCCGCTTTGACGCGGGCGACTACTTCATCCTTGATCGAACGGTGCACAATCAGACGACGCAACGTGGTGCAACGCTGACCGGCAGTGCCCACGGCGCTAAACAGAATGCCCCGTACGGCCAGGTCGAGATCGGCGCTGGGGGCCAGAATCATAGCGTTGTTGCCGCCCAGTTCCAGAATGCTGCGCCCGAAACGTGCGGCCACACGCGGCCCGACTTCGCGGCCCATGCGGGTGCTGCCGGTCGCGCTGATCAATGGCACGCGGGGATCATCGACCAGCGCTTCGCCGGCATCCCGATCACCGATCACCAACTGCGCCAATGCTGCGGGCGCATCACCGAATATCTTCAATGCCTTGTCGAACAGCGCCTGGCAGGCCAGTGCAGTCAGCGGGGTCTTTTCCGACGGTTTCCAGATGACCGGGTTGCCGCAGACCAGCGCCAACGTGGTGTTCCAGGCCCAGACCGCAACCGGAAAGTTGAACGCGCTGATCACCCCGACCACACCCAATGGGTGCCAGGTTTCACGCATGTGGTGGCCAGGACGCTCCGAGGCGATGGTCAGACCATACAACTGACGCGACAAACCGACGGCGAAGTCGCAGATGTCGATCATTTCCTGCACTTCACCCAGACCTTCCTGAGTGATCTTGCCTGCCTCGATCGACACCAGCTCGCCCAGGTCAGCCTTGTGCTCGCGCAGCACTTCACCAAAAATCCGCACCAGTTCGCCACGGCGCGGCGCGGGGACGGTGCGCCATTGCAGGAACGCGCTGTGGGCGCTGTCGATGCGTGCCACTACCTGCGTCTTGTTTTCGAGCGTGACCGAGGCAATCTGGCTGCCATCAATCGGGGTGTAAACCGGGTAATTCCCTTGTGTGTGGGCACTGTTCGCCACACCCAGACGTGCTAATAATTCGGCAACCATGTTGATTCTCCTGTCATGGACTTGAAATCACGGATAACCGCAGTATTGATCCAGACACGGCCAGCCCAAAAACGACGTTTTTGAAAAACATGATTCCTTTTAGGAATGAACTTCTTGCCACTCGGAACGATTAAGCCCCTCACTTCGGGAATTATTGGAATGACCCGGTGAATTTATTTCGTTTGCGAGCGCAGTCCGATGTTTGCTTGGATACGCCCATCAAAATCACCCGACGCCAGGGCCAGGCCGATGAGCGAACACATCAGCGAATCCATTTCCTTTGTCCACAACATGACGCTGTCTCATGGCCGCAATGCCGAAGTCTGGGACACCACCGGCAAGCGTTACATCGACTTCGTCGGCGGCATCGGTGTGCTCAACCTGGGGCATTGCAACCCGCAAGTAGTCCGGGCGATTCAGGATCAGGCCGCAAAGTTGACTCACTATTGTTTCAACGCCACGCCTCACGATCCGTATATCCAGTTCATGCGACAACTCACGGAATTTGTTCCGGTGAATTACCCGCTGAGCGGCATGCTCACCAACAGCGGTGCAGAAGCGGCAGAGAATGCGCTGAAAATCGTGCGTGGGGCAACCGGGCGCACTGCAGTGATCGCCTTTGACGGCGGCTTTCACTGCCGCACGCTGTCGACGCTAAACCTTAACGGCAAGGTCGCGCCCTACAAACAGAAAGTCGGCGTGCTGCCCGGCCCGGTGTTTCACATCCCCTTCCCCAGCAAGGAAAACGGCGTGACCACCGAACAGGCGCTCATGGCAATGGATCGGCTGTTCAGCGTCGAGATCGATGTCAACGATGTAGCCTGTTTCATCTTCGAACCAGTGCAGGGTGAAGGCGGCTTTCTGGCCATGGAAGCGGACTTTGCCCAAGCGCTGCGAACGTTCTGCGATGAGCACGGCATCGTGTTGATTGCCGACGAAATCCAGTCCGGCTTCGGGCGTACCGGGCAGCGCTTCGCATTCAGCCGGCTGGGCATCGAACCGGATCTGATCCTGCTCGGCAAAAGCATCGCCGGCGGCATCCCGCTCGGGGCCGTGGTGGGACGCAAGGCGCTGATCGACAACCTGCCAAAAGGCGGACTGGGGGGTACCTATTCCGGCAACCCGATTGGCTGCGCGGCGGGCCTGGCATCGCTGGCGCAGATGACCGATGCCAATCTGTCGAGTTGGGGCGAACAACAGGAAAGCGCCATTGTTGCGCGCTACAACGCCTGGCAGGCGAGCAAACTGTCGCCCTGCCTCGGCAGGCTGACCGGCGTCGGCTGCATGCGTGGCATCGAGTTGACCACCCTGGACGGCAAACCCGGCACCCGGCAGCTCGCCGCGCTGCTTGAATCAGCCAGAGACGCCGGTCTGTTGTTGATGCCCAGCGGCAAGTCACGGCACATCATTCGATTGCTGATCCCGCTGACCATTGAGTCACAAGTACTGCACGAAGGGCTGGATATTTTCGAGCGTTGCCTGGCGGCGCTGGCTTGAACCTGTACGGAGAGACACGCTGATGAGTACCGCACGCTTTTTCGACCCTGACAGAATCCGCGCTGACTTCTCCAGTGCCATGTCGCAGATGTACCAGCACGAAGTGCCGCTGTACGGCACGCTCATGGAGCTGGTGAGCGAGGTCAATGAGCAAGTTATGAGCCGCGACAGCAAAGTACTGAACAGTCTGCGCCAGACCGGCGAAATTCAGCGCCTCAACAAGGAGCGTCACGGCGCGATACGCGTCGGTACGGCGCAGGAACTGGCTACCCTCGTCCGCCTCTTTGCCGTGATGGGCATGCAGCCGGTCGGTTACTACGACCTGACGCCCGCTGGCGTGCCGGTTCACTCCACAGCATTCCGCGCCGTGCATGAGCAGGCGTTACAGGTCAGCCCGTTTCGGGTGTTTACCTCATTGCTGCGCCTGGAGCTGATCGAGAGCGACAGACTGCGCGAATTCGCCAGTCAGGTGCTGGCCAAGCGCTCGATTTTCACACCCGGTGCCTTGGCGTTGATCGAGAAGCATGAAACCGACGGCGGGTTGAGTGAAACCGATGCGACCGAATTCATTCAGCAGGCGCTGGAAACCTTTCGCTGGCACAACACCGCCACTGTCTCGCTCGACGAATATAAAAAGCTCAACGCCCAGCACCGCTTGATCGCTGACGTAGTGGCGTTTCGTGGCCCGCACATCAATCACCTGACACCACGAACGCTGGACATTGATGCGGTGCAAAGCGGCATGCCCGGCAAAGGCATCACGCCCAAGGCCGTGGTCGAAGGTCCGCCGCGTCGCCAATGTCCCATCCTGCTGCGCCAGACCAGCTTCAAGGCGCTTGAAGAACCGATCATCTTCATCGGTCAGGGCGGCAATCAGTCAGGCAGTCATTCGGCACGCTTTGGCGAAATCGAACAGCGCGGCGCGGCCCTGACGCCCAAAGGCCGCGCGCTGTATGACCGGCTGTTGAACGAAGCCCGCGAAGAGCTGGGCGAGTTCCCCAACGAAGCCAATGCCGTGCGCTACGCAGGGCTGCTGGAAAAGACCTTCAAGGCGTTCCCGGACAGTCACGATGAAATGCGTGCGCAGGGTCTGGCCTACTTTCGCTATCTCCTGACTGAATCGGACAACGCGGAACGCAGGTCCGGCACCCTGAAGCAGCTTATCGAGGCCGGCCATGTGCGCTTCGAGCCGCTGGTGTACGAAGACTTCCTGCCGGTCAGCGCGGCGGGGATCTTTCAGTCCAACCTTGGCGACAACGCCCAGGCGCATTACGCCACCCAGTCAAACCTACAGGATTTCGAACAGGCACTGGGACGCGAGACGCTTGATGAACTGGCGCTGTACGCCGACACCGAGCGCCGCTCGCTGGAGGCGTGTGCCAGGGCGCTGGGGCTGACAACACTGGCCTGACCTGATCTCAAGCGGACGCACGATAGTCGCAACCAATCTCGTTCCCTACGCTCCGCGTGGGAACGCATTTCGTGACGCTCTGCGTCACCTTTTCAGGTCCTTTCTGTGTTCTGTTTAAAGCAACGATAAATAAAATCCGTAATATTGGTGTGCAACCCTGCGCTATGCATACTGCGGTGGCGAGTGGACATCAAAGCGCCGTATTCAAAGGCTCATCCCGGCGAACAACGCACCTGACGATCCCTCATAAAAGGCTCGAAGCAGCCTGGTCCGGCTCACGTCGGACGCCATAAAAATACTCGGCCGGATAACGGTCTCCATGACTCCATGGACTTCAACGCTGCCCTGGCGCTTCACGGCGCCGACCTGAAAACAGAATAACGATTGATAAGGCCCGAAAAAGGCCATCAGCAGGCAAGGGGATCATCATGCAAGACGCACACGCTGCAGTGGCGGGCAACGACCAAGCGGTTTCATCTATGGTGAAATTGTATGTCTGGGCTGCCGTTATCCTCATCATTGCCGAAAGCATCGGCGCAATCAGTATCCCGCTGGGCCCCGGCAAGGTGGTATTGCTGCCGATGGTCTGGGCGCTGCTGATCGGCGCGGTCGTGGGCATCGCCAGTCGGCGCCTGCCAGGCACCATCGGTATCGATCATCGCACTCAATTGCGTGCGGCCTCCATTCTGCAACCTGCCCTGCTGATCTTCATCGCCAAACTCGGCCTGGTGGTGGGTGGTTCGCTGCCTGTGGTGTTCGCGTCAGGATGGGCCTTGGTGTTTCAGGAGTTCGGCCACTTTGTCGGCACCGTGATGCTCGGCCTGCCTGTGGCGCTGATGCTCGGTATCAAGCGCGAAGCAGTTGGTGCAACCTTCTCGGTTGGCCGCGAGCCCAGCCTGGCGATCATCGGTGAGCGCTACGGCATGGACTCTCCAGAAGGTCGCGGGGTGCTCGCCGAATACCTGACCGGGACGCTGTTCGGTGCGTTGTTCATTGCTATCGTCGCGGGCTATATCGCCAGTCTGGGAATTTTTCATCCCAATTCACTGGCGATGGGCTCAGGCATCGGCTCGGGGAGCATGATGGCCGCCGCCGCGGGCGCCATTGCCGCACAGCAGACGCCGGAAGTGGCCAAGGAAGTCATGACGCTGGCCGCTGCTTCCAACCTGATCACCACCACCATCGGCACCTACTTCACGCTGTTCATTTCCTTGCCGCTGGCGGTGTGGGGCTATCGGGTGCTTGAGCCGCTGATAGGCCGCACCACCAAAGCCTCGATGAGCGATGAGGGGCTGCGCAAGAGCGATGTATTGCTGGAAGCGCCGGAGCTGGGCTGGTCGGGCAAGATCAGTGCGTGGCTGGCGGCCGGTGCGCTAGCCTTGATTGCCAACTATGTGGGTTACAAGACCTTGTCTGCAGATGCCTTTACCGGCATGGGCATCATGATTTTCTGTGCGTTCGTCGGTGAAGCGCTGTGCAGCCTCATCGGTCGCAAGATTCCTGCGGTGTGTACGGTGTCACTGGTGGCGATGTTCCTGACTTCGCCGGCCTGCCCTTGGGCTGCCGAGATCGCCCGACTGACCAGTTCGATCAACCTGCTGGCGGTCATTACCCCGATGCTGACCTTCGCCGGGCTGTCGATCGCCAAGGACCTGCCGGCTTTCCGCCGCCTGGGCTGGCGTATCGTGCTGGTGTCGTTCCTGGCTAACTTCGGCACCTTCATCGGCGCCGTGTTGATTGCCGAGCTGTTTCATTGATTCACAGCAAACTGGCTCGCCGCCTCGCTCACCAGCCAGTCATGCACGGCGCGGCGAGCCGGGGTGGTTAGCGCGCCTTCGCGATAGGCCAGGACGTATTTCTTCCTGGCCTTGATCGGATGTCCGAACGGTACGATCAGCAGACCCTGTTCCAGTTCATCGGTAATCAGCGCCTTGCGGGCAATCGCGACACCCATGCCCATGCGTGCGGCGTCGATGGTCAGGTGGTTGCGGTTGAAGGTATGGCCGCGACGCACGTCGATGCCGTCTGCGCCGATAGCCGTCAGATAAAACTCCCATTCAGCGTATTCATAGCTGCCGCGCCAGGCAGTGATGTCGTGCAGCAGTGGAAAATGCGCCAGCTGGCTTGGCGTATCCAGCGGCGGCTTACCAACCAGCAGGCTCGGCGAACAGACCGGGAACAGCTCTTCTTCCAGCAAAGGCGTAGTCGACAGACCCGGATAACTGCCGTCGTTCAGGTCGATGGCCAGATCGAAATCATCATCACGCAGCGAGCCGCTGCTGTCCTCGGCGATGATTCGCAACTGGATGTCCGGAAACGCTGCCTGCAAGCGTGGCAGACGCGGCATCAGCCACTTGCTGAGAAACGAAGGAATGCAACGCAGCCTGAACACCCCGCCGATACGCCCGGAATACAGCAACCGCAGCTCTTCGCTGATACGGCTCTGCACCTCGTTGGCGACCACCGCCAGACGCTGACCCTCAGCCGTCAGCTCAAGCCCGCGCCCGACCCGATGAAACAGCGCAAACCCCAGACGCTCTTCGAGCTGACGCATCTGCTGACTGATCGCGCCCGGAGTGACGTGTAGCTCTTCCGCGCAGCGGGTGAAGGAAAGATGTCGGGCGGCGCAGGCAAAGACCTGTAACCAGGCGTGCATCTGTGCGTTGAAGATTCTGCTCATTGAAGAGTTCCGCTAAAGCGTTGCATAGCAACAATCGTTTGTTGTTTCGACCGTCGAAGCCAAAGATGAGGACCAGAAAAAGGGGAATACCGAATTCCCGTGCATCATCTCACTTGAAGGACCTCCGTGATGGCCATCAGCGTCTTCGACATGTTCAAAATCGGCATTGGGCCGTCCAGTTCCCACACCGTAGGGCCAATGCGCGCCGGGGCGCTGTTCGTGACCGAGCTGCGCAACCAGAACCGGTTGCCCGGCGTAGAACGTATCGAGGTGCGATTGTACGGATCTCTTTCCGCCACGGGCATCGGTCATGGCAGCGACCGTGCCACTGTCATGGGCTTGATGGGCGAGTGGCCAGACCAGATCGACCCCAGTCAGGTCAATCAGCGGATCGATGCATTGCGCGCGGACAACCAGTTGCTGCTGGCGGGCGAGCAGCCCATCACTTTCGTCTGGGAGCGCGACATGTGCCTGCTCGACGAAAGCCTGCCCTACCATCCCAACGGCATGACGTTGTGCGCCTACGGCAAGAGCGGCGAAATTCACGAGCAGACCTACTACTCAGTGGGCGGCGGTTTCGTGATTGACGCCGAGCAGGCAGCCAGTGGCGTACTGGACAGTGACACGACTGTGCTGCCCTATGACTTTTTCAGCGGCGCGCAATTGCTGAGGCTGTGCAAGACCCACGGCATGAGCATTTCCGAACTGATGATGGCCAATGAAAAGGTCTGGCGCAGCGAGGAGGAAATTCGCGAAAAGATCATGGTCATCTGGGCAGCGATGCGCGCCTGCGTGGACAAGGGTTTGCTCGAAACCGGCATCCTGCCCGGCGGCCTGAAGGTGCGGCGTCGCGCTTACCGTTTGCATCAGAACCTGCAGAACCTCGATAACCCGAACGTCATCGGCTCGACCTTGAGCGCCATGGAGTGGGTCAACCTGTTCGCTCTGGCAGTCAACGAAGAAAACGCGGCCGGCGGGCGCATGGTCACCGCGCCCACCAACGGGGCAGCCGGTATCGTGCCTGCGGTGCTGCATTACTTCATGAAGTTCAAACCCACAGCCAATGACGACGACGTCGTGCGCTTCTTTCTGAGCGCCGCAGCGGTGGGCATTCTGTGCAAGAAGAATGCGTCGATCTCGGGTGCCGAGGTCGGCTGTCAGGGTGAAGTGGGCTCGGCCTGCGCCATGGCCGCTGCGGGCCTGGCAGAGATCCTTGGCGCTACGCCTGAGCAAGTGGAAAACGCCGCCGAGATCGGCCTGGAACACAACCTGGGCCTGACCTGCGACCCGGTTGGCGGGCTGGTGCAGATCCCCTGCATCGAGCGCAACGCAATTGCTGCCGTGAAGGCAATCAACGCGGCACAAATGGCCCTGCGCGGCGACGGCGAGCACCACATATCGCTGGATCATGCCATCCGTACCATGCGCGATACCGGCGCGGACATGCATGACAAATACAAGGAAACCTCACGCGGCGGGCTGGCGGTGAACCTGATCGAGTGCTGATCCGCTCAGGCGTATATCGCGGGTTCGACGAGCACTGGCTCAACTGAGTTATTGATTCAACAGCGTCGAGCCCGAATAGAAAATCCCGCCCAGCGCGATCAGCAGCAAGGTCACGCTGGAAACGATTTCGATCTTGCGCTTGTACTTCAAGGCCAGTTTCTGGCGCATCAGGAAGATGTAGGCGAACAGGATCGACAGGTCAATGATGATCCACAGCACAGACAACAAGGCGATGCTGCCCTTGAACGATTCGGTGACGTGGATGAACTGCGGAAAAAACGAGACGAAGAAGATGATGTCCTTCGGATTGGAAATCCCCACCAGAAAACCTGTCACCAGACCGCTATGCCTGCTGCGCGGGGGCAGCGGCGCTGCTTCGGTCTGCGACGGAGCGTAACGCATCGCGTGCTCCAGCGCTTGCACCGACAGGTAAGCGATAAAGAAGCAGCCGATCAGGCTGATCCAGTTGAGCATGCTCACGCTCACCGACAGCGTACCCGTCAGGATCAATGCCGCGACCAGCACCAACACCAGCGACGCCCAATTGGTGCCCAGCGCCGTCAGCATCGCGCGTTTCGGCCCGAACGCCAGGCTGGTGTTGACGATCAGTGCCACTACCGGGCCAGGGGTGATGATCAACATGAACACGCTGAACATGTAGATCAGCAGCAACGATATATCCATGGTACTCAACGCTCTTTCAAATGGTCAGTCTTGTCGACTTTGATGTGCAGAGGACAGCGGGACAATGCCAGCCCGCCCTCTTCATATAATTGGTACTGCTTCCATTCCAGGCTGTTGCGATCACCGAAAAAGCCCAGCGTGTCAGGTACAACTCCGTTGTTGTAATCGGCGACCCGCTGACGAATTTTTTCCCTGACCTTGCGGCCACTGTCCGTCTCGGCGCTTGCCACCTCGTCGAAGTTCTCCCGAGGGTTGACTACAAATACAATGTGCCCGCCCAGCGACCGGCTTTTCATCGCACTGTGGCGGGGAAAACTCATGTTGATGAACATCGGCAGCCCGGCAAAGTGGTAAGTCCACTCGAATATTTCAGGGTTGCTGCAGGCATCGGCGGGCCAAGGGGATCGGTCATCGTCATGCAAATGTTGCAACGTAGCCCAGGCATAGGCCTGTTCCTCGGCCAGGCTGTTGAAATCGTTTCTCTCGAAAATGACGATCAACGGATTGAACAGGCGATCTTCAAGTGGCGTGTCATTGACGAACCTCACGTACTCTTCCATGCCGTCGCGCAACGCCTGCTGCTCATGCTCACGGGGGATGAACAGCAGCAGGCAACTTCCGGACTTGTTGGCACGACGTCCGAACAGACAAGGGAAGCCCTTGTCACTCAGCACCTGTTCGAACTGCCTGTAAGCCTGAACTCTCCAGCCCATTTCCTGAGCGGTATCACTTTCCAGCAAGAGCCTTACAACAGATTGACGCAGCAGCATTTCGGACTTGGGCAGCATATTCGCTCACGCACGCAGCAGATAAGAACACCGCCTTATTGTTTATTTTTTACGACAGTGACGAGCCGGCGATTCTGACTGGAGTCGGGTGCGCGGAAAAATGGAAAAACGTGTAACCTACTATGATAAATAATCATGGTTAGTTATCACATGACTGAACGTATACCGCCTCTTTACGCGCTCAGAGCCTTTGAAGTGGCGGCTCGATCATGCTCCTTCACGCGTGCTGCGCAAGAGCTATCACTTACTCAAAGTGCTATCAGCCGCCATATTCGTACCTTGGAAGAAACCCTTGGCTGCCGTCTGTTCGAGCGCAATGGCCCGAGGCTTTCACTCAGTGACGAGGGCCGGCGGTTGTCCAGCCAGCTCAAGATCGGCTTCCGGATCATCGAGGACGCCTGCCAGCCGTTTCGTGGTCAGGGCGCGAATCTGCGTCTCAAATCACCTTCCACCCTGACCATGAGGTGGTTGCTGCACGCACTTGAATCCTTCAAACAGCCCGCCCCCGCTCTGCCGGTTCAACTGTCCAGCGTATGGATGGACTTTGATAGTGTGGACTTTTACTCAGAGCCTTACGACTGCGCGATTCTGCTGGGCAATGGCAACTTTGGCGCCGAGGTGGAAACCTGCAAGCTGTTCGATGAATGGCTGATCCCGATATGTTCGGCGGACACATTGGGGGATCAGCCGTGGGGGCCGGAGCGATTGCAGGCTGCCGAGCTCATCCACCCGTCCAGTGACCGCCGCGACTGGCGGCGCTGGCTGACCCGCATGGACCTGGCCGGTCAGGTGACGTTGAGCCAGGGAAAAGTCTTCGACACACTTGATCAGGGCATTACTGCTGCGGTCAGAGGGCACGGCGTATCCATCGGCGATCTGTTTCTGGTCGCCGATGACTTGAACGAGGGTCAGGTGTTTTTACCCTTCCAATCGGCGGTCGGCACCGGGGATGCCTACTACCTGGTCTGGCTGCAGGACAGCTTCAAGCGCCAGCGGGTATTGGAATTGCGCGACCACCTACTGACCTGCCTGCCGGACATATCCAGTATTCATGTGCAATTGCTCGCAGCACCTTGATTGGCAGCCTGGCCATTTATAGGCCTTAGGCCTATTGCTCCGCACGCTCTGCGTTGGAGTGCATGTCTCGACGCTCTGCGTCGAAAGCCGGACGCAGAGCCCCTACACACGAGGTCGTTGTACGCTGCTGAAACCACACAGCAGCAGACCGACCAGAAACCACTGCGGGAGTGTGTATAACGATAAGCGCGCAGGCCAACCATTCAACTCAGCGGCAGACACTGCTCCACCAGCGAAGTCCAGACCGCGACACCCGGCTCAATGACCTGGTCGTTGAAGTCGTAATACGGGTTGTGCAACGCCGCCGATGGTTTATCGCCATCGACGCCCATCCAGATGTACGCGCCCGGACAGGCATGCAGCATGAAGGCGAAATCTTCGGAGGCCATGGACGGGTTGCAGCCCCACTGCACGCTGGCCTCCCCAACCGCTGCAACCGCTGCGCGACGAATCGTGGCGGCGGCTTCGGGATGGTTTTCGGTGACCGGGTAACCGACGTTGTAGACCAGCTCGCCGCGCACACCGAAGGCCGTTGGGAGACGCTCGACGAATTCACCGATCAGTTGCTGGACCTTCTCGCGTACCGGCGTCTGCAGACAACGCACGGTGCCACGCAACGTGGCGGTTTCCGGAATAACATTGATCGCTTCACCGGCATTGAACTGGGTGATGCAGACCACCGCCGAATCCAGTGGCGAGAGACGTCGGGAAACAATGGTTTGCAAACCGAGTACCAGTTCGGCGGCCGCCACAATCGGGTCATAGCCCTTGTCCGGCATGGCCGCATGGCTACCCTTGCCGGTCAGGGTAATTTCGAAAGTGTCCAGCGACGCCATCATTGGTCCCGGATTGATCACCACCTTGCCCGCAGGCACACCCGGCCAGTTGTGCAGGCCATAAATAGCTTCCATCGGAAACAGCTCGAACAGACCGTCGTCGATCATCCGCTGAGCGCCACCCAGGTTTTCCTCGGCAGGCTGAAAGACAAAATGCACCGTACCGGCGAACCGGCGGGTTTCCGACAGGTGCCGGGCGGTGGCCAGCAGGATCGCCGTGTGGCCGTCATGCCCGCAGGCGTGCATGCAGCCTTTGTGTGCCGACTTGTGCACGCTGTCGCCCAGTTCCTGAATCGGCAAGGCGTCCATGTCGGCACGAATGCCTATAGTCGGGCCATCGCCGCTGCGCAGGGTGCCGACCACACCAGTACCACCCAGCCCGCGATGCACCTCAATACCAAAACCGGTGAGCAGATCAGCCACTTTTTCTGAGGTTTTCAGCTCTTGAAAGCCCAGCTCCGGCGCTGCATGAAGGGTACGGCGCCAGACGGTTGCTTCGTCAATCAGTGTCTTTGAAATGGACATGTGCTTACTCCAGGCTCGCGCCGTAGCCAAAACTGGCGGCAGGCTTGGCTGCGGTTTCGACCCAGACACTTTTCACTTCGCTGTATTCACGCAGTGCATCCAGGCCGGACGATCGGCCATAGCCACTCTCACCATAGCCGCCAAACGGCGAGCTGACGTGAATGGTCTTGTAACCGTTGACCCAGAACGTACCGGCACGCACCTGTTTTGCAACGCGATGAGCACGCCCGACATCGCGAGTCCAGACGCCACCGGCCAGGCCAAAGCGGCTGTCGTTGGCGATACGAATCGCGTCTTCTTCATCCTTGAACGGGATGGCCACCACCACCGGGCCGAAGATTTCTTCCTGGGAACAGTGCAAATCGTTGGTGCCCGCCAGTACGGTCGGGTTGATGTAGTAACCCGGTTTTTCCGGGACAGGATCAGCCTGCGAGCCAACTAGCCTGGCGCCATCTTTCAAGGCGCGCTCGACCATGCTTTTCACATGGTTGTATTGCTTGGCGTTGTTGATCGGGCCGATCTGGGTTTCCGGATCGCTCGGGTCACCCACCTTGAATTGCGTGGCGGCGACCGCCAGCGCGTTGGTGAACTTCTCGAAAATCGACTCTTGTACCAACAGCCGTGAACCGGAAACGCAGCTCTGCCCGGCACCGGAAAAGATCGCTGCCTGAGCACCGCGCAGGGCGACGTCCAGATCGGCATCCTCGAAGACGATGTTGGCTGACTTGCCGCCCAGCTCCAGCACTGCGGGAATACAGCGCTGCGCCGCCGCTACGGCAATATGCCTGCCGGTTGCCGGCGAACCGACGAATACCACTTTGCGTATATCAGCCTTGGCGATAAACGCCTGACCAATGGAATGGCCAAAGCCTGCGATCACGTTGACCAGCCCTTTCGGTACACCTGCACGCTCGATCAATACACCGACGATAAGCGAGCTGAGCGGCGTCAGTTCGGACGGCTTGAGGATGACGGCATTACCGGCGGCAATCGCTGGAGCAATCTGCCAGCCGCAGGTGAACACCGGCGCGTTCCACGGGGTGATCTGCAACACGGTGCCCAGCGGCTCGTAGGTCACGTAGTTGAGGTGCGTGGTCGGCACCGGGATGATCTCGCCGTGCAGTTTGTCCGCCCAACCAGCGTAATATTCGAACATTTCGGCAACTTTGAGCACTTCGACGCGAGCATCACGAATCGGCTTGTTGGCCGTCAGGGACTCGACCTGCGCGATATTTTCCAGCTCGTCGCGAATCAGATTACCTACCTGATACATGGCGCGACCACGCGCCTGGGCAGTCAATGCCCACCATTGCTGTTGCGCTGCCTTGGCAGCCTTGTCAGCGACGACGACCAACGATTCGTCGGCATCCGGAAAACTCAGCAACAGACTGTCGTCATGAGCATTGCGAACTTCAACCGGTGCGCCGTGGCCTTCGATGAACTCACCGCCGACGTAGCTGGCGATGACACTGCGGTCACCCCAATAAGGGCGCATCAGTTCGAGGATTTTTGCAGTGCTCATCAATTATTCTCCATGACCGTAAAGTGTGGCATCGGTGCGTTGCACGATGGCGCAGAAGTCTTCGTTGTCTGCCAGGGTTTCGCTGCTGGCTTGCCACAATTGCGCGACCACACGCGACAGCGGCAGGTCCATGTCCAGACTGTCGGCCAGATCACTGGCCAGGCCCACGTCCTTGCGCATCAGCCCCATCGTGAAACCGGAGTCATACGCCTTGTTGAGCACCCAGGTGGGGAACATGACTTGCGTGGCACCGCTGCGACCGGAGCCGGCGTTGAGACCTTGCAGGAGTTTTTCCGGATCGACACCTGCACGCGCCGCCATTGCGACCGCTTCGGCGGTGCTGATCAGGTGGCAGGCGGCAAGCATATTGTTGGCGATTTTGGCCACATTGCCCGCACCACACTGGCCGACATGCACGCGGGTGCCGCTCATGCCTTCCAGCACCGGCATGACGCGCGCCAGATCGGCGTCTTCGGCGCCGATGACCATCGACATGGTGCCGGTGGCTGCGCCTTTCGGGCCGCCGGAGACAGGGGCATCGATAAACGCGATACCGGTTTTTGCCAGTTCGGCGGCCACCTTGCGGCTCATTTCCGGCGTTGAGGTGGTGGTGTCGACCACCACCAGGCCCTTGCGACCGAATTCGCTGATGCCACCTGCGCCGAGGCACACCGACTCCACATGTTCAGCCTTGGGCAACGACAGAATCAGAATGTCGACGCTCTGAATCAGTTGCTTGCGGTCGGCAACCGGCTTGACGCCTTTGCTTTCGGCCTGGGCCAGCGCAGCCTGCGACAGGTCGAAGCCGCTCACGTCAAAGCCCTTGCCAGCCAGGGTGGCGGCCATGCCCCCACCCATGTTGCCCAATCCGATCACACCTGTTTTCAAAGTCATGTCTGCATCTCGATTAAAGGTTGTGTACGCATTCGAAGATGACGCTGCCAGCGGCTATCGCCAGCCCTGTGCCGATGATTCGAGTATGGACAGCGCTTTACCCTCTCAGCAATAATCCGAAAATCGAATTTATGTTGCCTTTAGCGCAACACTGGAAGCCCCATGAGCCTCGTCCAAGATCGACGCATCCTGTACTTCTTCGAAGCCGTCAGACTGGGCAGTGTCCGGGCTGCGGCAGATTTCCTGAACGTGGCGCCCTCAGCGGTCAGCCGCCAGATTGCCCAGTTGGAACAGGAACTCGGTTCGCCCCTGCTGGAACGTCATCGTCGTGGCGTCAAACCGACCGAAGCGGGCGACAGGGTGCTGGCGTACTACCGCCAGCGATTGACTCAGCAAGAGGTGCTGCTGGATTCGATTCAGGCCCTGAAAGGCCTGCACAGCGGCTCTGTAACGCTGGTCTCCGGAGAAGGGTTTCTCGAAAGTCTGGCACAACCGCTGGCGCGGTTTTCCGAGATGTATCCGAAAATCGAGTTGCTCGTGAATGTCTGCGGCAGCAATGAAGTGATCCGCCAGGTGGTCGAGGATGAAGCGCACATCGGCCTGGTATTCAACCCGGCTGCCGACCCGAAAATCCGCTCGCATGCTCATCAGCGTCAGCCAGTCTGCGTGATAACAGGGCCGGATCATCCGCTGACCGATGAACCTGGGCCGATACAGCTTCGGGCGCTCGAGCAGTACCGCGTCGCGCTGCCAGCGGTGTCTTACGGCATTCGCCAGATTCTCCTGCAGGCCGAGCATCAACTGGGCATTACGGTGCAACCGACGCTGACCTGCAGCACCTTCGCGATGCTCAAGCATTTCGCCATGCAGGGCGGTATCACGTTGCTGCCGACCTTCGTCGTGGAGGAAGAAATCAAGTCCGGAAAACTGCGCGCCCTGCCCTTGCAGCATGAAGTGTTCAGCAGCCCGCAGACGCACCTGATCAGCCGCCTGGGCCGCCAATTGAGTGTCGGTGCCAATCGTTTGATGGGCATGCTGTTACAAGATATGACGGCGTTTCGCAATTGACCGACCGTTAGTCCCAGGCTCGATTAATCTCGCTGAACCAAAAAAACCCCCGCGGTTCCTCTTTAGTAACGGAACAAACCTTCTGGTGCTAACGAGGATAAAACATGAGAGCTCTGACTTATCACGGCGCGAACAGTGTAAAGGTCGACACCGTGCCGGACCCCGTAATACAAGAAGCCGACGACATCATCCTGAAAGTGACGGCAACAGCCATTTGTGGTTCGGACCTGCATTTGTATCGCGGCAAGATTCCGACGGTCGAGCATGGCGATATATTCGGTCACGAGTTCATGGGCATCGTGGAAGAGACCGGCTCGGCAGTGACTGCCGTGCAAAAAGGTGATCGCGTAGTGATCCCTTTCGTGATCGCCTGCGGCAGCTGTTTTTTCTGCAACATCGACTTGTACGCGGCCTGCGAAACCACCAACACCGGGCGCGGTGCGATCATGAATAAAAAGTCGATTCCGCCAGGCGCGGCGCTGTTCGGCTTCAGCCATTTGTATGGCGGGATCCCGGGCGGTCAGGCCGAGTATGTTCGTGTACCCAAGGCAAACGTCGGCCCGTTCAAGGTGCCAGGCACACTGTCTGACGAAAAGGTTCTGTTCCTCTCCGACATCTTGCCCACTGCCTGGCAGGCGGTGACCAATGCGGGCATCGGTCCAGGTTCAAGCGTGGCCATCTATGGCGCTGGCCCGGTCGGCCTGATGAGCGCTGCGTGCGCGAAAATGCTCGGTGCCGAGAAAATCTTCATGGTCGATCACCACCCATACCGCCTCGCCTACGCGCAGAAGACCTATGGCGTGATCCCGATCAATTTCGACGAAGACGACGACCCGGCTGACACGATCATCCGCCAGACGCGCGGCATGCGCGGCGTCGATGGCGTGGTGGATGCCGTAGGTTTCGAAGCCAAAGGCAGCACGACTGAAACCATTCTGGCCACCCTGAAGCTGGAAGGCAGCAGTGGCAAGGCCTTGCGTCAGTGCATCGCTGCGGTAAGACGCGGTGGTGTGGTCAGCGTGCCGGGCGTTTACGCAGGGTTCATTCATGGCTTCATGTTCGGCGACGCGTTCGACAAGGGCCTGACTTTCAAGATGGGTCAGACCCATGTACAGCGTTTCCTGCCCGAATTACTGGAACACATTGAAGCGGGCCGACTTGAACCTGAAGCCATCATCACTCACCGCATGTCGCTGGAGGATGCGGCGCTGGGTTACAAGCTGTTCGACAAGAAGGAAGAGGATTGCCGCAAGATCATTCTGACGCCGGGTAATAACACAATTGTGGTGCCGGACAGAGAAACCGAAACGCTGGTGGGCGGCATACCGGCAGTCTGAAGGAGGCACGTCATGGAAGCGCTAAGTGTGTTCTGGATCGCCGCGGCGATCATCGTTGTGTTGCTGGACGTCTGGGTAATCTACAGCGTCTGGCGCTCGACCAAGACGCCAGGCACCAAGGCTGGCTGGACACTTCTGGTGCTGGCTTTACCGATAATCGGTGCCGGTATCTGGGGCATCAGCGGGCCGCGTGGTGTGGTGCAGGCGCCTGCATCAAGCAAACACAGCAGTGGCTGACAGGTGAAGTGCATGCCGACACATTCGTGTCGGCATGCGCCACTTTCACGTCATCGGCTCAAATACGCGAACCGTCCCTTGAATGGCTTGCCGATAGGGTCAGCCAGATCCCCATGCTTGCTGGTGGTCAGCCTCAGGTCGACCAGCGATTCCGCCAGTTTCACAGCTGCAGCCACACCATCGATGACCGGCAGACCAATTGCTTCGCTCAACTGCCGGCCCAGATCAGCCATGCCGCCGCAGCCCAGCACGATGGCACCGGCACCTTCCTGGTCACGGGCCATGCAAGCCTGTTCAGCCATCCGCTCAATCAGCTCCGGCCCACCGTCTTCAAGCGCCAGCACTGGCAAATCAATGCAGCGCACTGACGTACACAGGCCACTGAAGCCATAACGCTGCAACAGATGTTCGGCGATGATTCGGGTGCGGGTCAGCGTCGTGACCACTGCAAAACGAGTCGAAATCAAGCTGGCCATGTGAAACGCCGCCTCGGCAATGCCGATCACTGGCGCGCTGGCGTATTCACGCGCGGCCAACAAGCCAGGGTCGCCAAAGCAGGCGATGATGTGCGCATCGACGTTTTGCTCGCGCCCCTTGCGTATCTCTTCAAGCACGCCAAGGGTCGCGATGGCTTCGTCGAAATGCCCTTCGATAGACACCGGGCCGTCCTGCGGGCTGCACGCCAGAATCTGCGTACCGGGGCGCGCAACGGTTTGCGCTGCCAGCCCGATCTTGTCGGTCATGGCTTCGCTGGTATTGGGATTGATCACTTGAATACGCACCGGAACTCCTTCAGCGTCGTTTGAAGATGCTATGAAAATCGACTACCTCGCTGGCCGGCGCATCCACATTCAGGCTGGCCCGGATGCGTCGCAGGTGCTCGGCCATCCACTCGCGCGCCTGCTCGCCCTGCCCGGCTTCGAGCAACGTCAGCAAGTCAACATGCTGACCACAATCACACCCAACACTGCGCCGCGAACCGTACACCGCCACAACCAGCGATGAGCGCGTGGTGAGCTGTGCCACTTGTTCGGTCAATACCTGATTGCCGGCCAGCGCGCACAGTTGCACATGAAAACGCGCCGATAGCTGGATGGCTTCGCTGTGACGACCTGCATGCTGGGCTTCGTGCTCCTGCTCGCAGAGCGCTCGCAGTGACTCCAGCCGCTGACCAGCGACCCGCGCAGCAATGCTGGCCATCAGCGCAGGCTCGATCAGTTGCCTGGCCCCCAGTACATCCTGGGCCTCCTGCGCCGACGGCTGCGCAACTTCAGCGCCACGCTTGGGCCGCAAGGTGACGAGCCGTTCCAGTGCCAGACGCTGCAGAACCTTGCGAATACCGGTCCGGCTGACCTCGAAAACCTCGGCCAGTGCGTCTTCAGGCAAACGCGTGCCCGGTGCCAGCCGGTGTTCGACGATGGCTTCCAGTACATGTTGATAAATTTGCTCGTCACGGCCTTTTTCATCGGCAGCGGGCGTGAGGAACAAAGGGGCGCTGGCAGGTCGAGTCATAACTACTAATCACTTGCGTGGCACAAATCGTATACAAGAATAGTGCCCGATGTGGGGCAGGATGAGTAGCGCTATCTGGGCGACTGCGTCAGCAGGTCAAAAGGCACATGCGTGCAAATCGCACCGCAACCGCGCGAAAGCGCCCTTTTTACGTGCAATTCCGGCACTCCTTATCACTGGGTCAAAAAGAGCTTTTATCGGCCCGAATCGCCAATCAGCAAAGCCTGCGTTGCCTTGAAGCCAGCTAAAAATCCTCTGGCACATCTTTTGCGTACACGATCGTATACAAAAAAACAGGCGATCGTACCCCGATCTCTTCCCGACTCATCGAGGGAGTAGCGCAATGACACAACAACGCCCGGCCGGTTATAGCCCGCGCCTGCACAACAATGACCTGGGGCCGGTGCCCCAGAAATGGACCTGGTACAACATCCTCGCGTTCTGGATGAGTGACGTACACAGCGTCGGCGGGTACGTTTTCGCCGCAAGCCTGTTTGCGCTCGGGCTGGCCAGCTGGCAGGTACTGATCGCCTTGTTGATCGGCATCTGCATCATTCAGGTGATCGCCAACCTGGTCGCCAGACCCAGCCAGCAGGCGGCCGTGCCCTACCCTGTCATCTGCCGGCTTGCCTTCGGTGTGTTCGGGGCCAATATTCCCGCCATCATTCGCGGCCTGATCGCCGTGGCGTGGTACGGCATACAGACGTACCTGGCATCCAGCGCGCTGGTCATCGTAGTGCTACGTTTCTTTCCGGAGCTGGCCAGTTACCAGAGCATGACCTTTCTGGGTCTGTCATGGCTTGGCTGGTTCGGTTTTCTGGCGTTGTGGGTGGTCCAGGCAGCTGTATTCTGGACCGGCATGGAGTCGATCAGACGCTTCATCGACTGGGCCGGCCCTGCTGTGTATGCGGTGATGTTTGCGCTGGCGGGCTGGATTGTCTGGCGCGCAGGCTGGGACAACATCAGCTTTACCCTGGCTGAAAAAGAGTTATCCGGCTGGGCCGCATTCGGCCAGGTGGTCATGGCCATCGCCTTGGTGGTTTCGTATTTTTCCGGTCCGACTCTGAATTTTGGCGACTTCAGCCGCTACTGCCGCAGCATGGCAGACGTGCGCCGCGGCAACTTCTGGGGCCTGCCGGTGAACTTCCTGGCGTTCTCGCTGGTGACCGTGGTGATCGTTTCCGGCACCTTGCCGATCTTCGGCGAGATGATTCACGACCCAATCGCCACTGTGGCGCGCATCGACAACACCACTGCAGTGCTGCTTGGCGCCTTTACCTTCGTCACCGCCACTGTCGGCATCAACATTGTCGCCAACTTCGTCTCCCCGGCCTTCGACTTCGCCAATGTGGCACCCAGCCGCATCAGTTGGCGCGCGGGAGGCATGATCGCCGCCGTGGCCTCGATCTTCATCACCCCATGGAACCTGTTCAACAACCCTGAAGTGATTCACTACACGCTGGACGTGCTGGCTGCGTGCATCGGCCCGCTGTTCGGCATTCTGCTGGTGGATTACTACCTGATCAAAAAACAGCAGATAGATGTCGATGCCTTGTTCGATGACACGCCGAGCGGCCGTTACTGGTACACCAATGGCGTGAACTGGATTGCGGTCAAGGCCTTGCTGCTGACTGCGCTGGTGGGCCTGTGCTTCACCTTCATCGAATGGTTCAGGCCCATCGCCAACTTTGCCTGGTTTACCGGCTGCATTCTGGGCGGGGCAGTCTTCTACGCGCTGACCCGCTGGTCACCTGAGCAGGCCGCGAACGCGCCAGCGGCGGTTGGCCAGCAGCACCAGGCCCTGTAAAGAAGTCGGCGAACGGCGTGCGAGCCTGTGTCAGGTATGGCCTGAAACGCCTGCTTTGGCACAGGCCACACAAATTAAGGCGCAGAGGGGATTGATATTAATTTGACATCACGCATAGTCTAAGGTCATTGGATGATCAAGTGTCACTGACTCCTTGTACGAACGGATGCACAAAATAGAATAAATTTTGTACAACTTTCACGCCGCTGCGCTGCCCTATGACTGAGGCTTAGCGAACCAGGCGTTCAAGTGGGTTGATAGTGATGAGCAATGATGTGTCCGGTGGCAGGCCTTTTGCCCCCCAATTAGACCGAACTTCTGCGCAGGAATCTGCCGAGCGGCTGCAACTCGCCCTGGATTCAGGGGCCGTGGTCGGCACGTGGGTGTGGGACGTGGTTGCGGACAACCTGACTGGCGATGAACGGTTTGCCCGCACCTTCGGCCTGTGCCCGAAACTGTGCGCCAGAGGTTTGCCTCTGAACAAAGTAATGTCTTCCATACACCCTGAAGACAAAGCCAGCGTCCAGCAAGCCGTCGAACAAGCACTGCGCAATGGCACCGCCTACCGATACGAATACCGCGTGCTTCACGAGGACGGTGTTTATCGTTGGGTTGAGGCGAGCGGACGGCTTGAGCGCGACATCAACGGTAACCCGGTTCGCAGCCTCGGCATTCTGCTGGACATCGACAGTCGTCGCACTGCCGAGGTAGAGCGAGACAGGCTGAATGAATTGCTGCGCGTGTTCACAGCTGCAGTACCTGGTGTTGTCTACGCCAAGGACCTCGAAGGCAGAATGCTCGTGGCAAACCGCGGTACGGCGGAGCTGATTGGCAAGCCACCCGAGTTTTTTATCGGCAAGACCGACCTGGAATTTCTCGATGATCAGGATCAGGCGCGGACTCTCATGGAGACTGATCGCCGGATCATGACGAACAACGCCTGCGAACAGATAGAAGAGCACGTCAATCTTCCTGACGGCTCTGCCGCTATCTGGCTGTCCACCAAAGCACCGATGCTTGATGGCAACGGTAGCGTGATCGGCCTGATTGGCTCGTCAATTGACGTGACCGCCAGGAAGAAAGCCGAAGAGGCTGTCAGAGAACTCAATCAAACGCTGGAACAGCGCATCGAACAAGCTGTGCTGGAGCGCGAGCAGGTTGAAGATGCCTTGCGCCATTCTCAGAAAATGGATGCCGTCGGACAACTGACTGGTGGCATTGCCCATGACTTCAACAACTTGCTGGCGGGTATTTCGGGCAGCCTTGAGCTGATCACCAAACGTCTTTCGCAAGGGCGCGCTGGCGAAGTCGATCGCTATCTGTCTGTAGCGCAGAGCGCAGTGCGCCGCGCCGCATCACTGACGCATCGCTTGCTGGCCTTCTCGCGCCGCCAGACGTTGTCTCCGAAAGAGACCGATGTGAATGCGCTGATCAAGGATATGCAAGAGCTGATCACGCGCAGCGTCGGCCCTGAAATAGATATCAAAGTGGTTGCCCAGAATGACTTGTGGCCCGCGCTGATCGATCACGCGCAGCTGGAAAGTTCGTTGCTGAACCTGTGCCTGAACGCCCGTGACGCGATGCCGAACGGTGGCCGTATTCTCATCGAGACTGCAAACGCTTCACTCGATGAATGCATCGACCCCGATCACGGCATTCCGGCTGGCGAGCACCTGAGCATACGCGTCACTGATACCGGCAGCGGCATGAGCCCCGAGGTGGTTGCAAAGGCCTTCGAACCGTTCTTCACCACCAAACCCATTGGTGCCGGAACCGGACTTGGGCTTTCGATGGTCTACGGTTTCGTTCGCCAGTCTGGTGGGCAGATAAAAGTTGAATCCGTTGCAGGCCAGGGCACCAGCATCGTGATGCATCTGCCACGCCACGTGTCCGGCGTCGCTCTGAGCGACATCAAGCCGGAAACACTGGAAGAGCCTGCGGATCGTTCTGGCGAAACAGTGCTTGTGGTGGACGACGAGCCGTCAGTGCGCATGCTGGTGACCGAAGTAATCACCGGCCTTGGTTACACCTGCATTGAAGCCGCCGACGCCCAGTCCGGCCTGCAGATTCTCAAGTCGGACACGCGCATTGACCTGCTGATCAGTGACATAGGCTTGCCCGGTGGCATGAACGGCAGGGAGATGGCCGATGCTGCGTGCGAATACCGCCCCGGACTGCCCACACTGTTCATTACCGGGTATGCCAAGACTTCCGTGCTTGACGGTTGCCACCTGCGACCTTGTACACAAGTGTTGACCAAGCCCTTCGGCCTGGACGCGCTTGCAGGGCGAGTGAATGGGCTGATAGGCGCCGCCGAAACGATTAGCCAGGGTTATGTGCGCTGAGCGCAGCCAGGTGAGGCACGGCACGCCCGACGGCCGGTATTTTGTGGTCAAAGGACAGCTCTGGCGGTGCTCCAACCCTTCTTTGAGCGAAGACGTTCGCCAGCGACTGGTGAACGGACTGATGGCTGCGCGGCGCGCGGTCAAGACTGCCAAAGCGTCTGGAGACGCGAACGCACTGAAGGCTGCGCGGGCCGACGTCAATCAGGCCAAGGTCGCGCTTGGAGAACGCGGGGATGTCTGGTGGACAGATGGCGCCGAGGACTTCAATCGGCGCAAGGTGGGAAATACGCCTTATGCCGAGTGGTATGAACGACTGAGTGACGGTTAACGCTGAAACCATTCATCAGAAAACCTGAATGCGCGATTTGTTATATGACACACGACATTCATAAATAAGAAACATTGCCGATAACCCGCCTGCACCGCCCCGCTCCACACTACTTCTGCGCAATAGCTTTTTGAAGGCATCTCCCGACATGACAAAGTCTCTGAAATTCAGCCATAAAATTCTTTTGGCGGCGTCTCTCGTCGTCATCGCGGCATTCACTGCGTTCACGTCCTACAACGACTACCTGCAACGCAATGCGCTTCACGAGCAACTCAAAGAGAGCCTGAACCAGACGGGTGAAGGCACCGCTGGCAATATACGCAACTGGCTGTCAGGGCGAATTCTTCTGGTGGAAAACCTGGCGGAAAACGCCGTTGTTCCCCAGTCTGAGGAACAACAGAAATTCGCACTCGGCCAGCCCACGCTGCTCGCCACGTTCATGAGCATCTACCAGGGCAAGACGGACGGTTCTTTCGTCACTCAGCCGCCTGATGACATGCCTGCCGATTACGACCCGAGAACCCGCACCTGGTACACCGGAGCCATCGGCGCAGGCAAGACTACCCTGACCGAACCCTATCTGGATGCGGTGACCAAAGGGCTGATCGTCACCATCGCGACACCGGTAAAAAGCGCTGCGGGCGTGACAGGTGTAGTGGGCGGTGATCTGAGCCTGGAAATCCTGGTAGAGATGATCAGCTCGCTTAAACTGCATAACGACGGCTATGCCTTTCTGGTCGATTCGACCGGACGCATTCTTGTTCATCCGGATACTTCTCTGGTCATGAAGACGCTGGCGGAGGTCTACCCGGCTCATACGCCTGAGCTTTCCGAGGAGATCAGCGAGAGCGAGCGCGCCGGGAAAACGCAGATCCTGACCTTCGCCCATGTGGACGGGCTGCCCTCGGTCAACTGGTACGTGGGCGTGGCGATGGACAAAGACACTGCTTTCGCGGCACTGGGTGAGTTCAGAAACTCGGCCATCGTGGCCACTGTCATCGCAGTGGTATTGATCATTCTTCTGCTGGGCATGCTCCTGACCGTGCTGTTGCGACCGTTGAACCTGATGGGCCGCGCCATGCACGACATCGCTGCCGGCGAAGGTGATCTGACCAAGCGCCTGACGATTCAGAGCGAAGACGAGTTCGGCTATCTGGGCAATGGTTTCAATCTCTTTGTCGAGCGAATCCACGACTCGATGCGAGAAGTAGCCTCCTCGACCGTCCAACTCAACGAAGTTGCCCAGCGGGTGGTGAATGCCTCCAACTCGTCGATGCTCAATTCCGATCAGCAGTCCCACCGCACCAACAGTGTGGCTGCTGCCATTAATGAGCTGGGTGCGGCCACGCAAGAGATCGCACAGAATGCCGCGCGTGCCTCTGGCCATTCCAGCGACGCCCGCACCCTGGCTTCGGACGGTCAGGAAGTGGTCGGCCAGAACATTGCGGCAATGAGTCGTCTGTCCAGCCGAATCAGCAATGCAAGTGCGCAGATTGAAACGCTCAATACCAAGACAGCCAACATCGGCCAGATTTTGGAAGTGATTACCGGTATCTCCCAACAGACCAACCTGCTGGCCCTCAACGCTGCGATCGAGGCGGCCCGTGCTGGTGAAGCAGGACGAGGTTTTGCCGTTGTTGCGGACGAAGTCCGCAACCTCGCACATCGAACCCAGGAATCGGCGAGCCAGGTGCAAGAGATGATCGAGCAACTGCAATCCGGGGCTCGCGAGGCAGTTGCAATCATGAACGAAAGCCAACGAGAAAGCGTTGAGACTGTCGGCATCGCCAACAAAGCCGTTACAAGCCTGGAAACAGTGACCGATCGTATTGGCGAAATCGACGGCATGAACCAGTCGGTGGCAACGGCCACAGAAGAACAGACTGCAGTCGTCGAGGCCATTAACGTCGACATTACCGAAATAAATACACTGAACCAACAAGGCGTCGAAAACCTTAACGCTACGTTGCGTGCCTGCACTGACCTCGAACAGCAATCGACACGCCTGACTCAACTGGTCGGAAGTTTCCGTATCTGATGTTCCACGTGCTGCTGCCGGAGCAATTCTGGCAGCGAGCCGAGTTAAACATGTTTTAAAAAACAGCCATCATCACTCGTTTGAAGGTAGGGTAATGCTTTCATACGAGTGTTATTCATGGCCCTTCAGACCCCCAACAGTTCGCAAAAACACCTCGCCGTACTGATTGACGCCGATAACGCCCCGGCCGCCATTGTCGACGGCCTCTTTGAAGAGATCGCCAAGTATGGCGTTGCCAGTGTCAAACGTATTTATGGCGACTGGACCGGCCCGCAACTTGGCGGCTGGAAGAAAGTCCTGCTCGACTATTCCATCCAGCCCATTCAGCAATTCGCCTATACCAAAGGCAAGAATGCGACCGACAGTTCGTTGATCATCGATGCAATGGACCTTCTCTACACGCGCCGTTTCGACGGTTTTTGTCTGGTCTCCAGCGACAGTGACTTCACTCGCCTGGCCTCACGTCTGCGCGAAGAAGGCCTGACCGTTTATGGGTTTGGCGAGGAAAAAACACCCCGGCCATTCGTGGCGGCCTGCGACAAGTTCATCTATATAGAACTGCTTCGTGAAGAGCAGCCTGTGCCCGTCAGCGCAGATGCCACGCCGGATGCAACTGCAACTTCCGGCAACGTCAAACCTGCCGCTGCCGAGCCAAGCAAGAAGCCCAAGGCCCCAGTGGAGTTCATCGCGAAAATCATGGACGACATCGCCGACGAGGACGGCTGGGCGCACCTGAGTGCACTCGGCACGAACATCACCAAACTGCGACCGGAATTCGACCCGCGTACCCACGGCTATAGAAAGCTGAGCGATTTGATCAAGGGCCACTCGCACGCCTTCGAGCTACAGGCCAGAACAAGCGCAGGCGGAACCGCGGTGCTGTACGCGCGGCATAAAGTGCAGAGCAAGTGATGTTCATCAGGCAGCCGGTCACTGGCTGCCTTTCACGCGCAGCCGCAGACCATCAATGATTATCCGGTGTCAGAAACTTCATGGTTTCGGCAATAACCGAGGGATGATCAATCAGCCGATTGTGCCCCAGACCTTCGGTGGTAAAGAGACGTGCTCCCGGCCATAGTTTTGCGAACAGAGCGCCCTTTTCCCACGGCGTTTCACGATCACGCCGGTCATGAATAACCAATGCGGGACTTTTGAGCAAAGGCAGTCGCGGGCGGGCATCGTAGTCCGCAAAACGTTGGCCGGTCAGCGAATGCAGGACCCCTTCGAAGGGGTCGAACACCTCATGCGCAACACCGACGGTATCGAACAGTTGAAACACGCTCTCCGTGGGTGCCAGAAACGGCGCGATTATCACAAAGCGCTCGGGACGCCACTGCTCCTCTTGAGCGAAGACAATGGATGACGCTCCCAGCGAGTGTGCTATCACAGCGGCAGGTTTCCCGAAGTGGCGACCCACGCGTTGCTGAACGTCTACGAACTGGGTCATATGGCTGATGTGACCTGCGCTCAAGCCATGTGCGGGCTGATCAAAACCTACCACCGCATAACCCATTGACCGCAACGGCGGTATCCAGCCGATGAATCGCAACGCATAGCTTGACCAGCCGTGAGCAAGCAGCACATAAGGCTGACTCGACGGGTCGCCCCACACGTAGGTTTGAATCCTGAGCCCGTCCAGCTCCAGCGTGCTGCTTTTTACATCCGGCGCCGCGCTCAAGGCGGCTGCCGCCTGGGAACGCCCGGCTGCCTGCGGCGTGACGAAACGTCGAGCGAGGTATCTTCCTGTGATGCCCGGTAGAATACGGCTGGCAAGCATGAAACCGCCACGCAGCATAAACATTCGAAGCCTGTTGATGATCTTGCTCATTGGGATTCACCGCGTCGACCAGAAGACCTGGCGCCATTAGAGCAGCCTATCTTGTCACCGACAAGATAGAGTGAATCAACAGACCATAACTTTTATTTCATGACAGGGAGCCTCACATGTCGACGTCCGAGACCTCGCGGGCCTACCACCACGGCAATCTGCCCGCAGTCCTGCGCCAGGCGGCGTGGGACATCGTGGGCGAATCTGGCGTGCGGGCCATGTCTCTGCGCGAGTGCGCCAGACGAGCCAATGTCTCTCACGCGGCCCCCGCTCACCATTTCGGCTCTCTGGAAAACCTGTTGGCTGAGGTGGTGGCAGATGGTTACGAGCGCATGGCGAATTTCATCCTTGCTGCGCAGCAAGATCTTGAGGACACCGTACTGGGCTGCGGCATAGGCTACGTGAACTTCGCCAAAAGCTACCCGGAGCATTTCCGGTTGATGTTTGGCGCTGGCGTAAACCGGACACTGCCCAGGCTTCTCGAGTCAGGCGAAACCACGCTGCAATTGCTTCGCCAGTCGATACGCAGCGCCTGGATCGAAAAAAACGGCACCGAACCTGATACGCAGGTGCTGGAGCAGCGTACCTTTTCGGCCTGGAGTACCGCACATGGCTATGCATCGCTGACGATCGACAGAAAGATAGATGAACCCTCCTCCGTGGCCGCCGAGTCGATATTCAAACCGATGGCCGTTTTCCTGCTTACACCATAAAGCACACGGAGCACGGATCGCTCAATCCGCCACTCCCCCCTGAAAGCGAACGTCACTGTAACCGCGGCCATGAACGGGGGAAGGCGGTTCAGGTGTGCGTACGATCTGCCTTCCCCCTCACCTCAATCTTCGCCAATCACCAGGCACATCTGAGCTTTCGGCATTTTTGATGTTACTCAACATCAATGCGTTGACTTTTTAGAGTTTGATCGTAATCATAAGCGCCATCCCCTCCTCTGGAAGTCGACACAATGTCCGAGAAAGCGCTTTTTGAAACCTTTGCCTTGGGTCACATGACACTCGCGAACCGTATCGTGATGGCGCCGCTCACTCGCAACCGCGCGGGTGCAGGTCTGGTCCCTACAGACTTGGCGGTGACTTACTACGCTCAACGCGCTTCTGCCGGGCTGATCATTACCGAAGCGACGCAAGTCTCAGCTCAGGCGCAGGGTTATCAGGACACTCCAGGCCTGTACACAGCTGAGCAAATCGCTGGCTGGCGCAAGGTCACAGATGCCGTGCATGCCAAGGGCGGACACATTTTTGTGCAGCTTTGGCACGTAGGCCGCGTATCCCACGTTGACCTGCAGCCGGGCGGCGCAGCGCCGGTTGCCCCCTCCGCGATTCGCGCTCAGACCAAAACCTTCGTCAATAACGGTTTCGCAGACGTTTCCGAGCCCCGCGCGCTGGAGCTGAACGAGCTGCCGGGCATTGTGGACGACTTCCGTCAGGCGGCGGCGAACGCCATCGCTGCGGGCTTCGACGGCGTGGAGATTCACGGTGCCAACGGTTACCTGCTCGATCAGTTCATCAAGGACAACGCCAACGTGCGTACCGACGCCTACGGCGGCTCGATAGAGAACCGGGCACGCCTGCTGCTGGAGGTGGTCGGCGCCGTGGTGAAGGAAATAGGTGCGCAGCGCATCGGTGTCCGGATCTCGCCGGTTTCTCCAGCCAATGGTGTGTCCAGCAGCGACCCGCAAGCGCAGTTCGACTACATCGCACAACAGCTCGGTGAGCTGGGCATTGCCTATATGCATGTGGTGGAAGGCGCGACCGGCGGCCCGCGTGATGTTGCGCCGTTCGATTACGACGCACTGCGCCAGCGCTTCAAGCACACCTACCTGGCCAACAACGGCTACGACCTGACGCTCGCTACCGCCCGCGTCAACGCGAACCAGGCGGATCTGATCGCCTTCGGCCGTCCGTTCATCAGTAACCCTGACCTGGTCGAACGCTTGAAAACAGGCGCGCCACTGGCAGCGCTCAGCCAGGCGACGCTTTATGGCGGTCACGCCAAAGGCTACACCGACTACCCGCCACTCAACGGCTGAAACACGTCGCTGCACTGCCCCGCTGCGTATTTTTAAAGGACATTCTCGATGACAACACTTTCCACTGTACTCATCACCGGCGCCTCCAGCGGTATCGGTGCCGTCTATGCCGAACGGTTTGCCCGCCGTGGTCATAACCTGGTGCTGGTCGCCCGCGACAAGCAACGTCTAAATACGCTGGCTGCGCGCCTGCGCGAAGAAAACCAGGTGACTGTGGAGGTGCTTCAGGCTGACCTGACCGAGCCTGCGGACCTTGGCGCACTCGAGACCCGCCTGCGCGACGACGCCCGAATCGGCGTGCTGATCAATAACGCCGGCATTGCCCAATCCGGATGGCTCGTCCAGCAGAACGCCGAAGCCATCGACAAACTGATAGCGCTTAACGTCACCGCGCTCACGCGTCTTGCCGCCGCCGTAGCGCCACGCTTTGCGCAATCAGGCACCGGGGCGATCGTGAACATTGGCTCGGTGGTGGGCTTCATGCCTGAGTTCGGCATGTCCATCTACGGTGCCAGCAAGGCCTTCGTGCTTTACCTGTCGCAAGGCATGCACCTGGAGCTGTCGCCCAAAGGGGTCTACGTGCAGGCGGTATTGCCAGCAGCCACCCGCACCGAAATCTGGGAGCGCGCAGGGATCGACGTCAACACGCTCTCTGAGGTAATGGACGTTGCGGAACTGGTCGATGCGGCGTTGCTCGGTTTCGACCGACGCGAGCTGGTGACCATTCCGCCGCTGCACGTGGCGGGCCGTTGGGATGCGCTGGAAGGCGCGCGTCAGGGCCTGCTGTCGGACATTCAACAAGCCAGGGCCGCAGAGCGCTACCGGCCGGACGCCTGAGGACAGGACTCGTATCCGAGCCTGTTTTTAACCCAGCAACATCGAGCGCAGCCACTTTTCGTACATTGCCCAAGGCTGGCCTGCCCAACGCCGGAGTATCAGATGAATCAGTTTTCCGAAAAAACCGCAATCGTAACGGGTGCATCCTCCGGTATTGGCAGGGCGATTGCCGAGGCGCTTGCGCAGGCAGGCTATACGGTATTTGGCACCAGTCGCAAAACCGGCGACAGTCCTCAGCAAGTGTCGATGCTCCCTTGCGATGTGACAGATGATGAGTCTGTCAGCGCTCTCGTATCCTCGGTACTTGCCCAGACCGGGAGGATCGACCTGTTGGTCAACAACGCTGGCATCGGTCTGCTGGGTGGCGCCGAAGAGTTTTCGATTTCGCAGGTGCAGGCACTTTTCGATGTCAATCTGTTCGGCGTCATCCGCATGATCAACGCAGTGCTGCCGTCGATGCGGCAACGTGGCCAAGGGCGCATCATCAATATCGGTTCGATTCTGGGAGTGATACCTGCGCCCTACTCGTCTCATTATTCGGCGGTCAAACACGCGCTGGAAGGCTATTCGGAATCTCTCGATCACGAGATTCGGGCCTTCAATATCAGAGTCTCGGTCATTGAACCTGCATTTATAAGAACCGTTTTCGATCAAAACGGCATCGAGCCGGATTCACGATTGAAGGAGTACGACCAGGCGCGAGCCGGGTTCAAGGCACTGTTGGCCGATGTGATGCCCAAAGCCGACCTGCCGGAAGTCGTGGCAGCTGTCGTGCTGAACGCCGCAGGCGATGCCAGCCCCAAACAGCGTTACACGGCCGGCAAGGCGGCACGACAAATCAGCATTCTGCGTCGCTTCGCCCCCGCCGGGCTGTTTGATAAAAGCCTGCGCAAGCAATTCCGCTTGCCGACCTGAACCACAGCGCTCCGATCGCAGCCACTTAACGTGCAAAGCCTGGTGAGCGCTTCGCAAACCAGTAGGCATCGGCGATAAAAAACAGCGCCAGCAGGGCACCGCTGATGCCCAGGGTCGCGGGCGCGCCCAAAGCCGCCGCACACAGCCCTGCCAAGAGGCCGCCGATGGCCTCGAAGCCAAACCTCATCGCGATATAGAACGAGATGATGCGCCCACGAAGCTCAGATGGCGCATGGCTTTGCAGCAACATGTTGGTGCTGACGTTACTGGCGGTAATGCCGAAACCCACCAGCGCCAATAACCCCAACGCGGCCGTCAGCGGAAGACTGAAACCCAGCCCGAGCATTGCGACTGAACAGCTGACTACAGCCACCGAGATGAACACTTGAAGCCGATCAAGCGACCCGCCTAACGCAAGCATCAGCGTGGCAATAAATGCGCCCGCCCCGGCAGCACCCCACAACCAGCCCAGTGTCTGCGCGTCACCGGCGTAGTCGGTTTTTGCCAGGATGGGCAGCAGTACCGCGTAGTTCGAGGCCAGCAGGTTCACCGCGACGACGCTGATAATCAAACGACGGACGCTCATCGTGCGCCAGATGTAATTCAGGCCCTCCTTGAACATCTCGCCTGTCGAGCCTGTGGCCCTCGCGACAGGCGCTATTTTCGTTCTGCTCAAGCTGACCAGCAGCAACGTGAAGGCGATGGAGGTCATGAGAAAGCACGCGCCTTCACCACTGAGCATAATGAGCACGCCTGCCAGGGGTGGACCAATGAACCGGGCAGCATTGATAAGCATGGCGTTGAGTGCCAATGCATTTGGGAGGTCGGACGGTTTCGGGACAAAGCTTGCAATGAGTGCCTGCCGCAAGGGTGTTTCCACAGCGTTCAGCAACCCAAGGATCAACGCCATGACGATCATTGCGACGTCCGTCAGCCAGCCTGTCCAGGCGAGCACAGCCATGCAGAACGACTGCACAGCCAGCAGCCCTTGAGCCCAGATCAGAAGCTGGCGCTTGTCATGCCGATCGATCCAGGCGCCAGCCAAAGGCCCCACCACCAACTGCGGCGCCAACATCAGAAACGTCAGAAGCCCCAACAATAACGCGGAAGATGTCAGGTGGTAGGCCAACCAGGATAACGCGACCTGCTGTACCCACTTGCCGAGGGTAGAGATGGCCTGGCCGGCAAAATAAATCTGGAAATTTCGATGCGCCAATGCCCGAACAGGGCCGGGCCAGCGCGTCGATGCTGAATCTGGGGAAGATTGCATGGAGCCCTCACATAAAGCCCTTCGCGCTCAACCCCTGGCAAGCTGGAGATCGTGCGCGAAAGGCACGATTACACCAGCTCATTCTGGAAGCTGGCAGCCTTTTTTCTTCAATGATTCAAGTACCCAGGAGCGATCATTTTCGCCCTTGGCGATCTGCTCCAGTTGCTTTTGCTCTGCATGATGCTTGGCTGCTGCCCGGTCATACACCTCTGCAACCTGGTCGTAAGGGACACACAGCAAGCCGTCGTCATCGCCTATCACCAGATCCCCCGCCTCGATGACCATGCCGTCGATGGCGATCGGGACATTGATTTCGCCTGGCCCGTCTTTATAAGGACCCCGATGCGATACACCGGCTGCAAACATCGGGAAGTCGCCTGCACCGATGCTGGCGGCATCACGGATGGCGCCGTTGATGACGATGCCAGCCACACCACGTTTTACAGCATAAGCCACCATCATTTCGCCAATCAGCGCGTTAGTCAGGTCGCCCCCGGCATCCACCACAATCACGTCGCCCGGCTGAGCAATATCAATAGCGTAATGCAGCATCAGGTTGTCACCCGGACGGGCCTTGACCGTCAAGGCCGGCCCGGCGAGAACGCCCGCACGGTGCATGGGGCGCAGCCTGGACCCGCCAGCGGTCATCCGGTTCATCGAGTCACTGACATTGGCCACCGGAACATCGCGGTAGCGGGCGACCCATTCCGGGCTGACTTTGCGGGCTGCACTGAGAACTCTGAATCCGATCGTCATGTGGCTTTTCTCTCTTGAAATTATTGGATGCGGCCAGGCACTAAACCAAATAACAGAATGGCATTTCATTTTAACAGGATCAATAGGCGGATCCCCGAATGAAAGCCACTCATCAAGATTATCAATTCATCTATATTGCAACGCCATTTCATTATGTTAGGGTTCAGCCAGGTGCAGATGTCTTCTCGACGCCGCACACGACCTCTATAAAAACAAGGTATCGATCATGAATCGGAAGATCCTGCTGACAGGCCCCGAACTGGCAGCCGATGCGATGGCCTACGCCGCATCTCAAGGCATTACCATCATCCCCACCACGCCCTACATGCCCGCCGAAGAGCTGACTGCAATAATCCGCGACGAACAACCTCACGCGATCATCGTGCGCCAAGGCAAGCTGACCAAGGACATGATCCAGGCCTCAGGCAATCTGAAAATCATTGCCAAGCATGGTGTGGGTTACGACACCATCGACATTCAGGCGGCGGCTGACAGCAACATTCCCGTGACAATCGCACTCGGTGCCAATGCCCAATCGGTTGCAGAACATGCCTTTGCGCTGATGTTCAGTGTGGCTCGCCAGACAGCGGCACTTGATGCCCGCATGCGCGCGGGGCATTGGGACAAGGCAACGGCCAATGGGGTCGAGCTTTTTGGCAAGACGCTGGGCCTGGTAGGCCTGGGCTCTATTGGCAGCATCCTGATGGAACTGGTTGCTCCGTTGCGCATGAAAGTGAAAGTCTTCGATCCCTACCTCAAGACGCTTCCTGATCGCGATTACGTCGAGCGTGAAACCGACTTCAACAACCTGCTGGCAACCAGCGATGTCATCAGCCTTCACTGCCCGCTGACCGACGACAACGGCAACCTCTTCGGCCGCGAACAATTCGAGCGCATGCGCCCTTACAGCATTCTGATCAATACTGCTCGCGGCGAACTTGTCGACACTGCTGCACTGGTCGAAGCCCTGAAGACAGGTCAGATCCTGGGCGCCGGGCTGGACACTTTCAACCCTGAACCACCGCCTGCAGACAGCTCTTTGTGGAGCCTCGCAAACCTGATAGCAACACCTCACGTGGGCGCCAATACCACCGACTCCCGTGATCGGGTCGGACTGCTGGCCGTTCAGCAGATCGTGAGCGTTTGGGCAGGTGGCGATCTGGATCCGCGCTGCATCGTCAACCGACGCTTGCTATCGGCTGAAGCCTGACGTTTCACGATCGGATCGGCATTCCCGAACCGGCGATAACCTGCACACCGATTCTCCAAAAAAATAAACATAGGAGAGCATCATGGCCGTAGCCCCAGCCTCACCCGGCATCAGTGAATTAGAACGTCTGACCATGAAACGCGTGGCCTGGCGCCTGCTTCCATTTCTGATCATCTGCTACCTGATCGCTATTATCGATCGTGGCAACATCGGGATGGCATCGCTGCAAATGAACCATGACCTGGGCCTGAGCCCGGCCATTTTCGGGTTTGCCAGCAGTCTGTTTTTCGTTTCATATTTTCTGGTCGAAGTGCCCAGCAACCTTGCGCTGCAGAAATTCGGCGCACGGCTGTGGATCGCCAGAATCATGATCACCTGGGGGATCGTCTCCGCAGGCACTGCGTTCGTGCAAGGCGCGAACTCTCTGTATGTCATGCGTTTTCTTCTAGGGGCGGCGGAAGCCGGCTTTTTCCCCGGCGTGCTGCTCTACCTCACCTACTGGCTGCCGGCCGCTTATCGGGCGCGCATGGTTGCGATCTTCATGGTTGCCATCCCGGGCGCCAACTTCATAGGCTCTCCGCTGTCCGGGTTGCTGCTCAGTCTCGATGGCTGGATGGGCATGCGCGGCTGGCATTGGTTGTTCATTCTGGAAGGCATCCCGGCTGTATTGCTCGGTATTGCCTGCCTGTTTGTTTTGACCGATCGCCCCGAACAGGCGACATGGCTGACCGACGAGCAGCGCCATTGGCTCACGGGCAGGCTCGCAGAAGAGCGTCAGAAAAAAACCAACATCGGGCATATGTCGCTCTGGAAGCTGCTCAAGCACAAAGATATCTGGGTGCTTGCACTGATCTACTCCGGGGCCTCGGCAGCCGGTAGTACCATGAGCGTATGGGCCCCGCAGCTGTTGAAAACCTTCGGCCTGTCCAACCTGGAAATAGGCCTGGTCAATGCCATTCCCTACGGCATTGCCTCGGTGGCGATGATCATTTGGGGGCGCAGTTCCGACCGCACCAACGAGCGTCGCTGGCACACTTCGCTGACATTGCTGCTGATTACCGCAGGCTTGCTGCTGGCGCTGGTAACGTCCTCGCTCGCCGCAACCGTCTTCCTGCTCACCATGGTTCTGATTGGCGCCTACTCGATGAAAGGCCCTTTCTGGGCGCTGGTATCTGGTTGGCTGTCCTCGTCGACCGCTGCGGCTGGCCTGGCGGCAATCGGGGCACTTGCCAACCTGATAGGCGGCGGCCTGATGGTCAACGCTTATGGCGCCATTCATGAAGCAACCGGCAGCTATGCCATTGCCATGCTGCCACTGGCAGCGCTGTGCGCAACAGGCGGAATTATGGTGCTGGTCATGGGCCGCAAGCGTCAGAAAGAAGCGTCTTCCAGCGCAACTCCGTCGAAAGCAAGCTGACCCGCCCTCTGCGCAACGCCATAGGCACTGACACGGCCAATGGCGTTGACGCCAGCATTCTGGATGGCGTTGATTCAATGGGTTTATGAAGAAGGATCACCGCCCAACTCTTCGCGACAACCTGGTAAAACGTCAAGGTTTCAGCTAACCGCGCCTGCTTTCAGAGCATCCTTTGCAAGCGGATCAGCCCGATGATGCTTGCCACCCAGGCTGCGTGTCAGGTCATCAGCGACATCAGAGAAAATCTTCCCTAACTGCCTGGCATGCTCCTCCGTCAAGCGGCTGGCCGGCCCGGAAATAACCAGCGCCCCCACCAGCTCGTTCAACGGCCCGAACACAGGCAGCGCCATCGATGCCGCGTGTGGATCAGTCGCGCCACACGAGTAGATAGGTTCCATGCCTTCGACGGCACCAGTGGCACGCAAAGCCTGCGCCCCCGCTGCGCGATCCATCGGTCGCATATCCCCGGGCTGAAGATGAAGCCGAAGCGGATGAGGCGAGTTGACGCGGTACTGACACAGTCGATAAGCCCCGTGCCGGACATAGAAAGAGGCCGTTTCTCCGGTCTCATCGGTCAGCCGCTGCAGCCTTGGCAGTACGTGCCGCTCCAGATCCAGCGCCTCCTGATAGACCGCATTCAGGCGCATCACCTCGCTGGCCAGCATATAGCGACCATCAGACAGACGCGTCACAAAACCATGATTCTCCAGAGAAACCATGAGGCGCATGATCGTACTTTTTATCAGGCCCGTGCGCTCTGTGAGCTCCACAAGGTTCAGGGCCGTGTCCCCAACCTGAAACGCGGTCAGAACGGTCAGCACACGATCAGCAGATGCGACACCACTGACGGCGGGTCTTGGACGCGTTTTAACCATTGAATAGATGCTCCGTTTGTCTTGGATCGTTCAGCAGAAACCGAACGCGTGAGCACCATTATCCGTTAGCGGCGGCCTGATCGCTATTGGTGAGGGGTAAACAGGTTATAGCGAGCTGGCTACCAGCTTCGTTTGGCGCCAGCAGGCAAAAGCCGAAAGCTGACATCGTTGCTCGCCCGGGCGTCCTCGATGCTGAACTCTCACCTGACTTCGTTCTCTTTATCAAATGAGGTCAACGGCGAACCGGCAGCCTGCCGAGTCAACGCCCGTTCCAGAAAATCATGCCCGGAGGGGACCTGCAGCATGCTCAAAACTATTGTTTTTGATGTAAACGAAACACTGCTGGACCTGGCTGCACTCGACCCCTTATTCGAAAACCTGTTCGGCAACAACTGCGTGCGAACCGAATGGTTTTTGACGCTGCAAGAGTGCTGGATGACCAACGTCATAACCGGCCAGTATCAACCGTTCGGCGATCTGGCACAGGCCGCGTTGAACATGGTCGGCTCACGACATCAGGTAAAGATCGGCAACCACCAGTGCCGGGAACTGACAGATGGAATCACGTCGCTTCCTCCGCACAAGGATGTTCGTCAGGCTCTTCAAATGCTGAGTGACAACGGGTTTGTCCTGGTTGCCCTGAGCAATGGCGCGCTGGAAGCGCTAAGCAAACAGCTCAACTCGTCAGGACTGACCGACTGCTTCGACTACATCATGGCGGGTAGCGAAATCAGTCGATTCAAGCCAGCGCTGCAAACCTATCAAATGGTCGCAGACCGTTTGAGCGTCAACACGGACCAGATGATCATGGTCGCGGCCCATGCCTGGGACATCGCCGGGGCGGCCCGGGCCGGTTGCAAGTCGGCTTTTGTCGAACGTCCGGGAAAGGTACTCAACCCGATCGGAACGAAGCCCGACTGGATCGGCAAAGATCTCGAGGATGTCGCCAGAAAAATATGCGCAGCCAATACCGAAGCGTCGTAGCGGCGCTTCGAGAGGGGTGCTTTGCAGATCAATCGATTGGATATGAACTGTCTTGGGGTGCTTGAGCGAGGCTGCGCTTGAGGAAACCCAAGGCATCTTGGTAGATTTGATGCCATGCGCCAGAGGGCTCGCTATCCAGCGGATGCCAAAAGAATTCAAAGGCGTGGCCTCCGTCATCTTCGGCAAAATGAACCCAGGTATCGGGAAGCTCTTGCGTAACGTGACATTGGTGAAATGCCCACGTCTGTCCTGTTATAGAACGCAACAAACCGAGATATCGTCCAGCCTTGCCACGGATACCGGCTTCCTCAAGCAGCTCACGCACAGCAGCCACTTCGGTTGACTCTCCCGGCTCAACACTTCCCTTGACCAGTTGCACCCCTGCCATTGGATGGACGAACGCCAAAATCTCTATGGTTTCCCGACTTCGCAGCACTACCGGGCAAGCTTTGTCCACCACCATGCCGTGCCACCTCTTGGTCAATAATTTTTAGTCTTGAACGAGTTGAAACGACAGTAGCCTACAACGGAATGTATTGATTTAGATGCGTCGTCAAGGTATGGCTGCCATTCTTGGAGCGGCCCCTCCAGCACTACAATCTCGACAAATCGACAATTCAAAGGTGTGACGTGGAGTTCAAACGGGATAAATTCAACGGCATCATTATTGCCGCCGCCTCGCTGCCGGTTGACCCGCAAGCGTTGCGTAGCGCCGTCGACGCGTTAGTCGTCCTCATCCAGCAGGAGCGTCTTGCTCTTGCCTGGATTACCCTGCCGATCAGCGATGCTCAAGCCATTCCGGTCTTCACCGCCGCCGGTTTCTCCTTCCATAGCTGTCTGAGCGACCAGTTGACCTTGGTACGCCGCCACTTCGAGCAAGCCTTTGTGCCATTCATACCCACCCATACAGTAGGGGCCGGGGCCATCGTCATAAACGACGCGGGAGAACTTCTTGTCATAAGGGAACGAGGTACTACTGGTTTCAAACTACCGGGAGGCCATGTAGACCCAGCCGAGCGAATTCAGGATTCGATCGAGCGCGAGGTACTCGAAGAGACAGGGATTGAATCGAAGTGCGATTCTATTGTGGCGTTCACTACCAAACACCCCTACCAGTTTGGCAAATCCAACATTCACTTTATTTGCCGAATGACAGCCATGACGCAACGTATCAACATACAGGACACCGACGAGATTGAAGAAGCAAAATGGGTAGCGCTGCAGACCTACGTGGCAGACGCTCGCAACAGCTTGTTCAACCGGCAGTTGGTTACCGATGTAGCATTCAGTCAAGGGCTGATCTCCACTCCCTATTCGGGCAACATTGGGCCTCACAAAAAACAGGAAATTTTCACGGCGGCTGGCTGATCAATTCAGACCAGCGTCAGGAATACGTCCGGCTATTGAATGTTTTTAACCCAACGGACTGTCATCTATGCGGAGCGCTGGGTTAGTTTGAATCATCTGGCAGCGCAATATATTGAGGGCAGCCCACTGTTTCTGATATCTCAAAGTGATCGCCTTGTATCGCTCCGATATGATTTAATCCGGACGAGAAATACGTCCCCTTAGCCCGCCTTGTGCGGGCTGAACCCGTAAGAGAGGGACGATTTTAGCCCTTCAAGGACGAGCCGGAGAATGGATGAAAGCTGACAGTAGCGATGCTCCTAAACAAGTAATGCGAAGACGTCACAAACACAGCGTTTTCTACACGGTCACCTGCCTGGTGATTGGAAGCGTAGCCACGATAGGTGCGCTCCAGTGGGTAAGCCGAGCCCCCGGCCTGGACTCAGCGTATAAACAGACGATAAGCCCAGCCGGAAAAATCGAGGCACTGGCGCGCGCAAGTGATATGCCTGCGAGGCAAGGCCCTGATTCATCATGGCTTCGAGCATCATCGGAAACACGCCTACCCGCCAATACAGCTCATCAAACCGTCTTCAATGATCAGAACTTCATTCCTGAAGGCGCCGACAACGTCGTTGCACTTCGAGTTGGCTCCGACCTTTCCCTGAGAAAGGAGGCCTCAAAGAAAGTAAAACTGACCATCGTGCGGCAATCACCCAGCATGAAAGATCGAGCGTGCTGGCCTTACAGACAGGGAAGTATCCAATCCCGGAACTGCCGCGCCTCGATCGGCCTCAACCATCGAGACTAGGCCAGGCACGGTAAAAAAATGGCTATCCCTGTGACCGAAAACTATCGGTCAGTAAGGGAGCTTAGCCAGCAAAACCAATACCACTGTTTCATCGACTCGCATTGAGCGCGTAAATCATGATCATTGATAGTGGTACAACTACCGCCACCCTGTTTGGCTTCAAAATAGGCACACTCGTCATGATCACTGATGCTGCTGCAACTGGCAAATGTATACGCGCGGAACATCAACAACATTGCAAAAATAAGCTTCATCTGACACGTCATTGGGTTTGCAAGAGAAAACAGTCTGGCACCATCTGATCGTGGCTGATTGAGCGTTTGATACGCTATCAAATTGATAACATTACAAGGGGAACTATCGAGCAAAGGAAGCCGAAACCAATTCGGCATGTTGAAGAATAAACACACGTAAGAGACGTCAAAGCCGATAAAAAAGTCCGGCTTTTGGTAGGGAATCAATCATCGCGCCAAGCTTCGTACTCACATCAAGCAACGGCGGGCCACCGAAAGCTTTCCATCTTCCATGCACATACGATGCAACACCATAAGGTTTCAGTATGAGCAGTATAAAAGCCTGTAAAGCTTCGATAAATATGGTGTCCCAGGCGGGGTTCGAACCTGCAACCTTCCCCTTAGGAGGGGGATGCTCTATCCAATTGAGCTACTGAGACACTGCGTGCCAGCACACCGATCGGTGCCAGCGAGGACGGCGTGCATCTTAGCGGCATGCACGGCATTTGTCATGTCGTCATTGCCCTTCAGGGCTGTAGCCGATGTCACCTCGGAAGCGGGCCGAATAAACCCATCGTGCATTTTGCAACACTCCAAAAAGCCATCATTGCAAAACGCACTGGATCAGACTTTTTTATATTTAATAACTTATTGATTTATATAGACTTTTTATCTATTTCAGCTTGGCATGCAGACTGCATTATCAATATCACTGAACACATCTCATCCCAAACGGTCGGGCACAGGTACTGGACAATGAACAAGACTCTCTCAGTGTTGAATGCGGCAGCTCTGGTGGCTCTGGTAGCGTTTCATTTCCAGGATTCTGGCGCTCATAGCGAGCAGGCAACTGCACCGGTCCGTGTTCATCATCAAATCAGCCAGGCGCCTCAGTTGGCGATCATGACCGACCGCAGTTCAAGCGCTGTGGTGCTGGCAAACGATGGCGATAAAGCGCTACAGATGCCGCACGCCGATCAGCGTTGGGTCTTCTGATTGTGTATGTGCAAACCGGTTTCACGCCCCCATTTTTGAGAAAGTAGCCATGTCAAAATCTGCACTGTCGTTTCTGGTCCTTGCGCTCATGGCTGTGGTCGTTGATCTGTTGCTGCCTGTCCAGGCCCAAGCCATGAGCATTGCAGCCAACATTTGTGCCGGAGTGTTTGCCAGTCTGTTCGTGGTTGCGCTGTTCGTCGGCCGCCGCTTCAAGTTTGACCCCGTTCTGCGCTGATCATGTAGCACCTCCCCACGCCGGATAACCTCCCCCGACCCTGTATCTTCACGCCCAAACCGTCCAAACCCCTGCTTTAAGCCTTACCAGACCCTCGGTCGGTTAGCCTCCTTGTGTTTTGAATTCGCGCCTAAGCTGAGAATCAGACGAGCGTGATGGCACTTAGCATTCAGATGCTGTCTGAATTGTCTGACGGCCAATGCGCTGACTTTGCAGATTCGTTCGCATTTCCGACAATTAGTACTGGCTAAACGCCTCTACCTGGGTCAATATTTGTCACAGAATTGACGCCAAGGATTCGACGTATTGCGGCATGATGTCGGCCCTTGGATTCGCGGTTGAACATTTGTCCAAAACGACTGTCTGAGAATGACAATCTTGCGGCCACTTGCTAGAACCGCTCCCCCTGAACTAACCGGTTAAATATATGAGCCCTATGAAACAGGCTACTTATTCCAGCCGCACGGCTGACAAGTTCGTCGTTCGCCTACCAGACGGCATGCGTAATCGCGTGCAAGAGGTAGCCAAGAATCATCACCGCAGCATGAACTCGGAGATCATTGCTCGCCTCGAACAAAGCCTGATTCAGGAAGGTGCTCTTGGCGACGAGCCAAGCCTGCGCCTTGACAGTCCTGAGCTGTCCTTGCACGAGCGCGAATTGCTGCAGCGTTTTCGCCAGCTGTCACATCGTCAACAGAACGCCCTTGTTTCGCTGATTGCCCACGACACGGAACTTGCTTCCGAAGAGTCTTGAGATTCAGCGTAAACGTTAAAAGGCCAGCGAAAGCTGGCCTTTTTTGTTGTAGTCCTTTTCGTCGTTAATACCGGCTGTATTAACAAATACCGCCGTAGGGCAATGCGCCGGGTAATAAAAAACCGCCTTTTTATGGCGGTTTTTTAGTTTAACGCTTTTAAGAAAGACGGCTTAGAGCAAAAAGATCGTAGCCAGCCCAAGAAAGATGAAGAACCCGCCACTGTCGGTCATCGCCGTAATCATGACGCTCGCCCCCATCGCAGGGTCCCGCCCAAGACGCGCCAGAGCCATAGGGATCGAAACCCCCATCAGCGCAGCCAGCAGCAGATTGAGCGTCATCGCCGCCGTCATGACAACGCCGAGTGACCAACTGCCATACAGCATGTAGGCGACAACGCCTATCACGCCCCCCCAAAGCAAGCCGTTGATCAGGCCGACAGCCAGCTCTTTACGCAGCAGCCGAGCCGTGTTCCCCGTGTTGACTTGATCCAGAGCCATCGCGCGAACAATCATGGTGATGGTCTGATTACCCGAATTACCACCTATACCAGCAACGATCGGCATCAGGGCAGCAAGCGCGACCAGCTTTTCGATAGACCCTTCGAACAGGCCGATGACCCGCGACGCCAGAAATGCCGTCACCAGATTGACTGCCAGCCAAGCCCAACGGTTACGCAGCGAGCGCCATACCGAAGCGAAGATATCCTCTTCTTCGCGCAGACCCGCCATGTTGAGGACTTCGCTTTCGCTTTCCTCACGAATCAGGTCGACCATTTCATCGATGGTCAGTCGGCCGATCAGTCGGCCATTCTTGTCCACAACAGGCGTGGAAATAAGGTCGTAACGCTCGAATGCCTGCGCAGCATCATAGGCGTCATCCTCAGGATGGAAGCTGACCGGATCGTTGGCCATGACTTCGCCAACCTGTTTTTCCGGGTCATTGACCAGCAAGCGCTTGATGGGCAAAACACCCTTGAGCACACCTTCTGAATCAACTACGAACAATTTGTCGGTGTGACCCGGCAGCTCCTTGAGCCTGCGCAGGTAGCGCAACACGACTTCAAGGCTGACATCCTCACGGATCGTCACCATCTCGAAGTCCATCAGTGCGCCGACCTGATCCTCGTCGTAGGACAATGCAGAGCGCACGCGCTCACGCTGCTGTGAGTCAAGCGCTTCCATCAGCTCGTGAACAACGTCACGGGGCAATTCGGGAGCAAGGTCAGCCAATTCGTCGGCGTCCATGTCCCGTGCCGCCGCGAGTAACTCATGATCGTCCATGTCGGCGATCAGGGTTTCACGAACGGAATCGGATACTTCGAGAAGAATGTCGCCGTCGCGATCGGCCTTGACCAGTTGCCAGACGGTCAGGCGATCTTCCAGAGGCAAGGCTTCGAGGATATAAGCGACATCGGCAGAGTGGAGATCTTCGAGCTTGCGCTGCAGCTCGACAAGGTTCTGCCGGTGAACCAGGTGCTCTACGCGATCCTGATGCTGACCTTCCTGACGGTGAGTCAGGTCTTCAACAATACGCTGGCGCTGCAGCAGATCCACAACCTGAGCCAGGCGATCCTGCAAGCTTTCCTGCGTTTTTTTTACTTCTCTTTCGGTCATAGGCGAGCTCCACTCCCAGCAGCAGAGCACGCCGGGAGATCAATCAGTTAATTCATGATTGTCAAAAAACACTATTGAGTTACGACTGGGTAAGTCCATGGAGGTATTCCACAAGCCCCGGCGGGGCTGACGGGCGCAATGATACACCGCTTTTAGCGAAGCGCACGCGAGAAATTCAGCTTATAACAATCGTTTGCAACACAAAGCTGCAAGCTTGCTTGAACCGCCGCGCACCCGACGTCACATCCAGGCAATAAATCCCGCTGGCCCCAGCAAAAGGCCGCCGCTAGGCTCTTGCGACACTCAGTCATGGAGGACCTGGTTATGCGTGCCGTCATTCATTTATCCCTGTGGAGCGTTCTGCTCTGCTTGCCCGGCCATGCAACCGCCAATAGCGTTCAACGCTGCGAGGATGCAACCGGAAAGATTACATTTACCACCCTGGGCTGTGCGCCAGGCCAAAGTACCCGCACACAGAGAGCCTTCAACGCCCCGCCCGGGACCATCATCGGATTACTGCCACCCAAAGACGATCGAGCGCTCGCGGGCGGTCAATCGACAACCAGGGAATTGGTAGTGGTGGGCACACGTGACGACGGCTGCGGCAATCGCCTGAACGCCGAACAACGCAGAGCAGCTATCATCAATCAACGCACGCCGCCTGGCATGACCAAGCGCGATGTCGAGAGCCTGCTGGGGCGCCCGGACAACGTCACCAATCGCAATGGCGAATTGCATTACGAATACAAACAGAAGAAAGGCCGCACCAACAAGGTGACGTTCGACGAACACGGCTGCGTTAAAGGAAAGCGATAGAAAGCAAAAAGCCCGCATCTTTCGATACGGGCTTTTCGTTGTATGGTGCACTCGACAGGATTCGAACCTGTGACCGCTCGGTTCGTAGCCGAGTACTCTATCCAGCTGAGCTACGAGTGCATTGGTGTTTTTAGACCAGATCACCTCTGGTTGAAGCCAGTTATCGGAAACCTTGTAATTGCTTACAGTGATTCAAACAACTTTAAATGGTGCACTCGACAGGATTCGAACCTGTGACCGCTCGGTTCGTAGCCGAGTACTCTATCCAGCTGAGCTACGAGTGCATGTGTTGGTGCCGCGCATTATAGGTCGCCAGATTGTTTTGTCAATCACTTTCTCTAGTAAATTCAACAACTTACCGATCAAGCCCAATCTGACGCACTACACAAATAATGGCGGAGAACGGGGGATTCGAACCCCCGACACCCTTTTGAGGTGTACTCCCTTAGCAGGGGAGCGCCTTCGGCCACTCGGCCAGCTCTCCGCAACACGGGGCGTATAATAACCACCCTTTTCCCCGTTTGCAAACCAAAAATTCAATAAAAATTAATGGCTTGGTTCTTCATCCTTCTCTTTCTTGATGCGAAGGTAAATCTCTTCACGGTGAACAGCGACTTCCTTGGGCGCATTGACACCAATTCGCACCTGATTACCCTTTACACCGAGTACGGTAACGGTGATTTCACCGTCACCGATGATCAGGCTTTCCGCGCACCGACGAGTCAGAATCAGCATACTTTTCTCCTTACGCCTTTATTCAGGGACAACAGTCTGCAAAACCAATAGGCAATGGCCAGTAGCAAAATGCCATAGCCATTATCTGTGTATCGACTTGCGCAGAGAAAACATCAGCCTCTCTGCGCAGTATCCGAAAGACGCGATTAGACCGCACCCTTCGGCGGCAGCATCAGTCACCCTGCCGAGGAGCATCCAGCTCGAATGCCGTGTGCAACGCGCGCACAGCCAACTCCAGATACTTTTCTTCGATGACCACAGAAACCTTGATTTCGGACGTGGAGATCATCTGAATGTTGATGCTCTCTTTGGCCAGAGCTTCAAACATGCGACTCGCGACACCTGCGTGCGAGCGCATGCCGACACCGACAATAGACACCTTGGCAATCTTGGTATCGCCGGAAACCTCACGTGCGCTGATTTCGCGCGCGGTCGCTTCAAGCACCTGCAGTGCCGCCTGATAATCGTTGCGGTGGATCGTGAAGGTGAAATCGGTGGTGTTATCGTGCGAGACATTCTGCACGATCATGTCGACTTCGATATTTGCCGCGCTGATCGGGCCGAGAATCTTGAACGCCACGCCGGGGGTGTCTGGCACGCCACGGATGGTCAGCTTGGCTTCATCGCGATTGAACGCGATGCCGGAAATGATCGGCTGTTCCATGGATTCCTCTTCATCAATGGTAATGAGGGTGCCCGGCCCCTCCTTGAAGCTGTGCAGAACGCGCAGCGGGACGTTGTATTTACCGGCGAACTCGACCGCACGGATCTGCAGCACCTTGGAGCCGAGGCTGGCCATTTCCAGCATCTCTTCGAACGTGATCTTGTCCAGACGCTGAGCCTGCGACACCACACGCGGGTCAGTGGTGTAGACACCATCGACATCGGTGTAGATCTGGCACTCGTCGGCTTTCAGCGCCGCCGCCAGGGCCACACCGGTGGTGTCAGAACCGCCACGCCCCAGGGTTGTGATGTTGCCGTTCTCATCGACGCCCTGGAAACCGGCGACCACTACCACACGACCTGCCTTGAGGTCGGAGCGGATCTTCTGGTCATCGATTTGCAGAATGCGCGCCTTGTTGTGCGCGCTGTCGGTGAGAATACGCACCTGATTACCGGTGTAGGACACCGCTGGCACGCCACGCTTGATGAGCGCCATCGCCAGCAAGGCGATGGTGACTTGTTCGCCCGTAGAGACGATCACGTCCAGTTCACGAGGAACCGGCTGTTCGCTGATCTGCCTGGCCAGCTCTATCAGGCGATTGGTTTCGCCGCTCATGGCCGACAGTACGATCACCAGATCGTCACCCGCCTCGCGGAATTTCTTGACCTTGTCGGCCACCTGCTCGATGCGCTCGACAGAGCCAACAGAGGTGCCTCCAAATTTTTGTACGATTAAAGCCATCTCAAAGCCGCCTCAAAACCCGTTAAGAGCATCCATTGACATTCGAATCATGCAGGGCCTGTCGTCATCCGGCAGGCCCGCGGATTCGACTCAGATTCCCTGCTCTACAAAAGGAACGGTCAGGGCCAGTGCTGCATCCAGCGCGCTCGCATCGACACCACCACCTTGAGCCATATCAGGACGACCACCACCTTTACCACCGACGGCGGCGGCCGCCTGTTTCATCAAATCACCGGCTTTGAGTTGGCCAGTCAGGTCCTTGGTCACGCCTGCGACCAAGACAACCTTGTCTTCATAAACACTGCCGAGCAGGATCACTGCGCGGCCGAGCTTGTTTTTCAACTGGTCGACAAGCGCCAACAGCGCCTTGCCATCCTGACCATCCAGGCGCGTGGCCAGAACCTTGACCCCTTTGACATCCTTCGCGGCAGACGACAGGTCGTCGCCGGCTGCGCTGGCTGCCTTGGCCTGCAGTTGTTCCAGTTGCTTTTCCAGCAGGCGATTACGTTCAAGCACCGCCGTCAGCTTATCCAGCAGGTTGTCGCGATTGCCTTTGACAAGCGTCGCGGCTTCCTTGAGTTGATCTTCGGCCGAGTTCAGCCAAGCCAGGGCTGCAGCACCGGTCACCGCTTCGATACGGCGCACGCCGGCAGCAACGCCGCCTTCACTGACGATCTTGAACAGCGAAATGTCACCTGTACGCTTGGCATGGATGCCGCCACACAGCTCGACGGAGAACTCGCCGCCCATGCTCAGTACACGAACGCTGTCGCCATACTTTTCACCAAACAGTGCCATCGCACCTTTCTTTTTGGCGGTTTCGATGTCGGTTTCTTCTGTCATTACCGGCGTGTTCTTGCGAATTTCGGTGTTGACGATATCTTCCAGCGCTCGCAACTGATCGGGCTTGATCGCTTCAAAGTGGCTGAAGTCAAAGCGCAGGCGCTGACTGTCGACAAGCGAGCCTTTCTGTTGAACGTGATCGCCCAGTACCTGGCGCAATGCAGCGTGCAGCAAGTGAGTGGCCGAATGGTTCAATGCGGTTGCATCGCGAACCTCATCAGCCACCTGTGTTTCCACCTGAGCGCCAACATTCAGACTGCCGGACGCCACAACACCGTGGTGCAGAAACGCACCGCCGGTCTTAGTGGTATCACTGACGTCGAAGCGTGCATCACCGGCCAGCAGGAAGCCGCTGTCACCGATCTGGCCGCCCGATTCGGCGTAGAACGGCGTGGAGTCGAGAATCACCACGCCCTCTTCGCCTTCGTTCAGGTGCGTGACCGACAGGCCTTCTTTATAGAGGGCGACGACAGTGGCGCTGCCAGTGGTTGCAGAGTAGCCGGTGAACTGCGTGGCTACGTCGACCTTGACCAGGCTGTTGTAGTCCATGCCGAACGAACTGGCAGAGCGGGCGCGCACGCGCTGGGCGTCCATTTCGCGCTCGAAGCCTTCTTCATCCAGGGTCAGGTTGCGCTCGCGGGCGATGTCGCCGGTCAGGTCCATCGGGAAGCCATACGTGTCGTACAGCTTGAACACGACTTCGCCAGGAACCACGGTCCCTTTCAGCTCGGCGAGGTCCTGCTCGAGGATCTTCAAGCCTTGCTCCAGAGTCTTGGCGAACTGTTCTTCTTCGCCTTTCAGAACGCGCTCGATGTGCGACTGCTGTTGCACCAGTTCAGGGAAGGCAGAGCCCATCTCGGCAACCAGCGCGGCGACGATCTGATAGAAGAAGCTGCCTTTGGCACCCAGTTTGTTGCCGTGACGGCAGGCGCGACGAATGATACGGCGCAGCACGTAGCCACGGCCTTCGTTGGACGGCAGCACACCGTCGGCGATCAGAAAACCGCAGGAGCGGATATGATCCGCCACCACTTTCAGGGAAGCCTGGTTTTCGTTGTTGCAGCCGATGGCCTTGGCCGACGCAGCCAGCAGGCTCTGGAACAAATCGATTTCGTAGTTGGAATGCACGTGCTGCAGAACGGCACTGACACGCTCAAGGCCCATGCCTGTGTCCACCGAAGGCGCGGGCAGCGGATGCAGCACGCCATCAGCCGTGCGGTTGAACTGCATGAAAACGTTGTTCCAGATTTCGATGTAACGGTCGCCGTCTTCTTCCGGCGAGCCTGGAGGACCGCCCCAGATTTCCGGACCGTGATCAAAGAAAATTTCGCTGCAAGGACCGCACGGGCCGGTATCACCCATGGTCCAGAAGTTGTCGGAGGCGTACGGCGCGCCCTTGTTGTCGCCAATGCGAACCATGCGCTCGGCAGGCACGCCGATCTCTTTGGTCCAGATATCGTAGGCTTCGTCATCGGTCGCGTAGACGGTAACCCAGAGCTTTTCCTTGGGCAGGTTCAGCCACTTTTCGGACGTCAGAAAGGTCCAGGCGTAGGTGATGGCATCGCGCTTGAAATAATCACCGAAGCTGAAGTTACCCAGCATTTCGAAAAAAGTATGGTGACGGGCGGTGTAGCCGACGTTCTCCAAGTCGTTGTGCTTGCCACCGGCACGCACGCATTTCTGACTGGTCACGGCCCGAGTGTAGGCGCGCTTTTCCTGGCCCAGGAAACAATCCTTGAACTGGTTCATGCCTGCGTTGGTGAACAGCAGGGTTGGGTCATTGCCCGGAATCAAGGAGCTTGAAGCGACACGGGTGTGGCCTTGCTCTTCGAAGAAGCCAAGGAAGGCTTCACGGATTTCTGCGCTTTTCATAGGTTCTTCCACGGAGACTGCGGCCAGAGGCAAGTACATAACGTCAAAGGACGTTGCGACGGCAAAGGGCCGCATTATATAGGCGTTGCGCCCTCGGTACAGTGTGTTTGTGCGATAGAAACAAGTAACTTGACGCCCGGCATGTCATGGGCGGTTGAACGCAGCGAATGCATCGACGACCTGCGCCACCTGCGCACGCGAAATATTCAGGTGGGTGACCATACGCAACCGCGGCGTAGCGGTAAGCACGATACCGCGTTCGGCGCAGAACGCCTTGAGTGAGGCGGCATGATCATCGATCTGCACATAGACCATATTGGTCTGAACAGGGTCGACACTGTAGCCCAGCCCGCTCAACCCTTCGGCGAGAAGCGCTGCATTTGCATGATCGTCAGCCAGCCGCTCGACCTGATGATCCAGAGCGTACAGCCCGGCAGCGGCAAGGCCGCCAGCCTGGCGCATACCGCCGCCAACCATTTTGCGCAGGCGGCGTGCCTTGGCGATCAGTGGCTGCGAGCCGCACAGTACGGAGCCGACCGGCGCACCAAGGCCTTTGGACAGGCACACCGAAACGGAGTCGAAATGCCGGGTAATCTCTCGAGCATCGACGCCCAGCCTCACCACTGCGTTGTAAAGACGGGCGCCGTCCAGGTGCAGCGCCAGGCCTTTTTCCAGGGTCAACGCGCGCGCTGCAGCCAGATACTCCAGCGGCAGGACTTTGCCCTGCATGGTGTTTTCAAGTGCCAGCAAACGCGTGCGGGCAAAGTGAAAATCATCCGGTTTGATGGTATCGAGTACATGCTGCAGGTTCAGCGAACCGTCAGCCTGCACTTCCAGTGGCTGCGGCTGAATTGAACCCAGCACTGCTGCACCACCGGCCTCGTATTTATAAGTATGGGCCTGCTGACCGACGATGTATTCGTCGCCGCGCTCACAGTGCGCCATCAGTGCCAGCAAATTACTCATGGTGCCGGACGGCACGAACAAGCCAGCATCGAACCCCAGGCGTTCAGCGAGCGTCTCCTCGAGCAGATTGACCGTGGGGTCTTCACCGTAGACATCATCGCCCACAGGCGCCTTGATCATGGCGTCGAGCATACCCGGCGTAGGCAGAGTCACTGTGTCGCTGCGCAAATCGATGACAGTCACAAAAAAGCTCCCTGAAATTCGAAAATCGATAATGCATGCAACGCTTGGCTTGCAACAAGGCATTACTGAGGCTGAGGCACATGATAATCAAGCGCTGCGACTCTCGATACTCCGCGTCCTTATAAGAAAAAGGCAGGAGTACCGTACGAAAGTGTCCATGCATGATCGAACGATCTGTGATAAAAATCCTGCGCCGGCCACGTAAAGTGGCGGCAACGTTCTCAGGGCGGGGCGCAACTCCCCACCGGCGGTAATGGCGCGCAATGCGTCTAGCCCGCGAGCGCTTGGGGGTCGCGGCTTTGGCCGGCGACCAACAAGGTCAGCAGACCCGGTGTGATTCCGGGGCCGACGGTCATAGTCCGGATGAAGAGAGAGCGGGATTGGTGTCTACAATAACGTCTGCAAAACCTCATCATGAACGACATCGTTCAGGAGGCTTTCCTACGTGACTTGAATCCCTTTCGATCCAAATGCCCTGTTTTTTCTATAAACAGGAGTCAGAACACGTGCAACCAACCGCAATCGACAGCAAAAGCAAGAGCCATTCAAACGAACGCGTCGCTTTCATTCAGGCCTGCTGGCACAAGGATATCGTCGACCAGAGCCGTAAAGGTTTTATCGCCGAAATGGCTAACCAGGGTTACGCCGAAAGTGACATCGACATCTTTGAAGTCGGTGGCGCCTTTGAAATCCCGTTGCACGCCAAGTTGCTGGCCAATAGCGGCCGTTACGCTGGCATCGTCGGCGCGGCACTGGTGGTGGACGGTGGTATCTATCGTCACGAATTCGTCGCGCAGTCAGTGGTCAGCGCACTGATGCAGGTCCAGCTGGAAACCGAAGTACCGGTTTTCTCCGTGGTCCTGACGCCGCACCACTTCCATGCAGGTGAAGAGCATCTGAAGTTCTTCTTCGATCACTTCGTACATAAAGGCGAAGAAGCAGCCAAGACCTGCGCGGATACTCTGAACAAGGTCCGCAGCCTGCGCCGCCTGGAAACCCAGCAAAAAGCGGCCTGCTGAAGTATCTAACCTGCAGATGCGCGGAGAACCGGGGCACCTCGGCTGGGCCTGATACACCGAGGTGCCTGGTTTTGCTGCCAGTTCCCGGTAGTTCGCGGACAAGTCCGCTCCTACTATAATCGCGGGAAAGCGTGAAGCGTTCAGTCAGCCAAGCGCTTCAGCACTGGCAGGCACAATCAGAATCCCCGCCCGCAGGCCGTTTTTGACTTTCGGGTTGGGGAATATGATTCTTGCGCCCTCTTCTTCCACCACCCAGCGTGAATCACTCACGTCCTCGGCCAACACGTAGCCTTTTTCAAGTTCGGTGAAGTTCTCCACGTCATCCGCCAGGTTGAACGTGAACGCGTCACTGCGCTTGATGACTTCCCGGGCGACGCTGAACAGTTGCAAGCCTTCCAGGTTCTCATCGGCTTCCGGCTCGGTGCCTTCGATGATCTGCTCCAGACGCAAACGCAGCGGCGCCAGGTTAACCTGCTGGTTGTGGCCGAAGGGCCGGGCCTTGCCCAGTTCCAGCGTGAAGGCCTCGGCACCCAGTTGATCGTAGGTATAGGCGCTGAACACGATGGACGGCTTGTTCTGCAACAGCACCGCACTCATCCCTGCTGCGCGCAGCCGGGCCAGTTCGCGGCGGGAGTGCTGGCGGCCTTCTTTCCACGGGTACAGCGCGAACTGCTCGATCTTCGAGCCACGAATGGCGGTGTGCAGGTCGTAATGCAGCCGATAACGGTCTGGCAGGCTGAAGAAGCTGGCGGCCAGCCGCTCCAGCTCGCAAGCGCGCAGGGCTTCCGCGCCGCCGCTTTGTTCGTGACGACCGTTGAACAGCCGGTTCACGTCCTGCTCGACAAACCGCGTGCCCCGACGCATGGCATCCGGGTTGCCGAACAGAAACAGAATACGTGCACGCGGTTTCAGGTCGCCGCGTGCGATGCTGCGGATCAGTTCGTCCAGCAGCTCGATGGGGGCAGTCTCGTTACCATGAATGCCGGCTGACAGCAGTAGGTCGGTGCCATTGTCACGCGCCTCTGGCGGACGGACCTCCAGGGCGCCTTCGCTCAGCCATCGCATGCGCACGCCTTCGACGGTCAGTTGAGTCTTCTCCGCCGGCTCACGTCCAGCCAGGGTCAGTTCAAGCAGTTTGCCGAGGGCGATCATGGTGTGCTTCCTCAGTGATTGCAGTCAGGACCGTGGACGTGACCGTCTTCTTCGGCGCCGATGTCGGCTGGTTCCATCTCCAGTTGCAGGCTGACCAGGTTGGTGGCCAGCGGGCGCAACAGCAGATTGGCGTATTCGGCATCGCCTTCTTCAACGTCAACGCCGATCAGCAACTGGCCACGGCCGTCTTGCTGAATCCACAGTTCCTTGCCCTGCCAGATCACGGCAACGCGGGTGCAGGAGGTTTCCAGCTGGGTGCCATCGGTGTCTTCAAGGATCAGTTGCAGGGCGTCGCTCATATGGAAATGCTCTCTATAAAGGAAATCGTGCATCGGGACGTTGCCCGACACGCAAGATGTTTCAATTCAGTTGAAACGGATAAACGGCACCCAGTTTAAGGATTTGCGTCAGTTCATCCAATGCCGTCCGGCATTCAGTGAGCAATCGCGGGTCGGCCAGGTCGTTTTCGCTCATGCGGTCACGGTAATGCCTGTCGACCCATTGGGTTAGCGTCTGATACAGCGGAGCGGTCAGGATCACGCTTGGGTTCACCGCCGCCAGCTCGGTTTCGTTAAGCGCCACGCGCAAGCGCAGGCACGCCGGCCCACCACCGTTCTGCATGCTTTGCTTGAGGTCGAACACCTTGACCTCGGCCACCGGGCTTTGGTCGGCCACCAGCCGTTGCAGGTAGCTCCAGACATTGGCATTGGCTTGGCATTCCTGCGGCACAATCAGCAACATCGAGCCATCGTCGCGTGACAACAGCTGACTGTTGAACAGGTATGAGCGCACTGCATCCTGAACAGACACCTCGGCCCGCGGCACGCAGATAGCCCGCAATTGCCCGCCTGCCCGACCGAGCTTTTCACGCAGCTCACCGAGTATCTGCCCGGTATGGAGGAAGGCGTCCTCGTGATAGAACAGCACGTCGCCATTGCCGACTGCGATCACATCGTTGTGAAACACGCCCTGATCGATGACCGCGGGGTTCTGTTGCCCATAGACAACGCCCTCTTCGCGCAAACCGTGCAAACGAGCGACGGCTCGTGACGCTTCAAGGGTCTGGCGAGCCGGGTACTTCTGCGGCGCCGGGTAACGTGTATCGAAGGCGCTGCGGCCAAACACAAAAAAT
>NZ_LJRO01000070.1 GCF_001401155.1 Pseudomonas tremae
CCGAAAGTGGACTCGGCCATTGTGCGTCTCGTCCCTTACGAAACATTGCCGCACCCTGCCAAGGATCACCGCGTGCTGGAGCGCATCGTGCGTGAAGCGTTCAACCAGCGTCGCAAGACCCTGCGCAACACGCTCAAGTTGCTGTTGACCAGCGACGAGATTACCGCTTCTGGAGTAGACGGCAGCTTGCGTCCCGAGCAACTCGACCTGGCTGCATTCGTCCGTCTGGCAGACACTCTCAGCGAGAAAGTTGTGACAGAGTGAACCCTGAGGACAAGTAAACGGCACTGCCAGTCGTCATTTCCCGCTTACTTGTCCTAGACTTGTCTACCTGCCGCACACGCCATTTTTTCGTTATGGATTTCAAGGCCTATTGCATGCCCGATTCTCGTTACCAGGTCGACGTCAGCGTCGTCACACGCTTTCTCTCGGAACAGTCGCAACCCGAGCAGAATCGCTTCGCTTTCGCCTATACCATCACCGTGCACAACAACGGTAAATTACCTGCCAGGCTGCTGTCGCGTCACTGGGTCATCACCGACGGCGACGGCCATGTCGAAGAGGTGCGCGGCGAGGGCGTGGTCGGTCAGCAACCGTTGATCGAGGTCGGTAAAAGCCATACCTACAGCAGCGGTACGGTAATGACC
>NZ_LJRO01000312.1 GCF_001401155.1 Pseudomonas tremae
GCGTGGGAGCGATGAGCAATCAATTAATCAATCAACCCGTTCACATCGTAGAACGGGTATGGCCCTTCATAGTCGCCGAACACTGCGTTATGACTGACAAACCCCTGTTCCGAATGCCAGCGATGCAGCACGTAGCCTGCCGGTTCCAGGTTGAAATGGGCAGGCGCGGCTTCGTCGAGGTCCAGCACGATCTGGTGTGACGTGCCAGGGCAGATGCTTACCACGCTGCCACCAAAACGCCGCTGCATGGGGCGATGCAAATGCCCGCACAACAAACGCTCCACTTGCGGATGCTGGGCAATCACACGCTCCAGCGCCGA
>NZ_LJRO01000212.1 GCF_001401155.1 Pseudomonas tremae
GCACAGGGCTCTCAAAATAAAGTCAGATTTGCCGAGTCCCTGGCATGTCACTTCTTTATCGACATGCCGTGCGGTTTCTGAATCGTCAGATTGCAATCAGGTAATGGTCACTTGATCCAGAATCAACTTCACGGCTTGCTGATCGGTTTGCGCCCCGGCCATCAACTCCGCTACCCAGCCGCAACCGGACGTCTCCAGATGAACTCGCCAATCACCGGGCCAGTTCTCAAGCCCGGCCAGGTTCAGAAATATAAAGCCACCCCGCTCAGCATGCCCGCCGGTAATTGACTGTTCAAAACAGAAAGGTTTATCGGCTCCGGATGTGTCGACACTGAATAGGTACACATCGTGTTTCGGGTCCTCAAGCGAAGGCGCGCAATTGCGCTGACTGATCAGCTTCAACACTTCTCAATCTACTCCTGGCTATATGATTGACTGTGACGTCCATTACTTCGGGAATGCAGTTCGCGACGGTTTACGTCGCGAAGAGGACGCAGAGCGTCCAGACCGGCATGCCCGCGCGGAG
>NZ_LJRO01000126.1 GCF_001401155.1 Pseudomonas tremae
TGATAGGCCTGAACGACCTCATGGGTCAACTGACGCGAAGCGGAATGATCGCCGAGGATGCTGGAATCGAGGTGCAATAAATTCATAACGTAGCTCCTTAAAGAAAATCGCCACTTAGCGATGAAGTGGCGAGCATCCTATCCTTGATCGCAATAGATGATTAGTGGTCTTGAATGCGACTGTTCGTTCTATGAAGAGAACAATAAAGCGAGTCGGGACTAAGGCTTAGCTCTTTGAACGAGGTTTCGAACACATCCAGCAGCCCTCTGACCGCGGGAAGCAGCCCACGGCGTGAAGCAAACACGGCGTGCACGATGCCGCACTTTGGCCGATGCTGACTGAACAGTTCCACCAGACGTCCGTCCTGCAAGGCTTCCCGGACAATCAGTTCCGGCAGTTGCGCCACCCCAACCCCTTGCAGGG
>NZ_LJRO01000094.1 GCF_001401155.1 Pseudomonas tremae
AGATGTGTATAAGAGACAGTGGCTGGACGTCGCCGCAGATGTACGGGCCGGGCACCTGAAAGTATTGATGCCAGATTTGATCGGCGAGCGAGCGCCGCTGAACCTGTTATGCGCGCACCGGGCGCAGCTCAGCAAGCCGGTCATTCTGTTGCTGGAAATGCTCAGGTCACGTTGTAAGCAACAGGCTGTAGGTCCGTCGCCCGTTGGTTTGTTTTAATAGCCACGTCCGGGTAGGAAATAACCTTCGGAAGTGTCGGAAAATATAATATTTGAAAG
>NZ_LJRO01000304.1 GCF_001401155.1 Pseudomonas tremae
CTACAGGATTGGTGCCTATAAAGGCGACGCCATCGGCGAGCGTCTGAACGCGATGGGCCTTAACCCGATTTTGATGCTGCGTGACCGGGACAACGTGAAAAAGCTCGACAATGGTCAGATCGATCTGTGGGCCGTGGGCGATCCGGTTGGCCGCTATCTGGCGAAACTGGAAGGGGTCACGGGGTTCAAGACCGCGCTGCGTTTCAACAGCGCCGAACTTTACCTGGCAGTCAACAAGAGCACGCCTGACGACGTTGTGGCTCGCCTGCAGAAAGCCCTCGACCAGATGCGTGCCGAGGGTTGGGTCGACGCGGTCAAGACGCGCTATCAGTAATCGCTCAACCTGCTGCGGGAAGGGTGTCTTCGCGTACATTGGAAGGCTGTCCATTGATGTCATGGGCGTAAGTGCAGATCTTCAACGGCAGCAGTGTCTGGCGGGCCCACCTTGACCGTGTAATGGTCGATCGGGCGATGTTCGTACGACCAACTGACCGATAATGCGCCTAACCGGTTTTTCCCAATAACCACCTGTGGCTCGGGCGTCGGTCCCGCCAGCTGCAGTTCTATGGCAAGCGCAAGCGGCTGGATGCCATCGTCGATCAGCGTTTCGAGCGTTGGCTGCAATTCGACAATCGCCAGATCCACGCCCTGCATGCTGCTCCAGCTGACGCGTTTCAATGAATAGCTGCGTGCCACGCTGTCAGTGAAAAATTGAACTGGACGCTGCCTTCGATCTCTCCATCAGTAATGATCAGACCGTTCTGCCGACTGATGCAGTGGCCGCTGGTGAGTGCATAGGCAGGCGCATCAGGCGTGCTATCGGCGCTTCGAGTATCGATCAGCGTCGCCGTACAGTTCG
>NZ_LJRO01000177.1 GCF_001401155.1 Pseudomonas tremae
TCGCTGTACGACGAAATCGAGGATGAGGGCGACGACCGCGTCACACCGGGCGCACGTCAGGACGGCAAGGCAGCGGTGTGGGGCATCCCCCGCGCACCGATGAGCCTGACGATCTCCCGCGACGGCGGGCACAGCTGGCCGACCCGGCTGGACCTGGAGCTGGGGGACGGCTTCTGCCTGACCAACAACTCGCAGGAAAAGCTCAATCGCGAGTTTTCCTACCCCAGCATCATTCAGGCCGCCGATGGCAGCCTGCACGTCGCGTTCACCTACTTCCCGCAGAAGATCAAGCATGTCCACCTGCCGCTGAACGCGATCCGCTGACCCACCCGCGTCGATTGGCCTGTTGCCGATCGACACCTTTGCGGAACCCATGTCATGCCCGAACCGATTCAGTCCGTACTCGTCACCGGTGCCAGCTCCGGCATCGGCAAAGCCATTGTCACGCGCCTGCTGGAACAGGGCCTGCAGGTCACCGGCTGTC
>NZ_LJRO01000506.1 GCF_001401155.1 Pseudomonas tremae
GAGCAGGGCGAAACGCCCAAGGCGGTCTCGGCGCATAACGCCGAGCTGGCGACGATGGATGAGATGGAAGGCTTTTACACGCATCTTGAAGCCGCGCTTGTGGCCATCGGTTTCCTTGATCCGGAAAAACCACGTCATCTGATGGCGCGACTGCGCAGGCTATACGGGCGTAGCGAGGTCGAGCGATCCGAACTGAGTATCCTGCGTGGTGTGCTCACCGAAACCCAGAAAGCCGCACGCGGTGAGCCCTACAAGCGGAAGGATCAGTAATGTTCAAGCGTCTGCGAGAAGACATTCAAAGCGTATTCCATCGTGACCCTGCTG
>NZ_LJRO01000480.1 GCF_001401155.1 Pseudomonas tremae
GCTTGTTCCAGTAAATAAGCGCGTACGGCCTCCTCGATAAAGCGTGACAGATCGCCTTTGCGTCCTCCGCCGTGAGCCGCGATAAACATGCGGACGGACTGGTCCACGTCCGGCGATACGGCGATGTTCCAGCGAACAGTATTCATGTGCTCTCCTGATCGGTGTTTTTGCATTTAAGTGTTTGTACGCTTTGTTACGCTACACTGCAATGGTTCGATATTGTCGAAATCAGACGAGTAAAGAAGACTTTTGATGAAAATCGGCTATGCCCGCGTAAGCACGCGCGACCAAAATCTCGACCTGCAGCTCGATGCACTCAAACGCGCCGGTTGCGAACGCATTTACCAAGATGTAGCCAGTGGCTCGAAAACGGCGCGGCCCGCATTGGACGAACTGCTTGGCCAAGTTCGAGCTGGGGACGTGTTAGTGATCTGGAAACTCGACCGGATGGGACGCTCACTCAAGCATTTGGTAGAGCTGGTGGGCAATTTGATTGAGCGCAAGGTCGGCCTGTTGAGCCTGAATGACCCCATCGATACCACCAGTGCACAAGGCCGGCTGGTATTTAATCTGTTTGCATCGTTGGCCGAGTTTGAGCGCGAACTGATTCGGGAACGCACCTAGGCAGGACTGAACCGCCCCGGGTTT
>NZ_LJRO01000136.1 GCF_001401155.1 Pseudomonas tremae
TTTACGTACAGAGCCTAAGGGCGCAACTCAGAAAAGTTATAGTTGGCATCAATCAACCGATGTCCCTATACCTCCATCTATTGGTGGATGTTCAACCACTTTGTCAGGTGTTCAGATTTGTACTCCTGCGTCCTCTGGCGGCTTTAATTGCACTGCTGATGCAACTGTAACTGGCGAACTTTATGTTGCCCCTGCACCAACTCCAGACCCTACACCTCCTACAACTGACCCCACCGATACTGGCTCTGGCACCGATACTGGCTCTGGCACCGATACTGGCTCTGGCAGCGGTTCAGGCAGCGGTTCCGGCTCTGGCAGCGGTTCAGGTAGTGGTTCCGGCTCTGGTAGTGGCTCTGGTAGCGGCTCCGGCTCCGGTTCTGGTAGTGGTTCTGGTTCAGGGTCTGGCTCCGGCTCTGGTAGTGGCTCCGGCTCCGGTAGCGGCTCTGGTAGTGGTTCTGGCTCCGGTACTGGTTCCGGCGATGGTACCTGTGAAGGTGATAAATGCGGTGAGGATGACGCTCAGGTTTCTGGTGATATGCAGTGTCAAACTGTAGTTTCTTGCACTGGTGATGTTATTCAATGCGCTGTACTTCGTCAGGAACAACAATCACGTTGTGCTGATAAAGAATACCGCGACCTTACTGAGAAAAAGATAGCTGACTTAAAATCTGAGCTTCAATCTGAGTTTGCCGGTGAAGACTACAAGCCTATTAAACCTGATTCTGATTCCACGTTCGATCTTACATCGATGATTGATACTAGTAGTCGTTTTGGTGCTGCGTGCCCAGTTTTAAGAACTATAAGTGTTCCTTTTATGTCTGGCCGATCATTTACAGTTGATCCTAATGTACCCGGTCTTTGTACTTTTCTCACGTTTATGGGTTATCTCATGGTTGCTTTCGCAATGCGTAAAGCAGCTGAAATTATTGCAACTGGAGTTTGATAAATGCCTGCAATGATTGGTCTGTTCTTACGCATGGTTGGCCTTTCAATAGTCCCTCTTGGCTGGAAGTTATTACGTGGACTAGGTTTCGCTGCAATAAGTTACGTTGGTATCGATGCCGCCCTCGATAAAGCCAAGGGTTATGCCTTTTCTCAGCTTGGTGGTTTGCCTAGCGACTGGATTGCAGTTCTTGGCATGCTCAAGATAGATGTTTGTTTGAATATATTATTTTCTGCTTATATTGCTCGCGCTCTTCTCGCCGGTATGAACAAGGCTGGCAGTAAAACATCCATGAAATGGACACCTAAGGAGTAGGGCGTATGTTATTTCTTCGCACTGGTTTACCCGGTTCCGGCAAGACTCTTAATACCATCAAAGAGATTGATTTAGAGCATGCTGTTGATCCCAACAACCCTTTGCTACGTCTTCACAAAGATCCCGATGATCCAAGCCTGCCGCCACGTACTATCTATTACCACGGCATCCCTGAGCTTAAGGTCGATCAGCTCAATTCTAAATGGGTTGAATGGGAAACTCCTGACCTTTGGTATGATTTGCCTGATGGTTCGGTTATTGTCATAGATGAAGCTCAGGGCACATTCGGTACCGATATTCGTGGACGTGTTGAAAAAGTTACTCGCTTTGAGAAACATCGACATCACGGTTGGGATGTTCATATCATTACCCAGCATCCATCGCTTATTTGTTCACCTGTACGAAAGTTGGTAGGTAAACATATAAACTTTATTCGGCCATATGGTCGTACTAAAGGTATATTCAGACATGAATATGAGATGTGTATTGATAAGCCTGAAAGTCGAACTAATTTTAAAATGGCTCAAGAGTCTAAAATAGAGTTCGATAAGCACTACTTTGGCCTTTATAAGTCATCGACCGTTCATACTCACAAGAAGGTCACGCTAAGGAAGCTCCGAGCAAG
>NZ_LJRO01000242.1 GCF_001401155.1 Pseudomonas tremae
TCGCGATACTGCCCGATCAACGCCATATGATGCCGGTTGAGTCGCCGCGCCTGGTCAACCAGGTGTTACTCGACTTCTTTGAAAAAACCGGTCTCGACAAATTGGCGACTGCCCACAACTCGATCAAGGGGATAGTTGCATGAGCCTTACCCGCTTTCAGATGTGCATCGACGGCCAATGGGTCGATGCGTTGTCCGGCAAGACTTTCGACAGTCTCAACCCGGCGCTGGCTGAACCGTGGGCGCAACTGCCCGACGCCGACGAAGCAGATGTCGAACGTGCCGTG
>NZ_LJRO01000294.1 GCF_001401155.1 Pseudomonas tremae
TTGATAGAGTCGGTCAGGCTGTTTTCAAAGGTCGCTAATGTGCTGAAAGTCGCCATGATGGCAAAAAGTTCCAACAAAAATAGGCGTGCTGTGGCGTGCATCACTACAGCAGAATACTGACGCCTGATTAATGACAGGAAAAGCGAAGGGGTTCACAAAAATGGCGCTGATATAATGACAGTGTGGAACTTTGCTTTTGTATCGAGTTTGATGCGCTGCAGGTGAACGAGATGTTAAGGAATAGCTTACATACCGCTAAAGTTAGGTGAGCTGCACTATTGAGTTGTAGCAGCAATGCGGGCAGTTGCCCAGTTATTAAATGAGAATGATTAGCGAACCCCTCCGGATGAGGGGTCGCAGTGCAGAACGCAATCAGCCTTCTGACTCGGCAGGCTCCGACAGCTCACTGAGTGCAGTCGCGTTGTTTTTGAAGGCGGCGGCAAAGACGGCGCGATTTTTCGCCATGTAGATACTCGCATCCTCTGCATGCTTCTCCGAGATGCCCGGCACGTTCTTGATCAGGACGTCGGTGAGAAGCTCGGCCAGCTC
>NZ_LJRO01000039.1 GCF_001401155.1 Pseudomonas tremae
CGCCTGCAACGGGAAAAATCAGCGCTGGCCTCGGGTGTGCTTGACGGTCGCACCAGCGGCGACTGGAAATTGCGCGACGAAGATTTGCAGGCACTGTTCGCCCCGCTTCCCGCAGCCCCGAAGAAAACCCGCAAGTAAACCCGTCCGGCGCTTATTCGACAGCAATATGCTGAAGGATCTGCGCCGTGGACAGGACCGTGGCGTATTCACCGTGCAGGTTGGCCAGCGACATTGCATGCACGTCCTCCGCACTGCGCGGCGTGCCGAAAAAGTCCTGTTGATCGAAGGTAAAGCAGGCATCGTGCGCGACCAGCACATCAAACCCCAGATTGCCGCCACTGCGTGCGGTGGACTCGACCGAATTGTTGGTGATCACGCCGACAATCACCACCTGCCCAATCCCGTCCGAACGTAACCAC
>NZ_LJRO01000495.1 GCF_001401155.1 Pseudomonas tremae
GTGTAGTTCGGACGCTTACGCTTGATCCGCACCTTGTACTCAGCGAGGCGGAGCAGCGCATGTGTGCGCTCGCCTACTTCTTCGCAGAGCTCCACCAGTCAGGGTCCACTTCCGGAATCGTATTCGACGATCCGGTTTCGAGCCTTGACCATAATCATCGAACCGCCGTCGCAAGACGGGTTGTTGAGGAGTCCGCCGGCCGACAGGTTATAGTATTTACACACGACGCAGTGTTTTTCGGAGAGCTGCTTACCTTTTGCCAAGATGCGCAATTGGCCCCAGAGGTTAGGTCAATCAACTATCGAGCAGAAGGGCCGGGTTATATCGATGCCGGTTTGCCCTATGACATGCGCAAGCACCGTGAGCGCATTGCACACCATCGTACTGACCAACAGCGAATCGCAGCCATTTTTAATAACCCGCCAGGGGATGATGAGCGACTTGCGATGCGCAATGCTTACGATGACCTTCGTGTCACGATTGAGGTAGGTATCGAGGACACAATACTCAACGAAACTGTAGTGCGATTCCGCGACGGTATCTCAGTCGGGCGACTTAATGGCGTGATGAGCGTGCAGGAGGCTGATTATCTCGAAGTACAGCGTTTGCATGACAAGTGCTGTCGCAACGTGTGCGCGCATTCACACGCGGCGGGACAGCAGCGGGCCGTTACGCAACCGGATGAGCTCCTGCGAGATATTGATGCCGTCAATACCCTGTTCCAAGATATACGCCGGCGCAGAGGTTGAACCGCATATCCGCTGCTAACCCAACCCTGGAAACCGGCATGGACAAATACACCAAGCAAGATCTCGATTCGGAAATCACCTTCAAGTTGACGCTGCGTGACTTCATTATTCTAAGCTGGGGGGATGGGCGTCTCCCCCAAGGAAGCCGCGACGATGAATCACTACCAGCAGCTGATCGCTGACGAAATCCTCTCGATGCAAGGTCAGAAATACTACTGCCTTTCGGTGCTGGGTGCCGGTGGCCTGGAAAGCTGGGAGTCGAAAGAGTACAGCGAGCTGGTCGAGCAGTACGACCAGAAGCTGATCGAGCTGAACTGCCGCCTGCCACTCGCAGGCTAAAGGAAAACCTGTAACCCCAAGCCTCGCCTCGTGCGGGGCTGGGTCAGTAGAAAAACACCACATTTGCATCGAAAAGACACAAGGATCGTCGTATGAAACTCGTAGTTGCACAGTTGTTGGCAGTTGTCGTCGCTATATGCCTGTTTGAAGCTGGCCAGAGCGATACGGACCTGGCGCTCAGCAAGGCTGGGCTTGTTGCTCTCGCATTGTCATTGGCGCTGATGGTCGCAGGCCTGGCGGTTGAGTTCTTTGAATGGCGACGTGAAGATTCATTGAGCTAAGGGTAATTCACCATGTCTTGGGCAGATCGAGCGGCACCAATTGTTGCAGAGGCCATTCGCAATGTAGGTCGGCATGACATGCCTGAGCTGCGCAAAGCGTTGATCGAGGCTTGCCTCGGGGTTAATGATAGCTGAAGGTGTACCCGAGACGGATGCAATGAAAAGATCAGGGGTAAGTCATTGGGATCAATCGTTTATGTCAAGGTTTAGCCAGAAATGGCCACCGCTGCCTACCGAACAGGATGAACGCTGATATATAGATAGGAAAATCGTATGCTCCTTCTGA
>NZ_LJRO01000180.1 GCF_001401155.1 Pseudomonas tremae
GAATAGAGTTCTGTTTACGGCAAAGGCCGCATTTCGGATCAAATGATGCCAAGCCGACGCCATTCGGCGCGAGTGGCTGCGTCTATACCATGTGCTTCGAGAACGGCGTCGGTGTGCTGACCCAGGGTCGGCGCGGGCGTTCTTACCTGGCCCGGCGTGCCTTGAAGTTTAGGCACAATCCCCGGGAGGGTAACGGGCGTGCCGTCATCCAGCGCGCTCAGCAACAACATGTCACGCGCCTGATAATGCGGGTCGCCGGCGATATCGGCAGCGTCGTAGATCTTGCCTGCCGGGATACGCGCCTCGTTGAGTGCAGCAAGAACTTCGTCCATCGAGCGCTCGGCGGTCCAGGTCGAAATGGCAGCATCAATGCGTGCCACATGCCTGACCC
>NZ_LJRO01000437.1 GCF_001401155.1 Pseudomonas tremae
CCCAGATTCACTTCAAGCATCGAATGGTGGCTGCCCTGACCTAAATAGGCATAGCAGGCATACCGCACAAGCTCCTTAAAGCCCTGCTCACTCTCGATATCAAGGCGTTTCAAACACGCTGGTGCCAGAAAGCGTGCCACAGATACCAAGCGCGAAGCGGTGCCGGACGGGCCGGCAATGACAGGCTTTGCAGACTCTTCCGCGCGCCTGGCGAAATCACTGTCCGGTTTCACACCCCATACCTGTCTCTTATACACATCTTCATCCTGGT
>NZ_LJRO01000213.1 GCF_001401155.1 Pseudomonas tremae
GTCAGAGTGCATTTAAAGATTACTTGCCAACCACGTCGCCACGCATTGGCGCCAACCGGGCGATCAAACGGTTCTGGACCGGAACCGGGACGTTCTCGGTGTCCATCGCTGCGATCAGGTTTTCAACCAGCGCGTTGAAATCGCTGGGGGTAAGGTTCTGGCCCTTGTGCGACTCGGCCATGCTGTCACCGGTGTAGCGGCACGGGCCGCCCGCTTCGACACAGAGTTGCTCGACCAGTTTGTCGCGCAGACGCACGATGTCGACTTTCTTGAAGTGCTCGACAATCCGGTCATCCCTGGCCACGTTCATGAG
>NZ_LJRO01000487.1 GCF_001401155.1 Pseudomonas tremae
ATCGTGCAGATGCTCCGCGCCAGCATGCGGTACTGGACGCTCTGCCTGCGGCAGACTGACATTTGCTCAGTCTGCGACCCGGCAAAATGGTTGCTGAATATTGCGCGCATATTCGGGCGCTCTGCGCCAACGCACCCTATCGTCCTGACCGGCGCTGCGCGCCCACCTCGCTCGCAAGCCTTGCGCCAAGCGGTGCCGAGCGCATTCAACCCACCCCAACAGGCCTGAAAAACGTCCATTCCTGCCATCTGGATGCCGCTTCCATTGAGCACAATCTGTCTCTTATACACATCTAAAAAAAACAC
>NZ_LJRO01000293.1 GCF_001401155.1 Pseudomonas tremae
CGCAGGCTGCCCTGTTCATGCATAGGAATTTCAAAATGCCTATGCATCAGGCTGACGCTATGAAGGAGGCGTCGTGCCTTCATAGCGATGCGTAGGAAGACGCTGATGCGTTACTTATGCAGTGATAATCCCTATCAATCCGCATTAACGCAGGTTATTTTACCGCTGAAACTAGGTGCGGACGCACCTTCCCCCTGTCAGGGCTTCACGTACCTCATCTGCGCGATCGCCTGAGCGTTGAGGACCAGTCCCTGCACCGTCAGCCCGCTGATTGCCGCCGTGTATACCATCCGCGCGCCACACAGCACACAGCGGAACGGATCGATGTTTAGAAAGGCTTTGGCCATCGGCGCAAAATACAGCTTTGGTACCGGTCCTGGCGTCGCCATCTTCAGTGCTTCATAGACCTTTGGCAGGTACTGCCCGCAGACCCGATTGGCCAGAAAACCAAAATACCGGATCATCCGGAAATGCTTCTCCGGGATGTGCTGCACCACCCGGCGCAGCATGTCGGTCTGGCTCAGCGTTTCCTGCTGATAGGTCT
>NZ_LJRO01000322.1 GCF_001401155.1 Pseudomonas tremae
GGCTCTCTCGAGGAGCCCCTTTTTTTGCCTTCGATTCAGCGTACGGCCGGTGGCATTGCCGCAATGGCGTCCACCGATTCGCGAATCAGCGCAGGGCCCTTGTAGATGAAACCGGAATAGATCTGCACCAGACTGGCACCTGCGGCTATCTTCTCGGCAGCATGCCGGCCTTCAGTGATGCCACCAGCGGCAATGATCGGCAGACGACCTGCCAGCTCACCGGCCAGCACCTTGACGATGTGCGTGCTTTTTTCCCGCACCGGCGCGCCCGACAGACCACCCGCTTCATCGCCATGCGGCAGCCCTTCCACACCCTGGCGGCTGAGCGTGGTGTTGGTGGCAATCACCGCATCCATGCCCGACTCGATCAGTGCAGAGGCCACCAGCACGGTTTCTTCAT
>NZ_LJRO01000338.1 GCF_001401155.1 Pseudomonas tremae
GGCAGAGCGCTCGCTCTCTGCAACAGGTGTCGCGCAGTGACCGGATCAGCCATGCAGCACGCACGATTATGGATCAGGAAAGTGCCGGCCCGCTGGAAAACGGTACGCGTCAGGGAACACTCGCAGGCATCGACTGGACCCTGGATATCCGTCAACTGTCGGGTGCCAATGGTGAGGCACGGATGTTTCGCCTCGACCTGATGCTCAGCGAGCACCAGCGCAAAGCGCAGTTCAGTACGCTTAAACTGCGCGGCGCTGTCAGCGGGGCCGGATCATGACCCGTACCCAACGTGGTTTCACGCTGCTGGAAGTACTGTTGGTGATCAGTCTGTTGGGCGTGCTGTTGGTGTTGGTTGCGGGGGCGCTGCTGGGTGCCAGCCGTGCGGCTGTCTCTTATACACATCTCCGAGCCCAC
>NZ_LJRO01000071.1 GCF_001401155.1 Pseudomonas tremae
CCTTTGAGCAGTGTGTCCGTCGCGGCGCGCTGGAGTATGTGTTCGCTACAACCCTGGCGCTGGATGGCCATGTCAGTGTGCAGTACATCCATGAACGGGTAGTACACGTCCTGCAAGGCGCGGCTTTTCTTCCAGATAATGGCGTCGCAAATGCCTATCTGGGCGAAACTCATCTGCACGCTGCTTTCATAGAACCGGGAAAACAAACCCAGGGATTTTTCACGCACGCCGGGATCGGCGTGGTGCATGCCCATGAACACTGTTGCGTCGATCATTGGCAGGTCGAAGTCAGACATGGAAGTTCTCCAGGGCCCTTGCGATGACCTGAACGGCGGCCGCAAATTCTTCCGGCTTGCGTGCCAGCGCCAGACGTATGTAACGCTGGCCTTTTTCGGGCTGGCTCCAGTAGAAATATTTGCCCGGCAGTACGTACACGTCCCATTGCAACAGATAAGCCTGCAACTCATCGGCGTTAATGCCAGTGGGCAGAATCTCGAACCACGCCACGCTGGTGTCGATCATCGGCTCCACATACTTCAAAACCCTGCCTTCAAGACTCGCCCGGGCCATGCGGCGGTTGACGTCCAGCACCGAGCGCACGGAGTTGAAGTCATCGTCGTTGCTGTCCTCGATGTAGCGGGTAACCAC
>NZ_LJRO01000486.1 GCF_001401155.1 Pseudomonas tremae
CCCACGGCCTTCGGCCAGAAGCCAATCTATGGGCTTCTCAGGACTTATGTATAACGCTGAGCGCGCAGCGTGGGAACGAGAGTTCGCCAAATAATAAATCCAACAAGAGGCTACATTCCATGCGCACTCGAACTATGGAAGGTGCAGCATCGCTGGTAACGCCGTCCCGCAAGCGTTTCTTTATCATGGTGCTGCTGTTCATCACCGTGGTGATCAACTATCTCGATCGCAGCAATCTGTCCATCGCGGCGCCAGCGCTGACCGCCGAACTGGGTCTTGATACGGTGCATGTCGGGTTGATCTTTTCCGCCTTCGGCTGGACCTATGCCGCCATGCAACTGCCCGGCGGCTGGCTGGTTGACCGCGTGCCGCCGCGCATCCTTTACACCGCTGCGCTGCTCCTGTGGTCCATTGCCACCATCATGCTCGGTTTCGCCGCCAGCTTCATCGCGCTGTTTGTGCTGCGCATGGCCGTCGGCGCGCTGGAGGCGCCAGCCTATCCAATCAATAGCCGGGTGGTGACCACCTGGTTCCCAGAGCGCGAGCGCGCCACGGCCATTGGCGTCTACACCTCGGGCCAGTTCGTCGGCCTGGCGTTCCTGACGCCGATACTGGCCTGGCTGCAGGCGCATTACGGCTGGCACATGGTGTTTGTCGTTACGGGCGGGGTCGGCGTGTTGTGGGCGTTGATCTGGTACATGGTGTATCGCGAGCCGCGTGACTTCAAAGGGGTCAATCAGCAGGAGATCGACCTGATCAAAGACGGTGGCGGTCTGGTAGATATCCAGCGCGACGTCGAAAAACAGAAGCAGGGTTTCAGCTGGATGGACCTGGGCATCGTACTGAGCAAGCGCAAGCTGTGGGGTATCTATCTCGGGCAGTTCTGTCTGAATTCCACCTTATGGTTCTTCCTTACCTGGTTCCCGACCTACCTGGTGAAATACCGGGGCATGGACTTTATCAAATCCGGCCTGTTGGCGTCATTGCCGTTCCTGGCGGCGTTTGTCGGTGTGTTGTGTTCAGGCTTCTTCTCCGACTGGCTGATCCGCCGCGGCCATACGGTAGGCTTCGCCCGCAAGCTGCCGATCATCGCCGGCCTGCTGATTTCCACGTCGATCATAGGTGCCAACTTCGTTGACTCGACGCCGCTGGTCATTGCCTTCCTGGCGTTGGCGTTCTTTGGTAACGGACTGGCCTCGATCACCTGGTCGCTGGTCTCGACCCTGGCTCCGGCGCGCCTGTTGGGCCTGACCGGCGGTACCTTCAATTTCATCGGCAACCTGTCGGCCATCGCCACGCCGATCGTGATCGGTTTTCTGGCGTCGGGCGATTCGTTCGCGCCAGCGATCACCTATATCTCGATGCTGGCGTTGTTGGGAGCGCTGTCCTACATCCTGCTGGTAGGAAAAGTCGAACGTATCGAGCTCTGATGTCGACGTCTGCGGACGCTGGCGACGATAATGCCGCCAGCTTTCGATCCGAATCCTTTCTGTCCGAGCAAGGCCTTTCATGCACAACGACTTACTCCCCACTGAACCTCTCACGAGCAAAGAGCCGACCCCGACCGGCACCCAGACCCTTTTACGCGGGCTGGGCGTGGTTCAGGCGGTGGCCGGGGGCGCACGCGACCTGAAGGAAATAGCCCGGTTGATCGGCACTACGCGCAGCACTACCCATAGGCTGGCCAGTTGCCTGGTCGATGAGCGCTACCTGCGCGTGGTGCCGCAGGTGGGTTACCTCCTTGGGCCTAAGCTGATCGAACTGGGTTTTCAGGCTCGTGAGGAAGTGCCATTGGCGATGCTTGCACGCCCATACCTCGATCAACTCTCGGAACTGACGGGCGATACCGTGCATCTGGCTGTGCGGGAAGGGGACGACGTGCTTTACCTGCACAAGAATCCTGGCCGCAACGGCCCGGAAATGCGCTCGAGGGTCGGGCACCGCATGCCACTGGTGCGAACCGGTATAGGCAAGGCATTGTTGCTGGACAGTGCGCAATCGGAATGGCAGCGGCTGTACGAGGTCAGCATGCCGGCGTCAGGCAGGAACCCGCTGTGGCCTGCGCATGAGCAGCAAACCTGGGCGCAATTGCAAGCGCGAAGGGAAGAATACGTTCAAGGAGGTTATGCGTTTGATCTGGAGGACAACGAACCGTCGATCCGGTGTGTCGCCGCTCCGGTACGTGATGCCAGCAAACAGATCGTTGCCGGCATCAGTGTTGCCAGTACCGTGCCTTACATGCCGCTTGAGAAGATGGCCGAGCTGGTCCCGCTGATCAAGAAGATTGCAGCGGAACTCTCGGCCGATCTCGGCGGCTGATCGGCGACGGATCAGGCCTTTAGTGTGGCCATGTCGATTACGAAACGGTATTTCACGTCACCGGCCAGCATGCGCTCGTAGGCTTCGTTGATGTTACGGATATCGAGCATTTCGATGTCGCAAGTGATGTCGTTCTCGGCACAGAAATCCAGTACTTCCTGGGTTTCGGCGATACCACCGATCAGCGAACCGGCCAGTACGCGGCGGCTCATCACCAGATTGGCAGCGTGGACTGGCGGCTCGACCGGCTCGATCAGGCCGACCAGGATATGCACGCCATCAAAGCGCAGCGTTTCCAGGTAGGGGTTCAGATCGTGCTGCACCGGAATGGTGTCAAGCAGGAAGTCGAAATGCCCGGCAGCGGCTTTCATCTGTTCGGCGTCAGTAGACACGATCACATGATCGGCACCCTGGCGGCGTGCTTCCTGAGCCTTGGCTTCGGAACGGGTAAACAGAGTGACTTCAGCGCCCATCGCCTTGGCAAACTTGATGCCCATGTGGCCCAGGCCACCCATGCCCAGAATGCCGACCTTGTCGCCAGCCTTGACGCCGTAGTGCTTGAGTGGCGAATAGGTGGTGATGCCTGCGCAAAGAATCGGCGCAGCAGCGGCCGGGTCGAGCTTCTCTGGAACGCGAACGACGAAGTGCTCGGCGACCACGATGCTGTTCGAGTAACCGCCCATGGTGTTGCTGCCGTCCACGCGGTCTGGCGTGGCGTAAGTCATGGTCGGGCCTTCCAGGCAGTACTGCTCGAGATCCGATTTGCAGGCCGAGCATTCGCGGCACGAGTCGACCATGCAGCCGACACCGACCAGATCGCCAACCTTATACTGGGTGGCGTTGGCGCCTGTAGCAGTGACGCGACCGACGATCTCATGACCGGGCATCAGTGGGTAAACGGCAATGCCCCACTCGTTGCGCGCCTGATGGATGTCGGAGTGGCAGACGCCGCAGTAAAGGATTTCGATGGCAACGTCGTCAGCGCGCGGAGCGCGACGTTCGAAGGTCATCGGGGCGAGGGGGGCGGTAGCTGACTGAGCGGCGTAACCGATAGCTGTGTACATGTATGACCTCGCAAGGTGTAACGAAATAGAGGCGAGCCATTGTCCAGATGCGCGCCCGTCACGGCTATGGTGAATCCTCCGTGTTTCATGCCTATTTCTCCGGGCTAAAAATTGCGTGTCGGCTACGAGGCTTAAACCTGCGATGATACGGCTGTCTATTACTCTGTCGGCCTGCTCCCCATGTCGCTTGCGTTTCCCTCTGCTGGCAATGCCACGCTCGTCTCCCTGATCAAGCCTCTGGCTGTACGCCCTGGCTTTGTTGCAACCTTTCTGCCTGAGGTTCGTGTCCTGTCAGCCTTCGGTTACGTGGCCAGCAGTCCGCAGATCTACGAGCCCAGCCTGATGATTGTGGTGCAAGGCAGCAAGGTTGCCTGCCTGGGGCCGCGCACCTTTGAGTACGGTACCGGGCATTACCTGATCCAGGCGCTTTCGGTGCCGTTCAAGTGTGAAACCTTCGCCACGCCTGACAAACCGCTCTACGGCGTTTCGGTCGCCATCGACCGGGTGCTGCTCGGTGAGCTGGTGCAGGCAATGGGCCCTGCGAGCGAGCAGGACAGCCAGTTACAGACCCCCGAATCCATGACCTCGGTTGTGATCGATACTGCAATGCGCGACAGCGTCGAGCGTCTGTTGCGCTGTCTGCACGACCCGCTCGAGTGCCAGGCGATGGGGCAATCACGGATTCGTGATGTGCTTTACAGCGCGCTGCTAGGACCGCAGTCAGGTGTATTGCGCGCGCTGGTCGAGCAGCAGGGCCAGTTCGCGCGAATTGCCTCGGCGGTCAATTACCTGCATGAGCATTATGATCATGCGCTGAACGTCGATACCCTGGCACGCTGCGCAAACATGAGCACCTCGACCTTTCACGAGCACTTCAAGCGCAGCACGCTGTTGTCGCCGGTGCAATACCTCAAGCGCCTGCGCCTGCTCAAGGCTCAGCAATTGCTGGTCGCCGAAGGCCTGAATGTGGCACAGGCTGCACTCAAGGTCGGTTATCAGAGCGCTTCGCAGTTCAGTCGTGAATACAAACGCTACTTCGAACGCAGCCCGGGTGAGGAGAGCAGCCACCTGCGTGTACCCGCCTGAAACGAAAAAAGCCCCAAAAGGGGCTTTTCCGTTATCGGTTTGCTGCTGACTACATGTTCGGGTAAGTCGGCCCGCCAGCGCCTTCCGGGGCGACCCAGGTGATGTTCTGCGACGGGTCCTTGATGTCACACGTCTTGCAGTGCACGCAGTTCTGCGCGTTGATCTGAAAGCGTTTCTCGCCATCCTCTTTGGTGATGACTTCGTAAACGCCTGCCGGGCAATAGCGCTGCGCGGGCTCGTCGTACAGTGGCAGGTTCCTGCTGATCGGGATGCTCGGGTCGGTCAGCTTGAGGTGGCAGGGTTGTTCCTCTTCATGGTTGGTGCTGGAGAGGAATACCGAACTCAGCTTGTCGAAACTGAGTTTGCCGTCGGGCTTCGGGTAATTGATTTTCTTCGAGTCTGCCGCCAGCTTGAGGCAGGCGTAGTCTGGCTTTGTGTCGTGCAGGGTGAACGGCAGCTTGCCACCGAAGATGTTCTGATCGATGAAGTTGAATGCGCCACCCTTGATGGCGCCGTATTTGTGAATCGCCACGCCGAAGTTGCGGCTGGCGAACAGCTCTGCATGCAGCCAGCTGGCCTTGAAGGCATCGACGTAGGAGGTCAGCACATCGCCGCCTTCATTGCCGGCGAACAGGGCGTCTGCCACTGAGTCGGCAGCGAGCATGCCGGATTTCATTGCCGTGTGGCTGCCTTTGATCTTGGCGAAGTTCAGTGTGCCCAGATCGCAGCCGATCAAGGCGCCGCCAGGGAAGACCATCTTCGGCAGCGAGTTCAAGCCACCCTTGGCAATCGCACGTGCGCCATAGCTGATGCGCTTGCCGCCTTCGAGGTACTGTTTGACGACCGGGTGATGCTTGTAGCGCTGGAATTCGTCGAACGGCGACAGGTAAGGGTTGCTGTAGGACAAATCTACGATCAGGCCGACCACCACCTGACTGTTCTCCAGGTGGTACAGGAAAGAGCCGCCCGGGTTGGCGTCGTCCAGTGGCCAGCCTGCGGTGTGTACCACCAGACCCTGTTCGTGTTTCGCAGGGTCGACTTCCCAGATTTCCTTGAGGCCGATGGCGTAATGCTGCACATCGGCTTCGTTATCCAGGTCGAAACGCTTGAGCAGTTGCTTGCCGATGTGACCACGGCAGCCTTCGGCGAACAGCGTGTACTTGGCGCGCAGTTCCATGCCGGGGGTGTACAGGCCTTCTTTGGGATTGCCTTCGCGGTCGACGCCCAGATCGCCGGTGACGATACCGCGTACCACGCCGTTTTCGTCGAACAGCGCCTCTTGGGCGGCGAAGCCCGGGTAGATCTCCACACCCAGGTTCTCGGCCTGTTGGGCGAGCCAGCGGCACAGGTTGCCGAGAGAAATGATGTAGTTGCCATGGTTGTGCATGGTCTTGGGAACGAAAAAGTCAGGAATTTTCCGGGCTTTTTCAGCGTCGTTCAGTACATAGATGTCGTCGCGCTTGACCGGCGTATTGAGCGGCGCCCCCAATTCCTTCCAGTCAGGGAACAGTTCGTTGAGCGCGCGCGGCTCGAACACTGCACCGGACAGAATGTGAGCCCCCACTTCAGAGCCTTTTTCCACCACGCAGACGCTGATTTCCTTCCCGGCTTCAGCGGCCTTCTGTTTAAGGCGGCAAGCGGCAGAAAGCCCGGAAGGGCCGGCTCCGACGATAACGACGTCGAATTCCATGTATTCGCGTTCCACAGGCTATCTCCTACTCTCAAGGCTCACGGTGTTTTTATGGGGCGCTGCTTTATGAGTCGTTGCGCGCTGACGTATGGGGTGTTGGACACCGCCCGTCTTTTAATGGCACGCATTATATCTACACCACTGTGCGGGTCCAATACAAACGTTTGTTTGAATTGGCCGCAGCCCTGATAAATCAAAGACAGCAGACCCATGACTGGCCGATTTGGCGTATTGACCGGAAAAGGCGTTGCGGTCAAGATACGGGCGGTTTTGCGTTTGCCGTAGGCTAAAAACAGGTTCAGACGAATCTTCAAAAAAGCATCAGGCAGGCGCGGTGCAGGTACCGCTCCACGTCGCACGGCGCATTTTACACATACCGCCGCTGCTTGACGGCTGCCCCTGGCTTTTATGGCGCGTTTCAGCGTTGCGCCACTGACCTGCACCCGTACGATTGCTTGTTGAGGACACATATATCGATCGCCTGGTGTTGCCGGGCGACTTCTTTTCACCGGAGAGTGAGGAATCCATGAAGGTTCTTGTAGCTGTCAAACGAGTGGTCGATTACAACGTCAAGGTTCGCGTCAAGGCGGACAACTCCGGCGTCGATCTGGCCAACGTCAAAATGTCGATGAATCCTTTCTGCGAAATCGCTGTTGAAGAAGCGGTGCGCCTGAAGGAGAAGGGCGTCGTGACAGAAATCGTGGTCGTTACCATCGGCCCGACCACTGCTCAGGAACAACTGCGCACTGCTCTGGCGCTGGGTGCAGACCGCGCCGTACTGGTCGAGTCCGCCGAGGAACTGACCTCGCTGGCCGTTGCCAAGCTGCTCAAGGCCGTTGTCGACAAGGAGCAGCCGCAATTGGTCATCCTCGGCAAGCAGGCTATCGACAGTGATAACAATCAGACTGGTCAGATGCTGGCTGCCTTGAGCGGCTATCCGCAAGGCACATTTGCTTCGAAAGTCGAAGTGACCGGCGACAAGGTTGCGGTAACCCGCGAAATCGACGGCGGTCTGCAGACCGTCTCCCTGAGCCTGCCAGCCATCGTGACCACAGACCTGCGTCTGAACGAGCCACGTTACGCCTCTCTGCCCAATATCATGAAGGCCAAGAAGAAACCGCTCGAAGTGCTGACGCCTGACGCGCTGGGCGTTTCAACGGCTTCGACCAACAAGACCCTCAAGGTCGAAGCGCCGGCTGCACGCAGCGCAGGCATCAAGGTCAAATCGGTGGCTGAACTGGTCGAGAAACTGAAAAACGAAGCGAAGGTAATCTAAATGACGATCCTGGTTATCGCTGAACATGACAACGCGACCGTAGCCCCGGCTACGCTCAATACGGTGGCTGCTGCCCAGAAGATCGGTGGAGAAATCCACCTGCTGGTGGCTGGGTCAGGCGTTAGCGCCGTTGCCGAAGCCGCGGCCAAAATTGCTGGTGTGGCGAAAGTGCTGGTGGCTGACAACGCCGTTTATGCGCATCAGTTGCCGGAAAACGTAGCGCCACTGGTGGTCGAGCTGGCTGCAGGCCACAGTCACGTTCTTGCCGCTGCAACCTCGAACGGCAAGAACATCCTGCCTCGTGTCGCTGCGCAGCTGGACGTGGACCAGATTTCCGAAATCGTTTCGGTGGTTTCGGCTGATACGTTCACTCGTCCTATCTACGCCGGTAACGCGATTGCCACTGTGCAATCCACCGCTTCGGTCAAGGTCATCACGGTACGTGCCACCGGTTTCGATCCGGTTGCTGCCGAGGGTGGTTCGGCCACCGTCGAAGCAGTGTCGGCTGCTCACGATGCTGGCAAATCGAGTTTTGTTGGCGAAGAGCTGGCCACGTCCGATCGCCCTGAGCTGACCGCAGCCAAAATCGTCGTTTCCGGCGGTCGCGGCATGCAGAACGGCGATAACTTCAAGCATCTGTATACCCTTGCCGACAAGCTCGGTGCGGCAGTTGGTGCTTCCCGTGCCGCGGTCGACGCCGGTTTCGTACCCAACGACATGCAGGTCGGTCAGACCGGCAAGATCGTTGCCCCGCAGCTCTACATTGCGGTCGGTATTTCCGGCGCGATCCAGCATCTGGCCGGCATGAAGGATTCGAAGGTGATCGTCGCGATCAACAAGGACGAAGAGGCGCCGATCTTCCAGGTGGCAGATTACGGTCTGGTAGCGGACTTGTTCGAAGCCATTCCCGAGCTGGAGAAGCTGGTTTAAGCCAGACGCATCCACTATAAAGAAACCCGTTCCGTTCGGAATCGATGTACCGCCAGCGTGATTGCGGTACACCGGCCCGGCCTGAGCGGGTTTTTTATTGATTTTCATAAGGACTGTTCATGGCGTATTTCCGGCGGCTGTCTTCGCTTGTTCTCGGGCTGGTCATGCTGCCGACACTCGCATCGGCAGCAGGCAAATGCGAGCGTCTGATCGTGACTGGCAGCCCCGATGCGCCTCCTTACCTGTGGCGTGATCCTGACGAGCCGCGGCATCTGATGGGCGCCAATGCTGATCTGTTGACTCAGGCGGCGAGCGAGCTGGGCGTCAAGCTCGAGTTTCTCTACGGCGGCAAGCGCAGCCAGGCGCTGGAGGAGGTGCGGACCGGGCGTATGGACATGCTGGCCGACACTCCCTTGAATACCGCTCAGCTCGAATTCCTCGACTATATTCATCCGCCGGTTGTGCAGAACGACATCATGGTCTGGACACGTCGTGATCATGTCCTGCCATTCAATGCCGTCGGCGAGCTGCAAGGTCATCCTGGCGCCATGTCGGAAAAGACTCGGTTGACGCCGTTGTTTGAGGATATGGCCAGGCAGCATCTGACGCTGGAGCGCTTGCCAGGTCTGACGGCGGCTTTTCAGAAGCTGGCGTTGGGCGATACCGATTATGTGCTCGCCGGGCGCTACGCAGGGATGGTCATGGTGCAGACGCTGGGCCTGTCTGCAGACCTTATCGCTCAGCCTGAGCCGGTTGATACGCCCGGTTTTTACCTGGCGTTGTCGTTCAACTCGGCCTGCAATGATCCATGGTTGCGCGGACAGCTGGCGAAAAAGATGACAGAATCTTCGGCCTCCGGCCTTGCGGGCGAAGTGATCAAGCACAATCTGGAGCTGTGGAAAGCCCAGTTATTGCAACCTGCCAATGCCAGCGCCCCAAACAAGTAGGAATGTTTTTGTGAGTATTCGTTTTTCAGTTGCCTTCATGGCAATCGCCACGCTGGCCGGATGTGCCAGTGATCCTGTGCCCTCCGAGCAATTCAAGTTGACCGAGCAGGCGCTGGAGCAGGCCAAGGCGGTTGGCGCGAGCGACGACCAGCCAGAGATGGCAGTTGCTCTGGCACGGTTTGCCGAGGCCCGAGCTTCGATGACGAGCCACGCCTACAAGGACGCGCGAATGAAAGCCGAGCAGGCCGAGCTCGATGCAAGGCTGGCCGAAGCGCGTGTGCTGACCCTCAAAAGCCAGGAGCAGGTCACTCAGTTGAATACTCGCCTCAACCGCTTGCGCAAGCAGCTGGGAGAGGCGCAATGAACCGTTTTTCGCGTGTCTTGAGTGTGGGTCTGCTGCTGGGCTCGGCCGGGCTTTACGGGTGTGCCGGTCATCAGGACAGTGGTCAGGCTTTGCAGCAAGCCAGCGCCGATTTTCAGAAGGTCAAGGAAGACACCGACGTGCTGCGCAGCGCTCCCAAGGATGTGATTCGTGCCGGTGAATCCCTGGCCCGCGCCGAGCGGCTGACCAGTTATCTGGGCAGCGGTGCCGATGTGAGCCATTACGCTTATCTAAGCAGTCGCTACAGCGAAATCGCTCGTGAGCACAGCAACCTGATGCTGAGTCAGGAGCGTCTGGTAAAAATGGACATGGAGCGTCAGCGCATGCAATTGGCTTTGCGTGAAGCCAAGCTGGCCAGCGCCCAGCAGCAAGGGCGCTGGCTGGAAGACCAGATCCTCAGTCTGGCCACTACCCAGACTGATCGCGGGCTGGTCATGACCTTGGGCGATGTGCTGTTTGACGCAGGCCATGCCGAGCTGAAGAACTCGGCCAGCCGCACCATTCTCAAAGTCGTGCAGTTCCTACAGATCAATCCGCGCCGCGTGGTCAGAATCGAGGGTTACACCGACAGCACGGGTGATCGTCAGGAGAATCTGAAGCTCTCGAAAGACCGTGCCCAAGCTGTCGCAGACGTGCTGATAGACCTGGGAGTGGATGAAAAGCGTATTCAGGTTGAAGGCTACGGCCAGCAATTCCCGGTAGACGCCAACACTTCCGAACGCGGGCGTGCGCAGAACCGACGCGTCGAAATTGTGTTCTCGGACGAGAAGGGCCAGTTGGGCGCTGCTCGCTGACACGACGTTCAACAAAAGACCCGAGGCTGGAAACAGCCTCGGGTTTTTTAAGCCTTAAATTTCTTGAGTCAGGCGCTGTCGACCGCGTTTATTTTCACGCAGCCAAAGCGATCACTGGCCGAATCGCAAACTGTTCCCGTACACTTCGGGGCAGTGCCGGTTTTTACCAATCTGTATCTTTAAAATAATAAATCACCGGTCTTTTCGAGGCTGCGTATGACCAATCTTTTGCTCTATCAGCGTATCGCTCAGCAATTGGCTGAAGACATCCGCCGCGGCGTGTACCAGCCTGGCGAGCGCGTGCCTTCGGTTCGCAAGATGAGTTCGCAGCTCAATGTCAGCCATGCGACGGTTTTGCAGGCGTATGCGAACCTTGAAGATCAAGGCTTGATACGTGCGCGTCCGCAGTCCGGTTACTACGTTCACCGGACTCCGGCGCTGACCGCCTCGACGCCTGACATCGCGCGTGTCGAGCGGCCGGGGCTGGTCACCCGCAGCAGTATCATTCAGCAGGTCCTTGAAGAGTCGCGCCGCGAGGGCGTTTTCGCGCTGGGAGCGGCGGTGCCGCATGTTGACTATTTACCGGTTCGTGCGTTGCACCAGCAGTTGGCCAAGGTCACGCGGTTTCACAGCCCGCGCGCGTTCAGTTACATGTTCAGCCCAGGGTTCGAGCCATTGCGCAGGCAAGTGGCTATCCGCATGCGCGACGCGGGCGTGGTGGTTGATCCTTCCGAGGTGGTCATTACTCATGGCTGTGTCGATGCATTGCAAATGGCTTTGCGGGTACTTACCCGGCCCGGCGACCTGATCGCCGCCGAATCGCCTGCGTATTACGGTTTGTTGCAGCTCGCCGATCTGCTGGGTCTCAAAGTCATCGAAATTCCCAGCGATCCGGCTACCGGCATCAGCCTTGAGGCCTTGCAGCTGGCGGCCAATCAGTGGTCGATCAAGGCGCTGGTGCTGACCTCGCGCCTGAGTAACCCCTTGGGCGGCACCATGCCCGAAGAGCGGCAGAAAAACCTCCTGCGTCTGGCCTCGGACTTCGATATACAGGTGGTCGAGGACGATGTGTATGGCGAGCTAATGTTCGAGGTCGGTCGAACCAAGGCGCTCAAGGCGTTTGATCGGCTGGGCAGGGTGGTCTACTGCTCCAGCTTTTCCAAGACACTGTCGCCAGGCGTGCGCGTCGGCTGGATGATTGCTGGCAAGTATCAGGCAGAAATTCAACGCCTGCAGACCTTCAGTACCCATTCGGCGTGCAGCGTCACACAGATGGGCATTGCCGCCTACCTCGAGAACGGTGGTTATGACCGGCACCTGCGTTTCATTCGTCTCGAGTATCGGAAGAACCTGAGCGCCTACCAGCTCGCCGTACAGCAGTTTTTTCCGGAAGGGACGCAGATGAGTCGTCCGGCTGGTGGCTTTATTCTGTGGGTCAGCCTGCCGGGCAGGGTCAATACTCAGGAGCTGCATGTGCGGGCGCTGGAGCAGGGCATCAGCATCGCGCCCGGCCTGATCTTCAGTAACACTGAACAGTTCAATCACTGCATACGCCTCAATTGCGGCATGCCTTGGAACAAGGAAGCGGAGCGGGCGCTGATGACGTTGGGGCTGCTGGCCAAACAGTTGTGTCACGAGACTGTTCCAGTCTATTGAGTGACAGACGCTTTTTTTGGCAATTCTTCGGAACTCTTGTCTTGTCACCGTGGCCTCAAAAGGACAGCATATGTTTCTTTTTGGCGTTGCCACTTCTTGTCTGATTTCTGCCTATGAATGCGTTTCGTTGTATCGGGTTGTTCATTCTGGTTCTGCTGAGCGGTTGCGATGCTCAGGACCCACCCGTGCCCAAGCCAAAGACCGAAGCCGCCGCTCCGGCACCTGCTGCATCCAAAGCGATCGCAAGTAAAAAAGATACTGAGCCTGCTGCGTCGGTGACTGAGACCATATTGCCTAAAGTGCCGGACTCCATGCATGAACTTATGCCGGGCGTCCCTGTGGTCCCAGTGGTGGTCGGCAAAGAGTCCAGTGCGCCATCTGCTGCTCAGATCCACAAAGCGCCTGTCTCCGGGGCTGACAAGCCGTCGTCGAAAGCTGCCGTTGCCAAGGCTGCGGTGGCCAAACGAGAGGCTTCCGTCAGTAATCGCAAGGCCAGCAAGCAGCCCAAGGCCAAGGACGTGCGAATCAAATCGCCCAGGCTCGACCTGAGCCTGCCCCCCGAGCTGGTCAAAGAGCTTGAGCCGCCAGCCAAAGTCATCACTGGCAAGCGCAAGCCCAAGCCCTTGTTGCCGCAGATGTTCGGTGACTCTCCTGGCGCCAGTCCTTTCGAGCTGGAAGGCCGGTTGCTGACCAATGAGATGCAGCTGCAGATGCGTAACGACAACCGTCGTGACGTTGAAGGCGCAGCACTGGATTTCAAATTCAAGCAGTAAGCCCTGCGTATCGTCCGATACGGCGTTTTCAAACCGGCATTTCGGCGGTTACTATCCTTCCTGTTTTTTCATATTTCCAATAAGGGTTTCGGGTCATGGACTGCCGTTCTGATTGTGGTGCGTGTTGCATCGCGCCTTCCATCACGTCACCCATACCGGGTATGCCCCAGGGGAAGCCTGCCGGCGAGCGGTGTCTGCACCTGTCGGTGGAACTGTTATGTGCCTTGTTCGGGATGCCTGAGCGTCCTGCCGTCTGCAGTCAGTTCAAGGCGGCGGAAGACGTCTGCGGTATCGATCAGGCGGACGCCATTCGCCTTATTGGCTGGTGGGAAAAAGCGACTGCCGTGGCTTGAAAAGTTTTTTGTGAGCGCTAGCGCTTTGTCGGAACGTCAAAACAAGGAATAAAACAATGAGTCCGCTGTATCGCATGGCTGTTGCTTGTGGTCTGACTGTAATGCTTGTGGGTGTAGCGCAGGCTGAAGACTGGAAGGTCGTCAAGGACGAGGACGGTATCAAGATATCTCTGAGTGATGTGCCCGGGTCTGATTACAAGGCTTACCGGGGTGTTGCGGTGATCAACGCCAGTGTGGGCAAGTTGCGTGCACTTCAGGAGGATGTGGTGGGTGCCTGCGCGTGGATTCATGAGTGCAAATTGCAGAAGATACTCAAGCATGAAGGCGACAAGACCTGGACTTACAGCCAGTTCAATACGCCTTGGCCGGTAACGCCCCGCGATTCGGTTTTGCTGGTTACGACGCTGGAGGGCGCTGACGGCAGTGTCACGCGGACGCTTGAAGAGCAACCGAAATATATTCCGGAAGAAAAAGGCTTTGTTCGCGTCGCGGAGGTCAAGGGCTTCTGGAGGATGGTCCCTAAAGGCCCTCAGCAGACTGAAGTGACCTATCAGGTGCATACAGAGCCAGGCGGCAGTGTGCCATCTATGCTGGCCAACAAGTTCGTTGTCGATGCGCCGTTCAATACCCTCAAGGCGCTCAGAGACAGGGCTGCGCAGTAATTCAAAGCCCGGTACGAAAAGAATACATACAAAAAAAGGGCTGCCCACTGGCAGCCCTTTGTTTTTTGCAGGTAACGCCTACTTGCGGTCTTGCAGCGGGACGATATCGCGTTGCACGTCGCCGGTATAAAGCTGGCGTGGACGACCGATCTTGTAAGGGCTGGAGAGCATTTCCTTCCAGTGCGAGATCCAGCCGACGGTCCGCGCCAGAGCGAAGATCACGGTGAACATGCTGGTCGGAATGCCGATGGCCTTGAGGATGATGCCCGAGTAGAAGTCGACGTTCGGGTACAGCGAGCGCTCGATGAAGTATGGGTCGGTGAGGGCGATCTCTTCGAGGCGCATGGCGAGCTCGAGCTGAGGATCGTTTTTGATACCCAGTTCCTTCAGGACTTCGTCGCAGGTCTGCTTCATCACTGTGGCACGAGGGTCGCGGTTCTTGTAGACGCGATGGCCGAAACCCATGAGCTTGAACGGGTCGTTCTTGTCCTTGGCCTTGGCAATGAACTTGTCGATGTTGGATACATCGCCAATTTCATCAAGCATGGTCAGTACCGCCTCATTGGCGCCGCCGTGAGCCGGGCCCCACAACGCGGCAATGCCGGCCGCGATGCAAGCGAACGGGTTGGCGCCAGAGGAGCCGGCCATGCGCACGGTGGAGGTAGAGGCATTCTGCTCGTGATCGGCGTGGAGGATGAAGATCTTGTCCATCGCCTTGGCCAGTACCGGGCTGATCGGTTTGATCTCGCACGGGGTGTTGAACATCATGTGCAGGAAATTCTCGGCGTAGCTGAGGTCGTTACGCGGGTACATCATGGGTTGCCCCATGGAGTACTTGTAGACCATCGCTGCAAGGGTCGGCATCTTGGCTACCAGGCGCACTGCCGAAATTTCGCGGTGCTGCGGGTTATTGATGTCCAGCGAGTCGTGATAGAACGCAGAAAGGGCGCCGACTACGCCGCACATGACGGCCATCGGGTGGGCATCGCGGCGGAAGCCGTTGAAAAATGTCTTGAGTTGCTCGTGAACCATCGTGTGGTTCTTGACCACGGCCACAAACTGGGCTTTTTGTTCGGCGGTCGGCAATTCGCCGTTGAGCAGCAGGTAACAGGTTTCGAGGTAATCGGACTGCTCGGCCAGTTGTTCGATAGGGTAGCCGCGGTGAAGCAGGATTCCGTTGTCACCATCGATGTAGGTGATCTTCGACTCGCAAGATGCCGTGGACATGAAGCCAGGGTCAAATGTGAAGCGGCCGGTGGCGGTCAGTCCGCGTACGTCGATCACGTCCGGACCCACTGTACCGGTCAGAATTGGCAGCTCGACGGGGGCTGCGCCCTCGATGATCAACTGCGCTTTTTTGTCAGCCATGTGGCCTCCTATTTATGCTTCAAATCATCAGACAGGCCCCCCACGCAGGGCCCGCATCACTATAGTGAGATAAATTCTAAAGTCAATTTGCCTAAAGTCATGTTCCGCAAGGCGCCAGCCGGGGATTTTTCACGGCTGTTTACTGCCGTTTACGCCTTTTGTCCCGCTAACGCAATGCGCCATTCGCGGTAAGTCTGCGCGTTGTCATTAGCGCCCTAACTGTCTATACTCGGCGTCCGACCGCCAGAGGCTTTTTGGCCTGTTTCAAGGGGGTCGTCACTTCCTGGGTGGTGGGTACCTGACCAGTGCACTTCCCAACAACTTGCCCTGATTGTTAGGGGCTCTTCAGTGTGAAAAAAAGCCGTGAATAGCCAACGACCTGTAAATCTAGACCTAAGGACCATCAAGCTCCCAGTCACCGCTTACACGTCCATCCTTCACCGCATCTCCGGTGTCATCCTCTTTGTCGGTATTGCAATCATGCTGTATGCAATGGACAAGTCGCTGGCGTCCGAAGAAGGGTTCGGTGAAGTCAAGGCGTATATGACCAGTCCGCTGGCCAAGCTGGTCATCTGGGGACTTCTTTCTGCCCTGCTGTACCACATGGTGGCCGGTATTCGTCACCTGATCATGGACTCCGGGGTAGGCGAGACGCTCGAGGGCGGCAAGCTGGGCTCCAAAATCGTCATCGCGGTTTCCGTGGTGCTGATTCTTCTGGCGGGAGTATGGATATGGTAACCAACGTCACGAACCTGTCGCGTTCGGGTCTCTACGACTGGATGGCGCAACGCGTCTCCGCCGTCGTGCTCGCGGCTTATTTCATATTCCTGATCGGCTACATGGTCTTTCATCCGGGTCTGAGTTACGCCCAATGGCATGATCTGTTCGCACACAACGGAATGCGTATCTTCAGTCTGCTGGCGCTTGTTGCCCTTGGCGCTCACGCCTGGGTCGGCATGTGGACCATCGCGACCGACTACCTGACGCCGATGGCGCTGGGCAAGTCCGCGACTGCCGTACGTTTCCTGTTCCAGGCTGTATGCGGCGTTCTGATGTTCGCTTACTTCGTCTGGGGCGTGCAGATTCTTTGGGGTATCTGATCCATGGCTAACATTAATGCGCTTTCGTTCGACGCCATCATCATCGGTGGCGGCGGTGCAGGCATGCGCGCTGCACTGCAACTGGCTCAGGGTGGTCACAAGACTGCCGTAGTCACCAAGGTCTTCCCGACCCGTTCGCACACTGTTTCCGCTCAGGGTGGTATCACCTGCGCAATCGCTTCGGCCGATCCGAACGATGACTGGCGCTGGCACATGTACGATACCGTCAAAGGCTCCGACTACATCGGTGATCAGGACGCTATCGAGTACATGTGTTCCGTAGGTCCGGAAGCGGTCTTCGAGCTCGAGCACATGGGCCTGCCGTTCTCCCGTACCGAGCAGGGCCGCATCTATCAGCGCCCGTTCGGCGGTCAGTCCAAGGACTTCGGCAAAGGCGGTCAGGCTGCCCGTACCTGTGCTGCGGCCGACCGTACCGGTCACGCCCTGCTGCACACCCTGTATCAGGCCAACCTCAAGGCTGGCACAGTATTCCTCAATGAATACTACGCAGTGGATCTGGTGAAAAACCAGAATGGCGACTTTGTCGGCATCATCGCCATCTGCATCGAGACAGGCGAGACCTCTTACATCCGTGCCCACGCTACCGTGCTGGCAACTGGCGGTGCAGGTCGCATCTACTCGTCCACCACTAATGCCCTGATCAACACCGGTGACGGTATCGGCATGGCGCTTCGCGCTGGCGTGCCGGTACAGGACATCGAAATGTGGCAGTTCCACCCAACCGGCATCGCCGGCGCAGGTGTACTGGTCACAGAAGGTTGCCGCGGTGAAGGCGGTTACCTGATCAACAAGCACGGCGAGCGTTTCATGGAGCGTTATGCGCCGAACGCCAAGGACCTTGCAGGTCGTGACGTGGTCGCGCGTTCCATGGTCAAGGAAATCATCGCCGGTAACGGCTGTGGTCCTGATGGCGACCACGTGATGCTCAAGCTCGATCACCTGGGCGAGGAAGTGCTGCACAGCCGTCTGCCAGGCATCATGGAGCTGTCCAAGACCTTTGCCCACGTCGACCCTGCAACTGCTCCGATTCCCGTGGTTCCAACCTGCCATTACATGATGGGTGGTGTTGCTACCAACATTCATGGTCAAGCAATCACTCAAGATGCGGCTGGCGTCGACCAGATCATCCCGGGCCTGTTCGCCGTAGGTGAAGTGGCTTGCGTATCCGTACACGGCGCAAACCGCCTGGGCGGCAACTCGCTGCTCGACCTGGTGGTGTTCGGTCGTGCTGCGGGTATCCACCTGGAGCAGGCGTTGCGCGAAGGCGTTGAATACGCACGTGCTTCGCAGTCCGACATCGATGCTGCTCTCGCGCGTCTTGCCGGCCTGAACGAGCGTACCACTGGCGAAGACGTTGCCACCCTGCGTAAAGAGCTGCAGAGCTGCATGCAGAACTACTTCGGTGTGTTCCGTACCGGCGAATACATGCAGAAGGGTATTGCTCAGCTGGCTGACCTGCGCGTGCGCATCGCCAACGTCAAGATCAACGACAAGAGCCAGGCATTCAACACCGCCCGTATCGAAGCGCTTGAACTGCAAAACCTGCTGGAAGTTGCCGAAGCTACGGCGATTGCCGCAGAGAATCGTAAAGAGTCCCGCGGCGCTCACGCCCGTGAAGACTTTGAAGATCGCGACGACGAGAACTGGTTGTGCCACACCCTGTATTTCCCGGGTGACAAGCGTGTAACCAAGCGTGCCGTGAACTTCTCGCCGAAGACTGTTCCGACTTTTGAGCCCAAGATTCGGACTTATTAAGGGGTGACCGATATGTTGCAAGTCAGTGTTTATCGTTACAACCCTGATCAGGACGCTGCACCCTTCATGCAGGAGTTTCAGGTCGATACCGGTGGCAAGGACCTGATGGTTCTGGACGTGCTGGCGCTGGTCAAGGAACAGGACGAAGGCTTTTCTTACCGTCGTTCATGCCGTGAAGGCGTGTGTGGTTCGGATGGCATGAACATCAACGGCAAGAACGGCCTGGCGTGCATCACGCCGCTGTCTGCGGTTGTCGCCAAGAACAAGCTGATCGTACGTCCGCTGCCTGGTTTGCCGGTCATTCGTGACCTGGTCGTCGATATGAGCATCTTCTACAAGCAGTACGAGAAGGTGAAGCCGTTCCTGCAGAACGACACGCCGGCTCCGGCCATCGAACGTCTGCAAACTCCGGAAGAGCGCGAGAAGCTCGACGGTCTGTACGAGTGTATTCTGTGCGCTTGCTGCTCGACTTCGTGCCCGTCCTTCTGGTGGAACCCCGACAAGTTCCTGGGCCCTGCTGCACTGCTGCAAGCCTATCGTTTTCTGGCTGACAGCCGTGACACACGCACCAGTGAACGTCTGGCTTCGCTTGATGACCCGTTCAGCGTATTCCGCTGCCGCGGCATCATGAACTGCGTCAACGTCTGCCCGAAAGGCCTTAACCCAACCAAGGCTATCGGTCACGTGCGCAACATGTTGTTGCAAAACGGCGTCTGATTCATCGCATTATCTGTTACACCGTTGCACTGAAATGGCCGCGGCGCAGGCTTCAACCGGCGCCGTGGTTTTAACCTGAGCAGTAGCTCGCAAAGCTGCGGCTCTTATTTTGAAGAAATGAGACCAGCAGGGGCATCCGGGCTGGTACCCGGACTATCTGCGTGATCCCTGGTGACTTGATACGGTCGCTGCACACGACTATTTCAGGATTGCTCTGGTGTCTTCGCCGGTGGTGTCCCCTTACCGAGGGTGACCAAGCATGCAAGAAAGCGTGATGCAGCGCATGTGGAACAGTGCCCACCTATCCGGTGGTAACGCTGCCTATGTGGAAGAGCTCTATGAGCTCTACCTGCACGACCCTAACGCTGTGCCAGAAGAATGGCGCACCTACTTTCAGAAGTTGCCAGCAGACGGCAGCTCTGCCACCGATGTATCGCATTCGACTATTCGCGATCATTTCGTGTTGCTGGCCAAAAACCAGCGCCGCGCTCAGCCGGTCTCCGCCGGTAGTGTGAGCAGCGAGCACGAGAAGAAGCAGGTTGAAGTGCTGCGACTGATCCAGGCTTATCGGATGCGTGGCCATCAGGCTGCTCAGCTCGATCCGCTGGGCCTTTGGCAGCGTCCTGCGCCTGCTGACCTGTCGATCAATCATTACGGCTTGACCAATGCCGATCTGGACACGACTTTCCGTGCCGGTGACTTGTTCATTGGCAAAGAGGAAGCGAGCCTACGCGAAATTCACGAAGCGTTGCAGCAGACATATTGTCGCACCATCGGCTCCGAGTTCACGCACATCGTGGATTCCGAGCAGCGCAACTGGTTCATGCAGCGACTCGAGAGTGTTCGTGGCCGTCCGGCTTTCTCGGCCGATATCCAGAGCCATCTGCTTGAGCGCGTTACCGCGGCGGAAGGTCTCGAGAAGTATCTGGGCACCAAATACCCAGGCACCAAACGCTTCGGTCTGGAAGGCGGTGAAAGCCTGATTCCGATGCTCGACGAGCTTATCCAGCGTTCCGGGTCCTACGGTACCAAGGAAGTTGTCATCGGCATGGCCCACCGTGGTCGTCTCAACGTGCTGGTCAACACCTTCGGCAAGAACCCGCGCGACCTGTTCGACGAGTTCGAAGGCAAAAAGAAAGTGGAGCTGGGTTCCGGTGACGTCAAATATCACCAGGGCTTTTCTTCCAATGTCATGACCGCAGGCGGTGAAGTTCACCTTGCGATGGCATTCAACCCGTCTCACCTGGAGATCGTTTCTCCGGTGGTCGAAGGGTCGGTGCGTGCGCGTCAGGATCGTCGTAACGATCCGAATGGCGACAAGGTGCTGCCGATTTCCCTCCACGGCGACGCGGCTTTTGCCGGTCAGGGCGTGGTCATGGAAACCTTCCAGATGTCGCAGACTCGCGGCTTCAAGACGGGCGGCACGATCCACATCGTTATCAACAACCAGGTGGGTTTCACCATCAGCAACCCGCTGGACTCGCGTTCCACCGAGTACGCCACCGACGTTGCCAAGATGATTCAGGCGCCGATCCTCCATGTAAATGGTGATGATCCGGAAGCCGTGATGTTCGTCACCCAGTTGGCGATCGACTACCGCATGCAGTTCAAGCGGGACATCGTCATCGATCTGGTCTGCTACCGCCGTCGCGGTCACAACGAAGCTGATGAGCCTAGTGGCACTCAGCCTTTGATGTACCAGCAGATCACCAAGCAGCGCACTACCCGTGAACTGTATGCCGAGCATCTGATCAAGACAGGCGTTCTCGACGAGGCCCGTGTCCAAGCCAAGGTCGATGACTACCGCAGCGCGCTGGACAACGGCCTGCACGTGGTGAAAAGCCTGGTCAAGGAGCCGAACAAGGAATTGTTCGTCGACTGGCGTCCGTATCTGGGCCACGCCTGGACTGCGCGTCACGACACCCGCTTCGATCTGAAGACTTTGCAGGAACTGTCGGCCAAGCTGATGGAGCTTCCGGAAGGCTTCGTCGTGCAGCGTCAGGTACAGAAGATCTACGAAGATCGCCAGAAGATGCAGGCCGGTGGCTTGCCGATCAACTGGGGCTACGCGGAGACCATGGCATACGCCACGCTGGCGTTTGAAGGTCACCCGATCCGCATGACGGGTCAGGATATCGGTCGAGGTACGTTCTCGCACCGTCACGCCGTTCTGCACAACCAGAAAGATGCAGGCACCTACATCCCGCTGCAGAATCTGTATGTCGGCCAGCCGCGTTTCGACCTGTACGACTCGTTCCTTTCGGAAGAGGCTGTGCTGGCATTCGAATACGGTTACTCGACTACCCAGCCTGATGCGCTGGTTATCTGGGAAGCCCAGTTCGGCGACTTCGCCAACGGTGCCCAGGTGGTTGTCGATCAGTTCATTACCAGCGGCGAGCACAAGTGGGGCCGTCTGTGCGGCCTGACCATGCTCTTGCCTCATGGCTATGAAGGGCAGGGGCCAGAGCACTCTTCGGCACGTCTCGAGCGTTACCTGCAATTGTGTGCCGAGCACAACATTCAGGTATGCGTACCGACGACTCCGGCGCAGATCTACCACCTGCTGCGTCGTCAGGTTATCCGTCCGCTGCGCAAGCCGCTGATCGTGCTGACACCGAAATCGCTGCTGCGTCACAAGCTTGCTGTCTCGACCCTCGAGGATCTGGCCGAAGGCTCGTTCCAGACCGTCATTCCGGAAATCGATACTCTCGATCCTGCGAAGGTCACACGTCTGGTGCTGTGCAGCGGCAAGGTCTACTACGACCTGCTGGAAAAACGCCGTGCCGAAGGTCGTGAAGACATCGCTATCGTTCGCCTCGAGCAGCTGTATCCGTTCCCTGAAGATGACCTGATGGAAACCATCGCGCCTTACACCAATCTGCAGCACGTGGTCTGGTGTCAGGAAGAACCGATGAACCAGGGCGCCTGGTACAGCAGCCAGCACCATCTGCGTCGCAGCATGGGCAATCACAAACGCGAGCTCGTTCTCGAGTACGCCGGTCGTGATGCCTCCGCTGCGCCAGCCTGTGGCTACGCTTCGATGCACGCCGAGCAGCAGGAAAAACTCCTGCGCGATGCCTTCACTGTTTAACGCCTTCGAGCATTAGAAACCGAATTAAGGAATTACAGATAATGGCTATCGAGATCAAAGCCCCCTCTTTCCCGGAATCAGTTGCCGACGGCACCATTTCCAAGTGGTACAAAAAAGAGGGTGATGCGGTAAAGCGCGACGAGATGCTGGTCGATATCGAGACTGACAAGGTTGTCCTCGAAGTGTTGGCCGAAGCTGACGGCGTGATGGGCGCGATCACCAAGGAAGAGGGTGCCATCGTACTGTCCAACGAAGTGCTCGGGACATTGAATGACGGCGCTACGGCATCTGCTGCTCCGGCACCTGCTGCTGCGCCTGCTTCGGTACCAGCCGCTGCACCGGCTGCATCTGCTGGCGAAGAAGACCCGATTGCCGCGCCTGCTGCGCGTCAACTGGCTGAAGAAAACGGCATCAACCTGACCAGCGTGAAAGGCACCGGTAAAGACGGTCGTATCACCAAGGAAGACGTCGTTGCTGCCGTTGAAGCGAAGAAATCCGCTCCAGCCGCTGCTCCAGCCGCCAAGCCTGCTGCAGCTGCTGCTCCTGTCGTCGCCGCTGGCGATCGCACCGAGAAGCGCGTGCCGATGACTCGCGTGCGTGCAACGGTTGCCAAGCGTCTGGTCGAAGCCCAGTCGAACATGGCAATGCTGACTACCTTCAACGAAGTCGACATGACAGAAGTCATGGCACTGCGCTCGAAGTACAAGGACCTGTTCGAGAAGTCGCACAATGGCGTACGTCTGGGCTTTATGTCCTTCTTCGTCAAGGCGGCTACCGAAGCGCTGAAACGCTTCCCGGCTGTCAACGCTTCAATCGACGGTTCCGACATCGTCTACCACGGTTATGCCGACGTCGGCGTGGCGGTTTCCAGCGATCGCGGTCTGGTCGTGCCGGTTCTGCGTAACGCAGAACACATGAGCCTGGCTGAAATCGAAGGCGGCATCGCTACCTTCGGTAAAAAAGCCCGTGACGGTAAGCTTTCCATCGACGAGATGACCGGCGGTACCTTCACGATCACCAACGGTGGTACTTTCGGTTCGATGATGTCGACGCCGATCGTCAACCCGCCACAGGCTGCAATTCTGGGCATGCACAACATTCTGCAGCGCCCGATGGCAGTCAACGGTCAGGTTGTGATTCGCCCGATGATGTATCTGGCGCTGTCTTACGATCACCGTTTGATCGATGGTAAAGAAGCAGTAACTTTCCTCGTTACCATCAAGAACCTGCTGGAAGATCCAGCTCGTCTGTTGCTGGATATCTGATGAGGCAGCCTCGAGTCGCAGGTTTTATGCTTCAAGCCAGAAGCAAAAGGACGTGCACTCGGGGCCGATGTGTTTTACCTAATCAATAGGTCGCAAGTCGGCCTCGCGTTAAAACGCGGACTGACTTGCAGCTTGCAGCTAAAAGCTTGCAGCTAAAGAGGAACTCTTTGTTATGTCCCAGAAATTCGACGTGGTAGTGATTGGCGCAGGCCCTGGCGGCTATGTTGCCGCCATCAAGGCAGCGCAACTTGGTCTCAAGACTGCCTGCATCGAGAAATATCAGGACAAGGAGGGCAAACTGGCCCTCGGTGGTACCTGCCTGAACGTTGGTTGCATTCCATCCAAGGCGCTGCTCGACAGCTCCTGGAAATTCTACGAAGCCAAGAATGGCTTCGCGGTACACGGCATTTCCACATCCGAAGTGGCCATCGACGTACCGGCCATGATCGGTCGCAAGTCGACCATCGTAAAAGGCCTGACCGGCGGCGTTGCCAGCCTGTTCAAAGCCAACGGTGTGACCACCCTGCAAGGTCATGGCAAATTGCTGGCCGGCAAGAAAGTCGAACTGACAGCTGCCGACGGCACTGTTGAAATCATCGAAGCGGACCACGTGATCCTCGCTTCGGGCTCGCGTCCTATCGACATTCCGCCAGCTCCGGTTGACCAGAAAGTCATCGTCGATTCGACCGGCGCACTGGAGTTTCAACAGGTTCCGCAGCGTCTGGGCGTTATCGGCGCGGGCGTGATCGGTCTGGAACTGGGTTCGGTCTGGGCTCGCCTCGGCGCTCAGGTCACTGTCCTGGAAGCACTGGACAAGTTCATCCCTGCCGCCGACGAAGCTGTTTCCAAGGAAGCACTGAAAACCTTCACCAAGCAGGGTCTGGATATCAAGCTGGGCGCTCGCGTGACTGGCTCCAAGGTCAATGGCGAAGAAGTGGTTGTCAGCTACACCGACGCCGCAGGCGAGCAGTCGATCACCTTTGATCGTCTGATCGTAGCGGTAGGCCGTCGCCCTGTTACCACCGACTTGCTGGCTTCGGACAGCGGCGTCGATCTGGACGAACGCGGTTTCATCTACGTCGATGACTACTGCACCACCAGCGTTCCCGGCGTTTACGCCATCGGTGACGTGGTACGTGGCCTGATGCTGGCCCACAAGGCTTCGGAAGAAGGCATCATGGTTGTCGAGCGCATCAAGGGCCACAAGGCTCAGATGAACTACAACCTGGTCCCATCGGTTATCTACACCCACCCGGAAATCGCCTGGGTCGGCAAGACCGAACAGACTCTCAAGGCCGAAGGCGTTGAAGTCAATGTCGGTACGTTCCCGTTCGCAGCCAGTGGCCGTGCCATGGCTGCCAACGACACCGGTGGCTTCGTCAAGATCATTGCCGACGCCAAGACCGATCGCGTATTGGGTGTTCACGTTATTGGCCCGAGTGCTGCAGAGCTGGTACAGCAAGGCGCAATCGCTATGGAGTTCGGCACCAGTGCAGAAGATATCGGCATGATGGTCTTCTCGCACCCGACGTTGTCCGAAGCGCTGCACGAAGCTGCACTGGCTGTGAATGGCGGTGCCATCCATATTCAGAATCGCAAGAAACGCTAAGACAACAAGAGAAACCACGACGCAGTGCCCGTCGTGAGCCTTGCCAGCAGGGCTTACCGCGGAATCTGCGCCGGACTCGACCTCTCAGGCGGCTCATCGAGTGTCCAGTGGCACTTGTGGAGTCCACCCGGAGTAGCGGTCACAGGTGGTGCGGCACGCTGACGTGCAGCACCGAATGCGCAGTACCTAAACGAAGACGGTAATAAGCATGAATCTTCACGAGTATCAGGGTAAGCAGCTGTTCGCTGAGTACGGCCTGCCAGTATCCAAAGGTTACGCGGTAGACACCCCGGAAGCAGCAGCGGAAGCCTGCGACAAGATCGGCGGGACCGAATGGGTTGTCAAAGCCCAGGTTCACGCGGGTGGTCGTGGTAAAGCGGGCGGCGTAAAGCTGGTTCGCAGCAAGGAAGATGCAGCAGCCTTCGCTCAACAGTGGCTGGGCAAGCGTCTGGTGACTTACCAGACTGACGCCAATGGTCAGCCAGTGACCAAGATCCTGGTCGAGTCCTGCACCGATATCGCCAAAGAGCTGTATCTGGGCGCAGTAGTTGACCGTTCCAGCCGTCGTATCGTGTTCATGGCCTCCACCGAAGGTGGCGTGGACATCGAGAAGATCGCTCACGACACTCCTGAAAAGATTCTCAAGGCTACTATCGATCCACTGGTTGGCGCACAGCCATTCCAGGGCCGCGATCTGGCTTTCCAGCTTGGCCTGGAAGGCAAGCAGGTCACTCAGTTCGCCAAGATCTTCACCGGCCTGGCCAAGCTGTTCCAGGACCACGATCTGGCTCTGCTGGAAGTGAACCCGCTGGTGATCAAGGCTGACGGCGATCTGCACTGCCTTGACGCCAAGATCAACATCGATGCCAACGCCATGTACCGTCAGCCAAAGCTGAAGGGCTTCCACGATCCTTCGCAGGACGATCCTCGCGAAGCTCACGCTGCCAAGTTCGAACTGAACTACGTAGCGCTGGAAGGCAACATCGGTTGCATGGTTAACGGTGCTGGCCTGGCCATGGGTACCATGGACATCGTCAACCTGCATGGCGGCAAGCCTGCGAACTTCCTTGACGTTGGCGGCGGCGCCACCAAGGAACGCGTTACCGAAGCGTTCAAGATCATCCTGTCCGACACCAATGTCGCCGCAGTACTGGTCAACATCTTCGGCGGCATCGTTCGTTGCGACATGATTGCCGAAGGCATCATCGGTGCAGTGAAAGAAGTCGGCGTGAAAATCCCGGTTGTTGTTCGCCTTGAAGGCAACAACGCTGAACTGGGCGCTAAAGTACTGGCAGAAAGCGGTTTGAACATCATCGCTGCTACCAGCCTGACCGACGCTGCTCAACAAGTTGTCAAAGCCGCGGAGGGCAAGTAATGAGCGTCCTGATCAATAAAGACACCAAGGTTATCTGCCAGGGCTTCACTGGTTCGCAAGGTACTTTCCACTCCGAACAAGCCATTGCCTACGGCACCAAAATGGTCGGCGGCGTGACTCCAGGCAAAGGCGGCACCACGCACCTGAACCTGCCAGTGTTCAACACTGTGAAAGAAGCGGTAGACACCACTGGCGCAACTGCCAGCGTTATCTACGTTCCAGCTCCTTTCTGCAAGGATTCCATCCTTGAAGCAGCGTTCGGCGGCATCAAGCTGATCGTCTGCATCACCGAAGGCATCCCGACCATCGACATGCTCGAAGCCAAGGTCAAGTGTGACGAACTGGGTGTGGTCCTGATCGGTCCAAACTGCCCAGGCGTCATCACTCCAGGCGAGTGCAAGATTGGCATAATGCCAGGTCACATCCACTTGCCAGGCAAAGTAGGCATCGTGTCGCGTTCCGGCACCCTGACTTACGAAGCTGTGAAGCAGACCACTGACGCCGGTTTCGGTCAGTCCACCTGCGTCGGTATCGGTGGTGACCCGATCCCGGGTTCGAACTTCATCGACATCCTGAAGCTGTTCCAGGAAGACCCGCAGACCGAAGCGATCGTCATGATCGGCGAGATCGGCGGTTCGGCTGAAGAAGAAGCGGCTGCCTACATCAAGGCTCACGTGACCAAGCCGGTTGTTTCCTACATCGCAGGTGTGACTGCTCCTCCGGGCAAGCGCATGGGCCATGCCGGTGCAATCATCTCCGGTGGCAAAGGTACTGCAGACGAGAAATTCGCTGCACTGCAGGACGCTGGTGTGAAAACCGTGCGCTCCCTGGCAGACATCGGCAAGGCCCTGGCCGAGCTGACTGGTTGGCCGACCAAGTAAGCTTCGCTTACTGATTCGAGCAATCGACAAAAGCCACCTTCGGGTGGCTTTTGTTTGGGCGTGTGATAAGCCTCATCGGGGGTGTTCAGGCCAGCCTGGCTACCCGCTGTTTTTTTCCAGCCATTCGTCCTGCGTCAGTTCCCATATTTGCTCCTTCGTCATGCCGCAGACAAATTGCGATTCCTGAACGGTTACAAGGCGCATGCCCTCGCGCTGCGACAGGCGACATGAAGCCTCATTCAAGGCTGATTTGGCCACGCGCAGAACCGGGCGGCTCAATGTTTCAAACCAGAAGCGGTCAATCGCAACGCAGACTTCAGACATAAGGCCTAGCCCCTGATAGGCCGGCGAAAGCCAGAAGCCCCGGTTGTTATCCTCTTCGTCCATCATGCATGCGCTGCCGATCAGCTGCTGCTGATTACTGCGCAGTCGAATCGACCAGTGCCATTCTTCCCCCTCCTGCATCGCAGGCAGGGCGTCCTCGCGCAGATAGCGCAGAGCTTCGCCCTCAGGGTAGGGCCAGGGCACGTGATGAGTCAGATAGCGCACGACCTCCCAGTGATTGAACAGGATCTGCATGGCAGGTGCGTCTTCGATCTGCAACGGCAGCAGTGCAAGGCGTGGCGTATACAGGGCAGGGGTGAGAACCGCAGGCCGGGTTTTCGCTTCGGGCATGGAGATGATTCATCGACAGCAGAGATGCCAGTCAATCTACCCACCTATCAACGCTTGGTCTGTCGGACATTTCCGAATAACCAGCAGTTTGTTCGACTGCCGTTTAAGGGTGCGTCGTCGGGCGATGCGCCCTGAGACAGTGCATTTTCGGTCGAAGTTGGCTACCCTGTGCGACGTTTTTGCGGGGCCCTCACGAGGGGCGTTTCGCAAGGTACTGCCACGTCTTACGCCGACGGGCTGCGTCTGCCCCATCCATGGGTGACGTCCCATCCCTTATTTCGACTTCGTGTGGTCCCTCGTAATGAAAGTTTTGAAAGGTCAGGACATCCTGGCACTCGGTTTCATGACATTTGCCCTGTTTGTCGGGGCAGGCAACATTATCTTTCCGCCCATCGTGGGCCTGCAGGCCGGGCCGCACGTATGGATAGCGGCGTTGGGTTTTCTGGTCACGGCGGTCGGCTTGCCGGTCATCACGGTGATCGCTCTGGCCAAGGTCGGCGGCGCGATGGATGCGTTGAGCAGCCCGATCGGCAAGATTGCAGGTGGCGCGCTCGCGGCGGTCTGCTATCTGGCGGTCGGTCCTTTGTTTGCGACCCCACGCACGGCGACTGTGTCGTTTGAAGTCGGTCTTGCGCCGTTGACGGGCGACAGCCCATTGGCGCTGTTCCTCTACAGTCTGGTGTATTTTCTGGTGGTGTTCTGGGTTTCTCTGTATCCGGGCCGGTTGCTGGACACGGTCGGACGCTTTCTGGCCCCGCTCAAGATCATTGCGCTGTCGGTGCTGGGCATCGCGGCATTTGCCTTGCCTGCGGGTGTAACCGGGGAGGCTGAGCCGGCTTATGCCGCTGCACCGTTTTCTCAGGGCTTCATCAATGGCTACCTGACGATGGACACTTTGGGTGCGCTGGTTTTCGGGATCGTCATCGTCAATGCCATCCGCTCGCGCGGTGTCGAGTCGCCGCGTCTGATCACCCGCTACGCGATCATCGCGGGGCTGATTGCCGGGGTCGGGCTGGCGCTGGTGTATGTCAGCCTGTTTCGTCTGGGCTCCGGCAGTCATGCGGTTGCGGCTGGCGCCAGCAACGGCGCCGCGGTCCTGCATGCTTACGTGCAGCACACCTTCGGTTCGCTGGGCAGTGGGTTTCTTGCCGTGCTGATTTCACTGGCTTGTCTGGTCACGGCAGTGGGCCTGACCTGCGCTTGCGCCGAATACTTTGCCAAAGTGTTGCCGTTGTCCTACCGAACGCTGGTGATCATTCTGGCGGTGTTCTCTCTGCTGGTCTCCAATCTGGGGCTGACCAGGCTGATCCAGTTTTCGATTCCGGTGCTGACGGCTATTTATCCACCGTGCATCGTGCTGGTCGCGCTGAGCTTCTGCAAAGGGCTCTGGCAGAGTCAGGGCAGGGTGGTTGCGCCTGTCATGCTGGTTTCTTTCGTTTTTGGCCTCATCGACGCGCTGAAGGGCGCAGGATTCGGTGAATACCTGCCGAGCGCGCTGACCAGCATGCCGCTGAGTGATCAGGGGCTGGCGTGGCTGGTGCCTTCGGTCATCACCCTGGCGGGTGCTGTGGTTGTCGACCGGGTCATGGGCAAGCGCAGCGAGGCGCTAGCCTGAACGCTCAGGCGTTGCGGTAAAGGATTACCGGCTAAATCGTGCTCAATGAAAAGGCCCGCTCAAAGCGGGCCTTTCTTGTTTTGCGAGCATGCCAGCCTTACTTGGTGGCTGGTGCTGCTTCCGGCGCCTTGTTGGCGTTTTCTGCGGCGCGCTGCTGTGCGGCTTCTGCGTTTTTCTGAGCAGCTTCCTGGCTTTCCTTGGCGGCGTCATTCACTTTGTCCTGAGCCTTTTCCATCGACTCCTGGGACTGCTGAGCTGCCTTGTTGGCATCTTGCTGGGTGTTTTCGGACTTTTTGTCACAGGCAGCAAGGCCCAGGGTGGCAGAAAGCATCAGGGCATAGGCTAAAGATTTACGCATGGGGTGTTTCTCCTTATTGATTATTCACGTGGCTAAGAGCGTGCGCCAACCCTTTAAGTTCCAGACGCGAGCAGAATATCCGAAGCGGTTGTTCCGCGGGCGTTACAGCGCCGTGAGGTGGACAGGATCGGGAAGGTTGCGAGGCGCCACTCAGCCACTCGTTTTGCGTCGCATTCGGGCGCATTGAACAGAGCTCTGACATTTCCTGCTCTTGAAATCCCCAAGCCAGCCCCCACCTTGAAGACTACCCGCTGTCACGGGGCTTACGCCTGATTGTGACGGCTTATACCATCCAGATCGGAGTTTGATGATTATGAGTGTGGAAACTCAAAAGGAAACCCTGGGCTTCCAGACCGAGGTAAAGCAACTGCTGCACCTCATGATCCATTCGCTGTATTCCAACAAGGAAATTTTCCTTCGCGAATTGATCTCGAACGCGTCTGACGCGGTCGACAAATTGCGTTTTGAAGCGTTGTCGAAGCCCGAGCTGCTGGAAGGCGGTGCCGAGCTCAAGATTCGCGTGAGTTTCGACAAGGATGCGAAGACCGTTACCCTTGAAGACAACGGCATCGGTATGAGCCGTGAAGATGTGATTACCCATCTGGGCACCATCGCGAAGTCCGGTACCGCCGATTTCATGAAAAACCTGTCGGGCGACCAGAAGAAGGATTCGCACCTGATCGGTCAGTTCGGTGTGGGTTTCTACTCGGCATTCATCGTTGCCGATCAGGTAGAAGTGTTCAGCCGTCGCGCCGGTACACCATCCAGCGAAGGCGTTCACTGGTCCTCCAAAGGCGAGGGCGAGTTTGAAGTTGCCAACGTCGAGAAGGCCGAACGTGGTACGCGTATCGTGCTGCACCTGAAAAACGGCGAAGATGAGTTCGCAGACGGTTACCGTTTGCGCAATATCATCAAGAAATACTCCGACCACATTGCTCTGCCAATCGAGCTGCCCAAAGAGCAGGCTCCGGCAGCCGAAGGCGAAGAGACACCAGCGCTGGAGTGGGAGACCGTCAACCGCGCCAGCGCACTCTGGACCCGCCCTCGCGCCGAGGTGAAGGACGAGGAGTATCAGGAATTCTACAAGCACGTTGCCCATGATTTCGAGAACCCGCTGAGCTGGAGCCACAACAAGGTCGAAGGCAAGCTGGAATACACCTCGCTGCTGTACGTGCCGGCACGTGCCCCGTTTGATCTGTATCAGCGTGAAGCGCCGCGTGGCCTTAAGCTTTATGTACAGCGCGTATTCGTCATGGATCAGGCCGAGTCGTTCCTGCCCCTGTACATGCGCTTCGTCAAGGGTGTGGTCGACTCCAACGACCTGTCGCTGAACGTTTCCCGCGAAATCCTGCAAAAAGACCCGATCATCGATTCGATGAAGTCTGCGCTGACCAAGCGCGTGCTGGATATGCTGGAGAAGCTGGCGAAGAACGAGCCCGAGCAGTACAAGGGTTTCTGGAAGAATTTCGGTCAGGTCCTCAAGGAAGGCCCGGCGGAAGACTTCGCCAACAAAGAGAAGATCGCCGGTCTGCTGCGTTTCGCCTCGACGTCTGTCGACGGTGGCGAGCAGAGCGTTGGTCTGGCCGAATACCTGGCGCGCGCCAAGGAAGGTCAGGACAAGATCTACTACCTTACTGGTGAATCCTACGCGCAGGTCAAGAACAGCCCGCACCTCGAAGTGTTCCGCAAGAAGGGCATTGAAGTCCTTCTGCTGACCGATCGTATCGACGAGTGGCTGATGAGCTACCTGAACGAGTTCGATGGCAAGAGCTTCGTTGATGTTGCGCGTGGCGACCTTGATCTGGGCAACCTCGATTCCGAAGAGGACAAGAAAGCCCAGGAAGAGAGCGCCAAGGACAAGGAAGGCCTGATCGAGCGTCTGAAGGCTGCGCTTGGTGAGTCGGTGAGTGAAGTTCGTGTCTCCCACCGCCTGACTGATTCCCCGGCAATTCTGGCCATCGGCGAGCAGGATATGGGTCTGCAGATGCGTCAGATTCTGGAAGCCAGTGGGCAGAAGGTTCCGGATTCCAAGCCGATCTTCGAGTTCAACCCGGCTCACCCGCTGATCGACAAGCTTGATGCCGAGCAGAGCGAAGAGCGTTTTGGCGATCTGTCGCACATCCTGTTCGATCAGGCGGCTCTGGCTGCTGGCGACAGCCTGAAAGATCCGGCCGCTTATGTACGCCGTTTGAACAAGCTGTTGGTAGAACTGTCGGTTTGATAGCCGATTGACAAGAAACCCGCTTCGGCGGGTTTTTTGTTTCAGTCCCTTAACACGTCTTTTGTGTTTCCAGTGATCAGGAGTCAGCAATGAGCAGCAATATCAATGTACGTTCTGTGGTCTATCAGATTGATGGCCAGCCTTATGAAAGTCGTCTGGTGTATGACGTTGACGCTGTTGCGCCACAACCGGGCCTGCTGATGGCGCCCAACTGGATGGGCGTCAGTCAGGGTGCCGAGGAGATTGCCAGGGCGGTCGCCGCGAAAGGCTATGTGGTTCTGCTGGCTGACCTTTATGGTCAGCAGGTGCGCCCTGGTAACAATGACGAGGCGGGCGCTGCCATGACGCCTCTCAAGAACGACCGCGCCTTGTTGCGCAAGCGCATGCAGGCAGGTCTTGATCAGCTGCTGAGTCAGGCTGATGTGTCGCTGGATACCAAGCAGATTGCGACCTTCGGTTTCTGCTTCGGTGGCTGCTGTTCACTGGAACTGGCGCGCACCGGTGCCGATCTGAAAGCTGCCATTTCGTTTCATGGCACGCTGGACACGCCCAACCCTGCTGACGCCAACAATATCAAGGGTTCGGTGCTGGTCCTGCATGGTGCTTCCGACCCACTGGTGCCGAAAGAGCAGTTGCCTGCTTTTGAAGATGAAATGAACGCTGCCGGTGTTGACTGGCAATTGCATAGCTACGGCGGTGCCTTCCACTCATTCACCGACCCGCACGCCAACGTGCCGGGCATGATGATGTACGACGCCAAAGTGGCTGGACGCGCCTTCAAATCGATGCATGACCTGCTGGGTGAAGTGTTCGGTTAAGGTGCTTTCGCTCGGCGTTATACCTATGTCTTGAGGCCCTCGGAAACGTGGCCTCTACCTGAAGGGCGCGGCCCCAGAGCTGGTTGAAGACTTGTGCCTGATTTGCCGTATCTACCGGTTTTGCTGCCGGCTCCCGGCAGATCGCGAACACGTTCGCTCCCACGCCCTTCGGGCCGAGGCCCAATCTCCCAACCCTTCAGGCATAAAAAAAGGCGCCTTTGAAAGGCGCCTTTTTTTGTGTTGCGAGGGCCGTGTTACTTGCCCTGCCAGCGCTTCAATACCAGCGTGGCGTTGGTGCCGCCAAAACCGAAGCTGTTGCTCATGACCAGGTCGATTTTTGCATCTTCACGGGTTTTGAGCAGGATAGGCATGTCGGCAATTGCAGGGTCCAGCTCGTCGATGTTTGCGGAGCCGGCGATGAAGTTGTTCTCCATCATCAGCAGGCAGTAGATCGCTTCGTGAACGCCGGCGGCGCCCAATGAGTGGCCTGACAGACTTTTAGTGGAGCTGATGGCAGGAGCGTTGGCGCCGAAAACTTCGCGCACACCTTCCATTTCCTTGGCGTCACCGACTGGCGTCGAAGTGCCGTGGGTGTTGAGGTAGTCGATGTCGTTCTTGTCGACGTCGGCCAGCGCCATCTGCATGCAGCGAATTGCACCTTCACCGCTCGGCGCAACCATGTCGTAGCCGTCGGATGTAGCGCCGTAACCCACGATTTCTGCGTAGATTTTTGCGCCACGAGCCAGTGCGTGCTCGAGCTCTTCGACGACGACCATGCCGCCACCGCCGGCAATCACGAAACCGTCACGCTTGGCGTCGTAGGCGCGGGAGGCTTTTTCCGGTGTTTCGTTGTACTGGGTGGACAGCGCGCCCATCGCGTCGAACAGGAACGACTGGCTCCAGTGCTCTTCTTCACCACCGCCAGCAAAGACGATGTCCTGCTTGCCCAGCTGGATCTGCTCGACAGCGTTGCCGATGCAGTGAGCGCTGGTGGCGCAGGCGGACGAGATGGAATAGTTGACGCCCTTGATCTTGAATGGCGTGGCCAGGCAGGCCGAAACGGTGCTACCCATGGTCCGCGTTACGCGATATGGGCCCACGCGCTTTACGCCTTTCTCACGCAGGGTGTCCAGCGCTTCCATCTGGTTCAGCGTCGAGGCGCCGCCGCTGCCGGCAATCAGGCCGGTGCGAACGTTGGACACCTGATCATCACTCAAGCCAGAGTCGACAATCGCGTCTTTCATCGCCAGGTAGGCGTAGGCAGCCGCGTGGCCGACGAAGCGATAGATCTTGCGATCGATCAGCTCTTCCAGATTCAGGTCGATGGAGCCGGAAACCTGGCTGCGCAGACCCATTTCGGCATATTCCGGGTTGAAGCGGATGCCAGGGCGGTTAGCACGCAGGTTAGCGGTGACGGTCTCTTTGTCATTGCCCAAGCAGGAAACAATACCCAGACCAGTGATAACGACGCGGCGCATGCGAGTACCCTTAGAAATTTTCAGTGGAAGTAAACACGCCGACCCGAAGGCCTTCGGCGGTATAGATTTCACGACCGTCGACACTCACTGAACCGTCGGCAATGGCCAGGTTCAGTTTGCCTTTCAGGACGCGCTTGATATGAATGTTGTAAGTGACTTTTTTGGCGGTAGGCAGCACCTGACCAAAAAATTTGACTTCGCCCGAACCCAGAGCACGGCCGCGGCCGGGATTGCCCTGCCAGCCAAGATAGAAGCCAACCAGCTGCCACATGGCATCGAGTCCGAGGCAGCCGGGCATGACCGGATCACCTTCGAAGTGGCAGGCGAAGAACCACAGGTCAGGATTGATATCCAGCTCTGCGACCAATTCACCTTTGCCGAACTTGCCGCCTTCTTCGCTGATATGGGTGATGCGATCAACCATGAGCATGTTGGGGGCGGGCAATTGCGCATTACCTGGGCCGAACAGCTCGCCGCGACTGCAGCGCAGCAGGTCTTCCCGGGTAAAGGCGTGTTGTTTGGTCATGCGAGCTCCTCAATAATCTTGTGCGGCAGGTTGTGGCGCCACTGGCTCGAACGTCGGTTCTGGCGCACTCATTCGCCAGGACCCTGTCCGGCAGCCTACTCATAGACTGTTGCGTTGTAATGAAAGTCACAGCTCAGGTGAAATCAAGGTACACCTGTACACTGAATTTTATCGGCCAGCCGATTTTACGGGCCGATATGGGTGTCAAGACTGCCGCAATTTAACATTTATCGCCAGTCGCAGATGCTTGAAAAGACAACCAGCGCTGTAAAACCTGCTGTAAATCAGCATGTTTGAAAGGCTTTGGCAGGTAATCGTCCATGCCGGCCTGCAGGCAGGCATCCCGATCACCCTGCAACGCATTGGCAGTCAGCGCGATGATTGGGATTCGCTCCAGCCCGGAAAGTTGCCTGATTCTGCGTGTCGCTTCATATCCATCCATGACCGGCAGTCGGCAATCCATCAGGATCAGTGCATATTTTCCCACCCCGGCTTTCGCCACCGCCTCGACGCCATCGACCGCGACTTCGACCTCGCAACCCAGATTATGCAGCATGGCTTGAACCACGGTTCGGTTCACCGGGTTGTCTTCGACCAGCAATATGCGGCGCGCCTTGCCCTGCGCATCAAGTACTGACAGCGGTTCAATGATATCGACCGGGGCATTGCGCGAGACTGGCAGGGGAATTTGCAGCGTGAAGACCGACCCCGCACCTTCTTCGCTCTGGGCATGCAAGGTTCCACCCATTCGTTCGGCCAGGGTGCGTGCAATCGGCAGCCCCAGCCCGGTCCCGCCGTAACGCCGGGAGATCGAGCTGTCGGCCTGTTTGAAAGCGTCGAACATGGACTCCAGACGCTCTGCATCTATGCCGATGCCGCTGTCGTGTACCTTGCAGGTAAACCTCAGATGATCTTCGTCGAGCATCGCCCAGTCGGCCTCGACGCAGACCTTGCCCTGTTCGGTGAATTTCAGTGCGTTGCCTATCAGGTTCACCAGGATCTGACGAATCCGGGTCGGATCGCCGATGACCGCAAGTGCCTCCAGCCCCGGCTTTATCTTCAGCTCCAGTGACAGTTTGCGTTGCAGGGCGCTGTGATTGAACGCATGCGTCGAGGCGTTGATCAACTCGACCAGATTAAACGCGATGCCCTCCATCTGCAGGGCATCACGCTCGATACGCGAGAAGTCGAGAATATCGTTGATAACCCGCAGCAGGTGTTCAGTGGACTCGGTTGCCAATGTCGCATATTCGCTCTGCTCATCGGTCATGCGCGTGGTTTCCAGCAGTTGCAGCATGCCCAGCACGCCGTTCATGGGCGTGCGCAGCTCGTGACTCATCATCGCCAGAAAATCCGACTTGGCGCGGTTGGCCTGCTCGGCTTCCTCGCGCGTCTGGATCAACTGGGCCACAGAACGTTGCTGTTCGAGGCTGGTGCGGTGGAGGTTTTCGGCCAGATTATTGATGTGCCGCGCCAGCGCACCGAGTTCGGCGTCGTCGCTCACGGGCAAAGGCGTGTGGTAATCCCCTTGCTGAATGGCCTTGAGTGCCTCGCCCATCCGACTGATCGGGCTCGACAGGCTCAAGGCCAGCCGCCGGGCCAGCAGGAAGGTAAACGCCAGTGCGCACAACGCGAGGATTGCGGCCTTGAGCAGTATTTCCTGCTGGCGCTGGCTGAACGCCTCGCTGGACATGCCTACAAGAACCCTGCCCAGATAGTCCTGAGACACAGTGGCGGGTTTGCCATGCAGCAAGGCGTGCGACGCACGGACAGGGGCCTGGAAGATTTCCATCTGCCTGGCCTGCGGCTCCTGTTCGCGTGGCTGGTCTATGTACACCATGACCGTGTTGGAACTGTCCTGAATTTCCACATAACGCACGCCAGGCATGGACAGGGTCGCACGCATCAGGGGCTTCAGGCCCTCGATATCGCCAGCCGTAACGCCTGGCTCTACCGCCGGAGCCAGTTGATTGGCGATCAATTGACCGGTGTGGTTGAGCTCCTCACGCAGGTCCTGAATACGCACGAAGGTGAAAAAGCCTATGAGTAGAGCCGTCAGCAGCAGGGCAGGCCCGAGGCTTATGATCTGCGTGCGGGTATTGATGTCCCAATGCCGAAACGTCATCGGCTGGACGCCCTGCAGGCAAGACGGTGCAGCTTGAATCCGGTGTATGCGTCCATGCCTGTGCGCTCGGTGTCCCTGTTGATTGCAGAATGTGCAAATGGTATGCGTGCATGTTAACCGAGATGACGTCGGTTGCCAGTGTGCGTGTACTTCTCTGTGGCACGTTATCCCCGACAAGGTGTCAGTGATGCATGCGTTGTCAGCGTTTGCTGCTGGCCGATGCTCCGCCGCTCCGTATAATGCAGAGATCGCCACTTGATGGCACTGGATGGATAGTTCTATGACCACACAGCAACCAGTTGCGGTTCTTGGTGGTGGCAGTTTCGGTACTGCCATTGCAAATCTGCTGGCCGAGAACGGTCATCAGGTTCGCCAGTGGATGCGCGATCCGGAGCAGGCGGAGGCCATTCGCGTCAATCGCGAGAACCCTCGTTACCTTAAAGGCATCAAGGTTCGCCCTGAAGTCGAGCCGGTGACTGACCTCACCGCGGTACTCGAAGGCAGCGAACTCATTTTCGTCGCACTGCCATCAAGTGCCCTGCGCTCGGTACTGTCGCCTCACGTCGAGTGCCTGAGCGGCAAGATGCTGGTGAGCCTGACCAAAGGCATCGAGGCGCAGAGTTTCAAGCTCATGAGCCAGATTCTGGAAGAGATCGTCCCTCAGGCTCGCATCGGGGTCTTGTCCGGTCCGAATCTGGCCCGCGAGATCGCCGAACATGCATTGACTGCCACCGTGGTGGCCAGCGAAGACGAGGCGCTGTGTGAGCAGGTTCAGGCTGCCTTGCACGGCAGGACATTTCGCGTCTATGCCAGCAATGACCGTTTTGGCGTCGAGCTGGGCGGTGCCTTGAAGAACGTCTACGCGATCATTGCCGGCATGGCCGTTGCGCTGGAGATGGGCGAAAACACCAAAAGCATGCTGATTACCCGTGCGCTGGCGGAAATGACCCGTTTTGCCGTCAGTCAGGGCGCCAATCCGATGACCTTTCTGGGGCTGGCGGGGGTGGGCGATCTGATCGTGACCTGTTCTTCGCCTAAAAGCCGTAATTATCAGGTCGGGTTTGCCTTGGGGCAGGGCCTGTCTCTGGAGGAGGCGGTGACTCGCCTGGGCGAAGTGGCCGAGGGTGTAAACACGCTCAAGGTGCTCAAGGTCAAGGCTCAGGAGGTGCAGGTCTACATGCCGCTGGTCGCCGGACTGCATGCGATTCTTTTTGAAGGCCGCACGCTCAGCCAGGTCATTGAGGCACTGATGCGCGCCGAACCCAAGACAGACGTCGATTTCATTTCGATCACCGGTTTCAATTGAATTCAGTTTGCTCAGGGAGAAGGTTTTGAACGAGTCGAAGATCCAGCATAACGAGTCGATTCTGCTACGCGTTCTATGGATGCTGCTGTTCCTGGGCGTATGGCACGTGGCTCAGATCGTTCTGGCGGTCGTGGTACTGGTGCAGTTGGGGTATCGCCTGATCTATGGCGCGCCGAGCGGCAGCCTGATGAATTTCGGTGACAGCCTCAGCCAGTATCTGGCGCAGATCGGTCGTTTCGGGAGCTTTCACAGTGACCAGAAGCCTTGGCCGTTCGCTGACTGGCCTGCGCCTCGGGATCCGGATGGCGAGGCCGCACATCACGTTGCGCCAGCAACGCACCCGGTGCGTGATGAGGAGCCCAAGTCATGAAGGTCTGGGTATTGCGCCATGGCGAAGCACAGTCGCGCGCGCGCAGTGACGCAGAGCGTGAGTTGACGGCCCATGGTCGTGAGGAAGTGCAGAAAAGCGCCATGCACCTGACGGGTAAGCCAGTGCAGCGGATTCTTGCCAGCCCTTATGTTCGCGCTCAGCAAACCGCCGAACTGGTGCGTCAGTCTCTGGGTTTCGACGCGCCGGTCGTGACAGTGCCCTGGCTGACGCCTGACGGCAGCCCGCGTCAGGTACTGGCACAGCTCGAGACACTCGGCGTTGACGAAGTGCTGCTGGTCAGTCATCAGCCTCTGGTGGGTGAGCTGATCGGCGTGCTGGCACATGGTAGCGCGCAGCAGGCCGAGCCCATGAGTACTGCCAGCCTGGCCGAGCTGGAAGGCGAGTTCGTGGCCGCCGGCACCATGACACTCAACAGCGTTCGGCACGTCTGAACGGGCTGTCCGAACATCGACCTCGCTCTTGTGAAGCAAGTGCAACCTTTTATAAAAGGATTTGAAATGAGCATGTGGCGTCAGGCTCCCGACATCGAAACCCTTATGGCGGCCCAGAAAAACACCATCGGCGAAGTGCTCGACATTCGTTTCGAGTCGTTCACCGAAGACTCCATGACGGCGAGCATGGTGGTTGATCAACGAACTCACCAGCCGTTCGGTCTGCTGCATGGCGGTGCCTCGGTCGTGCTGGCTGAATCGCTGGGCTCGATGGCCAGTTACCTGATGGTCGACCCGAAGACGCATTTCTGCGTCGGGCTCGAGGTCAACGCCAACCATTTGCGTGGGGTGCGCACCGGACGCGTGACCGGGGTCGTACGCCCTGTACACATCGGTCGTACCACTCATGTCTGGGATATTCGCATCAGCACTGACGAAGGCAAGCTGAGCTGCATTTCACGCTTGACAGTTGCAGTGGTGCCGCATGGCCAGGAGCCACCTGCACACTGACCGCGCTCTTCCTGTCATCCTTCGGGCACCGAGGATGGCCGGAGTGTCACCTGCGATGGCGGTTCCGGTCATTGCCGTTCTGCAAAGAGGCTGCGCACAATCTTGACTCGCCCGCTCATGGAAGTATCGGCATGTCGCAACCGGTGTTCTTCGCTCACGCCAATGGCTTTCCTTCGGCGACCTACAGCAAGCTTTTTTCGGCACTTGCCCCGGAATACCAGGTGGCGCGGCTTGAACAACACGCGCATGACCCGCGCTTTCCAGTGGACGACAACTGGCTGAGTCTGGTCGATGAACTGATTCATCATTTGCGCGAGCAGTCGGGCCCGGTATGGGGTGTCGGGCACTCTCTGGGCGGTGTGCTGCATCTGCATGCCGCGTTACGTTGCCCGGAACTCTATCGGGGGGTGGTGATGCTGGACTCGCCAGTGCTGGGGCTGGCCGATCAGTTGTTCATTCGTGCGGCCAAGCGCCTGGGTTTCATTGACCGTATCACCCCTGCAGGTCGCACATTGGGGCGTCGCGAAGCGTTTGTCGACATGGATGCCGCCCGTACCTATTTTTCCAGCAAGAGCCTGTTTCGCCGCTTCGACCCCGACTGCCTCGCTGCTTACCTGCAGCACGGCTTACAGCATGACGGCGAACAACTTCGGCTGCGCTTCGATCCGGCGACAGAGATCAGCATTTATCGTAGCATTCCGCATACCAGCCCGTTGCCTTCGCGTCAGCTCAAGGTGCCGCTGGCGATGGTGCGCGGCAAGCACAGCCGGGTGATCATGCCGCATCATGGCTACCTGGCCCGCCGCATGCGCGAAGGGGAATACTTGACGATGCCCGGAGGGCACATGTTTCCATTGGAGCGCCCCGATGAGACGGCGCAATTACTCAAGTCTTTGTTCGTCCGCTGGGACGCACGACATGTGCAGCGGGCTGGCGCATGAGGCAGGCTGTCGAGGAAGTGCGCTTGAGCCTGGGCCATATCGAACTGGCTGCTTATTTGTCTGGTCCTGAAGACGGCCAGCCTGTCATCGCGCTGCATGGCTGGCTCGACAACGCTAACAGTTTTGCCCGGCTGGCCCCGCGCCTTGAAGGGTTGCGGATCGTGGCGCTGGACCTGGCCGGGCATGGCTACTCCGACCATCGCCCGGCAGGTGCTGCCTACGCTCTGGCCGACTACGTGTTTGACGTGTTGCAGGTCGCCGAGCACATGGGCTGGCAACGCTTTGCCCTGCTGGGGCATTCGCTGGGGGCGATTATTTCGGTGTTGCTCGCAAGCTCGTTGCCCGAGCGGGTTACGCGTCTTGCACTGATTGACGGGCTTGTGCCGCTGACCGGTGAACCCCAGTCCGCCGCCGAGCGCATGGGCGCAGCCCTGCAGGCGCAACTGGCGCTGTCGAGCAAGAAAAAACCGGTCTATCAGGATCAGGAACGAGCCGTTCAGGCGCGCATGAAAGGCGCGCTGGCGGTCAGTCGCGAGGCGGCAGAGCTGCTTGCTCTGCGTGGTTTGATGCCAGTGCCGGGCGGTTACACGTGGCGCAGCGACAGCCGCCTGACCTTGCCCTCCGCGATACGTTTTACAGAGCAACAGGCAATGGCGTTCGTTCATGGCATTCGCTGTCCGACACAATTGGTGATTGCGTCGGACGGCATGCTGGCGAAAAAACATGAGCTGCTGTCTGGTCTGCCTTTCGACGTTGCACGGCTGAGTGGAGGGCATCATTTGCACCTGGACGACGAGGATGGTGCGCGCTCTGTTGCACACTGTATCAATCGCTTTTTCGCTGCTTCTTGACTTGAGGCCGGCAACTGCCGACGCTGGGCGGGTTGAAACAGGAGTCAACCGTGATGGATCAAGCCGCCCGCCATGATCGCCTTGCAGGCGATTACCCTCATTCTTTCTTTACGCCTGCCAGCCGATGAGAACACTCATGCTTTTAACCCGTGTTCCAGCTGTCGCATTGTGCGCAGTCATTTTCAGCGGCCTGTTCAGCAGTGCAGTCAGTGCCGCCGATATGGAGGGCAGCCGTGATCTGGACGTTGTGCCGCGTATGGCCGATGCCGAGATCGTCGACTATCGTCCCGCCGCCGAGCTGGAACGTGTCTACCCGATGGGCTCGATCCGCAAGATCAGTGGCCAGTTGCGTTTCGACGGCCAGGTAAGCGCGCGGGGCAACCTGACTTCGGTTACCTATCAGTTGCCTGCCGAACATACTTCCGATGATGCCTTTACCGCCGCGCGCGAGGCTTTGCAGCAGCAGGGCGCTGAACTGCTGTTCTGGTGCCAGGCACGCGACTGCGGAGAAAGCAGCCTGTGGGCCAACGAAGTGTTTGGCAACGCCAAACTGTACGGCGCGGACGACCGGCAGGCGTACCTGCTGTTGCGCATGGCAGAGCCCCGCAGTGACACCCTGGTGGCGCTCTACAGCATTACCCGCGGTAATCGTCGAGCCTATCTGCACGTCGAGCAGTTTGAAGCCGCTGCACCGCTGGGCGAGTTGCTGCCGACCTCGGCGACGCTGCTGCGTCAATTGAAAAGCACCGGCAAGCTGGAACTGCCCCGGCTTGCAGGAGAGCCACAGGACGTCTGGATCACCCTGATTTCTCGCGGTCTCAACCTTGACAGTTCATTGCGCCTGATTGTATCCGGGGCCAGCGCAAGTGCCTGGCGTGACGCGCTGATCGGCAAAGGCGTTCGCGCTGCCCGGCTGGAGACCGGGGCTCTCGATGGCAAAGGGCTGAAAATCGAAGTCATCCGCTAACTGTTGATTTGCGACGTAGGCGAACAACGGCTGACGCCAGCCCTGTTCGCCTTTATGCTCGCTACCTATGATCCCTGCTGATGGATGCCGCATGTTCAACAATGATCGCTTGCTGGTGCAGATTCTGCTGCTGGCGCTATTCGGTGCTTGCCTCTGGGTAATGGCGCCGTTCTGGTCGGCGCTGGTCTGGGGTGCAGTGCTGGCGTTTGCCAGCTGGCCGCTGATGCGTTTGCTGACGCGCTGGTTCAAAGGGCGTGAGTCGCTGGCTGCGCTGGTGATGAGCCTGTGCTGGATGCTGCTGGTCGCGGCGCCACTGGTATGGCTGGGCTTCAATCTCGCCGACCATGTGCGTGACGCCACGGGGTTGATCAAGAACATTCAGGTCGACGGGTTGCCCGATCCACCGCAATGGCTGGCCGGGATTCCGCTGGTAGGCGAGCGGCTGGTCGGCATCTGGACCACTATCGATCAGCAGGGCGCAGCGTTCATGACCACGGTCAAGCCGTACCTGGGTGAGGTCGGCAACTGGTTGCTGGCGCGCAGCGCGCAGATTGGTGGCGGCATTCTGGAACTGACGCTGAGTATCGTTTTCGCCTTTTTCTTCTATCGCGACGGTCCGCGTCTGGCGGCGTTCGTGCTGAGCCTGCTGGAACGCTTGATCGGTGACAGAGCGCAGTATTACCTGGACCTGGTGGCAGGCACGGTGCAGCGGGTCGTCAACGGTGTGATTGGCACAGCTGCGGCACAGGCGCTGCTGGCGCTGATCGGCTTTCTGATCGCTGGCATTCCCGGCGCACTGGTGCTGGGTATTCTGACCTTCCTGTTCAGCCTTATCCCTATGGGGCCGCCGTTGGTCTGGCTGCCTGCGACCGCCTGGCTGGTCTGGCAGGGCGAGTACGGCATGGCGGTCTTTCTCGGCATCTGGGGCATGTTCATCATCAGCGGCGTAGACAACGTGCTCAAGCCGTACCTGATCAGCCGCGGAGGCAACCTGCCACTGGTGATTGTATTACTTGGCGTGTTTGGCGGCTTGCTGGCATTCGGCTTCATCGGCTTGTTTATCGGTCCTACGCTGCTGGCGGTAGCCTATAGCCTGTTGACGGACTGGGTCGGCAGCGAGCGGGCACGCAACCCGCGCTAACCCCTCGGCGTTCATAAAAGTCTTGCAGAGCCCGGATGACAGGGCTTTCAGGGTTCTGCCTGCAGGGCGTGGCAGCGAACCAGGCGACGCTTTGCTTGTTTGCGAATACGTCAGTTGTCGAGGTGATGCAGGGTTCGTATGGCACAGTGGGTCAACGGCGCGGCAGGTCCAGCACCGCCGTCAGGCCACCGCCCGGGGTCTGCGCCAATGATAATTGCCCACCGATGCGTCGCGCAGCCTCACGCGCGATGCTCATGCCCATGCCGATACCGCCTGAATTACGATTGCGCGAACTTTCCAGGCGATAGAACGGTTCAAACACCGTCTCGTGAAACTCGGGCGCAATGCCCGGTCCATGATCAACCACCGACACACGCACGCGATCTGCGCTGTCTTCAATCACGATGTTCGCGCTGCCGGCGTAGCGCAGCGCATTGTCGACCAGATTCTGCAGGCACGAACGCAGTGCCATCGGTTGCGTCCTGAGCGGTTTGCACTGCCCCGAGTACTGCACGTCGTCGCCGTTGTCCTGAGCGTTTTCGGCCTGGGATTCAATCAACGCCTGCAGGTCAAACTGCTGCAAGCCTTCGGTGCGCCGATGTTCATTGAGGTAGGCGAGCGTGGCATCGAGCATGTTGATCATGTCGTTCAGGTCTTGGGTCATCTGCCCGTGGAGCCTGGGCTCCTCGATCTGCTCGACGCGCAGTTTTAGTCGCGACAGCGGGGTGCGCAGGTCATGGGAAACCGCCGCCAGCATGCGTCCGCGCTGCTGCATCTGTTCGCGGATGTTGCGCTGCATCAAGTTGAACGTCTGCGCGGCCTGGCGGGCTTCTCTGGGGCCGCTGATCTCCAGAGGCGAGCTGTCGAGATCTTCACTCAGGCGCTCGGCGGCCTCGCTCAGGCGCTGGACCGGGCGGGCCAGCGCCTTGGCGCCGTACCAGGCAGCAACAATAAGGGTGACGAACTGAGAGAACAGCAGCACCAGCGGACCACCTGGTGGCGGCCGGTGACGCTGCCCTCGATCATCCTGTGTGTGTTGCGCGTCGGGGTGTTCGTTGGGCGCAGGACGCATGCCGTATTGCGTGAACCAGATGAAGGCCAGCAGGTGCGCGAGCAGAATGGCCAGCAGTGCGCCGCCAAACAGCCGTGCAAACAGTGTGTCGAAGCGGCGAATCAACCCAGCTCCCTGGCATCGAACAGATAGCCTTCACCGCGTACGGTCTTGATCAACTGCGGATTCTTCGGGTCGTCGCCGAGTTTCTGGCGCAGGCGCGATACCAGCAAATCGATACTGCGGTCGAATGCCTCTATCGAACGGCCTCGGGCTGCATCGAGCAATTGCTCGCGGCTCAGCACCCGGTGCGGTCGTTCGAGAAACACGCGCAACAGGCGAAATTCGGCGTTGGACAGCGGCACGACCAGCCCGTCGGCTGCTGTCAGCTGTCGCAGAACACTGTTCAGGCGCCAGGCGTCAAAGCGAATGGTAGTGCGCTGATCGCTGCGTTCATCGCGCACCCGGCGCAGGATGGTCTGAATACGCGCGACCAGCTCGCGTGGCTCGAACGGCTTGGCCATGTAATCGTCGGCACCCAGCTCCAGGCCAATAATCCGGTCAGTTGGTTCGCAACGTGCGGTCAGCATCAGGATCGGGATGTCCGAGGTGCTACGCAACCAGCGGCACAGGGACAGGCCGTCTTCGCCGGGTAACATCAGGTCCAGCACCACCACATCGAAGGTTTCATTGCTCAGGGCTTGGCGCATCTGCGCACCATCGGTTACGCCGCGGGCATTGATATTGAAGCGCGTCAGGTAATCGCAAAGCAGTTCGCGAATGGCTACGTCGTCATCGACAATCAGCGCCCGCACGCTCCAGCGTTGATCGGTCAATGTGGCATCGAGGGTGTTGTCGGGAAGTGCTTGCATGGTGCGTCTGTCGCCTGCTTGTGTCGCCATCGTGTGGCTGCCGTTGAAGATCAACGCCGCCCCTCATGCTACTTCGCCGTGAGGCTCGGCGGTAGGTTGACGGTAGCCGATGTCTGACGGATGTCATGAATGTATCGAGACTGATACAGATGAAAGGCCATTGCACCCGCAATGATCCGTACGCCATAAAAAGATGCTTGTCCAGCTAGTACTTCTACTAGTAACACGACACGTCAATAAGGCTCTAGGGTACTTACAGGACGCAACACCTTGATGCCTGTTATTGCTCAGGTTCTGTATCGCTGCGAATACCCGACAGCACTCTATCGTTATGGAGAACGAGACATGTATTCACCCAAGGAAAAAGAAATAGCTGCAATTCAGTCCCGGAAAGAGTGGCTTGCCAGGCGCCAGGCACGTCTCCAGGCAGATGAACCGACGATGCCGGTTCTGGAGGTTGGGAATATTGGGGATGTTTTGGCTCCGATCCCGGGTGACGATAGATACCTGTGGCCGGTGAGTCAGTGGGATAAAGAGCTCATTGTAAAGGTTCCCGACTCCGCACCTGTAACGATGAGGTTTGGCGAAACAATTACCTTCTTTCTTGACGAGCTGGAGTTGGCGACGAACTTACTTAATGAGTCCGCTGACCTGAGTTATGCCATAGCACCGGGTCTTATCAACGATGGGAAACTGTACGTGCTGCGGTATGAATACATGAATTGGTTTGGTAATACCGTGTCCTCCATCCCGTTTTTGCTGGAGGTGGATTATATGGCGCCTAATAGAAATCAGCCAGGCGCAGCGGCTGTGCTTCCAGATGAAGTGATCAGGGATGGTTTGACGCTGGCGTATCTGAACGCGAATGATTTTTTGGGCGTTACTGTGCCGCACTCCAGCGACATGCTGGCGGGCGACACCATCGCTATTTCTTGGGTGCAGGTCGTTGCCACGTCTTTTCAACAAGACTACACGCCGATAATGAGCAGGCCTGTCACCGTGATAGAGGCTTCAAAAAAAGATGACCCGCTCGTCGAGATTGACTCCGGGCTTATAAAAGATCTGGTGCAGGGCAAAATCGGAATTTATTATCGCTATATTGATCGGACCGGTAATCTGGGTCAGTTTTCAGCGGTAGCAGAATTACAGTATGACTTGACTCCTGAGCCAGACGGGCTTCAGGCTCCGAAGGTTTTCCTGGCCATGGATGGTGAAATCGACAGGGCCGACGCTCAGATGGGTGTAGAGCTGGAGATTCCTGAGCCCAGCTATCTAAATCCCCAGGATTCTGACCAGATACAAGTGATCTGGGAAAGCATGCCTCTCGCGCCCTTCCCGTTGAGCGCTTTTCCTATGGTTTTCCCGATAAGCTGGCAGGTGCTTTCGGCAAAAGGTGCGCTGGACAGACGTGATTTCAAGGTAGCCTATAACGTTCTGCGTGGCACTTCATCGACACCGTCGCCTGATCTTGACGTCAGGGTTGACTTTACTGTGGCGGGCCCTGCACCTGATCCGTCAACCCCAGGCCCGATCAATACCAACTTTCCCGTTATAACGGTGAAAAGTCGCGAATTTCCGCCGGTAGACAATGTGTTGGGTCCTGCCGATAAAGGCCAGTCTGCTTGGGCGGAATTGCCTAACAATCCATTTGATCAAGGGGTTCTTCTACGACTGTACTGGGGTAATTTGAGACCCCATTCCGTCGAGAAAGAGATAATAAATGAGGGGGTTGGCGACATTATCCGGTTTGAAATTCCCTGGACTGTCATAGAAGCCGGTGGCTATAGCGACAAACTGCATATTTATTACAGCACCTGGAACGGTGTGAACGAGCAGGAGTCAGGTCATATCGAAGTGGCTGTTAAAGCTGTCGAGCTGGCCGGGCTACCGGAGGTTGGGTTTCCTGACCGATACAAGACCGATCCTCCCACTCCCGTTCCGATCATCAATTGCTGTTCATTGCCGTGGCTGGGGATCAAGATCAACATTCCCTTTGATACAGTTAATATGGACGTCGATGATGAAATCACGATCAAATGGCAGGCATACGCGTCTACGGATACATCCTCTCCCATAGACGGTACTGATTTTGAATTCCCTCCTATCACTTTGTCGCTGGTTCATCGGGTGGAGGGAATTTCGCTTACTATTCCCTACGCGGAGCTTGTCGAACCGATTGTTCCGATTGCGGGCACTCCCGGTGTTGGTAGTGGGCTAGTCACCTACACCTTAACGAAAAAAAGCGGGCAGCTGGGTACACGCCATACACAGGTTTATATTTCTCGAAAGGCGGGTTTGAGTGTATGTTCGGAAGCGTTTCCTGGCAAATGCGATGCGGTTGCCAATGCTGATTCTTCGGAAGAACTTGATGGCTAGGCCTTCAAACGCGAGAGTGGCGCCAGTGCAAGTCTTTCAGGTGTGGAGGGCACTTCCCAATGAGGTCCGTCATTACGATTCAGGTGGGCGACAGCTGGCTTTATAGATAACCACTCGCCAATAAAACTTGATGTGTTGGGATTGGCAAGTATGCAGTTTGGTCGCTCTGTTAAGGCTGTAGGAATGGTCCTACAGCCTTGTCAGAAAGGGACTGCATTATATGTGGGAGTATCCTTGTAGGATTCGCGGCATGTTTGTAGGTCCTCCGTCAATATATGTATAGGTCGGCGATTTTACCTACGCGATTTTCATATCGAAGGAAGTACTTAATGCCGACTCGCAACCTGTATGTCCTATCAAATTTTCTGCCCGTCACAATTCACACTGTATCGCTTGTTTCCCTGCTATTAATCAGCAATGCCCTTGTTGCTGCGCCTGTTCCAGTTATCAATGAAATGATAGACATCGACCCATCCAGTCCTGCCAACGACTACGCCTTGTCCAATGGCGCAACCCTGAATGTGAATGGCGGAAGCCAGCACGGCAGAATAACCGCGACAGGCTCCACGCTGAACATTTCAGCCGGGTCTACGATTGCGTCTGCCGCCGTTCGCAATGGCTCCGGGATGACCGTGAATGGAGCAGCAATCATTAATGGCCTGCAGGTTAATAACAGCACTGCGACAATCTCCGGCAGCACTATTGCCAATACCGTCGGCAATGGCCTGCTTGTAAATCGCCAGCAGAACCTGACAACTGGTTCGAGCGTAAGCCTGACCGACAGCTCCAGCAGTGGCGCACTGGCCGGTGCATTGGTTACGCATTTCAGTCAGCTTGGGCTTACGGGATCGCAATTGGAGGGCACCGGCGTAAACGGCGTAGGTTTGCGCCTTAATGCCGGTGCAGCGCAGGCCAGTGCCAGCAGCATCGTTGGCACTGTGAATGGTGTTGCCATCAGCTCCGAGGACGTCTACACAGCAGCTTCACTGAAGCTGGACAGCACGCAGGTGGTCGGACAGACGGGGGCCGCTGTCCGGATTGCCCCAGTGTTTTCAAGGTTGCCGGGCTCCGTTGTGGCCATTGATGTCAGCAACGGTTCCAGCCTTACGGGTGGCAACGGCAACATGCTGGAAGTTACCGGCGCCTCTACTGCCGTAATGTATGTGTCGACAAGCAGTCTGAATGGCAACGTGCAGGTCGAATCGGGGAGCACCGTCACGCTAAATCTCGACAACAGCAGCATGGCGGGGGATGTACTTGCCGAGTCGGGTGCGCTCGCCGATGTGCTGCTCGACAACAACTCCGTACTGACCGGGCGCCTGGAAAACACCCGCAGCGTTGCCATCAACAAGGGTGCCCAATGGGCCATGATCGGCAGCAGCGCACTGGCCGATCTGACCATGAATAGCGGTTCGGTCCGCTTTGGCGATGCCGCCGGTTTCTACACACTGTCGGTAACCAATCTTTCCGGCAACGGTACATTCATCATGGATGTGGATTTTGGCGCGGGGCGCGCAGACTTTCTCGACATCACCGGCAGTGCAACCGGTAGTCACTCGCTGCTGATTGGCAGCACCGGCACTGATCCGTCTGCCGACACCAGCCTGCATGTGGTGCGCGCTGCTGCCGGTGATGCAGACTTTTCTCTGGTGGGCGGGGCAGTGGATCTGGGTGCCTGGTCGTACGACCTGGTCAAGCAGGGTGCCAATGACTGGTATCTCGACGCGCAGACCCGCAAGGTCAGCCCTGCTGCGGCAACGGTCGTCGCGCTGTTCAACACGGCACCGACTGTATGGTATGGCGAGCTGACGTCGCTGCGTACGCGCATGGGCGAGTTGCGTCATAGCGGTGGAGAGGCGGGTGTCTGGATGCGTACCTATGGCAACAGACTGAATGTCTCCGATGCATCGGGTTTCGGTTATCAGCAAACTCAGCAGGGCTTTTCGCTGGGGGCTGATGGCAGGCTGCCGCTGGGTGATGGAGAATGGCTGGCGGGTGTCATTGCAGGGCAGAGCACTTCCGACCTGAGTCTGGACCGTGGCGCCAGTGGTGAAGTAGACAGTTACTATGTCGGTGCCTACAGCACGTGGCTCGACAGCGACACGGGCTACTACTTTGACGGCGTGCTCAAGTTCAACCGTTTCAATAACAAGGCCCGCGTCAATCTGAGCGATGGCACCCGTACAAAAGGCGATTACAGCAACTCGGGTGTCGGCGCGTCGCTGGAGTTCGGACGCCATATCAAGCTGGACAAGGGTTACTTTGTCGAGCCCTACAGCCAGTTGGCCGGCGTGGTCGTTGCAGGCAAGGATTATGAACTGGACAACGGCATGCGTGCCGAAAACGACCTGACGCGTTCGCTGGTGGGCAAGCTCGGTGCGACGATCGGGCGCAACTTCGATCTTGGCCAAAGCAGGACGGTACAGCCTTATGTGCGTGCAGCCTGGGCTCACGAGTTCGCCAAAAACAACGAAGTGCACGTCAACGACAACGTCTTCAACAACAATTTATCGGGTTCGCGTGGCGAGTTGGGTTTGGGTGTAGCTGCATCGCTGTCGGAACGTTTGCAGGTGCATGCCGACTTCGAGCACAGCAATGGCGATAAAATCGAGCAACCGTGGGGCGCGAGCATAGGTATTCGCTACAACTGGTAAACAAAAAGGAAGGGCGAAAGGAAGGTCATAATGACCTTCCTTTTTTATAGACATCAGTTTATCGGCAGGACTGTCAACTAGCAGTTTTGCGAGTCGCGGCAATGGCACGTACGTGTTGAAGTACGCAGGTGTGAATATGGATGTTCACGAAGCGGAAGCAGATTTCAAGGATCTGGACATGATAACGACTCGACTGCATGAACGTCTTCGCCACTGGCTGAGGAGCGTATTCAAAACGCTCTTCAGGCAGAATCTCAAATATCCACCGCCTGTCATTGCCTTTCTTCTTCCCGACGATGCTAAATGGGACGAAAAAGGGTTGTTACCTTTGGAATATGCATATAAGCCACTGCCGGTACAGATTCCCGCGTGGGATTACCAAAATATGGCTCCTTATAATGTCGTTCTTCGGGTTTACTGGGACGACATTACATTGGTCTATGAGAAAACCTGGCCAGGGGCAACTTACCCGACACTTCCCGTTGACGACCTTTTGTTCGATTTTCCTGCATCTCATCTCACTGCTGGAACCCATTCACTATATTATGAGGTGACGGAGTATTTCGGCAATTTCGCCTCTTCGGAATACCAGACTGTCAACATCGATCTGACTGAACCGATACTGGGCGACGATCGGGGTCAACTGCAATTCGATACCTCGCAGATTACCGCTGAATATCTTGAAAACAACGGCGATGAGGCAGACGGGTTGATCGAGTCTTATCTAGGCGGCAAGCCGGGAGATGTCGTTACCTGGTACTGGACCGAGGGTCAGTTCGATGTCGGCGAACACAATATTGTCTCGAGGCGCACGCTCTACCGAGAGGATCTCGATCGCTCTGTTGTCCTGAGTTTTCCTGGCAGTGTAATCCGGGCGCGTGGAGATGGTGAGCGCTATGCTTTTTATCAAATCACCGACCGTGCAGGCAACTCGTCTGCTTTCTCCCTTGTAGTATTGCTTCAAGTGCAGGTTCAGCCGCTCCCGCGCTATCTGCCCAGCCCCAGCGTTGCAGAGGCGTCGGGCTTGCCTTCCAGCAGTACGCTGGACCCTTCACGGGCCGTGCGAGGCGCAACTGTGGTCATATCCGATGCGATTATCAGGCCAGAAGACGTGTTGTCCGTGCAGTGGGCGACTCCCGGTACCGAGGGGGCGTTTCACGCCACAGTTGCCGATGCGAGCGGTCTGCGGTTCAGCATTCCGTCGACCTGCATCGTTCAGCATATGGGCAAGTGTATTCCGGTTTATTATCAGGTCGCCGGCAGTGATCCTGCCACATCGGAGCTGCATAGTCTGACTGTCCAGTCTATGGCTAACAACAAGTGGCCGACTGTTCAGTGCACGCGGCCTGTGGGTGTCGTCCGGCAACTCAGTCTGACCCTCATCGAAGGCTATGCAACGTTTTCGTTGGAAAAATGGGCGTTCATGGCACCCGGCCAGCGTGTAACTATCACATTGCTGGGCGTCGGTAACACGCAGGTGATCCTTGACGACTATCCGGTTCAGGCGGGCGACATAACTGACTCGAAAGTGATAGTGGATGTGCTGAAAAATGTCTTTCAGGCCTTTACGATCGATCAGGCGCTTGACGTGAGGGTGAGCGTCAGCTTTGCCAGTGGTGCAGCGCCAGCTAACTTCCCGTCGCTGAGTTTGACACTTGTTAGCTGAACCGGCTCTTGACGATCCGGTATTCAGATAACTGCTGGTTTTATTGGAAGCTGATGGTAAAACTCAGCGCGCCTTTTGCTTCACCTACCTGAATAGCGACGGTGTCGTCAATCTGGAAATAGCGGGCACTGAAGTCCAGCATGGTCGTGCCCGAAGCTACCGGCGCAATCGGTACATCTGCGCCTAGCGCAACCGGTGTAAGTCCATCGCTGCGCATGATCTGAATGCCTACGCCGCCAGCCGTCGAATCGCTGGTCAGCGTAAAGCCGCCTGGAGTGCCGGGCACGGGCATTGAGCCACTGACGCCATCGAGGCGGATGTTCGCCCATGCGATGTTGACGTCTCCCGGATCCGCTTCACACGCTCCCAGTCGAATGTTGAATGCTACGGGCGGCGTCCCTTTGGTCGGCCCCTTGAAGTCCGAAACACGCCAGTCGCCGAGCTTCACCGGGTCATCACTGACCGCCGACGCACCGCATTGGGCCTGCATCACCGTTCCGGACAGGCGGACTTCAAAAGCCCGGCCAGAAATTGCCGAGAGTGCGGCATAGAACATTTGATTGCCTATGACCTGCGGGCCAGGTGCAATCACCCCCGTCTTGACCAGTGTCACGCTGCCCTGCAAATTCTGCATGAACAGTGGTGCGGGCAGGTTATATTGCATCTGAGCGTTGAAGGGCACAGTGGGCAGCTTCCCCAGCGGAATGAAAGAGCCAGCGGCCACCCCGTCGAAAGGGTGCTCGAGCTTGATGATTGCGCCGATGCCCGGGATGCCGGTATCCAGCACTTTTCCCGAGACATCCTCGCCGTTTACCGGAGGTAGCGTTCCCGCAAAGGGCGGGTTGATCGCTCTGCTGTTGAAGGTCAATGTGTGCCCGTCGTTAACGCAATAAACGTTCCCGCTTTCGCTGGAACTAATGGAAAACGGTAGATCAGCCATGCCGATTACCGCCCCGGCCTTTGCGTCTTTAGGGGCATATAACGTGCCGACGTTGATGTGGTAATTGAGCGTACCAACCGCCGGCCGGATCGCACAGAAACTTTGTGCCTGAACGAGTCCCGTGTGTGCCCCGGCAATCAGGGCGAGCGCAGCCCACCCCGTGCGTAATAATGATTTCATGCATGAGAACCTGTATTGAAACGGTGCGTAAATAGGCTGCTTTCGTGTTGCGGCCCTAGCGACATACCAGTGATTGCAGGCGATAACCCTGCTTCTGCTCCATGCCCTGCGGGTCCAGGGCAATTTTGCAGCGCTGATCTTCTTGCTCGCCCCAGCGGACATTCAGCGTCTGTGGCTCATTGTCGATGGAAAGCAGGAGTTGCCCGCCCTGACTGACGACGCCCTGCAGAATGCCGTCGAGGTCAGTGACTTGTGCGCCAAACGGCAGCGGTAAACCTTCTGCGGATGAGATCCTCAGGGCTAGTCGATTGACCGTTCGGGCGGAGAAGGTGCTTTTGACGATTGCCCCGCGTCGCGGGATGACCTGAGCGGCGCCGTTGTCGATTTCCACATCCGGACCCAGGTCGTCGGTTTGCAGTGCCAGGTAATTGACCCGGTACGGACGCATATAGGGCACCAGTGCGAAACCGCGTTCATTGGTTTTGACTCCGGGCGCGTTGGTCACACCGACTCCGGAAATACCGGACACCTCGATGAGCGCTGACGTGTCACTCAGATAAGGCCCCAACTCGAAACCGCCCTCATGCAGCAATATCGCACCGCTCGCGTTCATCGAGACGCTGCGGTAGTCGTTGCCTTGAGTCACGCCAGCGCCCACGCTGGCAAAGGGCGCTTGCCAGGATGTCGAAAGGGACGCTGATTGCCTGCTGTCCTGATCATTGCTCAGGGCCGCGCTATATCCGAGGCGGCCGTGGCTGGCACTGCCGCTCAAGCGCGCTGTCTGGCTATGTTTTCCGCCGCTATCCGTGTAGCTCATGCTGGCGGAGCTGGAGTGCCCCAGATCCAGAGGGAACGAAGCGCTGATGCCGACCTGGCGGTCATTTTCGGAGCCTGAGCGCTCATCGCTCAATGACTGCGAGGCGTACAGGCTGTAGCTGACACCCTTGAGTTGCGTGTTGAAATTGAGCTGGAACTGGCGCTGCTGATAAGTAGTGTTCCAGAAGTCTTCCTGAGACAAGGACAGGCTCAGTGAGCTGGCATTCCCCAGATTCTGGAACGCAGCGGCTTCCAGACGGCTGCGTCGACTGCCACGATAGTTTGAATCACGGCTGCGCTCCCGAACCGCCTCGTCAAAGTCACGATAGCCTTCAGTCGAATAGCGATAACCGGCGAAGCGCAGACTGGTTCCGGTTTGAAATGCCTTGCCGTATTTGATGGCGTAACTCATGCCATTGACGCTGCCGTCGGGCTGGGTGTCGATATCGGTGCTGGCGTGGGTCATGTCAATCGCCAAGGCTCCAAGCGCGCCAAGATCACGGGCGATGCCGATATTGCCTGCGCGGTAGAAGTCGCTCGTCAGCACGCCGCCGTACACGGTGATTTTTTGACCCAGGCCCATTGTCAGCGTGCCTTGTAACAGTGGCGGGCCGGCCGTGCCATTGGCGGCGTTGTAGCGCCCGATAGCAGCGCTGTAGCGCCAGACGCCCTTGCGCAGCAGGTTGCTCAGCGTGGAATACGGCTGGGTAAACCGTCGAACCAGGCCGTCAGCTTCGGTCAGGACAATCTCCAGTTCGCCGCTGCCGCCGGTAATCGACAGGTCATTGATCTCATAAGGACCAGGGCTGACATAGGTCGAGTAGACCGGATACCCGTTTTGCAGAATTTCAAGTTTGGCCCGGGTCTGGGCGACGCCGCGGATGATCGGCGCGTAGCCTTGCAGCACATCCGGTAGCATGCCGAGATCGGTTGCAACGACCATGCCCTTGAGCGGCAGGCTCTTGAATACCTCGCCAGGCGTGGAGGTTTCCCCAATTGTCAGGTTGGCGCTAGTGCCTGGCAGATCGCGCTGCAGATAAGTGTAAGCGCGCGTCCATTGTCGCTTGCCATCCGGATCCTGACGCAGAGACTGGCTGCTGCGCAGTCGCCATTCGCCCAGATTGATTCCGCCGTTGAGATACATATCGTCACTGGTCTGGCTGCCGCCATATCGACTGCTGCCTTGCTGCGCTGAGACCTGATAGTTGACGAAAGCAGCGTTGATACCTGAATCCCAGCGCGCAGGGTCGACGTGACCCGCCACGTCCCGGCGCATGGCAATTTGCGGGATCGATAACGACACTGCCATCTTGCTTGTATCGAAGTCGATCAATGCACCGGGTATGCGTGACAGCAGGTCAAAACAGACATTTTGCGTATCAAGCGGCTCCAAAAGGCCGTCCAGACGCACGCCCCATTCGCCCAGCCAAAGGGACGACAGGCATGGCATCAAGCGACCATCCTCGGGGTGGGCCAGAAACTCGACCTCGTACTCGTCGACGTATTTAAGATTGACGAACAGGCTGACCAGATGGCGTCCAGGTGCCAGGCTTCGCTCATTGCTCAGGCTGGCCAGCGCCATTTCTGCGGTGGCGCTGTTCTGCATGCTGTCCTGACGCATGAAGCCGGACTGAAACTTGACGGGTTGTGCTGCCTGCGCGGCGGCTGTCTGCAACGCGGGCACGCCACTACTGACAATAAACAGGAAAGTCAGGCGCAAGCGGCTACCCGGACGCGATGGTCCGATGTGGAAAAGCATTGGGGTGTTCCTGGCAGTGTGCGGCGGGGTTATGGCTTGAGCAGGGCCGTGGCGTTTATATCCGGAGTGACGCCGCCGTAATCATTGATGGCGGCAAAGGTCACCTGTATGTCAGGTCCTGGCTTGAGGCCGTCGAGCAGATAGGACTGGCTGGAAAATGGCCCCACCATTGTCGGGCTGTTGAGTCGAAGGCTTGTGAGTGCGGCCTTCACGTCAAAGCGTGTGAAGGACACGTGGAATGGCGTAGGGTTTTCCACTCGTAACTGTGTCTTGCCATCGGTCTGGCTGATAGACCATTGCAGATCTTTCAGGCGTGCAACCGGGTTGTCCTTGAGCTCGGTGGGCCGGTAAAACAGCTTTATCCGGGTCCGCAACGCGATATTCAGGACATTGCCCGACCCCTGTGTATCCGCTTGAGGGATCTCCTGAACGTTGAAGTAGAACAGCGACTCCCGATCTCTGGGGAGATTGTTGGGCAAGCCATTGATCTTCAGCTGTTGTTCTTTCTTAGGGTCCAGCCTGAACAGGGGCGGGGAAGTCAGGAAGGGCACTGCGGTGGTGGTGTCGTCTGCCGCAGTGTTGACCCAGGTCTGCACCGCATAGTGATCCTTGCTGGGGTTGGAAATGATCAGCGACACGCTGCGTTTGTCGCTGTCGAAAATCACCCGGGTGCCGCTGACTACAAGGGCTGCATGGCTGGACGGTTGAAAGCCGAGCATTAAGAGACTGCTCAGAGCGGCAAATGATAAGGTTCGCGCGTGAACCGTCAGTCTTTCCGAAAACATATGTAATACCTGTGTCATCAAGCGTGCTCCCTGCACCTCAGGCGAGGGCAGGGAGCAGGGACGTGTGTCAGTTTATGGCGACGGAGAAACCCACGTCTGCTTCTGTTGAACCAGGGGTTACTACTGCATCTGTAGAGCGGAACATGACGGAGAACTTCATGTCGGTAGCAACGGTGGCGCTCAACGGGTAATCAACGGATGGTTTGCCGTTTTCTATCACTGTGCCAGTGTTGTCTTTCAACACCGCAACGACATTGGTTGCGGAACCGTTTTGCGATTTGAATTTGAAGTATTGGCCCGATGAATCTGCCGCCCCGGTAAACGTCACATTGGCGACGTAGTTTGTATAGCTGCAGCCTGAACCTGGAGTGAATCGCAGGGCAAAATCTTTGCCACTAACCTCTTGGTCAGGGGCGGTAAAGCGGCTGGCGGCGACAGTGCCGATGTTGATCTGGCCATTACCCGGCTGACCGGTGATCGGGTCTACTATCTGAATACTGCACGTGGCCGACGTGATATTACCGATGAAGCTTATATTGCCAGTATTGGCGAAAGCAGGAGCAGCAGCGGCCATCAGCAGGGTTAATGGCAGGGCGAGCAAAGTGCGTTTCATTTGTAATTCCTTTGTAAATGAATGTCTCGGGATGGCGCATGTCATCTGCGTTACCGAGTCGATAGACGTATTTACGGGTTTACTTATTGCTTGAGTAAACCGCAGCAGTGCCTGTAAGGATGATGTGAAACATTTGTAGGTTTGGTCCTACAGGCGGCGTGCAGGTTAGGCGGGTTGGCGGGGTGGTGGAATAGGAAGGTTCCTTGTTTTGGTAGGGGTTTTTCCTCTTCTATTGTGGGAATTTTCGTAGGTGATTTTTTAGGTGGTGAATCGTGATACACCTGCTTCATAAATTGATGCAGGTGTATGTGTCGTTGTGCACTAACGTTTGTAAGTGGATTGGCCTGGGAGTGGGTGGGAGGCGGCATAGTTCATTCCGCTCCTAATCTCTACGTGATGTTTAAATTCTTTATTGTTGGGGCTCGTTTGTGCTTGCTGTATCGATTCTGTCGTTTGTGTGGAAGCGGGTGATGTAGCGGGTGTTTTTGGTGGTTGAGGAGCAACGTTAGACACGATTTCCTGTGTTATCGATGCGTGTGGTGTTGTTTGGGTGGCTCTATTCAATGTGTTATTCGCGTCTGTTACAGGAAATAGGCTGTTCACGTGTTCACGCGTCGAGCTGTTTTTGTACAGCGGATTGTGTCTCACTACACCGTTTTTTCCCATTTTCAGGCCTTTGAAATCGTAAGGCATATTTTCAATTTCAAAAACGTTTTTATATGCAATACTTGCTTTTCTAGAAGCGACTTTCATCCCCCACTTACTCATTCCCGCAAAACCTAGTACGCCATTTGCCATACTCAGCACAACACCGTATTTAAACATTTTATCGGCCTTCTCCGGGTCGCTAGTTGCCAGGCTGACAGTGATCATACTTGCGGATGCGATCTCAGTGGCTATCCCTACACCCACGACCGCCATCATGACAGGCGAAAGCGCACCAAATGAGGCTACCGAGAAGGCAATGCCCATCGCTGCAAAACCCCAGGTAAGTGCGATGGCAAGTCCATCGGTCTCGTGCTGGTTGTAATAAAGCTGACCCACGCTATGCCCGGTCGGGTCCTGAAAGGCAATCGGATTGCCTATGCAGTAACCATAAGGGTTGAGCCCGCCCGCCCCGAACGGGCTCATCGAGTCCGGGCTGTGAAAACGCATCAGTTCAGGGTTGTAAGCGCGGTAGCCCTTGCCCAGCAGATACCAGCCGCAGGACGGATCGCGTACTTCGCCATTGAATGCCAGAAGGCTTTGCAACTCACCGTCATTACTGCTGCGTTCGCCATAAGCTTTATAAACAGCCGTGCGCAATTCTGATTGCTGGATTTCGCCGATGACACTGTTGCTCGCATTAGTCATCAATAGCAATGCTGTGCTGGCCGTGTCACCGACCTGTTGCTGGCCAAGGGGTGTATCGCCGTCGCTCAGGTAGTGAGTTCTGGCCTGACCCTGTACCGTGTTGCTCAGTCGATCTCCTTCATAAAAACGCAACGTGGCAGCGTCACTGCCTTGCGTGACTGTTGTAAGGTGATTGTGTCCGTCATAGTCATACCGGTTGACCGAAAGACCGCTGCTATTTCTGACACTCATCAGTCTGTTTTGGCTGTCATAAATCAACTGTTGGCCCTGCTCATCATTGAGCATGTTGCCGTCGTCGTCGTAGACAAAGCTGATCTTGGGAATATAGTCACGAATAGTGTGTATGCCTTCCGTGAGTGAGTAGCTGATTTGCATCAACTGACAGGCATCAACGGGCGCGTTGTATTGGTAATCCGCCCTTTCTTTGGAATTGTCGATAAAGTGGGTAATGGAGGCAACGATGTTATCCAGCGTATCGAAACGAAACAGCTGACTGATTATTTTACGCCCCTGCCTGTTGCGCGGCAGCGTCGCCCCCGAACAGCTGAACTGCATCAGCCTTCCACGATTGTCGTAGGTGAACTCTTCCAGTAACAGACTTTTGCCAGCCTCCTGAAGGTGTCGGCTGAGCAGTTGATCGTCAGCTCTCCATACCTGACGAACAGTGCGGGCAGGGCGTCCGCTCATGTTCAGGGTGCGCAGTGTTTCCCGCGAGTGTTCATCGTATTCGACAACGGTGTCCAGATAGGCCCCGGACATCATGTCGGTGGTTCGTGTGCCAGTGGTGCGGCTCAGCGAGTCGTACCTGAATGCTGCTTGCAGTTGCCCTTGTATGACGCTGCTTACTCTCCCGAAGTTGTCATGGCTGTAAACAGTTCTGATGCCGCTGGCATCCGTGCGTTGCAGTTGCCTGCCAAGTAGCGAGTTAGTGTACCGGGTGGCCCAGGTTTGCCCGCGTGCCTTCCAGATATTCTGTTGCAGATGCCCTGCGGCGTCGTATGTATAGCTGCGTTCCCCCTCTCTATTGACTGACTTCAGCATACGTGCGCTTTTTTCATCATATTCAAAGCTGACGTCGCCATCGGGTGACTGCGTGCGGATCGGCTCTTCGGTCAGGCCCAAATCATAGGTGTAATGAATGGAGGCATTGCTGGGCGTGATGCGCTCGCTGATTCTCAGGTGGCTGCTGTTGTAGCGATAATTTTCGATGCGCCCACCCGTCCGGAGCTGGATGAGGCGGCCGAGTCCGTCGAACGATTGCTCTCCGGCAATGACTGCGGCAAGGCGAGCATAGGCAGACTGAACAGTTACTCCACTGGCCAGTTCGGCGATGCTGTGCGCGGCATAACTGCGCAAAACCTTGTCATGATTAGGCAGTGTGCTCTCGACCATACGGTCGAAAGTATCGTAGCGATAGCTGCCGATATGGCCCAAGACACTGACTTCCTCAACCATACGACCCAGGCCGTCGTAGCGATAAAGCTGTTTGCCCATGCTCTGCCTGTCCAGATCAAAGCGCTCCACTGCGTCAGGCTTGCCGAGCAGGTTGAGTTTGCTCTCTACCCGACCGTAGTGCTTGTCGGGGTCGTTACGTGCTTGCTGCCAACTGCTTTGAGTCGGCATATAGTGGCCATCTCCGGTTCGCCAGCCAAACGGGTTCATCAAGCTGTATGCCACCACCCCGTCCGGCCCTGTTTCACTGACCTGCTGACCCCAGTCGTCATAGCCAAAGGTGCTGGTCAGGGTCAGCACCTTGTTGTTCTCG
>NZ_LJRO01000262.1 GCF_001401155.1 Pseudomonas tremae
TATTTCGATGTCGAGACAGGGCTTCACTACAATACATTTCGGTATTACGATCCGGAGATCGGGCGGTTTGCAACGCAAGATCCGATTGGGCTGAGTGGTGGGGATAATCTCTACCTGTATGCGCCTAACCCTTATAGGTGGGTTGATCCGTTAGGCTGGTGCGTCAACGCGAGTGTTACGCGAGGACCTGCAGGACAGCCGTTGCGAGCGACGGCCACAATTACCAAGGATGACATCAAAAAAGGCGGTACTGCTACAAACGCTTCATCACGAAGCTGGGCGAGAAGCCTTGGTAATGCAAATGATGATGCTGGGCACATAATCGCTAAGCTTCTAGGCGGCTCGGGAGGCAAGGACGGGGTGTTTCCGCAGTTATCAAAAGTTAACCGAGGTTTATTCAGAGACTTTGAAAGGACTATTGCTAACGAGGTGAAGACGAATGGTCCAGTTGACATCGAAATCGCTTTTAAATATGCAAATGGCGGCACGCGACCCACTGATATTTATTATGACTTTTACCGTAACGGGAAGTTAATCGATGGAACAGAGTTCAAAAACTAAAAGCGATACATTTCTCAACGAGGAAATTGTAGAGAAATCATTTCGTGATTTTTCAACTGCATTGTGCAACTGGGAACTTGGATTTTACAAACACAAAAGAGCGATGAGGGATGTGGAAAACGATTCATCTGACATAGATGAGCGTGCTCATACCGAATTACTAGCAATTTTTTCTGCTCATGTTACTAGAAAAGGCAGAAACTATGACAGATTAGAAAATCTAGTGTGCAGCGCGCATCCTGAATATGAGTTTGAGCAAAACTCGGTGAAGCTAGAAATTTCCTCACAAAAGAAGGCAACTGTCATATATAAGAAAAAACATGGACTGAGCCAGACATACAGACTGACTTTCTCGATAACCGATAACGCATGCAAAATACAGAAGCGGGAATTTCAAGACAATGAAAAGTGGAGAACCACCTACGTTTAACTTTAAAAAACTAGCCATTTATAATGCAAGCTAGCGCAGCTTGTCCAGTAACACTCTTTTTTGGCTGGCGAACTGAGCCGCACCCTCGACAAGCTGCGCGGCGAAGTCAGCTATGAATACGAAGCTAACGGCCGACTGCTCGAGCACAACCCCGAAAAACGTTTCGAGGGCGAAGCATTCCGCTATGACGCTGCCGGCAACCGCCTGAACTTCAA
>NZ_LJRO01000251.1 GCF_001401155.1 Pseudomonas tremae
CGGCCATTGATACGGGGTAGGGCTGAGGGCTCAATCTTCTTCAGTCCATTCACCCTCATCAATAGCCTGCTTGGCCTCAGGCTGGGGGCATCCTTTTTAAACCATCCAAACCATGCCCTCAAATTTGCCCCAAATGTAGCAATTAGCTGGAAGTAAATGGCTATTCGAGGCTAGAAAAACGCAGAAATGACCAGCTAACAAGCATGCGCGAAGCCCCTAAAGACTCTCAGGGTCCCCAAAAAACATCTGAATCCGCGACCTCAACCAACGCTCGCCCGGATCATTATCCTGCGCCCCCCTCCAGGCCATGTGCAGCTCAAACGTACGCGTCTCGATCGGCAGGTCTTCAGACCGAACGCCCCCAGCGGCTGTTAGCACCTGCGCAGCATAGTCAGGCACGGTGGCGATGATGTCGGTGCCGGTCAGCAGTGTCGCCAGGCCATTGAACTGGGGCACGGCGAGGACGACGTGGCGTTTGCGGTCGATTTTTTCCAGGTGCTCGTCAATGAACCCGCTCAGGTCGCCGGCGAA
>NZ_LJRO01000421.1 GCF_001401155.1 Pseudomonas tremae
GTGTGTACTCGATATTGCCCGGCTCTGATCGGGAGGGCTCCACCAGTGCTGATAATGCTTCTTTCAATGCAGACTCTTTGCCGGCAACGGCTTTCAGAACGGCGATCAAGGCCAACGGCTTTGCAGGTGTATTCATTATCAATGCTCCGGTATTCAATTCGATCAATGAGTGGGGGCAGGCGCAGCGTCGACTTTCACGCGTAGCAGGCTATAAGGTTTTGCACGCTTGTCGTGGCCCGAATTGAAACCGGCCTGACGGTGCAATTGGTTGACGATGAAATACAGGTAGCCATCCGGACCGATAGACAACGTATCAGGCCACAGCATGCGAGGAT
>NZ_LJRO01000306.1 GCF_001401155.1 Pseudomonas tremae
GTGCAAGCCCAGACTACCTGGCGAGGCACGGCAAACCAGCGCTACTGGAGGAACTCAGACACCACCCGTGCATTGCCTTGCACGCAATGCCCTGGTGGTCGTTCACAAAAAACGGCGAGCCCATCACCATTCGCGCTCAGGGCCCCTTCTCTGCCAACAGCGTCGAGGCCGTGCGCACGGCATGTAAACAAGGTATGGGACTGGCCATGCTGACCTATTGGGATGTCCGACAGGAAATCAACGAAGGCAGCCTTCAGCAGGTGGACTTCGAAGATGCCATGCCCGAACAGCTGTCTGTCACGGCAGTGCTGCCAACACGCCAGCGCGTTCCTCACAGGGTGCGCCTGTTCATTGACCGCCTTGAAGCAGCGCTCAAGAGCAAGGCAGGCGCGGCGGGAGCCACCTTGTAAACGAACGAACCGGCATCAAGCCGGTTCGCAAACCATCCACTGCAATCAGACCTGCATGGGC
>NZ_LJRO01000243.1 GCF_001401155.1 Pseudomonas tremae
AAACCCGGGGCGGTTCACCCAGGCGTCGCGCGTTTGATGTTTCGTTGCTCCCTGACGTGCCCCAACCGATCGCCGTTTAAGAACGCTTTGGCCAACTGCGCCAAATAAAGCTTTGGCGTTGACCTACGTTTGCATGGAACCAAATCCGTCCCAAAGGCCACACAGAGCCACCATTTTTATAAAAATTGGTAGCTGTATAGCTTCCGCAGTCGAAAAACCTCAAAAGCAGCAAAGAATGGTTTATAAGGAATGTATCCATGCAAGACCTTAGTTTTAGCAATATAGAAAATCATTTGGGGCCCGCTAAAGATCGTTTCTTTGGCAATGGTTTCAAACATGTGGAGTATAGTGCTAGGCATGTTAACCTCACTGAAAGTGCAGTGGACGCAAATATAACTCTTAGCTACCCAGCCAATTGGTCAAAAAAGAACGGTAGCAGTGAACTAGTACCGCACTTAAGCACCATTGATGCATTGACAATTTCAACTAATTTAAGCCAGGATATTCT
>NZ_LJRO01000195.1 GCF_001401155.1 Pseudomonas tremae
ATCCTGCGGTCTTTGATTGCGAGCATGTGAATCAGTGGTTTAAACGGATGAAGGTTTGAGTTGCAAGGCGGTGTAGTTCGGACGCTTACGGTCATTCAGGGTCCAGAAGTCATACAGAATCCCCAAGAGAAACAACCCGCCCGTGCACAGGTAGATAATGCCGGTGATCCACTTGCCCTGATACATGCGGTGCACACCAAACAGGCCCAGGAAGGTCAGCAGGATCCACGCCAGGCTGTAATCGGTGGAACCTGAGGTAAAGCGCAGGTCGGCTTCGAGGTCCATCGAAGGGATCAGAAACAGGT
>NZ_LJRO01000110.1 GCF_001401155.1 Pseudomonas tremae
ACCGTAGGCTGTGTACGAAAAGTCGGCCAGCGTGGCCACTTTTTGTACAGAGCCTGTTTGAAGCGCTCAAGCAGCCCGTTTGCCCAGCAACTTCAGGCGTTTCAGCCAGCCATCTTTCTTGCCGGTCGTCTGGACCTGAACGATTTCCGGCATGTCGCGCAACTTCACCCAGATATCCCCGCGCCATTGCAGCGTACTCAGGGTTGTGCCCTGCCACTGCATTTGGCAGTGAGTGGGGCCGTCGTTGTTGATATCAACGGGGCGGGCGCTCAATGCGGGCAGCACGTCTTGCGTTAGCCAGCGTCGCAGGGCGCGGTTTTCCGGGATGTAATGATGAATCAACAGGGCGAATACCGCAGACTCGCTGATCAGCAGGCATTTTTGCCATTCGCCGTGGGTCAACAACCATGCGGTGCGGCGTTGATCGGCGTCGAGCTTGCG
>NZ_LJRO01000412.1 GCF_001401155.1 Pseudomonas tremae
CTCACGCCCCCAGCCAAAATCCGCGCTCATGGGCGCCAGAAACAGGCCGAAACCGTGCCGCGTGCCCAGCGAAAGCGCAAGGATCAACGCACTGCCCAGCAGAACCCAGCCGCTGGTACGCCAGATCGATGTCATGGTTAAGCTCCCTGCACTTTGTTACATGGTTTTACCTGCGAATCGCGAAGCTACGCGCTGCCGGTAAAAGCTGTCAACAAAGCATTGGCAGGGCTGTCAAAGCAGCGCCAGCGTCAGCAGGACTGCCAGCTCCAACAGTTCGAGCAGCGCCCCGGCGGTGTCGCCCGTGCTACCTCCCAGACGGCGCATCATTATGTGCCTGTCTCTTATACACATCT
>NZ_LJRO01000098.1 GCF_001401155.1 Pseudomonas tremae
GGCCGGAAAAGAGAAAGATCTCAAAAACATGACCTTCGACGACATCCCCAAGGCCGAACGCGGCAAGCTGATCGCCGAAGCCCGGCGCGTCAAGGCCATACCGGACCGCGCCGAGCAGGCTCGTGAACTGGGGCTGATTGACGCTAACTGAGGTCATCGGGCCTCCTGTGTGTCGGTGCTGGCCTGTTGCTCTGCCTGACGCCGACGTAGCTCTTCGCGGTCATACCCGTCGATGTAAACCTGCGCGGCGCGCCCGACCGGTGCAGCCATGACAGGCCCGGTGTTACGGCCGTGCATGACATCTGCGCGCTGCTCGACCATTTGCAGCAGAATCAGGTTGCTGGCACAGCCCGGCGGCAACAATGGCTGAAAATCCTCACCTACACCGATCTCGTCCTGTGCAGCTGGTTGCACGCAGGCCTGGGGCACCAGCTCCACACGGCCATCGGCACGGGTGATCGCCGCATAATCCGGTGAATAGCTCACTGGGTCGAGGTGGGTCTTGCAGCCTGCCAGCAGACATAAAAGCATCAGAACCGGCGGGCGTGACATAGCGCAGATAAGGTTCATGGCCATTCCCTTTCAGTTCATGTAAAAGCCGAATGCGCCACCACTGCGCGGACCTGCCGACGCGGTGCTGGCGGGGCGC
>NZ_LJRO01000283.1 GCF_001401155.1 Pseudomonas tremae
TGAAGGAAGGTATCGAGCGTACGTTGCTTGAGCGCATTCCCGAGCTGTCGGGTGTTCGCGATGTGACCGACCATACGCAGAAAGAAAACGCTTACTACTAAGCCTTTCTCTGCTGCGTAAAAACGCCCTGACTGTTCAGGGCGTTTTCGTGTGCGGCCGTCGCTGGTGGTCAGGTCAGTTCCACCAGTACTGCGCCTTCGTTGACCATCTCTCCCTCATGGCAGTAAAGCGCTGTGACAACGCCGGCACTGGCAGCGCGGATGCTGTGTTCCATCTTCATGGCCTCCAGCACCACCAGTTGCGCCCCGATCTCGACCGTCTGACCCACTTCAACCAGCACGCGCACGATGCTGCCATTCATGGGGGCTGTCAGGCCTCCATGCTGGCTATCGCTGGCATCGGCCTGCGCGATGGGGTCAAGTCGGGTGATGGTGTGTAGGTCGCCTTGCCATTTGAGGTAAAGCGCATTGCCACGGCGTATCGCCAGATGCGAGCGGCGCACACCGTTGTGCTCGACAGCCAGATGTTCGTTGCTGAGTTTGAACGGTGAGTCGCTGCTG
>NZ_LJRO01000444.1 GCF_001401155.1 Pseudomonas tremae
AACCGCCGAAATTTCCGTCACCCCCAATCCACACCCTCTAGCAAAGTATCCAAATCCAGCATTTTGCCACCATCCTCGAAGGTGTAATGTCCGCCCAATAGTAGGTGCTGCCAGGCCACCGGTGATGTTGACTTGATGAGTGCCAGCGCCTTGGCTTTACCCTGGCAGCGCTCCAGTAGCCGTGAAAGGATGGCCGCGTTGTAGTAGATGATGGCGTTAGCAACCAGTCGGGCGCACTGGTTGCTGATTTCTAACCCTAGGTCCGTCTGCCCCGTCAGTTCCTTTTTGCCGCCAACCTGGGCAATGGCTGCACGCAACTGGTGGTATGACTCAATGCGGTTTTGCGAGCGATGCACGTTGCGCTGCAACTGTGGGTCGCGTAGGTAGCGTAATGTGTAAATACTGCGGATGAGCTTGTCGTACTCGAAGACCGCACGCCGCGTGGGATTGGACGTGCTGTAGGTGCATATTTTGCGGATAAGCGTCGCTTGCGTCATGTCTTTCAATGCCAGTGTGGCCACGATCTGGTCAATGCCCTCTTTTTCGCTTTCAATGGCTTGCAGGGCGATCTGACCCACTGGTTTTACGAGGTATTTTTCATAAAGAGCCAGATCATCGACACAGTACAACTCCTTAAGTTGAGCGTTGGCGTCGGTAAAACGCGGTGCAAATACCCCGCCGAACCAGTCGAAAATGGCAAAGTTGGCCTTGTTGATGCTGTGCATATCGCCGGTGATCATTCTCGGCACGATGTTCGAGGTATTGCGGTACCACACGTCAAAGGCATGATGGGCCTCATATTAATGCGCGCCAATTACCCAGCCTTGTAGCGGCACATGGTTGCACAGCATTGTGTAGGCCACCACGCCCTTGCCACGGGCAAAGTATTTGCGCGAATGCCGTGCTTGGATCGTGGGACGCTCCATGCTGAACTTCTGCCCATCCACGCTACCGTAGAGCATTTCCAGGTCGAATGAGAAATGCTCGAAGATCGGCAGCTTGGCGATGGCGTTGCTA
>NZ_LJRO01000237.1 GCF_001401155.1 Pseudomonas tremae
GGACAAGAAGGCTGACGTGATGATCATCGATGCCTCCGAAGCGCTTTATCAGCAGAAACGTATGCCTGGCTTGTGTGCGGTCAACCCGACCGCGTACATGCAATACGGCGAAAAGGCCTACCTGTTGCCCCGCGATGATGTGACCTGGAAAAACTACGTTGACCAATGGCTGCATTTGAGCAAGGCCGCTGGCGAGTATCAGCAGGCGCTCGGGGAATGGCTGGCAGTGCCTACGCAACTGTAAAAAGTATCATTT
>NZ_LJRO01000388.1 GCF_001401155.1 Pseudomonas tremae
CCTGCGGTTAGCGCGTCATGCGGCAGAGGCTGGAGGCAGTGCGCCTGCCATGCTTAACGCAGCCAATGAAGTGGCTGTCGCTGCATTCCTCGATGGGCGTATCCGTTACCTGGAAATCGCCGGTATTATCGAGGAGGTTCTGAATCATGAGCCTGTGACTGCGGTCGAAGGGCTCGACGCGGTGTTTGCCGCGGATGCAAAAGCGCGTTTGCTCGCGGGCCAATGGCTTGAAAGAAACGCGCGATAGCGATCTGATGACCCGTCAGGATTTGAATGAAAGGGTCGATGTGGTGCGTCAACGGCAGGCTTTGAAGTCTGCGATGATTAACACACTGGCCGACCAGTCGGTACCCGGAGAAGGCTGATGAGCGCTTTATACATGATTC
>NZ_LJRO01000084.1 GCF_001401155.1 Pseudomonas tremae
TCTGATGGGCGTCTATTCGGCCATTCTGGGCTTCTTCATTCCGTCGGGCGGCGGCAAGTGGATCATTGAAGCGCCTTACGTGATGCAAGTCGCCAACGACCTGCAGTATCACCTCGGCTGGGCGGTGCAGATCTACAATGCAGCCGAAGCGCTGCCCAACCTGATCAATCCGTTCTACATGCTGCCGCTGCTGGGCGTACTGGGCCTCAAGGCACGTGACCTGATCGGTTTCTCGTTCGTGCAGTTGCTGGTCCACACGCCGCTGGTGCTGTTTCTGCTCTGGGTATTGGGCACTACGCTGGTCTATACGCCACCGGTAATGCCCTGATCGTCAGCCATTGAACGAGTAGTCACGCTCGA
>NZ_LJRO01000340.1 GCF_001401155.1 Pseudomonas tremae
CCTTGGCCCACAGGGCTGCACCGTGTATGACGAACGCCCGTTGATCTGCCGTCTGTTTGGCACCACCGAAAGCCTGCCATGCCCGAATGGCCGTCGCCCGGTCGAACTGATTCACCCGCGGGTAGAGAAGCAGATACACGAATATATGGCTTCCACCCGACAAGTGCTGGTCTAGCGCAATCAGTCGGCAATCGGCAGGTTCAGGCTCTCTTTCACTTCTTCCATCACGATATAGCTCTTGGACTCACGCACGTGCGGCAGCTTGAGCAGGAT
>NZ_LJRO01000408.1 GCF_001401155.1 Pseudomonas tremae
GCAATCCCGAAGGTATTCCGCTGAGGGTGGTCGGTGCGTTGGTGGATGTGCATTTGAAGCATGAGCAGGATGCTCTTCGCGACACCGAAGCACAGCATCAGAAAAACCTGGAAGAGAACATCACTCAACTGACCCAGATAGTCGGCACTATCCAGAGCATTGCCAGCCAAACCAACCTTCTGGCGCTCAATGCCGCGATTGAAGCTGCACGTGCCGGGGAAGCTGGGCGGGGCTTTGCGGTGGTAGCTGACGAAGTGCGCAAGCTGGCGACTCGAACGACTGAAGCGACGGAGCAGGCGGCAAGCATGATGAGTCGCTGATAAAACCAGCCTTCGCTTTTTGATGGCCGTAAAAAAACGCCTCCGCAAGGGAGGCGTTTTTTTCAACTCAGCACATCAAACACATCAAGCCAGGTCGAAGCGGTCCAGGTTCATCAC
>NZ_LJRO01000401.1 GCF_001401155.1 Pseudomonas tremae
GACTTGAGCCACTGCCTCGCACAGCGTCAATGACAGCGAGCGCTCTACCCATAACAAAGAACACAAGGGGGTAGCATGATCAGCGATACAACGTCCCTGGACAGTGTTTCCTGTCAGGTCGTAGAAGTCTTGAACAAGGTGGGGCTCGAGCTTCAGACCGAGGTCAGCAGCGCGTCGATCTCTACATTCCATCAACAGGCGCTTGAGCGGGTGCGCGCACTGGTGCAGTTCGACAAGGCCTGATGGGGAATATCACCATGGCCGGCAGAACCAGAGGCCCTGGCTGCACTGCAACACACTGCGGCCTTGCTGGAGGCGCTCGGGCATATTGGACAGCCGATTCGCTGCCGCTGGGTTCTCACTTTGCCGCGCGGTTTGGCGACGAACTGAC
>NZ_LJRO01000478.1 GCF_001401155.1 Pseudomonas tremae
ACAGGTTTTCGTCATGGGGACCTTGCTTTCACTGGGCCTGATTGCATTATGGCTGTTTAAACCCTGGCAGCGCGAAAGCGACTCGCAACTGCGGGTGTTCAACGCATTTGAACGCTTGCTCGCCCGTCATGGTCTGCGTCGTATGCCGGGTGAAGGCGCTGACGCATTCTGCCGCAGAGCGGTGCTGTATTTTCCGCAGCATGCCGAGGCCATCGAAGCTTTCATCCGCGAATTTCAGGCGCAGCGCTATGCCGGGCGGCTTGCTTCGGCCAGCCGCTTGAGGCATGCATTAAGCACGTTGCGTCGTCTGCCATGGAGGTTGTCAGCCGTCA
>NZ_LJRO01000417.1 GCF_001401155.1 Pseudomonas tremae
GTTGAGAGACGCGAGAGTCACTGTTCACTTCAATTCGGTCAAGCGCTAAAGGATGACCTGCGTCAAGTGCAGCGCTTTAAATGGCTGAGTGTCGCTTTCGAGTCATGGATAAGGGGGGCAGGCTCAGCGGGCAATGAATGCCGGATTCTCGATCAGCAGCGCCATACCCTGCCCGCCGCCTACGCAGGCGGCGGCAATCCCGTAGCGCAGGTTTTTTTCGCGCAATTGCCGCGCCAGAGTCATGACCAGACGCAATCCGGTGGCAGCCAGCGGGTGGCCCAGGCCCAGTGAACCGCCCAGACAGTTGAGTCGTTCGTTGTCCAGTTCCAGCGTTTGTGTCACCGCCAGCATCTGGGCCGCCTGCGCTTCGTTTATTTCCAGCCGGCCAATGTCGCTCAGCGCCAGCCCGCTGCGCTGCGCTGCAATAACAGCTGGATGGCAGGCGTCGGGCCAATGCCCATGAACTCCGGAGC
>NZ_LJRO01000157.1 GCF_001401155.1 Pseudomonas tremae
TTTCGCGGGCGCGAAAATCTGAACATTACGAGGAGTGAAGACGATGGCAAACCAAGCTAAGAATGACTCTGAAACACCCAGACCAAAAGTGTGGCACCTATTTTGGGGAGATCACGGTTTGGCACTGATGCCCTGGCTGCTCATAGGCCCTGCCGTTTACGTTATTTACCGGCAGCTCGTTAAAATACTTATGGAGAATACTCCATACCTCACTCTGATAGCCTATGACGTCCCCATTCTTTATGGTCCACCTGCAATTCTGCTTGTCGCAGTGCTATTGCTGCAGAAGCGACTTAGACCACACCAGAGCTTGCTGGGCACAATTAAGCGTCGCCATCTAGTAATTGGTCTCGTATCGGTATTAGGAGCTTACGCAGCCAGTATCGGGGGGTCCATTTTTCTCGGCTTCGGCAGAGAGCTATCGATGCAAGGACTCGGATTTGGCAAAAGCGAGCCGCAGTACCTGCTTATGGTCATCTCATTACTAATCCTGCCGCCTATCGTGGAGGAGATTGCATTCAGGCACTTCATCCTTGGCATGCTGCCGTTCAAGCACCATTTCCTCGTAGCTACTGTGGCAGTGACCCTTTCATCCATCTTTTTTATGTACGCGCACTTAGGCCGCTACGATTTCTGGCCCACACACGCGTTGATGCTTACCCTAGGGGTGATTTTTTCTGTGGCGAGGATTCAGACAGGCGGACTTTTGCTGCCGGCGGTTCTGCACAGCGCAGCGGTGGCAATTGCTCTTACCGCCAACCTCTTTTGGGGCTCTTTGGATGGGTGAACTTTTGCGTAATCGTTGTGAATGGTTTTAGAAATTCCCTCAATGAAAGCGGTGATGAACAACTCCCATAGAGAAATGCAGATAGCCTCCAACGTCCTGAAACAGCCATGGGCCACCTAAGCATGCCAGCAACCCACTGCACGTGTCGGACTATTGAGTAGCACAGTGCCATGGCCAAACTCGTCCTACCTTGGTTAAGCTATCGACACTTACGCATAACAAAGCCAGGCTTCGCGCTCTGACTGGATACGCAACCGAAGGATCGACCATGGCAACCAGTAGTAACTTCGCGTTTCTCCAGGAGCACGATCCCGTCTTCCTAAAGCTTGCAAGCACGGCCGAGCAGGCATTCGCCAGCGATCCCAACACCACTCTGATCAAACTGCGCCAACTTGGCGAAGCCTTGGCCCAGGACCTGGCCAGCCGCTCCGGTATCGAATTTGCTACCAATACCTCCCAGTCCGACCTGCTCTACAAGCTCAGTCGTGAGATCCAGCTGGATCAAAACATCCTTAGCTTGTTTCATACCTTACGCGTCGAAGGAAACAGAGCCATCCATGGGTTCCGCACCCAACATCGTGAAGCTATGGATGGGCTAAAGGTCGGTCGTGCCCTGGCCATCTGGTATCACCAGTCCTTCGGCAAGAACGCCTACGCCTTCAAGGCCGGTCCTTTCGTTACACCCAGCGACCCCAGTACCCCACTACGCGACCTGCAAAGCCAGATCGAACAGTTCAAAGCGCAGCTCAGCGAATCCAATCAGCAGTTGGAGAGTAATCAGCAGCTCGCCGAACTGCTCAAACGCGAAGCCGAGGAATATGCTGTGCTCGCCGAGCAGATGGATGCCGAGTCTCGCAACCATAAGCAATTGGCCGCAGAGCACGAAGCCGCTTTACACAAGATGCGCATCGAGCATGAACAAAGCCTCAAAGCACTGCAGCAAAAACTCGCTGCACAGCCACAGGCCAGCAAACAGGTTGCCAAGAAAACCCAGCAGGCCAGCAGCAGCTTTGATCTCTCCGAAGACCTTACCCGCATCCTGATCGACCAGCAGTTGATCGATGCTGGCTGGGCCGCAGATTCCCTCGACCTCACCTACAGCAAAGGCGCACGCCCCGAGAAGGGTAAGAACAAGGCCATCGCAGAGTGGCCCACCAGCAGCCCCAAAGCTTGTGCCGATTACGTGCTGTTCGCCGGACTTACGCCCATAGCCATCGTCGAAGCCAAGCGTAAACGCATCAATATTGCCGACCGCATTTCCCAAGCGGAGCGTTATGCCCGCGAGTTCAGCCTCTCCCCCGAACATCTACAGCCCTGGCTGCAAGCTGGCCAAGCACACCCTTGGAACGATGGTGAAGGCAGCTACTTCCGTGTGCCCTTTGCCTTTTCCTGTAACGGGCGCCCCTTTATCAAGCAGCTCGCAGAACAATCCGGCACCTGGTTCCGCGACCTGCGCAGCCCCGCCAACACGCGCCGGCCGCTGCCAGACTTCCACACGCCAAGCGACCTGCTCGACCTGCTCAAGCGCAGCCAGGCTGAAGCCGAGGCCAAGCTCGAAGTAGAGGGCTTTGCTTACCTGAAACTGCGCGATTACCAAGAGAAAGCCATCCAGTCAGTGGAGCAGGCGCTAGCTAACAACCAGCGAGATTGCCTGCTGGCAATGGCCACTGGCACCGGTAAAACCCGCACAATCATTGGCCTGATGTATCGCTTCCTCAAGACCGAACGCTTCAAGCGCATTCTGTTTCTGGTCGACCGCAGTGCCCTTGGCCAGCAGGCCATCGACTCGTTCAACGACACCACGCTTGAGCAGAATCACACCCTAGGGCAAATCTACGACATCAAAGAGCTCGGCGACATGGCTGCAGAAGCGGAAACCCGCGTCCAAGTCGCCACCGTGCAAGCCATGGTCAGCCGTATTTTTCGCTCGGACAATCCACCGCCCGTAGGGGAGTTCGACTGCATCATCGTCGACGAAGCCCACCGGGGTTATACGCTCGACCAAGAGATGACCGAAGGTGAGCTGGCCGTGCGAGATCACAGCCAATACCTTTCGCAGTACCGTCGCGTGCTCGATTATTTCGATGCCTGCCGTATTGGCCTTACGGCAACGCCAGCCAAACATACCAGCGAAATTTTCGGCAAACCGGTATTCACCTATAGCTATCGGGAAGCCGTTGCCGACGACTGGCTTATAGATCACGAACCACCGATTCGCTATGAAACTCAGCTCACTAAGCACGGCATACATTATGAAAAAGGCGAGTCGGTCAGTGTTATCAACACCCAGACTGGTGAGGTTGATGTCGCAGAACTGGACGACGAGCTGACCTTCAATATCGAATCGTTCAACCGTCGCGTTATCACACCCGCCTTTGACAAGGTCATCTGCGACGAGTTGGCCAATGAACTGGACCCGTTCGGCGAAGAGAAGACGATGATTTTCTGCGTCAACCAAGCCCATGCCGAACGAGTGAAGAATCTGCTTGATGCTGCTTTCAAGGCAGCTTATGGCGAGCAATACAATGAAGCGACGGTGCGTATCATCACGGGCCAGAGCGACAATGTTGAACAACTGATTCGACGCTACAAGAACGAACCTCACCCTAGTATCGCCATTACCGTGGACTTGTTAACCACCGGTATTGATGTGCCGAAAATCTGCAATCTGGTGTTTATGCGCCGTGTACGCTCGCGCATTCTCTATGAGCAGATGAAAGGCCGCGCTACCCGCCGTTGCGACGAAATAGGCAAAACCGTATTCCGCATTTATGACCCTGTCGACCTCTACGCCAGCCTTGAAGCGGTCGACACCATGAAACCGCTAGTCAAGAATCCCAACATATCCTTGGAGCAGTTGGTCAGCGAACTCAGCAAAAGTGCCAGCCACGATGCACCCGGCAGCCAACATGACAGCAGCCACGCTCACGATGTGCTCGACCAACTGAGTCAGCGCGTCATGCGCATTCTGCGCAAGGCTCAACACAAAGCCGAGAGCAAACCGAGCCTCAAGCAAAAGTTGGATGAGTTGCAGGATACCTGGGGCGTCGAACCATCAAAACTTCACAGCCACCTGCATAAACTCGGTCCGCAGCTAGCCGCTAACTTTGTGAACGAACACAGCCAACTGATCAACCAACTGGCCACCGTCAGCGCTCTACTTGGATCGGAAAACTACCCGATAATTTCCACACACGCCGACGAGTTGATGGTGCGCGAGCAAAACTACGGCAAGAACCAGAAACCTGCGGACTACCTTGAAAGTTTCCATGAATTCATCCACAAACAGCTCAATCAGTCTGCGGCCCTTGGCGTCGTGGTTAACCGCCCTAAAGATCTGACGCGTGAGCAACTCCGTGAAGTGCGCTTGCTCCTCGACCAACATGGCTTCAGCGAGGCCAGCCTGAAAAGCGCCTGGCGCTCCCAAACCAACCAGGAAATAGCCGCCAGCATCATCGGCTATATCCGCCAGGCAGCCATCGGCGAAGCATTGCTCCCGTTCGAGCAGCGAGTGATGCACGCCATGCAAAACATCTATGCCCTGCAACCTTGGACGCCCGTGCAGCGTCGCTGGCTCGAGCGATTGGCCAAACAGTTGGTACATGAAGTGATCATAGACCCGCAGCAGGTCAATGATGCATTCCGAAATGATGGCGGCCTCAAAGGCCTGAACCGCAATCTTGGCGGCAACCTGGGCCTAGTTCTGGACGCTTTGAACGATAACCTGTGGCAAGCAACTGGCTAAGCATTGACACGCACTATGCGTAAACGCTTAAAATGTCCTCAGTCCTAGGACAGAGGACAGTCACTAGCTGAGGCCGCAATGAAGAGTCAAGATGTTCTGCTGCTAATCAAACTGATCTGCCTCGAGCAGCGCGAGCGCGAGCAGCAAAGGCTCGCAGGCGAAATGACAGAACTGATCAAGCAGGGTGATGCCTATCTATCAGATCAATGGCGTGGCTGGGAGGATCAATCAGAGCAGGACCCTCCGGTCCATAACGACAGCTATTCCGTTCGTGCTTTACAAGCCTCACTTGGAATTAGCAAAACTGAAATTGCCTCCGCACTGAAACGCTGCCAATACATCGGACTATTACGTGTAGACCCCGACACACAGCTGCCTCGGGTCAATAGCAAAGCATTGCTGGGCTTTATCGAACATGGCCTGCGCTACGTGTTTCCAGCCAAACCTGCAGAAATGGTCCGGGGCATCCCTACAAGCTTTTCCGCGCCAATGCTGCAGGGCAAACTAATGAGCGGCGGTGACCTTATCCATGTATGGCCAGACGCCTACGGTAATCGTAAGGGTCAATCTGTAACCCCTCTGTTCAAAACAGTACCGGGCGCAGTCAAGAAAGATCATTCCCTGTATGAATACTTGGCCCTTATAGATGCAATTCGACTGGGAAACGCCAGGGAAGCAAATCTAGCCAACAAGATTTTGCGTGAGAAGGTTCTGCAATCATGAGCCGTACACAAAACATTCAGATGCTGGAAGTGGTTGCCCAGGCGCTCGGCCAAGAGCTCTGCCAACAGGTTGCCTTTGTAGGAGGGTGTACCACAGCCCTACTTTTGACCGACGAATTTAGCCGTGAAGAAGTACGCTACACAGATGATGTCGACCTGGTTGTACATTTGACGGGGTACGCTGGCTGGCAAAGGTTAGTTGAACAGCTTAGGCAAAAAGGCTTCACACAGTCGCCGGAGGATGAGGTGATCTGCCGTATGCGCTTGGGCGAGCTGAAAGTCGACTTCATGCCAGAAGATGCGCAAACCGCCGACCTGTTGGGCTGTAATAACCGCTGGTTCACTGACGGCCTGGCCAGCGCACAATGGCACGAATTGCCGAGTGGATGCCGCATTCGCCTGTTCACTCCCCCCTATTTTCTAGGCAGCAAATTAGAAGCCTATGCAGGGCGCGGTAAGGAAAACCCTTTAGGCAGCCAAGACCTTGAGGACATTCTCAACCTTGTGAACGGTCGAGAGGAACTGCTGCACGAAGTGGACACCGCCGCGCCAGACCTGCGGGCTTATCTTGCCCAAAAGCTGGCAGCGCTAATGGAAAATAACGATTTCGGCTACCTGGTACAAGACGCCGCACGTGGAGATGACGAACGTGAGCAGATCATCTGGCAGCGTTTGCGCCATATCGCTCAGGTAGCCGACTAAATGCGAGCATCCCTGCAATGGCAGTCCCAGGCCGGCACCTTCACAACTGACAACCGGGATGCCTTCGCCCATGTCGAGTTAGCCCATGCCAGCCTTTACCTGGTCGCCGACGGGAGCAGCAGTCACCCTCTAAGTGGTGAACTGGCCAATGCCTTGCTGGCAAAGCTAGTAGCGGATTTCACCCACGCGCGCACAGAAGAGATGAACGCAGAGCAAACAGCCGAAGCGTTATTGCATATAATCGCCACCAGCCAGCAGGTGCTGCGTGATGAATACCCTCGCGCTGCTTGCAGTTACTTGGTGTTATGCCTACTCACCGATGCTGCATTCAGCATTCACGAAGGCGACTGTTGCCTTGGCCTGATTGAGCCGACCGCCAGTATCCATTGGTTAAGTAGCGTGCATTGTGCCGCTAATTGGCAAGGCAACCTCACACATGCAGAGATTGCCCAGGACACATCACGCCACCTACTGACTCGCTGCTTCAGCGCCAGACGCCCTAGTAATCCTGAGACCAAACACTGGCCTACTGCCCCAAACCAGCGTTGGCTGCTGGCCAGCGACGGCTTCTGGGCCTGTCTGAGCCACCAGGAACAACTGACTTTTTTGCGCACCGGCAATCTACTCGCACCGCCTACGGATGACGACATCAGTTGCCTAAGCGTTTCAACGCCCCCTATTAGATGAGCCGAACCACTCCACGGTTCGACTCACAACCTGATCAAATTAGAGTGCTACCCATGACCAATTCCGACATCGTCCAGAAACTCTGGAACCTTTGCGACGTACTGCGCGATGATGGCATCAACTACAGCGACTACGTCACCGAGCTGGTACTGCTGCTGTTTATCAAGATGGAATACGAGCAAGTACAAAACAACGACAGCTTTGCCCACAAACTGCCACTAGGCGCGCGCTGGCCGGACCTGGCTGGCAAGTCTGGCCTTAACCTGCTCGACTACTACCGTCAGATGCTGCTGGACCTGGGCAAGAACAGCGACCCGCTGATCGCCGCCATTTATACCGATGCGCAAACCCGCATGAAGGAGCCGCGCCATCTGGAGCAACTGATCAAGAGCCTGGACGGGATCGACTGGTTCAGCGCTCGCCGTGATGGCCTGGGCGATCTTTACGAAGGCCTGCTGGAAAAGAACGCCAGCGAAACCAAATCCGGTGCAGGGCAGTACTTCACTCCGCGTCCATTGATCGACAGCATCATAAACTGCATCAAGCCCCAGCCAGGAGAGACCATCCAGGACCCTGCTGCTGGTACCGCTGGTTTCTTGATTGCCGCCGACGCTTATATCAAGAGCCACACTGACGACCACTACGATCTCGATGCCAAGGCCCAGTCCTTCCAGCGTAACCGTGCTTTTGTCGGCATCGAATTGGTGCCCGGCACCCGTCGTTTGGCGCTTATGAACACCCTGCTGCACGGTATGGAGGGCGATGAAGAAGGCGTGGTTCACTTGGGCAACGCCCTCGGCCAAACCGGGGCTAACCTGCCCATGGTTGACGTGATTCTCTCCAACCCGCCGTTCGGTACAGCCAAAGGTGGCGGTGGCCCTACCCGTGACGATCTGACCTACAAAACCAGCAACAAGCAACTGGCCTTTCTTCAGCACATTTACCGCGGTCTGAAACCGGGCGGCCGAGCTGCTGTGGTACTGCCGGATAACGTACTGTTTGAGGCTGGCGTCGGCACCGATGTGCGCCGCGACCTGATGGACAAGTGCAACCTGCACACTATCTTGCGTTTGCCCACCGGCATCTTCTACGCCCAGGGCGTGAAGACCAACGTGCTGTTCTTTCAAAAAGGCACTGCCGATAACCCGCGCCAGGAGCATGGCAGCACACAACGCACATGGATCTACGACCTGCGCAGCAATATGCCCAGCTTTGGCAAACGCACGCCCTTTGGTACTCAACACCTCAAGCCTTTTGAAGACGCCTATGGGGAGGATGCCAACGGCAATAGCTCGCGTGCCGAGAATGTTGAAGGTATCGGGGAAACTAGCCGCTTTCGCGTGTTCACCCGCGACTTTATTCGTGAGCGTGGCGACTCGCTAGATATCAGTTGGCTCAAAGATGGCGACAGTCTCGACGCCGCTGATCTACCCGCGCCAGAAGTACTGGCTGGTGAGGCTATGGCCGAACTGACTGAGGCATTATATGAACTGGAGGAACTGATGAAAGCGTTGGGGGCTGGGGATGAAGTAGCAGCTCAGAAGCAATTGATGGCGGAAGTGATGGGGTTGATGGTAGTTGAGGGAAATGGAGAATGAGGGAGTTACCTAAGGGGTGGACTGAAACAACTTTAGGTGACGTCGCTAACTGGGGCTCAGGGGGCACTCCATCTCGCAGTGAACCGGGTTTTTACGGCGGAACAATCCCGTGGATAAAAAGCGGGGAACTAAATCGCAGCTACGTAATGACAGCTGAAGAGCACATCACGGAAGCAGCACTCAAAGGCTCTAGTGCAAAGCTATTCCCTGCTGGCTCCGTTGCTATAGCCATGTATGGAGCAACGATTGGTAAAACAGCAATTCTTGGTATCGATGCAGCAACAAATCAGGCCTGTGCAGTTGGCGCACCAATAGAAGGTCTTATTGGAAAGGAGCTCCTGTATCGACTTCTGCAAAATGAAAAAAATGCTTTCATTGAGAAGGGTAAAGGCGGTGCACAGCCGAATATATCGCAGGCGGTTATAAAGACCCATGTAATAGGGCTCCCACCTCTCGCGGAACAAGCTCGTATTGTCCAAAAACTCGATGAACTACTCGCACAGGTCGACACCCTTAAAGCCCGCATCGACGCGATCCCCGCCCTGCTCAAACGCTTTCGTCAATCCGTCCTAGCGACAGCATTTTCTGGGCAGTTGACGGACGAATGGCGCACCCAACAGCAGAGCATCCAGCCAGAATGGAGCACAAGCCATATCGGTGAGATATCTTTTGTCACTAAACTTGCGGGGTTTGAATACACCAAGTTCGTCAAATACAGACTAGGTGGTGACTTAAAAGTAATCAAAGCAGAGAATGCTGGAAAACAAGGCTTTAAATACACAGATTTCTCTACCATTCGCTCTCAAGAAGTAGCCTCACTAACCCGCTCCAGGCTAAGCGGAGGTGAGCTGCTTATGGTATTTGTAGGAGCAGGAACGGGCCAAGTAGCGGTCGTTCCAAAAGGTGACAATTGGTTCTTAGGCCCCAACATAGCCATGATCAAACCAAATAATGAACTTGTAATCTCAAAGTATCTGGAGCACTACTGCAGAAGCCCTCAGGGTTGGGCCGAAACTCTCAGCTTCCAAAAAAGCACGGCCCAACCTAGTTTGTCAATGAAGACAATAAGACAAATAAAATTGCCATTGCCTTCTATTGATGAACAAACCGAAATCGTCCGCCGCGTCGAACAACTCTTCGCCTTCGCCGACAACCTGGAAACCAAAGTCGCCGCAGCCAAAAGCCGTATCGACCATCTGACCCAAAGCATTCTGGCCAAAGCCTTCCGTGGCGAACTGGTACCGCAAGACCCCAACGACGAGCCAGCCAGCATGTTGCTGGAGCGCATCAAGACACAGCGTGCCTCCGCGCCCAAAGCCAAATTCAATCGTAAGACATCGGCCTGAGCCCAAGCGACCGAACAGGAAGTTATTTATGCCTATCCCGGATTTTCAGAGCGTTATGCGGCCGATATTAGCCACCGTTGCCGATGGTACTCCGCTTGCGCTGAGCGATCTGCGTGAGCGAATTGCCAACGAGTTTCAGCTCAATGAAGAAGAGCGCAGCGAGCACCTGCCTTCCGGGAAGCAGACGGTGATTAACAACCGAGTCGGTTGGGCACGCACCTACCTGAACAAGGCTGGACTGCTGAGCATTCCGGCCAAGGGGATGGTGCAAATTACCGAGCGCGGACGAGAGGCTCTGACTAACGGTCAGGCACGCATTACCGTAAGCTGGCTTAAGCAATACCCGGAGTTCGCCGCGTTTCATTCCACTAGCCCCGCCGACAGTTCGGCCCCCACCCTGCAGAGCGAGCCGGTAGAGCAATCTACCCCCGATGAGCAGCTAGCTGCAGCACACCAGACGCTGACGCAATCACTGGCCGATGATCTGCTGACCCAAGTTCGGGCTGCCTCGCCGACTTTTTTCGAGCAACTGGTGGTCGACCTGATGATCGCCATGGGCTACGGCGGCTCACGCAAGGAAGCAGGGAGTGCGACGCAACAAACCAACGATGACGGTATCGATGGCATTATCAAGGAAGACAAACTCGGCCTGGACGTGATCTACCTGCAAGCCAAGCGCTGGTCTAACACCGTACACCGCCCGGAGATCGACAAGTTCATAGGTGCTCTGACCCGCCAGCGCGCCCGCAAGGGAGTGTTCATTACCACCTCTGACTTTTCCAGCGGTGCCCGCGAGGCAGCAATGAGCCTGGATATAAAGGTGGTGCTGATCGATGGTTTGGAGTTGGCACGCCTGATGGTCGAAAACAACCTGGGTTGCAATGTGAAGCAAGTTTACGAAGTGAAGCAACTGGATAGCGACTACTTCATCGAAGACTGATCTGCTTCATACCTAAAACAGAGTCGGTGCTTCTAAACTGCACCGCCCCCAAGCTACACACGGAGTAAATATCTCCTCCGCGACACAGAGGACGGCATTAGCGATGTCATCCGATGGAAAAGCAAAAACTGGCCGTTTGGCTACCCGAAGAACAGCACACTGACGGTACAGTGCCCAGCTTTTAAAAAATACGCTCAATTACGCTACAGCCCTTATATCACGCTACTTCCAGCTCACTGTACCTTCGCTAAGTTATGCCCGATTTCACTGGACCAACAACGTTTCTAAGCAACAAGAATCCCATGGTCCAACACCGGAAAGCTCTGAGGCTCACCCTGCCAGGGTGCGTACGAACTACCCTTACTCATCAGTAAAAACAAGATTGCCGCCCGTTGCTTCTGCAGGCAGAGCGCTGCCTGAAGTACTGTCTTCACTGCCCGGCTACTTACTGTTGCGAAGGCTGGACCATCGCCCTGTGGACCAAGAAGGTATTAACAGTCTGATCCCGGCAGACAAGGCTGTGACTGAAGCGCGCCGTGCATTGCCCTTTGGAAGAGGCAATATTGATGTGGATGCGCAACTTACCAATCAGGAAAGTAGAGCCCGCACAGTTGCAGCACGGCGCTTGAGAAAAGATGCTGAGGCCGCCGGTCATGAGCCTATGCCTGCGAATGCGCCGATGAACTGGCATGTTCTTGTTGCGATGTCAGGCCAGGTGTTCGGCGCGGGCAACTGTGGCGAGCATGCGCATATAGCAAGCTTCGCCTATGGAGCTTTGGCCCAGGAAAACGGACGGCCTGAAGATGAAAACATTCACTTGGCTGCATCCACTGAGGAAGATCATGTGTGGGCTGAAACCGACGAATCCCGGTCTGGCACCTCAACGATTGTCATGGACCCGTGGTCAAACGGTCCCGCCATATTTGCGGAAGACAGCAGGTTTGCGAAAAATCGAAATGCTGTAGAGCGTACAGATACGTTTAAACTTTCAACCGCCGCCGAAGCGGGCAACATTACGCGTGAAATAGCGGAGAAGGCTTTGACGCAGGCCACACCCCGTCTGCAGCAGCGTCTGGCGGATCAACAGGCGCAAGTCTTGCCCATCAGAAGTGGTCGCTATCGACAAGAACAATCGGTACTTGATGATGCGTTTGTCCGCAGAGTGAGCGGCAAGTTAACCACTCTCAATCCGCAGCGTGCACTGCAGGTGGAAATGGAGGCGGTCGGCGTCGCAATGTCGCTCGGTGCCAAGGACGTCAAGGAAGTTACTCGAAAAGCCCGACCTCTGGTTGAGCTGGCAGAGAAAGTCGCCTCTCCCCGAGGCTTGTCGCGACGAGATGTTTGAACCCTGAATGGACCTCGCCGGTTTCTAATTGCATGCGCACCTTGCGAATGGCCCTAATGTATAGGAACTGGACGGGCTGACTTCACGCATATAACGCAGCAGGGCATTCTCAGGTGTCATGCGCTCGGAGTGGATGTACACCTCTCTGACCATTTCGTCTTCGATACGCTGTGACCAGTCCTCTGCATCACGCTAGGTGCGGAAAGTTTTCGCTACTATTGGCCAGCCGATTTTATGCCTTTGAACGATAGGACTCCATCAGTGGAGAACCACCCAGAAACGCGAAAGCCGCGCAATGCGCGGCTTTGAGTATGGTGGGCCCACACGGACTCGAACCGTGGACCAAAGGATTATGAGTTGGCTCTGCGGTTGAGTCGATGATGATTGCGCCGCCTTTCCAGCGCCTTCATTCGAAATGCTCGGCAAAGGACCGGTTACGCCAGCGTTATGGATTTTCATTGCACCCTCAACGAATCGAATACTTTAACCATGTTCGCTAAGTCGTCACCTGGTCCGGGTTGGTTCCTCCCAAGCAGGTCCGCTCATCCAGGCTGTGGCCACTGAAGCGAAATCAATTGGCTTTCCGAATGACTCAGGCTATTGCGCACTCGAGACAGAAACTACCGAACCTCACCGTGAGCCTAAGCCCAACAGAACCCTCCTGCCTCATTGACCCTCTCAATCAGCCGATCAAAACATCCGATTAGCCATTTTCCGAAACATTCCGTAACGTCATGGGCCGGTGCGACAGATGCGCGCACCGCCTGAGCTTTTAGTCCGCATGCTCAGCCCACGACCACGTACGAGCCGAACATGTCTTTGAACACCCCGCAGCAAATCGCTGAAATTGCCGTCGAAAGCGGCGTCAAGAAGGCTCACTTGAGCTTGTCGTCGTTAATGATCCTGGGCTTTCTGGCGGGGGCTTTCATTGCCCTCGGGTTTCTTCTCGATATTCATGTCAGCACCATGATCCCTCACGAGTGGGCTTCGCTGGGCAATCTGCTTGGCGCCGTGGTATTCCCGGTCGGGCTGATTCTGGTGGTGCTGGCCGGCGGCGAGTTGCTGACTGGCAATATGATGAGCCTGCCAATGGCGCTGTTTGCCGGGCGTATCGGCCTGGGTCAGTTGGTGCGTAACTGGCTGCTGGTGACCTTGGCCAACCTGATTGGCGCACTGTTCGTCGCCTATTGTTTCGGCCATGTGGTGGGCCTGACTGAAGGCGCCTTCATGGCCAAGACCGTGGCCATCGCCAATGCCAAGGTCGGGGCCAGTTTCGAACAGGCTTTTATCTCCGGCGTTGGCTGCAATTGGCTGGTTTGCCTGGCGGTGTGGCTCAGCTACGCGAGCAAGGACGTGATCGGTAAAGTGGTCGGCATGTGGTTTCCGGTGATGGCATTCGTCGCAATCGGCTTTCAGCACATCGTCGCCAACATGTTCGTCATCCCTGCGGCGATCTTTGCCGGAGCCCTTAGCTGGGCACAGTTCGGCGACAATTTCGTTCCGGTATTTTTGGGTAACGCAGTGGGCGGCGCGGTGTTCGTCGGCCTGGCCTATCATTTGGCCTTTTTCAATGCGGCAAACCGGCCTGCTGAGCTGTCCAGCACCAGTGGCGCGCAAAACCCGGAATAATCTGACGCCCTACAGGCTCTGCGACGATAAGAGATGACGATCGCAGAGCGAAAAAACTCATAGAACAAAGAGCTGCTGGCTGCTCGACACGATCGGCTTTGAAATGAAGCCGACTCCTCGTATGTCACTGCCAACCGGCGCTTACCCAAGCCCCCCCACCCCCCACTTTCACACACTGTCCATAAAACCGATCCACGCTGCCAAATGAGTGGCCGAGACCCATGCCGACGAGCAGCACCAACAGTGCAGCACCGGTGCAGGTGCCCAGAATCAAAGGTACGACGGCGCGCCAGCCGAAGCGGGCACTGTTGCTTAATACCAGGATATTGGTGGGGCCGGGTGTGATCGAGGCAGCATCTGATAGGTAAAGCCTTCGGCGCACGGAGCATTGCCATCATGGATTTCACCCGGCTCCAGTGTGAACACCTGCCCAAGCGTGCTGGCATGACGCTGACGGCGGCAATTGAACTGCTGAACACCTTGCCGGGTAACGCCTACCAGATAGCTGTCATGCCAGTGGGGATCGTAAGCATGGCCTTGAAAGTGCGCGTGCAGGGTCTCGATGCCTGTATCAAGGTCGCGAGCGAGGTCTATCCAGTGTGTGGAAGGCAAAAAACACCTGAATCGATGAAAGCGATTGGTTATCGCTGACGTCAGGAGGTGAGTCTAGAACATTCGTGTACTCATCTTCGATTGGCAGCAGGCATCAATCAAGGTGGCGTGCGCCGCTCAGCTGATTCAGGTATTCCATCAAACCGGACTCAACGCCACCACGCCAACCAACCCGTCCCCCAACTCAACCTCGGCCCCCACTCCCTGCAACCCATCCACTGCCGTCCATTCCTCAAGCGCCAATCCATGCAACTTCAAGAACGCTTCGCGCCTGCACCATGCCTTGGCAAAGGCCACCGGACGCGTCGACTCGGGCATGCCTGACAGCACACTGGCAACATCAGCCCCCAGATAATCCTGCGCGACAACATGCCAGTCCGGCACAGCCTGGACCTGCATCACGTCCACGCCCACTGCGCCACGGAGATTGACGGCAGCCAGCGAGAATCCAGCTTCATGGCTGATGGAAAAACCAGGCTCTGACAGCCTGTCGATAAGCAATCGAGGTGCGACACCTGGGGCGCTGATGAACGTAATTGCCTCGGCTGGCAAGCCGAGCCAGTGAGTTACGGCGTTACGCACGCAGCTGCGAATGCTATCTCGCGCCTCGGCTCTGGTGGTGCCCGTTCTGATTGCGCAGCTGACCAGTAATATCCCCTCATGCGGGAATGGCTTGCGAAAGGCGAGCCGGCCATCCTCGTCGAATGCCCAGATCGCCCCGAGGCTCATGCCCTGTCAGGTGCAGCAGGGCATCCGGCCCAGCGGCTGGCGGCGGGGATGTGTTCGCCTTTCATGACCAGGGTCAGCGAGCCGAGGTGCGCATCGTCGCCCACTGCGGCACTGTAGAGCACGGAGCTGCGTGGCCCCATGTAGACGCGTTCGCCGATGATCACCTGGTCAATTTTCATTATTCGGTCTTCGAACAGGTGGGTTTGCGGGCAGGCCCCGGCGTTCAGTTCGCTGTGCGCGCCGATGCGCACGCAGTCAAATTCGGTGATGTCGGTGGTGTCCATGTACACACCGCGGCCAATCTTGCAGCCGAGCATGTTGAAGGCCAGTGGCAACCAGGGCGTGCCACGCAGGTAGCGCATGAAATTCGGCGCGGCCATGCCCTCATAGAGGCTGGTGGTGCCTTCTGAAAACCACACAAAAGGTGTCCACATCGGATCTGCGCGTTTGCGGTAGCGACCGATGACCAGCCATTTCATCGCGGCGATGAACAGAAAGTTACCCGCGCTGTAGCTCAGGCCAATCAGCGCCAGGTAGCCCAGCACGGCACCCCAGCGGTCGTCTTCGGCCAGCGGCATGAGGTCGAGCATGACGGTGTAGCCGACTGCGATGACCACTGCGTGCGGGGTGACGATGCGCACGGCTTCGACCAGGCCTCGGGCCAGACGGCGCAATGTCGACGGCTTGAAGGTCAGCGATTCTGGCGCACCGCTTGACTGTTCCCGGGCAGGCAGATTGATCGGTGGCGAGCCCAGCCAGGTATCGCCGTCGGTAATTTCGTCGTTGCGCGGCGCGCAGGAGTGAACGCCGATCAGGACGTTTTCTGGCAGTACCGTGCCGTCCGGGATGTAACTGCCATTGCCGACAAAGCTGCGATTGGAAATGGACGTCGGCTGCAAGGTCATCCAGCCGCCATCGATACGCTCGTCACCGAGCATCACCGCATCAGCGATAAAGGTTTCGTCACCCAGCGTGAGCATGTCGGGGATGACGCCCTGAGCGCTGGAAATCTCCGCGTCGCGGCCGACTTTCGCGCCCAGCAGCCTGTACCAGAATGGCGAATACACCGTGGCGTAAATGCCGGACAGCACGTTCAGGCTCGCCTCCTGGATCTGGCTGATCAGCCACTTGGCGCAATAGGTGTTGCTGTGGACGGCGTAACGGCCAGGCAGGAGACGTGGGAAAACAGCCCAGCGCAAGGCGGCAGAGGCCAGCACGGTAGCGACGATCAACACGGCACTGGCCGGGAAGGCGAGGAGGAAATAGCGGGCGAGTTGCCCCGCCACCCCGCTCCCCTCGAACCCAGGCAGAACGTGTTGGGCATCGAACCAGTCAATCAGGAAAAAGGTCGGGAACACCGGAATGAAAAACAGCGTGGCGATCAACAAAACGCCCAGGCAGAAGAACAGCTTTTCTGTACGCAGGCGCGCACGGCTGACCACAGGGCGTGCAGGCTGACTGCGAATATCAAAGGCACCGACATCCCGTGCAGGCGAACCCTGCCAGATGCGGCCGGCCGGGACTTCGCGACCTTCCGCCAACGCAGACTGGGCTTCCAGATGCCCCCACGGCGCGACAGCGGTATTGCCCTCCATGATCACGTAAGAGCCGACGCATGCGTTGTCTTGTAACGCGATATTCCCCAAGTGCAGCTGGCCCCGCTCGACGCGCGCGTTCTCGAGGCTGACACCGTTGCCGATGCTGACGTTGTCGCCTATCTGTAGAAGGTCAGGAGCCCTGACCGTGGTGCCGCCGATCACCACTTCCTGACCGATCTTCGCGCCCAAGGCTCGTAGCCACATGGGATAAAGCGAAGAACCACTCAGCAGATAGACCGGTGCTGACTCGACCACGCGGTCGGCGGCCCACCAGCGGAAGTAGGTGACGCCCCACAACGGATAAACGCCGGGTTTCAAACGTCCGGCAATCAGCCATTTGCCCGCAATTGCGATAAAAAATTGCAGCACGGTGGCGAACAGGAATACCGAAACAGACGCGATGGTCGCCAGCGCAATGGAGTCTCCGGGCGAGCCGGTGAGCAAGTGATAGGTAAAAAAGGGTGCAAGCCACTGGGTCATTCGCAGGCTGACCATTACCGGCAACGCCAGCGCCTGCACAACGCCGCAACGCCAGCGCCGCCAGGCTGAAGGCGGTGTCCAGTCGTCCGCAGCAGGCGTTTCCTGGCGCGCCAGATCAAGCACCTCGGCAATCGCGCCGACACGCCGTTGCTGGTAGATGTCGCGCACAGTGATCTGATCGAAACGAGGATTGGCACGCAAGGCCGACGCCAGACGTGCAGCGAAGAAAGAGTGCCCGCCCAGATCGGTAAAAAAATCGGCGTCACGGCGGATCGGCATGCCTGGAAAGAGCGTCGCCAAGGCTTCGAACAGGGCGGCTTCGCCTTCAGTTTCCGGCACATCGGATTCGGCACTGCCGACACTGAGCGCAAGCGGGCGGGACTTGAGCGCCTTGCGGTCGATTTTGCCAGAGGTCAGGCGCGGCATGCTGTCGAGCACTTCAAAATGCCCCGGCACCATGTAGGGCGGCAGTTGCTTTTGCAAAACCTTGCGCAGCTGGCTCGTGAAAGCGGGAGTAACTTCGCTGTCGCATACCAGGTAGGCAATCAGTTGATCGACGCCGTTTTCGTGACGCAGCAGCACGGCAGTGGTGCCGACACCGGGCTGTTGCGCCAGCAAGGCTTCGATCTCCCCCAGCTCCACACGAAAGCCACGAATCTTCACCTGATCGTCCGCGCGTCCGAGGCATTGCACCTGCCCATCGGCGTCGATGCGCGCCAGGTCGCCGGTGCGGTACAGGCGTGCGTCGTGATAACCGGTGGACCACGGGTTAGGCAGAAATTTCTCTTGGGTCAGGTCAGGTCGGCCAAGATAACCTTCGGCCACACCGGGGCCAATGATGCACAGCTCGCCCACTTCGCCAATTGGCAGAAGAGTGGGCGCCACCTGGCTCCCGATCGCGGGGTCATTGGCGATCACCAACAGCCCGTAATTGGGCAGCGGCGTACCGATGGTCACCGGCCTGCCACGCGACAACGGCGCCAGACTGGCCGACACCGTGGCTTCCGTAGGTCCGTATGTATTGAACATCTGCCGCTCTGGCGTGGCCCAGCGCTCGACCAGCGAGTCGGGGCACATTTCGCCGCCCAGATTGATCAGGCGCAAACTCGGTACATCTTCACTGAACAGCGCCAGCAAGGTGGGCACCGCGTGCAACACGCTGATTCGCTGCTCGTTCAGCAGTCGCGGCAGGGTTTCGGGATCGCCACTGGTTTCCTTCGGGCCGATCCACAGCGTCGCCCCTACCAGATAGGCGATCCAGATTTCTTCGAAGGACATGTCGAACGCGACCGAAAAGCCCTGATAAACCCGGTCGCTGGAACGTATTCCCAGGATCGCGTTTTCGCTGCGCAGAAAATGGCAGATGCTGCGCTGGGAAATCACGATGCCCTTGGGCTTGCCGGTCGAACCCGAGGTGTAGATCACGTAGGCAGGATGATCCGGCGAAACACCGCTGCGGCGAACCGGGGCCGTATAGCTCTGCATCAACAGCACTTCGGCGGTCCAGACCGTCAGCCCGGTATGCGCCAGCAGCGGTCTCAGCGTTTCACAGCACACCACACCCACTGCATCGGCGTCTTCCAGACAAATCTGCAGACGTTCGACCGGCGTATCCTGATCCAGTGGCAGCCAGGCCGCGCCGGTCTTGGCAATGCCGGCCTGCATGACCAGAAGTTCGATGCCGCGCGGCAACCACAGACCGACGATCTGCCCCGGCCGCACGCCGGCTTCAATCAGGGCGGACGCTACCTGATCTGCCTGTCGATCAAGCTCTCTGTAACTGACCTGTCGCTCGCCAAAGATCAATGCCACGTGTTCAGGATCGCGTTGCGCGCTGGCTTCCAGCAGGTCGGCCAATACTTCTTCACGTAACAATTGGGGTTGAATCGGACCGTAAATCACATTCGCCGACGGTTCGTTCCGGTAAGGCTGGAGCAGGTTCAGGTTATTCATGGCAGCAAATAGTCGCTCGTCAGAAAGGAGAAGCCTGATATTTTTTCGTTATGGGTTCAGAGCCGGTCCATCAGCGAGTGGCATGCAGTGTGTAGTGGCAAAGCGTCCACAATATTTCTGTCTGGATACATTTTGACTGGAGCATCGCAGCTCTCACCGAAGCGAAAGAACGGGCTGGCAAAACGAATATGGCAAAGGCTGGCTGTACAAATGTTGAACAATGGACCGAAGGCAAATGGCTGATCAGCGATGACAGCAGCGCCAGAGGGTTTCACGCGTCGCCGGATCGAGCATCAGCGACTGACGCTCTACAACAGCCTTCAGCCCCGCGCCCATTTGGGCCTCAGGCATAGGGACGAAGCCGTGCTTTCGAAACCAGGGTCCATTCCAGAGAGGTGCGCGGAAGGTGGTCAGGCTTAGTGCCTGCACCTGAAGGACCTGCGCCCAGGCCTGGACAGCCTCCAGCAAAGCCGTGCCCACGCAGTGGCCTGAGGCACGCGGATCAACAGAGATATTGTCCAGATACAAAAGTCCGTCGAGAGGCCGCATGGCCGCAAAGCCGATAACCTGCTGACATTCCCGGTCCACAGCAACCACGACACGGCAGGCTTTGAATCTGTCTGCGCTTAGCGCAGGCGTATCGGCGACGTACGCCAGCGAAGGAATGGTTTTATAGCGAACACGGGCCTGCGCCGAAATACGTATCAAATCCGGCAGATCGCAGTCTTGCGACAGACGCAGTTCAAACGTCATCGGGGCCTCCCTGATCGTTATGTCCCCATGCACAACCGCTCGACGTCATTGTTGCAAGAGACGTGTACCACTGGTCGCCTGTACCGCAGCATCCAGTTCCGCGCCAACAAGAAACTGACTGTAGTAGTCATGCAGCTCGGCTTCCCAACCGGCCACTTCATCCAATACCGCTTCCGCCTCTGACTTGGTCAGCGCGAAGTGGAGGTGCTGGCTCAACAGGTTGCCTCGATTGAGACGCGGCCCTTCGATACCCACTGACATGGCTAGCGATTGTGCGGGGCCTTCGTCCAGAATCGGCAGCACGTCGTACATGGGCGACAGGCGCCATGCTCCGTCTATCCAGATAACGGCATGGTTGCGAGGGTGGTCATCGGCGTTACCGACTAATACGTTGTAGGCCATGCGCCGATACAACTCTTGCCTGTCCTGATCCGGGGCGCCTCGACGATAAAGTTCGTCGGCGAGCGCCGCATACTGCCAGTCGGGGTGACTGCGTGCCTTCCACTCTGCATCCAGCAGGGTCAGCCCGCTGAGCATCGGCAGGCGCCGGAAACGACCCGTCAGCTCATCAAATGCCCGATCAAAGCGTTCGACCAGAAGCGTATTGATTCTTTCGCTGCGATACAGCGATGTTCTGGCAGTTTCTAGCCCTTTGAGCCCTGCGAACGTCATGCAGGCATGTTCCACAGACGGCAGATCATAGTGATCGAATTTGTCGCGCGGCTTGGCAAGGATCAGCTTCTTGTCGAACAGATAAGTGCGCTTTGGACGAGCGCCACCTGCCGAAGATCGCTGATCCCTGACCTTCAGGGCCTTAAGCTGTTCAGCACCCAACTGGCTGTCGTAAATCGCTTCGCAAGCGTCGATGAAGTGATCAAGACCTTTGGCATGCAGAGCCTTGGAAGGCGTATGGCCCAGTCCGTCCTGCGGCACGCGTGCCGTGCCGGCCATAATGTTGCCCGCTCTGTCACCATTGGGGGACTTGAGCAGAAGCTGGATCGAGTCCAGTGGGCCTTTTTCGACCCGATGCAACAGCCGCTCCCCCCAGCCATCAGGCATTGCGTCGTCAATAAAGCCGGGAACGCCGCCGTTTTTCGTCACCGTATAAGAACGCGCGGACAGTGGATACCTTACAGCATCGGGCACCCAGATTTTCTCCTGCACCGCATCAGGTGAATACTGAAAAGTCCCGACCCCGGCCTGAATCGTCAGTTTGCCCAGCGTAAGTGTTTGTCCGCTGACAGGGCACTCCATATAGATGTAAGCCTGAGCCATCAGAAGTCCTCCGGCTTGTTCCGGGGCAGGCGGACGCGCTTGCGATCAGCAGCTTCAAGCTGTTCGACGGTGAACGACTCGTCATCACGCAGCCCCTGAAAGAGGCGCTCTGACACACCCAGGCTCCAGACCACCAGCATGAAGTCGCGCAGCGATACGCCGTCGGCGCTGCCCGCCTCAATGCGGCGAAGCGTACGCAAGGAAATGCCCAGACGCTCGACAAGATCGGTTTGACGAACGTCCTGCTGCAGCCTGGCCTGCTTTACCAGCAAGGCAATTCGCAAAAGCGTGTCGGTGCATTGAACAGGGAAAAAGGCCTTCATCAGCAGTTACCAGTGAGCAGGCGCGAGAATCATGGATGCACAAAGTAGCACATACAAGGACATGAATGAATAAATAAGAGAGCACTTAATGATACTTTATACCGAATAAAGCATCATCTTGAGATACCTTAAATTTCCATTAAACGACGTGTTCGAATACTCATGGTGCTGCTTCCACCCCAAAAGCGGCTAATGCTGCGCCTGTTTGCCGACAACAAACACCACCCATTTCCTGTCAAATGTGGCTTACTTGACTTCATCATCATCCAATCAGGGATTTCTTCCCTACCCTCGCGGTCTCTTTACGCATGACGAACTCGCGCTCTGCTTTCATACCCTCCTGGCTTCGCCCTGTTCTGCGTCCTTTGCTGGACCCGTATCGCCGTTATCGGCATGCGCGACTGATCCACGCTGCGCGAATCGCGGTGGGGTTGCTGGTGACCATCCTGTTGACCACAGGCCTCAATCTGCCGCACGGCGAATGGGCGTCGGTCACGATGCTGATCGTGATCGGTGGCTTGCAGCACCACGGCAACATCGGCAAGAAGTCGGTCGAGCGTGCCTACGGGACGCTGATCGGGGCCGGGCTGGGTTTGATCGTCGTGGTGCAGCAGGGCTATCTGGAAATGCCGCTGCTGACCTACGCCATGATGTCGGTGATGTGCGGTTTCTTTGCGTACCACGCCATCGGCAAAGGTGGCTACACAGCGCTGCTTTCAGCGATCACGCTGTTTATCGTGGCCGGGCATGGTTACAACCCGATCAGCGACGGCCTGTGGCGAACCGTGGACATCCTGATCGGTATCGCGCTGGCGCTGGCGTTTTCCTTCGCCCTGCCCCTTTATGCAGTGTTCTCCTGGCGCTACAACCTGGCCAGCGGCCTGCGCGATTGTGCCAAGGTGTATGGGCGCATCGTGCAAGGCCAGCCGGTGGCCGCTGACGAACACCTGAAGCTCACGGCCAGGCTCAACGGCACGATGCTGCAACTGCGTTCGCTGCTGCCGTCGGTTTCCAAAGAAGTGAAGATGTCGATGGTCGAGCTGGATGCGATTCAGGGCCATTTCCGCATGTGCCTGAGCACCCTCGAAATTCTGGCCAACATCCGCCCGGCCAACCTGGATCAGGTCGCAGGCGAATCCTTCAAGACCTCGCTGGACAACGATTACCGCCAGATTCGCCGCCAGTTGATCGGCATGGCGCGGGCGCTGCAAACGGGCGCCACTGAACGCCTGGAACGCACCTCGGAAACCTCCCTTGCACAACCCGTCATACCTCCTGCCGAGCTGATGGGCTATCACTTGATGACCCAACAGCTGGCGCAGAACCTGGACGGCTTGCAAGCGCGCCTGGCGAAGACCGCCAGACGCTGGAAGTTCTGAAGGAAATGCCCGTGCCCGACAGCCGTCAGCCAACACTGGATGAGATCGATCGAAAACTGATCGCTGCGCTGCAGATCAATGCCCGCGAAAGCGTCGCCACGCTGGCCCGCCAGTTGGGTATCGCCCGCACCACCGTGACGTCGCGGCTGGCCCGACTGGAAAGCAGCAAAGTGATTACCGGCTATGGCGTACGCCTTGGTCAGCGTGTGGTGGATGGTGGCTTGCAGGCGTATGTCGGCATCACGGTGCAACCGCGCTCCGGCAAGGAAGTGCTGCGTCGGCTGAGCGCCATGGCTCAGGTTCAGCAGCTGTGTGCGGTCAGCGGCGAGTTCGACTACGTGGCCTGGTTGCGCACCGAGTCTCCGGAGCAACTGGATCAATTGCTGGACCTGATTGGCAGCGTGGACGGCGTTGAGAAAACCACTACATCGATCATTCTCAGCAGCAAGATAGACCGTGGGCAACCGGTCTGAACATCAGTTGAGCCTGTTCGACCAATCAAAATAACCAGCAGCCTCGTCGTTTAGCACAAACAAACAGCATTTCGACGACACTTTGCGTCTTATTAACGTGCGCGCCCTTCTCTAGACTGTCGTTTTCGCCGTTGCCCACCAAGGTCCGTCATGAAAACCAACCGTCACCCCGCCAACGGCAAAAAGCCGATCACGATGTTCGGCCCTGATTTTCCGTTTGCCTTCGATGACTGGATCGAGCATCCGAAAGGATTGGGCAGCATCCCCAGCGAAAACCACGGCGCAGAAGTCGCGATTATCGGCGCGGGTATCGCCGGTCTGGTAGCGGCTTACGAGTTGATGAAGATGGGCCTCAAGCCTGTGGTGTACGAGGCCTCCAAAATGGGCGGCCGCCTGCGCTCGCAGGAGTTCGAAGGCGCCAAAGGCATCGTTGCCGAATTGGGCGGCATGCGCTTTCCGGTGTCATCGACAGCGTTCTTTCACTACGTCGACAAGTTGGGCCTTGAGTCCCGGCCCTTCCCCAACCCGCTGACTGCCGCGTCAGGCAGCACGGTCATCGACCTGGAAGGCACCACGTATTACGCCCAGATGCTCTCGGACCTGCCCGCGCTGTTTCAGGAAGTCGCCGATGCATGGGCCGATGCACTGGAAAGCGGCTCGCAGTTTGGCGATATCCAGCAGGCAATCCGTGACCGTGACGTGCCGCGTCTCAAGGAACTGTGGAACAAGCTGGTCCCTCTCTGGGACGACCGCACCTTCTATGATTTCGTCGCAACGTCCAAAGCGTTCGCCAAACTGTCGTTCTTTCACCGTGAGGTGTTCGGTCAGGTCGGGTTCGGTACAGGCGGCTGGGATTCGGACTTCCCCAATTCGATGCTGGAAATATTTCGCGTGGTGATGACCAACTGCGACGAGCACCAGCACCTGATCGTCGGCGGCGTGCAGCAAGTGCCGGTCGGGTTGTGGAGCCATGTGCCTGAGCATTGCGCTCACTGGCCGAAAGGCACCAGCCTGTCGTCGCTGCATCGCGGCGCACCGCGTCCCGGCGTGAAGCGTATCGCACGGGCCGAGGACGGGAGCTTCAGCGTTACCGACAACTGGGGTGACACCCGGCAATACGCCGCCGTGCTGACCACCTGCCAGAGCTGGCTGCTGACCACGCAGATCGAATGCGAGGAAACGCTGTTCTCGCAGAAGATGTGGATGGCACTGGACCGCACACGCTACATGCAGTCCTCCAAGACTTTCGTCATGGTCGACCGCCCGTTCTGGAAGGACAAGGACCCGGAAACCGGGCGCGACCTGATGAGCATGACCCTGACGGATCGCCTGACCCGTGGCACGTACCTGTTCGATAACGGCGATGACAAACCGGGTGTGATCTGCCTGTCTTATTCGTGGATGAGCGATGCGCTGAAGATGTTGCCGCAGCCTGTCGAAAAGCGCGTAAAGCTTGCGCTTGATGCACTGAAGAAGATCTACCCGAAAGTGGACATCGCCGCGCGGATCATTGGCGACCCGATTACCGTTTCGTGGGAGGCAGACCCACACTTCCTGGGCGCCTTCAAAGGTGCGCTGCCGGGCCATTACCGCTATAACCAGCGCATGTACGCGCACTTCATGCAGCAGGACATGCCCAGCGAACAGCGTGGGATGTTCATCGCCGGTGACGACGTGTCCTGGACACCGGCCTGGGTGGAAGGCGCGGTACAGACTTCGCTGAACGCGGTGTGGGGCATCATGAATCACTTCGGCGGCAAGACCCACAAGGACAACCCCGGCCCGGGCGATGTGTTCAACGAAATCGGCCCGATCAAGCTGGCTGACTGACAAAAGGAAACGTCATGCGCATTGCGCTGTATCAGTGCCCACCCTTGCCGCTGGACATCAGCGGCAACCTTAACAGGCTTGAAAAACAGGCCATTGCCGCAGCCAGCCAAGGCGCGCAGGTGTTGATTTGTCCGGAGATGTTTCTGACCGGCTATAACATCGGCGCACAGGCAGTCGGCAAGCTGGCACAAACTTCTGATGGTTTGGCCGCAACGCGTATTGCCGCCATCGCTCAGGCAAACGGCATCGCGATTCTGTATGGGTACCCGGAGCGCGGTGCAAATGAACAGTTCTACAACGCTGTGCAACTGATCGACAGCCATGGCGTCAGGCTGTGCAACTACCGCAAGACGCACCTGTTCAGTGAGCTGGACAGGTCGATGTTCTCGGCGGGCGATGATAACTGTCCGATGGTGGAGCTGAACGGCTGGCGACTGGGCCTGCTGATTTGCTACGACGTCGAATTTCCCGAAAACACCCGTCGTCTGGCGCTGGCGGGTGCCGAACTGATTCTGGTGCCGACAGCAAACATGGCGCCTTACGACTTTGTCTGTGACGTGACCGTGCGGGCACGGGCGTTCGAGAATCACTGTTACGTGGTGTACGCCAACTATTGCGGCAGCGAAGGCGAGATTCGTTACTGCGGGCTCAGCAGCCTCTGCGCCCCGGACGGCAGCCGGCCGGTATTGGCAGGCCAGGACGAAGCGCTGCTGGTCGGCACGCTGGACCGGGCACTGCTGAGCCAGGCCAGAACCGTGAATGACTATTTTGTTGATCGAAGGCCCGAGCTCTATGCGCCACTGACTCGAACCTGATGCTTGCGTTGCGGCACAAGCCTGCGACGCAGAGCGTCGAGAAAGGTGTGTCTGAGCAGCACGCTCGCGAAACCGGTCGTTAATCCGCTAGCATGATGCGCAGATTTTCACGCTTTTCCGGACCTTCTCATGCCTGCCCCCAACCCCGCTGACATAAGACGCCTAACGCTGGCCAACGGCCTGAACGTGGTGCTGTGTCATGAGGCGCGGCTCAAGCGCAGTGCGGCTTCGTTGCGTGTGGCGGTCGGCAGCCACGATGTGCCACAAGCGTGGCCGGGGCTGGCGCACTTTCTGGAACACCTGCTCTTCCTCGGCACCGAGCGTTTTCCGCAGAGGGAAAACCTGATGACGTTCGTGCAGCGACACGGCGGGCAGGTCAACGCCAGCACCCGCGAGCGCACTACCGATTTCTTCTTCGAGCTGCCGCAATCATGCTTTGCCCAAGGCCTGGAGCGCCTGTGTGACATGCTTACCAAGCCGCGCATGGCGATGGCTGATCAGCGCCGCGAGCGCGAAGTGCTGCACGCAGAGTTCATCGCCTGGGTGGGTGATGCCGAAGCACGCGGTCAAATAAACCTGCTGTCGACGCTCAACCCTCAACATCCTTTGCGCGGCTTTCATGCCGGCAATCGCTACAGCCTGTCGGTCCCCAACCCCGCATTTCAGCGCGCCCTCAAGGATTTTTTCCAGCGCTTTTATCAGGCCGGGCAGATGACCTTGTGCCTGAGCGGGCCGCAATCTGTGGATGAACTGGAGGCGCTGGCACGAACCTGCGGCGCAATGTTCGCGAGCGGCGAACAGGCACCTCGACTGCCGCCGCCGACGTTGATCGCCCCTTCGGCGAACCCTCGACAGGTCGAAGTTGAAAAGCATCTGCTGTTTGCCTGCGAGGCTCTGCCGGACAAGGCTGACGAGGCAGCTGCGTTCCTCTGCCATTGGCTGAACGCCGCACAAGAGGGCGGGCTGGGCGCCGAACTGGTCAAACGAGGTCTGGCTGACTCACTAAGTGCCACTGCGTTGTATCAGTTCGGTGACCAACTCTTACTCGACATCGAGTTCAAGGGCGCTGAGGCAGACGCCGCTGCCCGCAACGCGCTGTTTTTCAGCTGGCTTGAATTCTTCAGCGCCCACTGGCCTGCATTGGTCGAGGAATATCAAAGCGTTCAGCAGCGGCGTCTGCAAACAGGCAGTGCATTGGCGCTGGCGCATCATTACTGCCGCGAAACCCCTTGCCGGCTGAGCGAGCAAGGCGCGGCAGCCTTGAGCGTATTGCTGGACCAACTCAGCGCCACTGCGCAGGTCAACATGGCGGTGCTGGAAAGCCTGAAAGATGCAGCGCTGCGGTGGCAACTGCCGACACCCAACCCATTCCTCGGGCCAACGCCAAACGACAATGCCGAGGCCGCGGTTTACCTGCGTTGGACGTTGCCGTCCCCGCAGCCTGCGCTGTGGCGAATGCTCGATGCCCGGCTAAAACGACTGACCGAGGACGCACGACAAGCCGGTGTGCTTTTGACATTCAGCGCTTACGGCTCCTTTTGGCAGCTCCAGCTCAACGGGTTGCGGGAACCAATGGCGGCGGTAATCGAACACTGCCTGCGCCGACTGCATCCTTTAGACGACGAGACGCTGGCTTCGGCAAAGCAATACGAGGAGCCCGCACAGATTCCGATTCGCCAGTTGCTCAAGCGACTTGCCGATCATTACCTGACCAGCGACACAGCGCAGCCGGCACACGACCTCAAAACCATCTGGGCACACTCACGCTGGATCAGTTTCGTCAGCGGGTTCTGCCCGTCCAGCCTGCCGCCGGTGAACGTCGAGCTGAGTAACGCGCCAGGCAGTCGTCAAGATGGGTCAGTGGCGTTGCCAGCCGTCACCGCCGGCAAGCGCTGGGTCGCCGAGGCATGCCCCTCGCCCGAAGCCGCGGTGCTGGTGTTCTGCCCTGCACCAACGGCGTCCATTGAAGATGAAGCCGCATGGCGCCTGCTTGCGCACCTGCTGCAAGCCCCGTTCTATCAGCGATTGCGGGTCGAATTGCAGCTGGGCTACGCCGTGTTCAGTAGCGTCAGGCAGATCGCGGGAAGGACTGGATTGCTGTTCGGTGTACAGTCGCCCACCTGCAGCGCCGAACAGCTTGTTCAGCACATAGAAGCCTTCATCGATGAGCTGCCGGAGCTGATTCGCAGCATCGACCTGCCTGCGCAGATCCAGGCTCTGTCAGCGCAATTCGACTCATCGAGCATGCCCGACCAGCAGCAGGCAGACATGCAATGGCACGCATGCCTCGCCGAGCATGAGGGCGATCACCTGAGCGCATTGCAAAGTGCGCTGTCAAATCTGGATACACACTTGTTGCTGGCTGCCGCAAAACAATTGAAACACGCTGTCGGCGGCTGGCTCATTGTGGCCAACAGCCCTGTTTCCGAGGTCGTTGCTCGATCCTTACCTGAACAGTAAGGGTCTTTGGTGAATATTCCGGCCCTGCTTAATTGTGAAAATGAGTAAGATAGCTCCCTAAGCATCTGAACGTATGGCGTCAGCCACGCACTAAGATGTAGTCACACACCGCCGCACTTATCCGAGGAGATTTTTATGTCGTGGACTAAACCTGCTTACACTGATCTGCGTATCGGTTTCGAAGTCACCATGTACTTCGCAAGCCGTTGATTTCAGTGCGCTGTGAAGCCTCGGTTCGCCGGGGCTTTTTTTATGGTTATGGCTGTTTTTTATTTTTGTGTACCAGGGAGCTGCCATGTACATCCAGATTCTAGGTTCCGCTGCGGGCGGCGGGTTCCCCCAATGGAACTGCAACTGCGTCAATTGCGCAGGTTTCCGCGACGGTAGCCTGCGGGCACAGGCGCGGACCCAGTCGTCCATTGCGCTGTCCGACGACGGCGTGAACTGGGTGCTGTGCAATGCCTCCCCTGACATTCGTGCGCAACTGCAGGGCTTTGCGCCCATGCAACCTGGACGAGCGCTGCGCGATACCGGCATCAGCGCCATCGTGCTGATGGACAGCCAGATCGATCACACCACTGGCCTGCTCAGCCTGCGCGAGGGCTGTCCGCATCAGGTGTGGTGTACCGAAATGGTGCACGAGGACCTGAGCACCGGTTTCCCGTTGTTCGAGATGCTCAAGCACTGGAACGGCGGCCTGGACTGGAACCGCATCGAGCTGCACGGCAGCTTCGTGATCCCGGCCTGCCCGAACCTGCGCTTCACGCCCTTCCCGCTGCGCAGCGCCGCGCCACCCTATTCGCCGCACCGTTTCGACCCGCATCCAGGCGATAACATCGGCTTGCTGGTCGAAGACACGCGCACTGGCGGCAAGCTGTTCTACGCACCGGGGCTAGGCAAGGTCGACGAAGCGCTGGCCGAAAAAATGCGCGACGCAGACTGCCTGCTGGTCGACGGCACGATGTGGGACGACGATGAAATGCAACGCCGTGGCGTCGGCACGCGCACAGGCCGGGAGATGGGCCATCTGGCGCAGAGCGGCCCTGGCGGCATGCTCGAAGTGCTGGAAGGCTTCCCGCAGCAGCGCAAGGTGCTTATCCACATCAACAACACCAACCCGATTCTCGACGAAGACTCCCCACAGCGCGCCGAACTGGTTCGTCGCAACGTCGAAGTCGCCTACGACGGCATGAGCATCGAGCTTTAGGAACCGACATGAGCCAGACGACTGCACTGTCCCCTGCTGAATTCGAACAGGCCCTGCGTGCCAAAGGCGCGTATTACCACATTTATCACCCGTTTCATGTGGCGATGTACGAAGGCCGCGCCACCCGTGAGCAGATTCAGGGCTGGGTTGCCAACCGCTTCTACTATCAGGTGAACATCCCGCTCAAGGACGCAGCGATTCTGGCCAACTGCCCGGATCGCGAGATTCGTCGCGAGTGGATTCAGCGCCTGCTCGATCACGACGGCGCCCCCGGTGAAGATGGTGGCATCGAAGCCTGGCTGCGCCTCGGTGAGGCCGTCGGCCTGGACCCGGATCAATTGCGCTCTCAAGAGCTGGTGCTGCCAGGCGTGCGCTTTGCCGTCGATGCCTACGTGAACTTCGCCCGCCGCGCCAACTGGCAGGAGGCCGCCAGCAGCTCGCTGACCGAACTGTTCGCGCCGCAGATCCACCAGTCGCGACTGGACAGCTGGCCGCAGCATTACCCGTGGATTGATCCGACAGGCTATGAATATTTCCGCACCCGCCTGGGTCAGGCCCGGCGCGATGTGGAACATGGCCTCGCCATCACGTTACAGCACTACACTACCTATGAAGGCCAGCAGCGCATGCTGGAAATCCTGCAGTTCAAACTCGACATTCTGTGGAGCATGCTCGATGCCATGTCCATGGCCTACGAATTGAATCGCCCGCCGTATCACAGCGTCACAGACCAAAGGGTCTGGCATAAGGGGATTACGCCATGAAGCACGATCCGGCTTTTCGAGCCCTTACTCCGAAGTGGCACCAAGGCTATCGTTTTCAGTACGAGCCGGCGCAAAAAGCGCATGTGGTGCTTTATCCGGAAGGCATGATCAAGCTCAATGAAAGCGCGGCGCTGATCGCCGGGCTGATCGATGGACAGCGAACGACCGCCGTCATCATTGATGAGCTTCATCAGCAATTCCCCAATGTCCCCGAGCTGGGAATGGACGTCGACGAGTTCATGGAAGGCGCCAGAAAGAAAAACTGGATCGATCTTGTCTGACATCGTGCCTGTGATGAACAGCCCCTACATACCGCCCACGCCCGAGGTCGGCCTGCCGCTGTGGCTGCTCGCCGAGCTGACCTATCGCTGCCCGCTGCAATGCCCGTATTGCTCCAACCCGCTGGACTTCGCAAAACAGGGCCAGGAGTTGACCACCGAGCAGTGGTTCAAGGTCATGCAGGAAGCACGCGAAATGGGCGCGGCGCAAATCGGCTTTTCCGGGGGCGAGCCGCTGGTGCGTCAGGACCTTGCCGAGCTGATCGCCGAAGCCCGACGTCTGGGTTTCTATACCAATCTGATCACCTCGGGCATCGGCCTCACAGAAGAAAAGATCATCGCTTTCAAGGAGGCTGGCCTGGACCATATCCAGATCAGCTTTCAGGCCAGTGACGAGCAGGTGAACAACATGCTCGCCGGCTCGAAGAAAGCCTTCGCCCAGAAGCTGGAAATGGCCAAGGCAGTGAAAAAGCACGGCTACCCGATGGTCCTGAACTTCGTGACCCACCGGCACAACATCGACCGGATCGACAAAATAATCGAGCTGTGTCTGGCACTGGAGGCTGACTTCGTCGAACTGGCGACCTGTCAGTTTTACGGCTGGGCGCATTTGAACCGTGTCGGCCTGCTGCCGACCAGGGATCAACTGGTACGCGCTGAAGCGGTCACTAACCAATACCGTGACCAACTGGCTGCGCAAAACCATCCGTGCAAGCTGATCTTCGTCACCCCCGACTATTACGAAGAGCGTCCCAAAGCCTGCATGAACGGCTGGGGCAATATTTTCCTGACCGTGACGCCAGATGGCACCGCCCTGCCGTGTCATGGCGCGCGGCAGATGCCGATCCAGTTTCCCAATGTGCGCGATCACAGCATGCAGCACATCTGGTACGACTCGTTCGGCTTCAACCGCTTTCGCGGCTACGACTGGATGCCCGAGCCATGCCGCTCGTGCGACGAGAAGGAAAAGGACTTCGGCGGCTGTCGCTGCCAGGCCTTCATGCTGACCGGGGATGCTGCCAATGCCGACCCGGTGTGCAGCAAATCCTATCACCACGGGATCATCACTCAGGCTCGCGACGAGTCGGAAACCGCTACTCAAACCATTGAAGAGCTGGCCTTTCGCAATGACCGAAACTCACGACTCATCGCAAAATCCTCTTGAACCCCTGACCGCTGCTCAAGCGGTTGCAGCGGGTATCGACTTCGCCGAACTGGACGTCAGTTCGGCCGGTCTGTTCTGGAACGAATATCGCCCCGAAGACGGCGCCAGCCGCATCTGGCACTGGTACGCGAACAGCAAACGCTGCCTGACGCCACAAGGCTTCAGCGTTCGCAGCCGGGTCTACGAATATGGCGGCGGCTCGTTCTGCCTGGCTGACGACACCGTTGTGTTCGTCAATGAACGCGATCAGCAGCTGTATCGACAGGCGCTGGACGCGAGCGAGCCGGTGGCGCTGACCCAGGGCGACAAGCGCTACGGCGGCCTGTTCTTCGGCAACGGGCAGATCCTCGCCGTCGAAGAAGACCACAACACCCACCGATTGGTCGCCATTGACCTCGCTGACGGGCAGCGTCATTTGCTGGCCGAGGGCGCTGACTTCTACTCGTCACCGCTCATAAGCGCCGATGGCCAGCGCCTGGCCTGGGTCGAATGGCAGCGCCCGCACCAGCCGTGGACCCGTACCCGACTGATGTGCGCAGAGAAGCAGGACGACGGCCACTGGGCCAGCCCCTTGTGTGTCGCTGGTGAAGGCGCTGAAGAGTCCTTGCAGCAGCCACGCTTTGATGCGCAAGGCCACCTGCATTGCCTGACTGACCGTGCCGGCTTCTGGCAGCCGTGGAGCGAGTCGCCTTCAGGATTTACAGCGTTGCCTGCCGTGTCGGCCGATCATGCTTCCGCGCCTTGGCAACTGGGCAGCTGCACTTGGCTGCCGATCAACGAAGGTTATCTGGCCAGTTGGGCGCAGGACGGCTCTTGGGTATTGGGGCTGTGTGAGGCTGACGGTTCATACGCTGATTTCAGCGCCGGCTACAGCCGCTTCCGCAGCCTGGCCGTGGACGAAGAGTTCATTTATTGCATTGCCGCTTCGGCGCTCAGCACATCGGCGGTGCTGGCCATATCGCGTAGCGATGCCAGCGTGCAGGTTCTCGCGGGGGGTGGGTCTCCCTTGCCTGCCGAACAGATCAGTCACCCGCAAGCGCTGCGCTACCCCAGCGGCGGTTCTGAAGCTTACGGTTACTTTTACCCAGCCATGAACGGCGTCGAACATCCCCCGCTGGTGGTGTTCATCCACGGCGGCCCTACTTCGGCCTGTTACCCGGTGCTGGACCCACGCATTCAGTACTGGGCACATCGCGGTTTCGCCGTTGCAGACCTGAACTACCGCGGCAGCAGTGGCTATGGCCGTGACTATCGGCAGAGCCTGCACCTGAACTGGGGGGTGGCCGATGTGGAAGATGCCTGCGCAGTGGTCGCACACCTTGCCGAACGTGGCTTGATCGACCCGCAGAAGGCATTCATACGCGGCGGCAGCGCGGGCGGTTACACAACCCTGTGCGCACTGGCCTTTCGGGATGTGTTTCGTGCCGGGGCAAGCCTTTACGGGGTCAGCGACCCTGTGGCACTGGCCAAGGCCACGCATAAGTTCGAGGGTGATTACCTGGACTGGCTGATTGGCGATCCGGAAAAGGACATCGAGCGCTATGAAGCCCGCACACCGTTGTTACACGCGGACAACATCAGTGCGCCCGTCATTTTCTTTCAAGGCGAACTGGATGCGGTGGTTGTACCGGAGCAGACCCGAGCCATGCTCAAGGCCTTGCAGGACAATGGCTTGAAGGCTGAGGGGCATTTTTATCCTGACGAGCATCATGGTTTCCGCAAGGCGACTAACCTGGCAGATGCGCTGGAGAAGGAATGGAAGTTTTACCGGGATGTACTTGATGGAGCCGATTGATCGCTCCTGCTGAAGGAACGATCAACCCATGCGCCGGGGGTGTTATTTACGCGAGACGATGATGTAGATCGCGTGGATGATGCCCGGGATGTAACCCAGCAGGGTCAGCAGGATATTCAGCCAGAAAGCGCCAGCAAAGCCGACCTGCATGAACACGCCGACCGGCGGCAGCAGAATGGCGAAGATTATACGAATGATGTCCATGAAATGCTCCTGAGTGATTGGCTCTAAATGGCCATACAGCTAATCGACCCTGGCCATCGGTGAGGGTTCAACCGGCTCTGGCAAGACGCCATTGTTTTCAGGAGTGTTTTACTGCGATCAGCCCTGTGTATACCCAATGGCTGTAAAAGAAGCCTGCGCCAGCCTATAAAACGCAGACAAAGAAAACCCCGCCGAAGCGAGGTTTTCCAGACTGTTTCCCTGATTTCCTTTTCACCCCACCGTCCTGGCAGGCTTCCCTACGTGTCCCTGTTATGTCTTGTTGCGCGTCCTGCGCTACGTCCATGAACAAAGATTAACTTTGGATCCCTTTCGTGGGAAGAGGCTAATTGGCGACACGTAGTGTAAGCAAATGCTTACACTCATTTCTCAGTCAGAATTGTGATGCTTCCAGCAGAAACAGGGACTCGCTGCCTGCGCGTACCGATGCATCGAGCGAATGAATACGCGGCAGCAGGCGCGCAAAATAGAAGCGTGCGGTGCCCAGTTTGCTCGCGTAAAACGCTTCCTGCTGTTCTTTACCCAAGGCTGCCTTGGCCATCATTGCCCACATGTAGGCCAAGGCGGTGTAGCCGAACAGATGCAGGTATTCGACAGACGCGGCGCCGATTTCATTGGGGTTACTGCGCGAGCGGTCCAGCACCCAGGCGGTCAGCTCGTCCAGCATGTTCAGCGCAGACGTCAAAGGCCGGACAAACTCGCCAAGCGAGCTCTCGGAACTATCGATGAACTGACGCACTTCATCCGAGAAGACCTGATAGAACGCGCCGTTCGACCCGACAATCTTGCGACCGACCAAGTCCAGCGCCTGGATGCCGTTGGTGCCTTCGTAGATCTGCGTGATGCGCACATCGCGCACCAGTTGCTCCTGCCCCCACTCCCGAATATAACCGTGACCGCCGAATACCTGCTGGCCGTGGACCGTGGTTTCCAGGCCGATATCGCTCAAAAAGGCTTTGGCGACCGGAGTCAGCAGCGCCACCAGATCGTCGGCACGCTTGCGCGCAACTTCGTCCGGGCTGAACTTGGCGATATCCAGTTGCAGGGCAACATAGCTGGAGAACGCCCGACCACCTTCGTTGAACGCCTTCATCGTCAGCAGCATGCGTCGCACATCCGGGTGGACGATGATCGGGTCAGCAGCTTTTTCCTTGTTTTGCGCGCCGGTCGGCGCACGGCTCTGCAGGCGATCAAGGGCGTATTCGACAGCGTTCTGATAAGACTGCACGCCAGACGCCAGGCCTTGAATGCCCACACCGAGACGCTCGTAATTCATCATGGTGAACATTGCCGCCAGGCCCTTGTTGGGCTCACCGATCAGGTAACCGACGGCGTCGTCGAAGTTCATCACGCAGGTCGCAGACGCCTGAATACCCATCTTGTGTTCGATGGAGCCACAACTGACGGTGTTGCGCGAACCGACGCTGCCATCGTCACCCACCATGAACTTGGGCACCAGAAACAACGAGATACCTTTAGGGCCAGCCGGAGCGTCAGGCAGCTTGGCCAGCACGAGATGGATGATGTTCTCGGTCAGGTCGTGTTCACCACCTGTAATGAAAATCTTGCTGCCGGTGATCGTGTAGGTGCCGTCCGCTTGTGGCTCGGCTCTGGTGCGGATCATGCCGAGGTCTGTGCCTGCATGTGCCTCGGTCAGGCACATGGAGCCGGCCCAGGCGCCCGAATACATGTTGGGCAGGAATTTGGCCTTGAGTGCTTCGGTGGCATGGGTGTCGATCGACACGCACGCCCCGGAGGTCAACATCGCGTACAGACCAAAGGCAAGACTGGCGGAGTTGATCATTTCCTCGACCTGAGCCGAGACCACCTTGGGCATGCCCATGCCGCCGAACGCGGGGTTTCCGCCAACGCCGACCCAGCCACCTTCGGCATAGGTCCGATAGGCTTGCGGATACCCCGCCGGCGTAGTCACGACGGTGTCATTCCAGTGACAGCCCTCCTCGTCGCCGTTGCGGCTCAGCGGGGCAATGGTCTTGCTGGTGACTTTGCCGGCTTCTTCGAGAATGGCGTCGACCGTTTCCGCGTCGACTGATTCAGCCAGCTCGGGCAGCTGTGCCCAGAGTCTGGAGACCTCGAACACTTCATTGAGGACGAAGCGCATATCGCGCAGTGGCGCTTTGTAGTCAGCCATGGCAAACCTCGTGAACACGTAACGAGAAACAGTGGGAGGCTGGTCGATGCGTGCAAATACGACGATCAGCTACCGGGTTTCACGAGTCTACCCGAACAACATTTCAGACACATAGGGTCGTGTCATGACTCGATGGTCATAACAGGTCACGGCTTTATAAGGTGTTGATCAGTTCGTTGCACTCGGAGTACGCACGGCGCCACGTCGATTCAGGTGTTCATGGGAGACGACACAGTTGCGCCCCGCCCCCTTGGCCGCGTAAAGCGCCTGGTCAGCGCATTTGAGCACCTCTTCAGGCGTGCGATGTTCGGGTTGGCGTTCGGCAACACCGATACTGACCGTTACCGACACACTGCCTGCCTGAGCACCGTTGCGTCGCTGGCGGCCTTGCTGATCGTCCTGAGGACGGCTGTCCTTGTTGCGCAACTGGATCTCGTAAGTGGCAATGGCTTCGCGAATGGCTTCCAGGTGCGGCAGGCACTCCTCAATGGTTTTGGCCGCAAAGACAATGGCGAACTCTTCCCCGCCATAGCGATAGGCCTTGCCGCCGCCATTGGTGATTTTCGACAGTTTGCTGGCCACCAGCCGCAGCACCTGATCTCCTACATCGTGACCATGTGTGTCGTTGAATTTCTTGAAGTGATCGACGTCGCTCATTGCCAGAACATAATTGCGCCCCAGACGCTGCATGCGCTCATTGAGTGCCCGACGGCCTGGCAGCCCTGTGAGTTCGTCGCGAAAGGCCATCTGGTAAGCCTCGTGAGCGACGGCAGCAGCAATCATCAGCATGACCTGACTGCAAAGAATATTCAGCGTGAACGGCAGAATGAAGGTTTTGGGCAGCGCCCAGAACAGCCCCAGCAGACCGACGATCTGCGCGGCGTGCAGCGGTCGCGGTTTTTCCAGGTACTGCCAGATCAGCACCGCGAACGACATTAGAAACATCGCGTAGGACAACTGGATCAGACTCATCCACGAGCCATGCAATGCAGGCCAGCGGATGTCCGCCAGCCAGGCTTGCAGTTCGACCGGATAACTTTGCTCAAGCCCCACTGCCACGCCGCCCAGGGCCACCATTACCGCGAGACGCGCGACCATGTCCTGAAACAGATGAGTGCGTTCCTCCCACGCCGCGTAAAGCCCGAACAGCACCGGCAACAGCAGGCACACCAGATGGAAGATGACTGCGGCATCGTCACGGACCTTGCCGTTGTCGCGGTAGAAGTCGGTCTGGGTATCAAGCAGGTAATAGGCGATGTAGACGGTGAGCATCAGGAACAGCTCGCGCTGCCGACGATAGACACAGCAATACGCACCGCCCAACAGCAAAACCAGAGTGGGCAGCACATTGAACAGAGAGGTGAAGAAGACGTTCAGGTCCTTTACATACGCAGCCGCAAGCCCCGCCACCAGCAATGCCAGTGAGGGCAGAAAATGACTCAGGCGTGCAGCTGATGGACGCAACAAAAAAACAATCTCCTGCCCAAGGACGAATCGATGTCATTGTGCCTTCATCCGGCGAACAATGCATTCAGCAGGATCAACAAACGAGCTACTTCTGTAACGGCAGGAGAGTGGAAATGTTTATTGCGTGATCCTCTAACGCGCTTCTTGGCGCTCTACCGCCGCACCTCTGCGCCGCACCACAACTCAAGACCGCACGCAGAGCGTTCCCACGCAGGAGCCCGAAGAACGAGTTCGCTGAGTCGCATTAGCCGCTACAAACGCAGCCCAAAAAAAAGCCGCCTGATCAGCGATCAGGCGGCTTGGTTGACTGACGGAGGGCTCAGTAAGCCAGACCGAAGTCTTCTTCCTTCATGTCCATCAGGTTACCGGCGCCCGACAGGATGGCGGCAACGTGGGTACGGGTGCGCGGCAGGATGCGCTGGAAGTAGAAGCGTGCAGTCTGGATCTTGGCGCGGTAGAACGCCTCGTCCGACGTACCGGCTGCGAGCTTCTCAGCGGCCAGACGCGCCATGTCGGCCCAGAAGTACGCCAGGCAGGCATAGCCGGAATACATGATGTAATCCACCGAAGCAGCGCCCACTTCTTCACGGTCCTTCATTGCAGCCATGCCCACTTTCAGAGTCAGGTCGCCCCACTCCTTGTTCAGCGCAGCCAACGGGGTGACGAATTCCTGAACGGCTTCGTTGCCTTCATTGCCCTGGCAGAACTTGTGTACGATTTTGGTGAAACCCTTCAGTGCTTCGCCTTGGGTCATCAGCACCTTGCGGCCCAGCAAATCGAGTGCCTGGATACCCGTGGTGCCTTCGTACAGCATCGAAATACGGCTGTCGCGAACGTTCTGTTCCATGCCCCACTCGGCGATGAAGCCGTGACCACCGTAGATCTGCACGCCATGGTTGGCGGCTTCAAAGCCCACTTCAGTCATGAATGCCTTGGCAATCGGCGTCATGAACGCCAGCAGCGCGTCGGCGGCTTTCTTCTGCTCGGGGTCTTCGCTGTACTTGACGATGTCGACCTGCTTGGCGGTGAAGTACACCATCGCGCGGGTGCCTTCGGCGAAGGCTTTCATGGTCAGCAGCATGCGCCGCACGTCAGGGTGGACGATGATCGGGTCAGCCGACTTTTCCGGCGCTTTCGGGCCGGTCAGGGAGCGCATCTGCAGACGGTCACGGGCGTATTTCAGGCCGCCCTGAAAAGCCACTTCGGCATGCGCCAGGCCTTGCAATGCGGTGCCCAGACGCGCGGTGTTCATGAACGTGAACATGCAGTTCAGGCCCTTGTTCGGCGGGCCGATCAGGTAGCCGGTAGCACCGTCGAAGTTCATCACGCAGGTTGCGTTGCCGTGGATGCCCATCTTGTGTTCGATCGAACCGCAATTGACTGCGTTGCGCTCGCCGATGCCGCCATCGGCAGCCGAGATGAACTTGGGCACGATGAACAGGGAAATGCCTTTGGTGCCTGCAGGCGCATCCGGCAGACGAGCCAGCACGATGTGGACGATGTTATCGGCCATGTCGTGCTCACCGGCGGAAATGAAGATCTTGGTGCCGGTGACCTTATAGGTGCCGTCCGCCTGTGGCTCGGCCCTGGTGCGCAACATGCCCAGGTCGGTGCCGCAATGCGACTCGGTCAGGCACATGGTGCCGGTCCATTCGCCGGACACCAGCTTGGTCAGGTAGGCCTCCTGCTGCTCGGGGGTGCCGTGCTCGGAGATCGTGTTCATCGCGCCATGAGAAAGCCCCGGGTACATGCCCCACGACCAGTTGGCTTCGCCGACCATCTCGCTGACTGCAAGACCGAGAGACTCCGGCAGACCCTGGCCACCGTGCGCCAGATCGTGTGCCAGACTCGGCCAGCCGCCCTCGACAAACTGCTTGTAGGCCTGCTTGAAACCGGACGGCGTCTTCACGCCCGACTCGCTCCAGGTGCAGCCTTCGGTATCACCCACGCGGTTCAGCGGGGCCAGCACCTGCTCACAGAACTTGGCGCCCTCTTCAAGAATGGCGTCGACCATGTCCGGCGTGGCGTCGTGGCAAGCGGGCAGACTTTGATAGTGCGCTTCATAACCGAGCAGCTCGTCGCGGACGAAACGAATATCACGCAAGGGGGCCTTGTAGTCAGGCATAGCGATAAACCTCTGCTGATGAATCCTGGAACGAATGACCGGACGGTCGCCGAGAACAGAGCCTCAAGCACCAGACAATCTCGCATGCCTTGCGGTCAAACAGGTGTTTGAAACATACGTTTACGCCTAAACCTTGTCAATAGCGAACCACGCACCATTCGTCCAAGGCATTGACCGACCGCGCAGGCACAGGCATGCAGCGCAGAAAAAAGCGTAACGAGAGGTTAGTTGGGGCGAAGAGAACAGCGCGGGCGATACAGCGTAGTGATAGCGGGGGATTCAGCCGATGACGCCGCGCGGTGTAGGTACCACGCGGGTTCTTTGATCGGAATATTAAGCGTAAGTGTCGATCAGCGTACCGAGCGCTTCGTTGCTTGCTCTTTGAGCTGCAAGGCCGGCCTCGAACTGATTTTTGCCTGCTGCGAGCTCGACAATATTGCCAGGCAGATCCGAGCGCTGGCTGCGATCAACAGAACGAAGGTTTTCGAGCTGGAAGTCCGATGACTGGCTTCGGCCCGCCACTTCGACATTGGTGCTGGCGATCTGGGTGGCCGCCTGATCCACACGTCCCTGCCCGACCTGCATGGCGCTCAAGCCTGGGTAGAGGGTGTTGTTCATGGTGATTTGCATAAGCCGATCCTCAGTTCAAAAAAATGAACACCTGCATTGAACCAGCATTTGCTCAGGAATACTCGACAAACAGACTAATGGCACTAGGCCTCACGATAGACTGAGCCTTTGAAATTGGAAAAGACCTTTGTCTGTCAGGAACATAGCAACGCTGTCAGCAGAGCTTCCCGATATCAAGATATAGCGCCACGTTTTCGGCGCTGGCCGTGTCCAGACGAGGGACACGCCCCAGGCACGGAGCGGGCAAGCGCTCGACCAGCGTGACAAGGTTTTCCTCAAGCCGCGCCGTCTCAGGGTCGATGATATTGGCCACCCAGCCCGCGAGATGCAGACCGTCGCGGGCAATGGCTTCGGCGGTCAGTACGGCATGATTGATACAGCCCAGACGCACGCCCACCACCAGAATCACCGGCAAACCCAAGGCAATGGCCAGATCGGAAAGATTGCTCTGCCCATCCAGCGGAACACGCCAGCCACCTGCACCTTCAATCAAGGTGAAGTCAGCCTGTTTATCGAGAATGTGGCGCATCGGCGTTAACAAGGAATCAACGGTCAGTGTAACGCCCGCCTCGCGTGCGGCCAGATGTGGAGCAATCGCTGGCTCCAGCGCCAGCGGGTTGACCTCATCGTAATCCAGCGCAAGCGAACACTCGGCCTGCAACGCCAGCGCGTCGGAATTGCGCAGCCCCTGCGCGCTCTTCACACAGCCGGACGCGACAGGCTTGCCCGCAGCCGTACTCAGGCCACTCAGCCGGGCAGCGCACAGCAGACCCGCTGCCACTGTGGTTTTACCCGCATCGGTGTCTGTTCCGGTTACAAAATAAGCAACACTCATCCTGGAAACCTTTCCTTCATCACACTCAGCCATCAGTTTTTTCCAGCACCGCGTACACCACTTGATACGTGGCAGGCAGCCCCGCCTCCAGGCGAAAGCGCTCATAGGCCTTGACCATGCCCAGCATTCGCTCGCGTCCAGTCAGGCCGCTGGGTCGCCCCGGATTGAGATTGTGCGCTCCGAGGGCCTTCAACTCGTGGGTCAGGCTGCGCACATCCGGGTAGTGCAACACGTGTGGGCGAACGTCCAGGCTGCGCACTCGCAGACCACTGGCGGCACACAGCTGGCGGTAGTCATCCTCGCGGCGGAAGCGATTCACATGCACCTGGCCGTCAACCGCTTGCCAACTGTCGCGCAGCTCATACAGCGTGCCCACGCACAGGCTGGCAAAGGCAAACACGCCGCCGGGCTGCAATACACGATGAGCCTCACTCAGCACAGCCTTGAAATCAGCACACCACTGGACGGCGAGGCTGGAGAAAATCAGCCCGCAGCTTTGATCGCGCAACGGCAGATGCTCGGCATCCCCCGCAATAAAATGCTCTGCTCCACCAAGCGGCTGTGCGTGACGCAACATGCCTTCGGCGATATCCAGCGCGATGCCTTCGCTGCTGCTGAACGCTTGCCCCAGCAGCCGGCTGAAATAACCGGTGCCACAGCCAAGGTCCAGCCAGCGCGCAGGCGTGAATCCGGCAGGAAGACAGGTCAGCAAATGGTTGCCGACGCTACGCTGCAATTCAGCGACGCTGTCGTAGCTGCCCGCTGCCCGGGAGAAAGACGCCGCGACCTGGCGCTTATCGGGCAGCACAGAGGGCGGCTTGGGATGGGAAAGATCAGTCATCGCCCGACTCATGTAGAAAAGCCTGGATTGCCGCCGCCACCCCATGAGGGTTTTCCAGAAGAAACGCGTGACTGGCTTGCTCGATGACGCCTACTTCTACATCCGGCAACAAGGCCAGCAGATCACCTGCGGCCTCGGCTGGCACGAAGGCATCCAGCCCGGCGAACAAGTGCAATTGCGGCCCACGATAGGTTTGCAGCGCGCTGCGGGTATCCAGTTGTTGAAGTATTTTCAGGCCATCGACCAGCGCGGTACTCGAAGTGTGCGGCGCACCGGCCTTGAGCAGGCGCGCCAGACCGCGAGGGTCTTCTGCACCTTGTGTACACAACAGGCTGAAGCGCTTGAGCGTCGCCTCCGGGTCTGCGCAACAGCCTGCCAGAAACACATCGAAATCCAGTGCAGGCATCGCATTCGGCCATGCGCCGCGAGTAACGAAACAGGCATTGCTGGCCAGGGTCAACAAGCCGCAGCAACCCTCACCACGCCGCGCTGCCAGCTCGGCAGCCAGCATGCCGCCCAACGACCATCCGCCCAGCCAGGCATCATCCGGCAGGTTGCTGTCCAGTTCGTCGAGCCAGTCCGACAGATCGCAGCTGTCGATGTCCGGCAGTGGCTCGATCTCGACTCGCAAACGCTCGTCCAGCCCGCACAATGCGTCGGCAAGCGGTTGCAGAGGAGACACACCAAGGCCCCAGCCCGGCAATAGAATCAGACGATCACGCATGCACAGGCTCCGTAGATTGACGTGCATCCAGCAGCGGGTAGCACTGCTCCAGCGCCTCTAATAACAGTTGCACGTCCGCCTCGCTGTGGGCAGCAGATAACGTCACGCGCAGCCGGGCACTGCCGGCAGGCACAGTGGGTGGGCGTATGGCGGTCACCAGCAAGCCACGCTCTCGCAGCAACTGCGACAAGCGCAGCGCGCGACCGGCGTCGCCGATCATGATCGGCTGGATCGGCGTGAAGCTGTCCATCAGTTGCAGGCCGAGCTGCTCGGCACCGCGCCGAAATTGCTGAATCAGACGGGCCAGATGCTCGCGACGCCAGTGCTCGGTGCGCAGCAGTTGCAGGCTTTTCAGCGTCGCGCAGGCCAGCGCAGGCGGTTGACTGGTGGTGTAGATGTAAGGCCGGGCAAACTGGATCAGGGTTTCGATCAGCTCTTCACTGCCTGCCACAAATGCGCCAGAGGTGCCGAACGACTTGCCGAGCGTGCCGACCAGCACCGGCACATCATCCATACTCAAGCCGAAATGCTCGACAATGCCCGCCCCGTTCGCGCCCAGCGACCCGAAACCATGCGCGTCGTCGACCATCAGCCAGGCGCCGCGGGCCTTTGCAGCCTTTGCGAGCGCAGGCAGGTCGGCGATGTCACCATCCATGCTGAACACGCCGTCGGTCACCACCAGCGTATCGCCGACGGATTTTTCCAGCCGCGAGCTCAGGCTGTTGACGTCGTTGTGCAGATAGCGGGAAAACCGTGCGCCGCTGAGCAAACCTGCATCCAGCAGCGAAGCGTGATTGAGGCGGTCTTCCAGTACGGTATCACCCTGCCCGACCAGGGCCGTCACTGCACCGAGGTTGGCCATGTAACCGTTGGAGAACAGCAGCGCGCGCGGTCGTCCGGTCAGGTCGGCAAGGGCTTCTTCCAGTTCGTGATGCGGTGCGCTATGGCCGATTACCAGATGCGACGCGCCGCCACCCACGCCCCAGCGCTCGGCGCCTGACTGCCATGCGGCGATCACGTCGGGATGATTGGCGAGGCCCATGTAATCGTTGTTGCAGAACGCCAGCAGCGGCTGACCATCGACGATGACCTGCGGGCCTTGCGGGCTTTGCAGCAGCGGGCGCTGACGATACAGATGCTGCGCGCGACGGGCATCAAGGCGTGTGCGGAGATCGAAAGACATGCAGGCCCCGGTCCGGAAGGTAGCTATTCAAAACGGGCCGATAAAGACCGGCCCGTTTCAGGCGTCAGGCAGAAGCTGCGTCGTAAAACATCGAACTGCTTTGCTGCTCGACCAGCGCCTGCTCGATGGCAGCCTGATGCACTTCGTCGGCATGCCCCTCGCCCGCTTCAGGCTTGATGCCCAGGCGCGAGAACAGCAGCATGTCTTTGTCGGCTTGCGGGTTGGCGGTGGTCAGCAGTTTGTCACCGTAGAAAATCGAGTTGGCGCCAGCAAAAAACGCCAAGGCTTGCATTTGTTCGTTCATCGCTTCGCGGCCGGCAGACAGGCGCACGTGGGATTTGGGCATCAGAATACGCGCCACGGCCAGCATGCGAATGAAGTCGAAAGGGTCGACGTCTTCAGCGTTTTCCAGCGGCGTACCAGCGACCTTGACCAGCATGTTGATCGGCACAGACTCCGGATGCTCCGGCAGATTGGCCAGCTGGATCAGTAAACCGGCGCGGTCATCAAGCGACTCGCCCATGCCCAAAATGCCGCCAGAGCAAATCTTCACTCCCGCATCGCGAACATAAGCAAGGGTTTGCAGGCGCTCGCCATATGTACGGGTGGTAATGATGCTGCCGTAAAATTCCGGCGAGGTGTCCAGGTTGTGGTTGTAGTAATCCAGCCCTGCGGTGGCCAACGCCTCGGTCTGCTCCTGGTCGAGACGGCCCAGGGTCATGCAGGTTTCCAGGCCCATTGCCTTAACGCCTTTGACCATTTCCAGCACATACGGCATGTCTTTGGCAGACGGATGTTTCCAGGCTGCGCCCATGCAGAAACGGGTCGAACCGATGGCCTTGGCACGCGCGGCTTCTTCGAGGACCTTCTGCACTTCCAGCAGTTTTTCCTTTTCAAGCCCGGTGTTGTAATGACCGGACTGCGGGCAGTACTTGCAGTCTTCAGGGCAGGCGCCGGTCTTGATCGACAACAGGGTGGAGACTTGAACACGGTTGGCGTCGAAGTGAGCGCGATGCACCGTTTGCGCCTGAAACAGCAAGTCATTGAATGGCTGTACAAACAACGCCCTGACCTCGGCTAAAGTCCAGTCGTGACGCAAAGTGGCGGTGGTGCTGGCGCTCATCGGGCGGCTCCTTGGTATTTCTGGGCAATGCGCGAGGGGCGAAAAAGACCACACACGCAACACGGATGTCGGGCATATTTAAGGAAGAGCCATGCAGTGTCAACCCAGGCACTACCATCAGGTTTACATCTGGTTAAAAAACAAACAAATCTGCCTGTTGTGCGATGAACGCAGCGAGGTGCCAACCCCCATCTGTGTGCCCTGCGAAGCCGAGTTGCCTTGGCTTGGCGCGCAATGCGAGTGTTGCGCACTGCCCTTGCCCGGCGCCGGTCTGAGCTGCGGCCTTTGTAGCAAGCGTTCGCCGGCCTTCAGCCAGGTTATCGCGCCGTGGCGGTATGACTTTCCGGTCGACAGCCTGATCACCCGCTTCAAACACAACGGCAAGTTGCCGATGGGGCATTTACTGGCCGACCTGTGCGGGCAATTTCTTCAGCACCGCTTCGATGAAGGTGTGCCGCGCCCGGATTACCTCTTGCCAGTGCCTTTAGCCGTCAAACGCCTGCGTCAGCGCGGCTACAACCAGGCGGCAATGCTCGCTGGATGGCTGGGCAAAAAGCTGCAATTGCCTGTCGACGAACACCATCTGCTGCGCAGCCGGGAGACCGCAGCGCAACAAGGCCTGGACGCCAAAGCCCGCAAGCAGAACCTGCACGGCGCCTTCACCCTGATTGATGCCGACTGGGTGCGAGACAAGCACCTTGCATTGGTCGACGACGTCCTGACCACCGGCTCGACGGCAGAGGTTATTGCTCGCCTATTGAACGACGCCGGTGCGCGACGGGTGGACGTCTACTGCCTGGCAAGAACACCCAAGCCAGGTAGTAGGTGACTCAGGTAAGTCTGGCGATTATCGTTCCCACGCTCCAGCGTGGTAACGCCCTTCTGGACGCTCCGCGTCCGGCTTTCGACGTCACGCACAAGAACGATCATACTGCCCTCTCTTCCCCAACCCGCCCGGATCACCATGTCCCTGCCTCCCTTGCTCACGCAATACATGGTCCGTCGCCCGCAACGCATTGCGCTGTTGCAGCATATTGCCGAACAGGGTTCGATCACCCGTGCCGCGAAAAGCGCAGGCTTGAGTTACAAGGCCGCCTGGGACGCCATCGACGAACTCAACAACCTGGCGCAAAAACCACTGGTAGAGCGCAATGTCGGCGGGCGTGGCGGTGGCGGCGCCAGACTGTCGGTCGAGGGCGAGCGAGTGCTGCGTCTGTATCAGCGGGTGCAAGCCTTGCAGGCTCAGGTGCTGGAGGCTGCCGAACACAGTAGCGACCTCGACCTGCTTAATCGCCTGACCCTGCGCACCAGCGCGCGCAACCAGTTGCTGGGGCGGATCGTGAGCATCACTCAGCAAGGGCATAACGATCAGGTGCGCCTGCAATTGGCCGATGAGGTGTTTATCGATGCGCAGGTGACGCACGACAGCACGCTGAGTCTGGGCCTGGAAATCGGCACGGACGCTGTTGCACTGATCAAGGCGGGATGGCTGGAATTACACGCGCCGGGCGCCGAAGAAACAAATGGAAACAATTGCCTGACCGGTCATATCGAAAGCGTCATCGACGCCGAAAACGGCCCCAGCGAAGTGCGCATCGCATTGCCCAGCGGCCAGACGCTGTGCGCCCTCGCGACACCTTCGCAGCTGCACGCGCAGCAGTTGAAAACTGGCGCCAGCGTGCAGGCAAGATTCGCAGCTTCGTTCGTGCTGCTGGGTATACCGCTGTAAGCCCAGGCGCGTCATCACTGCGACACAATTTCGTCATATGTGCCCACTAAGGTGGCTGCCATATTCGAGGGAGCCGTGATGATGAAACTATTAGAAGAAAATCAGACCACCGATCTGGAAAGCATGGTCGCCACTACCAAGGCTGGCCTTACCCGCCGAGGTTTCATCAGCGCCGGGGCGTTGTGCGGTGCTGCGATGTTTCTGGGCGGCAACCTGCTGAGCCGCACCGTGCTGGCAGACAGCGTCAAGGCAGCGTCCGGCGCCTTGCTGGGTTTTGACAGCATCGCTGCCGCAACCACCGACAGCATCAGCTTGCCAAAAGGCTACACGTCATCCGTTCTGATCAGTTGGGGCCAGCCGCTGCACGTGGGCGGCCCGGCCTTCGATCCAAGCGGCAAGGGCACTGCCAAGGCTCAGGAAGAGCAATTCGGCGACAACAACGACGGTATGTTCCTGTTCCCTATGCCGGGGCACACTGATCGCGCCCTGATGGCGATCAACAACGAATACACCAACTACCGTTACCTCTTCGATCACGGCAAAGAGCCGCAATCTGCTGAAGAAGTGCAGAAGGCACTCGCTGCAGAAGGCGTTTCAATAATCGAGGTGCGGCAGAAAGACGGCAAATGGCAGTTCGTCCAGGACTCGCACTACAACCGTCGCGTGCATGGCAATACCCCGATCGACCTGAGCGGCCCCGCAGCCGGTCACGACTGGCTCAAGACCGACGCCGACAAGACCGGCACACACGCTTTGGGGACCTTTCAGAACTGCTCCAGCGGTCAGACGCCGTGGGGCACCTACCTGACGTGCGAGGAGAACTTCACTGATTGCTTTGGCAGCAGCAACCCCGAGCAGAAGTTCGACGCAGGCATGAAGCGCTACGGCGTCGTGGCCGCCAGCAAGGAGATCAACTGGCACCCGCACGATCCGCGCTTCGATATCGCGAAAAATCCCAATGAAGTGAACCGCCACGGCTGGGTGGTCGAGATCGACCCGCTCGACCCCAAATCGACACCGGTCAAGCGCACTGCACTCGGACGATTCAAGCACGAAAACGCTGCCTTCACGCAAACCAAGGGTGGGCGCGCTGTGGTGTACATGGGCGATGACGAGCGTGGCGAATTCATCTACAAGTTCATCAGCCGCGACAAGATCGATCACCAGGACCCGAAAGCCAATCGGAATCTGCTGGACCACGGCACCTTGTACGTGGCGCAGTTCGACGCGGGCGACAGCAATCCGGATCATCCGAAAGGTAAAGGCCAGTGGATCGAACTGACTCACGGCAAAAATGGACTGGATGCAGCCGCCGGCTTCAATAATCAGGCAGAAGTGTTGATTCATGCGCGTCTGGCCGCCAGCGTCGTCCAGGCCACACGCATGGACCGCCCGGAATGGATCGTGGTCAGCCCCAAGGACGGCCAGGTCTATTGCACCCTGACCAACAACATCAAGCGTGGTGACGAGGGGCAGCCTGTCGGCGGGCCGAACCCGCGCGCCAAAAACCAGTACGGGCAGATCCTGCGCTGGAGCGAAGAAGACAGCAATCCTTCGGCGATGGACTTCGAGTGGGATCTGTTTGTGGTGGCGGGCAACCCTGCCGTGCATGCTGGAACACCACAGGCCGGGTCGAGCAACATCAACCCGCAAAACATGTTCAACAGCCCGGATGGCTTGAGCTTCGACCAGGCAGGTCGCCTGTGGATCCAGACCGACGGAGACTCCAGCAACAAGGGCGACTTCGCCGGAATGGGCAACAACCAGATGCTTTGCGCAGACCCGGCCAGCGGCGAGATTCGTCGTTTTCTGGTCGGCCCGGTCGGCTGCGAAATCACCGGAATCAGCTTTGCGCCTGACTACAAGACAATGTTCATCGGCATCCAGCACCCTGGCGAAAACGGTGGCTCCACCTTCCCCGAGCACCTGCCCAATGGCAAGCCGCGCTCATCGGTGATGGTGATCACCCGTGAAGACGGCGGCGTTATCGGCGCCTGATCGGCGGAGCGCTGAGCAAGGAGCACGCAAAGCGCTCTGCCTTACATGCAAGGCCCGAACTCTCAGGAGATAGGGCCTTTGTGGGAGCGATCACCACTCGGGCGTCAATCGATCAGCCCGTTCACATCGTAAAACGGATACGGTCCTTCATAGTCGCCGAACACCGCGTTGTGGCTCACCAAACCTTGCTCGGGAACCCAGCGGTGCAGTACGTAGCCTGCCGGTTCAAGGTTGAAATGTGCAGGAGCGGCCTCATCCAGGTCCAGCACGATCTGGTGCGAGGTGCCGGGACAGATACTCGCCAAACTGCCACCAAAACGGCGCTGCATCGGTCGATGCAGATGGCCACACAACAGGCGCTCTACCTGCGGATGCTGAGCGATCACACGCTCCAGCGCCGACGCATTGCCGAAGGGTTCGCGGTCCATGTGGCCAATCCCGGTAATAAACGGCGGGTGATGCAGAATGATCAAGGTCGGCACATAAGGGCGTCGCGACAGTTGGGCATGCAGCCAGTCCAGTTGGCAGTAATCCAGTTGCCCGCCATGTTCGCCGGGAATCGTGGTGTCCATTCCGATCAGGCGTACTGGATACTGTTCCACCACCCAGTCCAGAGGCCCGCTGGCCGAAAAGGGCAGATACACCTGGTCGGCAAACGCAGCCAGCAGGTTCTCCCGGTTGTCGTGATTGCCAGGCACCAGGTAGAACGGCATTTGCAGACGCTCAAGCTCTGGCTTCAGCACGGCATATTCATCCTCGCGACCGAAGTCCACAAGGTCACCGCTGATCACGACTATGTCAGGCCGCTGTTTGCTGGCGTTGATATGAGCGACGGCGCGGCGTAACGCCCCCAGCGTATCGACCACGCCGTAGGTCAGACGACCATCGGCTTTCAGGTGCAGGTCGCTGATCTGAGCAATAAGAAACGAACGGTTCACAATAATCTCTCGACAGAAAACGGTTTCACGAATGCAGTGTGAACAGCATTTGCGGTTCGACGCTCAGGGCGATGACAGCATGTGCGGCATAAATTACGTTGTCGGTGCTGTCCACCAGCAACGGCTGAGCTGCGCCCACATCCACCAGCAAACGGCTTTGCGCCCCCTGAAAAAACTGCCCGACCAGACGCCCATGAAGCTGCCCGCCGCCTGACATCGGCTGCAAGTGCTCGGGACGGCAGTAGACTGTAGACGGCACATCGGCACCGCGCCACGGCAGCTCGCCGCCGCTTACCTTGAGACCGCCAGATGTGCGCTCGACCACGCTGAATGCGTTCAGATTGCCGACAAACCCGGCGACAAATGCGTTGGCGGGTTGTTGATAGATTTCCCTCGGTGTCGCCAGCTGCGACACACAGCCTTTTTCCATAACCAGAATCCGGTCGCCCAACGCCATCGCTTCGCCCTGATCGTGGGTGACGAAGACCGACGTAATACCCAGCCCGCGCAGCAACTGATCAAGCTCGCTACGCAGGCGCTCACGCAACTGCGCGTCCAGCGCGGCAAGCGGTTCGTCAAGCAACAGCACCCGAGGACGCGGCGCGAGGGCACGGGCCAGCGCGACCCGTTGCCGCTGGCCGCCAGACAGCTCGTTGACGCGACGATTGCCATGACCGGTCAGGCCGACCAGCTCCAGCAACTCATCACAACGTTTATTGCGCTCGGCAGCCGACAGCCCTCGAATCTTCAGGCCATAGACAATGTTGCCTGCCACATCAAGGTTCGGAAACAGCGCGTAATTCTGAAACACCATGCCGACATCGCGTCGCTCGATAGGCAGCCGGGTGACGTCCTGATCATCGAACAGCACCTGACCGACATCCAGGCGTTCAAGGCCGGCGATCAACCGCAAGGTGGTGGTTTTGCCGCAACCGGACGGGCCGAGAATCTCCAGCGTTTCGCCGGGCTCGATGGTCAGGTGCAGATCCTGTACAGCAACGGTGCCATCGGCAAATGCCTTGCGGCAGCCCTTCAGGCGAATGGTGGTTCCGCTCATCGGCTCTCTCCACGGGCAAGACGCGCGCTGATGGCCTGCAACGCAATCAGCAGCGGCACAATCAGCAACAGAAAAAGAAGGGTGTAGGCGCTGGCAACTTCCAGCCGGGCCGAGGCGTAGCTGTCGGCCAGACCGACCGGCAGGGTCTTGGTCATCGGCGTGTGCAGCATCCAGGTCAGGTTGAATTCACCCAGCGACAGGGTGACGACCATCAGCACGCCGGCAAGAATCCCGGCCCTGCAGTTAGGCACCACCACGCTGAAGAAGCGCTTGATCGGTCCGGCACCCAGGCTGGCAGCAGCCTCCTCGAGCACCGGCAATTGTTGACGCTGCATGACGGCCATGACCGGTCGTACCAGAAACGGCAACGTAAACAGCACATGGCCGACCAGAATGAACAGCCAGCTGCTGCGAAAGCTGCCGAACTGGCCGTAGGTCAGCAACAACGCCAAAGCACTTGCCAGACCGGGCATGGCGACCGGCAGGACCATCAGCTCTTCAAACGCACGGCTGAAGCGATTGTTCATGCGCACCAGCGCATACGCCGCCGGAACACCGACCACGCATACGCAAATCGCACAGGCCACAGCTAGTTGCAGCGACAGCCAGACGGTCGGCGAATAGGCCTGCCAGACCTGTATCAGCCAGTCGAAGGTCAGGCCGCTCGACAGTCCGAGAAAATAATTGCGGGTCAGGCCGGCCAGCAGCGACAGCACGACCGGCACCAGCATGAATGCGCAGACCAACAGCGTGAAGGCCAGCTGCGCAGCAAACAATGGCGAACGTTTCACAGGGCGACTCCCGACTTGCCGACCATGCGGCGGGCCAGCAACAGCACCGCCCAGGTCACCAGCCCAAGGATCACCGACAGCGCGGCAGCCACGGTGAAATTGGCGTAATTGGTGAACACGTTGTAGATCGCCACCGGGGTAACGTTCAAGCGCGTGCCCAAGGTGAAAGCAGTGCCGAATGCGCCCATCGAGGTGGCGAAGCAAATTGCACCGCAGGACACCAATGCAGGTGTCAGCCCAGGAATGATCACGTCGCACACCACACGCCAATGACCGGCACCCAGCGAATGAGCAGCCTCTTCAAGACTCCGGTCCAGGCTTTCGCAGGCAGCCATGACGGTGAGGATCACACGCGGTATAGAGAAATACAGGTAGCCGATGAACAGCCCGGTGAGGGAATAGGCAAACACCCATCGTTCACCGGCCAGCTCCAGACCGAGGGCAGCGAAGATCCCTTGTCGACCGGCCAGCAGAATCACCAGAAAGCCGACCACCACGCCGGGAAACGCCAGTGGAAAGGTCAGCAACGCCACCAGTGCAGAGCGTCCGAAGAAGTGGTTGCGGGCCAGAAACACTCCGCTGATGCCACCGACCAGCAATGCCGCCAGCGTCACCACCAGCGCCAGCACGCAGGTTTGCAGCAGGCTGCCGAGGTACTGAGCGCTGCTCAATACCTGCCAGTAACCGCTGCCATTGCCATCCGGATCTTGCGTACCGAGCATGATCAGGTGGGTCAGTGGCAGCAGCCAGAAGGCCAGCAATACCGCCATCGCCGGGGCCAGCGCCACCGCAGCGGTCGGGCGTAGCCGCAGCCTGAGAAATCCGCCCTTGCGCAAAGCCGGCGCTTGTCCCGACGAGGCTGACATTACTTCACCTCACGCAGATAACGAGCGGCGAAGGCTTCCTGCACGGCTGCCATGTGCTGGTAATCCACCACGCCGGCGCGGGCATAATCACTGTCCGGCAGGAACTGCGCAGCCACGTCGGCCGGCATCGTCGAGCGCACCGGGCGAAGATAGGCTTTGGCCCACAGTGCCTGCCCTTCATCGGACAACACGAAATCCAGCACCTTCTCGGCGTTGGCGCGATGCGGCGCCTTGGCGACCATGCTCATCACGTAAGGCACACCGATGGTGCCTTCTTTGGGAATGACAAAGGCGACGTTGGCCTTGTCCTTGTAGCGGGCGCGGTAAGCGTTGAAGTCGTAGTCGACCAGAATCGGCAGCTCGCCGGACAGCACGCGGGCATAGGCGGTTTGCTTGGGCACGATGGGCGAGTTCTTCGCCAGTTTCTGGAAGTAATCAATGGCCGGACCGAAGTTATCCAGAGTGCCGCCCATCGCCTGATTGATCGCTACAGCGGAAACGTAGCCGACGAAGGCGCTGGAAGGATCAAGGTAACCGACCATGCCCTTGTATTCGGGTTTCAGCAGATCAGCCCAGCTCTGCGGCACTGGCAGACCGCCCAGTGCATCGACGTTGACCATGATGCCGAGGGTGCCTGAGTGAATGGCGAACCAGTGCCCTTGCGGGTCTTTCAAACCGGCTGGAATGTCGTCCCAGTGCTTGGGTTTATAGGTATCGACCACACCCGCTTTTTGCGCCTGCAGGCCGAAAGTCACGCCGTAATACACCACGTCGGCGACCGGGGCTGCCTGCTCGGCGACAATCTGCGCCAGCGCCTGCCCGGAGTTCTTGTTGTCCAGCGGCACTTGAACACCCGTGCTGTCGGCAATGGCCTTGAGCTGAGTCCCCCAGTCAGCCCATTCAGGTGGGCAGTTGTAGCAGATGGCGGTTTCGGCGGCCTGGGCGAGGCTGGCCGCACCGCATAACAGCAGTGCCGCAAGGGTTTTACTGAGGCTGAGCATGAAGCATCTCCTGGTAGGGCTGGGTGCTTTCGCCGGGCCGGATGTGGCACGGCAGACAATGAGAAACCGCTGCTGACCCGGCAATCCGGGCCAGCAGTTGGTCGATGAGCAGGTGGGCGAGCTCGGCGATGGGCTGCACCACACTGCACAGCGTCGGGTGCATCTGGGTGCCCAGCGCAATGCCGTCGAAGCCGATGACCGACAGGCGTTCGGGAACGCCCCAGCCATTGCGTCGCAATTCGGCAATCAGGCTGATGGCCAGCAGATCGTTGGAGCAGACCAGGGCGCTCGGTGCGCCTTGACTGCGCAACAAGGGCTCGAGCGCGGCAAAGTCGGCACGGGTGTGATCCGGCATTTCAATCACGGGGCGCGCCTCAAGGCCACGTTCGTTCATCGCATCGCGATAGCCTTCATAGCGCAGGCGGGCGCGGTCGGACTGCATGACCGGGCCTGCAACCATGGCGATACGCTGATGGCCAGCGTCGATCAGGTATTGGGTCGCCAGCGCCATGCCTGCGCGGTTATCCACAGACACAGCGCTGTAATCCACATTGCCGGCCTGGTGATAGGCCAGCACGAACGGAGCGTCCTCACTGGCCAGACTTTCCAGAACACGATTGTGCTCGGCGTCGGTTACGGTCAGCACCAGGCCGTCGACTCGCTGGCGCAGCAGCTCTTCAACCACGGCGCTTTCCCGCTCGGCGCTGTAGTCGGTGGTAGCCAGCAACAAGGTATAGCCGCGCGCCCGGGCCGCTCGCTCCATGGCCTGAAACTGTTCGGCAAACACTGGATTGAGCAGGTTAGGCACCACGACGCCGATAAGGTTGGTGGTTTGCAGACGCAACTGTCTGCCCAGCCGGTTAGGGCGAAAACCCAGCGTACGGGCTGCGGCGAATACCCGGTCACGGGTCTCGGAACGCACCACATCAGGGCTGGCAAACGCACGTGCAGCGGTGGCCCGGGAAACGCCGGCCAGGCTTGCAACCTCTTTCAGATCAGTCATTGTCGCTCGCTTGAGATCGATCTCATTGACGGCGACTCTATGCGCTCAACATGGCTGAATGGCGAACGAGGGATGACCGTTTAGTGACAGTCCGACCCTTGAGCACTTTAATCCGATGGGTTTGGCGAAGCGGGACCGGTCTGCGTTACCATCACCGGTCCGACGCGGCAACCTGCTGCGCGCAGGAGTAGTCATGGCTCACCCGTTTGCAACACTTACTCCCGATCTGGTCCTGGATGCTGTCGAAAGCATCGGTTTTCTCAGCGACGCCCGCATCCTGGCGCTCAACAGTTACGAAAACCGCGTGTATCAGGTCGGTATCGAAGACGGCCAGCCGCTGATCGCCAAGTTCTACCGCCCACAGCGCTGGACCAACGAAGCCATCCTCGAAGAACACAGCTTCACTGCAGAACTGGTCGAGGTCGAAGTGCCGGTTGTTGCGCCGATGGTGCATAACGGCGAAACCCTGTTCGAACACGCCGGCTTTCGCTTCACGCTGTTCCCGCGCCGCGGTGGACGCGCGCCAGAGCCGGGCAATCTTGACCAGCTGTATCGTCTCGGCCAGTTGTTGGGGCGCCTTCATGCAGTCGGCTCGACCAAACCGTTCGCGCATCGCGAAGCACTGGGCGTAAAGAACTTCGGCAACGATTCAGTCAATTACCTGCTGGAAAACGACTGCATCCCGCGTGGCCTGCTTCCGGCTTACGAGTCGGTAGCCCGTGACCTGCTCAAGCGCGTCGAAGACGTCTACGCCGCCACGCCGCACACCAATATCCGCATGCATGGCGACTGCCACCCTGGCAACATGATGTGCCGCGACGAGATGTTCCACATCGTCGATCTCGATGATTGCCGTCTTGGCCCGGCCGTTCAGGACATCTGGATGATGCTGGCTGGCGATCGTCAGGAACGCCTGGGTCAGTTGTCCGAGTTGATGGACGGCTACAACGAATTCCACGATTTCGATCCTCGCGAGCTGGCTCTCATCGAGCCATTACGCGCGCTGCGTTTGATGCACTACAGCGCCTGGCTGGCACGTCGCTGGGACGATCCGGCTTTCCCTCACAGCTTTCCGTGGTTCGGCACCGAACGTTACTGGGGCGACCACATACTGGCACTGCGCGAGCAGATGGCTGCGCTGAACGAGGAGCCACTGAAGCTGTTTTGATGGATTGATAGCCTTCAACATCATAAAGAGCGCTTGTGTATGACGATAAGCGCTCCAGCGTGTGTACGATCAAAACCATCAACCGCATCACCCCACAATAAAACTGGAATCTTCTGTATTAAAGGGACGCTCCATGCAAGCTGCCAATCCACGTCGTGGATACATACTGGGCCTGTGCGCCTACATCATCTGGGGCCTGTTCCCTCTCTATTTCAAAGCCATCGCCGCCGTTCCGGCCATCGAAATCATCATCCACCGCGCGCTCTGGTCGGCGCTCTTCGGCTCGATTGTGCTGATGCTCTGGAAGCATCCCGGCTGGTGGCGCGACCTGCGCAACAACCCGCAACGACTCGCCGTACTGGCGCTGAGCGGCACCCTGATCGCCGCCAACTGGATCGTCTACGTATGGGCTGTGAACAACGGACGCATGCTTGAAGCCAGTCTTGGCTATTACATCAACCCGCTGGTCAATGTGCTGCTCGGCATGGTGCTGCTGGGTGAGCGGCTAAGGCGTCTGCAATGGGTCGCGGTCGCTTTGGCGGCGACAGGCGTCGCCCAACAGGTCTGGCATGTCGGCAGCTTGCCGTGGGTGTCACTGGCACTGCCACTGACGTTCGCTTTCTACGGCCTGATCCGCAAAAAGGCCCCGGTCGCTGCCCTGCCCGGTCTGGTCGTCGAGACCTGGATGCTGGTACCGCTGGCGTTGATCTGGCTGGTCCTCAACCCCACGGCCGTCAGCACACAAGCCGAGTTCTGGACGACGACCCAAGCCATATGGCTCGCCGCCGCTGGCCCGGTCACGCTGATCCCCTTGGTGTGCTTCAACGCAGCGGCCCGCCACTTGCCATTTACCACACTGGGCTTCCTGCAATACGTCGCGCCAACCCTGGTCCTGCTGCTCGCGGTATTGCTGTATGGCGAACAGCTGACCACCAGCACCCTCATCACCTTTGCCTTCATCTGGGCCGGGCTGGCGATCTACAGTGTGGATATCTGGCTGAAATCCCGCGGCCGTCGCTGATCAAAAAACATACAACGCCACGCAGGCCTTTCAAAACGGGGCCTGCAGAGGGTTCTCCAAGGGTTATCCACAGGCAGGCTGACCTTATCTGTGCACAAACCCTTGAAACTGTTGGATTTTTGATCAGTTCTCTACAGGCCACAGTGAACTTGGCGCGCAAGGCTATTCCCCCAGCTTATCCACAGGCAGGTGCACGGTTAAACTGGATAACCTGAAGACTCGAATCACTCTTCTCCACCCAACACCAACTCCACCATCAAATCATCAGCCAGCGTCTCAAGCCCTGCCTGCAGATCATCCAGCGACAAGCCCGCTGGCACGCCCAGCACTGCGTTGGCATGGAACAGCAGTTCGCTGCTCATGGGAGCCGGGGTGACGTCGGTAATCAGGTGCTCAACATTGACGCCCTGCCCGGCCAGCAAACGGGTGATATCGCGCACGATGCCAGGGCGGTCGTTGCCGACCAGCTCCATGCTGATCGGCCGAGTGGTGCCACTGGTTTCGACAACGCTTTCGGCCAGCAGCATGCGGATGCCATGCACCGACAATTCGTTCAGGGCCTTGATCAGGTCGTCGTACTTTTCTGTTTCGACACCAACCTTGAGTATCCCGGCGAACTGCCCGGCCATGCGTGACATGCGGCTTTCCAGCCAGTTACCGCCATGCTCGGCAATGCACTGGGCAATGCGTTCGACCTGCCCGGGTTTGTCGGGAGCAACCAGCGTTACGACGAGATGATCCACGGTCTATTCCTCTTGCAGTGCAGATGATTTGGACACTTCGATATTCCCACGAGTATAGGCGTGCTTGAAGGGCAACTCATGCATGGCAAATCGTGTACCGTCTGGCACGCTTTGTGGAACAATCCCGAGCGCTTTCGAGCGCACAGTGAAATAGCGTGACCCGGCATGAGTGTTCAGTCGTTTACTGACATGTTCAGCAACGTTTCCACGCGATTGCCGCTCATGTAGCATCCCCGGTCACGCACTACATGGCAAAAGATCAATAACAGAGCGCTCTCCGAGTGCGTTCGCCCCTGCTGAGCAGAGTGAGGCAAGTGTAATGACTGAATACGTTCAAGTCGGTGGCCTGCAAGTCGCCAGAGTCCTGTTCGACTTCGTGCAGAACGAAGCCATCCCTGGAACCGGCGTCGATGCTGCGGCGTTTTGGGCCGGTGCGGATCAACTGATCCACGACCTGGTGCCAAAGAACAAGGCACTGCTCGCCAAGCGCGATGAATTACAGGCACAAATCGATGCCTGGCACCGGTCCCGCGCGGGGCAGTCTCACGATGCCTCAGCCTACAAGGCTTTCCTGCAGGAAATCGGCTATCTGTTGCCAGAAGCAGCAGACTTCCAGATCACCACACAAAACGTCGATGAAGAAATAGCCAGCATGGCCGGCCCCCAACTGGTGGTGCCGGTGATGAACGCACGTTTCGCCCTCAATGCGTCTAACGCACGCTGGGGCTCGCTGTATGACGCGCTCTACGGCACCGACGCGATCAGTGAAGAAGGCGGTGCCGAAAAGGGCAAGGGCTACAACAAGGTGCGTGGCGACAAGGTCATCGCCTTCGCCCGAGCGTTTCTGGATCAGGCTGCGCCATTGGCGGCAGGCTCGCACGTTGACTCGACTGCTTACAAAATGATCGACGGCAAACTGGTCATCAGCCTCAAGGGCGGCAGCAACACCGGCCTGCGTGACGACGCACAACTGGTTGGTTTGCAGGGCGATGCATCGGCGCCTTTCGCCGTGCTGTTCAGGCACAACGGCCTGCATTTCGAATTACAGATCGACCCTGCCAGCCCGGTCGGTCAGACCGATCCGGCAGGCGTGAAAGACATCGTCATGGAAGCCGCGCTGACCACCATCATGGACTGCGAAGACTCCATCGCGGCCGTCGATGCCGATGACAAAGTGGTCGTTTACCGCAACTGGCTGGGCCTGATGAAGGGTGATCTGGCAGAGTCGGTGTCCAAGGGCGGTGAAACCTTCACCCGCACCATGAACCCCGACCGCGTCTACACCACACCGCAAGGCGGCGAGGTCACACTGCATGGCCGCTCTTTGCTGTTCATCCGCAATGTCGGTCACTTGATGACCATCGATGCGATCCTCGACAAGCATGGCAATGAAGTGCCCGAGGGTATTCTCGACGGCCTGCTGACCAGCCTTGCGGCAATTCATAACCTCAACGGCAACAACTCGCGCAGCAACAGCCGCAGCGGCTCGATGTACATCGTCAAACCGAAGATGCACGGGCCGGAAGAAGCCGCGTTTACCAACGAACTGTTCGGACGTATCGAACAGGTACTGGGCTTGCCGCGCAACACGCTGAAAGTCGGGATTATGGACGAAGAGCGCCGCACGACGGTCAACCTCAAGGCCTGCATTCAGGCAGCGAGTGAGCGAGTGGTGTTCATCAACACTGGCTTCCTGGACCGTACCGGCGATGAAATCCATACATCGATGGAAGCAGGCGCGGTAGTGCGCAAGGCTCAGATGAAAGCTGAAAAATGGATCTCGGCCTACGAAAACTCCAACGTCGATATCGGCCTGAAATGCGGCCTGCAAGGTCGTGCGCAGATCGGCAAGGGTATGTGGGCCATGCCCGATCTGATGGCCGCCATGCTGGAGCAGAAAATCGCTCATCCACTGGCTGGTGCGAACACGGCCTGGGTGCCCTCACCTACCGCTGCTGCGCTGCACGCCCTGCACTATCACAAGGTTGACGTGTTTGCCCGTCAGGCAGAGCTGGCGCAACGCGAACAGGCTTCGGTAGACGACATCCTGACCATCCCGCTTGCACCGAACACCAACTGGACGCCGGAAGAAATCCAGAACGAACTGGACAACAACGCCCAGGGTATTCTTGGCTACGTGGTGCGCTGGATCGATCAGGGCGTAGGTTGCTCGAAAGTGCCGGACATCAACGACATCGGCCTCATGGAAGACCGCGCCACGCTGCGCATCTCCAGCCAGCACATGGCCAACTGGCTGCGTCATGGCGTGGTCACTGAAGCTCAGGTCCTGGAAAGCTTGAAGCGCATGGCACCCGTCGTGGACCGCCAGAACGCCAACGACCCACTGTACCGCCCACTCGCGCCAGACTTCGACAGCAACATCGCCTTCCAGGCGGCCGTCGAGCTGGTAATCGAAGGCACAAAACAGCCGAACGGATACACCGAGCCGGTGCTGCATCGTCGTCGTCGTGAGTTCAAAACCAAGAACGGAGTGTAAGGATTCCAGTCACCGGACCGGAGAGGCGGCTTGCTGCCTCTTCGGGAAGGTGATGAGTAAACATCGCGTTTTTTCGTTTGAACGACCCAGATACTTTCCAACTCGACACATCATAGAAGCAAAACAAACTTCATCCCGTTTGTGGGAAAAAGTTATCCCCCGCGTAAGACGCCTGATCAATATAGTAAGTCGAGTCTTAAATTATAAAAACGTAACCACAAGGTATTCCCGCGCACGACACACAGTGCTATCTCTCTTCCTGTTGCATTAACAAAAGTCATACATCTTAAACAACGTCGTTTAAACTGATGAGCATTGAGAGTGGCCATGACTTCAGTTCTGCTCAAGGAGAGTTGCATGAACCGACTGGCAATTGTTGTAGGTGATATGACCGATCATGGAGGACACGTCATGACAGGCTCCCCTCACCAAGGAAACGGGCATATACCCCCGTCGTACTTGCTCAGTCCTACACTGCGCCGACGTCTAAACAAAACCGAATCGTGTATGACGAGCATTTTCAAATGCTCACCCACCAACGCAATCGCCTTGGGCATCTGGATTACGTGCTGCTGGAACATAACCAATGCACGGCTCGCGGCACCCTCGATGAGCACGGCCACAGCCGCAAACATGGCAGTTCAAGCCCCTCGACCCTGCAGTTTGCCGCCTCCGCCCCTTGGCCTGTAATGGAGTAACTGAACATGTCCCTGAATGATTTCCAGCGCACCAATGCCGTCGGTCCCGATACCTACTTCGCCCTGCCACAGGGTGTGTCACGCACCTATGCACCCTTGGACACGCCACCCAAGCAAGTCATCATCGAAAACCTCGCCCTGTCCCACATCCCGGGCGCCATGCGCAACATGGGCTGGGATACCGCTGCGGCGTTGATGCAACGATGGTTTGATAGCCCGGGGTGGGAGATGCCGGCGGATTGGAAAAAAAAAGAAACCAGACCTGAGCCTGCCGCATTAATGCCAGAGCAATGCGACGAAGACATAGTAAAGATGGAATGGGCAATGACATTTGAGCGATGCCGAGAGGCCGTCGCCTCGGCTGAGTCCAGACTAACCAGCGTCCCTGCCATAGGCCTCCTGAAAGAAAGATTAAAGCACGCTGGCTGGGATGGAAGGGGGTCATTCCGCTTGGGACACGAAAATCTAGGGGCAAGACAAATAGATAAATCATCTCAAATAAACATAAAAAACTTCGGTAGTACGTGGGACGTAGCTGATGATATGTACGGCGCCCTAGGATCCGCCACACTGAAAGTTGGCGTAATTGGAGAAGCAGTAGAAATAAAAAACAGATCAGATGAGAAACCTCGCTTTTTTTCAACATTCATAAGGCAGGTTTTTACATCCGCGACCATTATGACTTCAATGGGCTTCAGTACCTTGGAACATAGACAGAAGATCGGCTGCTCACAAAAACAGAGACAGTAATCGCTCTTACCCCGCAAGGAAATCTAATCATCAGACTCAAAGATGGTCCTTTTGCAGCGGTCACAAACGAAAACTTTCGCGACTACAGAGCTGCGCGCCATAAAGGTGGCGACTTTATTATCTACTCAGACTTACTATGGAAAACAATTGAAAAATGCATTGATCTCGGCGATTGGACATGAATATTCTGGGGCGACGCTTATTATTTTTATTTTCCTACATTACATTTCAACAGGCGCCTGGACCGCTTCAGAGTGGTGGGAAAAGGGCTTAGCCACAAAGGAAAATCAAATCATCATTAGCCCCAACAAATGTTACAGAATCGAAAGCTATACGCCAGCATGGCTGCTTCCTACATGGTTACATCCATGGGGAACTCCCGATAAAGTTGAGAAACCTCAGTGGTTTGTTCAATGGATAGCTCCAGGCTTTGACCGGCTATATGACCACCGTACCAACGCTTTTCTGGGGGAAAGCGAAGTGTATGATTTTGGACGTACGGGCGGCGGCGGTACTTTCTGGGGTGACCGACTGCGACCCGGCGTATACGAAGGAATGATCTATATCGGCCCGAATGCCCCCGATTGCATCGGCGACCTACCCACACAGCTGACACCAGAAGAATGAAAGACCTTCGAAGGCGCATTTCCTTTCTAACAGCCTACACCGCCGTCGCCCTAAGCCTGTGGGCTGCGTCGGAGTGGTGGGAAAAAGGCTTGGCCGAACGCTTGAGTGAACCCTATATCAGCCCTGGCGGTTGTTATCGCGTAGAGCTATTCAAGCCATTTTGGGTTTTGCCCATGATGTTTCACACAATGCCCGACCCGAACGAAGGTGTACCTCGGGAATGGCTCCCTTGGTGGGGCTACCCTGCATTTTTCCGTCTCTACGATCATCGCACTGGCGAATTGATCTCGGAAACCGAGATTCATGATTTGGAGTCGGCAGGCGGGCCAATGTCTTGGGGCGGTGGGTCAGGGATGGTCTACGCAGGAATGATCCCCATCGGGCCGAATGTCCCTGACTGTATGGGGGATCGGCCCACCGCACGTGGTGCGTCTCAAGAATGAAGCCGCCATCGACACGCATCATCTTTCTTGCAACCTGCATCACCATCGCACTCAGCCTATGGACCGCGTCGCAATGGTGGGAAAAAGGCTTGGCGGAAAGGTCAGGTGACCCGATCGTCAGCCCTGATGGCTGCTACAGACTCGAAACATTTAAACCATTCTGGGTACTGCCGAATATGTTTCATCGCAAGCCTCATCCTGACGAAGACGTACCGCCAAAATGGTTCCCGTTGTGGGGCTACCCTGGCTTCTATCGGCTGTATGACAATCGCAACGGTGAACTGATTTCAGAAAACAAGATTTATGACCTTGAAACAGCAGGATGGGGAATAGATTGGGGAGAAGAGTCGGGTTTCGTCTACGCAGGAATGATCCCCATCGGCCCGAACGCCTCTGACTGTATGGGCGATCAGTCGGCCATGCCTTGAACTTTCAGCCCCGCTCATCACCCTTCCGCTTTCATCAAAATAAAAAACCCGGAACCGAATCTACATCCCGGCCACCCATCCAGACAGGTCCGAAAACCACCCGCCCAGGAAGGAGCGGTTTCAGGCACCTGCCCCAGCTGACCCACTAAAGGACGCAAACCGCGAGTCAGCTCTTAGCCCCACCCTCGAGCAAACACGCCTCCCCGTGCCGCCTTGGCAATTTGAAGAAGTGTCGCATGCAACGCTCAGGCGTCATGGCGATAGCCCTTCGAACACCTTTCACGCACCACCTAACGTGCAGTGTCGATTACTACCACCACCTGTATTGATCTGTCGAACTTGATACCTGAGCTGATGGAGCTGCTCATGAACTTAAGAATCGATACTCGTTCTACCAATCCGGTTGTACCTCTCGAAACAGGATCTACATCGCAGCCAACACCACCTCCCGCCCCCGTCAACGTGCATGAACCTACTCCCGTGGCAAACCCCGCAGCGCCACGGTCAGCGCCGGGCATTCAGCAAGCACATGGTTTGAGAACGCGCCTGGCTGGAAAACTTTCAGAGCGCCAGACCAACTTCAGTCTCGGTATTCCTGGCACCGGTCGCACGCTTAACCGGCCGCTGCGCAGCGGGATTCCAGAGGAAGGTGAGCATACGTCGAGCAATGAAGATCACGATCCGTTGCTCAAAGAGGCGCATGAACTGCAGCGCCTGACCGAGTCGGCGCTGAACAGCCTGAAGGCAGCGCCGACGCCTCTCTGGGAGCGTCCTGCGCCGTCAACAGTCAGGCGCATCACCACCAGGATTATTCCGTGGCTCAAACCTGCCCCTTTGCGTGAGGTTGTCAGCAGTGACAGCGCAGCCAGGACCAAGGCCGATAACTCGCAGCAGAGTGCTACAGCCATTGCAGCGACCGTCAAAGAGCTGAGCGCTCGACTGGATCAGCAGAGTAAGGTTCTCGCCACAGCGACCCATGCGCTGGTCGCGGCACGCGAACATCTTGAATCACTTGAACAGGCCACATTACCCTCGTCGACCGGGCGACTGGATCAGGCCAGGGTTCGTGTTCAACAAGCCGACACCACCACCCGCCTCGCCAGCCAGCAACTTCGTGAGCTGATTCAGGGTACAGAGGTGTTGCAACTGGGCGCGTTGAGCGAGGGGCAGGACCAGGCTGCACAGAAAACCGAGTTTTCTCAGAAATGGCTCAGTGAACTGCGCACACGTATGCAGACGGTAGATGCCCGTTTCGGTGATCGGCACGCCGCTATCGCAATCGAGTTGAAACTCAAGGTAGCGGAAACCCGCGAGCTGATTTCGCTCGACCATGACATGACCGCCGCCGAGCAAACGGCCGCGCAGGCCAACGCACAGCTCTCTGCCTTGCGTACCCAACGACAGGCAACGCCAGACGGTTCAGCCGAAGCCGAAAGGCTGGACAGTGTCATCGAACAAACGCTCACAACGCGTTCGCGGGCCATGCAAACGCATGAGCAACTGGCAAAAAGACTGGTGCGCGTCGATGCCGATGTTGCGCGTTTGAACGCCGAACTGGGCGAGCTTCACCAGCGGCTGGCTGTCGCCAGTAACGAACGTTCTGCACTCAAGACACTTGAACAGAAGCTGCCCGAATCAACACAGGTAACCGCGCCTGCAGAGGGGGAAACGCAAGAAAGAGACGACAAAACCGCCCTCAACAACATTCGCGAACAGTACCTCTCTAGTCAGATCAGTGAAGCGCATGCTTTTGCAACGACAGGCGCGGACGAGATTAAAGCGTCACTGCAACGCATTGCCGGCCGCCTGCAAGCTACGCCCCCGCCAACACCGATTCCGCCCTTTGCGGTTATCGAGATCGTTACGTCGGCGCTGGCAGAACTGACGGGCAATGACGCTGCACGCGCCAACCGCGTACTCGACCTGCTGAACCAGCATCTCCTGGAACATTGGCCGCGCATCGCAGAGGAGTTGTCCAGGTCGGTCAGGACGCGTAGCGCAAACAACAACAGTGTCCAGAGGGACACCCTCGACTTTTGTCGAAAACTGGCAAGTGTGCCGCGTGGCATGGAAATGCTTCAGTTGCTCTCCAGCGAAGGTACTAAACCGATAGTGGCCGAACGGGCCAAGCCTTTGAGGGTGTTCTGGAACGCCGACGAGGCGCAGCAAAAAGAGCCCGATGGCAAGGTAAAGGCATGGCTGCAAACGGCCAAACAGGTGGCACGTCATAAGCTGGATGGCAGCGAGAAGTCGTTCGACGATGTCGATCACGCCGCCTTCAATGCGGTTCGTAACGGCTATTACAGCAATGCTCCCGGCACGCCGTATGCGCAACATGACCAACGCCTGAAAAAAGCCACGATGGAATGGGTCATGCGCGCCGTTGCAGCCAATACTCCAGAGCAGACCACGGCAACTGCCCCAGCGAAAAGCTCGTTGCCACGCCGCCTCGCCCCAACGCTGAACAAGACACCTTTTGCCAAATCGACGCTGGATCGCGCCTACACGGTGGGCGAAAGCATGGGGCTGCAATCGCCCAGAAGACAAGTTGATCAGGTTATTACAGCGCGAATAAAGCAGCTGGAAGAAACCCTGAAAAACTGCCGCGGCGCACCGGAACTGCAACTTGAGATTTCGGCAGCCCACGCCATGCTCGACCACCTGAAAACACTGGAAAAGAAAGGCACTCATCTGTCGCAAGCGACGCTGAAAAAGCGTGATGGCAAATCGATGCAAAGCCTGCTGAAGGCTCGCGTCCACCAGCAGCGGCTGTCGCAGATCTGGGATAAGCCGGACGCGAACGGCAAGCGTGCAGTCAACGTTCTGCAAAAAGCTCAACACATTGAACTTCCGCCGCTTTACAACGAACTTGCGAGCAGCAAATTGTCAGTTTACGAGGCAATCAATCGTGTCGATGAGCACCTGCGCGAGATTTTGCCGCCAGCGCTGCAAACCGCTCAATCTGTTGACGAGGTGCTTGATCAAGACCTGAGCGCAGCGATAAAACTGTTGAAAACCCGGCACCTGAGCGAGAAAAGCGACATCGTGACGTTTTTCAAACCGTTCATTCTTGAAAGCCGCCTGCGCGACCGACTGCGCCTGGGCGGTGGCGGTACCCTTGGGTTAGGCCTGCCGTCTCTGCCCTATGGCTTGATATCGCCCACAGTATCGCCGATCTTCTCGGCAGAAAAGTCGCGCAGTGACGAAGCGTTTGCCCAGTTGTTCATGCCGATTCTGGGAATGGAAATGTCCTTCGGCAGGGCCCGAACCGAGGCCGCCGAGGCGACCATCGGTGTGGCCGTCGGCGGCGCGGTTGCAGAAGGGGTGGCGATACAGGCTGCGTTCACTGGCCGTTTTAGCGCCCAGCAAACCCAGACCAGCTCGACCCTCATGCGTTTTTTCCGCACTCGCCACAAAGACGATGAAATGCGCGGCAACATGCTTACCGCTCTGGACAGCATGGTGCGCTGGGACATCATCGAGCCCACACAGGGCCAACGTTATTCCGGGCCGCTGGAATCCATACTGGCGCGTAACCCTGAGGTATCTGTGAGCCAGATCGATGCGACTTCCAGTACCCGCAACGTAGCAGCGCGTGTGGCATTGCGCGCGCCGGCTGCACGCTTCAAGGATGGCTCCAGTGGTGCATCGCAGACATTGACGCTGGAACCCTCGCTGTACGCCGAAGCTGATCGAATAAAGGAGCAACGCACCGAAACAGGAGGATTCATCAGCGTCGTCGGCGCCAAGGCTGACACCGCCCAGCAACGTGCGGGGGTCACGGCCAACCTGAACTTCGCGCCGATAGCCAGCTCGGCCACGCCGGCAAAAAAAGACGCTGACTATGGTGTTCAGGGTCAGGGGCTGGGTTTGCAGCTGGGAATGTCACGCGATCTGGCCTGGGCGCTGGAAAAAAACGAAATATCGCCCTTTTTAATCGGCGACAAACAGGACGCCGATCTTGACCGACACTATTCCACGCCGCGTGATATGCAGGCCGAGATCACCGCCAACCGCGACCTGTGGTTGCTGCGCTGTATCGAAACGCTGGAGCCGGATGAGACCGGCAATAAAAACACCCCGGACAACCGTCTGCGGGCAGCCATGCATCTTGATGCTTTCGAGGCGACGATCAAGCGTCTGAGCAAGGACAGCAAGTATTGCCAATACAACGTCAACTACTCGATGAAAGGTCGGGCCGGGGCCGAGATAGACGGGTATCGAGGCATTCAGACCCTGGCATTGCAGCGCGGAGACGCGCAGGCGGCGGAAAAGGCCAGACAGGCCATTGACGATATTTTGTTGACCAAAGAGACGTGGCGGCCACTGGTGTTGATAGTCCGCGAGCGGGCGCGGGACTCGACCGTCGTCGGCTGGCGCAACCTGCTGCGCTGGCAGAAGCTCTCCAATGTCGACGGTCAGCGCACCGCAGCGCAGTTTCCACCGCCTTGAACAGGGGGGGGTCAGCGTGCCAGCGCAAGCATTGGCACGCTAGCCAGTCAGGTTTGGCAAGGCCTCAACCCACGCCCAACTCGCGCTTGACGAGCTTCACCAGCTGTTTGGTGTTCAGCGGTTTAAGCAGAAAATCCACAACGTCGAGGTGCATGGCGTCAATGGCGTCACGCACATTGGCGTCCCCGGACACGATGATGATCGGCAAATCCGCGCGATCCGATTCGCGAATCTTGCGGATCAGTTGCAGCCCGTCGAATGGGGCCATTCGCAGGTCAGTGATCAGCAGGCCAATGGACTGACGGGTTTCGAGCATGCGCAGCGCGATGTCGCCACCGGGCGCGGTCATGCAGCTGATGTCGTTGAGACTCAGAATTTCTGCCAGCAGTTCTCTCGCGTCACTGTCGTCATCAACGATCAGGACCCGTTGCGGGGCGTCGCGTTCAGGCGTGAGCATGACCTCATTGAGGGCATTGCGCTCATCGTCGCTCAGAATATCGTGGTCAATCATTGCAGTCTCATCATTCCCTGGACTTATCCGACAACAGATTCAGGTCAATCTGCGATGTATTTCGTCGGCATCCTGGCCAGGCGCAGCGCGCAATCCATTGCGTTTGTCTATCAGTTATCCGGCAATTACCCTGGCCGAGCAATCATTCTGGCGTAAGACTTACGTCCAATGGGCACCTGGCGGCAAGCGGCCGACCATGAGCACCAATAACAAGAACGCGGACCGGGCCATGAGCAAGGCAGATGCTTTCAACCAGGCAGGCAAGACAGCCGTGCTGCAGAACATACACGGCACCATGCAGTTCCTGCAAAAATTCCCGCCGTTCAACCAGATGGAAAACGCTCATCTGGCCTACCTTGTCGAGCAGTGTCAGCTCCGTTTCTACGCCGCTGACGAGAGCATCATCAAGCCTGGCGATGGGCCAGTAGAGCATTTTTACATCGTCAAACAGGGACGAATCGTCGGCGAACGGCCGCATTCTGCAAAAGGCGGCACAGAGACAACGTTTGAGATCACTACCGGCGAATGCTTCCCGCTGGCCGCTTTGCTGGGCGAACGCGCGACGCGCACCGAGCACCTGGCCGCCGAAGACACGTTTTGCCTACAGTTGAACAAGCAGGCGTTCATCAAGCTGTTTGCACTGTCCACGACGTTTCGCGACTTCGCCTTGCGCGGGGTCAGCAGCCTGTTGGATCAGGTCAATCAGCAAGTTCAGCAGCGCGCCGCCGAAACACTCGGCACACAATATTCCCTGAACACCCGCCTGGGCGACCTGGCCATGCGTCATCCGGTGATGTGCAACCCTGACACGCCGATGCGCGATGCAGTGAAGCTGATGCATGAGCAGCAGGTGGGCAGTATCGTGATCGTCGACGAACAGCAAGCGCCACTGGGCATCTTTACCCTGCGCGACCTGCGCGAGGCGGTTGCCGATGTGAATGTGGACTTCAGCGCTCCCGTCAGTCACAGCATGAGCCCGTCGCCCTTTCACCTGAGCCCGGACGCCAGCGCTTTCGATGCGGCCATTGCCATGACCGAGCGCCACATTGCGCATGTGTGCCTGGTCAAGGACGGAAGATTGTGCGGAGTTGTGTCGGAGCGAGATCTTTTCTCCCTGCAGCGCGTAGACCTTGTGCATCTGGCGCGCACCATTCGCACAGCGCCGCGCATTGAAGCGCTTGCCGGGTTGCGGGGCGATATCGTTCAGTTGGTCGACCGCATGTTGGCCCACGGCGCTTCGTCGACCCAGATTACCCAGATCATTACCCTGCTCAACGACCATACGGTCTGCCGGGTGATCGAACTGACGCTTGCGGAGAAAGGCGACCCCGGGGTTGCCTTCAGCTGGCTGTGCTTCGGCAGTGAAGGCCGACGCGAACAGACCCTGCATACCGATCAGGACAACGGCATTTTGTTCGAGGCCCGCGATGCAGCAGAGGCAGAACAGACCCGGAGGTTGCTGCTGCCGATTGCCGAACGCATCAATCAGAGCCTGGCGCAGTGCGGCTTCACGCTGTGCAAAGGCAATATCATGGCCGGCAACCCTGACTTGTGCCTGTCACGGCAGGAATGGTCACATCGTTTTTCAGCTTTCATCCGCGAAGCCACTCCAGATAATCTGCTGGCGTCGAGTATCTACTTCGATCTGCGTGTGGTCTGGGGTGATGAAAACGGCTGCGAGCAATTGCGGCGCGGCATTCTTGACCAGGTCGCGGATAATCAGTTATTCCAGCGCATGATGGCCGATAACGCCTTGCGCCAGCGCCCGCCGGTGGGCCGCTTCAAGGATTTCGTCGTGGCTCGCAAGGGTAATGAAAAAGACACCTTGGACCTCAAGACCGAAGGTCTGACGCCTTTTGTAGACGGCGCCCGGCTGTTGGCGCTGGCCAACGGTATTGCCGTCAACAGCACGCAGGAGCGTCTGCGGCAACTGGTGGAGCGTGAAGTCATCGACCCTCTGGATGGTGCCGCGTACCAGGAGGCTTATCACTTCATTCAACAGACTCGCATGCAGCAGCATCAGTTGCAGAGTCGCCAGAACCTGGCGTATTCAAACCGCATTGACCCAGACACGCTCAACCATCTGGACCGACGCATTCTGCGCGAATCGTTTCGTCAGGCGCAGCGACTGCAAACCAGTCTGACGCTGCGTTACCAACTATGAACCTGTTCGAATGGCTGAAACCGCGGCCGAAGACAACCCATCTGGACGCCTCACACCTGGACCGGCTCAAACAACTGCCAGCTTGCGCCAGGCTCAGCGACAAGCCGTTGCGCCAGCAACGCTGGGTGGTGCTGGACCTTGAAACCAGCGGCCTGAACATGAACCGCGATCAGGTGCTGTCCATCGGCGCAGTGGTGATTGAAGACGGCGCCATCGACCTGGGCCAGCAGTTCGAGCGCACGCTGTTGCGTGTCGATCACAAGGTCAGCCCCGCCGTGCTGATTCACGGGTTGGCACCCAGCGCGATTGCAGCGGGCAGCGAGCCGGTCGAGGCGTTACTGGATCTGATGGCGTTCATCGGCGACAGCCCGGTTCTCGGTTTCCATGCGCCGTTCGATCAGCACATGTTGTCGCGCGCGTTGAAAGAGAGCCTTGGCTATCGCTTGCAGCATCCGTTCTTCGACATCGCTGAACTCGCACCGATGCTGTGTGAACAAGCCAACCTGCGTCACGCAGGGCTGGACGACTGGACCCGCTTCTTTGGTCTGCAAGCAGAAGAGCGACACCACGCCAGCGCCGACGCACTGGTCACGGCGGAGCTCGCGCTGATTCTGTTCAGCCATGCCCGCAGAAAGCAGATCGACAGCCCTCTGCTGCTCGACGAACGACTGGGGCAATGGCGCAGACGCACGCAATCGCATTCGTTTTGAATGCGACCCGAGTTCAGCCCTGGGAAATGGTCTTGGCGATCACATCTACCGTCGCATCGACCTTCTCCCGGTAACGTTTCAGCTCGACCTTGTGCAGTTGCTCAAGCTCGATCTGCTGCGAGCAGAGGTTCAAGGCTGCCAGAACCAGCAAGCGATCACCGATCAGGGTCGGGTACTTGCGCTTGGTGTCGGCCAGCGACGCATTGAGCATCGCGGCGGCCTTCATGAGCGTGAGGTCTTCACCAGCCGGAGCCTTGACCGAATACTCGTTACCCAGAATTGAAAGAACGGTTACACCGCTGCCGTCGACGTTCATGCGCCGACAGCGCTTGCGCTGGTAGCGCGGTCAACCAGTGCCTGGATGCGGGCCGCGGTGCTGCCCTGTTTTTCTTCCTGCTCCATCAGACTCAGTTGCAAGTTCTCGTTCTCGTCCTTGGCTTTTGCCAGCTCTGCGTTGAGCTGTGCATTTGTGTCCTGAAGGGCCTGATTCTGTTGCACCAGATCACCGACAAGCTGTTCCAATTGGCTAAGGGAGGCTTCCAACATTTTGATTTCTCGAGCAAATTTCAACGGGCGCACACGATAAAGAAAAGTCACTGCGCATGCCAGCGCTCAGGGTTTGAATACTGACCTGTCACGGCATGGACACGTCGATAACGCAAACGCATGGGGGGCTTGTGACTGCATAATCCGGTTGCGGTTCCCGCTGTTCGTCAGGCCACATAAGGGTGCGACAAATGCGCGCAGCTTGCGGGCAGCCTGAAATCACCGAAAGGCCCTGTATCTCAGCCTTTTCAACAGCTTGCGCCGTCTGTCGAGACGACTCCCGGCTGATGGATATTGAGTGGATGCGCGCATTAAGTGCCTGCGGGCTCAAGACTTCAGTCGCATGACCGATAGGCAGCCATTCACTTCATCCCCTACACCCGTTGAATCGCATGGAACGCGTACATAACCCTGGAAACTTTCTATGTCCCTGCGAAATATGAACATAGCGCCCCGAGCGTTTCTTGGATTCGCCATCATTGGCACACTCATGCTGATACTGGGTGTTTTTGCATTGTCACAAATGAGCAAGATCCGTAGCGCTACCGAAGTGCTGGCCGACAGCAATGTGCCCAGCATCAAGAGCCTGGATCGCTTTGCTGAAGTCAGCATTCGCTTGCGTGTCCTGTCTTACCGGTTGCTGGTCAACCGCGACCCGGAAACCCAGCAGAAGACCATCGACCTGCTGGCGATGCGCAACAAGCAGATCACTGACGCTCAGGCTGTCTACGAAAAGCTCATCAGCGACCCGAGCGAGCGCGATCTCTATGGCCAGTACGTGCAACTGCTGGGACAGTATCGACAGCTTGAAGAACGCCTGAAGACCCTGACGCGCGCCAACAGGCTCGATGAGCTGCAGAACCTGCTCAACAACGAGATGGTCAGCAACTCAGACCAAATGAACACAGTGCTCAGCAAGCTGGTAGAGAACAACACCGCGCAGTTGAACAAGGTCAAGACAGACGCCACCAGCGAGTACGATTCGGCGCTGCAACTGGTGATCGGCCTGCTGATTGCTGCCACATTGCTGACCATCGTGTTTGCCTGGATGCTGATCAAAAGCATCACCACGCCGATTGCCACTGCTCTTCATGCGGCGGAAACCATCGCCAAAGGCAACCTGACCCAGCCAATCGCGATCGACGGCACCGACGAAGCGGGTCGCCTGTTGCTGGCCATGAAAACCATGCAGGATAAGTTGCGCGACACGTTGCAGGGTATCTCCGGCTCGGCCACGCAGCTGGCTTCGGCGGCTGAAGAGCTGAATGCGGTTACCGATGAAAGCGCACGCGGGCTGGTGCAGCAGAACAATGAAATCGAACAGGCTGCCACCGCAGTCAACGAAATGACCAGCGCTGTAGAAGAAGTTGCCCGCAATGCCGTCAGCACTTCGCAGGCGTCGCGCAATGCTGCGACATCGGCTGGCGATGGTCGTGACTTGGTGCAGGAAACCGTCAGTGCCATCGAGCGCATGAGCGGCGATGTCAAAGGCACCGCCGAACTGATCATCAACCTGGCTAACGAGTCACGCGATATCGGCAAAGTACTGGACGTGATTCGCAGTCTGGCCGACCAGACCAACCTGCTGGCCCTCAACGCGGCTATCGAAGCAGCGCGTGCGGGCGAAGCAGGCCGCGGCTTTGCGGTCGTGGCCGATGAAGTTCGTGCTCTGGCGCACCGCACGCAGCAATCCACCAGCGAAATCGAACGGATGATCGGCAGTATTCAGAGCGGCACCGAGCAGGCGGTCAGTTCGATGCGCAACAGTACGGAACGCGCCGAGTCCACCTTGAGCATCGCCAAAGGTGCAGGCCTGGCGCTGAACACCATCAATGTCGCGGTCGAAGAGATCAACGAGCGCAACATGGTCATCGCCAGCGCTGCTGAAGAACAGGCTCAGGTTGCACGCGAAGTGGACCGCAACCTGGTGAACATCCGCGACCTGTCGGCACAATCCACCACCGGCGCCAACCAGACCAGCGCAGCCAGCACCGAGCTGTCACGCCTGGCCGTGGACCTCAACAGCATGGTATCGCGCTTCGCGCTTTGATCCGGCGGCAGGTGTGAACGCCCGTTGAGCCATGATCGTGCCGATGCTCCGCGTCGGCATGCCGGAGCTTCACGCAACGATCAGCGCAGCTACAGCCTCACACTCGCAAACGTCGACTCATTGCGCGCCTGACTCAAAGCCGAGAGCGGGCCTGACAAGGGGGCGAGTACCAGCGCATGCGGGATTGGCATCATGGCAACCTGTTGCGCAGTGTTGGAGCCCACGCGCTCGTCGCGCGGCGGGATGCCGAAATATTCGCGGTAGCACTTGGAGAAGTGCGGTGTCGAAACGAAGCCGCACACAGACGCCACTTCGATTATCGACATCGGTGTCTGCTTGAGCAGTTGCCGTGCGCGAATCAGGCGCAGCTTCAGGTAGTAACGCGACGGCGAGCAGTGCAGGTATTTCTGGAACAGTCGCTCCAGCTGCCTGCGCGAGACGGCGACATACACCGCCAGCTCGTCGAGGTCGATCGGTTCTTCAAGGTTGGCTTCCATCAGCGCCACAATCTCCTGCAATTTGGGCTGATTGGTGCCGAGCATGTGCTTGAGCGGAACGCGCTGATGGTCTTGTTCGTTACGGATACGTTCGTAGACGAACATCTCGGAAATAGCGGCCGACAATTCGCGGCCATGATCACGACTGATCAGGTGCAGCATCATATCCAGTGGCGCTGTACCACCGGAGCTGGTGAAACGGTTGCGGTCGAGCGTGAACAACCGTGTGCTCATGGACACACGCGGAAAGGCTTCCTGCATCGCCGCCAGGCATTCCCAATGCACGCTGCAATCAAAACCGTCCAGCAACCCGGCGCATGCCAGCGCCCAACTGCCCGTACACACAGCGCCGAGACGACGCGACTGACGCGCCTGGCTCTGCAACCAGCTTACGTGTTCGCGGGTGACGGCACGCTGAATGCCGACGCCACCACAAACAATGACGGTATCGAGCGCTGGCGCCTTGTTCATGGCGGCGTCCGGGGTGATCTGCAAGCCGTCGCTGGCCCAGACCTGCCCACCGTCAAGGCTCAGCGTCGTCCAGCGATACAGCTCGCGACCCGACAACTGATTGGCCATGCGAAGGGGTTCTACCGCCGATGCGAGAGAGATCAGAGTGAAGTTGTCCAACAGCAGAAAGCCGATGGATTGCGGCGCGCGGTTCTGGGGTTGGGTCCCTGGATTGAACGATGTCATCACACTATCTCCTCTCACGTGGCTGTGGTTGGCCTCAAGACGGGCTCTTCTTATAGCCCTTTCCATTACAGGGCCTGAGAAGGACATCGCAAATCCCATGCCGAAAATTGATCGGCCATTCAATAACGTTTGAAAACGACGTCGCGAAGCGTCTAATCAGCAGCGACCCCTGTGTCTGTTTGCGACGCCAGAGCCCGCCGACTGCGGCATTCGATGAGCAATTCGGTAGCACTCCAGCCAAGTGCCAGGCGCCGCGTACACAGGGAGTGCTACTCAACGCACATGTGGACGAACCAGAGAACTTGATAGCTGTGCGCGCCAAAAGGTGGCGGCCGAAAAGGCCCGTGGTCGAAAACCGCGCAGCGCGCCAAAATGTCGGTCAGGCACCTGGATCAGAAGGCAAAAGTACACCCGATAGTGAACTTGTCGGCGTTACCCCCCTCAAAAGCACCGCGTTCGCGCAGGCACCGACCTGCCAACCGACGCTGCCGATATGCGCAGCGATTGCGTGACGTACTGGCCGCTTTTCAGCAGTTCCAACACTGCAACCAGGCGCGTGTACGATGCAAAGAATCTGTAAGCGACCTTGCGCGCACTGGATACGACGCCGCCTGCACTGGATACGACGCCCCCTGTAGGCGTTTGATTTCCCCTGTTACATGATCGGATCCGACTCGATCGCCAGGCGCAGTGATGGAGCTTCGCGAAAAGCCTTGCCGACCCATAAGCCGCGTCAGCGTTCACCTGCTGATGACCACAAGAAACTCACAGGAGTCCACCCAATGAAAGGTTCCAAATCGCTGCTCTTGGCCGCAACGCTATGTATGCCGGTGCTTGCTCAGGCAGCCGAGCCAGAGGCCTGTCATACGGTCAACTTCTCCGACGTAGGCTGGACTGACATCACCGTCACCACTGCGGTGACCAGCGCCGTACTCGAATCGCTGGGCTATAAGACCAAGACCACCATGATTTCCGTACCCGTGACCTACAAGTCGCTGGCAGACGGCAAGAACATGGACGTTTTCCTCGGCAACTGGATGCCGACCATGGAAAACGACATCAAGCCTTACCGCGAAGCCGGGACTGTCGAAACCGTACGCGCCAACCTCGAAAACGCCAAATACACTCTGGCCGTTCCGCAAGAGCTCTACGACAAAGGCCTGCACGACTTCGCCGACATCGTCAAATTCAAGAAAGAACTGGGCGGCAAGATCTACGGCATCGAGCCTGGCAACGACGGTAACCGCCTGATCCAGAGCATGATCGACAAGAACGCCTTCGGCCTGAAAGACGCAGGCTTCAAGGTCGTCGAGTCCAGTGAAGCCGCAATGCTCTCGCAGGTCGACCGCGCGGTTAAACGCAAAAACGACGTTGTGTTCCTGGGCTGGGAACCACATCCGATGAACACCCGCTTCAAGATGAAATACCTTACAGGCGGTGATGACTTTTTCGGCCCCAACTATGGCCAGGCGACCATCTACACCAACACTCGCAAAGGTTACAGTCAGGAATGCAGCAACGTAGGTCAGTTGCTCAAAAACCTGTCCTTCACGCTGGACATGGAAAGCACCCTGATGGGCAATGTTCTGGACGACAAGATGAAGCCTGACGCCGCTGCCAAGGCGTGGATCAAGAAAAACCCGCAAGTGCTCGATACCTGGCTCGCCGGCGTGACCACGGTTGATGGCAAACCTGGCCTGGAGGCAGCCAAGGCCAAGCTGACCCAGTAAGCCGAAAGCAGGCGGGTCTGGCCCGCCTGCTGTCCTCTTCACCTTCCGCAAGCGGATACCCGATACCATGCTGATAGATCAAAAAATCCCTCTGGGCGAGTACATCGCCGCATTTGTCGACTGGTTGACGCTCAACGGCGCCGACTACTTCGACGCGATTGCCTCGACACTGGAAATGATGATCCACGGGTTCACGTTCGCGCTGACCTGGTTCAACCCACTGGTATTGATCGGCCTGATCGCCGCGCTCGCGCACTTCATCCAGCGCAAGTGGGGCCTGACGGTTTTCGTGATTCTTTCGTTTCTGTTGATCCTGAACCTGCACTACTGGCAGGAAACCATGGAAACCCTGGCCCAGGTCCTGTTCGCGACCTTGGTCTGTGTCGTCATCGGTGTGCCGCTGGGCATCATTGCCGCGCACAAGCCGCTGTTCTACACCATCATCCGGCCGCTGCTGGACCTCATGCAGACAGTCCCAACCTTCGTTTACCTGATCCCGACGCTCACGCTGTTCGGCCTCGGTGTCGTTCCCGGGCTGATCTCTACAGTGGTCTTCGCGATTGCTGCGCCGATACGCCTGACGTACCTGGGCATCCGTGACGTGCCTCAGGAACTGCTGGACGCCGGCAAGGCCTTCGGCTCGTCGCGTCGCCAGTTGCTGACCCGGATCGAGCTGCCATACGCAATGCCTTCCATAGCCGCCGGTATCACCCAGTGCATCATGCTGTCACTGTCGATGGTAGTAATTGCCGCACTGGTCGGTGCCGACGGTCTGGGCAAACCTGTGGTCAACGCACTGAACACCGCCGATATCGCCCTCGGTTTCGAAGCCGGTCTGGCAATCGTATTGCTGGCAATCATGCTCGACCGCATCTGCAAACAACCCGAAGCCAAGAAAGGGTCCGACGCATGAGTACCATCAAATTCGACAAGGTAGACGTCATCTTCGCCAAGGACCCGCGTGAAGCTCTCAAGCTGCTGGACGAAGGCCTCACGCGTGACCAGATCCTCAAGAAAACCGGGCAGATCGTCGGCGTAGAAAGCGCCAGCCTGGATATCGAAAAAGGTGAAATCTGTGTCCTGATGGGCCTTTCCGGCTCAGGAAAATCCAGCTTGTTGCGCTGCATCAACGGCCTCAACACTGTCAGCCGTGGCTCGTTGTTCGTTGAACACGAAGGTTCGCAGATCAACATCGCCAGTTGCAGCGCAGCCGAACTGAAAATGATGCGCACCAAACGCATTGCGATGGTGTTCCAGAAGTTCGCCCTGATGCCTTGGCTGACAGTGCGCGAAAACATCAGCTTCGGCCTGGAAATGCAGGGCCGTCCTGAAAAGGAACGCCGCAAGCTGGTGGACGAGAAGCTTGAGCTGGTAGGCCTGACCCAGTGGCGCAACAAAAAACCCGACGAACTCTCTGGTGGCATGCAGCAACGCGTCGGTCTGGCGCGTGCGCTGGCGATGGATGCCGACATCCTGCTGATGGACGAACCGTTCTCGGCACTCGACCCGCTGATCCGTCAGGGTCTGCAGGACGAACTGCTCACCCTGCAAAGCAAGCTGAGCAAGACCATCGTTTTCGTCAGCCACGATCTGGACGAGGCCCTGAAACTCGGCAGCCGCATCGCCATCATGAAAGACGGCCGCATCGTTCAGTACAGCGTGCCGGAGCAGATTGTTCTCAATCCTGCCGATGAGTATGTGCGCACCTTTGTTGCGCACACCAATCCGTTGAATGTGCTGTGCGGTCGCAGCCTGATGCGCACGGTCGATGAGTGCACTCATGTCAACGGCTCGGTATGCCTGGACCCGAGCGTCGACTCATGGCTCGACCTGGCCGACGGCAATGTGATCAAAGGCGCACGCCAGGGTGCCGCGCCGCTTGATCTGCAAAACTGGACGCCCGGCCAGGACGTGAGCGCCCTGGAACGACGCCCTACTCTTGTGCACTCCAATATCGGCATGCGCGAAGCCTTGCAGATCCGCTACCAGACCGGCAATAAGCTGGTCTTGCAGGACGGCAACAAAGTGGTCGGCATTCTGGGTGATACCGAGCTGTATCACGCATTGCTGGGCAAGAACCACGGTTAACGCCTGAAACCGACAGGCCCACTCCCCTGCGCTGGAACGACTCCAGCCGGGAGCGGGCTTGTCTTCGTCCAGCACAGCGTCATCCCGCCTACCCTCCCGCTATTTTCACTCCCTCCTCCCCTATGTCGTAAACGCACCTTTGTGTGGCGTCCATAGGCATTTGACGACATCTGTCCGGCCCTACCATCGCTCTCAGAGGGCTCTGTTCGGCCCTAACGACAAGTCAGGCGCCGTGCCGCCGCTGGGAGATCCGCGATGTTCAGCAAGCAAGACCAGATTCAGGGTTATGACGATGCACTGCTGTCGGCGATGAATGCCGAAGAGCAGCGTCAGGAAGACCATATCGAGCTGATCGCCTCGGAGAACTACACCAGCAAACGCGTTATGCAGGCTCAGGGCAGCGGCCTAACCAACAAATACGCCGAAGGTTATCCCGGCAAGCGTTACTACGGCGGTTGCGAGCATGTCGACAAGGTCGAGCAACTGGCCATCGAGCGCGCCAAGCAGTTGTTTGGTGCCGACTACGCCAACGTACAGCCGCACTCCGGCAGCCAGGCCAACGCTGCGGTCTATCTGGCGCTGCTTCAGGCGGGCGACACCGTACTGGGCATGAGCCTGGCGCACGGCGGTCACCTGACCCACGGCGCCAAGGTCAGCTTTTCGGGCAAACTCTATAACGCCGTGCAGTACGGCATCGACACCACGACAGGGCTGATCGATTACGACGAGGTCGAGCGCATCGCTGTCGAAAGCCAGCCGAAAATGATCATCGCCGGCTTCTCGGCCTATTCAAAAACGCTCGATTTCCCACGTTTCCGCGCAATCGCCGACAAGGTGGGCGCTTACCTGTTCGTCGACATGGCCCACGTCGCAGGGCTGGTCGCCGCAGGGCTTTATCCAAACCCGCTGCCCTATGCCGATGTGGTCACCACCACCACGCACAAGACCCTGCGCGGCCCACGCGGCGGCCTGATTCTGGCCAAGGCCAACGAAGAGCTGGAGAAGAAATTCAATTCCGCCGTCTTCCCCGGTGGTCAGGGTGGCCCGCTGATGCACGTAATCGCCGCCAAGGCAGTGTGTTTCAAGGAGGCGATGGAGCCCGGCTTCAAGGCTTATCAGCAACAGGTCATCGATAACGCACAAGCAATGGCACAGGTATTCATCGAACGTGGCTTCGACGTGGTTTCCGGTGGCACCGACAACCACCTGTTTCTGGTCAGCCTGATCCGTCAGGGCCTGACCGGCAAGGACGCCGACGCTGCGCTGGGTCGTGCGCACATCACCGTCAACAAGAACTCGGTGCCCAATGACCCACAGTCGCCCTTCGTGACCTCGGGCCTGCGCATCGGCACACCGGCCGTCACCACCCGCGGCTTCAAGGTGACCCAGTGCATTGAACTGGCAGGCTGGATCTGCGACATCCTCGACAACCTCGGCGACGCCGATGTCGAGGCCAACGTCGCCAGTCAGGTCGCAACCCTGTGCACCGAATTCCCGGTTTATCGCTGAGTCAGGAGTAGCCTCACATGCAGCATTACTCAGGCTTCGGCCTTCTCAAGCATTCCCTCAGCCATCACGAAAACTGGCAGCGCATGTGGCGCACGCCGACGCCGAAAAAGGTCTACGACGTGGTCATCGTCGGCGGTGGCGGTCATGGTCTGGCGACGGCTTACTACTTGGCTAAAGAGCACGGCATCACCAACGTAGCGGTGGTCGAGAAAGGCTGGCTGGGCGGCGGCAACACGGCTCGCAACACGACCATCGTGCGCTCCAACTACCTGTGGGACGAGTCGGCTCATCTTTATGAGCACGCAATGAAGCTGTGGGAAGGACTGTCTCAAGACCTGAACTACAACGTCATGTTCTCTCAGCGCGGTGTCTACAACCTGTGTCACACCCTGCAGGACATGCGCGACTCGGAGCGCCGCGTCAGCGCCAACCGCCTCAACGGTGTGGACGGCGAGTTGCTCAACGGCAAGCAGGTCGCTGAGGAAATTCCGTACCTGGACTGCTCGAACAACACCCGCTACCCCATCATCGGCGCAACGGTTCAACGCCGTGGCGGCGTGGCCCGACACGACGCGGTGGCCTGGGGCTTTGCGCGTGCTGCCGACGCCTTGGGTGTGGACCTGATCCAGCAGACTGAAGTCATCGGCTTTCGCAAGGAAAACGGCGTGTGTGTCGGCGTCGAAACCAACAAGGGCTTCATTGGTGCCAAACGTGTCGGCGTCGTGACGGCCGGTAACTCGGGGCACATGGCAAAGCTCGCTGGCTTCCGTCTGCCAATCGAATCACACCCGTTGCAGGCACTGGTCTCCGAACCGATCAAGCCGATTATCGACAGCGTCATCATGTCCAACGCCGTACACGGTTACATCAGCCAGTCCGACAAGGGCGACCTGGTGATCGGCGCCGGCATCGACAGTTGGGTCGGTTACGGCCAGCGCGGCTCGTACCCGGTGATCGAACACACGGTTCAGGCGATCGTCGAGATGTTCCCAGTCCTGTCCCGCGTGCGCATGAACCGCCAATGGGGCGGCATCGTCGACACCACACCAGACGCCTGCCCGATCATTTCCAAGACGCCCGTACCGAACATGTTCTTCAACTGCGGTTGGGGCACCGGCGGTTTCAAGGCCACGCCCGGCTCGGGCAATGTGTTTGCGGCCAGCCTGGCGAAAGGCGAAATGCACCCGTTGGCCAAGCCGTTCTCCATCGACCGTTTCCACAACGGCGCACTCATCGACGAGCACGGCGCAGCAGCCGTCGCCCACTAACAGGAGAACCCGTCCATGCTTTATATCTTCTGTCCTCACTGTGGCGAACTGCGCTCCGAAGAGGAATTCCATCCCGCCGGTCAGGCGCACATCCCGCGCCCGCTGGACCCCGCAGCCTGCACCGATGAGCAGTGGGGCGACTACATGTTCTTCCGCGACAACCCGCGTGGCCTCCATCACGAGTTGTGGATTCACGCCGCCGGTTGCCGCCAGTACTTCAACATGACGCGTAACACGGTGACCTACGAGATTCTCGAAACCTATCCGATTGGTACGAAGCCGCAGTTCACGGATCAGGGAGACAAGGCATGAGCCAGACCCATCGTTTACCCAATGGCGGTCGCATCAATCGCAGTAAGGTGCTCAACTTCACCTTCAACGGCCAGACCTATCAGGGCTTTGAAGGCGACTCGCTGGCTTCTGCTCTGCTGGCCAATGGCGTCGACATCATCGGTCGCAGCTTCAAGTATTCCCGGCCACGCGGGATCTTCGCGGCGGGTTCGGAAGAACCCAACGCCGTGTTGCAGATCGGCGCGACCGAAGCAACGCAAATCCCCAACGTGCGTGCCACTCAGCAAGCGCTCTATTCCGGCCTGGTAGCGACCAGCACCAACGGCTGGCCGAACGTAAATACCGACCTGATGGGCATTCTGGGCAAAGTCGGCGGCAAGCTGATGCCGCCGGGTTTCTACTACAAAACCTTCATGTATCCGCAGTCGTTCTGGATGACGTACGAAAAGTACATCCGCAAGGCTGCAGGCCTGGGCCGCTCGCCGACCGAGAACGACCCGGACAGCTACGACGCGATGAACCAGCACTGCGACGTGCTGATCGTTGGCGCAGGCCCTGCCGGTCTGGCGGCTGCGCTGGCAGCAGGTCGCAGCGGCGCCCGGGTGATTCTTGCCGACGAGCAGGAAGAGTTTGGCGGCAGCCTGCTCGACAGCCGTGAAAGCCTGGATGGCAAACCGGCCGCAGAATGGGTGACAGGCGTGATTGCCGAGCTGAAGAGCCTGCGCAACGTGACGCTGCTGCCCCGCGCCACAGTCAACGGCTATCACGACCACAACTTCCTGACCATTCACGAGCGCCTGACCGATCACCTCGGTGATCGCGCGCCCATCGGCATGGTTCGCCAGCGTATGCACCGCGTGCGTGCCAAACGCGTGGTACTGGCCGCCGGTACTCATGAGCGGCCATTGGTCTATGGCAACAACGACGTGCCGGGCAACATGCTGGCCGGCGCGGTTTCGACATACGTTCGTCGCTACGGCGTGGCGCCGGGTAAAAAACTCGTGCTGTCCACCAACAACGATCACGCCTACCGCGTGGCGCTGGACTGGCTCGACGCCAGCCTGCAGGTGGTCGCCATTGCCGATGCGCGGCACAATCCCCGCGGCCCGCTGGTGGAAGAAGCGCGGGCCAAAGGCGTTCGCATCCTGACCGGCAGCGCGGTGATCGAAGCACGCGGCAGTAAACATGTTACCGCTGCGCGTGTTGCGGCCATCGACGTCAAGGCGCACAGCGTCACCAGCCCTGGCGAATGGCTTGATTGCGATCTGGTCGCCAGTTCGGGCGGCTACAGCCCGATCGTGCATCTGGCCTCGCACTTGGGTGGCAAACCGGTCTGGCGCGAGGACATCCTCGGTTTCGTACCCGGCGAAGCACCACAGAAACGCATCTGCGTGGGCGGTGTGAATGGCGTCTACAGTTTGGCTGACAGCCTGGCAGATGGCTTTGAAGGCGGCGTTCGCGCTGCCAGCGAAGCAGGTTTCAAGGTTGTCGAGGGCGTGATGCCCAAAGCCCTCAGCCGTGCCGAAGAACCGACGCTGGCGTTGTTTCAGGTGCCACATGAAAAAGGCACTGCGCGAGCACCCAAACAATTCGTCGATTTTCAAAACGACGTGACCGCCGCTGCCATCGAACTCGCAACCCGCGAGGGTTTCGAGTCGGTCGAGCACGTCAAACGCTACACCGCGCTGGGCTTCGGCACCGACCAGGGCAAGCTGGGCAACGTCAACGGCCTGGCCATCGCTGCTCGCTCGCTAAGCGTGTCGATCCCGGAAATGGGCACGACCATGTTTCGCCCCAACTACACGCCGGTAACATTCGGCGCTATCGCGGGGCGACACTGCAAACATATTTTCGAGCCAGTGCGTTTCACTGCACTGCACGCGTGGCACGTCAGAAATGGTGCGGAGTTCGAGGACGTGGGTCAGTGGAAACGCCCTTGGTACTTCCCGAAGAACGGTGAAGACCTGCACGCCGCTGTTGCCCGCGAATGCAAGGCTGTGCGTGACAGCGTCGGCCTGCTGGACGCATCGACCCTGGGCAAGATCGACATTCAAGGCCCGGATGCACGCGAGTTTCTCAACCGCATCTACACCAACGCCTGGACCAAGCTGGATGTAGGCAAGGCGCGTTATGGCCTGATGTGCAAGGAAGACGGCATGGTCTTCGACGACGGCGTGACCGCCTGCCTCGCCGACAACCATTTCCTGATGACCACTACCACAGGCGGTGCTGCGCGCGTCCTGCAATGGCTGGAAATCTATCAGCAAACCGAATGGCCGGACCTGAAGGTGTACTTCACCTCCGTGACCGATCACTGGGCGACCCTGACGCTGTCCGGCCCCAACAGCCGCAAGCTGCTGAGCGAAGTCACCAATATCGATCTGGGCCGTGAAGCGTTCCCGTTCATGACCTGGAAGGAAGGCCTGGTCGCAGGTGTGCCGGCGCGGGTGTTCCGCATCTCGTTCACAGGCGAGCTGTCGTACGAAGTCAACATTCAGGCCGATTACGCGATGGGTGTTCTGGAAAAGATCGCCGAAGCAGGCAAGCAGTACAACCTGACGCCTTACGGCACCGAAACCATGCACGTATTGCGGGCCGAGAAAGGTTTCATCATCGTCGGTCAGGACACCGATGGCTCGATGACGCCGGACGACCTGAACATGGGCTGGTGTGTCGGCAGGACCAAACCGTTTTCCTGGATCGGCTGGCGCGGCATGAATCGCGAAGACTGCGTGCGTGAGCAGCGCAAGCAACTGGTTGGCCTCAAACCCGTCGACCCGACCAAGTGGCTGCCGGAAGGCGCGCAACTGGTGTTCGACACCAAGCAGACAATCCCGATGAGCATGGTTGGCCACGTGACCTCCAGTTACGCGCACAACTCGCTGGGCTACTCGTTTGCGATGGGCGTGGTCAAGGGCGGCCTGAGCCGCATGGGCGAGCGAGTGTTCGCGCCGCTGGCAGACGGCAGCGTGATCGAAGCCGAGATCGTTTCTTCGGTGTTCTTCGACCCTAAGGGCGAGCAGCAGAATGTCGAATGAAACGTGGTGCGCCGATCAACCGCAGCAAGCAGAATTCAAGGCAGGTAACTCATGACCACAGCGAACGTTTACCAGCAACGCCCGACCACCGACGTCAAGGCCGAGTCGCCACTGTTTCATGCAAACCTCGACAGCCTGATCGGCAAAGGGCGCGCCAACCCCGGTGTGTTCCTGCGCGAAAAGAAGCTATTGGGCCACCTTACCGTTCGCGGCGACGCGCATGATCCGGCCTTCGCCGCTGGCGTACACAAGGCGCTGGGCATGGAACTGCCAGCGGCACTGATGTTGGTAACCAGCGGTGAAAGCTCATTGCAATGGCTGGGGCCGGACGAGTGGCTGCTGATCGTGCCCAGCGGCGAAGAGCTCGCAGCAGAGCAGAAGCTGCGAGAGGCGCTGGCTGGCCTGCATATTTCCATCGTCAATGTCAGCGGTGGCCAGTCGATCCTTGAACTGACCGGCCCGAAGGTTAGACAGGTTCTGATGAAGTCCACCAGCTACGACGTACACCCGGACAACTTCCCGGTGGGCAAGGCAGTCGGCACGGTGTTCGCCAAATCGCAACTGGTCATCCGGCGTACAGGTGAAGAAACCTGGGAACTGCTGATCCGCCGCAGCTTCGCGGATTACTGGTGGCTGTGGCTGCAGGATGCGAGCGCCGAGTATGGGCTGAGCATTCAGGCATGATCAGCCCAAGAAACCGTGCTGAAACCTCATCGGCTTTCGCGCTCATGGCTACACACAAGTCTTGAGATGACTATTGTGCCAATGCTCCGCCTTGGCATGCAGTTCGTGACGCACAGCGCCACAAAATGCATTACCACGCGGAGCGTGGGAACGAGAATCAAGGGACGCAAAGCGTCAAGGCCTGAACGTGCGGTTTTGCACGATTGCCTGTCGGTTTGCGGACAACGAATATTCAGGAGCACTGATTGAATGAGCCGCGCCCCAGACACATGGATTTTGACCGCCGATTGCCCCAGCGTACTGGGCACGGTGGACGCGGTGACCCGCTTTCTCTTTGAGCAGGTCTGCTACGTGACAGAGCACCACTCGTTCGATGATCGCCTGTCCGGGCGCTTCTTCATTCGCGTGGAGTTTCGTCAGCCCGAAGCATTCGATGTACAGGCGTTCAAGGCAGGATTGAGCGAACGGGGCGAAGCGTTCGGCATGATCTTCGAGCTGACTGCGCCCAACTATCGGCCAAAGGTGGTGATCATGGTCTCGAAAGCAGATCACTGTCTCAATGATCTGCTCTACCGCCAGCGTATCAATCAGCTTTCAATGGACGTGGTCGCTGTGGTGTCCAATCACCCTGATCTTGAACCGTTGGCTGGCTGGCACGGAATTCCGTACTACCATTTCCCTCTGGACCCGAACGACAAACCTGCACAGGAAGCCAAGGTCTGGGGCGTGATCGAGGAGTCCGGCGCAGAGCTGGTAATTCTCGCCCGCTACATGCAGGTGCTGTCACCTGACCTGTGTCGCAAGCTGGACGGCAAGGCGATCAATATTCATCACTCGTTGCTGCCAGGTTTCAAAGGCGCCAAGCCTTACCATCAGGCCTATAACAAGGGCGTGAAGCTGGTCGGTGCGACCGCGCATTACATCAACAACGATCTGGACGAAGGCCCGATCATTGCCCAAGGGGTGGAAGTGGTCGATCACAGCCATTACCCCGAAGACCTGATCGCCAAGGGCCGAGACATCGAAGGGCTGACGCTGGCGCGCGCGGTGGGTTATCACATCGAACGGCGAGTATTCCTCAACGCCAACAGGACGGTGGTTTTGTAGCTGCAACTGTTTTTCCCTCTTTCACCACAATAAAAGCGAGGCGACATGTATGTCTGGTAATCGCGGTGTAGTTTATCTCGGCGCTGGCAAGGTCGAGGTGCAGTCCATCCCCTTCCCGAAAATGGAAGACCCACGCGGCAAACGCATCGAGCACGGCGTCATCCTGCGTGTGATCTCCACCAATATCTGCGGCTCTGATCAGCACATGGTTCGCGGTCGCACGACAGCGCAGACCGGGCTGGTGCTAGGCCATGAAATCACCGGCGAAGTGCTGGAAGCCGGACGCGACGTTGAGCACCTCAATGTCGGTGATCTGGTTTCCGTTCCGTTCAACGTGGCGTGCGGCCGCTGCCGCAGTTGCAAGGAGCAGAACACCGGCGTCTGCCTGACAGTCAACCCTGCCCGCCCCGGTGGCGCTTACGGTTATGTCGACATGGGCGACTGGGTCGGCGGTCAGGCCGAGTACGTTCTGGTGCCTTATGCAGACTTCAACCTGCTCAAACTCCCGGACCGCGATGCAGCGATGGAGAAGATTCGCGACCTGACCTGCCTGTCCGACATCCTGCCCACTGGCTATCATGGCGCAGTGACCGCTGGTGTGGGCCCTGGCAGCACGGTATACGTCGCAGGCGCTGGCCCGGTCGGCCTTGCCGCTGCTGCTTCCGCGCGCCTGCTGGGTGCTGCGGTGGTGATCGTTGGCGACGTCAACCCGACTCGTCTGATCCACGCCAAGGCTCAGGGCTTCGAGATTGCCGACCTGTTTCAGGACACGCCTCTGCACGAGCAGATCGCCGCCCTGCTGGGCGAACCCGAAGTGGATTGCGCCATCGACGCAGTAGGCTTCGAGGCGCGTGGTCACGGTCATGCAGGCGCACAGGCTGAAGCACCCGCCACGGTTCTGAACTCGTTGATGGGCGTGGTAAGAGTCGCAGGCAAGATCGGCATTCCCGGCCTGTACGTGACCGAAGACCCAGGTGCCGTGGACGCCGCAGCAAAAATGGGCAGCCTGAGCATTCGGTTAGGCCTGGGCTGGGCCAAATCCCACAGCTTCCATACCGGCCAGACCCCGGTCATGAAATACAACCGCCAATTGATGCAGGCGATCATGTGGGACCGCATCAAGATCGCCGATGTCGTCGGTGTCGAAGTGATCAGCCTGGATGACGCACCACGTGGTTATGGGGAGTTCGATTCGGGCGTGCCGAAGAAATTTGTGATTGATCCGCATGGGTTGTTTGGTGGGGTGTAGGTTTGTCCAACACCTCACCTTTAACACTAATAACTGAGCTTCATTAATCCCACACGCCGCGTTCCCGCTGTCTTCGGATTTCTTTGCTCACTCTGACCAAAGCAGGGCTGGGGCTGGGGCTGAGGCGGGCACGGGGCGGGGCTGTGGGTTGAACATAATCGTAACTAGGCGGCGCGGCCGACTCCAAAGCG
>NZ_LJRO01000221.1 GCF_001401155.1 Pseudomonas tremae
GGGCAATCATGTTCAGAAAGTTGATGACTTGATTCATCCGGCAAGCCCCTCAAAAAGCTGCTTCTGTTCCTGTTGAGTCAGTTCTGCCATCAGGGTGAGCAGGTTATTCAGCGCAGCCTGGCGGCTTTTCATGTCCTTCCAGAGCAGGATGGGCAATTGCATCAGCATCGGCCGCAAGCCATTGAGAAAAGCCAGCTGGTTCTTGAGCCTGGCACCGCCGATGTGTTGAGTCAGTTGCAGGGTCTGGTTCACGTTCATTCCATTGGCCGTCAGGGTCAGCAAGTGTTTGAGAAAGGCTGGCGGATCCACCTTCAGGTCAGGGTTCTTGTTGCGCATGCGCCCAAGCAGGTGTTCACAACCGCGCAACAACGTCGTCACGTGGCGTGCCGTGGTCAGCCCGTGCATCAATG
>NZ_LJRO01000210.1 GCF_001401155.1 Pseudomonas tremae
GCCGGACGCGCCTCGTTCCTCGCTGACCTGCAAGCCACACGCACTTACACCGACGTGCGCGCACAAATGGCCGAAGCCAACACCCAGGTGGCCATGGGACAGATCAACCTGTTTCTGGCGCTCGGCGGCGGCTGGGAGAAGGATGACGTGGCGCAGAAGTAGGAAAGGCGCTCGCCTCGCCATCAGGCCTCGTTCGGATTGATCAGTGCCCTCAGGACATGGTCTTCCCAAACTCCGGCAATTTTCAGGTAGGCGCGCGCGTACCCTTCCTTTTCGAAGCCGAGTGATTGCAGAAGTCGCTCGCTG
>NZ_LJRO01000459.1 GCF_001401155.1 Pseudomonas tremae
ATTTTGCTATACATCTGGCTTTAAAACCGCAGGTTATTAGCGTGACCCGCTGGCATAGACCACGATACGCGGGCCGCTTGGCAGCTCGCGCGGGCCCGTACGATCCTCGATATCATCACGCCTGCGAGGCGACGAGCGGTCATCCACGTAGCGCCCGACTTGTACCACGCTAGGCACCGATAATGCCTCCCTTGCCGGTGTCCGCGGGGTAATCGGCGGCTCTTTATGCTCGACAGCCGGTACCAAGGGTGGTGTTTGCGGCGCAGAAGACTGCTCTGCTACCCGCATGGGTTCCACTGGGTTGGGCACAGGTGCCCGTTCAGCTACCTCAACCGGCTGCGCTGGCCTGGGCACCGGCGTTCGCTCGACCACCCTCACCGGCTGTGCCGTCTGGGGTAATGCCAAGTGTTCGACCACAGGCTTATCAATGCGC
>NZ_LJRO01000077.1 GCF_001401155.1 Pseudomonas tremae
ACTGGGAGGCCTCTCGCAGCGCACTGCGCCACATCCTCCTGCCTGCGGTAATCCTCAGTTTCAATTCGGTGGCGTATATCAGCCGCATGACCCGCAGCTTCATGCTCGAACAGCTTTCGCAGGAATACATCATCACCGCCCAGGTCAAGGGCCTGTCGCAGCGACGCATCGTCTGGGGCCACGCGTTCCGCAACATTCGCGTGCAACTGCTGACCATCGTCGCCCTCGCCTACGGCGGCCTGCTGGAGGGCGCGGTACTCATAGAAACCGTGTTCGCCTGGCCCGGCTTCGGCCAGCACCTGACCAGCAGCCTGCTGCTGGGCGACATGAATACCGTGATGGCCTGCGTCCTGCTGATCGGGTTGATCTTCGTGATCCTCAATCAGATCAGTGACGCCCTTTATAAAGTCTTCGACCCGAGAACCCGCTGATGACGACTTCCATTGCAAGCAGCGCCACGCCCATGGTTCAGGCGCCAACCTCAAGCATCGCAGCATTGGCCGCCAGCAGTGCGCGCCTGA
>NZ_LJRO01000254.1 GCF_001401155.1 Pseudomonas tremae
GCCGAATGGTCGATCAATCCAGACAACGTTTACATCAACAGCGTAAATAACCCGGAAGAACGTTTGGTCATCAGTTCCAGCTCCCTGACCGCCGAAGCAACCAATCGTGTTTTCGAGAAAGACGCTCCGTCTTACTCCCCACGTACAGCAGGTCTGTTCAGCGTGGCGTATTCGTATGCCGACGAACATCGCCTGGCTGCTCCGGACCTGGCCAAGGTAGGTGAAGTGATCGGCCAACTGGTCAATGACCTGGGCTGATTACTCTGATTGACTGGCTGAGTGACGACAAAGCCTGAAAGAGTGCCGAATAGGTAATGAA
>NZ_LJRO01000063.1 GCF_001401155.1 Pseudomonas tremae
GGCTAAAAAAAACCCCGCCTCGGCGGGTTTTTTTGTGTCTGCGCTCCTGGCATAGCTGCAAGGGCAGTACTTATTTATCCGCAGCGGCTTCAAACACCACATAAATCTTGCGGCATGTTTCCAGCACCTCCCAAGTGCCCTTGAAGCCGGCTGGAATCACGAAACGGTCGCCTGCGCGCAGGGTTTTCGCGTTGCCCTGCTCGTCGCGCAGGACTGAAACACCCTGCACAATCTCGCAATACTCATGCTCCGAGTAACTCACCTGCCACTGCCCGGGCTCGCCATTCCAGACCCCCGCGCTCATCTGTCCGCAGGGGCTGTTGTAGTGGTTGTAGAGGGTTTGTGCCGGATCGCCCTTAAAGACCTTTTCCGGTGCAGGGCGATAGTGCTCGGCGGCGGTGCTGGCTTCACTGAAGTCGACGATGCTTTCGATGCTCATGATGGGCCCCTTGTCC
>NZ_LJRO01000498.1 GCF_001401155.1 Pseudomonas tremae
CCACCGATTACCGCTACTCAGAATGGCTGTTGCTTAGTAAGCCTGCTCTGCCTTGACTTGTACTGCCTTGCGCAGGGGGACTGGAAGGGGGTTTGAATCTCGTGTGGTCAGTTGCTCCGGATAAAGCGCTACTACCGTGCGGTCGAGTGCCAGGTTTTCCGAGTCCTTGCCCACCAGGACCTTGAACTTGCCAGGGTCGACGTTCCAGCTCACCGAATCGGGTGAGTAATAAGCGAAAGAACGCGAGTCCAGTGCAATCGTGACGGTTTTGCTTTCGCCTGGCTTCAGGTAAACCTTGGTAAAGCCCTTCAACTCTTTCTCCGGGCGAT
>NZ_LJRO01000343.1 GCF_001401155.1 Pseudomonas tremae
AAACCCGGGGCGGTTCAGGCCGCAGCACCAGGCACACCGGAGCTGTCATCCCCGGATGAAGAAGACGGCATGAGCATGGACTGAGTCGTCTTGGTACACCACCTCCTTGCCTAGAGGTGGTTCCCAGAAACTATTCGTATAAGGGGGACGGTACTGATAGCACGCTTAATGCCACGCTACATGTGGGCGAATTTCAACAGATTGCCAGAATATTTCCCCGAAGATTAGGAACTGTCGGCAGGTGCGAAGCCACTAAAATTTTCCTTCCTTTCCATAAGGGTAAAAATGAGTAACGCATGCCTGCTCATGCGCATTAAATTCTTTGACAAAGAGGCTTCCCCATGAATCGAATTTCAACCAGTTCAGTAAATTCCAGCTTCAGTTACTCGGCCCCTGCAGAGGAAGCGCAAAACCGCGTTTCCTCAGCCCCCACCAACTCCTCTCCACCTGGCACCACAACCGCTGTCGCCCAGGCGTCAGAGGGGCAAAAAAAGCCGGGGGCGGTATTAAGCATGCAGGCACAGCGACTGCGCCAATTGTGTGAGAGTTCATCTTACCAGTACCGGCAGAACGCGCTATTAGCTAAATCTTTTGATGCTCAACGCCTAGACATTAACACTCAAGCGGGCCCTTCCAATAGCCCTCACCTGAACGCTCTCAACAAGCTCCAACAACGAGACTTCAAACCTGCGGCTGGCGGGCTAGAAATCCCATTTACACCCAAATCCCTATTGGGCGGAGGTAAACGAGTCTATCAAATTGGCTCATCGTCACGCGACGTACAAGTCTGCCCACGTGGAGCTGGTGCTGCATTGAGGCAAGAAATCGCAGATAAGCAACTCATGGTTAACAATCTCACGGACGAGCTTCAAGACGCTATAGATGAGGCCAACCAAGCCGAGATAGCCAATACTTCACAACAGCTGCGCCAAGCCCGGTCTGACCTTGCTGAGCTACAGAGACGCTTTGCGGTACTCGGAAACGAAGACCGCAGAATCAACCAATAACCTTAAACACATCATAGCCCCTGCCTCAAGCGAATATGTAAGCCCAAGGCAAGTTGCATTTTAAATATCCTCGGGTAGGGCTCTGTCTTTTGATGCATAGGGAAGGTCTGAAGTAGCCGGATGTTTTCCGGCTACCGAGTCCTCAGCACTTTTCAAAAAACGATGCATGTCGAAATTTGCTCAATTATCTTCGCTTTTTAGCTCTTTCGGCCCGCTGCAAAGCCTTTTGCGGTAACCATTTCCTGCATTACACGCGCACCTCTCCTGCGCTCGCCAACAAATGTCGGCGAGCCATCCACAGGTTTGACAGGGCGAACAACGTCACCATCTGCGCGGTGTTCTTGGCCAAGCCCCGAAAGCGCACTTTTTCATAGCCAAACTGGCGTTTGATGACCCGAAACGGATGCTCGACCTTGGCGCGAACCTGGGCCTTGGCCTTCTCGATTTTGCGGATCGCCTTGTACAAAATACTGCGTTTTCCGTGCTTTTTGTAAGTGCTGCGGCGGGCGGCAATCTGCCAAATGACCTTGCGCCCAGCATGTTCTTCGCGCTTCTCAACCCCGGTGTAACCTGCGTCGGCGCAGACTACGTTTTCCTCGCCGTGTAGCAGTTTGGCAACCTGCGTGACGTCTGCCACATTGGCCGCTGTTACTACCACGCTGTGCACCAGGCCTGACTCGTCGTCGGCGCCGATGTGAGCCTTGGCGCCGAAATAGTACTGGTTACCTTTCTTG
>NZ_LJRO01000509.1 GCF_001401155.1 Pseudomonas tremae
TTTCAGGGTAATCAGAATGTACCCAGCGCGCCGAACCACAACATCGAATTACGACGACCGATGCGGTCCGCCAGCATGCCGAAAAACGGCTGCATGCACATGTACAGAAACAGCGCGCCGGTCATGATGTAGCTGGCGGTCTTGGCTTCCATGCCTCCGGTGTTGACCAGGTATTTCTGCATGTAGGTCGTGAAGGTGTAGAAAATCAGCGCCCCCCCGGCGGTGTAGCCCAGCACGGTGATGAAGGCCGCTGCGTGATGCTTGAACAGTGCGTCAATACTGCCTGCGTCTTTGTCCTGACGGCTTTCGGCGGTAGTGGTTTCATTGAGTGTGCGACGCAGCAACAAGGCAATGACAGCGGCGGCCGCACCGATCACGAACGGGATACGCCAGCCGTAGTCACGCAGCTCTTCGGTGGTCAGAAACTGCTGGAGGATGACCACTGTCAATACGGCAAGCAACTGACCGCCGATCTGGGTGACGTACTGGAACGAGGCATAAAAACCGCGCTGCCCGCGCAAGGCCACTTCACTCATGTAAGTGGCCGTGGTGCCATATTCACCGCCCACCGACAGGCCTTGAAGCAAGCGCGCCATGAGCAGCAAGGCCGGTGCCCAGGCACCGATCGAAGCGTAGGTTGGCAAGCAAGCGATGATCAGCGATCCCGCGCACATCATGGTGACCGATATCAGCATGGAGTTCTTGCGGCCATGCTTGTCCGCCACACGGCCAAACAACCAGCCGCCAATCGGGCGCATCAGAAAACCAGCAGCAAACACGCCTGCGGTGTTGAGCAACTGTACAGTCGGATCATCGGAAGGAAAAAAGGCAGGTGCGAAATAGATCGCGCAGAAGGCGTAGATATAAAAGTCGAACCATTCGACCAGGTTGCCGGATGAAGCACCGACAATGGCGAAAATTCTTTTGCTTCGCTCCTC
>NZ_LJRO01000005.1 GCF_001401155.1 Pseudomonas tremae
CCGCGATCCGGGGTGGTGGGTCGCGACAGCTTCACTTGAAAAGCAAGCAAGGATTATTCCTGAAACGCTGACGGACCGGTAGAGCTTTGCGGTGTTGGCTGATTACTTGTGCAGGGAAGGGTGCTTGCGGCGATGCTCTTGGAGGATGTACTGACGCAAGCGCTCGGCGTCGTCCTTGCCATGCTTGCTGAAGTGATAGGCACCGAAACTGTGTTCGTTCATTCGCTCCAGCTTGCCGCGCATTGGAATAGGGGCCTGACCTGGCGGGTTGAACCAGGCGGAAAAGTTTCTCGGCAGCTTGCCTTTCTTGCGGTACTCAAGCAGCACCCCCTTGAACGACAGCTCGTGAACCCAGAGCGCCGTCAATGCACCCTTTTCGGTCTCAAGCGGGATTGGCTCTTCAAGCACGAGCCGCCAGGGGCGAATCTTCGGGCCTTCCTC
>NZ_LJRO01000091.1 GCF_001401155.1 Pseudomonas tremae
GCCCTACCTGGGTGGCGGGTTCGGGCACTTCTACGCCTACGCGCCGGAGAAACTCGAATACCCCATCAATCGCTTCGCGATGGAGGCCAAGCGCCAACTCGATGTGCTGAACCGCCGACTGGGCGAGCACCGCTACCTGGCTGGCGATACCTACACGATTGCCGATATCGCGGTCTGGCCATGGTATGGCGCGCTGGTAAGGAACAAGGTTTATTCGGCCGCCGAGTTCCTGTCGGTGCACGAATACCCGAACCTGATTCGCTGGACGGAAGAAATCGCCGCGCGCCCTGCCGTCATCAAAGGCCAGAAGGTCAACCGCACCTGGGGCGAAGAGGCGGATCAGGAGCCGGAGCGGCATCAGGCATCCGACCTGGATAAATAAGACGCAAGTCAAGGCCTGCGCAACCAGAAACCTGTTGCTACACACTCAAAAGAGATTCTGGG
>NZ_LJRO01000432.1 GCF_001401155.1 Pseudomonas tremae
TTCCTCGATACTGATCTTTTTCATGGCCCGGACCGTCAGCCTCCGAAACTGCTGCTGCCACCGCTGCTCTTGCCGCCCCAGCCACTGCGTGCCGAGGCCTGGCTGCCGAAGCCGCCGCGCGAGATAGTCGACGACACCGAGGACGAGCCGGAGCCCGAACTGCCCAGGTTACGCCCCAGTGTGCTCTTGCCATAGCTGCGATCCGGACTGGATTGCGCCTGGGTCGAACGGCCAAAGGTTTTGCCGCGATCAATCTGACTTGGCAAGGACGAGCTGTAGTAACCGCCGCGGTCATCGCGCGTCTGGTAGATAGGTTGCGAGTAATAGCGATTGTTGCCGAAGCCATTGCTGAGCAGATTACCGATCAGCAGACCGGCCATCAGCCCGGTGGTGCCGCTCATGCCTGCGGGAGCGGACTGGGCGACTTCCTGAT
>NZ_LJRO01000258.1 GCF_001401155.1 Pseudomonas tremae
ACCCAGCGCGCTTGATGGCAGTAGTTGGGCCAATAGGCTTTTGCGGCCAATACTTGCTGTCCCAGCGGGGTTAGCCTGAGCGAGCGGCGAGGCCATTCAAGTTAGGGGTCTGATTCGATCAGTAGCGCGGTCGGAGAATCAATCAAGGGGCGCATCATCGCGTGAAACATCATGTCGCCCAGAAACGGTAAAGGCTCGCGCTTGTCCGTCAGCTCAGCAAACACTTGGCCGAAGGTCATTGACCCGGCTTCGCTGATGCACTGCAACGACAGGCGCTCGGTGAGTGACAAGCCGTCTTCGACGCCTGGTAATTCCTGTAGCTGACGTAACAGGGCCGGGGCAAGGCAGGGTAATGATGGTTGCGAGGTGTGGGCCAGTTCGGCGAGGGCAACCGGCGAGGCGTTGCAGTAAGCCGCCCATGTCTGGCGGGCCAGATGCAGCATTTCTTTGGTCACCGC
>NZ_LJRO01000400.1 GCF_001401155.1 Pseudomonas tremae
ATCAATTGAGCATTCAATGCATTAAGTGCCTTGGGACGGTTCAGCGTAATCACGCCAACCTTACCTATAACCTCACTTAGAATTGTCTCGTAAGACATTGATAAATATCCTTTTGAATTAATAACCATGCACAGGCATAAAACCTAGAATCTACATTCGAAAAAAACCGTAACTCTTTGAATAAATTATCTAATCGATGATTTCAATGGCGACAGCGGTGGCCTCTCCGCCACCGATACAAATCGCCGCTACCCCGCGCTTGAGCTGCCTGCGCTGCAAAGCCGCCAACAGCGTCACAATGATCCGCGCGCCCGAAGCGCCTATCGGATGACCCAGCGCGCACGCCCCACCGTTGACATTGACCCTGTCTCTTATACACATCTGACGC
>NZ_LJRO01000249.1 GCF_001401155.1 Pseudomonas tremae
TTTGGCACATGACGTTCCCCTCCCTGGTCGTTTCAGCACGGCTTCTTCAGTAAGTCGGCTGATAAGGCTGTCCCTGCCCCCAGCGTGATTGCCAATGCTCCAGGTACACGCTGGCCCCCGCAGGAACGTCCCACATCACCACCGAATTTTCGCTGTTGGCCTTGGAAGCCAAGGCCGAGTAGTTGAACGAGCCGGTCTCGACGTTCTGGCCATCGGTGATGATCACCTTGTCGTGCTGAATCTTGTACGCAGCGTTGGTGCGCACAGGGATTTGCGCGTTGGCCAGCAGGTTCATCGCAGCGCGACTGGCCCTGTTGTCGTTACCATGGGCATCGACCACCACCTGTACATCGACGCCGCGCCGTTTGGCTTGCACCAACGCCTTGACCACGCTTGGAG
>NZ_LJRO01000418.1 GCF_001401155.1 Pseudomonas tremae
GCTCAACGTCGAATGGCGCAGAGTCGAGTTGTCGTGAGGAAGGCAGGGAACCAGGCGAGGTTGGCGTTCCAGACGTGGTGTAGGCGGTAAACATGATCGATACCCGTGATGGCTTCGTAAAAAGCCAACACAATAAAGATCCGCCGGGGTGCAGGTTACATAACGGGATATGACAGGCAGCGTCTGATATGCAGACGCTGCCCATAAAGCGCTATCAGCGCTTGCGCAGAATCACGCTGCCAATCGAGTAACCGGCACCGAACGAGCTGAGCACGGCGAGCGCGCCCTCGGCCAAGTCATCCTGATAGGAATGAAACGCAATGACCGAGCCTGCCGAGCTGGTGTTACCGTACGTGTCGAGAATCACCGGCGCTTCCTCTA
>NZ_LJRO01000259.1 GCF_001401155.1 Pseudomonas tremae
GCGCAGCGGCAGCATGCCCACCAGGCTTCTGAGCAGCGTGGTCTTGCCCATGCCGTTACGGCCCATGATCGCCAGCGACTCGCTCGGTGCAAGCTCCAGGCTAAGGTCACGCAGCACATGGCTGTCGCCGTAATACACATTGAGGTGAGAGACATTCAGCATGTTCAGTGCCCCAGGTAGACGTCGATGACGCGAGGATCGTTCTGTACCTGATCCATCGAGCCGTAGGCCAGGGTCTTGTCCTGATGCAGGACGGTGACCTTGTCGGCCACCGATTTCACGCACTCCATGTAGTGCTC
>NZ_LJRO01000447.1 GCF_001401155.1 Pseudomonas tremae
CCGCCGACCATATGCCGAATGTGCAGTTTGGCCAGTTCGTTGTCAGTCAGGTCAAGCACCGGAAAGCCCTGCCCGGTGAGGCTGGCGATCAATGCGCTGCGCGGATCGTTTTCCGGATGAGTCTGCACGCCGACGAAGATGTGTGCTTCGCGGGCAGTGTGGTAGCGGTAGTTGAATTCGGTGATCTGTCGTTTGCCGATCGCTTCGCAGAAGGCCTTGAAGCTGCCTGGCTGTTCGGGGATGGTCACGGCGATGATCGCCTCGCGGCCTTCGCCCAGTTCGGCGCGTTCGGCCACATGGCGCAAGCGGTCGAAGTTGACGTTGGCGCCTGAATCGATCGCCACCAGCGTCTGCCCTTTCACGCCGCGTTGTTCGACGTACTTCTTGATCCCCGCCACGCCCAGCGCGCCTGATGGCTCGGTGATGGAGCGGGTGTCGTCGTAGATGTCCTTGATCGCAGCGCATATCTCATCGGTGCTGACGGTGATCACTTCATCGACATAATGACGACACACTTCAAAGGTGTGATAACCGATCTGCGC
>NZ_LJRO01000111.1 GCF_001401155.1 Pseudomonas tremae
GCGTTAAAGCTACTGCTTAGTTCTTAACATAGCCATTCGTCACACATACACCAGTATAAGTCCAGGTCACTGGAGCTCCTGCTGCTGCGATAGTAGGTGCAAGGCTACAGGTATCAGTGGCCAAAATGCCTTTATATGCGTTAGGGGTAGCGGTGATCGCAGCTGTAGTGGCTGTGATAGCAATAGTATTGACCGCACCTGCGGTATTACCTGATGGAAGCGTAGCGCCCACTTTAGCAGCAGTGTCGCAATCTGCGACGGTGCCTTGTTGAGCAACACAGACACCAACTGCAGTTTTAACAGAGGCCATTGCGGCCAGTACCTCGGTATACGCTGCTTTTTTTGCATAGTTCTGATACGACGGTATCGCCACAGCGGCGAGGATACCCACAATCGCAACCACGATCATCAGTTCAATCAACGTAAAACCTTTTTGTGCTTTCATCACTTACTTCTCCGGGGCGTCAAATTTTGGGTGCCTTATCGGAGCTTAAGCATACGTCATGCCAGAGCGAACCTCGCCGGTGCGGT
>NZ_LJRO01000289.1 GCF_001401155.1 Pseudomonas tremae
ATGTCTCACCCGCCCAACTCGAAAGCGTCGTAGCCCAGATGGGCTCGCCTGAGGACGCTGCGCATGCCAAGCGCCTGCTTGAAAACCTGAGTGCCAGCCTGAGTACGTTGAGCCCGCGTCAGCAGAAAATCTTTACCCTCAGCCGCCTCGATGGCCGCAGTTATCTGGAAATCGCCGAGCAGCTTCAGGTCTCCGCCAGTACTGTCCAGAAAGAACTGAAACTGATCATGGCCATCTGCGTAGGCGTCCTCTCAAGGCTTGACCCGCCCTGAACCCTGCCGCAGGCTGGCAAGCCGCCAGACTCTTATCGATACAGTTTCAGGATTGCCGAGGACCACCGTGAGCCCTAAAAACGAACGCCCGCGCGCGATTGCCCGAGAGGAATTGAGCGACCGCGCGAT
>NZ_LJRO01000106.1 GCF_001401155.1 Pseudomonas tremae
GTAGTCTGCGGACACCATGCCTTTCGCCGGTTCTGCCTGAGCGGGTCGAGGAACCTAGCCAAAGCGACAGTTCAATACGCTCTCATCGATGACATTGCCGCTTTTCATGCAGTTATCCAGCGGCTGCACGGCGGCTGGCTGTTCCCGGGTTGCGGCGACAGGTAACAGGTCAGGCGCACGGATCGACGGCGCGGGTGCGGGGCTTGCCACCATTGTCGGTTCGCTGTCGATCACGGTGGTCTCTGGTTCAGGTGCAGGTCGCTCGACAGGTGGTGCAAGTGCCACCTTTGGGCTTCGCGCATGAGACACGACCAGCCCGGCCAGGCAACCCGCAACGATAAGGCCTGCCAGCCATAGCCAGTAGGGCCGCGACTTGCCCGGTCGAGCGCTAAGTTTACGGCTTGGATGCGCGCCCAGAA
>NZ_LJRO01000503.1 GCF_001401155.1 Pseudomonas tremae
GGCACTGGCCGTGCCAAGCGTGATCATCCCGCGTGAATCGAATTACCTGCTCAACGTCCAGCACCCGGAATTCCTGGCCGTTGTGGCAACGGCCAAGGAACTGGAGTTTGTGGTTGATCCGCGTTTGAAATGAGATTGATACAGGGCAGCCAGTTGTTCGATAGCGTCAGGTGCGAATTTGATAGCGTTATGGCCGAAGGTTGATCACCTCATAAACCGTTTGCAGATCCCGCTCCGGGATTTCCCAGATCAGCAGCTTCGGCGGCGTCTGGCGAAAGGCCGGGTTGTCGAAATAGACGTTGGCAGCGCCCGAGAACTCACCGCCGTCCTTGGCGAAGTTGCCGATCGGTGCGCCGAG